>NZ_JAMBOQ010000001.1 GCF_023715685.1 Priestia aryabhattai
TACCCAATCATTCCTTCTGTCACTGAAAAAGTTGTATCTCTTGTAATCTAAATTCAGATTCCATTGAGATCAATCCCTCCCCGTTAGGTTATTAGCCTAACTTTTGAGATTAACGTCTCGCACCAAAGAACGACTTCATATCGATATAAATAATAACTCTGTTTGGTAGCTGCCCATAATCCATTGAAAGTACTTCTAAAATAAAGAACGTTCGTTCTCTACCGAATACGAACGAACGTTCGTTATCCAATAAAAACTCTAAAGTTTTCCCGATTATTGCTATTAATTATAATCGAATATTAATTATCGATGATCTGCCCCCAGAGCTATCACTATTTATAATAAAATGATTTTATTTTTCTCTGAGTTCTTAAAATTCAAACCATCCTCGAAGACGAGAAGCCTCCACTATTTTTCGAATTCCTTGTATATAGGCTGCAACTTTTAGGTTTGTTCCGAACTTATCCGCTGTATGGACAATGTTTAAAAAGCTTTCTGTCATTTTTTCTTTTAAACGTTCATCAACAAGCGCTGCTGGCCAGTAATAACCTTGATTGTTTTGACACCATTCAAAATATGAAACAATAACACCTCCAGAGTTAGCGAGAATATCCGGAACAACCATTATTCCTTTTTTATCCAATATTTGAATAGCTTCCTTAGAAGTAGGACCGTTGGCAGCTTCAATAACAATTTGGCATTGAAGGCGCTCCGCATTTTCTCTTGTAATAACCCCCCCGATTGCAGCAGGAATTAATATATCACATTCTTTCTCTAATAGTTCTTGATTTGAAATTATGTCATTATAAAGAGTAGTTACAACACCAAAAGAATCTCTATTTTCCATTAAATAGGGAATATCTAAGCCTTGCGGATCGTATAATGCTCCCAATGCATCTGAAACTCCTACTACTTTTGCGCCTAATTCATGTAAATATTCAGCTAAATAACTCCCTACATTTCCAAACCCTTGGATAATAACACGCATGCCTTTAATAGGAATATTTTTTATTTCACTTACTAATTGAATTGTATATAAGACTCCTTTAGAAGTTGCAGTCTCTCGTCCTTCTGATCCACCAAGCACTAATGGTTTACCTGTGATAAATCCAGGAGAATCAAACTCACGAATGTGATCATATTCATCAAGCATCCAGGCCATAATTTGAGAATTTGTATACATATCCGGTGCAGGTATATCTTTCGTTGGTCCGACAATTTGACTAACGGCTCTTACATACCCTCTGCTTAACTTTTGCAATTCCGATAAACTCATGTTTCTTGGCTCACATACAATGCCGCCTTTTGCTCCTCCATATGGAAGGTCAGTAATACCACATTTTAAGCTCATCCACCCTGCTAGTGCCTTAACTTCTTCAGCTGTAACATCTGGGTGAAATCTTATACCGCCTTTTGTCGGGCCAGTTGCATCGTTGTGTTGGGCACGATATCCTTGAAATATTTGAGTAGTACCATCATCCATTTTTACGGGAATACTTACCTCTAAAAACCTCATGGGCTTCTTCAAAAATTCAAATACTTCTTTTGGATAATTTAGATAACTAATAGCTTCTTTTAACGTTTCTTGAAATTCCTCTAAGGGATTATTTAACTCTACTGATTCCCCATGATGTGAAGTGTTTTCCATTTTTATAAGTTCTTTTTTCATATGGACCCCTCTTTTTCATTTAATAGTAGCTATTTATAATCTCAAATGACTGATTATCATTCATTATATAGGTGGAAGATATAGCTCGTTTCATCAAATAGAGTGAAAATAAATATATTTACCATCCACGCTCTTGCATTCTATGCTCAGGTAAAATAGTAGATACTTCAATGCCTTTCATTGCTGTTCCCAATCCTTTCAAAAGGGAAGCAATTAATTCATAATCTTCATAATGAGTCGTTGCTTCTACAATTGAACGTGCAAATTATTACTCATTGTAAGTTTTTCCTTTCTATCCTTCATTGTTCAACTCGATTGATATATATTTCAATTCAAGGTACTCATCCATCCCATGATGACCGCCCTCACGTCCTAAACCACTTTCTTTATAGCCTCCAAAAGGTGCCTGTGCTACTGAAGGTAACCCATCATTTAACCCAATAATTCCATATTCAAGTTCTTCACTAATATGAAAAGCACGGCTAAGATTTTGAGTAAAAACATAAGCTGCTAACCCATAATTAGTGTTGTTAGCTCGTTGAATAACTTCTTCCTCGGTTTTAAATGTAGTAATAGGAGCTAAGGGACCAAATATTTCCTCTCTCACACATAACATATGATCTTGTACGTTCCTAATAATAGTAGGTGGGTAATAAAATCCATCATTTGCTTCAGGCTTAGTACCGACATAGACAGTTTCTCCACCGTGTAACAATGCATCATCAATAAACGACTTTACTTTGTCTACTGCTGCCTGATCAATTAATGGTCCAATATCTGTTCCCTCTTCGCATCCGTTCCCTACCTTTAGCTTCTCTAACTCATTTTTAAAGATTTCAATAAACTCATCCTCTTTAGATTCATGTACATATATTCTATTTGTACATATGCAAGTTTGACCAGCATTCCGAAACTTAGAGTTAATTAATCCTTTTGCCGCCTTTGATAAGTTGGCATCTTGCATTACAATAAAAGGCGCATTCCCCCCTAATTCAAGCGAGACTTTTTTTACATTTTCAGCAGCACCTTTCATTAGTACTTTTCCTACCTCTGTAGACCCTGTAAAAGTTATTTTTCTAACTCGGTGGTCATTTAGCCACGCCTTACCAATCTCTTGTGAATTACCAGTTACAACATTTAACACTCCCTTTGGAATACCGGCTTTTTCAGCCAACTCGGCTAATTTTAAAGCTGTTAATGGAGTTTCATTGGCTGGCTTTACAACTGCTGTGCAACCTGCTGCGAGGGCTGGTGCAACTTTTCGTGTAATCATAGCTGCTGGAAAGTTCCAGGGGGTAATGGCTGCAATAACTCCCACTGGTTCTTTGCGGATGAAGATCCGCTTATCAGGATGTGAAGCTGGAATTGTCTCTCCATAGATTCGCTTTCCTTCTTCAGCGTACCAAGAAATAAAACTATTGGCATACATAACTTCACCAATTGCTTCTTTTATCGGCTTTCCTTGTTCTTGGGTCATTATTTTTCCAATCTCTTCTTTACATTCATCAATTAAATGAAACCACTTCATCAATACTTGACTACGCTCTTCAGCTGTTCTGTTTCTCCATTGTTTTAAGGCCTGGTAAGCAGCATCTACAGCTTGTTTAGCCTCATAAAATCCTCCTTGAGGAATGAGCCCGACAATTTCATGAGTGGCTGGGTTTACTACTTTCCTTAATTCTTTGCATTCGCTACCTATCCAATTTCCATCAATATACATGCTAAATACTTGATTTTTTGCTTCGGTGCTATCGATCCTCATTTTTATTCCCCTCTCTTAGATATGTTGAACTGCTACTGCAGCTTCTATTGATTCTTCTAAAATTGCTAAACCTTCCTTAAGCTGTTCATCTGTTATTGTCAAAGGCATTAGAATACGAATCACATTTCCAAATATACCTGCGCTTAATAAGAGCAGCCCTCTATTTATTGCTTCCTTTACGATTTTCTGAGTCGTTTCTTTATCTGGTTTCTTTGTATGCTTATCTGTTACGATTTCCAGCGCGCACATTGCTCCAAGACCTCGAACTCCGTCAACTTGCTCAAAACGAGCAGATAAATATTGAAATTTATTCAACACCTCTTTTCCTAATATTTTTGCTCGATTATTTAAATTCTCTTTTTCAATAATTTCTAAGACTTCCAATGCTGCCCGACAACCTAGTGGACTTCCCGAATAAGTTCCCCCCAATTCGCCGGGTTCTGATACATCCATAATTTCTTTCCTACCAATAACCCCACTGATTGGCACTCCAGCTCCCATTGATTTTGAGATTGTAATGAGATCAGGAGCAATATCAAAATGCTCGATAGCAAAATGTTTTCCTGTTCTTGCAAAACCAGTTTGAATTTCATCGGCAACAAATACAATGCTGTTTTCTTTACAAATTTCATATACTCGTTGTACAAATGCTTTGTTCGGAATAATAAAGCCACCTTCTCCTTGTACTGGCTCCATAACAACGGCAGCCACTGTTTGGGGAGAAACCTCTGTTACTAAAAATTGTTCAAATTGTTCAATTATGAATTCATTATATTGCTGTTCAGTCATTTCCTTGGGTCTACGATACTCATATGGATAAGGAGCCTTATATACTTCAGGGGCAAAGGGACCGAATTCATATTTATATGGTTTAACTTTACTTGTCATCGTCATTGTCATTAATGTACGACCATGAAATCCCCGTGTAAATGAAATAACTCCTTGTCTTTTTGTATATTTCCTAGCTATTTTCACTGCATTTTCTACTGCTTCCGCACCACTGTTAAAAAAAGCTGCTTGTTTTGGAAAATTTCCGGGTGCCAGTTCTGTTAATTTTTCTGCTAATTCAATATAGGATTCATACATCATGACATTAAAACCTGTATGAATAAAATTTTCTAGTTGTTTTTGGAGGGCCTCTACCACCTGAGGATGGGAATGACCAACATTTACTGTGCCGATTGCTCCCGCAAAATCAATAAATTTATTACCGTCCATATCTTCAACAAGGGCGCCATTTGCTTGTTTAACAAAGGCTGTACACCCATTGCTAATTCCTCGTGGAACTACTCTCTTTCTTCTGTCTAATAGATCCTGGGATTTTGGTCCTGGTATTACCGTATTTAACGTGATATGCTTCTGCATTTTATATGCTCCTTTTATACAAGTTAATAGAATTCGATTTTTCTTATCTCATAATTTTCTCTATTATGTATTGATATGTTTAATCCCCCCTTTAGTTATGAACATTGCAAGAACTATGCCAGGCAAAAGAAGTAGGGTTTCTCCGAATTTTTCATCAGAAATTTGCTTCTAGGTATGCATAGATGCATACTTTATGTACAGATGTATAAAAAACAAATAAGCGATACAGATTTACATCTGTATCGCTTATTTACTACGAAATAATAAAACTATAAAGAATTATTTTCCTGTTGTTCAATTAAAATCTTCTGATATTTTCGACTGACAGAAGACTGGCTTATACCGAGAGCCTTTGCTGCTTTGGTGGTGGTCTTATATCTCTTCATTGCTAACAAAATTAATTGTTCTTCTACATAATTCTGTGCTTCGTGAAGTGGCATAATTTGAGTAAATGTTGGTTTTGCTTTTTTAAAATGATGACTGGCAGATAAAAATTCATTTACAAAGTCACCGTCAATAGTGGAATCATCAGCAGACACAGCTAATCTTTCAATCATGTTTTGAAGCTCACGTATGTTACCTGGCCATGGGTACACCTCTAATAAGTTAAGTGCATCCGGCGACAAATGATAATTTTTATTGTACTTTTTATTTAATTGTTGTAAAAAATGAAAGGCTAATAAGGGAATATCTTCTGATCGCTCACGTAAAGGAGGAATATAAATGGGAATAACATTTAAACGATAAAACAAATCTTCGCGAAATGTTCCTTCCTCAACCATTTTCTCCAAACGTTTATTCGTTGCTGCAACAATTTGTACATTAATAGGTATAGGCCTTGTGCTTCCAATAGGAATGACCTCTTGTTCCTGCAAAACCCGGAGTAATTTTACCTGTAAGCTCAGAGGCATTTCACCAATCTCATCTAAAAACAGGATACCTTGATCTGCTTTCTTAAAGTAACCTACTTTCCCATTTTTATCAGCCCCGGTAAAAGATCCTTGAGTGTAACCAAATAATTCGCTTTCTAGTAAATTCTCCGGAATAGCCCCACAGTTTAATTTTAGAAATGGCTGGTTTGATCGGCTTCCCAATTGATGAATAGCCTGAGCAATAACTTCCTTTCCTACTCCTGACTCACCATAGATTAAAACTGTAGAAGAAAAATTAGAAATTTTATTTATTTGCTCTACAACCCGTTCCATTTTTGAACTACAATAAATCAATTTTTCAAAAACCTTATTTTTACTCTTAAATGTATCCAATTCCTGTTTATATTGATTTGAAATCTTTTTAATTTCCCTTAGTTCAGTTTTTAACTTAGTAGTTTCCGTAATATCTCTTGATGCGATGATAATTCGTTCAATTTTTCCTTTTTCATCAAAAATAGGATTTCCCACTGCAAGAATTTTCTTACCATTGTCTGTTTCTTGTACGATGGAAACTTTCTTCTTGTGTTCAATAACTAAACGAGTTACGGATGGACTGAACAACCCTTTATCCTCTAATTCTATTAGATTTTTTCCAATAAAATCTTTTAAGTCTCTACGCCAGAACTCTGAAATAAAGCTATCGCTGTAACGAATGAGTTCCCCCTTATTGTTTACGACAAGGATCTCATCATATATGGTGGAAAGAATGGCATTTAAATCTTTATTTAAATTTTTTATATGTTCAATTTCCATAGCCATTTTCTCAACCATTGGTAAATCTTGAACAATGATAAGAACCCCTTCCACTTTCTGATTAAAGTTTGTAATTGGACTATAATCAACTAGGACACTTGTTTTATCAGTAATTTCGAGTTCATTTAAAATGGTCTCGTTTGATGAAAATACAGTATTTATATGTTCATCATTAAAAAGGGTTTTAGCAGACTTATTCATTACATCCTCACGGATCATTTTCATCATTTTTATTCCTGAATCATTACAATTAACAATTTTTCTTTCTTGATCTACTACAAAGATTCCCATAGGAATAGAGGCGAGAATGATTTTTAATAAATCAAAACTATGTCTATTTTCTTGCTTAAAAAGTTCAACTAATACGTCTTCCCTTCTTATATAACCTATGACTTCTTCTTGTTTATCTTTAACAAGGGCTATAGGTTCTCCAATAATTTGAAAAAGGAGAGGTAACGAAATTGTTTCATTTAATTTACATACATTTTCTAATGAAACAGCATTTTCTACTAAGTCTATAAGTGTAGTACTTTGCTCCGTTTGATTAGTTAATAAAAAATCTTTCAAACGAATATAAGAAAATAGTTGGCTGTCTTTCATAAGGAAAAGAAACGGATCAGAGTAATTTTTCAGTTGATGTTGCCATCCCTCTTCAGGGCAATCAATTGATATTGAAATAATTGGTCTTATTTTCTCTTTATCTAGTAAAAACATAGATGTTCCTCCTTCTATCTCCTTATTTTATCATTTGAAAAATCTGATTATATGAAAATAATTGTTTTTTCTATTGAATCTATCGTAATTGTAATATTTCCTCTCACTGGGAAAAGAGGAGATGGTTATTCATCTCCTCTCTGGCAGATTTCCTCTTTACTGGTTTTCAATTAAAAAGGAATCCTCTTTAACAAAGGCAAGTACCATACCAGGTATTACACGATCTCCTTTTTGCACCTCTAAAGAATGTACTTTTCCACTTAGTTTAACCCTTACAGTTTCGATATTTCCTTCGCTATTCCTTATAGTAAACAAAGGTTTCCCTTCATATATTTGTGAGTGAATTTGAATGAGTATATCTTCAATAACTCCATAACATGAACTCATAATAAATTCATGACTAATCATATTATAATCCCCTTTCATTTTACCTGCTGGATGCTCCAATAGGAGCTAAAGAATTATATCTGCTGCAAAACTAGCTGTAAAAATGTCTTGCACTGAATAATATCTACTATCTTAATCCCTAGCTTTTCTATCTGTAGTTCCTCATCTTCCATATCATCGCTACATAATAGCGCCATATTTCCTGTTTGTATAAAAATGACCATGGCTTTTCCACAAAACATATTTGAGTAAATAATTGAAAAGTCATATCGACAATCATCTGTTGCAATACAATAATAATAAACAATCGGTGTTTCTTTCTCCTGTAGCAAATTTTCATTATTTATAAAATAATTCCTTTTATAAAATTTATTTTCACAAGAACTAAATATTTCCTCTTATATAAATCACTCATAAGGCAAATTAATCTCCAACATAATAATAAGTCCCAACATCTAATTACATATTTGCAATTACATTATTCCGATAGTAAACGCTTACAATTCTTTCGCTTTTTCAAACTGGAATTGAGGAGGCTTACAAGTAAATAATTTTGTTAGATAAGTCAGGTAAATGAGACCGACTCCTGCCCAGATAAGACCTAATATGAGGGAGTCTGCACTTAGGTTAATCCATAGGACAACCACTGTTCCTCCTCCTATCCCCGGTAATACGAGGTAGTTTATAAATCCCCGTATTGTTTTATGTTGCTTCTCTCTTATTACATAATGTACAACTACACATACATTTACAAAAGTAAAGGCAATTAAGGCCCCAAAGTTAATTAGAGAAGTAGCCGTTAACAGATTAAAAAATATTGCCGATAATGAAATAGCCCCTACAAATAGAACATTTAAAAAGGGTGTATTCCAACGAGGATGTATATAGCCAAAAAACCTTTTTGGCAGTACATTGTCACGGCCCATTACATACAATAGTCGGGATACACTCGCATGTGACGATAGCCCGGAGGCTAGAGTTCCTGTTACAGTTCCTGCTAAAAAGAAAGCCTGAAATAATTTCCCCCCTACATATAAAGCGATTTCTGGAGAAGTTGCTTCAAGATCGCTAAAGCGCGATATATCAGGAAAATAGGACTGTGTAAAATAGGAAGCCCCTATAAATAATATACCTCCTATAAGAGCTGTTAGGAATATCGCGCGCGGAATAGTGACTGTTGGATTAGCTGTTTCTTCGGCCAGTGTCGTTACTGCATCAAACCCTAAAAATGAAAAACAAAGAATCGTAGCTCCGGATATTAAACTTGATAGCTGCATACCTGGTTGAAAAAAAGGTTGAATAGAAAAAAATTTGCCTGTTCCTTCCCCACGAGATACTCCCGTGACAACTAAAATCACAAAAATAATGATAACCAATATTTGAAAGGTAACTAAGAAATTATTAAAGTTTGCGGTAGCATTAACACTAAATAAATTTATAAGCGTCACTACACTTACAAACCCTACAATAAATAACCAAGATGGGATATTAGGGAAAAGTGCAGAAAGATATATCTTTGTTAAAACAGCGTTAATCATGGGTAAAAACAAATAGTCTAACAAGGATGACCATCCAACAAGAAAACCAAGGTTCGAATTGATGGTTTTCTGAGTATATGTATAAGCTGATCCTGCTACCGGATAAACTTTAACCATTTTTCCGTAACTTATGGCTGTGAAAAGCATAGCCACTAAGGCCAAAATATAAGCTGTTGGTACATGTCCATTTGTTTTTTCAGCTACAATGCCAAAGGTATCGAATACCACCATCGGTGTCATATATCCTACTCCTAGAAATACGATTGACCATAACTTTAATGAACGTTTCAACTCTACCTGTTTCACTTATCATTCCCCCTGCTAATAGAAAAAAATAGATAAGCCCATACATACGTTTTCTACTCACTCTAAATACGGATGTTAATAGCTTAAGTAGATATTTTTTGTATAAAACGGGATACTTCTTCCTATTTTAAATTTTCTGACTCATTTAAGAATAATGCAATTTTTATACCAAGTTGCAAGAGCTTTATCTACAAGATAATTTCATGCCTAATTTACTGATTATCTGCATATACCTTTCGGGGTCTTACCCATATTTGCATAACTTATGCTTTATTACATAATTATTGATAACTTTTATGTAAAGAGTTTATTTATTGACATAAAAAAGAGCAGTCCTCTCAGGAGCTGCTGTTTTCACTTTAATATAGTGGTATATAAGCATTAATTTCTCTCTCTTAAAGACATAATTAAATCTTCAAACTAGACATTCTACTTGCAAAGATCCAGCTCCCTTGTTTGTTATCCATTCATATAAGGAATCAAGAAGAGCATTTTTTATATATTGATCTGAAAAAACACTACATGATTCAGTAACTAGTCCTTGTAAATACACGTTTTTCTTATTCCTACACCAGTTAACGCTTGCCAAAGCTACAATGTGTGTATCATGATAGAGGGCAAAAAATTGATAACCTTGTTTTTGTTTAGTACCTATAAAATCTAAACATGTGTCTAATGTTATATCCTTATAGATATGATTTAAAAATGGGAATGACTGCAAGAATTGATGAGAAACATATAACTCTACAAAATTTTCTACTGGCACTTTCATAGTCATAGTCTTTTCGTCTCCTTGTCTTCAAAATTGAATTAAATAAACAATCAATCAATTTTATTTTCATATTACCTCCTTTAAATTTCAGGTTAGTTGCTTTATTTAACTTGCAATATTTATGCCAACTTATAATGTACTGGCAATATGTCAGATTGAATGATTACAGAATTTCCACGTACTACAATCTTCATCCTCAGAATCACTACTAAATAAATTGGATTTTTATTAATGACAGAGATAAAAGATAAAAAAATATTCTAGTAAACTTTATATTTTCTACCAATATAAGTAAAATAGCTTATCTTAGACGCTATAAAGGAGAGTTTGAGTGTTTTTTGCATACTCTTATTCATTTCGGAAGGGCTATGTCTACTACAGCACATTGAAATGGAATCAAGTGTTTACATACCTGTAATTGGGGGACTTACCCTATAAGAACATTACTACTTAATCGGAAGGAGAATAAAAAATGAACAGTAATACTGAAACCGTTGAAAACAAAGTAGAGGATAAACTAAATGAGATGAGTCAAGAGAAGAAAGACAACATTCTTTCTAGTTTTAATGAATTTAAAATGGACTTAGGAGATAAAGTCACAAAAGGTGAAAAATTAGGATTAAATGATAACCAATTAACTTTGGCAGCTAAAAAAACAGCTGATTATCTCGCCAAACATGAGGAGCCACAAAACGAAGAGCAATACTTGTTACATGAGTTGTGGAAAGCTGAAAACGAGGAAGAACAGCATCATCTTGCACATATGCTTGTTAAATTCATTAAAAAATAATCTATATCACTTACAACCTTCTAAAAATATATAATTCGTCCATGGGGTGTATATTTATATTATCTTGCAAAGAAGAATGACTAAGTCATTCTTCTTTTTTCATCTATCTCTATTATAGAAGACGATTTTAGTGACTCTTAATGAGAGGTATCTTTTTGATCCCTTAGAAGATATTAAGTTTATAAAATGGATGAATGAAAGTGAGTTGAAGTAGAAAATGGGTATTTCTAAATTTAACAAGGCTATTGTAATTGAAGGTGACTCAATTACGAAGCGAATAGACAGTCTATATAAATTAGTTCATGAATATATGGAGGAAAAGGAGCTAAAGGATCGTGTATTAATTACGCTCACTCAAATTGCTTTTTGCCATTATCTATTAGGGATTCAAGTAGATGAAAATTGTCGTCTTGCTTCATTGATTTCAATTGTTAATGAACATTATGATGTAGAATATAGACTTAGTGACTTACACATACATTTTTAATGTTTTCTAAAATCAAAGATTGAGAAGACATTAAAAGCGTATATCTTTAGTGATTGGCAAATCCTCTTTTATTCATGGAAAAAGGAAGAATAGAGATCCATTCTTCCCTCAGCCATCATTATAAAATTGGATTAGAAACGTCCGCCGCCAAGTTGTTGCTCAGCCATTTGTACAAGACGTTTTGTGATTTCGCCACCTACTGATCCGTTTGCACGTGCAGTTGTGTCAGCACCAAGGTTTACACCAAATTCGCTAGCGATTTCATATTTCATTTGATCGATTGCTTGTTCAGCACCGTATACTAATAATTCGTTGTTGTTGCTGCTTTTGTTGTTTGCCATGTTGTGTCACCTCCTTGTTTCTTTTAAGTTTCCTATTGTAGAAAAGGTGTATACATGGTAAATGATGGATGTATAGTTTCTTAACCCATAACCATAATAAAAGGAAGAAACAAATTACGCTGTAAAAAGTGGAATTACATGTTTCATTTCCTTGTTATCATGTGTAGGAAAAGGGATGACAGTTAAAGCTGTCATCCCTTTTCTTGTTTAGAGTCCTATTTTTAAATGAAAATAAGATATGCCCATATGAATAACGAAGAAGATGTCTAGTTGAGCAAACAAGGTTATACAATGTAGAGGGCTAATATTGTATTCTTAATCAACTGTATAATATATTTTAGTCATATTAAGACCAAAATATATTATACAGATACATTAACTATGTTATAATAGTGATGGGAATAATACGTGAATTATCTAATGTATTCAATGTAGCAAAAAGCCACTTGTTTTAAACAAGTGGCTTTTTATAGTGTCTATGTGTTGAGTAAGAATGGTGCAGAAGTTACAATAATGAAAATTGAAACACGATATCTGCATCTTCTTCTATTGTCAACTTAATAAAAATGCGTAACTCCAGAAAAGAAATAAAGCCCAGTTATTTTCTTCAACCTTTATTCATTTTCTTTAGAATCTTCCTGGTAATGCTCATTTAAGTATGGGTTCTCTGTCGTGGCAAAATTAACAGATTGAAGGCTAGTTTCAGGATCCATTCCATAATAGCCTTTCAGTTCCGCATTTTCTAGCTCGCCACTTCTAAATTGTGGTTCTCTTTTTTCTTTCATGTTACACCTCTTTTTTCTTATTTTTCTCTATTTAAGAAGCAATTATTCGGTCATTAATTAGGTATACAAAGGAAAAGAATATACCTTGAAAATAAATCATAAAAGCAAATCCAATAAATTTGCTTTATGTGCTCACTTCAACGGCTAGATAGAATGTGTTATTCCTAATGAAATAATTACTAATTAATGATTTATCTTGTTTTTGAAAGACATAGCTCTAGTTATAGGTTATAAAGCAGGATTTTGGTTTTATATATCAACCTTGTATTAATATAACATTCAATTTCAAATTGGATTTTATGTAAAAAGTACTCTCCCATTAATGGGAGAGTACTTTTTAACCTTTTGCTAAATCTAATGCTTTATCTGCCTTTTTCAAATCGTGGTTTACTTGTTCTTCAACATCATAGGCATGGTACATTTCATTATCAATCATATATTGAGCAATTTTCCCATGAAGTTCAATAGTCTCATCTAATTGCTTTTTCAATACCTTGCGCACTTCTGGTGTTGCAGTTTCCGTAAGCGCTACTGCATATGTTCGTACACCATTTTTAGTTGATAATAATAAATCAGTTGCGATAGCAAGGTCGTCTAATGTTTTAGTAAGCGTACTTTTAGTAGCCATTCTTCGATTCCTCCTATTTATTGAGCTTTCTTTAAGATTTTTTGTAATTCATCAATCGCTTTAGTAGACGTTTGTACGTCTTCTTCAAGAATCTTTTTTAATTTTTCATCCTCTACCAGCTCCAACATCGCTGTACCTTTTGTTACACACGATGTTTTAAGCGTTAAGATTTCATGAACTTCTAGCGTCTCGTGCATAGCTAATTTTTTTGTCATGTCTCAATTCCTCCGTGTCATCGTATTTTTTTGAAGACCCTATGTGTATAAATCAGTACCTGAACAAGTTATTTTTGTAGAGGTTTTAATTGTTAGAATTTTTATTGCTAGCTTTTCCGCCTTTTTCACCAATTTCTCGAAAAAACTCTTTGTTATGATTCTTAGATGTAGCTTTTCCACCCTTTTCTCCAATCTCTTGGAAAAATTCCTTGTCATGATTTTTCGAAGTAGTTTCTCCACCTTTTCGTCCAGCTTCCTCTCTACTCATTTTTTCATTTTGTTTATTCTTTGCCATGCTTGATTCCTCCTTAAATTTTTTTAACTTGTGAATTATATTCCCAGCTCATTTTCATTTAAACACCAATTAATTAATTTTTTGAACGTTTCAGAAAAAGGAATCGTGGTATTAAAAATAACATAAATGAATCGATTCATATAAAGCATTCTCTATAATAAAAGGAGGAACTACCCATGACAAAGAACGTGATAGGCGCGTATGAAAATGAAGAAGCTGTTATCACAGCTATTCAAAATTTAAAAACACAAGGATTTCAAGAGGAGGACCTTTCTTTAGTAACAAGTAAAGACATAGACGAAGAGGATTATTTAGAAGTAGAAAGCAAAGAAGGAATTGATGTAAAAAAGGTTGAAACAACGAAACAGAGCGGTCAAGAGGAATCGATTATGGATAAGATTAAACATGTGTTTTCCCCAGAGCAGCATAAAGGTAATCATAGAGATAAAGAAAAAGTAGAAAGACGTTTAATTAACTTAGGCGTTCCTGTTACCCAAGCCGAGCCTTATGCAGATGACCTGCAAGAAGGAAAAGTGTTATTGTTAGTAAGAGCTAATAGCGACAGAAAAACAAATTCTTTCTTAGAAAAGAGGGAGAACTCTCCTTTCGAGAAAGGTGACTCCATTTATGAGAAATCATTATATGGAGAACATCGTGAACATGAACAAAATGTACCAACAAGTGCAGAAGATCGTAACGAGCTAAAAGAAGAACAATTGCATGTAGGAACAGAAAGAGAAAGAGGATTTTAAAAACTGAGGTAAGCTTATCTTGGCGTATTATTAAGCGTTAAATCAACGGGTTCTGAACAAAAAAGTATAAAATTACAGTTTTTGAGCAAATTAAACGTATAGGAACCCCAATTCTTTATATACCCTTAAGTATGTGTTTTTAGAAAAGCTACTCAAATGAGTAGCTTTTTTCTTTGTAACAAAAGCCACTTGTTTAGCACAAGTAACTTTTTATAGTGGCTATGTGTTGGCGGGAGTATTACAGAAGTTAGAAACAGAATTTTGACTTTTTGCTCATCAAATTCTATAATTAAACCGATTGGTCTTCATAATCATTAGGAGGAAATGAAATGAACAGTAAAGGTGAGACGAAAGAAAGAATTATTAAAACCGCAGCACACCTCTTTCAACTTCAAGGATATCATGCTACAGGTCTAAATCAAATTATCAAGGAAAGTAAAGCCCCTAGAGGATCTGTTTATTATCACTTTCCAAATGGTAAAGAAGAATTGGCTATTGAAGCAGTAAAATATACAGGTAGATTTGTTGAAGAACAAATTAAAGATAGTATGGCTCAAGTCTTGGATCCTGCTGAAGCTATTCAGCATTTTATTGAAATAACGTCCAAACAGTTTAATGATCCAGAAAGCGTTGAAGGAATACCTGTAGGATTATTAGCAAGTGAAACAGCCTTAATAAGCGAACCTTTACGATGTACATGTGTTAACGTTTTTAAGAGTTGGTCAGATGTGTTTGCGAAAAAATTAATTCAACATGGGTTTAAACATGAAGAAGCAGAACAGCTTGGAATGACTATAAACTCAATGATTGAAGGTGGTATTATGTTTTCGCTTGCCCACAAAGATAAACAGCCACTTTTACTTATTTCTCAACAAATACCATTAATTTTAACTAAAAAAGGATAGTATTTTGCTATCTTTTCGTTTATATTAAATTAAGTAGACTGACCAGTCCAGTTTATATGTAGATTGGTCTACTACTAAGGAGGAAATAACATGACAATAATTATTAGTAAGTTACCGAAAAAACAAATGCCTTATTTATTACGAAATGGCAAAGGTCCTAAATACTTATTTGGCAGACAAGTAGCAACCATTATGGCTAACGCTGAAAGTACAGGTAATATGTTTGAAATCGTCTTGCTTTCAGGGGGAAAAGGAGACTCTTTCCCACTTCATCTTCATAAAGAAACCCATGAAGGCATTTTAGTTCTAGACGGAAGAGTAGAACTTATCCTTAATGGAGAAAAGCACCTACTTGTATCAGGTGACTATGCTCATATTCCAGCAGGTACAGCGCACAGCTATGAAATGAAGAGTCATCGTACTCGTTTTGTTTCCTATACAATGGCAGAAAAAGTTGCTAACTTTTATGCTGAAATTGGTAAACCTTATCAGCATGTAGAGCATCCGCCGTATGCTGAAGAATTATCTTATAAGTGCTTTTTACAAGCTGCAGCATTCTCTGATATTGAGTTTGTATTAAACGAGAAACCTATAGAGACTGAAGCTAAACTTGTAACAAACTCAAAACGTCCTGATAAAGTAGTTTCATACGTTCTTGAATCTGGCGAAGGTGATCGTCTTTTAACAGGTGACCAGCTTCATCGAATTGTGGCAGCACAGACAAATACGAATGGACAGTTTATTGTGGTTTCATCTGAAGGTCCTAAAGGAGATCGTATTGTGGATCATTACCATGAACATCATACGGAAACATTTTACTGCTTAGAAGGGCAAATGACCATGTGGGCAAATGGCGAAGAAATTGTGTTAAACCCGGGAGATTTTCTTCATGTTCCGGCTAATACAGCTCACTCATATCGTCTAGATTCTCCTTATACGAAAATGGTAGGCTTACTGGTTTCTGGTTTATTTGAACCATTCTTCCGTACGTTAGGAGACCAATATGAATATTACGTTTTCCCAGCTGAATCTCAGCCACTACGTTTTGATCGAGTTATTAAAAAGATCCACACCCTTGATTTAAAAATGGCCAATCAAAAGGAGTAGATTGAACGTTAAGCATTGTGTCATTTTAATAGAAGTACTTTTAACGTAGCAAAAAGCCACTTGTATAATGATAAGTGGCTTTTGTACTGTGTGTTTTAGGTATTGAATTGTTACTGCTAGGTTATTTACACGCTAGTAATTTCCATTTTTTCAATACTTGACATTGCCTCAATTGCTCCTATCTTTGTACATACAAGCGCTCCAACCCGATTTGCAAATGTAATAATGTCGAGTAACTGCTCAAAATCATTTTCAATGGATTTGATATTCTGTGTGTTTGCTAATTTGAATAAAGTTGCACCTACAAAAGCATCGCCAGCTCCTGTAGAGTCAATTGACTTAATAGGAATACTCTTTACTAGTTCTTTTTTTCTGCTATTAGATATCAATGTTCCTTTTCTTCCAAGAGTAACTGCTACAATTGTAGCTCCCATTTTATGTAGGGCATCAACACCTAATTCATGATCTTTAATACTTGTGATGATTTCTAATTCCTCATCACTTACTTTTACAAAATCACTTAAAGCAATAGCTTTCTTAGCAATTGAGATGAAATCACTTAATCTTCCCTTCCATAAATCCCTTCGATAGTTAGGATCAAAAGAAATAAATTTTCCTTTCTCTCTACCACTAGATATAAGACTTAAATAAGTTTCACGGAATGGAGAATTTAACATAGCCGTAGCTGAACCAAAATGAAGGATCTTAGCTTTATTTATTTCATTTAGGTCAATGTCATCCAATGTCATTAAAGCGTCAGCTCCCCTATGAAATACAAAATCTCGCTCACCATTTTCTTGCAAGGACACAAAGGCTAAGGTAGTTGCTGTTTTCTCATCCCAAGCAAGCATGGAAGTATCTACGTTTAATGAATTTAAGGTTTCTTCTAAAAAGTAACCGAATGGGTCCTTACCTACTTTACCACTAAATGATACATTCCCCCCTAGTTTGGCTATGGTTGCGCATACATTCGCTGGTGCTCCGCCGGCACTTTTTAAAAATTGGCGTCCTTCTATTAAATTAGAATTAATATCGCTACAAAAGAAATCAATTAATAATTCTCCTACACAAACAACTGAAGCATTTTCACTTATACTATTTTGCACTTATATCACACTCATTTACTTAATTTTAAAATTGAATTAACTACTTAGATTTTTTCTCTAAATCCAAAATCATTTTCTTGTATGTTTTTTCAGTTAAAGGATAAAAGCATATTATTAATACAGACAGTAAAATGAAAATTCCTGGCACTAAAGCATTCATATTTTTAATAGCATTTAGGGAAGTTACGGTTTGTTCTGCATTAGCTACATAACCTGCTATACCCAAATAAATGGCAGAGAATGAGCCAGCAAGCGCAACTCCTAACTTATTAGTAAAACTCATTAAGGAAATAACAACACCATCTGCTCGAACTCCAGTTTTCCATTCAGCATAATCTACACAATCGGCAACCATTCCCCAAGCTAGTGTGTTTAGTGGGGTTGTAAAGAATCCTGAAGCAAACAACCAAAATAAAATTAAAGTAACTGAATCAAAAGAAGTAAACTGGAGTCCTATATATGAAATAAGAGATACGCTAGCTGATACAATCATTACACTCTTTCTACCCCATTTATCGGAGAATAAAGGAATAAATAAGTTACTAATTAGTGCAGCTCCAAAAAATAAAACAGTGCCCCAAAATACTAATTCTTTTTGGTGAACATTGTAAGTAAAATAGTAAACCATTGTACTAAGTTTAATATTAAAACCGATAGCAAATGCCAAGAAAGCTGAAACTAATACTAGTAGTGGCTTGTTTTTAAACAAAACAGATAAAGTTACTTTAAGCCCATGTTTTTTACTCTTTTTAGGAACAATACGCTCTCGTACCGTAAAGAAGCTAAATAGATTTAAAATTATACTTACAACAGCATAGACTAGCGCAGTCATTTGGAATCCAAGTTCTTGATTTCTTCCTCCAAGAGCTGTTACAAGAGGTGTTGCGCATGAAATGGAGAGGAGTATTCCTACATAAACTAATATCATACGAGTAGTCGTTAAAACCGTACGTTCCTGAACATTATTAGTAATTCGTCCTGTTAAACTATTAACTGGAATCGTTTGCATACTAAAAGTCATCCCTAGTAAGATATAGGTAATATACATATATATAATATTTCCAGTTGACCCTAAGTGAGGGTTGGTAAAACATAGGATAGTGAATAACGCAAAAGGAAGTGAGACCCACAACAAATATGGTCTTGCTTTTCCCCAACGTGTATTAGTTTTATCTAAAATAACTCCCATTATAGGGTCGCAAATAGCATCCAGAACTCGTACTACTAAAAACAATGTCGCAACAACTGCAGGATGAATACCTCCAACATCAGTGTAATAGAAAAGTAGATAGGCATTAACGAATTGAAAAACAATATTATATGACATATCTCCCAATCCATATCCAAACCGTTCTAACCAGGACAGCCTAGTAGTAGAACTAGATTTGTCTTTATTTTCAGTCTCTAATATTTGTGATTGTTCTGCGTTTAACATAGGCAATACCCCCAGAATGCGTTTTCAAAAATATGTTAAGAAAACCAATATAAAATCCGCTTATGGACCTTTTCTTTTAATAAAACAATTGTTACTTAGTGAAGCCTGAGGAAGAACTACTCTTTTTTCTTTTCTAATCATTAAATCTTAAAAAAAACAGACGCGGACTACTTGCAGTTGTTCTATTTTTAAATCCGCATCTGAAAATTAGAAGTCAAAGAATTTTGTTATAAATAACAATTAAAACCTAGCTTCCAAGTTTAGTGTTTTATTCCATTAAATCAAAATTATTCGTTTGGATACACTATAACTTTTAAACATTCGTTTTTAAAATTCAGTGCCCTCTCCATCGCTTCATGTGTGTCAGCTAACGCATATTTATCTGTTACAAGGTTCTTTGTATCAATTGCACCATAAGCAAGAAACTTAATTCCCTTTGGATAAGTGTTGGCATAACGGAAAATACCATATATATCAATCTCATTATCGGCAATAAATGGTACATCGAGTGCAATGTCACTTTGAGGAGGTAAACCTACAATTGCTAATTTTCCACCACGACGAAGTGAAGCTAATGAAGATTGTAATGCTTTTGGGTTTCCTGCTGTCTCCCACGCAACGTCAACGCCTATGTTATCGGTAATGTTTTTAATTTCATTAAGAGGATCTTTCTCTCTGATATTAATAACATGAGTTGCCCCCATTCGTTTTGCTGCCTCAAGACGCAATGGTTCTAAGTCTGTTGCTATTATTGTACTTGCTCCACATGCTTTCGCTGCGGCCACTGCCATTAGACCTACCGGTCCCATTCCCATAATAGCAATTGTTGACCCCGGCTGAAGTTTTGTTCTCGTCGCTGCGTGAATGCCAACTGAAAAAGGTTCTATTAAGGCAGCATCTTCATAGGAAAGGGTATCTGGGATTGAAAAGACAAAATCCTGACGCATTTTTATATATTGAACAAAGGCACCATCAACCGGTGGTGTTGCCAAAAATTGAACATCTGGACAAAGGTTATATCTTCCCTCTTTGCATGCTTCACAATGTCCACAGGTTACTCCTGGTTCAACGGCTACGCGGTCACCTACACTAAATCTTTCAACAGATGATCCAATAGCTACAATCTCACCTGAGCACTCATGTCCAAGGATAAATGGTTTCTCTACTTTGTATTTACCAATTCTACCGTGGGTATAATAATGTAAGTCTGAGCCACAAATCCCTACAGCCATTACTTTAATTAAAACTTCATTATCATCAATTTGTGGTATAGGTAGTGTTTCAATACTAATTTCTCTTGTGCCGTGCATGACAGCTGCTTTCATAGTTTTAGGTAAGTTGTTATTCATCAATAATTTTCCTTTCTTTAATAGAATTTCTATATAAATCCATAACGTGAAAATTAATATGAATTTATTTTTAACTCATAAACCTCTAATGTACTTGACTGTATCTTAAATATATTTCTATTATTATGTAAGTGCATACATTTTGAAGTTTTTTATTACATGAGCTAATTTTACCTGTTAACATCACATTATTAATAGCCTTTTGTACTGTATAAAAGTACAGTAGCACTGTACTTTCCTTTTTTATATACAAAAAAAGATATAGCGTTAAAATAAAGCTAATAGGAGGTGTAAAGTTCTTATGGCTGAAATTGAAGATCAGAAGAAATTTGCAGAACTGTTATCTTTGGGTGTTAAAGAACTAAAACTTCACCCTGATTATAAGATTAAAAGAAAAAAAGGCGAAGATAGCTCACTAGGACAATCTTATATAGCTAATGTCGCCAATGAATTAGGTGTATCATCCAATACAATTAAAAGTTGGATAGGCCAGATGGGTTTGAAATATATTCCTGGCCGTATTGATGATGGGAAGCTTTTCGGTGTCATATGGATAATACTAAAAAAAACGGATTTAGATATAGATTGGTTCTCAAAACTGATGGAAACAACTTCTATACCTATTCTTAAACCTGCTTTACCTGCTTGGGTATCTTCATGTCTGGGAAAGGCGAAAATATTAGGGGCAGACAACTCATTTGGCGCACCCCTTAATGGAGATATTGAGGAAGTAGTTAAACAACTATTTTCTAATAAACAGCAGACTGAAGATGCTAATTTCAAAGAATATTCCACAATACATAATTTACCAACACGTTGGTCAGGCGTTTTTATTGGAAGACACATTGACTTAGAGGCAATTCGCCAGTGGGTAAATTCCCCTTCTCCATTATGTTTAATTGCCGGATGGGCTGGTATTGGAAAAACAACCATTGCTCTTGAAGTAGCATACGCATGTGTTCAGGAGCATTATAAGGAAGTAGAAAACCTTGAAATGGATTGGCCAAAATTCAACTCTATAATATGGTTTAGTGCCGATTGGAAAGGACTAACCTTTAGTGACTTTCTAAATACAATTGCTTACCAACTTGGACGGATAGAACAAATAAACCGATCAATTGATGAAAAACGTTTTGTGGTTCGTAATGCACTGGCTAATTATGCAAAAGAAGAATCCGTATTACTTGTTATAGATAGTATCGATACAGCTGAAAGTGAAATTTATGAATTTATTACTAATCTTCCACAAGGCGTTAAAGTATTACTCACATCTCGTGAGAATCTACAACAAAAATATAGAAACAACTTTAGAGATATGGTAACCATTCAACTAAAGGGTCTGGAAAAAGATGACGCTCTTAACTATCTTTCTTATGAAGTGCAACAACATATGAAAATGTCTAATTCTTCAAATAAACAAGAACAAATGGAACAGTTATTAAATAGCCCTCGTGAAATTCGCGAAGAGCTAATTTCGGCTACTGCTGGAAACCCTAAAGCTATCGCGCTTAGTATAGCTTACATTGCAGATGATGACATTCCTGCTCAGCAACTCATTGAGGAACTGGGCAAAGCAGGTTACTCACTTTTGGAATTATTTGATTTTCTTTTTGGACGTACGTGGGAGCGATGTAATGAGGACACTTTACTTCTATGGAAAGTGTTATGTTTTTTCAGTAAACCTCCTGATGAGGAAAGTTGGGCAACAGTGGCTGGACTAGACGCTCGAAGATTCCATTTTGCTGTTGATCAAATGAAACTATTTGCACTTATTCAAGGAGAACGTATAGAAGGAAAAATTCATTATTTAGGGCATCAAACCGTAGTAACGTATGGTGAACAACGATTGTTAGAAGATAAACAATTCGAAAATATAGCACGTAAGCGTTGGAGCCAATACTATATCCAGTATTTAGACAACCATTTAAAACGAGATCTTCCTGATTCTATTTATTGGAGTTATTTACTTGGTCGTGATTTGGAGGAAATTAAGAAAGAATGGCTAAATATACTTAAAGTTATAAAATGGGCAAACAAATCCGACCAAAAAGAGCTTTTGATTGAACTTGTAATTCGTATAAGCCATTTTCTAAGTCGAATTAATTTACCTTTAAGGATTAAATATGGGAAAATAGCAGCAGATTATGCAAAACAACTTAGAAAACATACACATGAAGCATTTTTTCGAATCGACACATTGGGGTGGGCACTGATGGAGGTCAATAACCTAGATGATTCCCTACTACAAATAGATTCCGGTCTAAAGACACTAGATCAGTTAAGCTCAGACAATTCTGATGTTTACGATTTGAAGGCTTTGGGACTTTCCTTAAAAGCAAGGCTTTTTTTAAAGAAGAATAATCCTAAGAAAGCAGAACGTATTCTTAAAGAAGTTAGGGAGATTTCTACTACACCAGTTATTCAGCATAGAATTTTGCTAGTGCGCGGTGATTTATTTATGCTGTATAAAAATTATGAAGCAGCCATCTGGTTATACGAAGAAGCTAATGAAATCAGTTTAATCTATGGAGGAGAAAAGACCATTGAAGCTTACTTCAATTTAGGAGTAGCTTATGTCATTTGTGATAAGCTTGAAGAAGCAGAAAAATGCTTTAATAGCCTTCTTTATCAAAAAGATAAAGCCAACCAAATTGAATTAATATATTACCACTATGGAATGGCCCAATTGTTATTACGAAAAGGAGAGCATATGGAGGCTTTACAATCAAGCCAAAAAGCTATCAACCTTATCGATTCTTGGGGACCAACCATTAGTATTCGAAAAGAAGTAGAAGAATTCAATGACGTCATTAAACATAATATTTGAAAGAATTAAGTAGAAAAAAGCCACTTGTTTTATATAAGTGGCTTCTTAAATTGGCTATTTTTTAAATAACTTTAATCATTTAACCCTTTTCCATTGAGAATGTTCTGCATACATTTTTCAACCCTTGATTCTCGAGTCTTAGATTGCTTAGCTGTAGAAAAATAAATAATATATGCTCTTTGCCGTTCTGGAGTCAATGCTTCAAAAGCTGTTTTCAGTGCAGGAATTTCATCAAATTTATGTTGAAGTTCTTCAGGGATAATCAGTTCTTCAGGCTTTTTAACTTTCAAACCGGCTTTTTCCACTTTTCTGTCAAGTCTTTTGGTGAATTTGAATATTGGTCTTCTTTAATTAAAGTAGTGAGTCTTGTTCTGTTTTTAATCCTTGGAGGGGCTATCATATGCGGTTTTATATCAGGAGTAGAGTCACCTGGAACATCAAACCTTTTTCATAGAGATGGGTTCCTTCCCAATGGAATCAGTTCAGTCTTTTTAGGAGTAACGGTTGTAATGTTCTCATTTATGGGAACCGAGTTTGTAGCCACAGCAGCAGGTGAATCACCTCATCCAGAGAAAGCAATTATATCCGCAACAAATACTGTCATCTATAGAATTTTACTTTTCTATCTTAGTTTTATCCTGATTCTTGTAACAGTTCTTCCTTGGGATTCTTCTAGTTTGATGAAACGTCCTTTTGTATCGCTATTAGAAATCGTCAATATTCCAGCAGCAGCTCAAGTAATGAATTTTCTCTTGTTAATAGCTGTACTTTCTTGCTTAAATTCAGGTCTTTATACAAGTTCTCGCATGTTATTTTCTATGGCTCAGAAAGGAGATGCACCTAAACTATTTTTAAAGGTAAATAGAAAAGGAATTCCCTTTAATGCAATTATAGGCTGTACAATTATCTCTTATATTAGCGTAGGTTTTAATTATCTTTCTCCTGATAAGATTTTTTTGTTTCTAGTCAATGCTTCTGGAGGAGTCGCTCTTCATGTATATTTGGTAATCGCTTTCTCTCAATTACGTATGCGTAAAAGTTGTGAAAAGGAGCAGCCCGAGAAACTCAAAATAAGGATGTGGCTGTTCCCTTACTTAACATACAGCACGATTGTTGGCATTACTAGTATTTTTATCGCAATGCCTTTTATTGATTCTTTATGTACACAGTTCTTTTTAACTTTACTAATAGCTTTATTCATTATAGGATCTTTCTTTCTTACAAAAAACAGAAGGAATATAACAAAAGTAGAAATAGAGAAAAATTCATTATTAACGTTTATAAGTTTTAAAAGTTAACATTTATTTCATAATCATTATAAAAAGCTCGTGTAAAATAGGCTTATCTCTAAGAAGTAAGCAATTTTTAGACGAGTTTCTTCTTAATTATATAGTAGTCACATTATGCGTATTTTCATGTTGCTTTACTAACTTATAAAACGTTGTCTTTTTTATATTTGCTTCCTTCATTGCCTGTACGGCTGTAATTTCTTTTTGCTTCCATCGATTATAAACTTCAATAAACTCTTTACTGACTTGAGCTTTAGGTCGCCCGAAAGATACTCCCTTATTCAGCGCAGCATCAATACCCTCACGTTGTCGCTTACGAATTCGGTCCCGTTCTTCTTGAGCCATCCAAGACAAAATTTAAAGAACTAAATCGGCAATGAATGTGCCTAAACTGTCCTTATACTGAGTTGTATCAAGCAACGGCATATTCAAGACGACAATGTCAGCCTCAATCTCTTTTGTGATCGCATTCCACTCTTGTAAAATTTCTTCTTTATTACGACCGAAACGATCTAACGAATGAATATAAAGGATATCCTCTTTACGAATCATTCGTTTCAATAATTGATACTGTTCTCGATTGAAGTTTTTTCCACTTTGTTTATCAATGAAAATATCGCGAGGAGAAATACCCACTTCTTGCAGGGATTGAAGTTGACGACCTTCATTTTGATCTTGACTGCTTACACGTATGTATCCAAATCTTCTGTTTTCCATTTTTACACCCCTTTTATAGATCTCTTCTTCTTATTCTACAAAAAAACGTTCGTAAAAGTGTATTATCTTTAATAAACGTTCGTAATTAACTTTAGAACTTAAACGAACGTTAAAAAAGATAGATTTTCTATCCAAAAGAAAAGTCCGTAAAGGTATACTTTTACGGACTATGAATTTGTTTCAGAACGTTAAAGGAAAGCTTGCTACCTAAAGCCAGTTTCCCTAACAGATATTATAAAAAGCTAAGTCCTTTAAGCATAAAGAACTTAGCTTTTTATTTTCATCAGAAAAATGATTAATAAGTTTTTTACAACAAAAATCAAAGTTAAACGCCTTGATTAGTTAACTAAGAATATCTCCAATTATTATCATGTTAATAGGATATCATTTAATAAAGCTAGTTCTACTTTAAATGGATCGTTAATTTTTCTAAGCTCACAATAACCAGAACTATAAATATGAATGATTTTAAATCGTTTACCGCGATAGAAAACTTCTTTATTAATTGACATACCTTCCCTCCAGGTTTGATATTATAGTTTGTTTCACATATTAACCATTTTCTTATCTAAAATCTATCTGGAATAAAATCAAGATTCTTTTCCCTTTTTTATTTGTTTCAAAACATAAATTTAAAATACACTTCATTTTTTATGTATGTACATATTTTTTTACTCTTTTGAGCAAATTAACTGAGATGGATGAATCATCACTTTACGACTAACGTTCAATAAACAGAAAATCCACTGATTAAGCCCAGTGGATTTTCTGTTTTTAAGCTATATAGGAATCCGTATCGATAATGAAATCGCAACTATCTAATTATGAGCCTTTTCTAGAGCTAGTTTTATACCAAATCCTATCAGTATAGTACCTGTTATTCCTTCGATAACCTTTTGTGTCTTAGGCTTCTTCATAAAAGCACTAATCTGGTTAAGTAAATAAATATAAAATAAATACCACACGACGGTTAATACAATATAAGTTATCCCAAGTATAAGAAACGGCATAAACGTATTGCTTCCAGGATTCACGAACTGTGGCAGAAAGGTTAGGAAGAAAACAGCTATTTTTGGATTTAGTAAATTGGTAAGGAAACCTTGTTTGAAAGAAGACTTATTCTTATATTTATTTTCGGCAGTTGTTTCTGCTTTTTCTTTATTTCTCAATGTCCATAATGACTTGATGCCTAAATAAATTAAGTACACTGCACCGATATATTTGAAGATAGAAAATAACAAAACCGATTTCGCAATAATCGCCGAAAGTCCTAAAATAGCAGTTAATGTGTGAATAGATAGTGCACAACAAATTCCAAGCATCGTTTTAAACCCTCCCTGTCTCCCAACAGTTAGAGTGTTTTTTGTCATGATTGCAGTATCCGGACCAGGTAAAATAACTAGAAATATGCATGTAATCACAAACAAATAAAAGTTTTCCATTTTGTTATCGCCTCTCGATCAAAATAGTTCTGTATCTATAATTCTTACATGGTATTATATGTTAATTATTAATTGAAGATAAACACTGTAATATTTTTCATTGTTTTTTCTGAACTAATGAGTTCCTTTTATTGTGCGTTTCAGAAAAGTGATTATGTTAACTGAACATATATATGACATACAGATTAAAAACAGAAAATGCTACTGAAGTTTACTCTTTTATACAAAAAATAAGCTTATAAATGAAGGAGCTTTATCTTCAGCATAGAATATTTCTATACATTCAAAAGAAAAAGGAGTTGTTTTTGTGCATCAACAAATGGAAACCAGCAAAGAAATAAAACTTTTGAAAGCTGAAATTGATTTATGTAATCAGATTAAAAAGTTATTGATGGAAAAAGGGCAGAGATATTTATCTTCTAAACAAGAGTATACAGATTATGATATTTTAAAAATTGCTTTAAATAGATTAATGAATGAAGTAAATTTCAGATATTAAAAGACTAAAAAATACCTAAAAATATAAAGGATATAGATATTATTTAAAATGTTACATAATAAATTTATCTAAATGGAAAAAAGAGAAGATCACAAATGTGTTCTTCTCTTTTATTGTATAGGTTCCTGTAAAGATAATATACAGCGTTTGACTATAAGATCGATATTAGATACTTTTTAAAAATAGAGCACGTTAACCATCACTCTTACAAATAAAGCGAAATAAATTATTATTTAATGTAAAAGGTTAAAAATTCATATTATTACCTATTTAAAAAACCTGTTAAAAAGGTTAAAAATACATGTACTCCTGCTTTAATAGTAATTCCACTTTTATCACGTAGAGGGTCTAAACATACAATATCCATTGCTTGGACTAATGGATGTGAACCAGCCATATATATCGCTTCGAACAATTCATCCGTTCTCATTCCTCCTGTAGTTCCTGCTGGTACACCAGGGGCATAAGCAACATCAAGAACATCCATATCTACTGTAAGATAGATGACATCCACTTTCTTAGCTAAATCGTCTAAGGCTTTTTCAACTGTATTAGAGATTCCTGTTTTTCTAGCTTGAAGTAAGGTCACGTAATTAATATTGTGTGTATCTGCATACTCTTTGAGAGATTTCGAGTTATAAAGCCCATGCAGGCCAATATTCCAAACGTTTTTGCCTTCAATCGTACCACTCTCAATCAAGTTTCGAATGGGTGTTCCATTTGATGGTCCGTTATCTTCTAAACTGCGTAAATCGAAATGTGTATCGAATTGAAGAATTCCTATACGTTGTTCTGGATGCGACGATTTCCAGCCCTTTACTAACATAGCCGTAATCGAATGATCTCCCCCTAACATGATAGGCAGTGTATGAGGGTGATATTTCCGCATTGAAATCATTGCTTCTTTAATATACTGGTGAGAAAGTGAAATATCTGTTACATGCTGTTTGACATCGCCTAAATCTAAAACCGATAAGGGGGTCAAATCCGTATCATATTCAATATGATACGGATTAAACGACTTCCATAGTTGTCTCATGGCAAGGGGTGTTTCACTTGCCCCGGAGGCACTAATAGAAGATCTTGAAAGAGGGACTCCCAAAACGGTTACATCTACAGCTTGAAAATCTATTTCATCTTGCACTTCAAATGTCTCGATCCAATCACTTACTTTAGGTTCAGTGGAACGCTGTCTTTCCCAATGAAAAGAGGGACGATTAAGTTGTGGGTACGGGTACATCACATAAAGCCCCACCTTCCACGATCACTTGTCCTTTTTTAATGACAGTATCTACAAGGTTCACTGCATAGTTATACTGCAACGTTTGATAATTCGGTGCATCAAATAAAACAAGGTCCCCTTTCTTTCCTACTTCGATACTCCCCACTTCATCAGCTTTTCCAATGGCATGAGCTGCATTAATTGTACATGCTGTTAGAACTTCGGCTGGCGTCATCTTCATCGTAAGACATGCTAGATTCATAATAAAAGGTAATGATTCAGTAGGCGATGACCCTGGATTACGATCAGTTGAAAGGGCAACCGGAACTCCAGCTTCAATCATCTTTCTTGCATTCGCAGGCTTCTCCATTAAAAAGAACGCTGTACCTGGCAACAAGACTGCAATAACACCCCTTTTAGCCATTTGCTTAATACCTTCATCCGATGCTTGTAATAAATGGTCTGCTGAAACAGCCCCTACCTTTGCTGCAAGTTCTGCACCGCCAAATTGAACAATTTCATCCGCATGTATTTTTGGTTTTAAACCATATCTTTTTCCTGCCTCAAGAATTCGCTCGGACTGTTCAATTGTAAAGACTCCTTCTTCACAAAAAACATCGCAAAACTCAGCCAAATTTTCTTCTGCAACTCTTGGAATCATTTCCTCTATCACTAAACGAACAAATTCGTCTGGATTTTCTTTATATTCAACTGGAACAGCATGAGCTCCCATGAAGGTAGAAACTAAATCTATAGGATGCCTTTCATCGAGCTTTTTTGCTGCTCGTAGCTGTTTCAATTCATCTTCCAGTGTCAAACCATATCCACTTTTCGCTTCAATCGTTGTAACTCCATATTGTAGAAAACGATTTAGGCGTTTGGAGGTTTCTTGAATCAACTGTTCTTCTGTAGCTTCTCTTGTACTTGTTGTTGTTTGGAGAATTCCTCCGCCTGCCTTTAGGATATCAATATATTTAGCTCCGTTTAATCGCATCTCTAGCTCTTTTTCACGACTTCCCCCAAACACAATATGAGTATGAGCATCGATTAGACCTGGAGTAACAATTTTTCCTGAAGCATCAATCGTATTTATATGTCCATTCAAAGTATGAACATAGCGTTCTGCTTCAACATCTGATCCAACAAATGTAATCATTCCATTTTCCACTACAACACTGCCATGTTCGATAATACCGATATCGGACATATCTTGAGCACGTTTTGGTTCTTTACTTCCACCTCTAACTGTAATCAGTTGTGAGGCACGTTTAATATACGTAATAGATGACATAATACTCACTCCGTTTCCTTTAGTCTAATGTTGGAATGTTCATGCCTTTTTCCTTGGCTGTTTGAATGGCTAACTCATAGCCTGCATCTAAATGGCGAACAACCCCCATACCAGGATCTGTTGTTAATACGCGTTCAAGACGTTTAGCCGCATCTTCCGTGCCATCTGCTACTACAACCATACCTGCATGAAGAGAATATCCCATTCCTACGCCGCCACCATGGTGGACGGATACCCAACTTGCCCCTGCAGCTGTATTAACTAGTGCATTTAAAATTGGCCAATCTGCTACAGCATCACTGCCATCTCTCATCGCTTCTGTTTCGCGGTTTGGCGAAGCAACAGATCCTGCGTCTAAATGATCTCTACCAATAACAATAGGTGCTGAAAGTTCTCCGGATGCAACCATTTCATTAATAATTTTTCCAAATCGTGCACGTTCTCCATATCCTAGCCAACAGATACGCGCCGGTAATCCTTGAAATTCAATTTTTTCTCTCGCCATTTTAATCCAGTTACAAAGATGAGTATTATATGAGAATTCACGTAAAATAACTTCGTCTGTTTTATAAATATCTTCTGGATCACCTGATAAAGCTACCCAACGGAAAGGCCCTTTTCCTTCACAGAATTGAGGACGGATATAAGCAGGTACAAAACCTGGGAAGTTGAACGCGTCTTTTACGCCTTCATCTAACGCTACTTGACGAATATTATTTCCATAGTCGAAAGCAATGGCTCCTTCTTTCTGCATATCTAACATAGCCTGAACATGAACAGCCATACTAGCCTTAGATTTCCTTACATATTCTTCAGGATTATCGGTACGTAATACTTCCCCTTGTTCTAAAGTAAAGCCTACTGGAAGGTATCCATTTAATGGATCATGTGCGGATGTCTGATCCGTTACAATGTCTGGAATAAAGCCGCGTTTAATCATTTGAGGAAGTACTTCAGCTGCATTTCCAACCAAACCAATCGAGAGCGCTTTTCCTGAGTCTCTTGCTTCTTGTGCTAAAGCAATAGCATCATCTAAGCTTTCTAACACAACGTCACAATATCGTGTTTCAATTCGTTTTTCAATACGTGTTCGATCAACATCAATTCCAATGACTACACCTCCTGCCATTGTAACGGCTAATGGCTGGGCGCCTCCCATGCCTCCTAATCCAGCTGTTACGGTAATGGTACCTTCGAGACTACCATTAAAATGTTGTTTCGCACATTCAGCAAATGTTTCATACGTACCTTGTACAATGCCTTGGCTTCCAATATAAATCCAGCTACCGGCTGTCATTTGCCCATACATCATCAATCCTTTTTTATCGAGTTCATGGAATTTTTCCCAATTTGCGAATGCAGGAACAATATTGGAGTTAGCTAAGAGTACACGTGGTGCATCTTTATGAGTTTTGAAAACAGCTACAGGCTTCCCTGACTGTACTAATAGTGTTTCATCCTCTTCTAGATTTTTCAAAGTAGCTACGATACGATCGAATGCATCCCAATTTCGAGCTGCCTTCCCTATTCCCCCATATACAATTAATTTCTCTGGATGTTCGGCTACTTGTGGGTCTAAATTGTTCATTAACATACGAAGAACAGCTTCTTGGACCCAACCTTTTGTATTTAATTCTTTTCCATGAGGCGCCTTAATTACTTTTTGTTCAGTAGTCATATTTTTTCCCCCTGTAAATTAATTCAAATAATTTTAAACTGTTTTTTCAAATTTATTCTTATAGATAATTGCTTATAATCTGGCCATATTTCATACGGGTTTACTTTATACAGGAAATCTCATAAATTCTCATAATTGAGAAAAAGAAAGATTTATACCCTAATATTTTAATAAGTTTTTGCTAAAGTTTTATAATAAAAACGACTTCACACGTTCATTAACGTACCATTTCGTAATTAACTTCTTTTACAACCCCTTTTAAATCAGCAGCTAATTTTTCAATATCACGTGAGAAGATTCGATCTTTTGTAATTGTTGGAACAACTTTTCTAATTCTCGAATAAAGTTTCGTTGTTTCTGGAGCTAACTTACTTACACCTCTAATATCAGCAGCCTGAGCAGCACAGATAGCTTCGATGGCAAGAACCCTTCTGCTATTTTGAATAATTTGATAAGCATGGCGAGCAGCAGTTGTTCCCATACTCACATGATCTTCTTGATTAGCAGAAGATGGAATAGAGTCTACACTAGAAGGATGAGCTAATGTCTTATTTTCCGAAACTAATGAAGCAGCAGCATATTGAGTAATCATTAAGCCTGATTGAAGACCAGGGTCTGGACTTAAAAATGCCGGTAAATCACTTAGTTGGGGATTCACCAATCGTTCGATACGTCTTTCAGAAATATTTCCTACTTCAGACATTGCAATTCCAAGAAAGTCCATCGCAAAAGCGATAGGTTGCCCATGGAAGTTTCCACCGGAAATAACATTTCCACTGTCCGAGAAGATTAGTGGATTATCTGTTGCTGAGTTTATCTCAATCGATAGTTTCTCTTTTACATAATTTAAAACTTGTTGAATAGCACCATGAACTTGTGGGATGCATCGTAATGAATACGCATCTTGAACTCGAATTTGTCCTTGAGTAGTGGTTAGTTGACTACCGTCAAGGTAAGAAAGAATTCGTTCGGCCACTTGTTTCTGTTCAGGGTAAGGTCTTACAGAATGAGATTCTGGTGTGAAAGCGTCAACAATTCCTTGTAAACCTTCTAATGTTAGGGAAGCAATTCCATCTGAAAGGTCAGCTAACTTTTGAGCCTCCATATAAGCAACCACACCTACAGCAGTCATAGCTTGGGTTCCATTGATTAAAGCAAGCCCTTCCTTAGCTTGCAATTTGATTGGTTGAAGGCCTGCTAATTTCAATGCTTCTGCACCTGACATTTTTTCACCATCAAAGACGGCTTCGCCTTCTCCAACTAATAATAGGGCTAAGTGCGATAGAGGAGCTAGATCACCACTTGCTCCTAGTGATCCTTGACTAGGAATAACTGGAACGATATTTTGATTTAAACAATCTATTAATAACTGCAGCGTTTCTAGACGAATTCCTGAATAGCCTTTCGCTAATGCATTAGCTCTTAGAAGTAACATAACTTGGCTTACTTCTATAGGAAATGGCTCCCCAAGCCCACAAGCATGGCTTCGAATTAAATTGATTTGTAAATCGGCTAAATCATCCTTTGAAATAACTGTGTCACTGAATTTCCCAAATCCTGTGTTCACACCGTAAATTACCTTGTTATTGGTAATGCTATCCTCCACTAAAGCTCTACTTCTTTTGATATTTTCTAGCGCGTGATCACTAATTTTAACAGAATAACCTTCATAAATAACTTGGTGAATTTGTTCATACGTTAATGAGTTACCGTCTATTTGAACAAACATTCTAATCACTCCTTTTTAAATTAAAAAATCTTGTTGTTTTTTGAACATAAAAAGGGGCTATATCAAAAAAGAAACAAATCTTTTTTGATATAGCCCCCTATAAACTAAACTGAATAAACTATGGGCTTTAAATACAATTTTAAATATCTAAAACAAACATAACTAACAATGCTAAATGAATCTATACTTTAAGATCTAAAGCTTAAAGCAACTAATGTATCTGAAACCAGTATCTCTTTATCTGAATAATTTGTCAATTGTTTTTTTAAAATTAAAAAATATTTATTTAAACTACTTTGAATAGATTTTTTTAGATATGGTTGAATCCAAAACCTAATGCATCATGTTCAAACCCTTTTTTGGGGGCACCTATAGTTCCATAGACACATACACTAATCCATTCTCCACCATAACCAGAGGAGTCAATATTTCCTCTGACAATTGAAAAAGTTAAACCAACTGTACGTAAAATATCTCCTAACTGTAAAGTCCCCCTACTTACTCCCTGAATTGCTTCCAATATGGCATGATAAAGAGCATGGACTTCCCTATACGAATTAGCATTTATAATATGGTTATTTTTAGCACTTGTTTCAACAGCAGCAACTACTTTTGATAGCTCCATAGCCCCAACTTTTCCAACTGTATAGTTATAACCCCTTGAGTTCAGTTCTTGTTCAACTTCTTTCACCAGTTCAGTATTATGCAAGAGAACCAATAAAGAAGTTAACTTACCCATTGAAAAATTATTCTTTTGTTTAACCTGATTGCTCATAAAATGTTCCCCCTTTGTGCTTCCCTTACTACTAGATTAGTATATACTGAAGGGTATATTAGTTGTCAATCCAGTTTTTGATAGCGCATACATTTCTGCGTTGACAACTATTTATTCGGCAGATATACTGAATATAATTCTGAAAATTCTAGATAATATAGCCTTTAGTGGATGAATTAAATTTTAGTTAATGGAATATTTTAACAACAAGATTGAAATATAAAAATCAGGTATGATGTTATTTTTTAGAATAGGGTTTTCTCCAAGAGAGTAGATCAAATACCTATCAAACTTAAAAATATTAGTTATATAAGTTTATTTAGGTGAAGTTAAATAAATAAAACAAGACTCCAATTTAGTTATTAGTTTATAGAATGGAACTTGGCAAAAAGAGAATTATTATTTTTGCGAAGTTTTTTTGTATTGAAAAGACTTATAGTAACTTGGAAAGGAAAGTTAAATTATATTTTTTTGAGATTTTCATAGACATTTTAAAAATTATGAAAAAACTATATTCATTCAAATCATATTTTAAATTCTCTTCAACTGATCTGCTCGTTTAAAATTTTAGATTAAAGGAGAACTCTGCTTATAGCACAAAAATAATTAAATCATACTATTAGGAAGAGGGTTATACATGCATAGTAAAAAAACAGAAGTATCCAATGAGCTTCAACGAAATATGAAAAGCAGACATTTATTTATGATTTCAATCGGTGGAGTAATTGGAACAGGACTTTTTCTAAATTCGGGTCATATTATCAACGAGGCGGGTCCTGGTGGTGCTATATTAGCTTACCTCGTTGTGGGTTTCCTGATGTACTTAGTTATGCTTTGCCTTGGTGAATTGACCGTATCCATGCCAGTGACAGGATCATTTCAAGCTTATGCAACAAAATATATAGGACCTGGAACAGGTTTTACTGTGGGGTGGATGTACTGGTTGAATTGGGCAGTTACAGTAAGTGTTGAATTCACAGCATCTGGATTATTAATGCAGCGATGGTTTCCTGATATTCCTGTTTGGGTTTGGTGTGCTATTTTTGGAACTTCTTTGTTTGTTATTAACTCTCTGTCTACTCGCAGTTTTGCAGAAACAGAATTTTGGTTCTCAAGCATTAAAATTGTAACCATTTTATTATTTATTATAATTGGGGCAGGTATAATTTTTGGATTTCTTGATACTCATGGGGCAAAAAATCCAGTTCAAAGTGTTTCTACCATAATGAATAATGGCGGATTTTTTCCAAATGGATTTAGTAGTGTTTTCTTTGCCATGATTGGAGTTGTTTTTTCTTTTCAAGGAACCGAATTGATTGGTATTGCAGCTGGAGAATCTGAAAATCCACATAGGGAAATCCCTAGAGCTATTAAAAATACAGTTTGGCGAACAGTATTTTTTTATGTGATTTCCATGCTTATCCTTGTTAGTTTAATCTCCTGGCGAAAAGCAGGAACAGTGGATAGCCCATTTGTTTATGTTTTCGACAATGTTGGGATACCGTATGCCGCAGATGTGATGAATTTTGTTATTCTTACTGCAGTTTTATCGGTTGCAAATTCAGGGTTATATGCATCCACACGAATGTTATGGGCTATGAGCCGTGAAGGATTCGCTGGAAAATCTTTTTCAAAATTAAGCCAAAAAGGGGTGCCATTACGTGCATTAAGTGTAACTTTTTTAGTAGCATGTCTATCCCTCTTAACAAGCTTCATTGCTGCTAATACTGTTTTTCTAATTTTAGTATCGATTGCTGGCCTAGCTGGTATCACTGTTTGGATGTTAACTGCCTTATCTCAATTAAATTTCCGTAAAGCTTATATTGCGGAAGGAAATGATATTAATCAATTAAACTTCCGTACACCTCTGTATCCTATTGTTCCAATTACCTGCTTTATACTCTGTTTAGTAGTCATTGTTAGTATGGCTTTTGTTGATTCTCTCAGGGCTGCTTTATATTGTGGTATCCCATTTGCAATTGGATGCTATGCCTACTATTACTTACGTATTCATAAGAAAATAGATAAGGAAAAAGATACAATAATATTAAAGAGAAGTTCTGGGGAATAGTCCTACTGGGAATGACATTCTTCCTTTAATTAATGAATCATTGAGTAAATCACGATGTTTTCATTACTTCTTTTTGATTTTTTAGCAGATTTTATCCTTGGATAAGATCTGCTTTTTAATTACAATAACAAACATTATACAAGAATTAATCCATCAAGCCTTTTTATAAAACATGTGGTTAAACTCTGTCATCTGAATATGGGTTACCTCTATATTTTTCAAAAGACCTTTAATCCGTGTATTCTGAAATAAAAAGAGCCTCTGAGATTTCTTATGGTACAAAAGCTATTTTTTACTATGTGCTTCGGAAGGAGACATTATGACAACTAGAAGTTATTCTCAACATAGAAAAAAATCTCCGAACATAGCAGAACAGAGATTACTACAGAATGATTGTTCTTATATAATGCAAAGAAAGACTGAGCCTTTGTTAAGAAGGTCAAATACATTATAACGTTCTCCAGATCTTAAAGTTGTGAATTTTCTCACAGCTACCGAAGCAATTATATGTTATCTTACCAACTTAACATATAATCTTTTAATAAAGAAGGTGAGCCTATGTGGAAGGATTTAATACAAAATATTTCAACAGAATGTGTATATGGAGAACCGGCTAGTATAGAGGACATAGAAGTGCTGGAAAAGCTATTTAGTATTCAGATTCCAAAAGAATTAAGAAGTTTATTGTACGAAACAAATGGTGTAAATGATGGTTATGGTTGCTCATTAATTTGGTCTATAGAGAAAATTATAAGAGAAAATTTAAATTTAGGAGACAGAATGGAGGACGTATACATCCCTTTTAACAATTTGTTATTTTTCGCAGATGCTGGGAATGGTGATATGTTTGGATATTCAACATCAGATAGATCTATAAACCAAAATGATATTTATGTTTGGAATCATGAGAACAATCATCGAGCCCAGATTGCACCTTCATTGGAAGATTTTGTAGAAGGTTGGATAAGTGGAAAGTTAAGTATGTAAATAGTTCTTTGTTTTATTTTCTTTATTTTTTATTATGTTGACTCGATCATAATAAAGTGTGCCTAATTAAAAAAAGAATCTTTAATCATATGAATATGATATATTTGTAGAGAAACTGATTATATTTTTACAAATTTCATCTAATACTTAAAAATAAAAGGCTACATCATTTCATAATGGTATAGCCTTTTATTTTATTAATGTCCAGGTTTGTCTGCTATAGATAGCCCATAAACGTATACTTTTACGGTCGAAATATTTAAATCTATTACAAGATGTTAAAGTAACAAAATAAAAAGCAATCTCGACAATTGGCAAGCGAGGCTGCTTTTTACAGCTAATATTTGTCATGAGGTAGAAATATTAGTAAATAAATAATAACACATTTTTCTATAAAGACTACATTTTTCTGATTGAGCATATGTATAAAAGCTGCATATCCAATTAAAGGCACCCACGAGAGAACCCTTTTCCTGAAGGGTTCTTTTGCTTTCTTGGTTCCTTTAAGATGACTTATGTAAACTTAACATGTATAGGGTACACATTATTCCTTGTTCAACTACGGGCAGTTTAGTTACATATAGATGTAAAATATTTAAAGAAAAGGAGGTCCCAATTGGACTGCTTTAGAATCCATCTATTTTGATTTAGTAGCTTTGGAAAGAGGTTAGGGGCTGATGTAAAACTTAATTCTAAAATAATCATAGTTTGAACCAAAGAAAAAATTGAAAATCAGATTTTTTTATCAAGGTCATTTATTTCTCTTTCAATAAGAGATACTGAAATTTCGAATGCTTCTATTCGTCTTTTAGCTAAGGTAATTTGGGATTTATATCTATTAGGATTTTCTTTAGCTTCAAAAGTTTTTACTGTCTCTCTGAGTTTGTGTAAAGTTGAATCAATTTGACGTTTTGCTTCAACTAATTCAAATACATCAAATTCCATTTAAATATCCCCCTTTTATAATTAATGATTGTTAATTTTGCTTTTCGTCTACCGGAACTAATTAATGTATCAAATACTGAGAGGGCTGTCAAAGATAGACATCTACATTGCGATTGGCTAACTTCGGCTTTCGCTGATTATGTTAACTAAGAATATATGGCGTATACAGTATTAAAAAGACAAAAAACTCCTGAGCTCAATCAGAAGTTTTTTCAAAGATTATAGATGAGATGATTGATATCATCTTGAGTAATTATCTCATCATATTTGGTATTATTCGTAATAGACAAGTTGAATATAATAAAAATAATAAACAGAATATTTAATTAATTACTTTACTTTGTAATCGCTTTCATTTATACTGAGTGTAGGTTGGATGGCATGAGTGGCTGTCATAGTATTTAGCGTAGGCGGGGCTGATACGAGGGAACAGGGCATAAAAGAAATGTCCTTTTTTGCTTGAGAAATATTTCTTAGAAGCTAGGAAATATTATGGAATTCTTTCAAAGTTTTTATTTTTTCACTTAGTTGATTAATTAGAGAGGTGATTTATATGAATAAAAATGAAGGTACTAACGTTTTTTTATTAATGTTTTCGGTGATCTCTATTTGTGGAGGATTGTTATTAACAAATGTTTTTATTTATTCCCCTATTATTGGTTGGCTTCTAGCAGGATTTTGTTTAATACTGAATTTTATTTATAAAGGGGGACAGTTGAAATATAGAAAAAGAGAAGATTAGGAACATGATCTTCTCTCTTTTTTATAGGTTCTTATAACGTTGATTATGGTAACTAAAAAAGAATAAAGCATACAGACTAAAATTAGAAAAAACCACTTCCTGAAAACTCAGAAGTAGTTTTTTCTATTTATTTTAATGATGCTTCAATTTTATAGACAATTAATTAGTCGTTATTACGTTTGTTGTTAGATTTTCCACCCTTTTCACCAATCTCTTGGTAAAACTCTTTATCATGGTTTTTAGCTGTTGCTTCTCCACCCATTCTTCCAGCTTCTTCATGGCTCATTTTGTCATTATTTTTATTAGTTGCCATTTTACATTCCTCCTAATAATTTTTGACTTGTTTATTGTCTTCCACGTTAAAAAGGAGTTAAACTATTTATCTTTGTTTTCCTAATAATTGAGAAACTTTTCCCATTTCCTATTTTATAACCCCCTTTTTTAAAAAAGTCTTAATTATATTTCCTCATAAGCTTCTTCTTTTAAGGCGAGGGTATCTATAAAGAACATTCTGTTAACAACAAAGGACAGTATATAGAGGATCTTGAATATTATTTATGTATAGAAAATGAAACATCTTGTAGCACTGCTGATATATTGTTTATTAAAAAAGCATAACAGTGGTTTGCTTGAAGTACCAAGAACTTATTCAATTTTAAAGCATCTTTCAATCTCAATACTTTACCCGTGTCATTGAAAATAAAACATGAAATATGATTATTTTTTATAAAATTTATTTTACTTCCGATAAAATCCATTACGGTAAGTAACTAATAAAGTATCTCGTTAAATTGATTAGCTTTATTAGTTACCTAAAGTGGTGACAAATTGGTTCTTTTTCTACAAAACATATAAATGATGAAATGTAATGTAGAGTTAGTTTATTATGTTATCGATATGTTGAAAATTGAAACTAAACGTAATACCCATTACAGGAAATAAAAAGAAAGCACCTTTACTTAAGGTGCTTTCTTTTTGGTTTATTTAATTCATTTTGAAGTACATTTAATGCATTTCTCATCTTTAGCATATAGTTCTTATCTCTATTAGAACATTTAAATGAAATATCATTGGTTCCATTATCACTTAATAAATTCTTTTCGTTTAGAAGACTTGAAAGCCTTTCTACGGTACCCTTACCGCCATCAATAAGTTGAATGTGAGAAGGCAGAACTTCCTTTAATATAGGCTTATAATAAGGGAAATGAGTACAACCTAATACAACCGTACCATATTGATTTAAATCAAATCCTTCTAGCTTTGTTCTGAAATACGTACTTAATTCATCCCAATTAAAGTTTAGGTCTTCACAGAATTCAACTAATTCTGGAAGAGGTAATGGGTCAACAATTGAACCCTTATCAATTCTGGTAATTAACTTTCTATATTTTAATTCTTTTAATGTTAAGTCTGTAGCAAAAACAAGCACCCTTTTATCCATTGAACTACTTAGTTTAATAGCAGGCTTTGCAGCAGGCTCCATTCCGATTATTGGGATATCGTAAATAGACCTTAATTCATTAATAGAGATGCTAGTAGCTGTATTACAAGCAATAACAAGTGCTTTAACCTCTTCTTTAAGAATATCTTCTACTACAGTTTGGACATGTTTATTTACTTCTTCTTTTGTCTTGGTTCTATACGGGACGTTGCGCGTATCAGCATAATATAAAAAATCTTCTTTCGGAAAATGTTTTATTGCTTCATTTAATACTGATATTCCGCCAATCCCAGAGTCAAAAAAACCAATTCTCATGTTGTTCACCTTACAATTCAAATATTTTTTCACATCATTTATTATACCTTTAGAGTAAATGATTGAATAGAAAAAGCCCAATTCTATAGATCCAATGGGTAAGTACTATAGAAAGAGGCTCGTTTGCTGATTTAACTATAATTGAGTGTTTTTAAAATATTTTTTGCTTGTTGTATAGTAGCTGTCACTAGATCAGCTGCTGTCCTATCTCTTTCTAATAGCCTTGTACTTTGGCCACACCATAAAGACATATACTCTTTATTACCTAGCTTAGCTGCAGCTTTTCGAATATCTCCCGTAATTGTATTTTGTGTAGGAAAACATAACGGTTGAATATTAGAGGTTTCGAACTCCTTAATAAAAGTATTTGCTATTCCTCGTGCGGGACGACCTGAAAAATGTCTAGTGAGAACCGTGCTTTCTTCATTACTTTCGTGAAGAGCCTCTTTATAACAAGGATGTGCTCCAGATTGTTGTGTTGCTAAAAAGGCAGTTCCCATTTGTACACCACTCGCACCCAGAGCTAAAGCTGCGATTAGTCCTCTTCCATCCATAATTCCACCAGTGGCGATGACAGGAACATCTACTTGATCTACTATTTGAGGTACAAGTGAGAAGAGCCCAATATTAGCTCCATAAGGATGTTCATTTACATCAAATGTTCCCCGATGACCACCTGCTTCACTTCCTTGCGCTATAATCACATCTGTACCCTGTTCTTGTGCAGTTAAGGCTTCTCTGACGGTTGTAACCATTGTGATAACTTTCATATCATTTTCTTTTGTTATTTTCATCGCATAAGACGGAAGAATGCCAAAAGCTGTGCTTACTATAGGTACTTGTTCTTCTACTAATACTTTAAATTGCTCTTTGAATAAATTTTTAGTTTTGACTTCTTGATCAACACGCCTAATATCTAAAACACCTCGCATCGTGTCTAATACTTGCTGAACCTCTTCTAACCCACCTGTATTATCTGCCATTTCAGTAGCAAAAAGATTAACAGCAAAGGGGCTTCTTGTGTATTTTCGAATCTCTCTCACAGCTTGTCGTATATCATCTGGATGCATATAAGCAGCTCCTAATGTTCCGAGACCACCTGCTTCACATACGTTTACGATAAGGTCTATTGTTGTAATTTTGTCTCCTGCCATACCAGCCTGTATAATGGGCACCTTAATATCTAAAACTTCACAAACGCGATTATATAAATTCATTTTTCTCCCCCAGATTATGAAGTAAACTACACGAGTTGTATTAAGATTTAAATAAGCGATGGGACTTGGTAGTAAGTTCTTTTTTATTTTCATACTTTAATCCTGACATAAGTAATATAGACCCTATGAGAACAATTACTGCTGCTCCTAGCAAAGAGGTATTATAATTATTTGTGGCCTCTGAAAGCACTCCAGCAAGAGTAGGACCAATCATTTGTCCAACTGCGTAAGCAGCCGTGAAATATCCCATTATCCGGCTGTTGTTTTTTCGTACCATTTGCCCTAGCAGCGTAGCTCCAAGAGAGGTAATCCCCATGAAGGTAGCTCCAAATATAGCAGCACTCGCAAGCAAACTAAAGGAGGAAGATGACCATACAGGAATGCTTACACCGACAGCTTGTATGAACATAGCTAGGATTAACGATTTGATAAATCCCCATCTTTTAGAACACGCTGACCATAATAGACAAGAAGGAATGGCTGTTATACCTACTACTGTCCAAATTACAGAAGGGTCGAAATGAAAAGAAGGTGTTTTTTGGGCGATAGAGACAATAAATGTGCCCGTTACAATATACCCTAATCCTTCGCAGCCATTGGCTACTATCAAGAAAGGTAACCATTCTCTTGGTGGAGCTGTACTTTGGTGAGCTTCGCCTCCTTTTTTACTATGTAGGAAGACAGGATGTTCTTTAAAAGTTAGAAAGATAACAACTAACAAAAGTAAGCTTAACCCAGCTAAACCAATCCACGCTCCTTTCCAGCCCCAACTATGATAAAAAAAAGGAATGGAAATGCCGGTTAGGAAAATCCCGCAGCCAGGTCCCATATAAAAGAAACCAGCCCAATTCGTCCTACCTATTTCTCTCAGCTTTCCTAAAACTATGCTTGAGGCCAATACAAAGACAATAGCACTACACACTCCAGATAAAAATCTTAATATTGCCCAAAGCGTATAAGAAGTCGTAAAACTCATCAAGCACGTGGTCGCAACACCAATAATTAAGCTTATCCTTAAGATAGGAATCGTTCTTCCCTTCATGGAAAATAGTCCAGTTAAAATAGCTCCAATTAGATAGCCTGCATAATTAGCTGAAGCGAGATAACCGGCAATGGTTTCTGGAAAATCAAATTTCTGTTGCATAAGAGGTAGGATAGGAGTGTAAGAAAATCTTCCGATCCCTAATGCAATGGCCATTGCAAGTAATCCTCCTATTAAAAAAGAGAGGTTTTTTTTATCCATTTCTTCACTCCTTACAAAAGATGCTCTATATTTATCATATACGCTTTTCTCCATATGGTATAATTCGAAATAAAGATCTTTGCCATCACTTTAACAGATGACAAATAGAAAATAGGTGTGAAAAAACATGGATATTCAATCATTGCGTATTTTTAGGGCAGTTGCCGAGTATGGAAGTATCACAAAGGCTGCAAAAGAGCTAAACTATGCACAGTCCAATATTACGACTCGGATGCAACAGTTAGAAAATAGCTTACAGACTGTCTTATTTCATAGACATAACAAGGGAATTACCCTAACAGCAAAAGGGGAATTATTAATAACCTATACTGATAAGATTTTTCGTCTTTTAGAAGAAACGAAACAAATAATGAGAGATGAAGAAGAGCCTCAGGGGCCGTTAAGTATTGGGTCAATGGAGACAACAGCTGCCGTTCATTTACCTAGATTTCTTTCTAGGTATCATTCTACTTATCCTCAAGTAGATTTAAACTTAAAGACGGGGCCTACTGGTCGGCATATTGAAGACGTATTAAATTATAAATTGGATGGTGCGTTTGTCTCTGGACCTCTATCTCACCCTGATCTTATTGTAAAAAAAGTTTTCAGAGAAGAGTTAGTGTTAGTAGGAAACCTGTTTCTTTCCCGTTCTTTAGAATCAGAAAGTCTTGATAATTTAACACTTTTAGTATTACACAAAGGTTGTTTTTATCGGGAGAAGTTTAAACATTGGTTACATGAAGAGGGTGTTAGGCCTTCTAAAGTTATGGAGTTTGGTTCCTTGGATGCGCTTATGGGATGTATAGCAGCTGGACTGGGAGTTACTTTACTTCCTCTGTCTATTGTACAAAAATACAGCCATCTCGAAGAGATTACTTATTATCCAATTCCCGAAAAATTTTCATTAGTTGATACACTTTTCATTTATCGGGATGATACTACCTTCTCTACACCTCTTATTAAATTTATAGAAATGTTTCAAGAGAAGCACTCCTCTATAACTCCCTAGAAAATTCCATTTGTTTCCCTTTTGGCTGGACAGCAGATGGTCCAATTGTTTCATGAATAAAACGATTCCCTTGTGAAAGGGCTCCCGCATGCATTATTTGTGCAAATATTTTAGCACCTGCTTGATGGACAGAATCGACGACCTTCTTCCATGCTTGTGTTTGTTCTTCATTAATAAGACCTGGATTATTAAAATATCCTTGACTATACTTGTCATCAGTATAAATTGCTTCCGTAATAATAAGTCCAATCCTCCGCGGGCAAATGATGTGTAGTATGATACCATCTGATTGGTTGCCACCCCTTCAAAAGTTGCGCTTGCGCATGCCATTGGAGCAACCCCTATTCGGTTATTTAATGTTATATTGCCTAATGTAACATTTTTAAATAATAGTTTTAGATCGGTCATTGTGAAAGCTCCTTTCTTCTTAAAAAAGCTTTAGGCGATTTAATTTAAAAACACCTCAAAAACCTTAATTAAAATAATATTAAGTCATTTTTAAACAGTCTATGTAACCAATAAAATGTTTGATTCGATTATTAAGTTTAATTACTTCCCCTAAGAAACAACCTCTTTTCTTGCTTAAAGGCTACTCTTATTTTAAATAGTTAAAGATCCTATCAATTTCTCAATTTATGTTATAACTAACTATTTTTTTGTATGTATAGAATATATGATTTTCTAGCTCTTAAGAAAGCTACCCTTGTCCTTTTGGTTAGCTAGTTTTAAAATTTGAAATAATTCCTGTAATATATCCCATTTTCAATCTCAATCTCATATCTAAGTCTGGTTTGTCTTTTGTAAAGCTCATCAGACAAATAGTTAAATTCCTCTTCTGTGATATCCTCGTTTATTAAATCTTCAAATAATCCTTCTAGATGTTGAGTTACTTCTTGAAGTTCTCGTTCTTTCAACAGAATTTACCTTTCAAATGTTGTTTTATTCTCTTTCTTTTTCCTACCTCTCATTTTGCTACTATTATATAGGTGTAAACTTTGGGAATCTTCTTTAAATATCTATTTGGCCAATCTAGTTCCTCTTCCATGGTACCTTCAATCCCTTATTTTTATCCCGTCCCATTTCCTTGTCTATTTACTTTATCTAATTCCACTTTAGGCATCTGGATATTAGTGTTTACTCTCGGTTACTAATAAAATAATCGTGTTTATCTCCTACAGTTTCTTACTAAGGGTTTTTTTGTTTCTAAATATCTTTCCTTCTTTCCATTTTCCAAAATATTCTTTAATTCGTCTATATGACCTTCATACTGTATTTTCGTTCCTGGAAATCCTTCTTTTTTCACCTTTTGTGCATGCTCAGATAAAACAGCTTAGTTAGTCAGTTAGTTAGATATTTAATGGACTCATTACAAAAATATTTAGGGTTCAGAGACAAGAGTTCTTTTTTAAGATGGGTTATAGAAAGAGATATGTTATATATTAGAAAAGAGGTGACCTGTTAAGCTTTGGCGAATTAAGGAAAGGAAACAAATAGAGAAGGAGGACTTAATAGTGAAAGAATTAGTCATTAATGATGTTGTATTTGATGTAAAATATCTTACTACGTCTACAGTCAGCAGAGAAGAAGTGGAACTTGAAAAAAGAATTATTAAGAAAAATGACTAAGGGAAGAGATCAAATTAAGTTTTCATTTTCTGTTTTAGGTAAACAAGATTATCAATTATACGATTCCTTTTTTGAGAATACTCATTATACTGTCGTGATCCCTGAAACGAGTGAAAGATTTATAGCACATAGTGTTTCGCATAGTACATTTTATCAAGGAGCTGAAGTAACAGATGACACAGAAGTGGTATTTAAAGTTACACTTACCAAATAAAGAAATCGCCTGTGTTTAAGCTCACACTGTAACTTTTTTAAAGGACTTACTTAAGAATATCATTGAGTTTGATTAAGTTCTATTTATAAGAAATACCTGTACGCCTATAATGTTTTTTAAGGGGAGATCTTAGTGAATACGTGTTGTGGTTTTGCAATAATTTGCTTAAATGATAAAGATGAATTATTAATGGTCTCCCAAGAGAAACCCAACATGCCCAAACGTTGGTCTGTTCCTTCTGGTGCTATCGAAGGACATGAAAGACTCGAAGATTGTTGTGTTCGAGAAGTATGGAATCAAACGGGTTATCAAGTAGAGATAGTTAAAAAAATACACGAGAATAGGTCAACTACCTATAATGTTGATGTTCACATGACCTATTTTGAAGTTAAGATATTAGCTGGAGAAAAGAAAGTCCAGATCGTTGACTCATACTTCTGGCAACCTATATCTAAAATTAATCATTTGAACCTGTTATTTGAAGGTGAGCGTGAAGTTGTACTAAATTATATAAAAAAGAAAAAACAATTCATTTAATTTTGCTCAAGTATATTATTTTACCTCTATATAGGTGTATGGAGGTCCGTTGTCTTTTGAAAAAAACTATAAAAATATATAGAGGGGAAGTTAAATAATTGATTAATACAACCATTAATTTAATAAAAATTGTCATGCATACTACTATGAGGAATAACTTAGTCTTTATGAATCATTACCTCAATTCGAGGGACATTTTGTTATCTAGATCTAAGAGACCATAAAATATATTATTTATCTCCTCCAAGATAATTTATCTAGTTAACAAAAAAAAGCTACTGGCCTCGGGGACTGACCCCCTAGAGTGAGACAAATAAAAAACACCTTTAAGTTGAAAAACGGGTATGTATTACCTAACAATCACTTGGAGGTGTCTTTTTATGGGGACAAGAGTCAGTATCCAGTAGAAATAAAGTTAAAAGCCATTGAAATGAGATTAGCTTGTGTACCTGTCAAAGAAGTATTATCACAATTAAATATTCGCAATCATACTCAATTAAAAACGTGGATGACATGGTATAAAAATGGAGAAATGCATCTATTCGAACAGCCTGTGGGCAAGCAATATTCATATGGGAAAGGTCCTGACTTCGAGAACGAGACGTCTAAGTTGGAGGCAGAGAATCGGCATTTAAGGCAACAGATTGAAATCTTAAAAAAGTACAAAGAATTGGAAAGGAAGTGGTACCAGAAATCGTAGTGAACGCAGTGGAAGAGTTAAAAGATCAGGTATCTATTTATCAAATCTGTCTACACCTTGATATCGCTCGATCGACTTACTATCGTTGGAAGCAACATACACAACGGATACATCAAAGAAATGGAGGGAACAATAAGTGGGTGAACAATGTTATAAACACAAGTTTCGATATGGCTACCGAAAGATTACAGCATTACTCAATCGAACGATGAAGATTAATCATAAATTTGTGCAGCGTGCCATGCAGAAGTATGGTTAGCAATGCCGCATAAAACGGAAGAAACGTCAGCGAACGGGACAACCTTATCAGGTTGCAGAGAATGTATTAAATCGTGAATTTCGAGCTGATCGTCCTCTTCAAAAACTAGTTACTGATATTACCTACTTGCCTTTTGGACCTAAACAGTTGTATCTTTCAAGTATTCAAGATTTATTTAACGGGAAAATCATTGCGTATTCCATTGGTGATTGTCAAAACGTAGCGTTTGTTTTAGATACGTTAAGCCAACTTCCTTCTTTGCCTGAAGGGTGTACGTTGCATAGCGATCAAGGTTCTGTTTACACATCGTATGCTTATCAACAAAAAATCAAAGAAAGAGACATTACCATGAGTATGTCCCGTAAAGGGACTCCCGCAGATAATGCCTCTATCGAATCGTTTCATTCCTCGCTAAAGTCTGAAACGTTCTACCTTGACGAATTAACATACACTACGACCACCATCGTAGAGCAAACCGTCAAAAACTATATTACTTACTATAACAATGCCCGTATTCAAACAAAACTAAACAACCAGTCATCTGTGCAATATCGTCAACTGGTTGTTTAAAAGGTGTTTTGATCCCTGTCTCAAAAACAGGGGTCAGTCCCCACCCTGTTCATTAGTTTTTTCTTTTTAAGATGAATATAATATATATTTTCAGTTGACATAATGTCTTTTTCCGGTCCGCCCATTGACAATTATTTAGTCCCTACTTTGAAAATAAATCTTCTCTATCCGCAGCTTCGGGTGGTGTTTCCATCCATCCATTTTCTATCATAATATCGGCTGCATCATTGACAAATCCTGATATATCCTTTAAAAAATTTGCATACATTAGCGCTAAATCGCGTCTTCCGTTTACTGCTACTGAGTTTCCAAAATTTCTTACTCTCATTGAAAACATATCCATCTTATGAAAAACCATTAATTTATCGGAAAAAGGAGAAGATGTTGAAGTAGTCACTAAATGATCAATTAGTTCTGGAGAAGGCAAGTTATCATCGTGAAGTTTTTTTATATAACCTTCAATCGCTTTATAAGTAAGTTCTTCTCCTTTTATAAATAAATTTCGAATCTTTTTCGTTTTTGTAACTTGACTAAATGCCATTACTAAGACTTTACTTGCCACGTTAGTCTCTAAATTATCGTATAAATGGGCAATTTCTAATGCATGCAAAGGTCGTACATCTCCAATAAAACCTTTTAAATAATTTTTGTGTGCTATATTTACTTTTTGTGGGGTCGGAATAATAGGCGATTTAATAACCCACCCCTTGTTTATTGAAAGATCTTTGATATGTTCCCCCAATTTTATAGTTGACTCCATACAATAAAGAGAAAATTTCCTTATATCCTCTCTATACATTAACGGTATTCCTACACTGTAAAGACTAAGTCCTACTTTAGTTACATATCTTAAATAATGTACATAGAACTCGTCTTCAAATAATTTTGGAGCATCAAGATTAACATCTTCCTTTGTAAAACCATATGGAATAGGAATGTTTTCTTTTATGAAAATATCTTTTATGGTTTTCTGAAATTCTTTACTTAAGTTTAGTGCATTTTCCAATAATTTTTTTATATCTTGGTCTTCAACATGTTGAAGAAAGTAACTTAGAATACATGTAGACATGCTATTTCCCATATATGTAGCCCAAAGTTTACCCATTTCCGCAGAATTTAATTTTTCCATATAAAATCTCCTAAACCGATTTTTTCTTAGATTTACCATTAAAAGAATATATATTCTTCTAATCCCTTAACTATAGTTTTTCCAAAAAAAATCATTTAAATAAATCTCAATCTGTTCATTGGTAAAGTAAGATGCTCGATTAACGTCCTGATGTCTTTTTCTAAACTTTAATTATTAGGCAATTCCTTTCTATCATTTGCTTGAGGAGGTTTCTCTATCCATCCTCTTTCAATCATAATGTTTCCCCAACTTGTAGTCAGTTTTAAATCCCTTAGAATAGATGCTTCACAATGTGTTATTACATCTACCCTCATACTTGCAGCCATAGCATTGGAGTAATATACCATTGCTAAATTAAACATAAACCCGGCATGAAATAACATTAATTTATCTGAGAAAGGAGCTACTTTCGAATTTGTAACTTGGGTGTCTAATAACCCTGGAGAATGAAGGTTGTCTTCATGTAATATCGAAGAAAAAATACCAATATGTTTGTTGCACAAATTTAAAGCATCACCCATAAATTTATGTGCTTTTTTATCCTTAGTTACTTGCTGAAAACCAAGAATAATCCCCTTTGCTGCAATACTCTTTCTCAAATTAAAGTATATATTTGAAGCCTCCATCGTATTTAAAGGCCTTTTCTTCCCTAATATATCCATTGCATATCCTAAGTCCGTAATGAATTCACTATTTTGTGGTGTAGAATAATAAGGATCTCTTTCATAAATTCCTTTAGATAAGAGAATATCAATTGATTTATTATAAACGTCCATCGCATCAATATTACATTGATAGTAATGAGCCCGTATATCTTTTCGAACTGATCCACTAAACGACATACCATGTCCTGATAATCCATGAATTGTCATATCATGTATGTACTGTAGCCAAAAGGAATCTGTAAATAAAGAAGGAGCTTGCAGGTTTACATCTTTATCCGTGAAGCCATTTGGTAGAGGGAAATTCTCGTTATTTAAAATCTTCGTTAACACTTTAAGATGCTTTTCAGATAATCCTAAACAAAATTCGAAAAGGGATCGAATTTCGGAGTCTTTAACGATTGCTAATACGTATTTACTAATACAAATCGCCATTGTTTCCCGAATATATTGTACCCACAGACTTGTAATTTCTGAGGAAGTCAACCTACTGTCGTTTCTGCTCAAATTTGTTACCTCCAATAGGATATAAATGCTATAACATACATTTGTCTAATATTTAATATTTATGCACCATCATAACAAATCTCATTCATAGTAAAGACCACATACTATTGAACTACCTCCATGGCTAGACTAAAAGTCTAATGAATATCTAAAAAGCTGCACAATCCATAATAGAGACCCTTATGAAATCCCCTATCGCTGAACAAGGGGGTTTTTCTGGTTGGTTCCTTTAAGAGTGATTATGTTAACTAAGGTTGTATACGATATACAGTTTTTTCTGCTACATTATTTAACCAAAGGACTGAAGCCTCACGGCGTCTTGAGTAGTTTGCTTAACATAATCAATAACTATACATAATAAAAAAGAAAGAAAGTCTACTGAGATCCCCAGTAGACTTTCTTTTAGTTCATTTATAAAACCACGAAGTGAATAATTTTACTGCTTATTATAAGAATATGTACATATACTCTTTTTATAACCTGTACTAACATATAAAACCAGTTGAAAGGATGGTTCTTTCACTGGCTTTATACGAGGTGTATTTATTTAATGCACTATAGCATCATAAATAGTTTGCACAAATTCATTTTGTATTATCGATACTAGTGCTTAATAATAATGATTTTCATATACTATAGAGCCCGGAAAAGCTAATTTTCTTTTGGAACTCAACTTTCAAAAGTAGAGACAAAACGCCCTGACTATTTAGAACATAGTCAGGGCGTTTTCGGTTTTATTGGTAATACTTACCGATAAAATAAAAAACCACTAGTGCCTAAGTCAATAGCTTTTTTGATAACGCAATTAGAAGTTAGTATAGATAGTACTTCACATCATGGGTAGCTTGCTCAAAAGTTACAAGAACTATGCAACTTTTGAGCCAATTTGCAACATTCTATTGCATGAATAAATGTGTTCCGAAAATATCCATTATGGTAACTAAATATGAATGTACGTTACCATAGTTTTTTTATTTTAAGGGATGCTTATTACATATATAAACATCTGTTAAAACAAAAAAGAATTGTATATACAACCTTAGTTAACAAATCAGATATTGTAAAAAGCCAAACTCTTCACATATAAAGAACTTGGCTTCTGTATTTATCAAAAAATAACTTATCTCAATTTATTAAAGAGATGTTTTGTCATCTTTCTCCTCGTTTTTTAATAATTTTTTATCCTCTTTATCGTGGTCTTCCATAATTCCTTGGGTTGCATTTTTAAATTCACGGAGTGTTTTACCGGCAGAACGTCCTAACTCAGGTAGCCTTTTAGGACCAAATATAATTAATGCTGTTACCCCTATTAAAATTGCACTTCCAGCTCCTACCATTACAATCACCTCATTTCCTATCTATAACAGTACTGAAAAACTGGTATCTAACCTGATAAAATTCTTATGATCCTATTCTAACAAAGACTGTGCAATGTACTCTCCTTTACGGATTCCACGAGCACAAGCAAACATTGCACTACCTATATGTTTCGTATACTCATTTAATTTATCCTGCTGAGATAACACCTTAAGCATTGGTATAAATTGCGTGTCAGGATTCTTTTGGTAACTAATGAACATAAGTCCTGCATTTATATTCCCTGTTTTGGGATCTACCCCATCTGTATAGGAATACGCTCTTCTATAAATCTCTTGCTTTGTTCCCTTTGCTAAAGCAGTATGAGAAGTAGAAGGCATTTGCATAAGACTTACTTTATCATGTTCTTTTACTTTTCCGTAAGGAGCCCCACTAGCCTTTTTTCGGCCGAACGTGTCTTCTTGGTCTTTAAGAGATGATCGATCCCACACCTCTAAAAACATCTGAATTTTTCTAAAAGCCATATAAGTTCCACCTTGCATCCATGCTGGTTCTGAATTATTCGCCCAAATAATTCGGTTATGAGATTCAAAATCAGTAGAAGAAACATTTGCCGTGCCATCTTTAAAGCCAAATAAATTCCGTGGCGTTTTCTCATCTGGAGCACTAATAAAACCAGATTGCATCCATTTTACCTCTGCTATGCCTACTGCTGATTTGATAAGGTTTCGTACAGCATGAAATGCCACTTGTTGATCATCTGCACAAACTTGTACAGAAATATCTCCCCCTATAAAAGGCTCTTGCAAATCATCTCTTGGCATTGCTGGGATATCCTTAAGATGTTTGGGCCTCTTATCAGCTAAGCCAAAACGATCTTCTCCATTCTTAGAAAAGAAAGAAGGACCAAAGCCAAATGTTAAGGTTAATCTGGAAGGATTTAAATCTTGTGCTTCTCCTGTATCTTTTGGTGGGAGCCAATCATTATTATTATCTTCATTAACTTTCCCCTGAGTCGTAGATTGACTCAACACTGTCCATTTTTTGAAAAGATCTATAACCTTATCTTTTTGATTTATTAATAAATCAAAAGCAGCTACATAAGCATATGTTTGCTGAGGTGTTACAATTCCTGCTTGGTTTTTTCCATTAAAAGAAATAATAGAATCCTCTACAGAATTGCTTGAGGCTTGATCGCTTGTATTGCCTAGCCCATTAGCCATGTTAGCTAGAACGCCGATGCCACTTGTACTTACCGCAACACCTACACCCGTAAATACTGACATTTTTAACATGTCACGACGTGTGTATTGTTTAGGCCTCTTCGATTCTTTCACGTTCATTCTCCTTTTCTATTGAAATATCTCAGCTGTTTGGGCCATAGATTCTGATAAGGTATTTAACTGTTGACTCAGTTCTCGAATCTGTTCCTTTGTTAATTCTGTATATGGGAGATACGTTCCATTTTTTTGATATTTCCCTAAGGTAGCTGTTAGTTGAGTAAATTCTTTATCTAATTGCTCTGAAAGATCTGGACTTTTTTCATTTAGAATTGGTAAAACAGCATGATAGACAGCTAGAGAACCCTCAACGTTTGAAGCTAAATCTACTAAATCAATATGAGAATATCTTTCCTCTTCCCCTGTCACTTTGGAAATAGCAGCTTCATTTAACAGTTCCATTGAACCAGCGACTACTTGTGTAGGTTCTAATTTAACTTCTTTTACTCTTTGCTGTAGATCCTGTACATCTTTATTTAGTTGAGTTGCATATTGACTCATCCCCTTTAAAGAAGAGTCTTTCCAAATTGCTTTTTCAATGCGATGGAATCCTCCCCATTCTGAATTATCGACGTCACCTTCACGGGCATCAATTTTTGGATCTAGGTCACCAAAACTTTCAGCAATTGGTTCAATACGTTCATAATATACACGAGCTTCTGCATAAGAAGTTTTCGCCTTTTCTAGATCCCCTGCATTCACAGCATCTGTAAAGGTAGTAGTCGTTTTTACTAACTGTTCTGTTTGGTCATTTACATACGTTTTGTAATTATTAACAGCCTTTTTCAATGCTTCTGATGTCTTTGTCGCTGTTTCTTTCGCATCTTTCAAATTTGCAAACGAACGATCTAGCTGAACACTTAGTTCTTGCACCTTTTTCTGGTCAATTGAGCCTTTTTCTATTTCAGTAGATAATGGAAGAATATATTTTTCTGTATCTGTGTATAAAAGTGGGTATTTCTCACGAATGTTATTTTCATAAGATAACCACTGATTATAGAGCTCTTTCCCATATTCCTTAATCTGTTTTTGATCCTGTTTCTCTAAACCACTCTGCAGCTTATTAAGCGTGATTTGCATCTTCTTTACGTTATTTTTTAAAGTATCTTGTTTACTTTCCTTCTCTTGACTAGCTGTTTGTTTGGTATCATTCTGAGCACTAGAAGTTGTCGAATTACTGCATGCACCTAAAGCTGGTACAGTTAGTAAAGATAGGGTAAGTGCAGTGTAAGTAATTTTTTTAGATAAGAACATGTTAAATAACCCCCTGTTTTTTTTGGTTTGTATTGTTTTTATTGTTTTGTTTCCTTTTCTGAACTATAAGTATTGATAAGGCAAATCCAATTATAAGAAGTTGTGGCAGTGTACTATACCAAGAAGGGTATATACTTAACACATCAATGGTTGGAATGACGTTTGTACTTAATGAAGGAACTATTCCTGATAACTGCAAACTATGTACACCTGACCCCATAAATTTGAGACACATATAAAACACGATAATACTAGAAATAAAGAAAAATGGCTTTAATGGCAATTTAATACCAATCTTCAACATGAAAATTCCAATAGCAATAAGAACTCCAAAACCAATTGCTACTCCCAAAATTAATTGTGAGGAAGACATTTGACTAGCTATACCAATTAAAAAGAGAACTGTTTCAATCCCTTCTCTTAAAATTGCCAAAAATGCTAGTATTGCAAATGAAATCATCTTTCCATTGCTAAGAGCTTGGGCTGTTTTTCCGTTGATAAATTTGTTCCACTTTTCAACATTTGAGTTGCTGTGTAGCCAATAGCTAACATATAAAAGCATGAGGCTGGCAACTACTCCTGAAAAACCATTGATTAGGAAGTTGTTTTGGCCGAAAGTAGCAGAGTTTAAAACATAAGTAACTAAAAAGCCAATGACTAGACTACAAAGAATACCTAATGAAGCTCCTCCCCAAACCCAACGGTTTCCTTTATTTGAAGGCCCTTTTTTGGTAATTGTCAGAAGCGCTCCAATAACTAATAAAGCTTCGACTCCCTCTCTAATTGGAATAAGAGCCGCATCCCACATGCTATACGAAGTGTTAACTAATGGTTTTAAATCGATAATCATTTTATCTATAATTTCAATACTTTTGTTAACCTCTTTAGGATTACTTAAAGATGAATCCAACTCTACTAATCTTCTTTCTGAATTATTGTAGACAGCCTGAGATTTTCCTACAACATTCCCTTCCACACTTAGCCATTGGGATGTTAACTCTTGCACTTGAGCCTTTCCTTTTGGTATATCCTTGCTTTCTAAAGTTTTTTTAGTATTTTCTAAAAGTTCTACGTACGAGGCTAGACTCATTTCTTTGTCTGATTGGGGTTTAGCTGTCAATTGGCCTCTGCTATATTGATTTAAGAAACTCTTAAGTGATTCAAGAGATTCTTCGGCATTTTTTTTATCTTCATTTAACAAGGCAATAGATATGGCAGCTATTTCTCTTTCAATTTTGCCATGAGCATATAAAGAATCTTTTTGAATGCCTGCCTTCATTTTCGTCCATTCTTGTTTGAATAATTGAAACGATTGATTAGCTGCGTCTAAATCTCCCCTTTTTATATTAGAAATAGCCTTATCTATATATTGAATAGACTGCTTAGCTGTTTTTTTAGAATTAGTTTCTTTTGCAAAAGAACTGGTAGTAGTAAATGAAATAACTATTAGTCCTACAACTATTAAACTAATGAAGATTTGTTTTATCATGCCTAACACTCCTATATAGTAATGAAAATCATTATCATTGACTTCTTAATTATCATTAGAATATAATAACTTGTCAAACAAAATTTAAAGGAAAAAACATCCAAATTAAAACAAGGAAAGTTATGCATTTCAGCCTTTAGATATATAACGCGATAGGAGTGAATTTAATCTTGGCTCAATTTATTTGTCCAATATGCGATTCTGAGTTTAAAAGTTATAATAAAAATGCAAAATACTGCTCTCAATCATGTAAAGGACAAGCCTATATTAAACATTCAATTAAAGAGTGTAAAATCTGTAGAAAAGAATACAAACCTATACGAGCTACAAGTAAGTTCTGTTCTCTTAAATGTTGTGCTGCAGATAAGAAAAATAGAGTTGTTCTTATTCCTCTTTTCTTATCTATGCAATATACAGATTTAGTTACTATAATGGAATTTCTAGAAATATAAAAAACGTTTAATAAACACTCATTTATATCGTTTATTGAACGTTTTTTATATTCCTTTATGAAACGACTTAAAAGACTGCCATAAAACCTATGTCCTTTCTGTATATTTAAACAATATAAAGAAAAAGGAGTTTCAACATGTTTCTTTATATTTTTATGTGATGTGAGCTAATTATCTTGTCTTTTATCAATATATAAAGTGCCATCACTTTGTATTTCAGCATAAAATATCTCTTGTAGGCTTGTTCCTGACTGATGCAGTTGCTTCTCCAACCAGTTTTGGCTTAGATCAAGTTCTTCTAAATTACGGGTAATAATTTTGCTATCAACAATAATTTCCGTAGGCACGTACAAAGGTTTCACAGCTGCTACCTTTAAATCTTTTTTCGTAACACTCTGCTGGTCCACTTTTTTTAAAACCGACAGCTGCCCATCTGGTTCTAATACGGCATAGTCCACCTCTTGAGTCGAAAAAATATTTTTTTCTCGTAATAACATACTAAGATCATCCATGTTTAACCTTAATCCAGCCAATGTTTTTTCTAAGATTTCTCCATTTTTGATGACAATTGTAGGTTGGCCATCAAGTAATATACGAGCTTTTGGAGACTTTAAATTAATATAACTCACTAGAACAGTAAGAAGTGACCAACAAACCATACTAACGAAACCATCGGTCATATCAATACTTGTATCAATCGTAATGGAAGCAGCGACAGCACCAATTGTGATCCCTGTAATGTAGTTAAAATACGTTAACTGACTTACTTGTTTTTTCCCCATAATACGAGTCATCAATAGTAAAACACCAAAAGAAATGATTACCCTGCCTATAACCTCAATAAAACTCATTGCTTATTAGCCTCCACTCTGGTCGTATTAGGAATAAAACGCTCTTCTTTTGGATCATCTAAAATGATTAATTAAGCTAGTGATTTAATCCAAAAATGCAATTGAGCTTTTAATGTGTTTTTAGTATGTGTTAATACAGATAAATTATATAAGCCACCTAAGTATAGGCCATGTATAGATGACTATTAGAGGACCTGTCCTATATAGCAAGAATTACGAACCAAGAAAAAGCCCCACGATTGTCATTATGTAAGAGCTATATAAGGTATTTCTTATGCCTATAAATTTAAGAACAGTAACAAAAAAGACCGCCTATATCAGCGATCTTTTGAATGTACCTAATGAAACTAAGCTACATCTTTAACCTCAGTGGTTTTACTAATAAATAGTTTATCTTTAAGTCGTGATAGCAACATACCATCCACTCCATATCTCCCTGCATTTAAAGCAGAAACAAGAATAAACATAGATAATAAAACAAGTTGTACATTGATACTTGTTGAACCACTAAACAAATAAGAAAAATTCATAACAAGGCCAATAAAGACAGCCGTTTTAGTAAAGCAACCAATCAATAAACCTATTCCGACTAGTAATTCTCCCCTGGGTACTAATGTATTAAATAGTTCTACATGAGGAATGGCCAGGTCTTCTAGAAAGACAACCCACCATCCCTGAACTGCCGGGTACTCTCCAGTTGCTTGTGCTAATGCTAATTTCAAGAAACCAGAAGCATCAAACTGTCCGTCTACTATTTTCCCCCAGCCAGCCATTAACCATGTATATCCAAGATATACACGTAATACAGCTAAAAGTATAGAGACCTTTTTGTTTTGTCTTAAAACCTCAATAAACATGTCGTTTTCTCCAACAAACAAGATATAAGTACTAAAACATAATAGTATAGTCGAAAATGAATATCATTATCATTTTATGAAGAGTATGTAGAAATTCCGAAAGCACCATAAAAAAAAAGATTCTATTACTACTTTGAGGATATGGACGAATTTTTCTGTCCTTAAATAGTTAGCCTCTATGTTATGATAATTGGTAGTATTCTAAAACAAAAATGGAGTGGTCATAATGGTAAGGAGAAGATAGGTAGCCTCCTGCAATAGACGTTTAAGTGATCTTAGGAGGCTATTTTACTATATAGGAGTTGTTATCAGTAATGAAACAAAATAAATATGATGTTGAAAAGTTCTTTTCTGCTTACGAGCAGATGCCACGTTCTATTAAAGGGCTTGAAGGCGCTGGTGAATGGCATGTATTAAAAGCATTAATGCCAGTTATGAAAGACAAAAAAGTACTGGATTTAGGTTGTGGATTCGGCTGGCATTGCCAGTTTGCACATGAACAAGGAGCACGTTCAGTAATCGGTGTTGACATATCTGAAAAGATGCTTGAAAAAGCTCGGAAAAAAACAAAGGATCCTTCTATTTCATATATCCAAATGCCGATAGAAGATATTAATTTTAAAGAATCGGAATTTGATGTGGTTATTAGTTCGTTAGCTTTTCACTACATTAAGTCATTTAGAGAAGTTGCTAAAAAGGTATCCAGTTTTCTAAAATTAGGTGGTACATTTCTTTTTTCAGTAGAGCATCCAATCTTTACTTCTAGGAATGAACAAGACTGGTACTATGACAACGATGGAAATCCTCTACATTGGCCTCTTGATTATTATCAAGAAGAAGGAATTCGTAATACGTCCTTTTTAACTGAGGATGTAATAAAGTATCATCATACGATTTCCACTTATATGAATGACTTGATTAGTACAGGTTTTACAATCAAAGCAGTAAAGGAACCAATGCCTTCTGATGAAGTGTTAGAAAGTATACCTGAAATGATACATGAAACTAGAAGGCCGATGTTTTTAATAATCTTAGCAGAAAAGAACTAATTTGTTTCATGAAGAAGAATTAGTTAATTAAATAATAAAAAGGTGTCCTAACTTACTAAAGGACACCTTTTCTGTTTCCTAAAACAGTGATTATGTTAAGTAAATGATGAAACCACTTATAAAATGAGTTTGTTATTTCAATAGTATGTTGAAAAGTGAAACTAAACATAACAAACATTCTAGACACTCTTTAGTTTATCGTCCTACTTAGCTTTTAAATCAAATTTATCTTCTTGACCATTCCACTTTATTATCACATGAAAAGGAACGTTACTGCTTTGAGTCGCACACCCACTGCAGCTCCCATTTAAATTAATTTTTCCTTCTGTCTCGTTATCCGTACCTGCTAATTTGCTTGTTTCTCCTTCAACAACATAAGAAACCTTTCCTAATTTCTCTTTATCTTTTCCTTTATAGATGATACTGCCTTGCCCATTTTGAGTATTCTCTCCTTTATTTAAAAGATATAAAGCTTTCCAATGATCTCCTTCACCTTCGAAACGCACACTTTCTTCCTTATTACCACAGCTACCCAATACTACTAATAAAAAAATAGATATAAATCCTAAAAACAAAAAATTTCTTTTCAATTTTAAATCCTCCTATACGGTAAAAAAGCACCCAAATATCCTATTGGGCGATTTTTTGTTATTATCTGTTCTTTTTTTCAAGTAATTTAATTACTCTATCATTTTGTTTGACTATCGTTCTTAACTTAGCTTCTAATGAACATAAAGTGATAAAGACGGCTATAAACCCTCTAATGACAAAAAACATATTAGATGGTATCTCCTATACATCATTTTATTTTCAAACCAATAGCTATATAATAACATTTTTTCTATATTTTATATCTTAATACTGTGCACATTCTTGGTTAACATAGTGTTCTTTACCGAATCAAAAAAGCCCTTCTAGCCTATATAAATATGCCATGAAGAGCTTTTCATTATTTATAATCACTTTCTACTGGTGCTCCTAAATCATCTAAATCTTGGCTTATATTTAAAATAATTAAATAATGCCACTCTCCCTTACGTTTACCTAAGTTCACTACTTGATGAACCTCAACAGTATCATTTACATATTCCCTAGCTGCTTCACACATTTCTGTCAATGTACTCCCAAACTCTGTATTTTCCCAGTTTTTCACCGTTAGTTCAATATAAGACTGGCTCTTTTTTATATTCATATCCCGCCCCCTATCTTATCTAAAATAACATTAAAGGGAAATTTAGGATACCTATACTTAAGTTAACATAAAAAAGTTATTTATTGTCTTAAAATATAATTTTACTTACTTCTTTTAATATAACAAATTTGCCACCTTTTCTTATGTAAAAGGTTTTACAATTAAAAACATAATGAACATGATAATGGCAAACAAAGCTCCTTGAAGAACAAAGTTAATTGGCTTATGAGAATCTTCATTTGCCTTTATAAATCGCTTTGACCATCTTGTATACATCGCTAATTTTGTACAAAAGCTAAATAAAATATCTGCAATGATTGAGGCAGTTACTATTTTTAAGATATAAATTCACTCCTTTCTAAAATAACAGAAGGATTTACATAATTTAACATAAACACCTAAATAATACAAAAATCTCAAAATCATAGGAAGTATCCTTTCCAACTCCTTCACCTCTATTGGCTACCAGCAACTACTACCTTATTTTTAAACATAATTTTTACACGTTTTTTATTATTGCCTCGCTACTATATTCATTGCTGCAGATGCTTTTGGCCACTCCACGTAAAAAGCCATATGGGTTATTAATGCGATCATTTCTTTTTCAGTGACTCCATTCTTTTTTGCCAATTGTAGATGAAAAGGCATTTGTTCAGTGTTGCCAATACTGATTAAAGCAGAAAGTGTACTCAAACTTCTTTCTTTTGATGTTAAAGTCGGGTCGTTCCACACTTCTCCAAATAATATATTTTCTCCATATTTCACAAAGTCAGGAGCGAGATCTTTCATTTCTTTCAGTAGCTTGGACTCAATATGATTATTCATTTTTATTGTTCCTCCTTTGGATTCACCATTTGTGCTATTCCTTGCCCAAATGACCAGTTTTCAACAGGCGTCTCGTTTAATGTAATAAAAATATTGTTTGTAGAAAGATCTAAGTAAGTGGAAAGACCCTCTGCAATGGATTGATATAGCTTCTTTTTTTGCTCAATCGTTCTTCCCTGTCCACATGTAATGGAAATATAAATTATTTGATTTGTTCTTTTTTCCCCATTTTCTAAGAGGTACTGTGGATCATAGAAAAAATACTGAGATGGGTACGGTAAAAATAGTTGAAAATAATCGTCTTTTGGAATGTGAAAATGTGCAATTAAAGACTGGTGAATACGATTGCTTACTTTTTTTAGTTCCTTATCATTTAATTGATATTCTGGATAATAAACGTTTACAAATGGCATCTATCATCTTCCTTTCTATATTTAGTTTACTTCCACTATCTTCATTTTTATAATTGAAAATATATCTTATAATTATCAAAAAAACCGATAGAGATGGGGTTAGAAAGTGGAAATTAAAGAATTAACGACGTTTAAAACAATTGTTGCAGAAGGGACTTTTTCACTTGCAGCAAAAAAATTAAACTATGCCCAGCCTACCGTCACAACTCATATAAAAAAGTTAGAAAAAGATCTTGGATTTCTTTTATTTGAACGAGGTTGGGAAGCAAAACTAACAAAGGAAGGTACATTATTTGTAGAAGAAGTAGATAGCTTGTTGAAGCACTGGGAGTATTCAATATCTCAAGCACAACGTATAAGCAAAGAGGAAAAAGGAACAATCAAAATAGGATTATCAGAATCTATTGCTGAGAAGCTGATGTCTTCTATATTAAGCTATCTAAATGCTGAGAAACCTTACATACACTGCGATTTTACCATTGGAAACACCGCACTTTTATCGGAACTATTAAATCAAGATAAAATCGATTTTGCTGTTTGCGGAGAGAATAAAAACCTTTCCGGCGTGACTTTTACTCCGCTTGGTAAAGAACAAATTGAATTTATTGTTGATACGCCTAACCATCCATTATTACAACAGAAATCAGTTGAAATAGCAGATATTATTAACTATCCCATTCTAATAGGAGAAAATAGCTGTTATTATTATCACTCCGTAAACCATTTTTTATTGGAGAATAATTTAGCCTTTAAACGAGTCTACAACTGTAGTGCACTACACCTTATTCCAGAAATGATGTTTGGACATACAGTAGGGATTATCCCTAGAGGAACTAGTTTGAAACCAAGTAATATCCTATTTAAAGTAAAAGGGTTTGATCCTCAGATGCCTATAGGTTTATTAATTTCTTCTGAAAAAAGAAACTACTTGAGTCAGACAAAAAAACAAATTATAGAGGTAATTAAATCTTTATTATCGTAGACGAACACTTATCCAGAATAATGAATTCATTTATAAAAAAAAGAATCCTTTGCTTCCAAAGCAAAGGATTTTCAAATTTATAGTTATAGAGAGAATACATTATCATTTTGGTCAGTTTTATAGATTAATATAATACTCATCCACTATCTCTATCACGGGCATAGTTTTTTGATAAGCTTTCTCTAAAAACTTGAGGAAGAATCATGTTTCTAAAATTTAAACCAATTAAATCTTCAATATCTTTATTTAAATACGACCATTTAGATGGAGGTTTCAGTAAATGGTCTAACAAAAGGGATTCATTAAAACCTATGACACATATATCTAAGCTCCGTTCTCCCATATCGCCCATTTCTTAAAAGAAGAAAACCATACAACTTTCTCTGAATTATAGTAAGGAGCATCAGCAAGGCTATCCTCCGGTCCAGTTTCTAAGGCATTCATATAATCTTCACTTGATAAAGAAGTAGGAAGCTGCAAATAATTAAAATAGCCAAACTCTTTATAAAAATAATCTGTGGGGTATGGATCTAAAACAGCAACTGTAACTTCTTTTTCATTAAAGATTTTTGTTAAATATTGTACCGTAGGCCAAAAATCCTCACACATGACCCAATAGAACTCTTCAAATAAGTAATAATCACACCTTTTGTTAAATACTTGATTAGGCAATTCCTTATTCGTGTTAAAAAGACTTTTTAAATTTTTATTAGTGGATTGAAAGTCTTTGATATCTTTAATGAAGAAATTTGTGGGCTGCACAGTATAGCCTCCTTCTTTTATTAACTGGGCGTAAGTTTGAACGGCGTGATGTTATCAACCTCGCATCTTAGTTCATAAAATTGCATGATTAAGGGGTGCACATTAGAATTGTATCTTAAAGCTTTCAACGTCCTCTTGCCTAACCTTCTATCCACTAATGCAAGAGCTTGAAAAATAACATTTTCAGAATTCAATGCTCGATTGATGGATAACTGAGGATACTGAATAAAAGCGTTATAAACAAGATCAACGTTAAAAACACCTCTATGTTCTAGAATACTTGCAGTGTAGTCCATATCATCTACCTTCCCAATACACTCTGGGAAACATTCATATAAACAATCTGGAAAGGGTTTGCTTGTTTTCTTCTTCACTTCCTCCCAAAGTTTATCGTGTTCCATTAAATATTTTGCTGAAGAAGCATTAAAAACTTCCTTCTTATCTAGAGTAATCCAAATACGTGTCTGCTCTCCAAGAGAAACATTATATTTAGTCAAATGAATACCCAATCTATGCTTTAATTTATCACAAATTAAATTTTTCATATTTCCCTTTAATTTCGTCCATTTCATGCTATCCTTGTACTCCTATTCTTTTCTAAAACTATACGATTCCGCTTATAGAAACATATTATACAAGATGTTTCTAGTTCAAGTGGTTTTTCTTGATGTATAGAACATACTGAGTCACCGTCCTATACATTAAAAAGAGCATCTGATAATTAGATGCTCTTTTTATTCACTTTATTTCTCTTTTTTACTAGTAGACTTACAATCATCATAAGCAAGCCTAAAATTCCAAGTGTTAAGTGAAAAAGATAGAAGACGTTCTCTCTTATGCACCCAATAATGAATTGACCTCCAAATATCATAAAAAATGATAGTCCAGAATACAATGGAGGATTTTCTATAATATAATTTTTAACTTTATTCATTTAAAATCCCCTTATTCCCTTATAATTACATTTTATCAAAAATTATAATTAACTTCAGCCTGTATATGATATAAAGCTGCAGTTAATATAATTTTAGCAATACAATTAGTAAATAACAGAAAAGAGAGCATTGAGAATTTTCCATGCTCCCTTTTACATTAAATCGAAATAGGCTCCTTCTGGATACAAAGTGATGTATTTCTCGTCTTCAGGGTTTAAATAAGCTATTTTTACCCCTTCAAGCAGGTTGTTGCTCTTTAGTTCTTCTATAATTGTTTGTGTTGCCTTTTCAACATCTACAACATAGTTGACAATATTAGCTGTACCACTGCCTATATCTCCACCGTCACAAGAACCGTTGCCTGTCCAACCTAAACATTCATTTATTAAATTTTCAACCTGATGTCGCTTTTCAAGAGTTGCTTCCATTTGTTCTTCTTCATAACTGTACTGAACAACAAGCTCCCATAGCTCATCTTCATCTAGATAATCGTATCCCTGATTAGCTTTTTCTTCTGCTAATTTATCCATCAACTTTTCTGCCTTTTGAGATAGTGATAATTTCTTTTCCTCAGTCTCACCAGTCTCTCCAATGGTACCGTAATGAATAATAAGCATTCTACCATCTTGCCAAACTTCCCAATACGAAACTTCAACATCACTCTGTTTAATCATCTTAATCAAGACTATCACCCCATATCGTCGAAAAAATAGCTTTTTAACAAACAATGACAATAGTTATTGTGTATGCTAATTTTCTGTTATTTCTATTTAAATTTCAACTCAAGCCTTTATATAGCAATAAAAAAGAAGTGACCCTTTGGTAACTTCTTTCTTCCCTCTTTTACTATTTATACATCAGGAGCTGAGCTATTTTTACCTACAAAATAATCAGTTGTATTTAGTCTCTTAAAAATGACAGCAGTGCTTCGTTAAATTCTTTTGGATGTGTTGCATTTAAGCCGTGTGGACCGCCCTTTATTAAGACTACCTTGGAATCATGGATTGCTTCATGTGTTAGCTTTCCGCTATATTCAAATGGAACAATGGCATCTGAATCACCATGAACAACAAGGGTAGGTATAGTAAACTTGGCTAAATCTTCTCTGAAATCCGTTTTGCTGAAAGCAGCTATACAATCTAGTGTCCCTTTAGGCGATGCACCAGCTGCAATATCCCAATTGTAAAGTCGAAATGGCTCACTGACTAAGTCAGTTCGGTCTTCAGCAGCAAAAAATGTTCTTGTAAACTCATCAAGAAAAGCTAAGCGATCATTTTTTACCCCGTTTTCAAATTCTTGAATTGCTGCATCATCCAACACTCCCTCAGGATGATCCTCTGACTTATAAAGAAATGGTGGTACAGCTCCTGCAAATACAGCTTTTTCTACTCTATTTGTTCCGTAAGTTCCTATATAACGAGCTACTTCTCCGCCACCCATTGAAAACCCGACGAGTGTAACATTTGTTAGATCTAAATGTTCTAGTAACAGATGTAAATCAGCAACGAATGTATCATAATCGTAACCGTTCCATGGCTGAGAAGAGCTTCCGAATCCTCGACGGTCATAAGTTATTACTCTATATCCAGCCTCAATCAGAACAGGCACTTGATATTCCCAAGACCGCCCACTTAATGGCCAACCATGGATTAATACAACCGGCTTCCCCGTACCATGATCCTCATAATATAGTTCAATAGGTGTTTGATTTTCTGTTCCTACAGTAATTTTTGCCATTTCGCTACCTCCAATATATATTCGTTCTCTATTTTGTTAAGTGGTTGTAAACCTAGCATAGATAATAAAAAATATCGCTAATTCTCCTATGATGAAAGTGCTGGGAACAATCAGAATTAAGTTAACAATAAAAAATACAGCTAAAATCCCTAAAAATAACCCTAAATGATAAACTTTTAAACGATGTTCTTCAAATCTATATTGGTGAAAAACAAGGGTAGTTGCCGTGAAGTAGAGCAGCACAGAGCCAAATACGAAATATAAGCTGAATGTATAATGAACTTTATGTAAAAACATGAGTTTGATAGATGCTGCAATCATGCTTAGAGACATGAGGATAATTAAGTGTCCGTAAATAATCGTTTGTCCGGCTCTTTGAATGGCCTTGTTTACTTTCTTTTCTACGTTCTCAAAGTACTGCCACCACATTGAAATGATAAGGACAAATGAAATAACAGAAAATAGGATTGTATTCCAATCCCCTTTTTGAGGCTGTATCACAGCAAGAATGCTGACAACCGATTCTCCAAACAGAATTAATGTTAATAAAGCAAAGCGTTCTAATAAATGAGCGGTATTAGTCGGTAATTTTGCCAACTTTCTATGCCCTAAAATAGGTAAAATCATGTCCACTGCAATTCCTGTATATAACACGGCGTATCGGACCCATGAATCAAAAAAGAGCGAAAGAAGCGAGATAAAAATTCCAATTCCAAAACATATTCCTAAAAACTGAGCAACTATTTTTCTCTCATCCTGTTCAAATTTTTGAACAATAAGGTATTGAATGGAGGTTAACGCTCTTAGCCCAATATAACCAATCAGAAAAGAGACGTAATATTGATCAAAATCTACAGACAAGCTTGAGATCATAATAAGGACAAACAGCATTTGAAGAATCATAAAAATGCGTTGATGCAAAAAATCTTGTCCAAACCGATTGATAAACATCGTTTGTCCCGTCCATGCCCACCATATAGGAATAAAGATCAGTACAAACTTTAACAAATACTCCGCATGAATATGCCCTTGTTCAACGTGAAGTAAAACATGAGTAGCAGTAGCAACAGCTGCCACAAATAACAAATCATAAAAAAGCTCCAGCCACGTAACTTTTTTTTCTTCCACTACTCCGCATCCCTTCCAATAATCTATAAAGCTATAGTGAATGAATTACTTTATTTTATATACAAGAGACGCATACTTCATGACAGGTAGCATAGTAAAAGATAGGTGAGCCAACTGTTCATCAGTCGGCTCACCTATCTAACAATTGCCTTTATGTCGTTACATTTTCTCCGTCACATAAATGATCCATAGATGCCATTCTACTTTCATGTCTTATATGTAAAGAGAACGACCTATACCAAAATTAAGCTTGGCTACGTTAGACACTCTGCTTGCTGAAATCGCGCTGAGCTTCTCTATAGCTGCCCATTAAATTTTGATAGCCAGGAAGATGACTAGAAATTAAATTGCCAAAACCTTCAACGTCGTTGCGCCAATCACGCTGCAGCTCGCATGCTACGCTAAACCAGTTCATAAGCTGCGCGCCGCCATGAGCCATACGCGTTAACGCTGCATCTGCCACTTGCTTATTGAATGTTCCAGAAGCATCTGTCACAACAAACACTTCGTAACCTGCTTTAATGGCGGAAAGTGCAGGAAAAGCAACGCAGACGTCTGTAACTACACCCGCGATGATCAGCTGTTTTTTGCCAGTTGCTTCAATTGCTTTAACAAAGTCTTCGTTGTCCCACGCGTTAATTTGTCCAGGACGAGCTATTTTTGGCGCATCAGGAAACAAATCAACGAGTTCCTGCATCAGCGGGCCGTTGGGTCCATTCTCAAAGCTAGTTGTTAAAATAACCGGTAAATCAAAGAATTTAGCCGTGTCACCAAGAGCCAAGACGTTGTTTTTAAATTCATCAACACCATAGTCACGTACGAGACCGGAAATAAGACCAGTTTGATGATCAACTAAAAGCACAGCAGCATCATCTTTTGACAGACGAGAGTAAAGATCAGACATTTTATAATCCTCCTTAAATTAAGGCAAGTAAGTTTGCAAATTGGAAAAGATAAATGTACCTCTTCCACCTCTTACAAGCGGTCTATAATTTGAACGGTTTCTGGATTTCATTTATGATCTGTTAGGTAATAACATGTATAGAAAGAAAAGCTATTTCTGAGGTGAATTTTCGTGAGGTTTGTTATCTCTCTATTAATCTAGAACAGGAACAGGCGCTTGATCAATCCAATGGATGAACTGTTGTAAGTAGCGTTGAAGATAACGTTTCGTTTGTTCATCGGTCAGTACTTTTTGATGAGCATCAATTTTTTCATGAACTTGCGAAATCAGCATTTTTTGAAATGGTAGAACATTAACCTGCATAGCTTCCAGTACTTCTCTAGTTTGCATTTGAGCAAAGGCAGTACCGAAGCCTCCAGGGGTTGCTCCGATTAGACCAACTGGTTTTCTGTTTAAAACAGAAGAGGTGCGAGGTCTTGATGCCCAGTCCAAGGCATTTTTTAGCACCCCTGGAATTCCGGAATTGTACTCTGGACTTACAATGATGACGCCGTCAACATCTTCTATAGCGGCTCTAAAGGATGCTACAGATTCTGGTGCTCCGTCAACTTCTAGGTCTTCATTAAAAAAAGGCAGGCTGTTTATTTCAATCCAACGATATTGAGCTGAATCATCTAGTTTAGTTAATGATTCAGCAATAATTCGATTATACGAATCTTTTCGTAAACTTCCACAAATAAGACCAATGGTTTTCGTCATATATTCACCTCCTTGCTTGGAATTAATTTCATATTAACACGATGTTTCAAATATAGATATCAGTTTTATATATAGATAAATTAATTCCTTCTTTATACCTAAATTATGGTTGAACTAGAGTTTTACTATTACGAAGAGAACCCTCTCATTAAGGTCTAATCTAAGTCTCTAACTTCAAAAGGAATCAAAGTTTCTTCAATTTTATTTCGGTGAATTTCATACTGCTCAGGCAGCATGAGTCTTTCTCCCATTGTTTCATGTGATTCATCATGGGCAAAACCTGGAGGGTCTGTTGCAATTTCAAATAGGATTTCTCCATGTTCTTTAAAGTAAATAGCATTAAAGTAATTTCGATCTCGAACAGCTGTCACTCCATATCCGCTATCTGCTACGTATTTCTGCCATTCTAACTGATCTTCATCATCTTTAGCTCGCCATGCAATATGGTGAACCGTTCCAACACCCATTTGGCCACGTCCAATTGTTGTTAATTTTAAATCGATAACATTTCCAATTTCAGCTGATGATTGAAAACGTATAAAATCTCCTTCTTCACCTATCTTTTTTATACCCATTACGTTTTCTAATAATTTGGCTGTTTCATCAGGTTGAACAGATAATAGCGTGGCGCCTCCGAATCCTTTGATAGCCACCTCCGAATTAATTTCGCCAACTTGCCACGTATTCTTTTCTCCTTCTTCTCTTTCAACAATCTCTAGATGCAAACCATGAGGATCGTCAAACTCTAAGTACTGTTCTCCAAATCGCTCCATCTTTGTAACGGGAACCCCAAACTTAGCTAATCTTTGTTCCCAAAAGCCCATAGCATCCTTTGGAACCACATAGGAAGTTACGCCAACTTGCCCGTCACCTATCTTTCCTTGCCGTGCACTTGCCCACGGGAAGAATGTGATGATTGTTCCAGGTTTTCCGCCTTCATTTCCAAAGTAAAGGTGATACGTTCCTGGATCATCAAAGTTTACTGTTTGTTTGACCAAACGTAATCCTAACACACCCGCATAGAAATCAACATTTTCTTGGGGATGACCTACAATCGCCGTAATATGATGAATGCCCGCTGTTTTTTTAATCATTACTACCATCTCCTTTAATACATTTTTCGTCATTCGTTTAGTTATCCCTCTTACAATGAATACAATTATAATTATCTATATTATATATCTCGAATTCGAGATATTATACAAAAAAATGAACGCATCTTTCTCATTTGAACCAATTTTCTCTTTTAGAAAATAAAAGTGTCTATTGCGTAATATCCTGGTCCAGTAATCGCGATACTGATCGCTACAACTAGCAGCGTAAGGTTATATTCATACCCGTTTTGTGTTGCCCAGTATCCATTTGGACTGTGTACTTTAATAATAGCCATTACCATTGTTCCTGCAATCAAAATCGCTCCAAGAGGTGTAAGAAGTCCTGCAGCAAATAAAGCCCCGCCTACTAGCTCTGACAATCCAGCCATTAAAGCCATTCTAACACCTGGTTTCATTCCAATGGATTCAAACCATCCTCCCGTTCCTTTTAATCCATGGCCACCGAACCATCCGAATAATTTCTGAGTTCCATGAGCCATAAAAGATAGTCCAATTACCAAACGTATTAACAATAAACCAATGCTCATCATTTTTTATTCCTCCTATTTTTTCTTCATCGTTTTAAAATCTTGAATTAAAATATCTTTAATTAAAAGTAATTATAAAATACATATGTTTCCACTGTCAATATAAATTTTATATTTTTTTATAGAAACGCTTAACAAGATATAAAAAGCATATTCAGAAAGATAAAGAGAAAGAAAAGTTTGTGGAATTTATGAATGGTTATTTTTCAACAAGATCAGAGCACACCATTCATTGGCTTGAAGAGTTAATTAAAGGTATTAAGCAAGGAGAAATATAAGTACTATATATTCTCTAGAGTACATTAATTCTTCACCGTATCAAAAAGCTCGTAATCTCAATCAAGATGTCTATTTAAGGAAATAAGGATATAAAGTAATGAGGATCAGTGGGAGTAGCATTGTAAATCGTATGTCTCACGTTCTAAAAAAAGTGAAAACACGATTAAATTAAAAAAAGAGAAGGATAAAACCTTCTCTTTTTACTATATAATTATTCAGACTTAGATACTTTTCTTCATTCCACATTCCTGGTATTCACGAAGGAAAACGCCACCTTTTACAGAACTTTTGAAGTAAGATGAATTGCAGTTGTCACATCTTCCACTTACCTTATCTGGATATTCAGCATAGTTATACACTTTATCAAGATCTATTTCTTGGTGCTGTTTTTCTTCCACGTTGATCACTCTTTTCTGTTTACTCTTATTAGAGTATTAACAAAAGCTTTCTTGAATTTTATTAATTATCATTAAGGCGATAGCACACCTGGATAACGCCAGAAGAAAACGTTTTTGTATTAACCAGTTTAAGGTTTAACCTTTGTTCTATGTCAATAAATAAAGGTTTTCCACTTCCCAAAACAACAGGGTAAACCGATAATCTAAATTCATCAACAAGCCCTAAATTGATAAAATTCGTAATAAGACTTGCTCCGCCATAGAGCCAGATGTCCTTACCAGGCTTTTTCTTTAATTTATTTACTTCTTCAACAATATGATCATTTATAAATATTGCTTCATGATCATTCTTTTTTTGCGTCCTAGAAAAAACATACTTTTCTTTGCTGTGAACTAATTCCCATATTTCTTTTTCAGTATCAGAACTTCCTAATTCAAGCGTATATTGCCCCCATAGATCGTAGCTTTTTCTTCCATATAAAATAGTATCAATTTGATTTAAGAAATGAGTGAATCCCATATCAGAGTCCATGATACACCAATCAACTTCTCCTTTTGGCTCTTCAATAAACCCATCTAAAGTAACAGCTAAATCTAAAATTATTTTTCTAGGTCGTATGTTATTGGATATAAAATCTCCACCCTTACATGTTCTATAGTTAAATATCGTATTGCCTTTTAAATGTGAAAACCTCATCTACAGCCTGCTGATATCCCCCTGATCTTTGAAAAAATTCTCTTATATCTGTAAGAGCTTTATGAAAGGAGGGATGTCCTAACACATAATCCACGGTTTTACATAGTTGACTTACAGTCAACCCTTGCATTTGTAACTTAATGCCGGCTCCAAGACTCTCAACTTGTTGAGCAATTACCGGCTGATCTGCGCTTTGTGGGATTACAATGAGTGGAATCCCATAATAGAGACCTTCATTGGTGCTATTCATTCCGCCATGTGTGATAAATAATTTCGTGTACTTTAGCACTTCAGTTTGTGGAACGTAATTTTTTACAATAAAATTTTTAGGAATCTTCCCTAAATCAGATAGCTGAGTTTTTCCTCCAATAGACATAACAACGGTATAGTCAGTGTTCTCAAGAGCCTTAAAGCAAAGTTTATAGAAATCAATTTCCTGATTAAAAACAGTACCTAATGAAATGTAAATGACGCTTTTTTCTTTTAATACAGAAAAGTCGAAGCTTCCTTGTGTTTCCATTGTAGGAATGGATGGTCCTACAAATTTGTACGTTTGATCAAATGTTTCTCCAAAAGGTTGAAACTCCCAGGTTGTATACACAATTGTAAGTGGTGCAGGATTACAAAAAACTTCATAATGAGAAGTGATTTCAACACCATATTTTTCTTTAATTTTTGTTGTTAGGTTTTGAAAATCATTATTTATCCTCTTAGCAATTTCTTCCGGGATATTTTGCGAAAGATGTTCTAACATTCTTTTAAATGATATTTCCGTTTGAGCAAAAGATGTACATGAATTAATTGCAGGGAGCTTTAGAATTTGGGAAAGTAAACGTCCACAACCAAACATCGAATCGTGAATGATGTAATCAAAATGTTCTCCCTGGATTTGTTCAAGAACGCTAGGTATAATGATATCCGCCGTATGTAAAAGACCGTTGATTCTTTCGGGTAAATAATTTCTTCCACCTGAGATAAAGGCTTTTAAAAATTTTTGACCGTCAAATGTTCGTACATCAGCTCCTGTCTTTTCAATACGTTCTCGAAAAGCTTCTATCGAAAAGTATACTACCTCTTCTCCACGCGAAATAAGCTCTTGTACAACTGCAATTGTTGGGTTGATATGTCCTTCTGATCCACCATTAATAAATAAAACACGTGCCATTATAATCACTCCTTAAGTAAGATGTTCTCTAGATTTTATATAAGAGTAAGGAGCACTGCTGCAAACTCTTGCTTAACTTAAATAATGAAACTGAATTTATCCTAACTTTAAACGAATCGAACATCAATTAGCTCACTTAACCTCATTTTATTTTTTAATTCGAATACTTCATCGATAAAAATAAAGAGATCCCCCAGGGAATCGACGAATTGTATGAATCCTGTTTCGGTTATACGTTGCCCGTTCTTATAATATGTAAGGTATACTTGTTTATTTGTATGTAAGGTTTCAATCAAGGTGAAATTGATTTGTTCCATTTGCTCTTCTGTTAAAAGAGGTTGAGGTACTTCTACTTGCTTGTTTATGATTTCCTGTAATCCTATGTACTGCTCTGGCATTGTAGCAAAAGGGCGCCATTTTTTCATTCCTCTATATTCCATACCTTTTTCCTCCTTATGATTTATGACCACCTATAAGACCATTTCGATAACGAGCTGTTGAATAAGAAAGGTGACTAGACGCACGTAGTACACTATTCTTCCCATAACGTAGCCGAATGTCATCAATCGTTTTGGCAAGAGCATAGGCTTTTTCACGCTGATCGATATCCTCAAATAAGCTTATTTGCTCCTCTTCTTCAATGCTGGTATTCGATAATGATAACCACTTTAAAAATAGATTTAGCTTTTAAAACATATTTATCATAGTTTTGTCTCTTTTCCTTATAGGTAAAAAGGTGAGATAAAAAATGAGCATTTCAAAATTTGATAAATGCGTTGTAATTGAAGAAAAAATTATTAAGGGAAGAATCGAACAATTTTATAAAATCATCAATGAAACCATAGATGAACCTGATTAAGATAAAATGATCTTTGCCACATTGCATAATATCACTTTTTGTGACTATCTATTGGGTAAAGAAGTGAAAGATAATAAACGGCTCAATTCATTACTTGATGTAGTTAATAAAAGACGTAAGACAGATTACCAACTATCTGATTTTCATATTCGTTTTTAACTTGATAATAAAGAAAAAACGTCCGTAAAGGTATATGTAAATAACAGAACGTTCGAAAATTGTTTTTTAACTTTTACGGATACACTTATACATAGAAATTAGTAATTTCCCACATGTCCGTAAAAGTATACTTTTGCGGACGCCTAACTTTATTTTGCATATAACTACTCATTTAATCGAAATCTAATGCCACGAAATATACATGAAAAAGGGGCAGAATTTCTTCTACCCCTTTTACCTTATAAAAAGAATTGTCTTTTATTTGTTGTCATTAGTTATTTCTAAAGAGATATTTTGGTTCCCAATTTTCTTACCCAAATAAGTAAATAAAACTGTACTACACGTAATCATCGTTACAATGATTGCTGCTATTACTCTATAGTCGATAATTAACTTTCCAGGATCTACGAGTAATAAAATATAGGTTAATACAATTCCTAATATCATTCCTATAATCAATCCAATTATGATATAAGTAGTAACCTGTGAAAGGACTATATTTCGAATTCCTTTAGGCTTAACACCCATTATACGCAATACAGCATATTCTTTTCTTTTTGAGTAGATATTATTAGCTAGCGAATTAAATACCCCCACCATTGTACAAATAACTAAAGTCGCGATAACTACTATAAAAATACCCCAACGTTGATAAAACATTGACGTAGCTTGTTTAGCTGCTTGTTCATAGTTACTAATTTTAATCTCTGGAAACTGACTTTTTATTCCCTCAAGCTCATTGACTGCATCTTTTATATGTGCAGAATGTACATAAAGAGAATAAAAATTAACATTCATCAATTTTCCATTATTCCAGTCCAAATATGCGTCAGCATTATCAATCATCTGCTTTTCTATAGCAGTAACTTTATAACTTCCTTTTGGCTCAACAGCTTGTTTCGCATCAGAAAATTCTCCTAACCGAATGGTTTGCCCTACTTTTAAATGATTTTGTTTTGCGAAACTTTCAGATATGATTAGGCTATTATTAGCAGGTTTACTTTTTAATTGAGACATTAGCCCTTGTGCTTGTAGCCTTTCTAGATCAACCACTGCATAATCCATATCTATATTTTTGTCTCCCACTTGTAACTCTGCCGATCCTTGAGTACTAAAATTACTGACGGACTTTACATCCGGTAGTTTCTCGACGACTTTGGTAAATTCTGTAGAGTTTATTTTTGTATTAGCACCAAGTCGAGTTTCAACAACAATAGGAGTTAGAAAATCATTTTTTAAGCTTTCCTGTTCATTTGCTTGGATTGTTCTTAGGGTAACAGATCCAAATACAGCAATAATCATTAAGGAGCTTATTGTTAAGACAATAAGTGTATTTTTTTTGACTTGAGGGATTAAATTTTTAATCGCTACGTAATATTCCCGACCAAATATTTTTTGTCCAAAAGGTAATAATCCTTCTAAAATTTTCGGTAACCATACCGGGAAAATGATAAAGAACGCCAGTAGGGTAAGAACAGCAGCAATTAGTAAGAAAAAGACCCCGTATTCCTCCCTAGTTGGCAGCACTTGACTAGCTATTATTAAAAATATCGATATGCTTATTAAAATTTTAAAAAGAATGACTCTAGCTTTAGAATAGCCAAAATCTAAACGCTCATTTTTCTGCATAATCTTAAGAGGTAATATTTTCGCGCTTCTATAAGATGGTATAAGTAAGAATAATTGAATGATGATAAAACTACATAATGCAATAATAATCGTAATTCCTAGATTAAACTGTGTTGGAGATGAAGGAATTTTAAAGAATTTACCCATCCAAGCATAAACGTATTTTTGACTAAAAAAAGTTCCTAACAGGCCTATGCATATACCTAAAAAATTAATAATGATACTTTGAGTAAAAATTAATTGGCTTATTTGCTTTGTGGTTGCACCCAATGATCGCATAATAGCAAATTGATTTTTCATTTTATAAAGTAGCAACTCGAAATTAGAAATAATTAAGAGTGAAGTGACTATTAATACCAAGAAGGATAATACAATAACAAATACCTGTAAGGATTGTAGGTTGTTTTTAACGAATGGATCTTGTTCTGCTATATCGATCCTCAAATCTTTGTCATAAGATTTAATCTGGTTAGACAATGTCAATGCATTCGTGCCTTTTGTGGCTTTAACTAATAAGTAGGTAGCATCTGCATGTACATGATCATTTAGTTTGCTATACTCTTTGGCTGTTTTCTGACTCATTAAAATCATATCAGGGGCAATCCCCGTAGCATCTAGGTCATTTATGATTTCTACTAACGTAAAGGAGTGACCTTGAATAGACACTTTGTCACCAACCTTAGCGTGGAGTGTTTTAGCTAGCCCCTTATTCATCGCTATAGAATCATCGTTTAAGTACTGTTTAAAATGATAGCGACTTTTCGCCAAGTTATTATTTTCTACACCTGCTGTGTAGATAGAAGAGTTGATCTTATCTACAGTAACATGTGTAACTGATACCCTAGATAGTTGCTTAACGTCCTTATTTTTTGATATTTGTTCTGTTAAGCTAGGCGAAACAACTTTACTTTGATCGATATTAAACCCCACAGATAAATCCATATCGCCATACATTTGCTTTAATTCATCTTTTAGAGTACTTTGAGCGTTAAATGAAAATAAAACCATGCTTAAAGCTAGTATGGATGCAATAGCAATACTGAGTATGGAAGAAAAGACAATAAATTTATTGGCACGAAAAAGTCGAAATGAAAGTCCTTTTAGTGATTTCATACCACTTGCCTCTTCGTAATCAGTTTAAACTTCTCCAAGATATACTCTAAATCATTATGTACACTACACTTGTATTCATCTACGATACTGCCGTCATGAAAAAATAAAACACGATCTGCGTATGTTGCCACGTGAGGATCATGCGTGACTAACAGGATACTCTGTTTAAGCCTTGTTTTTGTTTCAACCAAAGCATTTAAAATGTCTACAGATGTATTAAAATCTAAATTTCCTGTGGGTTCATCAGCTAAGATAATAGGAGGCTCTGTAATAATCGCTCTTCCTATAGCTACGCGCTGTTGCTGACCACCTGAAAGTTGAACAGGTCGATGAGATTTCCATTCTGTCAACCCCATGAGTTCAATAACTTGATTGACCTTTGAAGTAATTATCTTTTCTTTCACTCCTTTTAAAATTAAAGGAAGAGCAATGTTCTCCTCTACAGTTAAATCTTTTAGCAAATGAAAGGACTGAAAGATAAAACCAATATTATCTTTTCTATATAACGAGGCATGAGGTTCTTGGAACATTTCTTTTGAATATTTTCCATTTACTTTAATAGACCCAGATGTAGGTTCGTCCAGTGCCCCTAAGATGTTTAAAAGCGTACTTTTTCCTGAACCACTTGTCCCCATTACAGCAACCATTTCTCCTCGATATAATTGAAATGAAATATCTTTCAGTGCTTCTACTTTATGTTTTTCACTCTTGTAAACTTTAGATAGTTCTTTAATGTCTAATACTATTTGATTATTCATGCATTCACCTCGAAGTATGTTTTCATCATAATTCATCATTCCAAGTTATAATACTGTGATTACTTATTGTAAAAGGATTTGTCACTCTAAACATGTCACCACTACAACTATTACGTTTTAAAATGGAAATAGTTTCATATTTATATGAAAACACCGTAATTTTCACTTTTTATACATTCTCTTCAAACTTAAGTATCGAGTAAATGCCTTTATATCAAGGTTGTATAAAAAACTGTATAAACGATAAAAAGGAAAAGCAAACGATCCCTTGTGTACCAAGGACTCGTTTTTGTCGTGTGTACCGGAAAGAGTTATTATGTAAACTGATTTTGTATATCATATACAAAAAAAGACTATAGGATTTACTCCTATAGTCTTCTGAAAATTTGATATTGGTTACATATTTTATAGATTATTGTGAAAGAAATCTATAACCGGACATGGTACTTTTAGAAGTAGAATAAACCTTAGTTGAATCTACCATGAAAGATGCAGATCCCGAGATATATTGGATAGATTTAATTCCACCGTGTGTTACATATTTATTAATTGGTCCACCAAGATGAGGGTATCCTGAAGCTATAAACATTTGACCACAAGCACATTTATACCAACCCCCATGGAAAATTACTTTATCTGTTTTGTAATTTTTCACAATAGCAGGTCCTTGCGAATACATTCTATGTACTCCATACTTTGCGCATGGCCCAGTTTCAGCATGTGCATGATGATCGTGACGCTCTCCTGGAATGTGAGGTACAAATAGTGCACAAGCTAATAGTAAAGGAATAATTAAAGATACTTTAAAAAGTTTTTTACTCATAAAAACCTACCCTTCGAATCTAATATTTTCATAACATTTAGAATTATATATTTTATTTACATTTTTGTAAATTGTAAGAATAATTAAATTCAAATAGTTTCCTAGAATGTGTTTTATGTTAACTAAGAGCGAATACTTTATACAATCTAAAAAGAAAACAACTACCTTCGTAAGAAGATAGCTATTTTCTACTGATAAATTAAATTGTGGATGAAGCCTCACAAGACTTCTTGAGTAGTTTGCTCGCTATAGTGGATATTATTCAACGTAGGCAATTTAAATATAATAAAATGAAAAATAATATTAGATTAGTTGTGTCAGAAATCATAACAAAGTTATAGCTTGCTTATATCAGTTTCTAGTAATATAGAGTTAGTTGATTGAAGATTCAGAAAGCCCTTCTGCATAAAGACAGCGCCTAAATAATTAAGCGCTGTCTTTATGCAGATTTCCTATAACGCACATTATGGTAACTAAAATTGGTTACTTTCTTAGCTTTTCATAATATACAGTTATTTGCCAAAGAATAGATCTATATCTAACTATTTTTTGGAGGTTTTAGAATTATGCCTAAAATAATATTAACCTTACTTCATCTGAAATAGCTTCTCTTTGGACAGCTTATATGAATGATATTATGGCCAAATGTATTTTAAGTTATATGTTAAAACATATTCAAGATTCTGAAGTTCAACCTGTTATTCAACTCGGACTCATTATTGCTTCAAATCACCTGGAACAACTTAGTGGAATTTTTGAATATGAAAACTTTGCTATACCAAATGGATTTACAGAATCAGATGTGAACCTAAATGCTCCTAGCTTATTTACAGATGCTTTTTATTTAACCTATCTTAACCATATGTCCAAGTTTGGATTGTTAGCATACAGTGGATTTATTGTTTTAAGCGCACGGGAAGACATGAGAAATTATTTTATTCAATGTCTTACTGAAACTTCCACATTATTCAATCAAAGTTCAGAAGTACTGATAAATAAAGGATTATTTGTAAGATCTCCATATATAATGGTACCTTCAAAAATAGATTATATAGATACTAAAAAATAGTTAAGTGGATTCAGTTTATTTAGTAAACAACGCCCCCTAAATGCCATTGAAATATCAAATTTATACTTAAACATTCAAACAAATCTTATAGGCTTTAAACTTGCTCTTAGCTTTGCTCAAACTTCATCAATGAAAGAAATTCAAGAATATATGATAAGAGGAAAAGAAATTTCCCAAAAACATATAAAAATTTTCTCTTCTACTCTGATAGACGATAATATACAAGTTCCCATGTCATCAGATGTTTGTATTACGGATTCCACTATTCCACCATTTTCGGATAAATTAGTTATGTTTCATATGGCATTATTAAGTACTGCAGGAGCTGGAAATTACGCAACAGCAGCATCCGCAAGTCAAAGAAGCGATTTAATCTGGAACTATGAACGTCTATCATTAGAAATAGCTCGATTTGCTAAAGCTGGAGCAGATATTATGATAAAGAACAATTGGCTTGAACAGCCTCCTGGAACGGTTGATAAAGAACAATTAACAAAAGAAATAGAGCAAAATTAAAATAACTCTCCTAATTTGTTTGGAAAGTTATTACATACTCTAACACTGGTTCTACTAATACCTGTTATAGGCATATAGGAAGTAAACTATGTTTTTTAGAGATTATATGAATTGAAAAATCCTTTGGAATAAAAAATTCCAAAGGATTTACTTCGGGTAATTTATATAAATTACCTTTTAAAATGGTAATATTAATTATAAAGTCAGCGTTCTAAGCCATAATAGGCAAGACTATTCGACTTAAAACCATTTTTTGATAGGTGAAATACTTATTCATATCTACTGCATTCGAGAGTTTGTGTAGTCTAGTGCTCCATAAAGACTGTTGAATGTGACAACGTCATTTAATTTTACACCTAACTGAACCATTGTAAGGGCAATTTCAGAGCGAATGCCACTTAATACAACATCTATTCCTATAAGTTTCAAAGCCGCAACTACTTTGAAAAGTTGGTCTGCAACCATGGTATCAATAATAGGTACGGCAGATAGATCAATAATTAACCAATTTAGTTTGTAAGTGTTACCTTGTTTCAATGCATTTTCCATTAAAATTTGAGCTCTATGTGTATCGATCTCGCCTACAAGAGGAATGACACCAATTTCTTTTGTTATACGCACTACAGGTATAGACAGTTCATCTATAGCGTACTGAGCAGATTGAATCTTATCTGTATAATCTTTCATATAAGATTGACTGACCCAATGTACAGCTTTGTCTACTACCAAATTGTATCTAGATATAATCTTAGAGAACAAGTCAAAAGAAAAATTTTCTTTCTTTGCTTCTTCTGTAATGACTTCTCCAATTTGATTTCGATAATAACTGATTTCTTCTAAAGCAATATCTAAAGGAAGTTGAAGAGTTGTTAATACATTTGCTACTTCCATTCCCCACTTTTCTAAGATTTGAAAAGTAAGCTCTTCATCAATAGATATAGATTCTGCATAAATTTTAATTAACTTCTCTCGCCAAGGAACTAGTTGAACATAAACATCATGATTATAGAATTGATAGTGTCTTTTTTGTTCAGCTAATTCTTCTTTTTTATGTAAGATTACAGCAGTAATCTGTTGTAATTTTTCATTTAGCAATACATCTTTCATTTTTTTCACCTACTAAATATCATGATTATGTAGTAAAAGCATAACAATTCATTATTTATTTTATAGTCATTAAATAAAAAAAGAAACAGATCTAAAAAAGACTGTTTCTTGTAAAATTCCAATCCATTGTAATACTTTACCCTGTCTAATTTAAAACGAAACATAAAATACAGTATTTTTCACAAAATATATTTTGTTTCCGATAAAATCCATTACGTTAATTAAAAGTGAATTTAAAAGCCCCCTTTAGTGAAAAGAAGGCTTTTAAGTTCACTTTTGTGAAAACAAGAATGTTTGTTTAAACTTACGGGCTGGAGATTTCCTTCCATCCTTCATAACCCTATAAGGTTCTTCTTTCCATGTTACAACTACTTCTACTACTTTTGAATCAACTGAAATAGGTTGATTTTGATGATGAAAGAAATTCTGTGCTTCAGGTATTTTAAAGGTAATTAATTCATGTTTGGTACTTGTATTAGGTTCGTCCCTATATACTTCCACTGTAGCATCGTAGACCTGAGAACCTAAATTTCTAACATCAATACTATAGACATTGAATTCCCCTTCTTTTTCTGTTAAATCTTTAACATCTGGCTTGTCTATTTCTACTTTCCAGTGATTTGATGATTGAGAAGTAGGTAGCTTTTCTGGTTTATAAGCATGAGCATTAACAGAACCTAAAATTAGTGAAAAAAAGATACTGCTAAGAATCAAAACTTGTGCTTTCTTCATTATAATTTCCTCCAATTTAAAAGATAAGAGTATTATTCTTCAAATTGGAATTATTATACACATAGATGGATATTAAGTGATGTAGTTAATTTTACACTTAATGACGACAAATGAGATTTTTTACTTCTTATCATATACCAATCTATCTTTTACTTAACTTTTAAGAAGTTGTTAGATTCACAATAATCCAATAGAAAATTCAGAAGCATTTAAAGTTAATGTGTTTTTGACAAGATAACCCTTGCAAAAAATATATATTTAATTCCTTTTATATAAAGAAGTAAATGAATAAACTCTTTTATAAAAATCAAAGTTTTATCATTTACTCTATCTGACGACAAATATGGGCTTTTTCTACAATATATATAATAGTTAAAATACTTTTTAATAAAACATTTTAACTATCACTCTTATTAATAATATAAAATGTTATTTATCTTTCTTAATATTATAATTTTCAATTTCGTTTCATATATCATAGACCTTTATAATCTAAATACATCAACAGATGATATTATGATTTGTCTACTATTAAAGAAGATATAGGATAAAATAAACACAACGTTATTATTTTCACTTGTTATCCACACTAATTCTCGTTATTCATCCTTTTCATCATTGTTTTTCCCCATTGATGCGTCACAAAATCTGGTGCAATCTTGCTCATGAAACGCATGATTTTGCTAAAACCTGGATTCAAACGAATTTTATTTTTTTCCATGCCTTTGATGCCGGCATCAACAAGCTTGTCTAATGGCAAATTGATAAATCTCATTGACTTGGCGCGTGACAGGTTGTCCTCTAAATTCGTTTCAGAAATGAGTGGTGGACAGAGTTCCATGACATGAATCATCGCATTTTTGGCACGAATTTGTTCACGTAACGCATCTGTGTACATGTGTATTCCAGCTTTTGTTGCAGAATAAATTGGACTACTTGCAACCGAGATATTTGCTAGTACAGAGCTGACATTCACAATCATGGCTTCTTCTTGTTTAGCAAGAAGAGGAAGGAATGCTTTTGTCACATAGATTGTGCCGTTCAGGTTCGTATCAATTTCTGCGGTTAATTGTTCCACTGTGACTTTTTCAGCAAATAAATCATAGTAACGCATGATACCAGCTGAGTTAAACAGGACGTCTAGTTTCGGATACTGTTGTTTGATTTGATGCATCAACTGGTCAACCGACTTCACTTGACTGACATCCGCAGCAATGCCGATTAAATTAGGGTTTTCTTTGATTACTCGGTCAATGTTTTGCTTCAAACGACTAGTGACAATCACCGTGTTGCCCATTTCAAGAAACTTTTTCGCGAATGCCAAGCCTATACCAGATGTCCCGCCCGTCACTAAAATAGTTCGATTTGTCAATTTCATATGGTTGTTTCTCCCTCTTGTATAGTCATAAGAATCTTTCCGTGAGCTTTCCCTTTTGAGATTTTGGCAATAGCTTCGCTCACTTGCCGAAAAGAAGCCTCTGCAACTTTGATTAATACTTGATGTTTGTTTATTCTTGGAATAGACACATCGTTGATGTAAGCTTCTAGCCTTTTCTAGTAGCTTTGTATTTGGACTGCATTCATCATGTTCTCTTAAAAATTAATAATCACTTTCCCTTTTGGTCGTCCATTTGCTACTAGTTCTAGCGCTTCATTTATGTTGTCTATGGTAAATAGTGTTGGATGAATTGGTGGAATAATGTTGTTTTTTTCAATGATTTTGGTAATCTCTCTGAGTTGTGCGCCGTCAGAACGAACGAAGATAAAATGGTATTCCACGTCTTGTTTCTTGGCTTTGTGGTCAAACTTTGCGCCAGCAAGGGAAAATAGCTTTTGTTTCCACCATGGAAAATTTCTGCCTTTTCCGAAACGTTTATTTGGTCCTGTACGGAGAGAGAGCAATCTTCCGCCCGGTTTGATGATACTCAATTCATTGTCAAATTCTTTAGGACCCAGTGTATCAATTACGAAATCCACATTCGACAGCAAGTCAACATAGTGTTCTGTTGTATAATCTAAATATTGGTCTGCACCAATTTCCAAAGTGCGTTCGCGCGCTGCTGAGTTGCCACTGACAATGACATTTAGACCCATGGCCTTTGCGATTGGGACAGCCATTTGACCAAAACTACCCGATCCACCTGGAATGAAAACAGATTTACCAGGCTGTGCCTCAAGTTCTTCATGTAGACCTTGATATGCTGTGAGTCCAACTAGCGCTGAAGCAGCAGCTTCCATGTAGGACAAGTTTTTTGGCATGGGTGCAATTGCGGCAGCGTCAATTGCAACATATTCCGCCAAAGCACCAATTTTTTCTAGTGGGAGACGTGTATAGATGGCATCTCCTACGCGGAAGTCTGTCACATTTTTTCCGACTTTTTCGATAATACCTGCCAATTCATTACCAAGCGTTAATGGGAATTCATAATCTTGAATTAGTTTCACGCTACCTGTGACAATCAACATTTCGAGTGGATTGATCGCCGCAGCTTTGACCTTTACCAAGACTTCGTTGTCATCGACTTTTGGAATTGGAATGTCATTGACTTGAGCATGGATATTTTTTGAGTACTTGGTGATCTGAGCTGCTTTCATGAGTGTTTTCATTTTTTCATCAGCACCCTTCCGTTGAATTACATTTATTAAGTTTCTTTAACTTATTTTTATGATTTCCACTATCTACTTCATTTTTCTTCCATTAATAATGAATCACCTACATTAATCCAATCGTTTAGGTGGAGGGAATCTTATTTTAAGAGAAGTCTGCCTTCCTATTTTAGGATCAACCCACCACCAAAACTTTAAATACTTACAAAATTATTTTTTTTATCCATTTAGTAATGTTGTTTTTAGAACGTTCATTCTTAATTGATTAAATTTTTTTGAATAGATACTGTAAAGAAATCTATGTTTTTCACCCTAACAGATTATTTCCATTTCTTTAGTCGTATATAGATTTAAAAGCTTTGTTGACAAATTATGCACCTAGTATTAGATAAATTTGATCTCTTAATTTGAATTCATAATTTTCATCTACAATCCCTACCACTTTATCACTGTCATAAAGTTCCATCATAAAACCAGCCATTTGCTTAGCTGTGTGATACATAGGGACATTTGCTTTGTAATCAAATTCTTTTATATCACTTGCATTTTTTCCAAATTCTGTTTCTGTCATTGCTGGTGCTAAAACTTTCACCTTCATTTTGGCACCTTTCCTTTCCAGTTCTTTTGCAAGCCCTTCTGTAAATGCACTAACAAAATATTTAGATGCAGAATAAGTAATAGTATCAAGAGAAATTGCATATCCGAGAGCTGAGGATACGTTAATTAATTGAGTTCCCTCTACATGAGAATAGTCTCGTACAAATAGTGTAGAAAGAATCGTCAATGACTCTATATTGAGGCGTAACATGGTTTCTACCTTATTTAAATTCTGATTTGCTACAGCAGAGGATTCACCAATCCCAGCATTATTAATCCAAGTCTCAATTTGATACTCCTTTAAACTGTTATACAGTGTATATGCCTCATTTGTGACAGATAAGTCACTTGTACGAATAATAACATTTAAATCAGGATTTATATTCTGAATGGCTGATTTAAGCTCTTCTAATTTATCAAATCTTCTAGCTACAATAATTAAATTTTTGCCACGAGCAGCAAATTCTAGGGCAGTTTCATATCCTATACCTGAGCTTGCTCCTGTAATGACTGTGTACTTCATATTCATTCTCTCCCTAATAATATATTTAAAGTGGTGTTAGTAAGTTTATTCAAATAACAAGATATATTTCAGTCCAGTGTTGACAAAGTCACATCAATAATGGTTTCTAGTTCCTTCTTATCGTCTGTTGTTTTTGCTAATACTCGTATTCCTACAAGGGAATTATGAATAAATTTAGAAAGCCCTTTGATATCATAGTGTTCAGGAATTTCTCCTTGTTCTTGACCACGTTTCAGTAGATCAAATAATAAGGTTTTGGTCTTTATAAAAGTCTCTGTAACTTTTTCAGCTACTTCTTGATCAAGTAACGATAATTCAGCTGCTGTGTTTACTGTTAAACATCCTTTTGGCTGTTTATCATTTGGATAAATAACCATTTCAAATAATTTTCGTATAGCCTGCTTAACCGTTAATTCTGGTTTTATGTTATTTTTAATTCTTACATCCATTACTTCTACATAGTGACTTAGGGCTCGAATAAATAAAGTATGTTTGTCACCGAATGTATCATAGATACTCCTACGATGAACGCCCATATAGTTCACCAAATCTTGCATGGATGTTTTTTCATATCCCTGTTGCCAGAAAAGCTCCATTGCTCTCCTTAATGCTTCTTTTTCATCAAATTCTTTATTTCTAGCCATGTACTCCCACCTTATAACGTATTATCTCTTATTTCTGAGAAAGGATTTAGAATTATTTGACGCACTTAGAGTGCAACAATTTTATACTATTCATTCCCCCTCAATAAATTCTTTAGGTAATTTAAGAATGATCATTCTCATTTTGGTAAAAAAACTGTTAGATCTAACTTGTTTTGAGTATATCAATTTAAGAACGTTCAGTAAAGAATTTTTAACCGAAAGCTAAAAACCACTATTTTCCTAACTACTCAGAACTCATTAGTATGCTTTCTCCTTTAAGTTTAAGATCAAAAATAACTTATTTGTCGCTACTAAATGTAAAAGGTAAAACTTAAATAATAAAAGAGTAAGTTTGGGTAAATAAATCTATGAATGAAGATTGTTCAAAAAGTATACTTTTACGAACATTATATTTGATTCTATTTCAAAACTTTAAAGGAATAAAGTCAAGGTCTTTTTGAAAGGTATCATTCTCTATTTCGAAAGTAAACATTTGATATTTTGGATAAGTTTAGATTATTATCAAATATTTGATTTTATTCAATGCACTTATGACATTCGAAAGCGTATGAAGACGGAAAGAAAAGACCAAGAAGGATTACAAAAAAAGCCTTCGTTCCAAATATTCAACTTATAAAAAGGGAAACCTACATCTTATAAGACGAAAAAGTTAAACAAGTGAGAGGTAGGTTTTCAATGGAGAAGCAACATATTGATTTAACATCAGCCGAGATATCTTGCTTATGGAGCAGTTATCTTGCTGATAGTATGTCTATTTGTGTCTTTAAATATTTAGTTCAAGGGATTAAGGATGAGCAAATTAAGAAAGTAATTAAGCATGCTCTAGATCTATCCCAACAGCATGTTGAAATAATCAAAAATATCTTTGAAAAAGAGGAGATAGCAGTTCCTAAAGGTTTTAGAGAACATGATGTCAACTTAAAAGCCAAACCATTATTTACAGATACTTTCTGTTTATTTTATCTTAAAAATATGACGAAAGGTGGATTAGTTGCAAATGCAACTGTTCTACCTAATATGTATAGGGAAGATATCCTGGCATTTTACTCAAAATGTTTAACATCTAGTAATGAATTGCATACTGAAGCAACACATCTTCTGTTGGAAAAGGGATTAGCTGTAAGACCTCCTCAAATCCCAAAGCCTCAGCAGGTTGAGTTTATTCGTAAACAGTCGTTTCTATTTGAAGCTTTGGGTGAAAGTCGTCCTCTTACTGGCCAAGAGGTGACAAACCTTTATGCAAATATCCAAACGAATATCATGGGAACAGCTATTGCGACAGCATTTGCTCAAGTAACCACTACTAAAAAGATTCGAGAATACATGTTAAAAGGAAAAGAAATATCAAAGAAACATTTTGAAGTCTTTAGTTCTTATTTGAAGTCTCATGATCTTCCTGTTCCAGTATCACATGACCATGAAATCACTATCTCAACAGAAGCGCCTTTTTCTGAAAAACTAATGATGTTTCATTTCTCCTTAATGATTTATGCAGGAGTAGGGAATTATGGGGTTTCGATTTCTCAGAGTCAAAGAAGTGATTTAGTCGTTGATTATTCTCGTTTACTAACGGAGACATTAGCTTATTCAGAAGATGGAGCTAACATTATGATTAATAAGGAATGGTTAGAAAAGCCACCTATGGCAGCTGATCGAAAGAAATTAACGAAAGATAAGTAAGAAGTACAAATTTTTATCACAAGTTAAAAAACAATCTCATTCATAGTCGATGCTTGAGTGAGGTTGCTTTTTTGTTGGGTTCCTCTAGGAATAATTATGTATACTAGATATATACATCATATTCAACTTAAAAATAAAAAAACACTGAGCCTAATCAGTGTTTTTTCTGTTCAGTGCGAGGTAGTCATAGAGCAATAATTCATCCATTTTAAGTAGTTTGTTCAAAATATAAACCTTTATCTATCCTTAGTAAGAAGTTTATTTTCTACTTTACATACCCATTTATAATAACCTAATAAAATTAAAAATAAGATAGGATTGACAATAGCTGAATGCCATAGTTTCCACCATCCATAATGAAAGTATCCCCATGGTTCAGGAAGCAATGTAATTACTTCATAAACTAAAATGGCAATGACCCATATAACGAGGTAACCAATTTTGTGACGTGTATTTCTTTAAAAATGTGCTTTTTATGATAGTAAGAATGTTAGTCGTTTTAAAATGTAATAGTATTCCCTTTTCTGAAGCATTCTAATAATGAAAGGAGTTGCTTTATGAAAAGGCATAAATTTGAAAACAATTTTTTACGTACTTTACTCATTTTAAACATAGGTATTTTAGGTCCTTTATTATTTAGAAAACCTTCCATAAAAGATTGGTTATTAGTATATTTATTTAATGCTCTTACCAACGGTATCATAGATAATTTTCTTACTTCATCAAATATAGTTAAATATCCTGTTCGTTTGTTTCAAAAAACAACGAAAACACACTATCTATTTGATTTTTTATTATATCCAACCTTTACAGTTCTGTACAATCAAATGACGTGGAAAGATAAACCATTTGCTGTTCTGTATAAGCTACTTGCCCTGATAGCCCCTCTGTCTTTGGTTGAGTTATGGGCAGAAAAGAGGACGAATCTCATTAAGTGGAAAAAGGGATGGAATTGGCATACTACTTTTTTTGGTATTATCTTCAAATCTTTACTAACTAGATTCTTTATTGAAATTGTAAGGAAAATATCAAAGAATCAAGTGCAATGATTAAGGTTATAATTTATTTATAAAATAAGGAAGAATTAGTAAAAAAGCTCTTTCATTTAATAACAGGAGCTTTCTTTGGTATGTTGAGTTTCTGTAATGTCCAGTAAATATTGACAAGTCCAAAACCTAATAGGTTCCAATAATTAGAAGGAATAAATCATTTTTTGTTAAACAATTATCAAGTTTAGTCGTAAAATAAAAAGCCCTGACGAAAAGGGCTTTTTATTTTTTATGAAATCAATTTAAGTGTTAAAAAATTCTTTTTTTTCTTAAAATTTTAGTTAGATCTTCTTTTACTCCTTAATATCCTTAAGGTGTCTCACCGTATACATTAAGATAAGGGCGACAATTAGCAATGAGGAAAGCTTGAAATAATTAGAAAAGAACCTATGGTTGCAGCCTTATCAAAAGAACACCCTTTAGCTTCCAAAACATCCTCCATCGATCTTATTGAGTTAGCCAATGATCCTTTTATTTTAACTGGAAGAAATTCAAATCAAAGTCATTATGACGGGATAATTAATAGTTGTTATGACGCAGGGTTTAGCCCAAACATCATACAAGAAACAAAAGAAATGTCCACTGTTATATCTTTAGTTTCTGCAGGAATTGGTATAGCTATAGTCCCTGCCTCAATACAATTATTATTACAAAATGAAGTGGTATATCGTGACATTCGAGATAACAAATTCAATACTGTCACAGCTCTTGTATGGGAAAATAAAAATCAAACGCCAATAGTAAACGCTTTTGTTGAATTAGTAAAAGAATCTGTTATTCCAATTTTTAATAAGTATGAATGTTTTTGATATTATCTGAGGTCATGCACAGTTTCTAATGATTTATTCTTGTATTCAAATTCATCGTTAGTTTAAGTACAAGTATATAAAATGAAAATGATATATTCTATGTATGCTTAGTTATCACAATGAACATTATCGGCAATTTCGTGCTAAAAAACTCTTTTATCAAGGGCTTTTTGCATTTATAAAGATGTAACTTCTCCTTTCATTATTGGCAAAGTAGAAGGTAATGAGGCAGCCACCAAAAAAAGTGGGGCTGCCTCATTACAAAAGTTTTTTTAGAGTTCTTGAATTGTTGGACGAACAATCATTTCATTAATCGCTACATCTGATGGTTGTTCAATGGCAAATGCAACGGCACGAGCAATGCTAGCAGGCTCGATTCCAATTTTACTAACTTCAACGATTTCAGATTTTAATTCCTCATCTGAAATGGATTCTAGTAATTCTGTAGAAATAGTTCCTGGCGAAATAATAGTTGTACGAATATTATTGGGTGCCTCTTCCTTACGGAGACCTTCTGTAATGGCACGTACAGCAAACTTTGTACCACTATAAACTGCACTAGCTTGGAATACTAAGTGACCGGCTATTGAGGAAACATTAATGATATGCCCTTCTTTTCTTTCTCTCATGGAAGGAAGGACAGCAGCAATACCATAAAGTACACCCTTGATGTTAATATCAATCATCGAATCCCATTCATTGATTTTTTTCTGATAAACAGGTGACAGTGGCATTACTCCTGCATTATTAACCATTACATCAATTTTTCCAAACTCTGTTAGAGCATACTCAGCTAACTCTTCCATTTGTTCATGTGAGGCAACATCCGTCACTTTATAAATAGCTTGCCCACCATTCTTTTGAATCTCTTCTTGCAATTTCTTTAATCGATCTTCGCGACGAGCCGCCAGTACCAGCTGCGCACCTTTAGATGCAAGTTCTTTTGCAGTCGCTTCTCCAATTCCACTAGAAGCGCCCGTAATAATGACAACCTTATCTTGAATATTTGACATATAAATGACATCCTCTCTTAATAAAAACATGATAAAAACAATAAACTTTTCTACTTTATACGTAAATCACGATGAGCCTCAGAGAAACGCGTTCTCCAACACGCCAAAGATTAAACTGTCACTTTTCAACAATCTGCATCTGCATTTCATTCATACGGCCACCGTGCACTTTGATTTTAGAGAAATCAGTTTCGAGCTCACGAAGTTCTTCTGGTGTCAGCTGAATATTCATTGCTCCTAAGTTCTCGTTCAGGTGATCTATATTGCGTGTACCTGGAATAGAAACAATCCAAGGATTCTGTGCCATAAGCCATGCAAGGGAAATTTGAGCCGGTGTAGCATTCTTTTTTTCTGCAAACTCTCTGAGCAATTCAACAACCGGCATATTTGCTGCTAAGTTTTCAGGAGTAAAGCGAGAGAACTCAGCTCGAAGGTCCGTTTTCGGGTCGAAATTTGTGCGAGCATCTAGCTTCCCAGTGAGATAACCCATTCCAACTGGCCCCCATGGGACGAAGCCAATTCCTAACTCCTCACAAGCTTTAAGTACGCCATTTTGTTCTGGTGCTCTTTCCATAAACGAGTATTCGCTCTGAATTGCTGTAACAGGTTGTACAGCATGCGCTCGGCGGATTGTGTTCTCACTCGCCTCAGAGAGACCATAATGTAAAATCTTCCCTTCCATGATTAGATCTTTCATTGCACCAGCCACTTCTTCGATTGGTATTTTCGGATCTACTCGATGCTGGTAGTAGAGATCAATACGGTCCGTTTTTAGGCGCTTAAGCGAGTCCTCAACCACTTTCTTGATGTGTTCTGGTCGGCTGTTAAGACCTTCTGAACCTTCAAGGTCAAAACCAAATTTACTTGCGATAACCACTTCATCGCGGAAAGGCGCGACAGCTTCTCCAACCAGCTCTTCGTTAGTATATGGACCGTAAACTTCGGCTGTATCAAAGAACGTGACGCCTTTTTCATAGGCTGTACGAATTGTCTTGATACCTTGGTCTTTGTCTGCTGGAGGCCCATAATTTGCACTAATGCTCATGCACCCTAATCCTAATTCCGATACTTCTAATGTTCCAAGTTTTCGTGTTTTCATTTTATTTTCCCCCTTGAGGAGCTCTTTGACGCTTCGATTTTTGCCAAGAGATGCAGCAACTGAAGGCATCTCCCTTGCAAACCTCTCTTGCCCTTAGTTAATCAACCGTTGGTTCTAGATTATTCCTCAATCTTAAACCATGGGCCTGAAGCTTGAATGACGCCCCAAAGTTTTTCTGGAAGCTCAAGCTCACTAACCTTTGAAGCCTTTATCGCTGTTTGGACCTCAGACTCTTGTCCATTTTGAACCTTTTCAACCCAGTCAGGATTCATGATTAACGCGTGGCCAATTGCAGCTAGGGTAAGACCCTTATCTAATGCTTTGGCAACATCATCCGGAGTTACCATAGAACCAGCAGCCAGTACAGGAACTCGACCGTTTACATGGTCAACAATTAACTCAAGATATGTTTTTTCACCTTGACTATCGACTGGCTTTGAAGAAAGAGCATCAGCCAATGAAGCATGGACATAATCAACATCCTCTTCAATAAGGCGTTCAATCAATGCATAGGTATCCTTCATTCTCAAACCGCCTTCTTCATGTTCGTCAGGGGATAGTCTGTATCCTAACATAAACGGTTTTGTTGCATGCTTTTCAATGACATTGTTCACTTCCTGAACAATTGCTAGTGGGAAACGCATGCGATTTTCTAATGATCCTCCCCATTGATCTTCTCGTCTGTTGAAGAAAGGTGAGAAGAAGTTCTGCATTAAAAATCCATGAGCACCATGAAGCTCAACGCCGTCAAAACCTGCTTCAATTGCTCTTCTTGTTGTTTCTCCAAATGCATGGATGATATCTAAAATTTCCTCATGTGAAAGTTCTCTAGGCAAAACTGAAGGAGCAAATCCAGTTGCCTCAGTTTCTACAGCACTTGAACTAACAACCTCACCATTTGGCACAAGATCCGGTAGTGCTTTGTTACCTGCATGGAAAATTTGAAGGATAGCAGGAGCTCCGCCACTTTTCGCGGCTTCAGCTAATTTACGTAAGCCCGGCATAAATGTATCGTCATAAGCTGCAAATTCATTTGTAAAACCGATCCCGTTTGGAGTCACATGTGTACAACCTGTAATCACAAGTCCTACTCCGTTTACTCTTTTTTTGTAATAGGTTAATTCCTCATCTGAAACCGTGTAATCATCATTACTGGACCAAGTTGTCATTGGTGCCATAACGACTCTATTATTAAAGGTAATCCCTTTTTTAAATGTAAAAGATTTAAATAAGTTGCTATATTTTTCGTTCATTTTTTTAACCTCTTTCTGAATAGTATTGATCTAACATTGTTAGTTTGTCGTATGTTGTAAAGGTTGTTTAACCCCTCATGTATTTAAATGGTACAAGAATAGGTTAATCCTTAGAGAGCACTCTAACGCAAGTGTTTTTTTGTTTTTTTTATTTTCGATAAAAGCACAATGTAAAAAGCTGTCTGTATGAGGTTTATCCAAAAGATGCAAATGGAAAAAACACTTGGCTGCTTAATTTTTAAGAGAAACAGTCTCCTACTTCTTTTTCATAAAAATCTATTTTTTTATCTAGATGCTCTAAACTTTGACGAAGTTTCTCCAAGTCTTCCACTACTTTTTTGCGATGATTTCTAAGCAAATCTAACCTTTCTTCCATTGTTTTATCCCCCATATGTCCCCACATTGCAAATCGTTTCATGTCTTTAAGTGACATCCCCGTATTTTTCAGGTGAAGCAAAGATTCAATCCATAATTTATTTTCATCCGAGTAGATTCTGACATTGTTCTCGTCTCTGTTTACTTTTATTAACCCTTCTTTTTCATAAAACCTCAATGTATATCCACTTAACCCAACGAGTTTAGAAAATTCTCCAATAGAATATGTCAATATAACCGCCTCCATTAAATCTGATAGAACTATTTCTTCTTTCCTTTTTAATTTGTGACATAAAGAAAGAATAATGCTTAGAGTTCACTCTAAGTCAAGGGTGAGAAACTTAAATCGAAAGATATACTTTTATGGACGTTCATTTTTCGAACTATCTGTTTGTGGGCGTTTTTTATAGAGTCACAAGGTAATTAAAAGTAAGTGATAGATATGACGATTTTGCTCGTTCATAATAATAGAAAAAAAGCGCCAACTCGTTTTTATTAAACAGGTTTGCGCTTTTTTTCTACCGTTAACATGTTTTATGTAAATATTTTTTATCATTTCTCTTTTGCAATTTCTTTTCTGTTAGGAGCAAGTGGTGGTTGTTCTACCCATTTATTTTTCACCATAATGTTAAACCATCTTTTTGTTACCATTAAATTCTTTAGAATAATCCTTTCATAAGTAGCTACAAGATCTGTTCGCATGGCTGATGCTAAACCTGTTCCATGATATGCTTGTGCAGCTTGGAACAAGAAACCAATATGATACATCATTAATTTATCAGAAAAAGGAGAGTCTGTTGAAGTTGTTACTTCTGTCTCCCACGATTTAGGAATTGGTAAATTATCTGCGTGCATGATTTTTGAAAAGGATTGTATTTGATCATCAGCTGTTTTCTCCGAATCCTCTAAAAATTTCCTTACTTCTTTTGATTGAGAGACCTGACTAAATCCAATAGAAAGAGTTTTAGCCATAATGCTTTTTTTAAGGTTGAAAGAAATACTTATGATTTCTATTGCCGATAAACGTCTGCCTTTTCCGAAAAAACCATCCGTAAAATCCTGGCTAGAAATATATTCAGGATTCGTAGCAGGATAAAAATAAGGGTCCCTCTGAAAATCCCCTTTTTCAAGTAATAATTCAACCGTTTGATGATACATTCTTTTTGCATCATTATCACATGAATCGTAGAAGTGGCGTAAGTCTTCTCTGACAGAAACACCTAATGAGGTTGTATGTCCTAGCAACCCATGCAATGTCATAATATGTAAATAATTCAAACAGAATATGTCCGTGAACAACCTCTGGGTACCTTTATTAAGATCAGACTCTGTAAATCCAATTGGTACTGGAAACCCTTCGTTTTCTATAAAAGCCACAATTTGTTTTTTTTGTTTTGCGAAGGTCTTGATAGCATCTTCAAAAATGGTCTTTATTGACTCATCTTCAATAATAGAGAACATATATCTATTTACTATATCTGTCATCGTTCCGTTTACATACTCTCCCCATAGTGTTCCTATTTCGGAAGATGTAAGCTTTAATTTATTCTTATCCAAATCATCACCTCTTGGATAATATTTACCAATTCGTTAATAGATATGAATTCTTTCTTCATAAAAAAAGCTTTTAGCATGTAATTTCCGATAAAATCCATTATGTAAACTTTAAAAGTGGATTATTACTCAGTGACTTCTTTTTCCGCAATACTTATTATTCTATCCAGAGCTAAAGATGTAGTTTCCACATCTGTAAAACGTTCAATATGGCCCGTTTCAACATTCTTCAATTGAAAAGTCTGTAGTTCTTTAGAATAACTGAGAGAAAAGGTATTATTTACACTACAAATGGTATGAGTGATCTCACTATCTTCATATTGTAATAAAGTTTCTAACATTTCTTTGATTTTAATTATTGTCATTTATCACCAAACCCCTTTCTCACTATTTAAAGAAATTTTACAAATTAAAGTTTAATCCATTTTAACATAGGGTATAGGTATAAGTTATTACCTCTAATAATTGAAATAAAGATTTTAAAAATGAAATAAATTTGTAAAAAAACAAAAAAATGGAATTACACATTGAAATTAAGGATTATATGACGAATGCAACACAGTTAAGAACTATAGATATATATGACAAAAAAGATGTAAATAAAATATATGTTTTAGGGGTAAAGAAACAAAGAATCTTATTTAAAAATGATATTTTTGGGGAGGTAGGAGGTATCTGAAATTGAGTAGTGCATCTAGATTCAAAATGCAAATTTACAGTCCTAGATGGGGACAAAATGACCTTTATCAGTTTATAAAAACAAAAGATGGTTGGAAGTTTGAAAACTATAGATGTAAGGGTGAAGTAGATAAAGGAGGCAACCCTTTATTCTATAAAGCACTTACTTCTGAATCTATTTCCTATCCTGATTATTTAGAAGGTTATATTTCTAGTGCTTGGGAGAAAGTTGACGCGTTAAATAAAGAACAAGTTCAGAACATTTTTGATGAAGTATCTGAATGCGTATCGGCTAGCGAAAATGACTTTAATTAACCCTTTATCATGTTGAAAAAATGAGAACGACCATGGGTATATCCAGGTGTAAAGATTCATTATAAAAGCTCTGTTGTTTTTTATCTTAAAACATCTCTATTATGGTTTGTATAAGGAAGGAGGATTTTTCTTTATATACAAAGAATGAAAACGAAAATAGATAATAATTCATTTAGGGATAGTGATTAATTAAAGATAACTATAATCTAAAAACAAATAAGGGGCGTATTTAAAATGGAAATTATTTATAACCAGAGAGAGAAAATGACCGATTTTATTAGAGATAACAAACAGAATTTCCAAGATAAGCTCTTATCAGAGGCAGTTAACGTAGCCTCTAAGATTAATGACATTTTAGAAACTGGAAATATTGATCTTTTAAAAAATGCTCAAAAGTTAGCTCTATATGTCGTAGAGCAAAAAGAACACCAACTCATTGCTTTCGCTCAACAAGAAGGGATAGCCTGGGCGGAGCACGCCTTAACTCTTGCCTTCAAACTAGAATGGGTACAGTCCATTAGGCGAACATTGTGGCATTTTCTCTATCAATATGATCGAATAAATAGCCATTTTAATAGTCGTGAAGAATTTTATTCCTTAGAGAAGCGTATTAATGACAGGATTGATCAATTTCTTAACACTTTTTTAATTAGTTATTCCAAGTATAAAGATGAATTAATTGCCTCCCAAAGGGACTTAGTTGAACATCTATCGGTGCCTATTATACCACTTAGCCAATCTGTAGCTGTATTACCGTTGATCGGAATGGTTAACACATATCGTATCCAAACGATTGAGGAGAAAGTATTGACAGGCATATCAGATTTGAGGATTGAAACATTAATTATAGACCTGTCTGGAATTGCTAACATGGAGATGCATGTTATTGACCATCTTCAAAAAATATTAACTGGCATTTCAATGATGGGATGTAAAGCTATTCTTACAGGTTTACGTGCTGATCTAGTGCGAACAATGATTCACTCAGGAATCTCCTTTGAGGACAGAGCAGAAACAAAAGGGACATTACAGCAAACTTTAAAAGAGTATCTAGAACTGAATCGACTGTAGGAGGAATAGAGAAGTTTTCTCTATACGTGGACATACAAATAAGTTTAGGAAATTAGAATCGTTTTTGAAAAAGTAAAGAAAGTGTATTCTATCTGAGTAATCTTTACTAAGATAACCCTAGAGCTATAACTCTAGGGGCATTTTGCTATAGTACAAATAAAATACTAATCCCGCATATAATATACATCTTAAATCAAAAAGCTGGAAAACTTAATTTCCTAGCTTTTTTGAGTTTCTATCGCTTGTTTAACTGTTGCATAGGTTTTAATAGATGAGAAATCAATTCCATTTCTAACAACAATTTGGGCAAGTTCAGGTCGTATACCTGTCATCATGACCTCAATACCTTGTAATCGAAGAACACTGTAGATATCAAAGAGGTAACGTTCAGCTATAGTGTCTATATCTAAGATACCTGAAAAATCAACAATCAGACGCTCTACCTTCATTTCAATAATTTTCAAGATCACATTCTCCGAGATAAATTCTGCTCTTTCCGAGTCAATAGAGCCAATTAGTGGGAGAACAGCGGTTTTATCTTGAATAGGAACGACAGGAACAGATAATGCCAATACCTCTTGTTGTGCCTTTTTAATAATTTCATCTTTTACTTGTTCAAACACTATAACAGTTTCGGTGATACTTATATCCAACAGATAGTTAAATCGTTTATTAATCAATACAACTTCTTCTGTAGAGAGTCTGTGTTCTATACTTATAATTTTGTTAAAAAGGAAGGTATGATTTCAGTTTGTGCATATGCTGCTGAGTCTTTATCTTCTACTTTGGATACTAGTCTGCAGCAATTACATCAATATATTATGACAGATAATAACTTTTTTATTTCTCCCCTTTACAATGCGTGAATTTATTAAAAGATTGGCCATGAATCTACATATTCATGGCTTTTTTGGTTTCTATATCGTATACATAATTTTTAAGAGTCATATTTCTTATTTGTCGTTAGTTAGAGTAATTGATAACACTATAATTATATATGATAGCTTATCAGTTATTTAACTCATTGTATTCCTCTTCTTATATAACCAGTTACATATACAGGAGATCCCCTTCCCTGATTCCTACTCTATACACATCTTCTCTTAACGTCGTTCCTTTATCAATGATAATGTTTCTTTCACTCCCATCTATCAATGTATATATTTTGCCTTTCTTCATGTAACAATTCTCCCCTTGTATAAAAACCCCATAGTTATACATACTAATGGAAAATGCTTTTTTTAAAAGGAGCTCAGGATAGTGAATAGAGAACAAGTTATTGAAATTTATCAACATGTTCTAGAAAGGAAAAGAAAACGGTTTCCTAATTATTTCTTTGTAGGTAAGGAAGGAAAAAAATATATGAGCTATATGACATGCTATCTACTTGAACAACATTTAATGATTCCTGTTCATGAAATCCCTCTTCAAGTAGGGGCAAATACGTTGTGGTCTCATCGCCTCAGACCACCTGCAATGCTTTATGGATGGAATTATTATGAAGTCATTGATAATGCCTATCCGGGAATATTTAAACCCTGGCAGTTCCAACAAGTTCCTGATAAATATTGGGATGGAGAAGAGGGAAAAAAACGAGCTATTGAAGCAGTAAAGTACGTAATAGAGGAAAAACTAAAAATTCCTCTTAACGAAATTCCTATTCAAGTTAATATTCACTTTTTTAATCAACATAGCCTAGGAGGTGTCTTTTCCCTTTTCGGCCAATCCCCTTTTCAAGTGGTAGAAGCTGTTTATCCTGGTGTCTTTAAACCCTGGCAATTTGCTCATGTGCCCATGAATTGTTGGAAAAATGAAAAATATATTCGGGAGGCAATGGAAGATTTTTTATTCAAACAGCTCCATTTTTCTTCCTATAAAGAAGCTTTACTCAAATTAAAAAGAAATCATTTTACTGATTTCCAATTAACTGGTCTCTTTCAAATGGCTTTTGATTCCAGAATGAATAACGTGAAGAAATGGATAAAAAAACAATTAATAAATATAGGTAAATAATCATTTTATACGGATCTTGACTAGTAGAAGAACCGAGTAGAACACATAACCCGGGCTGCGTTCATATTATTCTCATTTTTCAGCTTCAAAAATGACGATTTATACCTATATGGTTACTTACTTTGATTTCCCTTTCTCTCCTTTATGAAAAGGTAAACGGATTCAGCAAAAAAAAGAAAAAGAAGAAAAAAGAGCACAAATAATTCAGCTACTTCCATTACCCTAAAGGGACTCACGGCGTTGTACAATGCCTGAGAAACATCAAATCCTTGAAAAATATCGATGCCTAAAGAAAAAGCTATTAAACATCCCAGCATCAAAAGACTAATACCCATGATTTTCATATTTATCACGCTCCATTCAATAGGTTCTTCTCTTTTACCTATTACGATACATAAATATTAATTGTTAAAAAATACATAAAAACCCTTCATACGGTTAAATTAATAAAAACTAAAAGAAGGGTGCTTGAATCTATGCCTTCGTTTTTTAAAGATCGAAAATCAAAAAAGAACCGCCAAAATGATGCTAAAAATCAAGCAACTGATCAATTCATAGAACATATACAAGATTCACTGTCAGCGAACCTTAACATCATTAAACAAAAAACAGGAAACAGTTCAGACGTTGTTATTCGTCATTTAAAAATGGGGAGCAACTTCAATATAAGGGTAGCGATTGTGTATCTAGAAGGAATCGTAGACAATCAATCGATTCAAGAATTCTTACTTGAATCCATGATGAAAGATGATGAGAAAGAAAAAGTGAATGAGTACGATGCGTTAGACCTGATTTCTGAAGATATGATGGCGGTTAGTAACGTATCATTTATCCATAACTGGGATGACTTATTTTTGGCCTTAATGGCAGGCGATACTCTTATTCTAGTGGATGGAATAGATCAGGCACTGAGTGCTGGCACCCAAGGGGGAGAAAAACGTTCTATTGCAGAATCGACTACCCAAATGGTGGTTCGAGGACCAAAAGGCGCGTTTACAGAGTCTATTGGAACCAATACAGCCATGGTACGTCGCATCATTAAGACCCCTGATTTATGGACAGAGTCCTTTAAAATAGGGCGTGTAACTAAGACAGATGTGACGCTTATGTACATACATGACATTGCCAATGACAAAGTTATTAACGAAATTCGTCAACGATTAAACAAAATTGACATTGATAGCATTTTGGAATCAGGTTATATTGAGCAACTCATAGAAGACGAGACGATGACACCTTTTCCAACCGTTTACAACACTGAAAGACCTGATGTAGTGGCAGGGAATCTGTTAGAGGGTCGGATTGCTATTTTTGTAGATGGAACCCCTTTTGTACTCATTGCGCCTGCTGTATTTATGCAATTTTTCCAATCGGCCGAGGATTATTATGCCCGTTTCGACATTGCAACATCGATTCGTCTTTTACGTATTTTTATGTTTTTGATTTCTCTTATTGCGCCTGCTACTTATGTGGCTGTCACGACCTTCCATCAGGAAATGGTGCCAACAACACTGATTGTAGCCATCGCGGCGCAAAGGGAAGCCGTTCCCTTTCCAGCATTTGTGGAAGCCCTTCTCATGGAGGTCACCTTTGAAATCTTACGAGAAGCAGGGATTCGACTGCCCAAAGCCATTGGTTCGGCCGTCTCCATTGTCGGTGCCCTTGTTATTGGTCAAGCAGCCGTTCAAGCAAGTATTGTGTCACCGGCTATGGTCATTATCGTTTCTATCACAGCCATTGCTAGTTTTGCTACACCTTCCTTTGATATGGCTATTTCGGCTCGTTTAATTCGCTTTTTATTTATGCTTGGTGCCGCAACATTTGGTTTCTATGGGATTATTCTGGTCTTGCTGATGATGGTCGTTCATCTATGCAGCTTACGTTCATTTGGTGTGCCCTATATGGCCCCCTTTGCACCCTTCATCCCTGTAAACAATGGGGATACTGTTGTGAGGTTACCATGGTGGACACTGAGACAAAGGCCACGATTAATTACTGCTAATACGGTTCGAGAAGGAGCAAATCGACGCCCGCAACCTCCTGCATCTCGTGGTATGGTGAATCGGGATTTTGAAGAAGGTGACAACAATGAAGCGTAAAGGCCTTTTTCTTTTATTGATGATGACAATGACTGTCTTGCTCTCGAGTTGTTGGAGTAAAAAAGAGTTAACCGACCTTGCCATTGTATCAGCCATAGGTATCGATAAAACGAAAGATGGAAGATATCACTTAACGCTCCAAATTATTAATCCAGGAAACGTGGCTGGAGGCATGCAAGGAGGGGGAGGCGGTACTCAAAGCCCTCCTGTTACCATCTATTCGGCTTCGGGAGATAATATAGTCGAAGCAAGTAGACGGGCTTCAAGTAAGATTTCCCGAAGACTTTATTATGCTCATGCAAACTTGATTGTGATTGGTGAGAAGCTGGCAAGAGAAAATGGGCTTAACCCGTTAATTGATGCTATGGATCGTGACCCGGAATTCCGAAATACTGCCACCATGGTAATTGCAAATCATTCAACTGCCGCAGATTTCGTCAAAACATTAACACCCGTTGATAAGATTCCAGCGAATAAAGTACTTAAAACATTAGAGTTCACGCAGAGAGAATGGGGAGAGAACATAAAGTTGACGCTTCAAGAAGTGATAAAAAAGCTACGTTCTCCTGGGGAGCAAACGATAGTAGGAGGATTCCGTGTGGTTGGGAACCATAAGCAAGCACAGATGTTGGAGAATCTTCAAGAAAGTGCACCTGAAGCAACGCTTCGCGCTTCCGGAATTGCTGTTTTAAAACAAGGAAAGTTAGTGGATTGGTTGTATGGAGAAAAAGCAAGGGGAACGATATGGATTCTCGATAAAATCCAAGGAACCGATATCAACATTGATTGGGGAGGAGAAAAAGAAGCGATTGCTTATCAAACCGTTCGCCAAAAAACACAGATATCTGCGCAGGTAAAGAATGGTCAACCTTACATTTCTGTTCATGCGCGTGTAGAAGGAGATATTGCTGAAATAGAGGTTCCTGTCGATATCACCAATCCAAAGGTCATTACAAAAATCGAACAATTATTGAGAACAGAAATTGAAAAAGAGCTAAAGAAAGCTATTGAACATGCGCAGAAAAACAAAGCAGATATCTTTGGATTCGGCGAAGTCGTTCACCGTTCAAGGCCGAATCAATGGAAAAAAATAAAATCTGAATGGAGCGATGTGTACTTTCCAAAATTAAAGGTCGACATCACCGTGGAAGCCTATGTGCGTCGTGCTGGTTTACGAAATAAATCGTTTCTTTCAGGTATAAAGGAGAATCAAAAGTGAAGAAAAGGAGGTGCCAGTTAAATGGAGAAAGCGAAAATTAGTGCCAGTCAGCTCTTTATTTTAATGGTCCTGTTTGAACTGGGGAGTGCTTTACTGGTACCTCTTGCCATTAGAGCAAAACAAGAGGCGTGGCTAGCAATTCTGCTTGGCATGTTAGGCAGTTTTGTTTTATTTTTAGTCTATCATAAGCTGTATACGTATTATCCCAATCTCTTGCCTACAGAATACATGCAAAAAATTCTAGGCAAAGTGATGGGAACCGTACTAGCCTTTGTTTACATTCTTTACTTTATGTATGATGCCTCAAGAGTTCTACGTGATTTTGGTGAAATGCTGTTAACCTTTGCCTATCCTGACACCCCTTTATTTATCGCGAATGCATTATTAATGCTTGTTATTATTTATACGGTCCGAAAAGGAATTGAGGTCATAGCCCGATCAGGAGAACTGCTTTTTATTTTTATGTATATCCTTGCGGTCGCTGGATTTATTTTGATTGTGAGTTCAGGTTTAATCGATGTTACAAACTTGAAACCTGCACTGGAAGAAGGCCTGTTACCACCATTAAAAGTGGCATTGTCTGAAACGTTATATTTCCCGTTTACTGAAGCGATTGTATTTACAATGATATTGCCGTATTTAAATAACTCTAAGAAAGCAAAAGTGACCATGTTATGTGCAACGGGATTAAGTGGAATCAATTTGGCTATTACGATGCTCATCAATGTTAGTGTACTTGGCGTTAACTTGACTGCGCGTTCACAATTTCCTCTTCTTAGTACAGTCGAGAGCATCCAAGTAGCTGATTTTTTAGAACGTCTTGATGTGTTTTTTATGCTTGCTATGGTGATTGGTATTTTCTTTAAAGTAAGCGTGTTATTTTATGCAGCCGTCATAGGGACGGCTAACTTATTTAAGATTAAATCACCTTCCCGGATGTCGTATCCTTTAGGCATCATCATTCTATTTATGTCTATCACGATTGCGAGTAATTTTCAAGAACACCTCCATGAAGGACTCTATGCAGCAAAATTTGTTCTGCATATTCCTCTATTTACAATTATTCCCTCTCTCCTTCTTCTTGTAGCTTTCTTAAAAAACAGGAAGAAGTATGGCGGATAACCCATTAGACTAGCTAATATTCATATAGGATATTATGGTTATTATTAAAATTCCCAATGGAACTCTTCCCTACGAAGACAATACTTCTATCCTATAACTAACTTTATAGCGAATTTGGTAGCTTTACATAACGTTCAAACGATTGGAAGTAATGAAAGGTCAAGAAAGCAAAAGGTCAATTTAAATAAAATTGGAAAGGAGGTTCAAATTGAATGGAGAAGGCAAAAATTAGTGCCAGTCAATTATTTATTCTAATGGTTCTGTTTGAACTAGGTAGTTCTTTATTGGTACCTATTGCAATGGATGTAAAACAAGACGCCTGGCTTGCGATTCTGCTTGGGATGGTAGGAAGTTTTGTTCTATTTTTAGTCTATCATAAGCTGCATTCATATTATCCAGATCTCCTGCCTACAGAGTACATGCAAAAAATCATGGGTAAATGGATGGGAACGATACTTGCCTTTGTCTACATCCTTTATTTTATGTATGATGCAGCAAGGGTTCTCCGTGATTTTGGCGCGATGTTGTTAACCTCCGCCTACCCTGAGACTCCTTTATTCATTGCACATACTTTATTAATGCTTGTCATTATTTATACGATTCGAAAAGGAATCGAGGTTGTAGCTCGCTCAGGAGAGATCCTTTTTATATTTATGTATATTTTTGCCATCATGGGGTTTGTTCTCATCGTATGTTCAGGTTTAATCGAGTTTACAAACTTACAGCCAGTACTTGAAGAGGGTGTTTTACCCGTCCTGAAAGTTGCATTTACTCAAACTATCTATTTCCCGTTTGCAGAAGCGATGGTATTTACGATGATTTTACCGTATTTAAAAGACCAAAAAAAGGCAAAAATGGCCATGTTATGTGCAACAGGATTAAGTGGAATCAACTTAACTATTACAATGCTTATTAACATTAGTGTACTAGGGGTTGATTTGACTGCACGTTCACAATTCCCTCTTCTTAGTACCGTACAAAGCATCCAGGTAGCTGACTTTTTGGAACGTCTTGATGTATTTTTTATGCTTGCTTTAGTTATCGGTGGTTTCATTAAGATTAGCGTGTTGTTATATGCAGCTGTCATAGGGACGGCTAACTTATTTAAGATTAAATCACCTTCACGCCTTTCATACCCTTTGGGCTTCGTTATTCTATTTATGGCTAGCACGATTGCGAGCAATTTTCAAGAACATCTCCATGAAGGACTAAAGGTAGAAATGTTTATTCTGCATATGCCTATCCTCGCGATTATTCCTCCTCTGCTTCTTCTTGTTGCTTTCTTGAAAAACAGAAAGAAACAGAGAGGATAACAAGTTCATTTGTATCATTTTTCCGAAGATGAAGTGATTCATATAATCTGTTGAGTTCTTATAAGCTAGTGCTTATCAAGGTGAATTTAAACTATTTGAGGTGGTTTTATGTATACGTGGTTTTATGATCATTTTATTAACACTATCCTTTTTCCTCTTACTTGTATAGTGATGGTAGCCATCACTTTAAGTGCATATGCATACTTTAAATTGAGGAAAACAAAGAATCAATAGTCTCTTTTCTGATTTAATCAAAGGAATTATTACAGAAAATGAATTTAATGATTTATCTGATGAGCTTTATAAAAAGCAAACAAGATTAAGATATACAATTGAGCTAGAAAAGGAGTTATATCAGAGAGGAAGCTCTTAATAAAAAAAAGCAACCTCATTCACCAGCATTGGAGTGAGGTTGCTTTTTTTGGTTGAGCAGTTAGTCTGCTAATAGATAATCATTTATGAATTTTACCAAAATATTTTGTGGATGTGAACTGGAAATTATCACTGCAGATACTATATCTTCCCGAATTCGCATATGGATAAAACGTGCGCTTTTTACGCATCTATTTGTCACTCAGTTCGAGAAGAAAGATTGATAAATCAAGAATGTATAAAAAGCTGCATAAACGATAAATTCGAAAAGCGAACGATCCCTTGTATATCAAGGACTCGTTTTTTTGATTGGGTTCCATTAAGAGACATTAGGTGAACTAAAGTTATATATCATATACAGCTTAAAAAACAGAAAAAACTCCACAGGCGGTTGGGAGTTTTTTCTGCTCTTGGAGAAGAGATTCGTGTTGGATTATTGGATACCTTATGGAATCTTGTGTAGTTTGCTCCAGATATAGGGTATTATTCATTTTTTGAAAGTGATTATTTTTGGTTTCAAGACACTGTGGGGATATGGGAAAGCAGCAAGTAAAACAACGATCCAAGATACAGACATTCTTTTTTGATATCCATATCTCGAATATTCATTTAATCAAGTAGTTGCTTTTTAATTCGACTTATTTCTCTATTTGTTCTGTATGCCACCATAAGGAATCTTTTGGATTTTCAACAGCCTCTTTATACTCAGCTTTAGAAGCAACTGTTGGGTAAGAACCTTTTAAAGATTTACCTGCAGTATCCTTAAATAGCGTTAACACAACGATTAAACCAATTAAACTAACTGCTAATAAATAGAATCCAGGCGCCAAATTATTTCCTGTCACGTGAACTAACCAAGAAGCAACTAAAGGCGTTGTACCACCAAAAATAGAGACGGATATGTTGAATGTCCATGATAATGTACGGTATCTAATGTCAGTATGAAACAACGTAGGTAAAGATCCTGGCATAGTACCTTCGTATACAGATAAAACAATGCCTAACATTAAGAGCCCTATAAATAAGAAAGGCATACTTCCCATATTAAGAAACTGGAAAGAAATAATTGAAAGTACAATTCCTAATACTAATCCAATTGATATAACTTTTTTATTTCCTAACTTATCCCCTAGCTTACCAAAAGTGATAGCGAAAGGTACCATAATAATCAATACAATTGCTGTAATGGGGGTACTTATAGTATCACTTATACCGATATTTTCATCTAAATAAGAAGGCATATAACCTATTACGACAGCGTAGAAAAATACACTTGTCCTAATAAATCCCCCAATAACTGCTGTAAGCATGAAAAACACGTCAAGACGCTCTAAAAAATCAGCTACCTGAATACTTTCTACTGTACTTAGAAGAGGAAACTGTGAACGTGCAGTAAGACTTACTCCCAATACACTGACATTTATAATCATGGTAGTCATTAAATTGATACCCGTTAATCCAATGGCGCTTATTCCAATTCCTTTACTCACATTTTTCACATACGGTAAGATCATCAAAAATACAATTGTTTCGCCAAATGGAAAATATACATTTTGAGTTAGGGAAACTTTCAGAGGCAGCCAAAGGCCGTTTTCTAATACAGGTTTTAAATTTTTAAAGTCAAGTAAACCAGAACATACAATAAGCAGGAATCCAGAAATGGCAAAGAGGTAGAGCAAAATAAACAGAAGTTGACTGGATCTTGCCAATACCTCGATTCCTTTGCTCACGGTATAGATAACAACAAACATCAGTAAGGCATTTACAATAAATAAAGGAGTGTCTGGATAAGCAAATGTCAATAACATGTCTCCAAAATCCCGAATGACTCTGGAAGCAAGATTCGCAAAGTAGAAAATGTAAAGAAACGAAACGAGACGACCAATCCATTTCCCCATAATTTTTTGTGTGAGTTCTACAAGTAATAAATCAGGGTAGTAACGATGGAGTTGATAGTAGACTAAAAATAGAAGAAAACCACCTACCATTCCAAATATAATGGAAAGCCAAACATCTTGTTTCGCTTCTATAACAATAGGAAGGAGGAAAGCAGTTCCAAATTCAAACAGCATCATTAAGGTAAATAGTTGACTGCCACTAATTTTTGCTTTTTCCACTAGATAATGACCTTCTGTTGATAGCTACGAGCTTTTTTTAATCATTAATATAGGTGATGACTATATCTTGTATAAATAATCGAGTTTTAAAGGAGAAAAATCCATATTTGAAATCAATAAGCCCTAGAAACTATTAATTATTAATTATTTATTATTTATTATTTATTTTTTTAAATTTAAAATACGCATATGCGCTTAACATGATAGCTACCATCACTATACAAGTAAGAGGAAATAGAATTGTGTTGATAAAATGATCATAAAACCAAGTATACAGAAAAATCACCTCACATAATTTAAATCCATTGTGATAAGTACTAGTAGCTTATAATGATTCAAGGCTGGAAGATTTATATCATCCAAAGAGTCAGTAAACAAACCTGTCATGCTTTCTGCTTCCTTCTATTTTTAAAGAAAGCTACAAGAAGAAGAAAAGGAGGAACAATTGCAAGAAGAGGGATATGTATAACAAACATTGCCACTTTCAGTCCTTCATGGTTATGCTCTTGAAGATTACTCGCAATGGTAATAGATAAAAAGAGAATGATTAGCCCCAAAGGATATGATAACCGTGAAGGTGATTTAACTTTGAATAGAGTAGCCGTACCTACGACAGCTGCGTAAAATAATAAGCAGATTTTAAAGAAGATGGTGATAATTAAAGCAAGCATAAAAAATACATCAAGCCGTTCTAAAAAATTAGCTACTTGGATGCTCTCAATTGTGCTAAGAAGTGGGTATTGTGAACGTGCAGTTAAATCAACACCCAGTACACAGACATTAATAAGCATGGTAATAACTAAATTGATTCCACTTAATCCCGTTGCACATAGCATGGTCACCTTTGCCTTCTTAGGATTATTTAAATACGGCAAAACCATCGTAAATACAATGACTTCTGTAAATGGGAAATACAAAGTTTGTGTAAATACCACTTTTAGGACAGGGAATAAGCCTTCTTCCAAAATAGGTTGTAAATTTTTAATCTCAATTAAACCAGAAGAAACAATTAAGATAAAGCCAGCAACCGCAAGGACATACATAAAAATAAAAAGCAATTCTCCTGATCGAGCTATGACCTCAATTCCTTTTCTAATGGTATAAATAATGACAAGCATTAATAATGCATTCGCGATGAATAAAGGTGTGTCAGGATAGGCAAAAGTTAACAGCATCTCACCAAAATCACGTAGAACCCTTGAGGCATCGTACATAAAGTAAAGAATGTAAACAAAAGCCAGTACGGTGCCCATCACTTTACCTAAGATTTTTTGCATATATTCTGTAGGCAAAAGGTCAGGGTAATATGTATAAAGCCTATGATAGACTAATAATAGAACGAAACTGAATACCATTCCAAGCAGAATCGCAAGCCAAGCGTCTTGTTTTGCATCGATCGCAAGAGGTACCAGTAAAGCACTACCCAGTTCGAATAGGACCATTAAGATAAAGAGCTGACTAGAACTAATCTTAGCTTTTTCCATTCAATTGAGACCTCCTTTTTGGTTTTATTAAAGCGACCTTCTGCTTTTTTGAATCGTTCTTTAACCTTTTCATCACGTACGATTTTCTGAACGTTATGTAGTAGATATGAGATTTTCTTTAAAGGTAACTCTAATGTAGAGAGAATTTTTCTGCAGGTAATTACCTTATTAGGAAATGTTGCTATAAAAACAATATTCTATATGAAAACTAGCTAGTCAAACATGTTTGCTCCCATGGTCCTTCCTTTTTTGTAAGAAAGCTATAAAAAGAAGGATAGGAGGAATTATTATGAATAGAGGAATATGTAGAATAAACTTGGCTATATATAATCCTTCATGGAGGTGTTCTTGGAAATTACTCGCGATTGTGATAGATAGAAATAGAATAACAATACCTAAAGGATACGCTAACTTTGAAGGTGATTTAATTTTGAATAAGTTAGCTGCTCCTATAGTGGCTGCATAAAATAATATGGTAACCTTAAAAAAAATGCCAATCACCATAGCAAGCATAAAAAATACATCAAGCCGTTCTAAAAAATCTGCTACTTGGATGCTCGCGACTGTACTAAGAAGTGGAAATTGGGAACGAGCAGTTAGATTAACACCAATTACACTGATATTAATGAGCATCGTAATAACTAAATTGATTCCACTTAATCCCGTTGCACCTAGCATGGTCACCTTTGCTTTCTTCGAGTTATTTAGATACGGCAAAATCATTGTGAATACGATAGCTTCGGTAAATGGAAAATATAAGGTTTCAGACGCTGCAACCTTTACCGTTGGTAATATTCCTTCTTCCAAAACAGGTTGTAAATTCTTGAAATCAATTAAACCAGAAGAAATAATTAAGATAAAGCCAGCAACCGCAAGAACATACATAAAAATAAAAAGCAATTCTCCTGATCGAGCTATGACCTCAATTCCTTTTCTAATGGTATAAATAATGACAAGCATTAATAATGCATTCGCGATGAATAAAGGCGTGTCAGGATAGGCAAAAGTTAACAGCATTTCACCAAAATCACGTAGAACTCTTGAGGCATCATACATAAAATAAAGAATGTAAACAAAAGCCAGTACGGTGCCCATCACTTTACCTAAGATTTTTTGCATATATTCTGTGGGTAAGAGGTTGGGATAATACGTATAAAGTTTATGATAAACTAAAAATAAAACAAAGCTTCCTAACATGCCCAGCAGAATCGCAAGCCATGCATCCTGTTTAGCTCTGATGGCAAGAGGTACCAGTAAGGCACTACCGAGCTCAAACAGGACCATTAGAATAAAGAGCTGACTGGCACTAATTTTTGCTTTCTCCATTTAACTGGCACCCTCTTTTCCTTACTTTTGATTCTCTTTTACCCCTGAAAGAAACGATTTATTTCGTAAGCCAGCTCGACGTACATAGGCTTCCACTGTAATATCTACATCTAACTTTGGAAAGTACACATCATTCCATTCCCTTTTTAATTTCTTAAATTGATTTGGTCTCGTACGGTGAACTACTTCGCCAAATCCCAAAATATCCGTTTTGTTTTTTTGCGCACGTTCAATAGCTGTCTTGAGCTCTTTTTTAATTTCTTTCCTTACGGATTGTTCGATTTTTGTAATGACCTTTGGATTGGTGATATCAACAGGTACCTCCATGTCACCGATATCTCCTTCAACACGTGTATGAACAGAAATATGAGGTTTCCCATTCTTCACTTGGGCAGATACACTTGTTTTTTGTCGTACAGTTTGATAAGCAATAGCTTCTTTCTTTCCTGCCCAATCAATATTAATATCCGTTCCTTGGATTTTGTCGAGAATCCATACCGTTCCTCTTGCTGGTTCTTTATACAGCCAATCCACTAATTTTCCTTGCTTTAAAACAGCAATTCCCGAAGCTCGAAGCGTCGCTTCAGGTGCACTTTCTTGAAGGTTATCCAGCTTTTGTGCTTGCTGGGGATTCCCATCTAGACGAAATCCTGATACGACAGTTCCTCTTCCAGGAGATTCAAGGCTCTTCATCACCTCTTGAAGCGATGTTTTTACATTCTCTCCCCATTTTCTTTCCGTAAATTCTAAGGTTTTTAGCACTTTATTCGCTGGAATCTTATCAACTGGCGTTAACGTTTTCACAAGATCAGCTGCGGACGAATGGTTGGCAATCACGAGGGTGGAAGTATTTCGAAATTCTGGATCTCGATCAAACGCATCCACTAATGTATTAATTCCTTCTTCTTTGGCCAGTTTTTCACCAACCACGACCAAGTTTGTATGAGCATAATATAATCGTCGAGAAATTCTGCCCGAAGCCCGTCTACTTGCTTCGACTATATTGTCTCCTGAAGCCGAATAGATGGTAATAGGAGGGCTCTGGGTACCACCACCTCCTCCTTGCATACCTCCTGCCACATTCCCTGGATTAATAATTTGGAGCGTTATGTGATATCTTCCATCTTTTGTTTTATCGACGCCCAGAGCTGCCACGATGGCAAGGTCAGTTAACTCCTTTTTACTCCAACAACTTGTGAGCAAGATGGTTATCGTCACCATCAACAAAAGAAAAAATCCCTTACGCTTCATTGTTGTCACCTTCTTCAAGGTCCCGATTTACCATACCACGAGATGCAGGAGGATGTGGGTATCGATTTGCTCCTTCTCGAACCGTATTAGCAGTAATTAATCGTGGTCTTTGTCTCAGCGTCCACCACGGTAATCTTACGATAGTATCTCCATTATTTACGGGGATGAAGGGAGCAAATGGAGCCATATAGGGTACTCCAAATGAACGTAAGCCGCATAGATGGACAACCATCATTAAAAGACACAAAATGATGCCGTAGAAACCAAATGTTGCTGCACCAATCATAAACAAAAAACGAATTAAGCGAGCTGAGATCGCCATATCAAAAGAAGGTGTGGCAAAACTAGCAATGGCTGTGATCGATACAATGATAACCATTGCTGGTGAAACAATACTTGCTTGAACGGCTGCTTGACCAATTACAAGGGCCCCGACAATGGATACGGCTGAACCAATGGCTTTGGGTAAGCGTATCCCTGCTTCTCGTAAGATTTCAAAAGTTAATTCCATGAGTAGAGCTTCCACAAATGCTGGAAAAGGAACAGCTTCCCTTTGTGCCGCAATGGCTACAATCAGCGTTGTGGGCACCATTTCCTGGTGGAAGGTTGTAACGGCGACATAGGTAGCAGGCGCAATAAGCGAAATCATAAACATAAAAATACGTAAAAGACGAATCGAGGTTGCAATGTCGAACCGGGCATAATAATCTTCAGCCGATTGGAAGAATTGCATGAACACAGCTGGCGCAATAAGTACAAAAGGGGTTCCATCCACAAATATAGCAATCCGCCCTTCTAACAGGTTTCCAGCTACAACATCAGGTCTTTCTGTATTGTAGATGGTTGGAAAAGGGGTGAATGTTTGATCCTCTATTAGTTGTTCAATATAACCTGATTCCAAAATGCTATCGATATCAATTCTATGTAATCGCTGACGAACTTCTTTAACGACTTTGTCATTGGCAATGCCATGTATGTACATAAGCGTCACATCTGTCTTTGTTACACGCCCAACTTTTAAAGACTCCATCCATAAATCGGGGGTCTTAATGATGCGGCGTACCATAGCTGTATTGGTCCCAAGAGACTCGGTAAATGCTCCTTTTGGCCCTCGCACCACCATTTGGGTAGTAGATTCCGCAATGGAACGCTTTTCTCCACCTTTGGTGCTAGCACTCAGTGCCTGATCTATTCCATCCACTAAAATAAGAGTATCTCCTGCCATTAAAGATGCAAATAAATCATCCAAGTTAGTGATGGAAGATATGTTTCCAATTGTCATTATATCTTTAGAAAGCAGGTCTATCGCATTGTGCTGATTTATTTCTTCTTTATGATCATCCTTCATCATAGATTGCAGTAGATACTCTTGAATCGACTGATTGTCTACAATTCCTTCTACATAGACAATCGCCGTTTTAATGTCGGAATCCCCCCCCATTTTTATCTCACGAATAACGACATCTGAACTATTTCCGGTTTTCTGCTTAATCATGTTAAGGTTGCCCGATAATGAAACTTGTATCAGTTCTATTGGATGATCCTTAGTTTGACTCTCGTCATCCTGTGGTCGTTTCTTTTTTTGTTTGCGATCTTTAAAAAACGAAGGCATAGATTTAAGCACCCTTCTTTAAGTTTTTATTAATTTAACCATATAAGAGTTTTTTATGTAAAAATTAACAATAAATATTTATGTATCATCATAGAAGAAAGGGAAGAACCTATTAAATGGAGCGTGATAGATATGAAAATTATAGGTATTAGCCTTTTAATGATGGGATGCTTAATGGGCTTTTCTTTAGGCATCGATATTTTTCAAGGATTTGATGTTTCTCAGGCGTTGTACAACGCCGTGAGTCCCTTTAGGGTAATGGAAGTCGCTGAATTATTTGTGCTCTTTTTTCTTCTTTTTCTTTTTTTTGCTGAATCTTTATATCTTTTTATGAAGAAGAAAAATCAAAGCAAGTAACCATATACTCATCAATCATTATTTTTAAAAATAGGAAATGGACATAATGGTAATTTAGTTCAGGTTATTCGTTTCAATCGGTTGTTTTATTAATCAAGATCCACGTAAAATAATTCATTGTCTATATTTGTTAATTGGTTTTTTATCCATTCCTTCACGTTGTTCATTCTGGAATCAAACGCCATTTGAAAGAGACCAGTTAACTGAAAATCGGTGAAATCATTTCCTTTTAATTGAAGAAAAGCCTCCTCATAAGAAGAGAAATGAAGCTGTTTGAATAAAAAATTGTCCATAGCTTCTTGAATATATTCTTCATTTTTCCAACAATTCATAGGAACATGAGCAAATTGCCAAGGCCTAAAGACACCAGGATAAATGGCTTCAACTATTTGAAAAGGAGAGTAGCCTAAAAGGGTAAAGGGGCCGCCTAGACCATGTTGTTTAAAAAAATGGAAATTAACCTTAAAGGGTATTTCTTCCATATGAAGTTTCGATTTTTCCTCTATTACATATTTTACTGCTTCAATAGCTCGCCTTTTCCCTTCTTCTCCGTTCCAATATTTATCAGGAGTTTGTTGGAATTGCCAAGGTTTAAATTTTCCTGGGTAGGCATTATCAATGACTTCATAATAATTCCATCCGTATAGCATAGCAGGGGGTCTGAGACGATGAGACCATAATGTATTTGCGCCTACTTGAAAAGGGATTTCATTGATGGGTATCGATAAGTGTTGCTCAAGTAAATAGCATGTCATATAGCGCATATATTTTTTCCCTTCCTTACCTACAAAGAAATAATTAGGAAATCGTTTTCTTCTCTTGTCTAGAACATCTTTATAAACTTCAATGACTTGTTCTCTATTCACTATCGAAAGCCCCTTTTAAGAAATTATATTTTTTATTATTATGTATAATAATGGAATTCATATACAAGTAGGGCTAAATCTCTATAAGATATATATTAAAAAGACAAGGAAAGCTACTGATTCTTTATCAGTAGCTTTCCTTGATATATGTTGTCAACTCGCAACAATGAGGATTTCCAAATGGACGCTTCATAGCGTCTTGAGTAGTTTCCCCCACTTATCGAGTGTTATTCTTAATGAAGGAAATATTACTTCTAACTACAAGATTTTCGCCTTTATATAGAAAATAACGTTAAGGTTTGATTAAAAATATGATAGTGACTTCTAGAGAACTTATTTATGAAAGTAAAGGGGCTACAAATTTTTCCAGGTATTCTTCTTCGAATTTATAGTAAGCAGCTAGACCTCAGCAGTTTGCTTTTGCACTATAAAAATTTAATTAACATGTGTCTATAAAACTATATTAACTCTAAGCTAAAGATCAGCATAACATTAATAAATAGTTCTCGCTTTTAGCTTTCCTTCTTTAAGAAAAATCTTTACGTATTTCTCGTGTTCGAACACCGTCTTCAATTTTTTCTGCAATGTTCATTAATCTTTCAACGTCGAAAAAGGAATACATTCAGGTACCTGAAGAGTTTCGTTTTTGGAAAATAAGCTCACGGGTTTCATAATAACGAACTTGTCTTTCTGATAAACCTGTCATTTCAGTAACGATTTTTATAGTCATAACTTTCTCATCTAAATATGAATGATTATTAGTCAAGAATATCCTCTCCTACTTCCAATCTTTATTAGTATATATGTTATTAACCTTTGGGCTGTATATAGAAATGAAGTTTATTAAATATCATACGATACAAAAACTCTTTAGTAAAAGGAGTTTTTAGTTCCTGTAAGTGACAGTATGGTAACGGACTTTGGAAAGCGAGTTTTTAAAAACCAATAATAACAAGAAAACAAAAGCTTCTAGATTGCTGAAATTTGCATCCAATGATTCATTATATGTAAAACCAAAGTTAATTCCCTCAGAGAGCGTTTCTCTGAATATCCGAAACATATATTTGATGTCTTTCTTAATAAAAATAGTGGATTTTTATTTAATGAACAAATTATGCTTCTAAGAGCACTACTTAACCAAGCTTGTTACTTCTTTTATTCCAGCTATTTAATATCGTGTAGAATTTAGTGTGATTACTAATGAAATATGTTGATACGGTGTAACCTATATAATTTTATTAAATTTCAGTCCGATAAATAAAAAAGACTTGCTTTAGATGAAAAGCAAGTTAAAAGAAGGATAATCACTTTGGTAGTTCCATTATAATCCAATAACTATAACGAAGTATTAAAAAATGGTTAAAAACGGATTAAAAGTAAATTAATTTATAAAAAGTATTAATTAACCTTTTATTTTCGTTGCGTCAAATTAATTTCAATAATTCAAAGAAAATCCTTTACTTTATTCCTTTAATGTTTTAAAAGAGAATCGAATTAGGAGTCCGTAAAAGTATACTTTTTTAGCTACCATAATGTGCCTTATAGGCAGCTGATAATAAAAAAAGTCCTTTTTTTGACTGAGGGCTTTTTTGAGATCTACACTTTTCATTTACTTTCTATAACTTACTTTTTACTCGTTTCCCTTATGCTTAAAACTACGCCCAAAATGATAATGACTCCACCAATCAATTGGTATATGCTTAACACTTCATTAAGTAGCAGAACTGAAAATAATACACCAAAAATAGGAACAAGATTCATTAAAGTCATCGCAGAACTAGAAGATAATTTGCGTAGTCCGAAGTTATATAATAAAAAAGCAATAACCGAACAGAAAACACCTAGATACAATAAGATTAGAAACGATTTTATATCTGGTGTTTGCCAACTTGACTCCTCTATAAAGGCTAATGGAATAAACGTAATAGCCCCTGCCAAAGTTTGATAAAAAGATATAGTAATCATGGAATATTTTTGGACAACTTTACGAGTTGTAAAGTTATAGAGAGCAAAAATAAAACCTGCAACAATTAATATAATATTACCAACCAACTGTTTATCATCTGTCTGAGTTTCAGGACTATAGGATATTTGATATACACCTATCATGGCTACGCCAATTCCAATACCCTTTAGCCAGGATGTCTTTGTTTTAAAAAAGAGAAATTCCATTAAAGCCGTTATAGCAGGATATGATGCGACAATAATAGCAGCATTAGATGCTGTCGTTAATTCAACTCCTATGTTCTCCAAAGAAAAATAAAGGGTAGTACCTAGTACACCACTAATAGACATTAACCCTATATCTTTGACTGAAGGCTTAATTTTATCTTTCTTGATGAAGAGAATAAGGCCTAAAATAACAGCAGCTATAACAAAACGAGCTGCGCCTAATGTAAGTGGTGGAAAAGAAGTATAGGCTATTTTGGTCCCAACAAACGATGTACTCCATAAAAGGACGGCTATTATGGAAGCACTTATGTATAAACTATTTCCTCTTCTAACCCTCCTTGTTTTTAATCTTTCTTGTTGTTTCGCCATCATTGTATCCATTATTACACCTCCAAGCAGTATTAAAAACTATATAGTAGCTACTTTTGTAGCAACTAAAATTAAATTATAATTTTTAATTCAAACTGTCAAGTATAGTAATGGTATACTTAGTTTAAAATCATTGACTCTATCCCCGTATTATCAAGGAGGAACACTCATGACATTAGATATAATAAAAATTTTGAAAGATGTAAATTTTACTGAATACGAGGCAAAAGCATATTTGGCTTTATTGGAAAAGTCGCCTCTCTCAGGATATGCTATCTCCTTAAACTCTGGAGTTCCAAGGTCTAAAATTTATGAAGTATTAGGAGGTCTAGTAGACCGTGGAGAAGTCATGGTCAGTCATGAAAATCCAGCGCTCTATACACCGTTACCTCCTAATGAATTAATCAATTTGAAAAAACGTAAAGCTGAATCTTCTTTTGAAGTAGCTGAAGAAGCTCTCGAAAATTATTCTTATGTATCCTTAAACAGAGAAAATATCTGGAATATTACAGGTTATGAACTTATACTAAATCGTACGAAGGAAGCTATAAAAGAAGCTACAGGGCGTATCCTATTGGAAATATGGGCAGAAGATGCCCAGGAACTAAAAGAAGAATTACAAGCAGCAGCCAAAAGAGGCGTAGAAATTTTAATTGTTTCTTATGGAGATTTAGTATTTGATTTTGCGCAGGTTCACCAGCATGATGCAAGCGAAGAAATAACCAATGAATATGGGGGACGATGGATTGTTCTGAGTGCTGATGATCGAGAAGTGGTTGCAGGTATATTATCACTTGGTGAAGATAGCCGTGCTGCCTGGACGATGCATCCTGGATTAGTTATGCCAATTACGGAAGTTATCATTCACGACTTGTATATCTATGAAATGATGAAAAAACATCGAGATATACTAGAGTCAAGCTTTGGTCCAAATCTTATTGAACTTCGTAATCGGTTTAAATTCAGCTCCTCAGGTTATAGCGTGGCAGCAAAATTAGGATTAATTAAATAGCCAGTGTAACAGCTTATATACTAATAATAAAATTACTTAACATAATCACGTTTATCGACAGAAAAAAGAGCTTGGATGAATCAATCCAAGCTCTTTTTTTATGTTGGTAAAGGAAAAACCCTATTACTGCTCCAAGTAAGGCTATGACAACTCCAACTCTAAGTAGAGGTATTATAAAATCAGATAAATCTATGTATGTTGTTTCTTGCAAATCTTCTCCTACAGTAACTTCTTTATAAGGAACTGTAAAAAGCGCTAATGATATACATAGAATAAAACCATATAAAAAGCCTTCTTCAATAAACTTTAACAAAAGTACCCCCACCCATCACGTGTAAATCTATTCACCAGTTGCACCAAATAAAAACTCCAGCAATAATTAAAGGAATACAGGCTATCAATACACCATAAAAGGTAACTCCGTTCGTTCAATAATACGAACAATATAATTACTTAAGTTTTTATATTGATAATATCCTCCGTCTTTGGTTGGAAATAATGGCCCTTGATCACTTGTATTTAATGCTGTACTGACATGGCGTCTTGCTCTAAAGGCAAGAATGCGTTCATATAAAGAGGGATGAAGTAACTTATCAAATTTCTTTCCACCCTTACCTACTCCTCTTAACCGATAATGGCCACTTAAACTGTCTAGATACACGTCTCCCCACGAAGCTTTGGCTATTTCTTGTACACGAAGACCTGTCATGGCCAACATGGTTAACAATCCACGGTTGATAGGTTGCTTTCTTTTACTTGTCTACTATAACGGGAGCATACCAAACTCTTATAGGTAGTCATAATAAATAAAAGAAGTAAGCCGTTAATGAAGGCTTACCTTTTTATTAACCTTGTAGTTGTTCATGAGTATCTATTTTCTCCTTTTGCGTAACTTTATGAGGTTCAGGCAGTAACAAGTTTAAAATGGCTGCTCCTGCTAAGATCATAATTGAAACATAAAAAGAAATATTATAACTACCTGTTTCGTTATAAAATAAGCCTGGCAAATAAGCGCCCAATGCCGATCCTATTTGATGACTAAGAAATAACCATCCTAAAATAAACCCAATGGAGTATCCTTTAAAATATTGAGTACCTAGTAATTGAGTTGGAGCTACAGTTGCAAAGTCAACTAATCCAAAGAATACTGCAAAAACAAGCAATAATGCAGAATTATGACTGTACAAGAGCATACAAATAGATATCGCCCTCATTCCATATAAAAGGAATAACATTTTGCGACTACTCCAGCGATCAGCCACAACACCAGATAGTAAGATACCTATAATATTAAACCCAGCAAGTATACTTACTGCAGCACTAGTAACACTTGTTGAGAATCCATGATCATGTGAAAAAGGAATAAGGTGCGTATCCATTAATCCTGTAGTAGTGAAACCACAAATAGCAAAAGGTAAGATTAAAAACCAAAACTCTCTTTTTAGAAAGACATTCCATATTGAAGAGTTTGTGTTTAAAGCTTTTTTTTCGCCTGTACCTTCTTCTACGATTTCACCCCCCAATAGGAACTAAACCTTTCTCTTTAGGATGATTCCGTAAAAATAAAAGGACGATAGGAAAGACAATAAGCACTAAAAAGGCGCCTAATATAACAACTGTCATTTTCCAATTAAGCCAATGAATTAACATGAGAGATCCTGGGACAAGAAGCATTTGTCCAGCACTAAATCCAGCTTCCATAATCCCAAACGCAAGTCCACGTTTTTCGTTAAACCAATTGGTCACAACCACTGTTGCGGCTACATTGGAGGCTCCTCCCACGCCGAGAGAAACCATAATTTCGTAAAGAAAGAATAATTGCCAGGGATGAGTTACAAAAGATGTGAGAAAAATACTTATACCTACTAGAAAAGTGCTAAAGGATAAAATGAGCCAAGCACCCAATTTATCTACCAATCTTCCAATGAGTGGTTGAGACAGCCCATAAGTAATAAAACTCAATGTTGAGATAAGAGAAATGGTTCCTCTATCCATTAAGAAATCTGTTTCCCAAGGTTCAACAAAAGCTCCAAATGAAAGACGAACACCTTGAACGGCTAAAAAGGTCAAAAATGTAACAAAAACAATAATCCAAGCGTAATGAAATGTTCTTTTCATATATTCCCCTCAAATAAAAGTGATTATTTTTTTCTTAGCTCTAAATCCCAGCGTTCTTCTATTAAAGTAGCTCCCCACAAGGATTTTTTCTCTTGCACTTCCATTATTTCAAACCCAAATTTTTTATAGAGTGGTCTAGCTGTCACCATATCACTAACGGTCCAAAGAAAAAGGCGTTCATAATCAAGTTCTTTACAGTATTGAACTAGAGAGTTAATAAGTTGACTCCCTATTCCTTTTTTGTGAAATGACGGATTTACTAAGAACCACCTTAACTGTCCTACCTTATTGCCATCATTCACTAAGCCAATACAGCCTGCAAACTCGCGATTTATTTCTGCTATCCAGATTCTTTCTATATCAGCATTAAAAGTCTCCTGAAGATATGCTAAAAAGCTGTTATCCCATTTATGTACTTGATTATAAAATAACCATTGTTGTTCAATTATGGTGTTAATATCATCAGAAGTATAATAGCTTCTAACAGAAACAGCTTCTACGTCTTTTTCTTTAAATGACGTAGAAAGAATTTCTTGTATGGTATTCATTGAGGCTACAAGCTTTTGTTGTTGATCATGGTCCAAGCTTCCAAGAATATATTCTACTTGCTGATTAGCTTTTTTCTCTAACTCTTTGTAAATCAATTCCCCATGGCTGGTTACATATAAAAGAAGATTACGTCCATCCTCTTTACACTTTTGCTTATAAACCATCTTTTCTTTTTCGAATTTTTTGATAATTCTACTTACATAACCACCATCTAAATCTAATCTTTCTTGAATGTTTTTAGCCGTACAATTACTAGTGTTATAAATTTCAAATAGAATACGAGTTTCTGTTAAAGAAAACGGACTGTCATAGATATGTTCATTTAAAAAACCTAAAATATCTGTGTAAAAACGGTTAAACTTCCTAAATTCAAGAACACACTTACTGTGTACATCAATCATTTTTACACCTCTTTTAAATAATATAAACGTAATTATTTACCAATTATAACCCCAACACTTGCCTAAGTCAACTATTATTCTTGAATTTTATTCTTTTAAAAAAGAATGCGATATACAAACTTAGTTGCCATAATATTCCTTATCGGTACAAAAACAGCTTGATGATTAATTTTATTAAAATCATATAAAAATAAAATATGTTCCGATATACATAATCAAAATAACCCCAAGCTTATAAGGTTCAATTATAAAATTAAAAAAGTGAGTTTGAGTAATAAGAAATTGTATGAACATAGGAATAAACATACATTGCCATATAAAATCTCTATCTTTAACAATCTTGAAAACAAAAATTATTGAGCCAATAATTGTGCAAACTAAATAAAGCAAGTATCCCTCCCCCAACATTTCAAATTTAACACATTTATCCAATAAATTGTTAATTAATATAATCTTCGTTATGTAAAATTTCACATGAACTAAATCACTTCAAATAGATATGTAATAATTAACTTACTTTATTCAAAATATCGTTAATTATTACATACTTTGTAGAAAAACTAACAATATTTCGCTGTCTAATACCGCAGTCGTATTTATACTCTCATATATATGCTAAAATAACCAATAAACCAATGATCCTACAAAATGGAGTTGTGTATAAAAAAATTTCGGATTAAATACGGAGGGTCTATAGCTATCATGGGTATTGCACAAGCGAAAAATCAATTAGAACAACCAAAACTAGATATAAAGCCTAGAATAGGATTACTGATTATAGGTATTATCCTAATTGGGGCTAATCTCAGAGCTCCCTTAACATCTGTAGGACCACTAGTGGCTTCTATTCGTGACAGTTTGGGAATATCTAATACTTTAGCAGGGACAATAACTACAGTGCCGTTACTAGCTTTTGCATTCCTATCTCCTTTTGTTCCAAAGTTAGCTCGGCGTTTTGGCATGGAGTTTACGCTATTCATTTCTTTAATCTTATTAACAATTGGAATTGGAATACGTTCTTTTGGTGGAGTAGAAACCCTATTTATAGGAACGATCTTAATTGGTTTATCTATTGCCATTGGTAATGTATTGTTGCCCAGTCTAATTAAATATAACTTTGCACAAAATATAGGCATGATGACAGGAATTTATGCAGTTTCTATGAATTTATGTGGCGCTATTGGATCTGGTATAAGTATTCCTATTTCTTCATTATCGGGTTTAGGATGGACCGGAGCCCTTGGATGTTGGGGATTTTTGTCTCTTCTTACTATTTTCATTTGGTTGCCTCAATTGCGAACTCGACATAAGCCTATGAAGTCTGACCAAACAGCGCAAAAGGTTAAATCTATTAACTTATGGGGTTCTAAACTAGCATGGAATGTCACATTATTTATGGGATTTCAATCCTTTATCTTCTACACAGTTATTACATGGATGCCTGAAATTCTTGAACAAAAGGGATTGAACACTCATGACGCTGGCTGGATGTTATCGTTAATGCAGCTTGCTGTGCTTCCTATTACGTTTATTGTTCCTATTTTAGCTGGACGTTTACAAAGTCAGCGTTTATTAGTAGTTGTTCCAGCCGTCTTGCTTATTGTAGGGTTATTCGGCATCTTATATGGAAGTACACTCCTTATCCCACTATGGATTATTATGGTTGGAATTGGAGTTGGATTTGTATTTAGTTTAGCTATGATGTTCTTTAGTTTACGTACAAAAAGTACTAACGAGGCAGCAGAGCTATCGGGTATGGCTCAATCATTCGGTTATCTTTTGTCTGCTGTAGGGCCTGTGTTATTTGGAGGGCTACACGACATTACACACAGCTGGACTATTCCTTTACTAATGTTAGTTTTAGTTTCAGTCCTTATTTTTATTGTGGGCATGGGAGCAGGGAAAAATGAATATGTAACTTCTAAATAATTAAGCAATATAAAAACCCTTTAGAACGGTAGCTCTAGAGGGTTTCTATATTGCTTATTATTCTACATTTACTTTAATTGTTTCTTACTGTCGGTATTACTCATTCCATATATTACACCTCGACATATACTTCGAAGGCTTTTTGTGTTGGATTTTCATTACAATTATTATGTATATGAATAATTTCCCTTTCTTTATCCATACTAACGACGATACATAATCTAGTCAAAGTAGGAGGAATTTTAAATGATGGAAAATCCACAAGGGCAAACACATCAAAACATGCACACAGGAAATGTCCCTTCACAAATGAATCATGGAGGCCACGAGGTATTTGATGTACATGAGGTGTTATCAGGAGCAATTGATACATTGAACTCATATATGTTACTAAGCCAACACGTGAAGGATCCGGAGTTAAAAGATATTCTGGATCGCCAATATCAATTTATTCAACAGGAATACAATACAACAGTAGAATGCTTTAAAACAGGGCAGGATCCTTCCACGCCTACACAGAGTTATAGAATGAAACAAGGTAATGACTTTGTATATGGTCTTAAACCTTCTCAGCCAAAGAAACCGTTGCAGTCTGCATCAGAAATTACAGATGAGTGGATTTCAGGACATATGCTTGGTGCTGTAAAATCATCTGCTTCGATGAAAACAATGTCAGCACTCGAAACAACCAATCCAGTTGTACGTCGTGTACTAGCTGATTCTGTTCCAAATTGTATTGAAATGGCGTATGAAATTTCCCTTTATCAAAACAAACATCATTATTATCAAGTACCACAGCTTGCCCAACAAGACCTGCAGCAAATGGTAAATGCATTTGCACCTGCTCAAGGTCAACCGCAAATGCCAAATAACAATACCACTCATTAATATAAAAGAAGTGATTATAACGTAAGAGTGGTTCATTTTATAGTGCTAGAAACTTGATATTTCGAATCTTCATCAAATTAAGAAGAATTAATAGCGCTCAAGCGTGTCAAAGCTATCCTTTTTGTAAAATAACCAAAAGGATAGCTTTTTTTATAAAATCAGATATATTTCTCAGTTTAAATAGTTTACAAATACAAATTTAACTTAGAGTTGTGACTCTAAGTTATCTGAAGTCTTGGAATGTAAAGGTTAAAATTGGCACCTATTTATAATGAGATGAAGTAGGGTCACACGATGGTTTTGCGGTATTCGTTGATTGTGCTAACTTAGTTAAATAGTAGCATTCCTCCCTCATCATATGATCGGCCATTAAAGCAGAAAATGTACTAAGCATTTCGTTTGATAGTTCTAATTCTTCGATCTCATGAAGAAATACTTGAAATAACTCTATTTCTAACTTAACGTCTTTGTTCATTTTCTTTAATGCTGGAAAGGATTCTAGATTCGTTCTTAAATAACCAGTTAATTCTACAGCCTTCAGATAAAAATGTTCAAAATGGCTAGAAAATTGCATACTTTTTTGTTTTAGTTGCTTTTCTACTGCATCAAGACTATCGGAAATAGCTCCAGCATGTCCCGCAGCATCTAATGTCCATAATAAATGATGATGAAGCTCATGAAAGATGGGTGGAATTTGTTGTTGTTCTAAGTAGCTAAGAATTAATAAATACTCATCCAGTTCATTGACCATATGGTTTAGAAAAGTAGGTGTAAGATGAATCGTAAAGTCAGTTGTTAAGTGCTTTTTTAATAAGGATAGTTTAAATTCTTTGAGTGCTATTGTTTGAGCTTTAGCTTTCATTGTAATGCTTTCTAGGTTGTTATGTTCTGCTTTAACTTTCTCTAACAAACTATTAAAAGATTGGATGAAGGTTTTAGCCACTTGTATTTCTTTGTGCTCTTTTTCTGCCAAGGCATCTAAGATAAATTGGGAATGGTCTTTCAAAATTTGAATCCAAAATGTATGTTCAAATTTTGCATTTTGAGTATAGTTACTATTCATTATTTTCCTCCTTTAATAAGATAGTCACTTTCCATACATATTAAAGAAAACCTATTTATATTAATATATAAGAGAAAATCTAGCACATTTAAGCTAAATGTTTTATCAAAACCAAAATACATTTTATAAAAAACAGTTATATTTCATTTTTTATTTTCGGTTATAAGAGTAAAGTATAAAGAGGCTTTCTAATCCTCATTGCTTCAAGTTGACAACATGCTAAAAGAAAAGCCTACTGATTCATTCCGTATCAGTAGATTTTTCTTTGTGATACATAAGTTATTATCACTTGAGCAAACTACCCAAGAAGCCGTGAGGCATCATAAGAATAATTCTCCTATTTCCTTACGAGGACAGAAAAAACTACTGAACAGGAGCAGTAGTTTTTTTCTATTTCAACCTGTATATGATATACAAAATTTGTTAACATAATCACAATTATCGGTAGGAGCACAAATAACTCTGTTCGAATAAATCGAAACAGAGCTACAATGAGTATGAAAAATTTCCTGATTAATTACAGCATTTTATATATTTCAATAAGATTCTTATCTGGATCCCGAAAATGTGCAATACGTGATCTCCATTCTTTACGATCGTGTGGTTCAGTAACAAATTCAACCCCATTTTCTCTTAAATAATCATAGGTCTTATCTACGTTCTCTACTTCAAATTGAAGTAAAAAGTTTGATTGGGATTCGCCGTCTAAAGACTTATTTTCCTTTCCAATCACTTCTGCCATGGCATTTTGAGATAAAAGCTCGATTTTCGTTTCTCCATTATTGAAAAGTGCATACTCCATTTCTTCCTGATACCAACTTATTGAAATTCCTAACAGATCCCTATAGAATTCAGTACTCTTTTTAAAATCATTAACTAATAGTCTGATTTGTAGCAGCTTCAATTCAATCTCCTCCTCATGATATAATTCTCTTTATTTATCAAAAGACCTTCGTGTTTTCTTCTCCGTTTACCCTGCACATTTTTAGTTAACCTAATAGAAGTTATAGATAATTGTCCTTTCTTAATTGTGATTTTTCAATTTTTCTAGCTTTTCTATGTCTCCATTAACTATTACATCAATATGGTCAGAAATAATCTCAATATTTAAATCCCACCATTGAATTTCTAGTAATTTATTAATAATTTGTTCTGGGAAACGTTCTTTGATTTTCTGTGCAGGATTTCCTCCAACAATCGTGTAGGGTTCTACATCCTTTGTAATAACTGATTTGGCTGCTACAATGGCACCATCACCTATATTAATCCCAGGCATAATGACCGTATCCATCCCAACCCAGACATCGTTTCCAATTATCGTATCTCCTTTAAACGGCAATTGATTTAACGTGGGTGTATGTTTCTCCCAACCTTCTCCGAAAATATTAAACGGATACGTTGAGAAGCCATCCATCCTATGATTAGCTCCATTCATAATAAACGTTACGCCGAGGGCTATGGCACAAAATTTCCCTATAACAAGTCGATCACCAAAAAATTCATAATGGTACAATACTTGATCTTCAAAGGATTCTCCGTTTCTTGCATCGTAATAAGAATAATCGCCTACAATGATATTTGGCCTAGTGGTTGTATTTTTAATGAATTGTACAACATTATTTCCTTTAATCGGATATTTATCTGTAGGATTTGGGCCGTGTGCTTTATTTGATTCCATAAATATTCACTGCCTCTCACGGTTTTTGGACAAAACTCAATCGCCCTAACTTATTACATTCCTCTGCGAACTATAAGGCTTTATCAGATCCGACTACAATACCATGTGGCTCCGCATTCTTTATAGGAATAGGATATTCCGTAATTTTCCCATTCACTGTAATACGACCGATTTGATTGCTTCCCCATTCAGTAAACCATAAAGCATGATCAGTACCAGCTACAATAAAAGAAGGGTAAGAACCTGGATCTGGCAAATCATACTCAGTGATTTCACCATCTCGTGAAATTACTCCTACTCTATTACCGTTCATTTCTGTAAACCAAATGTCTCCATTGTGTCCTTGTGTGATTTCAAAAGGTCCAGAATCGCTGGTCGGTAGCGTATATTCAGTAATTTCACCTGTTACTGTTAGTTTTCCGATTTTATTTACCCTATTTTCAGTAAACCATATATCACCCTGAGCTGTAGAAGTGATAGATAGAACGCCTGCATTGACAGTAGGAAGATCAATATGCGTTAATTTACCATCAACAGTCATTCGACCTATTTGATTCGTTTTATGTTGAGTAAACCGTAGCGCACCATCTTTACCCGTAGTAATTCCATAAGGACCTGAATCTATATGAGGAAGTTCGTACTCTTCAATATTTATTCTCACGCTAATTCCTCCTTTTTCTTGTATAAAATCCCTCCAATAATTCGTTATAAAATAATTGAATTCCTGCGAAAGAAATTTTGTATAAGGTATGCACAACGAGATAACATAATCACCGTTATCGTTACAAAAAAAGCCTTATAAGTAAGGCTTTTTTGTCATCTAGTAATTTAATTATCCTAGCCCATTATTTGTATAAGCTAGTATTCCTAAGATAGCTCCAATTCCAGCTCCAAATAAAGTAGCACCTACTAGTTTTAATTTCTTTTTATCGTAAGTCATAAAAAACCTCCTTGTACCTAATTATATATAAAAATTTCAAAAAAAGGGTTTTTAAGTAAATTATTCTCTCTGAACTGTATAATTAATATATATACAATATGAAACATTAGTTACCATAATGGAGTTTTCTAGGAAGCTAACACCTAAAAAAGCTTTTCTATTTCATTGTGTTGCTTCTCATTTGTTCTAAAATGTTCAATATTTTTGTCTACTATTTAAAGAAAATCACTCTACTGAGTGATTTTCTTTGTTTAAGGCTAAACTTATACTAAGAATGAATATTATAAAATAAGAATCTATAGGTGAAAAATGTATGTTAAAAAAGATAGCTTTACTTTTATCCATATCTTTTTTTGCTTTAGGTGCTCCTCTTAATGTATCAGCACACGCAGTCCTTTTGGATGCATCACCGAAAGAAGGAAGTCAACTAAAGCAAATGCCTGACAAGGTATCATTGACGTTTAATGAACGACTAGGAGAAGGCGTTTTTAATCTTCAAGTACGCAATGATAAAGGGAAGCTTATTACCACTAAGAAAGCAACAATGAATCGAACTCACCAAACCATTTTCCTAGATGTACCGTCTTCTAAAAAAGGTATTTACACCGTTAGCTATTCAGTCATTTCTGCGGATAGCCATCCTGTACAAGGAACGTACGTCTTTTCTATAGGAGAAAAAATGGATCAAGCTATTACAAATGACACTAGTAATCAAGGTGAAAATGGCAAGCAGAGCTCTTTTTATAATATAGGATTTTCTATAGTGCAGATATTCTATTATCTGGCTTTATCATGGCTAGTTGGCTTTGTCCTATGGAAATGGTATGTTCCTTATCAATCAGATCAACAAAAACAAAAGTATAAAACGAATGTAAAGTACCTCCAAATTGCCTATATCATTTTTTTACTGATTAGTATAGGAGTCCAAAGTACTGCGCTATTAAAGGGTTCTAACCTTTCGCAAATAAAAATATTTGTCATTCATTCTGCTACTGGTTGGTCGTGGATGACTTGTATCCTTCTTGCGTGTGTAGGATTTCTCTTCCTACTAAAGAATAAGTGGCTTGATTTCATATGGGTATTTTTGCTGTTAGTAGCTACTACGTTAAATGGTCACGCTGTAGCATCGGACGTACCAGTCTATACAATGATTTTAGACTTTATCCATTTAGTTACAGCCTCTTTATGGACAGCTGGGTTAGTTTATCTTTTCATGATTTGGCGTAAGGAGAGAGAACAAGCTCTAGCTTTTCTTCCGATTTTTTCGCGTATAGCCTTTGTGAGTCTTATTCTATTAATCCTTTCGGGTGTTCTTTACACATTAAAGCTTCTTCCAGACATAACAGCACTCTTTAAAACCACATGGGGACTGTTATTGTTAGCTAAAATATTTATGGTCATGTTAGTAGCTGGTGTAGGGATACTCATTAGAGAACATCTCCGAAAGAACGATTCATCAAGCCTTGGAAAGTTTTTGATTTCCGATGTAAGTTTTATGCTGGTTATTGTCCTGATTGTAGGAATGATTACACACTTAAACCCCATTCCACAGAATGAACCCTTGGTATGGAAAGAAAATAAGCAAGACATAGAGTTTCTCGTAAAAACGTCAACCTTATCTCCAGGCAAGGATTCTCTCTGGGTAAAAGCATCTTTACCACAGGATGGATCTTCTATTCAATCGATAGACATTGCACTTTCTCCTAAGAATAAAGGAGAGCTTGCACCAATTGACGTGCCCTTAAAAGTAAATAAAGACGAAAGTCAGGAGAAACAACAATTACAGTATAAGATGTATGAAACAAACAACCTTGTCATTCCTTATGCGGGAAGATGGCAAATTGCCGTACGGCTTGTGACCTCAAACCTAGATGAGGTTGTAATCTATAAAGACATCGTTGTTTATGATGTTAAATAATGATTTTAGAAAGAAGGAAAAGAAATGAAAAAACAAGTAACAGCTCTTTTATCTACATTAGTTCTTTCAACGATTGCATTTGCGGGAACTGCGAGTGCTCATGTTGTCGTATACCCTCAAGAAGCGACACAAGGCTCTTATGAAAAATTTACTGTACGCGTTCCAACTGAAAAAGATATTCCAACTACAAAAGTGAAAATTGATATTCCAAAAGACGTAGAAATATCTCGATTTGAGCCTAAAGAAGGATGGAAATATGAGCTTCAAAAAGACTCTTCAGGTTTGATTACAAGTGTGACATGGACAGCTACTGATGCAGGTTTGTCACCTACAGAGTTTGGGGAATTCAATATGCAAGGAAAAGTAGGCGATAATGCTAAGAAGATTGTTTGGAAGGCTTATCAAACATATAAAGATGGATCAACAGTAGCATGGGAAGGACCAGCTGATGCAGATACACCTGCATCTATTACAACGGTAGTAAAAGGAAACGGAGCAGAGGGAGATTCTCATACATCAGCTACTAACGAAACCACTGCTACTAATGAAGAAACTACCAATGATTCAAATGCTACACTTCCTACTACTCTTTCCACTATTGCATTAGCATTAGGCGTTATTTCGTTGATCTTTAGTTTAAGAAGAAAGAAGCAAAGCTAATTCAAGATAATATAGAATAAAAAGTAAGCTACCTTACGCTAGGTGGCTTTTTATTTTGTTAACAATAATACTTATTTTAACATTTTATAACGGATTTCACTATCTTGTCCGTAAACGTATACGTTTACGGACTTTTGTTTTGGATATAAAATCTATCGTTTTTATCGTTCATTTAAGTTGGGAAATAAATTATGAACGTCTTCTAAAAACTATAAACTTTCACGAACGTTTTTGGTAGAATAAGGGGAAGACAAACGATAAATTGGTATAAAATATGAATTTATGATATATTTTTTGCTTCGTTTGACAACTATCTGATTTTTAATATTATTTTCCCTTTCGCCCTTCCTGACTCCGCATATTCCATCGCTTTTTGAGCATCTCCAAAAGGAAAAACTCTATCAATTATAGGTTTGATTTTACCAGTCTCAATAAAATTTGCGATTATACGTAATTGCTCTCCACTTGGCTTCATAAATAAAAACGTATATTGAATATTATGCTTTTTTTCAAGCACAGTAAGTTTATGACTTGCTGCTGAAAACAACAACGTCTTAAAAAATCCGGAACCATATTCTTTACCAAAACGAGCATTCGGTAAACCCGAAACGGAAACAATTTTTCCTCTGCCTTTTATAACACCAAATGATTTTTCGAGTATCTCGCCCCCAAGTGTATCAAATACTGCATCATAGTTTTTCAGTATTTCCTCAAATTTTTCTGTCTTGTAATTTATAATTTCATCTGCACCAAGAGATTTTACTAAATTCGCACCAGCTTCACTGGCAGTCGTTGCAACAGTGGCACCCATTAATTTGGCCAGTTGAATAGCAAAGGTACCGACACCACCAGCCCCAGCTTGGATTAAAATCTTTTGTCCCTTTTGTAATTGCAAAATGTCTGTTAGTGCTTGATAGGAGGTTAACCCAACCAGTGGGATCGATGCTGCTTCTTCAAAGCTCAAATTTTTAGGTTTTAAGGCGATGTCATCTTCATGAATAGCAATATATTCAGCAAAAGTACCGATTTTACTCTTACGTGGACGTGCATATATTTCGTCACCAGCTTTAAAACGAGTCACTTTTGCGCCAACCTTTGCAACGACACCAGAAAAGTCATTCCCTAAGATAAGAGGCATTTTATATTTAACTAACAATTTCACTTTCCCATCGCGTATCTTAAAATCAACAGGATTAATACTAGCTGCATGAATTTCTGCGAGTACCTCATATTCACCAATTTCAGGTGTGGTAATTTATTACAAACATATTGGAACTTTCCCATACCTATCAATAACCATTGCTTTCATAGCCTATACCTCCAAATAACGTGTGTTTAAATTCCATCATTTCTATAAAAGTTCTGCATGAACTTATCAATATCCAGCACAAGCGTTCTTAATAAACCTAATTCTGTACGTACATTAATATAATAAAAGTTTTTTGTCCCTTCCTTACGCATTAAAATAACACCAGCATCTCGTAAAACCTTAAGATGATGTGAAACAGCAGGTCGAGAAAGGTGTGTTTGTTCAGTGATTTCACCCACACGTAATCCTGTTTGACAATCCGTCCCCATTAGAACTAACAAGATCGATTGACGTGTTTCATCACCAATTGCCAATAGTACCTTTTGACAATTAATAAAATCCTCTTTGATCATATTTAGTTGGTCCTGTTTATTCATTGAGTAAAATACCTCCAATAATCGGTTTAATGGTTTAAGTTGATGAACTATATAACTGAATACAACAATATACTATTGTTACGTTGGGTGCAATATTGAGAAAGCAAATCGAGACGAATACATCTTAGAGGGGGAGCATCATTAACTTTTAATGTTCAGCAACTTAAAAAAGGGGACTATGTTTGATGATTTCTCTAAGAAATAAAGCAAATTTAGTATTCCGCTTGATCCATTCATTAAAATAAATGCTAGTTAACATAGTTCAGATTTCAGGAACCAAATAAAGACGCAATCCCTTGGGCAAAAAGAGATTGCGCTACACTTAAATTTATCGTTTATGTAGGATTTTATATATGGTTGATTTATCAACATTTTGAGCTTTTTACAAATACTCCGTATCGTCTAAAAAAAGCCATTTATAAGGAAAAATCCCCCTCTAAATCTGTCCTAACAGCAGGATATTGTTCTTGTTTCGAAATAACCCCTTCCCAAAATTATCATTTTACTTCTAATTACTTCTAATTGTTTACTCTGATTAAAAAACAGCATTATTTTGGGACAAGAGGAATTACTCCTTTTAGTTTCTTTTTTCCTCTTTCGCTTAACAAAATAGTTAACCCTACAATAACAAGTCCTGTACATAACAAATATAAATTAAGGTACCCTATCAAACTTGAAAAGAATCCGAACCCCAGGAAGCCAAGCACATTTCCTACTTGTGTCGTGTTCATATATAGCGCCGTTGCCGTCCCTGGTTCATCTGGAATAAAGTCTTGAAAGTACGACACCGCAATGCCAGCTGTTATGGAAACCTGTCCAGCACTTAATATTTGAATCGGATAGATTTGCCACGGTTCTGTGACTAAAAATAAGAGTCCATAGTAAAAAACTGAAATACCAAATCCCAATCGTATCAACAGCCGACTACCGATTTTTGTGGCTAATATCCCCACTGCAATCATAAATGGGACCTCAAATACTGGAGGTACGCTCACAACTAGCCCTACTTGCTTTTCTGTCCCGTTAAGTACTTTCGTAATAAATTGCGACATGTTTAAATTAGCCATAGAAGCAGCCATAGCCATACACGTCATTGCGATAATGTTCTTTAAGATATGAGATTGAACAATAAATTTACGCAGAACCACAGGAGCTGGCTTAGCTTCCACTTCAATTTTGATATCTTTTAATAAAAAGGTTAACGCAATCGCTGCTAGTAGATATCCGCCTGATACACATAAAAAGAGTCCCTTAAATCCAACCGCATACAATACCCAACCTGCAACTGCTGGCCCCACAGTCCAAGAGAGAGCGAAAAACGCACGGAAAACATTCATTACAAAAGGCGTTTCTTTATCTTCTACTGTGCTTTGTTTTAATGCTTCTCTTGTAAATGCCCATAATTGAGGTACGATAGAGGCTGCTGTTCCTAGTAAAAAGAAAGCAATAAAAGCAAGAAGATAAAAGTTACGGATGAATGCAAATCCAGCGTACCCTAAAATGGCAGCGCCCGTAGTGAGTAATAACAATTTTTTTCGACTGGGAACTCGGTCTGAGGTTTTACCAATAATGGTGGTAATAACAACCGCACCTACTGAAATAATGGTCATAAAAAAGCCAAATTGTATATTGCTCATTCCGACTTCGTCAATACCAAACAATGAGGCATATGGTGCAAAAAAAGATGTGGCTAACCCAAATACAAAATTCCCCAGCAAGAGTACTGGAAACATAGGAATGCCCCATAACATCTCAATGGTTTTTTTAACTCCCTTTCCTTTTGGCATAATCACACTTCCTTTTTATAAGATAACTGTGAGTGAAATAAGTTTATAATTGATTCACACTAAATTATGAAAACCTTTTCTTTTGTACCTCCTTACCATCACCTATCACTTCCTTCACTTTACTTGTCCCTGAAAGTAAGAGCAAGAGCTTCTCCAAATTTAATGGACTACCTTTATTCTAATTTGTTATTTATTAAGACATTGTGGATTCATTCAGGGCTTTTGCCCACTCTTTACTAATTAAAAAAAGTGCCGATTTTCAGCACTTTTGAAATGGTTTAGTTTTTATCTCTTATGTATCATGGTTCTTGAATGACAAATGGAATAAGTTTATCACCATGGTTTTTATTTTTTTATTAGGAGCAAACAAGTACTCAAAATATGAACCAGGATGAAAGGTTGCATTTATTTTTTCAAAAAATGAAACAGGGCGCTCTACAGCCTGCCTCTCCTGCAAATTGAGGTAGTTTATTTTTTTCTTGATAACGCTTTTTCTTCTATTTTACATACCCACTTATAGTATCTTAATATCATCAATAAAAGAAAAGGGTCAAGAACAGCTGAATGCCATAAACTCCACCAACCATAGTGAAAGTAACCCCATGGCTCTGGCAATAATGTCATCATTTCATAAAGCAAAATAGCTATTACCCAAAAGATCAGGTAGGAAATTTTTTTAATAATCGGCCTTTTGAAAGGATACCAATTAAGAAAAATCATATTCACAGGTGGTAGTAACACCGTATGGACAAGGATTCCTTTCCAATCTGCTCCCTCTGTAAAATACCAGTATCCATGATATTTTAAATCAATAAAAACGTCGAAATTACTTTGAAGAGCGATTGTAATAAGCCAAATATGCAGAATTTGATTTCCTGTTAATCTTTTATTCGTTTTAAACGCAATAAAGTTACATAACACAATCACACTAATAAGACCTATCATAGCGCTCATTTTCCTTTTTAACTCAATATACCACATATTGTAAAAAAGGAAAACTTTCTAGTTTCAATCAGTATTAATCGTATTGCACTTTGATTATGACAAAGTCTTCCTATCTTTTTTGAAGCAGAACATGTTATAATAAATTTAACCAATACTTTAATTTCGAAAAAAGGTGCTTTTCCTAAAGGAAAGCACCTTTTTTTATTTTAATTAGTTCGGACTTTATACTAAATATGAAGATTCTCAACCTATCCTTCTATGGGCACCTAGAATATATGCTATAATCGAGATATCTTTTGATTTCAATGCACATGTTATCTTAAGAGGCCAGACTGATTTTAACTAGTCTGGCTTTTTTCTTTACTTATCTATATTTTTTCTCCAACTGCTTCTTTACATATGTACAACTTGGGGAATGCTCACGTGAAAGGAAGTGCTCCTTTTTATAATGTACTCTTACCTGACAAGAAGGACAAACAAAAAATGGATAGGCTACACTTAGTTGGACAGAATTTTTAAGGTCAAGTAGACTACAGATAACCTATTAAAGGAGCATCTACAATGACCAGAAGAGAACGTCGAACATTTACAGAGGAATTTAAACAACAGATGGTGCAGCTATATCAGAGTGGAAAGCCGAGAAAAGAGATTATTCGTGAATATGACTTGACTCCTTCCTCTTTAGATAAGTGGGTGGAGCAAAGTCAAACATCTGGTTCGTTTAAAGAAAAAGATAATCTGACTGAGGAACAAAAAGAACTGATGGAGCTTCGCAAACAAAATAAACAATTAGAAATGGAGAATGATATTTTATAGCAAGCCGCGCTGATACTAGGACGAAAGTAAAAGTGATCGAGAATAATCAACACAAATACTCGATATCAGCAATGTGCAAAGTCCTACAACTCTCAAGAAGTACGCATTATTATGAAGCGAAGGAGCGTCCGACAGAAGATGACGTTACCTCTGCAATCATAGACATTTTCCATACCAATATAACTCTATCTATTAAATACATCTTTGATAAGCTACTTAAAGATAGGTGTTAATTTTACACCTATCTTTTTTCTTGCAAAGAAATCCTTCTTTACGATCTTAAATAGTAAAGATATTTTAAAGGGAAAAGGATGATTGTTGTGGAATAAAAAGAAAACCGGTTGCACAAAGATAGGAGAGATAAAAGACATGAATTCTACATTTAATCAACTTTTGTCAATGAAAAATCTACGTGACGTTCAAAAAACAGAAATTTTGGTGCAAATGGAACAAGCTTCAAAGAATAAAGATAAAGAAACTCTCTTACGATTAACTAAACAGCTTCGAAGTATTTCATAGAATACCCTATGTAATAGAATTAACCCACTAACAGGAAGCCTTTCCATGAGAACAATAATAAGCGACTTATCTATCTTAATTCGAACAGTAAGGTCGCTTATCCTATTTTTTTATTCATATATTTACCCTTTCACTTTACAATATGTGTACGTTTATTATGTTATATGTTCATCTTCTAACTGAATTAAATCTTTATCCTGAGATTGATTGAATAAATAAGTAAGGTATGAATGTAGTTCGAATCGGTCTTCGTCAATAAAATCAGAAAACACCTGTTTATATTCTTTCAACATCTTTTCCTCCTTTATTTATGTTTCTTACCTCTATCATTACCTATCTAGTAATCTCATATACATACAAATTAATAATGTACTTATTGATTGTATTAACTTGTATGTATGAAGTTGTATGTAACACAACGCAGAGTTAAGAAAAGTTCATTCTTTCTTTTTGTATGGGCCCCACCTGCGCCAAATACAATGATAGCCACGCATGCTATCCACCTAACCTTAGTATAACAGAAATCGCTTACATAACAAATGATTATATATATAATTCCATAACGTAATTTAATTACTAGATAAAAACTTTTCATAACATGTATTTTTTTATTTCTATAATAAGCTTTATCAGTAGGCTTAAAACAAAGTAGGAATCATAGAATATAACTAGCAGTCATAAGTCCTATATTTCTGAGAAAAAGTTCAATCTTATGAGCTTTTTCTTTTTTATTTTCTATCTGCTATATATCTTTGGTTACTATAAAAACTACTAAGGATCATAAAGAGGCAGCTTATTTTATATTCATGTATAATTACCTTACAAATAAATATATTAGGAGATTATCTATAATGGAAAGTAAAACAGGAAAAGTGAAATGTTACGACAGGGAAAAAGGTTTTGGGTTCATCTCACCAGATAATGGGATTGAGGAGTTATTTGTTCATTTTAGTTCTATTTATAACTCCAACTCTTTAAAAGTAGGTCAGGAAGTTTCTTATATAGAATATAAAGGTCATAAAGGGCCTCAAGCAGAATATGTCATGCTACTCTAACTATGCAGCTGGTATAAAAGCATTTCTCTACTATTTTGAATTGACTTTTTCTCTTTTTAGATGAATATCCTATACACATTTAATTAACATATTTGATACTAAAAAGCCTTTTAGTAGTGGCTTTTACAGCTTATAAATTGTAAGTTATTGAATAGTCATAAAATAACGGATTTGTGGAGCATTATTTACTTAACATAATGTCAGTTATGGGAAATAAAAAAGTGTCTTTTAGCAAATAGGGACATCTTTTTTATTATTTAAGGTAAACTTTTCTAGAAAGCTAATCGTTAACAATCCGTATTTTTAGACTTATGAAGAGGAGGAGGAACTAACCAGCCTTTTTCTCTATTAACTTTATTCGTATTATCCTAACGTTCTAAGATCTTTTGCTAGATAACATGGAGGGATTAAAGATGGAATTTCATGCAAGCAGATTATGTGTGACCAACTTTCAAGACTGTCTCAGATTCTACAGGGATATCCTTGGATTTGAGGAGTGACATGACGATGAACAGCAATACGCATATTTTGAGAAAGCAAACATCGCTCTCTTCTCTCAAGAGAAAATGGCTGAGGCACTTTTTCAGGAATATCAACTGGATGAAACTACTTCACAAATGAAATTTGTAATTCAACTTGAAGTCCCAGACGTTGACATATATTACAACAATTTAAAAGATAAAAGTGTTGGATTTATCAATAAACCTCATGATAGAAAAGACTAGGGATCCCGTGTTGCACATTTTTATGATCCTGAAAAAAATATAATAGAAATATATAAGGGAAAATAAAGGAAGGTGAAAGAGAACTTCTCTTTCACCTTCCTCTATGCCTAATACCTAGAATTGTGATTATGTTAACTAATCTCTTATATGATATACATCTTAAATCAACTTAATGCAAAAAAGCTGGGAAACTTAATTTCCTAGCTTTTTTGAGTTTCTATCGCTTGTTTAACTGTTGCATAGGTTTTAATAGATGAGAAATCAAAGCCATTTCTAACAACAGTTTGAGCAAGTTCAGGTCGTATACCTGTCATCATGACCTCAATACCTTGTAAGCGAAGAACACTGTAGATATCAAAGAGGTAACGTTCAGCTATAGTATCTATATTCAAGATGCCTGAAAAATCAACAATCAGATACTCTACTTTCATTTCGAGAATTTTCAAGATCACATTCTCCAAGATATATTCAGCTCTTTCTGAATCGATAGAGCCTATTAGTGGGAGAACGGCGGTTTTATCCTGAATGGGGACGACAGGAACCGATAGCTTCAACACCTCTTGTTGTGCCTTTTTAATAATTTCATCTTTTACTTGTTCAAATACTATAACAGTTTCGGTGATACTTATATCCAGCAGATAGTTAAATCGTTTATTAATCAATACAACTTCTTCTGTAGAGAGTCCGTGTTCTATACTTATTTTAGTAAGGTAATCGATAAAGACTAGGCGAGTAGGAGGATAGCGTGTAATAATAATAGAAATTCTCTCCCGTTGGGATGCTGTACGCTTACCATTGGTCTTACTCCATTCAACAAGTCCTTCAGGTATGTTGTTTTCACTGCTAAGGAGACTTTCCCCTAAAAACCTAATAAATTCAGTATAGACGATAATTGCTTGTTCAAGTTCCTCCTTTAGAGCTTCAAAATTGGGGCTCTGAGAAATTTCTTGAACAATTTCATTTGCTAACATTTCTGCGTTGTCATCTAAGTGCTTAGCAACGCCTATAATCCCTTTCAATAATTGTCACTTCCTCATCTTCTTATTCATTAATACATTTAGGTAGTCATTTTATCTCTTGCTTTCTTTATTTAGCAAGCTTTTCTTTATTGTTCTGAGTATATAAATTTATAAAAAGAAGTTTTTATTTAAAACTACACATGAATAAGTACATCTTCTATTGCCTTTTGTAAACTTGATTTTATAGTCAAACTACTGAAATCAATGCCAATACTTACAATGGTCTGTGCAACTTCCGGACGAATTCCTGTTAGGATTGTTTCTACACCAAGAAGCTTTAACGAGTCTATCACTTTGAAAATCCGATCTGCTACCATAGTATCTATAATATAAACACCCGACAAATCTAATATTAACCGTTGAAGCTGTAGTCTGTTTACTGATTTCAACGTTTCTTCCATTAGATAATTGGCTCTTTCCGTATCTATATTTCCAATGAGAGGTAAAACAGCGATTTCTTTGGCTAAAGGTACAACAGGCACCGATAATTCAAGAAATGCACTTTGCGCACGTTCAAGGGTTAATTGATAGAAATGCACATAATTTAAACTAAAGGAATAAGCAGCATGATCTAAAAGAAGATCAATAATTCCACCTACTTCAAATACCGTATCTATTGATAGATTGTTTTTCTTTATTACTTCCTTCAATTTCTTCCATAAGAAAGTTCGATAATATCTTGTATCTTTTAACGCTTCATCCAATGGGACCTTCAAATTGCAAAACATTTCTCCTGTGTCTTTTCCCCATTGTGTAAATTTTTGGAGTGCGGTTTCTTCATCTAGATGATCCCTAAGAACTTCACCAAATAAACTTATAAAGTGAGCTCGGATATTAATAAGTTCTGCTTCAAAAGGAGCCAATTGTTTTTTTTCTTCTTCTGTAATACCAATAATTCTACTTTCATGTACCTCATTAGCAATTTCAAATCTATACTCTAGGATTGTATCCCCTAAAAACTTTATTTCATCTTTCATTTTTTCCTCTTTTCCTCCGAAAAGCCTGTTGAGGCTGTTATTTAATTTTTTAAATTAATTATATCATTACGTGTCAAAACGCTTATTTTTTGTTAATTTCGTAGTATAAAATTCTCCATTCTTACCTCTTCTAATTATCTATTAAAATTTCAAATAAAAAAAGACCAAAAAATATAAAAAACAAAAGAAGTTATTTTTATTCTTTTTATTTCTATAAGGAGCAAAGGATTCAAGAAAATATAAGATGGATCTTAGCGACCAAAAGTTACTTTATAAATATTGTATTAATGTCCTTCCGATAATCTGTTTTATGTTAACTAAAGGTGCATATACAGCCTAAAAAAGCGAAAAATCACTGTTTCCGTCAGTGATTTTTCTGGTTGCCAGTATGCTATACATGTCCATATGTCTTTTGACACTGTGAGTAGTTTGCTCAAGTGGTTAATAACTTATGTATTAAAAAGAAAAGCCTACTGATAAAGAATGGATCAGTAGGCTTTTCTGAATGCTGATTTATTTTTTCAAAAACGATTCTAATTTCATAAATTCATTTTCATTTCTGTGTGTAGAGTAAACTACCCTATTCCTCCTACATTTGGTGGAGTTCTAGATATTCTTTTAATGTTTGCTGTAACGTCCCTTTTGTTTCTGCCTTTTCTTCAAAGGAGATTCCTGAGTGAATCATTGTCCGCACTAGATCAGCACGTAAACCTGTAAGAATAGCCTTACATCCCATCATTGAAATGCCAGTTAATATTTTTTGAAGATGGTCAATAACATGCATCTCCATGTTGGCAATTCCAGAAAGATCTATAATTAATGTTTCAATCCTTAAATCTGATATGCCTATCAATACTTTCTCCTCAATCGTTTGGATACGGTATGTGTCAACCATTCCAATCAATGGTAATACAGCTACAGATTGGCTAAGTGGTATAATAGGCACCGATAGATGTTCAACTAAGTCCCTCTGGGAGGCAATTAATTCATCTTTATATTTGGAATAACTAATGAGAAAAGTGTTAAGAAATTGATCAATCTTATCATTAATACGTTTCTCTAAGGCATAAAATTCTTCACGGCTATTAAAATGGTTATTTATTCGGTCATATTGATAGAGAAAATGCCACAACGTTCGCCTAATGGCCTGTACCCATTCTAGTTTGAAGGCAAGAGTTAAGGCGTGCTCCGCCCAGGCTACCCCTTCTTGTTGAGCGAAAGCAATGAGTTGTTCTTCTTTTTGCTCCACGACATATAGAGATAACTTTTGAGCATTTTTTAAAAGATCAATATTTCCAGTTTCTAAAATATCATTAATCTTAGAGGCAACGTTAACCGCCTCTGATAAAAGTTTATCCTGAAAACTCTGTTTGTTGTCTCTAATAAAATCAGTCATTTTCTCTCTCTGATTATAAATAATCTCCATTTTAAATCCCCCTTATTTTTTTTGATTATACTTAGCTTTAAATAATTAATATCCCAAAGTAAAATGTCATCTTTTCATTGTCTATAAAGAAAAGTCTTCCTTGTACTATCTACAATAGATATGGCTTCAGATAAAAAATGCTAATGCTTTTATAACCAATTTGTAAATCTTGAACATACCCATGGTAGTGACACTTCTTTCAACATGATAAAGGGTCAATGGAGGTTATTTTCACTGGCTGATATCCATTCAGATAGTTCATCAAAAATGTTCTGCACTTGTTCTTTATTTAACGTGTCAACATTCTCCCATGCACTAGAAATATAAATCTCTAGATGATCAGGATAGGAAATGGATTCAGTAATAAGGGCTTTATAAAATAAAGGATTACCGCCTTTATCTACTTCACCCTTACATCTATAGTTTTCAAACTTCCAACCCCCTTTTGTTTTTTTAAAATGATAAAGGTCCTTAAGTCCCCACCGAGGGCTATAAATACGCATTTTGAATCTAGATGCACTACTCAATGTCAGATACCTCCTACCTCCTCAAAAATATCATTTTTAAATACGACTCTTTTTGTTTTTACCCTCAAAACATGTATTTTACATCCATCTTTTTTACTATATATATTAAGAATTGCTAACTATGTTGCATTCGTCATATAGCACCTAATCCCAATACAACATTACATTTTTTGTTTTTTTTACAAATTTATTTCATTTTTAAAATCTTTATTTCAATTATTGAAGGTAATAACTTATAAATATACCCTATGTTAAAATGGATTAAACTTTAATTTGTAAAATTTCTTTAAATAGTGAGAAAGGGGTTTGGTGATACATGACAATAATAAAAATCAAAGAAATGTTAGAAACTTTATTACGATATGAAGATAGTGAAATCACTCATACCTTTCGCAATGGAAATAATACCCTTTCTCTCAGTTATTCTAAAGAACTAAAGAATTTTCAAGTAAAGAATATTGAAACGGGCCATATTGAACATTTTCCGGATGTGGAGACTACACTTATTACAACGACAATCTTATCATAAGAAGTTCAAAAAGTTAGAACCCGTAAGAGAGAAATTATTGACATAAGACGATCAATCTCATATGCAATATATAGTCACTAACGGGTTGACCAAACGACCTAATTCAATATATGTTATAAAATTCATATCTAAAAATATTTAACGGAGTGTACTTATATTGTTCATTTTAGTTAGAAACTCTTTGATATTAGCTGCTGGTTTTTATTTATCAGCGATCTTTTTACCTGAAGTATTGCATGTAAACGAAACTGTTTCTAAATATTTAATGGTAATACTTGCTGGCCTATGGATTCTTAAATCACGAAATAAATGGTGGTTCAATATGGTTTCTGTCATTTTAGGGCTTATCATTTTATTAATTTCCCTTGAGATGACCATGCTATAAAGGAGAGTGATGTATAAAAGGCAGTTTTTTCACTCATTCTTTCTCCATTCATATTGGTCATAAATACTGATAAATCAACAATGCATAAAATGCTGTATAAAAAATAAATTTATAAAGCAAACGAGGCCTTGTGTATCAAGGGCTCGTTTTTGGTATGTGTACCGGAAAGAGTGATTATGTTAACTATAATTGTATATCATATACAGCCCAAAAATAGAAAAAACCACCTTAGAGTTAGGGAGAAGGTAGTTTTTTCTATGACGTAATTAGGTTTCATGAGTGATGCTTCATTGCATCTTGGGTAGTTTGCTCAAGCTATCAATAATCTATGTATCAAAAAGAAAAACTCCCTATTTCCGTAAGGAGTTTTTCTGATGTGTACATTATTCCGTTTTATTTGATACTTTAAAGCATCTTGGGTAGTTTGCTCAAAATATTGCAGGTTATTCATGAGAGGAAATTTAAAACAAGCTCAGGTCTAAAATTAGACTTGAGCTTGTTTTAATGGGGCTTTACGCATGTTCAATCGTAAATCTGAATAATATGACAGTGAAGTTAACTTTTAATAGTAGGGGGAGTAATAATGATCGATGGATTTGTAGAGAGGTCCTTAGATGAAATTCGTTTTTGGTCAAGGATTATGAAGGAACATTCTTTGTTTCTTAGATTAGGTTTTAGATGTGAGGATACGCAATTGATTCAGGAAGCAAATCAATTTTACCATCTGTTTGAACAAATAGAACAAAGAGCTCACTCATTTACCAGTCAAATTGATCCTGAACAAATGAAGAGATTTAATTCAGAAGTTCAACAAGCTGCTACTGGCATATTTGCTTTTAAGAGAAAAATTTTAGGGTTAATTTTAAATGGAAAAATGCAAGGAGCAAACAATTTTCCTCTCTTAGTTGATCACATTAGTAGAGAAGCTAATTATTTTAGAAAAAGACTAATTGAATTAAACGAAGGAAAATTGAAACCACTTGCCGATGCTATTATCAAAGAGAATGTATTCTTTTTAAGAATTATGGCTGATCATGCTAAATTCATAGGACATCTCCTTGATCCATCAGAAAGAAAACTAGTAGATATGGCTAGAAACTTTAGTAATGATTTTGATCAGTTGGTTTTTCAGGCTAGAGATTTAGATTCGATGAAACCACAGTCCCAAACCGTACCCCTCCTAGATCAATTCCTTGATGAGAATCGTGTTTCTGTAGCTTCTCTTCGGGATTTTAAGAAAACTGCGAGAGATTTAATTGAGGAATGTAGAATTAAAAGCATTATACACCCTCTTTTAGCAGATCACACTTTTCGTGAAGCTGAAAGATTTCTTCATATCATTGATATGTTCGAGGCTAGCTTAAGAAACCAAGATTAATCCTAATTTTTGAGAGAAATGAGATGAAATATATGCTAGTGGTTTGTAAGGAACATGTTAAGGATGGTATTACACGCCTTGAGGTTCCTCATGAAAAAAAATTAGGGATTCTAAACTTACCTGTTCGTTTTGCAAAGAAGAAGCTATTTGTTTGACTATCGTTCTTAGCTTAGCTTCTAATGAACATAAAGTTATAAAGACGGCTATAAATCCTATAATGACAAAAAACATATTAGCTGATATCCCCTATACATCATTTTATTTTTGAAGTAATAACTATATAATAACATTTTTTCTATATTTTATATCTTAATGTTGTATACATTCTTAGGTAACATACTGTAGGAATAAAAAGAGCAACCATAAAGGTTGCTCTTTTAAAATATCGTTTTTATAGCTAGGTACACTGCAGCAATCGATGCAAGGACTATAAGTACATTTAAAATGCGATGTTGAGTAGCTAAGTGGTCTCGCTTCATTTCTGCACGAGTCAATGGTTTCTTTTCATCGTGATTTCCACTCACTATGTTACATCTCCCATCTTATTTAGTTATTGGTTCCACTAATTTAAGCAATAAGCTGATCGTCGTTAGCTGCTTCTTCCTTTTTTATTTTCCCTCTACATAAGATATAAAAAACACTAAAAGTAATAATCGACCAAATAAGGTTAGCTCCTGGCTCAGTGTTAGCTACCTTAAACAAACTTGGGATAGATCCGAAGACAGAATCGTCCGTTGTAAGGAACAGAGCCAGAAACATATTATTTGCTGCATGTGCTCCAATGGTAATTTCTAAGCTTTTTGTTTTAATGGCGATATATGTAAGAGCAAAACCAGCTACAATGTAATCCAGTCCGACTAATATAATGGATATATTCATTTCAGGATTAGCAAAATGGCCTATGGAGAACATTAGTCCAACAATAATGGCCAGTAAAATGGGGCGCTTCACTTTCTTACTCACCCATTGGAGAAGAAGTCCCCTAAAGAACAGTTCCTCCGTTGTTGTTTGAATAGGCACTAATAAAAACGTAATAAGGATTAAGAAGATATACTCTTTCAGGCTTACGTGGTTCCATGAATAATCCGAATGGTTAAAAACAACATCAATTACTTGCCCAACGATTAATAACATGCTAAAAGCTCCAAAGGACCATATTATTTTCTTGCAATTCACACGTTTATTAGAGGTTATTAATGATTTCATTTTTCTTTTATGAATGAAACGAATTCCGATCCACAAACCAAAAATCCAACATATGTAAACAATATGAGATAACAGAAAATCGAGATTAGCATTGATTCCTACAGCAATTCCACTATCAAAATCAAAGTATGATTTTCCACTTTCATCAGCTGCAACCATAACCATGTCAGCTATAATATAAATAATCGACCCTAATAGCATGAACGCAGAAGCCAGTATCGTTGTGCTTAAATAACGCTTCCATCCATTTTTTCCTTCTTCCACATCTAGATAATTCTTCATTTTATTCTTACTCCCTCAGCGTTCTCTTCTCAATCAAATATTTCTTCTCTACTTCGTTTTCATCCAGACGATGTATAAGTACCTACTCCACGTATTAGAACGAGAAGCCCTACAAATATTTCAAATACCGCTTATTTTTGCTTTTTACCTTTGGAGATAAGCCAAGAGACTGACAATATCAGTAAAGCATCACCTTATTTATCCCCTGCATCTTCACACAGAGTTCTTTCTGCTTCTCTTACTTAGCTCATAAAAGCCGTTAAAAAACAGCTTTTTCTGAAAGAAGACTAGACAGCAAGTCATCTTTAACAGTTATGTCTTGCTCATATGTGCCAGCATACACATAATTCTGCAGAAAGTACTTGCTACTCAAGAATATATATCCTAGAACAACTAAAATAAATATTTTTTTCCACATTTTCCTCACCTTTTTATTCAAACTTTTACCCTCATGACTGTTACCACAACACCTAAGGGTTTATCCATAAACAACTTTTTTAGTTTTTAAATTAGCCACCAACTTATATAACACTACAAAAATGTATATAAGTTACAATAATATTACATTATTATTACAAATATAACAACAATATTATAACTAAGAAAAATAGGATAATCAATATGAAGTGCCTAGTAAAATAGATAAAATCACTAGATTAATATCATACATATAAATAAATCAAAAGCATGTTGGAAAAAAAGGGCTTGTTGTCCGGCAGGAATATTTTAAAAAACAAAAAGAGCAAACTCCCTATCATTAGGAGTTTGCTTCTTTTATTTAAATCTTAGATGGGAATTTTCATAACTTTTTTCGTCTCTTTTAGTATTGAGATAATACATTTTAAGACGATAGTTAAGGTACAACATTACCTTAATATGGCTCTTCAAGAAGTACCCAAAGAACTTCTATCTCAAAATCTAGTTGAAGTACAGGTTTGGTAAATCCGCTAGGGACAAATTCCAAATCGTTGGAGAAGCCACCATGTAGAGTATTACTTATTTCAATTGTATGATCTGAATTCATAATTTCCACAGGTGTTTTATGAAATACCTTACCTACAACATGATAGCATCCAATATATGTATGTAGTGCATTTTCTTGAGGGTCAAAATGTGATAAGTGATTACTATGTAGTTATCTATGTCCCAGAAACTTATAACTTCACTTATTGATGTATGCCACTCGTTCGACCAAGCAGATTGAATAAAGTTTAAATAATCAAACCCTGATAAATTAGTATCAAACCATCGGACTGTCTCATAATAAAACAATTTCTGTTTACTTTCTAATAAAGTTAAGGTTTTGCTACCTTCTTGAATTAAAATAGAACCTTCAGGCTCCTTTCTAAGACCACTTATTGTTCTTAATAAAGTTGTTTTCCCACTACCATTTCTAGCAGATAAACCATATACAGTACATTTTTCCAGGTCTATATTAGCTTCATAGAGTAATACTTCTCTTGTAGTCATACTCAAGTTTCTTATTTCCGACATTGTTTATTTTTATAAATATTAATTAAAAATTAAGTATAGTATATTAAATCAAAATGGTAAAATTCCAAAGAAATTAATTTGATTTTTCTAATAAAAAAACAAAAAAAAAGAAGGATAAACCCTTTCTCTTTTTACTGTATAATCATCTAAGCTTATATACTCTTTTTCATCCCACATCGGGCCATTCTCGTAAAAAACACCACCTTTTACAGAACTTTTGAAGGAAGCTAGATTGCAATTTTCACATCGCCTGCTTACTGCATTAGGTTAATAGTAAGTAGTGAGATAAGAGGTATGTTATTTCTGATTTTTCAATTTTTTATTGACAAGCTAAGAAAACAGGTGTAATCTTTTTTCTAGTTAATTAAATTGAATATTCTTATCTCGAGAGGTGGAGGGACTGGCCCTAGGAAGCCTCGGCAACAGACTGTTAAAGTACTGTGCCAATTCCAGTAGCAATTTGCTTGAAGATAAGAAGAGAACCGATAATGATCATTAACCTCTTCTTATTTTTAAGAAGAGGTTTTTTATTTTGAAAAGAAAGAAGGAAACAAAACCATGACAAAGACATTAGTGAAGGCTCCATTTAAAGCTGATCACGTAGGCAGCTTTTTAAGAACAACTCCCCTTAAAGAAGCAAGAGAAGCGTATGTGAATGGGAGAATCAATAAGGCTGATTTAAAATCTGTAGAGGACAAAGAAATTGAAAAACTTGTTCAGAAACAAATTGAAGTTGGGCTTAAATCCATCACAGATGGTGAATTTAGGCGCTCATGGTGGCATTTGGACTTTTTATCAGGCTTAGAAGGCGTAGAAGAGTTTGAAACAGAATACATCAGTCAATTCAAAGGAGCAAAAACAAAAAATAAAGCGATTAAAGTAGTAGGTAAAGTGGACTTCAATCACCATTATATGCTAGAACACTTTACGTTTTTAAAAGAAGCTGTCGAACAACATGGTGATGAAAGCCAAGTTGCTAAATTCTCTATTCCAAGCCCCAACATGTTATTTACTCGAATTCAAGAAGATACATATTACAATGGGAACAGAGAGGAGTTTTATCATGATACTGTAGCTGCTTATCAAAAGGCCATTCAAGCCTTTTACGATGCAGGTTGCCGTTATCTACAATTAGATGATACTTCTTGGATTGATTTTGTTTCTGAAGAACGTATAAATGCAGTTGTTGAGAAGCTTGGTATGGATGTAAAAGACATTATTGATACAAGAGTAAGTTGCTTAAATGATGCTATTTCCAAAAAGCCTGAAGATATGCTCATTACTATGCATATTTGTCGTGGAAACTTCAGATCTACGTATATCACAAGTGGTGGCTATGATACTATATCTGATGCAATCTTTGCTAACTTACATGTAGATGGACTTTTCCTTGAATATGATGATAAGCGTTCAGGTGATTTTGAACCATTAAAAAACTTTACACATAACAATAAAACAGTTGTGCTAGGATTAGTAACATCTAAATTCCCTACACTAGAAGATGCTGAGATTATTAAGCGAAGAATCCAAGAAGCAAGTCAGTATGTTCCTCTAGATAACTTGTCATTGAGTCCACAATGTGGCTTTGCAAGTACAGAAGAAGGAAACGAATTAACAGAAGAAGAGCAATGGAATAAAATTAAGCACGTAATTCAAATTGCTCAAGATGTCTGGGGAGATAACTAAAGAGTGATATTTTTTTCTTAATTGTACATAAGGAGTATTCTGGATGTTTTGAAGTATGGTAAAGAGAAGAAACTTATAAATAGAAAAAGGATGACAAGTATACTTGTCATCCTTTTTCTTTATAAAGCATAAATACTCATGATAGTAGAGATATAAACATTCTATTGAATCGTTTTACCCATGCGCCTTCTGTTCAACATTGACTCTTTTGATAAAAAATGAGATGACTAGCCCAACAATTGCAACAATGATCGCAAAGATGAAAGCATGTTGAACACCGTTGGTAAAGGCAAGAACTTGATTTAATGGATCCATTTTGTCTGATACTGTCTCAAGGAAGCTTCTTGAACCCGATGAGAGAATGGAGATCCCAACAGCTGTTCCAATTGCACCAGAAACCTGCTGTAAGGTGTTCATAATCGCTGTTCCATGCGGATACAGCTCAGGTGGAAGCTGGTTTAATCCATTTGTTTGAGCTGGCATCATAATCATCGAAATTGCTATCATAAGCGCAATGTGTAATCCAACAATAAACCCTGTTGAAGTTTCCAGCGTTACGGTTGAGAAACCATACATTGTGCCCGCTACAATCACAAGTCCAGGGATAACTAACCATTTTGGACCAAAGCGGTCAAATAATCCGCCCATAACTGGTGAAAGAATTCCGTTAATAACTCCTCCAGGAAGAAGCATTAGACCAGCGGCAAAGGTTGATAAAGCTAATGATGTCTGTAAGTACAAGGGTAAAATCACCATCGCAGACAGCAGTACCATCATGCAGACTAGAATTAATAGAAGACCAATTGTAAACATTGGATACTTAAAGGCTTTAAGGTCTAACATTGGCTCTTTCATCTTCGTTTGACGAATAGAGAATGCAACTAATGCAATAACTCCTATCACAATAGCTAGAACAACGTGTAAGCTTCCCCACCCTCCACCTTCTCCAGCGCTACTAAATCCGAATACGATTCCTCCAAAACCTATTGTTGAAAGAACAACAGAAATAATATCGATTTTTGGCTTTGTTGGTGTGGTAACGTTCTGCATAAAGAAAGCCCCAAATACTAAAGCAACAAATAAGAGTGGAAGTGAAATCCAGAAAATCCAGTGCCATGTTAGTGTTTTTAAGATTAAGCCTGATACTGTTGGTCCAACAGCTGGCGCAAACATAATAACAAGGCCGATAATACCCATTGACTTTCCACGTTTATGTGGTGGAATAATGACAAGGATAGTGTTAAACATAAGCGGTAAAAGCAAAGCAGTTCCCACGGCTTGAACTACACGGGCAATCATTAGTACACCAAACGTTGGTGCGATAGCTGCAATAAATGTTCCAATGATAGAGCAGATCAGAGATGCTATAAAAAGTTGTCTGGTCGTAAACCGTTGAAGAATAAAACCTGAAATAGGTACCAGAATTCCTAATGTTAACAGGTATCCTGTTGTCAGCCATTGTGCGGTTGTTTCGTGAATGCCAAATCCAGAAATTAGCTCTTTTAATGCCATATTTAAAGCTGTTTCACTAAATAAACCGATAAACCCGGCAATAAGAAACGATGTAATAATCGGCAGCGCTTTGATGTTAGAGCTTTCGGCTACTGTTTGTTGATTACTCATATTAAATTGTCTTCCTCCCTTTTACATGCTCTTTTTACACGTTAATAAATAAGGTTAAAGCAGCATTTGTCCATAGCTTGAGATAATTCACTAAGAGTCTCTCTTTTCGGTGAACGTTTTTTAGAAAGAGTCTATTTTAAATTAAGACTTATGCTTTTCTTTCAATAGTTCTTCTTTACTCGCCATTTTAAATCTCTATGAGAGAAAAACTTGACTGCCTTCAACTTAATGGAGTTTTTCTATCTTAATGATAAGTTGATTAGTAGACACACAATGCATATCGATACGAAGATTAGTAATATGTTTAAGACATTATGTTGACTAAGCTTTTGCTTTCTCTTCCGTTTTGACCGGATTGCTTTTTGTCTTCTAAGTTCGCTTCTTTCCATAGTTACCTCTCTCTCCATTTCATTTCTAAATTAGCTTTAGAAATTTTCGTATGTAAACTAGTTCCCGTTGATATATGGGCTTTTTCAATAAGCAAGATAAAACGAAATAGAACTAAAAAAACGAAAAGAGGAAAGGCACATGTTTATACCGTTCCCCTTCACAAAGGAAAAATGAATTCCACTTTGTATACCAAGAATATTGTAACACAACTATAAGTACCGTTTCTATCTAAAATATACTAAATAACAATAACTATATACCTACTTCGGTCCTCTTGTGACAATTGAAAGTTGTTACTGTTAAGCATATTATGTATTTTATTCTTTTGATATGAAACATATATCATCTTAAAATGCAGGAATAAATATTATTTTTTAGGGCAAACTAAAACTATAGGACCCCCAATCCCTTATATTCCTTTAAGTATATGTTTTTTAGAAAAGCTACTCAAATGAGTAGCTTTTTTCTTTTCAAACAAAACGAGCATCGATTAGCCCACTTAACCTCATCTTATTCTTTAACTTAATATGTCATTACTGAAAAATAAATACATCACTAAGGGAATCTACAAACTGAATGAATTCACTCTCTGTAATACACTGACCGTGCTTATGGTAGGTAAGATCTACTTGTTAATTTTTATGTAAGGCTTCAATTAAGGTGAAATTGACCTTTTTCATTTGCTCTTTTTCTCTACCTCTCATTAAATAAAATTAAACAGTAAGGGACATAATTATTTATAACAAAAGGATACCTTTAGAGTGTATAAATAAATAAGATGACTTTAATTGTAAGCATGTTAATCATATCTGCAATACTTATAAAAATAGATGGTTCTCGTCTTATACAGGCTAAGACGAAGAAAGAATTTCGAGCATTTATCCTACTTCTTCACTTTAGTTTTATAATTGTACTGGCTAAAAAATTTTGGAGTAATTTCCCTAACCCTGCTGACTGGGTTGCCCTTATCTTAAAACCATTTGCTGAGCTTTTAGTTAATATATTGAATTAAAAGGAAGTGAAAAGATGCTGAATAAAAGCAAGATATCTCCTCATCAGTTTAGGGTATTAGTGATTTTGTACAGCATTGGTAGTACCATCATCGTGGTAGTCCTGTCTATTACTGTATATCCAAGTGTTACTTACCAAAAAGTGTGGGACACAGAAACTTGGCTTCCTTACAGCTTAATTATTGGACTTATTTATCCACTTGTTCTTTTAATAGTTGGATTATTTCGTAAGAACTATATGTCTCGAATGGATAGTATGTCTTGAAAGTAGGCTTACCTTCTCCTTATTACCAAGTACAATCGTATATTTAAAATTTTTAAAATGACTAAATAGAATTGTAAAACAAGGAGAAGGTTCAAACCTTCTCTTTTTACTATTATTACGTTTAGATTGTTGATCCTGTTGCATATATTCCTCCTTCTTTCATTACGTAAAGCCTTATTGTTTTCCTCATCGCCACAAGTATGTATGCTTTTAACTCCTGATAATATTTAAAGGCGTATTATATAAAATAGCCTAACCTTTCTCTAATAAATTAAGAATTTCAACAACAATTTTATATTACTAAAGAATAATAATTTATTGTAAAACGATAAATTATGTGTTAAATTCAGATAGATAATAAATAAGTGAGGTGCTTTTTATGAAACAAGGTTCAACCTTTTTTTTAAAAATAGCTGTTGGTCTTATGGGAATTCCTGTTCTTGCTTTATGCGTATTGAGCATCATCCAATTAGCTCATCATCCCGTTAATCCAGATTATTCGTATCTACTCTATCCTGGTGTCACCATTATGTATGTATCTGTGATTCCATATTTTATTGCGTTGTATCAGGCGTTTCGTCTTTTATGCTACATCGATAAGAATGAAGCGTTCTCTGAAATGTCTGTGAGAGTTTTGAAGAAAATAAAATACTGTGCTATCACAATTAGCATTTTATATGTAATCATGATGCCGTTTGTTTATCTCGTAGCGGAGAAAGATGATGCTCCAGGTCTCATCATTATCGGTATGGTTCCTGTTTTTGCATCTATGGTCATTGCTGTTTTCGCTGCTGTTCTTCAAAAACTGTTAAAAGAAGCGATTGATATAAAATCAGAAAATGACTTAACGGTCTAAGGTGGTTAACATGGCAATTATTATTAATATTGACGTGATGTTAGCTAAAAGGAAAATGAGTGTAACAGAACTTTCAGAGAGAGTCGGAATCACAATGGCTAACCTTTCTATATTAAAAAATGGAAAGGCAAAAGCCGTTCGTTTTTCAACTTTAGAAGCAATTTGTAAAGCCTTAGAATGCCAGCCTGGGGATATTTTAGAATATAGAAATGATACAGATAGTGAATAAGATGAGGTGCAATAAAGATTAGTCAGCAAAAGTATGGTCTTGAGACGTTTTCATCACTAATTAATTTCTGCCTAAATAAGACCTTATTTCTGTTCCAAAACTTGTATCAAACTTTATGTACGATAAACAGAGTTTTTTGATGTATTTAAAAAAAGACGGTTGTTAGTATCACAGAATCATCTGCATAAATAAAAAGAGCAAACTCCCTATCATTAGAGTTTGCTCTTTCTGTTCTTTATTCAAGTTCCTTTAGTTCAACTTTTAACTTATTCTCCTATGTCTTTAATCCTTTTAAGAGCTTTTCTATATTCTTGATCTCCCATATACACCATTTTATTAGGAGAATATTTAGGTTGTCCAAACTTTTTCAAAGCTTCTCTATACTCGCTATCACCAATTACTTGATTAGAAAAAGACTCTTTAGATGAACCGTCAAGGGGCGGAAGCGGAGTAGTTTTTTTAGCTTTTGTACTGTGAATCTTTTCCGCATTTAGATTTTCTTTATTTTTTTCTTTATCATGAGGCTTATGAGCTAGCTTGTGGCCCTTACCTGTTAGGAACATCAAAAACGAGAGAATTAATACCAAAAAACTCAATAAACACGAAAAAGCAGAAAAAGTATGATAGGTGATAATTTCAGATTTTAAATGTAGAGATTGAGTGAAATTTTCTTTACTAGCAAGCTGGCCTTCTGAACTTACCGTCATAAGGTTATCTTTATACACCTTTGCAAAGACTACACTACTACTTACAGGAATTACTGCAGATGCTATGACTCTTATGAATTGAACAGTGACCATCCTAGGTACTAAACTTGGTAAAGGTCCGCCTAAAGCTGCACCCATTAGTCCAGATGCAACTGTTAAACCTACTCCTGCTATTAAAGCTGCAAAGCTACTAACAAAGAGGAAAGCTGGAACGGTACCTTTTAAATAAATCCATTGTATGTTAACTCCCATAATAATGATGGCTCCTAAAATACCTAATACGCCTGGTCCAACTTTATCATACAATATGGTACTTAATATGGCCGCGATCACTATTCCAACAAAAAGCCCTATATATATCAGTGAAATGTCTCCTTTATCAAAAACAGATCCATTTTTAAGCAGCCCCTGCAATGATAAAAGAGTTAAACTCATACTAATGTTGCCTATAATAGCTATTAGTATAGCGAGAGCAGGTTTTGGAGAAACCACTAATCTAAAGGGGATTAAAGGGTTCTCAATATGCCACTCTGCTATAAATAAAAAGCATAGAAAAGTGATGCTTCCTACTATGCCTATCCATACATAAGTAGATGTCCATCCTAATTTTTGGAGATTAAGTAATGTAAAAGCAATAAATGCTGTGAAAATAAACATTAAAGTTAAACCTATTATGTCAAATGGCAAATGATCTTTCTGCTGTTGCTTAGAATGATCATTTGTTAAGAATTTATAGCTTAAACATATTCCCAATAAGGAAAGTACAATCGCTATATAGAATAACCATCTCCAATGTCCGTAGCTATTCACTAACATTCCCAGAAAAATACCCGTAACACTAGATCCATAAAATCCGCCTATAAGGATAAGTAATGCAAAGTTACGTTTATGAATAGGGAAGGAAAGAACCAGCATTGGAATCATCATCATAAGTGTTAAACCAGTTCCTATACCTTGTAGAAACCGCCCAATTCCCATTCCTAAGAAGCTGTTGGAAGTAATACTTACGATAGCTCCTATAAGAAACAAGCACATTGAAAAAACATACGTCCTTCTCTCACCTAGCTTATGTCGAAGGATAGGTCCAAATGGAATACAAAATGCAAAGCTAATAACCCCTATTAAAACCGGTGTTATAGAAATATAAGATTGATTGTTAAAAGTTTTTTGAAGAATTTCATGTATAGAATTTAATGCAGTGTTTAACATTAAACCAGGACCAATAGCTAAAACTGCAAGTAAAGAAATTCCCCAATGTTTTTCTATTTTCATACTACAATTCCTTTCTTCCTTTCATGTTTTAAAAAAACTAAAAATATGGAGCCAATATTTCTTCAAACCATTACAGTATCTAGGTTAAAGAAGAAAAAATAATTATCCTCATGCATGCCTACAGGTAGGACAAATTAAAAAATAAAGCTTCAGTAAGGAAGCTTTATTTTATTTTCTAAACCTGCCACTCGAATTGGTCCTAAAAGTGTTAGGCTAGTTAATTTATTGGCCATAAATGCAGGGCTAAATTTCATATCACTTTCTAACCAAGAACAAATTACACCTATATGAGCTGATGTAATATAACTGATAAAAATATCTTTAGGAATATCAAGTCCATCCTCTGCTTCTCTAATGGAAGAGATTAGCTCTCCATATACTCTCTTCTTTACAATTTCCGTCATATAACTTCTAAATTGCGGTAACCCTCGATCACTTAGCATGACTTTAAAATAATCGGCATGTTCATAGATGAATTCAAAAAGCTTTAAGAAAGAAACAGATTCATCTTTTTCTTCTAATTCTGAGGAAACCTCATTACTTTGTTTAGGCTTTACCTGCTCTAGTAGATCTTCTAGAACTTCATTCATACTCTGAACGAGAAAGTCTTGCTTATCTTGGTAATGTAAATAAAATGTTCCTCGTGTTAATTCTGCTTTTTCTGTAATTTCCTGAATCGTAATTGATGTGACATCTTTCTCCTTAAGAAGTTCTACTAAAGCGTCTCTTAAGTATTTATTTGTTCTTCTTATCCTAGGATCCAATTTTGTTTTTTTAGACATAGTTCATCTCCTTGTATAACTTTTATTGAGTGTTTGACATATGATTGTGACTTGTATAGTGGTAAACGTTTAGACCTTTTCTGATTATTGACTATTTAAACTATCCTGTACCATCAAAATACATTCTATACATGATGTAAACTAATGAACAATATGTATTTTAAGTCTCACAAAGTATAACCAATCTGTCAATATCAAAAATTGGTTAAGGTTAAATCATTTAATTGTTGTATATGGATTACGTTAACTTAAGAATGAAATCTTTTGTAAGGAACGTTCAAATTAAATATTTCTATGTATTACAGCAAAAACTCACGATACTCCTACAGGGGCGTGAGTTTTTGCTGTTCATTTCGTTTTTGGAATTTTCCCTACCTAGAAACGTCATACGTTATTTTTATGCTTTTTTCTCTGTCTGCCCTAACAGAACAAAACTAATTTTTTAATTATCAGTCAAAAGAAATGGTATCAGAAATTAAGTAATAGTAAAAATTGATAATATGGAGGTGTTTTCTTATGAAAAAGTATGAAGTAACGTTTCATCTAATTAATAGTGAAATAAGTCATTTAGTTGAAGCTAAATCACTTATTCGTGCAAAGAACTACATACAGTATAGGTTTGAAGATAAAAGTAAAGTATTGGATCTAGCTAATGACTTAGTCATTGTTAAGAGGAACGTACAATACTTTACTATAGCTGAAAAAGAATAATTAACTATGTAAAAGGACGTTATCTACAAAAGTAATGTCCTTTTATATCGATATAATATCCTATAGGTCAGGCTTTTTTCTCTATTAAATAGATTTCTTTATTTAACTTTTGCTTCATTAAATCAATTATGGAAATTTAAAAAGATGGTTAACGAACCGTTCTGTTATAAAAGAGCAATCTAAAAAATCTGTTGGATTAACGTTTTAACTTTAAAACAAGTGGTACACATACAGTACAACGCTAATATTATTGGTTGTTGTGCGAAGGTAAATACTTAATCCATGAAGGGACTGATTAGTTTTGAAAGAATTAACAGTGACTTCGACAAACGTATTACCTCAAATTGAAAGTAGATACTCGTATCTTACACAAGGCACTTTGGTTATGAATCGATATACGTAACGAAAGAGCCTCACAAGGGCCAATGAACAAATTCCTAGACAGTATGGAAAAAAGCCTGTATCTCCTTAGATACAGGCTTTTTCTTTTCGAATTTACATAATTTGATTCTAGAAACTAACTTAGTGACAGATAATTAATAAATACATTTTATTTGTGGAAAGCATTCTATAAATTAACTTATACAATTACTAGTTTTATCATTTACTCTACGACGATTTTGTCGTTATAAGAAAGAACAGATGCCCTTAAGGCCGTCTGTTCTTTCTTATACTTTGTTTGGCTATTATCTTTATACTATGAAGAGGAACGCTCTCTGAGGAAATTAACCTGGATTTTATCGATAACTGATGCAAATTTCAGCGATCTAGAAATTTTTGATTTCTTGCTATCATGTATTTTCGAAAAACTTGCTGTTCGTAGAATGTTCCTATAATAAATTTTTATTTTTTAATCATTTATAAAACGTAGGTATGATTATCTCTCCTTTGAATAGGTTATTTGTAAAAAACAATATAGCCGAAAGGAAGTAACAACTATGCATATAGAAATGAATATCTTATTCACTTTGGGTTCTTTACTTGGTTTATTAGTAGGAGGAGGACTTCTTAAATTAGTAAGTCATCTAGCTCGGGGAAGAATTCAATTTATGTATGCTATATGTGGAGGAATCTTATTAGGTTTATTATTCTTTGATATCCTTCCGTCTACTTGGCATCTATATGACTTAAGAGGGGTTTTATTAGGAATTGTAGCCGGATATATCATCATGCTATGCATTGACCTCTTTTTGCATAAACAAAACAGCGAAATCTCACCTTTACAGGCACTTATCTTATTAACGGTTGCTATCTTTTTTCATAATGTCATCACAGGTATTACCTTTGGAATAACAGATATGCACCAATCAGCTTCTGTATTCGCAGCTACCCTTTTACATCAGGTCCCAGAAGGGATGGCAATTATGACAGTCCTCTCTATAGCAAAAGTACCTAACATCTTCTTTTTAATAATTATAGCTTTCCTCTCTCTATCCTTGGGTGGCAGTTTATTAATTGGTGAAAGTGTACAAGCTTCCTCGCTTAAATTACAAGCTTTATCGACTGGAGGAGCAATTGGTACACTCTCCTTTGTTATCTTTCATGAAGTAATTGGCAAGACCATCAACCACTTCAGAAACCTGCACGTATGGCTTTTAATATCGCTAGGGGTGTTAATTATTTATGTTTATCAATATTCCCTTTCATTATTTCATGGCCATTAGAATGACTAAATTTAATTGAGCCAAAAAGAAAACTGCAACAACATATACATTATTGTTTTCTTTTGTGAAAAATAGAATATTTTTCTATATAATTATTGATAATTTTCAAGTCACAGAATATAATATTAACAAGAGTTTACCATAGGAAACTTTTTAGCGCATGGTAAATAAACGTTTAATCATTTTAAAATGATTCCCTCATTATGAGATAAAAAGAGTGAGAGGCAGCCTGGAACTACCTCTCACTCTTTTTATCGTTATTTTACTTGTAGCTCAGCAATCATATCTTCTAAACGCTCTTTCTGTGCCTGAAGCTCTTCCATAGAAGGTTGATAAGATGAAATAGTTTGTTGTCCACCATATCCTTGTTTAGGTTGGACGAGCCGTTGTAGTTGCCCACCATTTTGTTCATATAAACGGTAGCCTACTGCGCCTACCACTGTTCCTGATACAAATCCCATTAGAAAATCGCGATTAATCATTATAAAAATCCCCCATAATCATAAGTTTTTTATATCAATTCATACAAAATGTATGAATGAATATCTTAAGTAATTGTATATAACTTTTGTGATTGCACTTTCTGCTTTTCATGTAACAATTCCAAGACATTTACAATCCATGTAATCATCGCTACATATAGCATATTTGATGGTCCGAGAGATAACATAGTAACAATTCCTGTTAAAATGTCTGGGTGCCTCATTTTATTGCTCGTACCATGAGATAAGACCGTGTAGCCTGTTGCTACTACAGCTCCATATACAAGTGCATCTGGTTTATAAAAAGATGATTTCCGAATACCTGCTAATAAGAGTAACCCCCCAGAAAACAGTGTACGTAACCAATCATTTCGTGTGGCAGGATCCATTTGAATCATAATATCATCTAGTGGATCTAAACGCGTTTGCTGAAAAAATATAGATACATAACGAAAAATTGTATTGCGAGAAAGTTGTGAAACATCATAGTGAATAAGCATTGTTTGAATGGTGAGTTCTATTCTCACACTCGTTATACCTTTTAAAGCAGAAAACATATGCTCAATTTCCACATGATTTTTCTTGTCTCTCAATGCTGGGATATGAAATCGAATACGACCTGGTATATCATGCAGAACGTAGAATTTGGGATTCATTAGTTTCCCCCCCTAACCATAAAATTCTTGCACTATTTATTACTACACCAATAGTGGCTGCATTATGAATAGCTGCTCCCACAATTGGAGAGAAGATACCTAAAGCACCGAATAAAATTGCAATACCATTAATAGCAAATGTGGCAATAAAATTTTGTTTAATAATGTTCATGGTTTTTCTAGATAATCCAACTAACTCAGAAAGCATCTCTGGGTTATCAGATGTAATGATAACGTCACTGGCTTCTGAAGCAATGTCTGTTCGTTTAGCGCCCATCGTTACACCTACATGGGCATGAGCTAAAGCTGGAGCATCATTAATACCATCACCTACCATCATGACAGCCCCTGTTCTTCCATATCTTTTCACATAAAAGGCTTTATCCTCTGGCAAAGCCTCTGCATGGTACCAGTTCAGTTTTAAGCGACGTGCCATTTCTCTTGCAACCGTTCTCTTGTCTCCGGTAAGCATAATAATGTCGTTAATACCTTGATCTCGAAGGTTATTCACTGCGCGGTGCATGCCAGAACGTATTTTGTCAAAAATGCTAACTACTCCTACAAGTGTTTGATCATAGGCTACATAAATCACATTTTCGTCATTTTGCATTTGTTGAAGTAAGCTATTTGTTTTAATCTTTAATTCATTCATAAAGCGTGAACTTCCAACAACAACCTTTTTACCATTTAACCAAGTAGAAATTCCTTTTCCTACTGTTGTTTCTACCTGAGCATTATCATCTCTAATAGGAATTAAAATGTTCCAGTCTTTCGCCTGTTTAATAATTGCAGCGGCAATAGGATGGGTGGAATTTTTCTCAGCTGTTGCAGCTAAACGAATGACATCTTCTTGATTAAAGCCTTCAGCAGCAATCACTTGCTGAACTACAGGAGTTCCTTCTGTAATGGTTCCTGTCTTATCAAGGATGACAGTATTTATTTTAGACATCTTTTCGATATGATGACTTCCTTTAACAATAGCCCCTTCTTTTGCAGCACGTCCAATTGATGCGTATAAAGCTGTTGCTGTTGATAATTTAATTCCGCAAATAAAATCAATAACTAACATATTCATAGCTCTGTTAAGGTTTCGAGTTAAGACAAATGTAAGTAGTGCCAAACCAAAAGAAACAGGCACCATTTTTTCGGCTACTGTATCAGCTATATTCTGAATAGGAGCGCGTTTATCTTGTGCGTCCTCTAACAATTTTATAATTTTAGAAAGGGACGTATCTTCCCCTACTTTTTCAACTGTTACCGTAAGATGTCCACCCTGTAAGACACTTCCTGCATACACGTTATCCCCACCACTTATCTCACGTGGCATATATTCGCCAGTGATTGAAGCCTCATCTACTGTCCCGTTCCCATCTATTATAATTCCATCAACAGGAATTTTCTCTCCAGTAAATACAACGACCTGATCACCAACTTGAATATGCTCTACTAAAACCTTCTCTTCAATGCCCTTTTCATTTACTCTCCAAGCATATGAAGTATCTAATTTTAAAACAGAGTGAATATAGTGTTTTGTTTGTTCAGATGTATAGTCTGTTAATAGCTCACTAATTGTAGACATTAAAGTAATGATTAAAGCTGATCCTGGATTCTTCATATATAATGAAGCGAATATAGAAGCAGCTGTTAATGTATTTGCATTCCCTTTTCTTTCTTTTAATACATGAAAAATACCATCTTTAATTACATCATAGGAAGTGCCAATGGCAGTAAAGATACTAAGCCAGTAAGAAAGTGCCTTTAATATAACAGGACACGAAGAACGTTGAAGATACCAGTTAACTAAAAATATGGTCCCACAAGCTATGATAGGCATAACTTTCTTCCATGAATATGTTGCTTGCTTAATTGTATGTTTATATTTATAGATGAACGATTTTAGGTTATATAAAGAGAGATTAATATGATGATAAACAAGTAGACTTCCAGTTACTTGATTATAGCTTGCAGAATGTACTCCTGGAAAAGAACGTAACCAAGTTTCAATATGGCTTATTTCTAGCTGTTTAGGTATATAAAACCGGGTTCTTCCAGGAAGAGAATGAGCTACCTTTACCCCAAACATCATCACCTATTCTTTTCCCCCTTATCTTTAATGATGCTGTATGACCAATAAAGTAAGCTTGCGGAGAAAGCAGGCGCACTTCCAAACGTCTGAATTCCTTTTCCTAATAAAAATAGAATAAATAAACTATCAAGATCAGCAAAACCATTGGTTTGCTTTTTAATCCCTTTGTCTATAAATCCAAGTGTATTAGTCATGCCATTCATCAATGTAGCATCTATCTTTAAAATGGCGTTAGATGCTATTTGTACGATATAACTCATCAGTTCATCTAACTCTTCTTGATTAATATGAGGTACAACAAATTGAAGTACTAAACTTCCGGTTATTTCTGAAGCTTGTGAAGTTAAAATAAGAGGATGTTTTTTTACTTCTTCAGTTAAAGTACGTGCAATAATACGGTGCTTCCAACTGTCACATTGTATACGCAACCGACCAGGCATAGCATGTAATACTTTTATTTTTTGATCACGGAATTGAGACATAATTTTAGGGGCAATAAAAGAGGCACCTAAACCAATTACAGTAGGAAGCATGCTCATTCCTCCCTTTCCTTAAGATCTATATTCTTCTTGGTATATTTGCTCAATAAGTTGAAACCACTCTTCAATTTCTTTGTTATTTGTCATGTGAGAAGCATTATATGTAATGAGTAAACTCCCGGTATCTGGTGTAAATAATGCATCATATACAAGAACCTGAGATTTCAAATTTGAAATAATTAATTCAACTAATCTTTTATTTTCTTTCCAAACAGTTGATCGAAGTCTAATTCTTCCTGGAATGAAATGCACAAGATTAATTTGTAATTTATGTAATTTTCTCTCTACATACTTCATTAGTATCTTCTCTTTAATACTCATCAATATCCAAATACCACCAATCATTTTTCTTTATTTTACCAACTTACGTATTTTATAACAATATAAGTATTAAAATATTGTAAATTTTATTAAGCGCAAGTAAGCAATAAAACTCATATTTATAGTTATTTTATGGATAATATGACCCTTATTATATTACCTTTTTTAAATTATCTGCATAATTAGTTCAAACTCTATCATATAGTTCTAGTAAATGGAGGTGGAACGATAGATTATGACAACTCTATCACAATTAAGTAAAGACCTAATAGGTGTTTTATTACTACTGCTTTTTGGTTATTGTTTTTTCTTTGTTGATATAAATACGAAAGATTTAGCTATTCCAGCATCCTTATTAAATGTAAACTCCATTTTTTTAAGTATTGTACTTGAAGCTATTCCGTTTATCCTGCTTGGAGTATTTGCATCTGCTCTTATTCAAGTATTTGTCTCTGAAGAACTTATTCAACGTTTGATTCCAAAAAATCCATATATTGCGCTTATACCGGCTGTTTTAGTAAGTACTCTTTTACCCGTTTGTGAATGCGCCATTATTCCCGTTATAAGAAGGCTATTAAAAAAAGGAATGCCTCTTCATATTGGCGTTGTTATTCTAGTCGGGGCACCTATTTTAAACCCAGTTGTATTTGCTGCCACTTTTTATGCTTTCCAGTCAAATACGCCCATCGTCTACAGTCGTATGGGTCTGGCTGTTGCTGCTTGTATATTAATTGGTCTATCCGTTTATTTCTTTTTTAAAAATTCCAATCAGCTACGAGATGTATACGTTCACGAACATGAGGAAGCAAAAGCAGGAAATAAGTTAAAACAAACGTTGTATCATGCCAGTGATGAATTTTTCGATATGGGCAAATACTTATTATTTGGTGCACTCGTAGCAAGTCTATTTCAAACCTTTTTAGATAGACAACTATTGACGAATCTTGCAAGCAATGACTACATGTCTTCTGCCGTTATGATGGGATTTGCTTATGTGCTGTCACTTTGTTCAGAAGCAGATGCTTTTGTTGCTTCATCTTTTTCTCATACATTTTCACCTACAGCTCTTCTTGCCTTCCTACTATATGGACCTATGATGGATTTTAAAAACACTATTATGCTGCTGGCTTTTTTTAAAAAACGTTTTGCATTTAGTCTGATTCTTATCATTACTGTGATTGTGTATCTTATCGTCATGACTTATGGAATAGTTAGTAGATAGGAGAAATGGTATGAAAAAAATTGATCAGCAATTTATTATTTATATAAGGGGAATATTACTAATTGGTTTTTCCCTTCTTATGTTTAAACTCATATTAACAGGTAAAATCATTCAATTTATTGTGCCTAAAATGATGCCTTTTATATTGTTTTCTTCTGGTACCTTTTTTTTGTTGGGAATTATACAAATTTGGCGAAGTAGTGTAAATAAGGATTTATCTTGTGAATGCGGTCATGATCATATTGAAAAAGGAAAAATTCAAACAGCTTTTGTTTATTCTTTATTTCTATTGCCTATTATGACGGGCTTTTTATTGTCTAACCATACACTTGATAGTTCGGTTGCAATAAAAAGAGGATTAAATTTTTCAGTTAATACACCTGATACTCAACAACCCGCAGATGATAAAAAAAGTGACACTACCAATTCAAAATTAGAAACATATACAAATGATTTATTAGATGGAAATTCAGAAGAAACACCGCAGAATGTTCCAACAAACCATCAAAACAGTATTACTGCTAAAGTAGCACCTAAAGGTTTTTATGAGTTGCTTCAAAAGAAGATACTCAAGCAATCGGTAATTTCTATAAATGACACGAATTATATTCCAGTCATGAATATTATTGAAAACAACACAGATCAGTTTATTGGAAAAAAAATCGAAGTAAATGGTTTTGTATATCGTGAAAAAGGATTTAAAGATAATCAACTCGTTGTTGCTCGTTTTGGAATATCTTGTTGTGCAGCAGATGCATCTGTATACGGCTTATTATCTACCCTAGAAAATGCCTCAGCATTAAAAAAAGATACATGGGTTCATATAACAGGAATAATACAAAAAACTACGTATAACGGAGAAAATACCCCCTATATTCAGGTTCAACAGATTGAGTCCATTCATCCACCTGATAACCCATACGTATATGAACTTTACCAAGGTGAACAACTGATAGGCCCTGGTGAGTAAAAAGACTATAAGGCTGGTCTACGCTACCAAGGATCAGCTACACGCAACTCATTCATAGCGTTTATCTAACGTAACAAAACTTGTCGTTTTTATTACACGGGCAGATAAACGATACGAACAACGTTCGGAAAGATCATTACTCATTAGTTATTAATTGACTTATAGAATTGGTTTAAGTTAACATTGAACAAACTGAATACTCCAAAGGGGAGTAGCTGTACAACAAAAGTCGTCACTACGAAACAAAATGTTTCCGGCTTTGTTGGCAATCTTAATTGTTAGCAAGACCTTTGCCTACATTTTTAGTTGGGTGAAGTCTGTGTTTGTACATCAAGCGCTTTTATCTACTAAAAGGATAAAAGCGCTTTTTGTTTTTTATAGATTTAAAATGACTATGAGGAGTGATTAAATTATGTTCAAGAAACTGTTTGATTCACTAATGAATAATAAACACAAGCGTTATAGTAGCAGTGATTATAAAAGAGGAAAATCAAAACCTTTTAAGAGTTATAGCAGCAGTGATAACTATAGGAAAAAGCGTGACCACCACGAAAGTTATGGACATCATCGTTATAAGAGAAAAAGAAAGAGTGGAAGTTTCTTTAGTAGTTAAATAAGAAAAAAGGTACCTCATTCTAATGGCATTGGAGAATGAGGTACCTTTTTAAAGAAATCTATAACTGAAAATAAAGCACAACAAATACTATCTTTCCCACTATAAGCATAGGTATAGAAAGTACTTATTTTATGCATTAATTCCACTCTCACCTACTGAAGGAATGTTAAATTTTCAACAATGTAGAAAAACGTGCATCATAAAGAAGAAAAAGACCCTTTTACCAATCCTTTGCCTCTCAGAGAATTGGTTTTTTCATGTGTTCCCGAAAGAGACATTATGGTAATTAATTGTATATCATATGCAGCTTAAAAACAGAAAAAGCTACTGGCCTCAACAGTAGCTTTTTCTGTTCTCGTAAGGAAACTGGAGAATTAGCATTATGATGCCTCACAGCGTCTTGAGTAGTTTGCTCAAGGTACTCCATTTTATAAATTAAATTATCCTTTTAGGATAATTTAAAAAGAAAAAAGGAATGTTTATCAAATAGGTTTTGAGACTAGAATTTTTAAATTATATATAGTACCATTGATGTTTCCAAAAAAGCTAATACTAAAATTAGCGAGTAGAAAGTGAGGTTGGGATATCTATGCACTTCCCTCTAAAAGAACCAGTTCTCATATTTGGTTTTGCTGTATTAATCTTTTTGTTATTCCCTATACTCATGGGAAAACTAAGGATACCTGCTATTATTGGTCCCATTATTGCAGGTATTATCGTCGGACCAAATGGTCTAGAAATATTAGCACGAGATTCAACCATTCAATTGCTTGGAACAGTTGGATTATTATTTATTATGTTTATAGCAGGCCTTGAGTTAGACCTTGATGGTTTCAAAAAATACCGAAATCGCAGCATTTTATTTGGTCTCCTCTCGTTTTTAATCCCATTGATTCTTGGAATACTAGTAGGGTTATGGCTTAATCTCAGCATGCTATCAGCTATTTTATTCGGTAGCATTTTCTCTACACATACTCTTTTAGGGTACCCTGCCATCAGCCGACTTGGCGTCGCAAAAAACCAGGCTGTCACCACAGCAGTTGGCGGTACATTATTAACAGATAGCTTGGCATTACTTTTCCTTGCAGTAATAACAGGTGCCTCTGAAGGCCATTTAACCGTTGGCTTTTTTGTATACTTGATTATTGCAACTGCCCTTTTTGCTATAGTTGTTCTACTTTTGACCCCTTATCTCACAAAGTGGTTCTTTAAACGTTCTAATAATGAAGGAACTACAGAATTCAACTTTGTTCTGGCCATTTTATTCGTTGCAGGGGCAATCTCCTTATTTGTGGGATTAGAACCAATCATCGGCGCATTTTTAGCCGGTCTAGCCTTAAATCGGTACATTTACGATCATGGACCATTAATGAATCGAATTCGCTTTACGGCAAATGCCTTATTTATTCCATTTTTCTTATTATCTGTAGGTATGTTAATGGATCTTGGTGTTCTTATTTCGAGCCCTAAAGCATTACTAACCATTGTATTAATTACAATTGTAGCAATTGGAAGTAAACTACTTGCCAGTTGGGTTACGAGTAAAGTATATGGTTATTCTAAGACTGAAAGTAAGGTAATATTTGGACTTTCCACTACCCATGCTGCAGCAACATTGGCAATAACACTTGTTGGATATCAATTTGGATTATTTGACCAGCAAATCATAAATGCTGTAATTATTGTCATTTTAGTTACTTGTATTCTGGGGCCCTACTTGTGTGAAAAATATGGAAGGAAATTGGCTGTTGCACAAGATAAAGAAGTACTGGACGATACACTTCCGGAACGTATATTAATCACAATTACAAATTCAAATATAATGGAATCTTTACTTGATTTAGGATTTGTTCTTAAAAAGGCGAAAAAGACAGAAGAACCGATTTATCCCTTAACAGTCGTTCAAAAGGATTTAAAACAAGCAGGTAATGACGTAGCACAAGCTGAAAGAATGCTTGGACACGCTCTTACATATGCATCAGGGGCAGATATTCCCGTTAAGTTATTGACACGGGTAGATCATAATATTGGATGGGGCATCGAACGTGCTGCTACAGAGGAACGAATCACAACAATTATCGTGGGATGGGATGGTTCAGGTAAAGGAAGCCAAAAGGTCTTCGGTAGAGTTATTGATAATTTCCTTGAACATACCTATCAACGCTCACTTATAACCACGATCAAGCAGCCGTTGAATACGATGGAACGAGTGATTCTTGTTCTGCCAAATAATATCGTACACAAACCAGGTTTTGAAGATTCACTTTCAATTATTAAAGGCATTGCATCCCAACTCAACACGACAATTCAAGGCCTTGTCATTCGTGATGACTTAGAAGCTTATAGAAAAGCTTCGGAACAGGTACATCCTAATGTCGAAGTCGAGTTCCAATCCATTGATTGCTGGAATTCCGTTTATAAAAATGATTTGAACAATATTAAGTCAACTGATCTTGTGATTTTATTAAGTGCTAGAAAAGGAACTGTGGCATGGCACCCAGAATTAGAAACTTTACCGAAAAAACTAGCTTCAATGAATCTTGAGAACTTCATCGTGTTCTACCCCACGGAAATGAAGGAAACAGATATTCGAGGCTCACGTGGCACGGAAATCCCAAAAGAATTACTTTTTAAAAGTGATTATGAGGACTAATAATATTAGATCTAATATATCCTTGGAAAATTAGGTTGAATTAAAAACAAAAACCCTTGTCACATTAACATCTGTGGCCAGGGTTTTTATATCTTTGTAAAGTACTTAATAAGGTATATAAAAAAACTAAAGCACGGAGAATAAGCACCAAAACATGTTTTATTAATCTAATGAATGAAAGTTGTAGAAAAGCTATTAAAGGAAAATGAGGTAGCTTTACCCCCAACTCCGTCTGAACGTTCAGAAGCAGCTTTGGATGATATTCCAGTCGGAGCGCGTGTTCAAGATCCAGAAGTTGCTGCGGCTATCTCCATGGATATAGCCGCTGATCTAGTTGCTTGTAGCCAATTAATTAGTCAGTCTATTTGTAAAGATATTGCAGCGATGTTTGGTCAAATTCACATGCAAAAAGTCCAGATTGTTAACAATTAGCTTTCTATAAATACAAAAAGATGTTTCTTAGCAAATAGGGACATCTATGATATACATATTATTTAATTGGTTTAATCCCATATTCTAGGTCGATCAACCTCCATGATTCTCAAATACTGTAAGAGTTGTCCAGCGTGTACGGATTCATGATAGCCTATCCGCATCAACATATCCCCTAAGGAACGAATATAACCAACATCTGAACGGTCTATTTGAATATTAGTTAAATCTTCTTCAGAAAAAGTAGTAATCATGTCTAAAAATTGTTGGTGGTATGATGCTGCAAACTCCAATTCATCCTTTATAGATTGTAATGGTCTTTTTTCAAAAGGAGAATCAAATTCCTTTAAGCTACCCAAATTTTTGATAGCTAGATGATAATAGTATTCTGATTCTAAAACATGACGAACCATTTCTAAGCATGTCATAGCTTCTTTATCTGGCTTCCAATCGAGTTTATCATCAGGAATTGCTTGCCAGACCTTTATACTTCTTCTTCTAATCTCTTTTATATTTAATACTATTGTGTCTGTTCCATTCATTTCTACTCCCCCTCTTATCATTATTTTACATGATTTCCCCAAAACAAAGAGGTGAATTTTCAACTAAACTTATTTCAACTGCCCATGGTTCTTATAAAGGTGATTATGATAACTTTCATACTTTAGGAATCATATCTTCAATTCTTTATTTAAAAGAAATAAAAACTCTGCTTGAGCCTTCTCATTACGAATCATTCTCTTAACACGAAAATTATTTTGTAAGTAAGCTCTGACTTCTCTATTTTCCATAAGTAGTGAATAGTATTGGTCATTCTCATATCTCTTTTAAAACAGCACTCTGAGGCTATGTTACAATGTAATTATAAGGAAGAAGAGGTGAATATAGTTATGTTGACTGCGGTAGTTGTAACTGTTTCTGTTTTAGGTTTAGCGTGGATTGTTGGACAAAGAAAGCAATATCAGTAATTTTATAGATTATCTGTATGTAGAATTGAGATGATTATAAATGAGTAAGAGAAATATTTTAGTCAAATTAATGTTCTTTTTAGGATCATTTTCTATAACAATTTTTGGGTTTATTTTAAAACAGGGATTAACAGCATTACTTTTATCTACTGCCTTTATTATATTGGCAAGGTTCTTAATGAAAACTGAAGTTACAAAAACAGGTTTTAAGAGACCTTAAAGCCTGTTTACTTACCTTTCTTCCTTAAAATCCTTTTTTATACTCCAAAATGTTTTCTTTAAATCATCATAAAAAAACATCGTTAGAAAACCCAGTATGGTAACACCAGCTGAAAATGTATCCAAATCAAAAAATAGCCCTACGAATACAAGAATGATTCCAATAACAAAACCAGGATCTGATAAATCCTCACTCTTTTTTCGGTCAATTGCTATTTTGCTTTGAAAAGATTCATCCCCTTAAATCAATTCATCTAACGTCACGTTATACCGCTCACTTAACTTAATAAGGTTCTCAATATCAGGATACCCTTTATTATTTTTCCACTTATATACAGCCTGTCTAGATACATTCATTTCCCCAGCTAATTCTTCCTTGGACATCTTTTTCTCTTCTCTTAACTTCTGTAGCTTTTCCCCTAAATTCACCTTCATCACCTCTAAGGCTTAGCTTACAACAAATATGTAAAAAATTCCATAAACGCTTAGTAACAAGCTGTAAACCATTGGTTAACATAGCGGAGATCAGTATTAACATCACTATATATGTCCCAATTTAACAAATAAAAAAAGCTAGCATAAAGCTAACTTTTTTAAGTTAGAGATAAAGGCAGACTAATAATTAGCAACCGCCAAATCCTCCCCAACAAGCACAGCCGATAATGATTAGTAAGATAAACAGCACGATGATTAAAGCAAAACCACTGCCGCCGCCATAACCTCCGCCGTAACCGCAGCCGCCGCCATAACCTCCGCCATAACCGCCAAAGAACATAAACTCCACCTCCTTATCGTTCATACATTTAGCATATGATTAAAAAAGAAATTTGCTCCATGAAGTGAATAGACTAAGTTTTATATCACTATAAATAAAAAAATAATAACCTTTTAGTTTCTTTAACATACAATGAAGCATCCTCAGATCCCATATGTGAGCTTTACTCCCTCCGCAATAGATTGTTTGAATCCACCCAATCAGGTCTATTGCGTATAAAAGAACCTCCTACACAACCTACAATAAAAAAGTCTTTCTCATATTAGAGAAAGACTTTTTTATTGTTAGTAACCGCCAAAGCCGCGGCCGTAACAGCTGCATCCAATAATGACAAGAAGAATAAATAGGACAACTAATAAAGCAAAACCAGAGCCAGATCCACCATAACTAGACATATAAACACCTCTTTTCACGGTATTTAAATAAAGGAAAAAACTTCAAATATACATGGGTTAGGGTATTATATGTAGACATAACTCATATCGATTGGATTTAGGTCTAAAATGGGCCACTTTGTTCAACGATAGCTAGATAACATCATAAATTTCACATATTAAAAACCCTTCATTGTTAAAATGAAGGGATTTTTTTGGCTATCAGCACCAAGTGCGAGTTCTAGGTGGACAGCTTGGAGCGCAAAAATGTTGATGCGTTTCTTGACATACAACGGATTCTGCATGCGGGAATGAGTGCATATATTTATAATTTTTTCGATAAACATTTGTAGTATGACTAGGATGCACAACTGGCACAAATACATCTTGATCAGTAAAAGATGTATTTTGTTTAACTGGGTCATATTGAGCAGGCAATGTTTGAGGGGGCAATTGACTGCAAGGTTTAGATTGAGGATAACCGCAATTACCTTCCTGAGGATACATAGACCCTTGATACCCCCCCGTAATTAAAGTGGTGATAAGGATAGTTGTTTCTCATTATAAAAAATCTTCTTCTTTCTGTTAGTAGACTCCTATTACTGTATGTGAAACAACCATAGAATGTTTGGACAAACACCTAAAAAAGACCCTAATTATTTAGGGTCTTCTTTACTAAAAGAAAAAGAAGTATGGATCCTTAGTAACATGCCATTGCTATGATACTAAGGGTACATATTTTTTAAACATGAGGACTATAAACCTTTTAAACATGCTTTGTGATAGTAAGAATGAGGTGTTTTTTAGTTCACCCTTACAAGAATAGAAGGTTTTTCAATGTCCATTATCCCTCAAGATTAACATCAATCGCTGCGTTATCAATATTATTTAAAATGTTTTTATTTTTGTCATCTAATTCATTACGTAAAAGTGAATTACGCGTCGCTTCGTATAAATCGTAGCTTCTTTCATCAACTGGAGAATTATGATCTTCACATATCATTTTTTCTGATTCTTTGGATTGATCTGCCATATCAGTCACCTCCTCTGTATATTATGTGATTTGATTAGAAAAAACATAAGAACTTTGTCTGGTTATTGTTGAGTAAGGTTTAGATCTGTATCAACGGTTAGCTGCTCTTGTACATTGTGTTTACATATGACCTAACCTTAGGTGGATACAACAGTTTCTTGAGCATGCTTTTGGATGATTTCTGGAACTTCCAGCAATGAATTAACGGTTATCAAATTGCCTTTTGGCGTAATATCAATTTTAACTTGGTTGTAACTCCACTCCAGTTCAGAAGGTACATGAATGGCATGTATTCCAACTTCTACTGCTGGCCTTATATCAGTTTTTAAAGAATTTCCAATCATCCAAGTATTTCGGGGATTATAATTAATTTGGTTTAGTATTTCTTTTAATGCAGGTGTATCTTTTTGTTCAGAAATGAACACCCTTTTTTCAAAATATTTAGCTAACTCTAGCTGAACAATTTTTCTACCCTGATTTTCCTCGTCTCCACCTGTGTGTAAATAAAGATTATGTCCTTGTTCTTTAAGCTTATCTAATACTTCATACATATTTGGCAAAGGCTCTATCGGTACTTCAAATACACTTTGACCAATTTTTTTGACCATTTCTACTCTATCTTCATGGATATCTTGATGATTTTGTTCACTAAAAAATAAATAAGTAGCTACTAATGATTCTGGAAAACGAGAAGAGTGAAGGCCATACTTTTCGATGCTTTTTAAATCTATCTCTAATTGCTTTTGTTTTATTTCTTCCTTAGTCAGATTCTCAAACCATTCCTGCAATTGAGCCACAAAATCATTTATTGTATCTCTAAAATATTTATTACAGTGAACAAGCGTATCGTCTAAATTAAAAATTAAGGTTTGTTTCTGCATTTCGTTAAATCCTTTCTACAATGGATGTACAGACAGTATATATGAAAAAATACTAACCACTTTTATTACCCATCCACACCTAAAACCAAGGTGAAATCTCCAATACGTTAGGAATAAGCAGTTGATTTACTATACTGAAATGAGAATATTGAGTGGAAAGACCCTTCTAGGATAGAAAATAGAAGGATCCTTTTATAAAATAAAAAGCTCCAGGATATTCTTGTTAGTAAATATACCGTTCAAAATGTTCTCTATTCATGTTTGTTTTGAACGTAGAGGTACTTAATCCTGAACGATTTATTAGTGATTGGTTGCCTTCACCCTCTTTAGGTATATTCATTTCAAGACCTTGTATGGTCAACGGATCATACATATACGTTGTTCGTTCAATTTTTGTATGCGACATTAACTTCACCTCTATTAATAGCACTCATTTTGTTTGTTCATTCCAACTCGGTTATAGCGAGTTTTCTCAAGAAAATATATACGTTTTATGTGTCTTTTCCCTAAAAGAGAGCATCTGCTTTCTATTCTTTTTTATTTTATTAGGTTGTAATTTCTTGTGGCTCTTCACCTTCAAGGTCAGTGAAAAAATTTTCTAAGGTTTCCCCTGGGTCAATAGCACGCCCATCTTCTTCAACGATACGGTTAAACGTAGGATCATTATTGCTATCTTTATTTTTATAGTTGTTATAATCAACTCTTTCTGCAATTCCTGAATTATCAACGCCTTTAAAGTCTTTCTTTGGCATAAAAACACCTCCTAGCCCTATTGTTTGAAAATTTGAAGATAAAATAAGTGGAAGGTTAAGTTATATTTTTATTTCATCCGAATTAAGTAGCTATTTGTTGATAAGAAACATGTACAACATGCTTAATTGTTTTACGAAATGGGGAAACTAAAACGTCAAAATTTAATTTGAAGAGGAGGAATATAAGTGGAAAGAAATCCAAGCACAAGACAGTTTCAGGATGATTTAAAACAGTATCAAATGCCAGAGTCAGTAAAGCAGCAAAAGTCCGGAACCTATAGAGTCGGGTTTGAATCAAACACTGGGATTGAAAAAGTACAGAATCAGCAAGAAGGAAGAGAAGATAAATAAGTTTGATCACTTTATACTTTTACATGACAAGGAGGGAATCCCATGGATCAACAAAAAATGTTAGCAAATGAATTAAGTAACATGCTTACTGAGAATAAGTTGCCGATTACAATTGAAGAAGATATCCATGAAATTTGCAGAGGTTTGCATTCAGGTGAAATTAGCGTGAATAACTTGAAGGAAAAAGATCCTTTTATCGTAAATGCAGTCCAAGAAGCAATGGCTAGAATCAATAAACCTAACTCTTAAAATAGATATAAAAAGCAATCATTTGAGGCAGCCCCTTGGATATTGACCGTTCTCATCAAGCGAAAGCCTAACTCTTTATAGAGTTAGGCTTTTGTCATTCAAATAGTATACGTATGAACATGAAAAAAGAATGACAAACGAAATGTCATTCTCTCTCCTACACATGGCAAGCGTTTAGTTTTTAGTCACAAGGAAATGAAACATCTAATCCCACTTTTTACAGTGTCGGTTGTTTCTAAAAATTAGTATGTCATCCTGATGAGGAAATATCCATCCATTATTTACCACGGATACATTTCTTCAACAATAGGAAACTTAAGAAAAACAAGGAGGTGACACAACATGGCAAACAGCAAAAGCAGCAACAACAACGAATTATTAGTATACGGTGCTGAACAAGCAATCGATCAAATGAAATATGAAATCGCTAGCGAATTTGGTGTAAACCTTGGTGCTGATACAACTGCACGTGCAAACGGATCAGTAGGTGGCGAAATCACAAAACGTCTTGTACAAATGGCTGAGCAACAACTTGGCGGCGGACGTTTCTAAGACAATTTTATAATTGATGGCTGAAGGAAGAATGGATTTCCATTCTTCCTTTTTGTACCAATGAAAAAGGAAGGAGAAATTATATGCAACAGAATCAATCAACTAAAGGAAATGCGGGTTTTACTGAGAAACCGGCAGCTTCTGAAACAGATCCACAAAAAGTAAAACAAGAAATCCAAAGAGATGTAAGTCAAGGACAAGGCGCAATGACTTCTCGAGAGGCAGGCGCAATGCGCGATTAAAAACCACTTTGAGCGGTTTTTAATCATGGACTCGCTGTACAAAAACCTAAAAAAAGCACCCCGATTAACCGAGGTACTTTTAGCAGTCTAATCTATTTCTATGCTGAAGATACTGCGACTTTAGGTGTTTTTCATCGAGTCCATGCTGTTGAAAAACAAAGGCAAACAGCCTAATCCCCAATATATAAAAGTCGAGCCTGCCTTGCCCACCTAAAAAATAATTAGTTTGTATTTTGTCCCCCGCCATTCAGCCCTTCTTTTATGTACGCGTTAACCTGACTATTTGAAAGCAATCCAATATGTCCAATGCCATAAAGTTGAATATTTCTTGCTCCTTGCAACCTAGAGAGACTATTAACAACAATTTGATCATTTATACTGTAGATCGACGTATAAAGAATTTTTTGATTGAGATCCGTACCTGGGAGTGCTGTAGAAGAAACTAAACTATTCGCTCCTCCTAATGTCACGACATTTTCAATCTTATCCCCTCCCCCTAGATATTTAATATAGTACAGCGTGTTTGCTCCCCCCATACTATGAGCAACAATATCTACCTTCTTAGCTCCCGTCTCTTTCAACACTTGATCAATGTATCGAGCAAGCTGAGGCCCATTATTCAAATTGTTGCCTGTCTTATCTATAAAATCAATAGCATAAAGATCATTGCGATCCCATCCTTGAGCGATTAAATAGTTTTTGATAGCAATAAAGTTATAGGACGCACCGCTGATTCCATGAACAAGAACAACCGGATTGTGGTTTGATTCACCTTTAGCATTGGAAGGCTGAATTCCTAATGCAGATACAACCAGGGATAAAGCAAAAATTAATGCGACAAACGTTTTCTTCATTTCTTTTCTCCTCCTCAAAATATGTAAGTAACAACATCTATAGATTATACATAAAAATCCTAATATGTTAAACTTATACTTATGGGATATTTAAAGTTATATTTATTTGTTATCTACGAGTCTTTTTTATAGTTTAAATGATTGAAATATCAAGCTCTATTATAGATATTCTTTTGAATAGTATTTCTGTAAAAAATAAGGAGGCGAAGAAAGTTGCATTGGATTTATCTATGTTTAGCTATTCTTTTCGAAGTTGCTGGGACTACGACCATGAAATTATCAGACGGTTTTACTAAAGTTATACCAAGTGTATTGCTTATACTTTTTTATATTTGTAGTTTATGCTTTTTGACATTAACGTTAAAAAGTTTAGAAGTTTCAATCGCTTACGCTATTTGGTCAGGTATGGGGATTATAATTATTACGCTAATTGGATTTATGTACTTTAATGAAAGTGTAAGTCTGCTAAAGATCGTTGCTATAGCTCTAATTATTATCGGCGTAGTGACATTAAATATGACCGGGGAAAAAGAAGCTGATACTAGTAAATCCACTTTGGAAGAACACATTAGATAAAAAGATGAAATATTTAAAACCTTTTTTTCTTGTCACCGATATAGGATTTATTATCTATTGGATTGTTACTTATTTTCAGCTTATACCTCAAAGTGCAGCTTTTAAAGATTATAATAATCCCCTAGTCATAGCTTGGAACTGGTCGTTCTTCCCTCTAGATATTCTTATTTCATTCACTGGATTATTTAGTCTATATTTATACAAGCTAAATAAGGAATCATGGAAGGGATACGCTTTAATTTCTCTGGTTTTAACATTTTGCTCAGGGCTACAAGCTATTGCGTATTGGGCATTTATTAAAGATTTCGATTTAACATGGTGGGCTTTTAATTTGTACTTGATGATTTACCCTCTATTCTTTATAAAACTATTTATAAAGAATAACAGTAATCAAAAAAAGCACCTTTCCAGGTAATAAAGATATTAATATATATAAAGAACAGATCCCCTTAAGGTCATCTGTTCTCCAAGTTAATCTAATTACGTAAATTGGTGTAATTTCTTTCTTGTACTTTGCTTGGCTACTATCTTTATACAATTCCTATTAGCCTTTAAAAGTCAGTGGGGAAACGCCCTTGCTTAATTTCCATTTATTTAAGGTACTCAATTCAATTTCTTGATCTGCAAAGAAACAAATACCTTTTGCGTTGTCTCCAGGATAGATTCTGCCTGTCATCACTTTCTCGCCTTCATTAATAAAAACTTCAATTGACGATTTATCAACAAACAGATGAAGATGTAAGTGATTATCATTTAATTGAACAGGTGCTTTTCTTATTCCCCCATCACCTTCACCTGAGTTATCGCGATTAAAGATAAACAAACTTTCTAGCCTATCATAAGTTAAGAGCGTTTCCTGGTGAGTTTCATTATCTGTTCTCAATTTTATTCCAAATTGTGAAGCAGCTTTTGCGTTAATTTTTACTTCAAGTTCGTAACAATCACCTGAAATACCCGCAAGTTCTTGTTCTCCGTTAACTGTAATATTTTTATACTGCACGTGATTTTGACGAAGCTGCTTAAGCTCTGAAATTGGTTTACTAATTATATTCCCTTGTTTAATAGAAAGCTCACGCGGAATAGTCATTGCTCCCGCCCAATTGTATTTTTGTTCGGGCATGTTGCTTTCCCACATCGCCATCCATGCTATCATGATTCGTCTACCATGTTCATCTTCTGTTGTTTGAGGAGCGTAAAAGTCAAACCCGTAGTCCAAAAGCTGAAAGTCTTCATGTTGAAGCAGTCCCGTTTTATAGTCTAATTTCCCTTTTACATATCCAGCTTGATGTAAGTTATGGTAGAGAGCCCCTTTTGGTTTTAACCCTTGAGGTGACATGACAAGCACGTCCTGTCCATCGAGACTAAAGAGATCTGGACACTCCCACATAAAACCAAGATCTCCTTGACTTTTGGCCATTACATTTATAAACTCCCAATTCATCAGATCCTTTGAACGATATAAAAGAACTTGACCTTCGTGATCCTTTGTACGTGATCCAAGAACACAATAATAATAGCCATCCTTTTTCCATACTTTTGGATCTCTAAAATGATAGGGATGAATATCCCCCTCAGGCACTAAACTAATAACTGGATTTTGAGGTACTTTATTAAAATAAACGCCGTCCTCGCTTACAGCAAGACACTGAACTTGTGTTAAGTCTGTATCATAGTTAGCCCCTGTCCACACATTCCCTGTATACATTGCATACAGCTTTCCATCTTTTTCAATTGCACTTCCTGAAAAACATCCATCTTGGTCATATTCTTCGTTCGGAGCAAGAGCGATAGGAAGGTGTTCCCAGTAAGTGAGATCTCTACTTTTTATATGTCCCCAAAACATTGGTCCCCAATTAGGAGAGTGAGGATGGTGTTGATAGAATAAATGATACTCACCTTTGTAAAAGCTGAATCCGTTTGGGTCATTCATCCAGTATGCTGGTGTAGACACATGGTATTGTAGTCGCCAATGATTCCGATTGACAGACTCCTGCTCTTTTAACACAGATTCCATTGCCTTTAAGATTTTTTCTTGATGTTGATCGTTTAATGTTTTCAAAAGATTTCACCCTGTCTTTCTGTATGTGAATGAGTTAATTGTGATAAAAATAGATTAAAATGATGAATCGATTTCACAAACAATGGACTCGTAAGGTCGTAATTTTATCTGATTTAGGTGTAATTCTAAACGATCATAGTTCGATAAAATAACTTTTTTTATATTAAAATCTAAGTTTAGAGTTACTTCTTTATTATCAAAGTTAGCAATCACTGCTATTTTTTTATCGTTAAACTCCCTCGTGTAAGCCATGATTTGTAGACTATCTTCAAACATATCTTCGTATTTACCAAAACCAATGACATCTGAATATGGACTGCTTTTTCTTAAACTAATTAAGCTTTTATAGAAATAAAATAAAGAATTACTATCTTTTAAAGCATTCTCGACGTTAATAGAAGAGTAATTTGGATTTATCTCTATCCATGGTGTGCCTTGGCTAAACCCTGCATATTCAGAATAATTCCACTGCATAGGTGTTCGAGAATTATCACGGCTGCGTCTCCAGATCGCTGCTAATGCTTCCTCTTTTGAAAATCCTTCTTTCAGTGCAGAGTAATATTGATCGATTGACGCTAAGTCATTATAATGCTCAATCGATGGATACTCTACGTTTGTCATTCCGATTTCTTGCCCTTGATAGATAAATGGCGTCCCTTTTAATAGGAAATAGACAGTAGCTAACATTTTTGCTGAAATAGGTCCTATATCTTCTTGTTTAATAAATTTGTTTAAGGAACGAGGCTGGTCATGGTTTTCTAAATAAAGTGCCCCCCAGCCTGTGTCGTTATAGAAAGTTTGACTGTCAGAAATGGCTTTTTTGAAATCAAGTAGGTTCCAATTATACGGTTCATACCATTTTCCTTCTTTGCCTATATCTAGATCAACATGATCGAATTCAAAAAGCATACTAAAATGCCCATCTTCTCCTGCATAAATAGGCAATTCTTTGTGTGATACTCCAGGTGCTTCCGCCACAGTTAAGATATCACGTGAAGTAAAAGCTTCTTTACTTAGTTCACTTAAAAATTCATGAATGCCTTCTTGATTTGTTTCAATTACATTCATTGCGTCTTGCGAATTAGCAAATATATCTTCAAAGTCTTGTCTTTTTTTTATAAATGTAATGGCATCTACTCTAAAGCCGCTAATTCCTTTATCTAACCACCATGTGACCATTTTATAGACGGCATCTCGAAGATCACGGTTTTCCCAATTAAGATCAGGTTGCTTTTTAGAAAATGCATGAAGATAATACTGTCCGGTTTGTTCATCATACTCCCAGCAGGAACCGCCAAAAATAGATCGCCAATTATTAGGTGGAGCACCATCTTCTTTTCCATTTCTCCAAATATACCAATCTCTTTTAGGATGATTTACATCGCTTTTTGATTCTAGGAACCATTCATGTTCATCCGAAGTATGGTTAACTACTAAATCCATAATAATTTTTATATCTCTTTTTTTAGCTTCATCAATTAGTAGATCCATATCTTGCATAGAGCCAAATTCCTCTGCAATTGCTTGATAATCAGAGATGTCATATCCGTTATCATCCATTGGTGATTTATAAACTGGACTTAGCCAAATAACGTCAATACCTAACTCTTTTAAGTAATCTAACTTTTGAATAACTCCTTTTAAGTCACCAATTCCATCCCCATTAGAATCATAAAAACTTTTAGGATAAATTTGATATACAACTGATTCCTTCCACCATTGTCTATTCTTTATTGTAGCGCTTTCTTCATTCTTTCTTTCACTTAGTTGAACCATTTCTTATCAGCTCCAATATATTTATATTAAAATTATGTACTTATTCTTCGTTCTTATGGTATCGATACCATATATGATTAAAAAAATTTATGCTATTAAAAAATCTGATATAACCCTTCACCCTCATACTTCTATATTTAACTTAAACTCTTTATTTTAAGTGTGCCATAAATAGCTAAATATAGAGAAACTGTATTCTCCTTTAAGGTAAATTTATTGTATTACATTATGGGAACGGTTTCAATCATTTTTCTGAAATTTTTTCAAAAATGGTGAGAACTAATAAGTTCAGCTCTCACCTTCATATGTTATCTCCTGTTATGTTGAACTTCGAACAACCAGCTCAATTGGGAGTTCAAAAGTTTCCACTTTTAATTCAGAATCATTCAACATATCAATAAGGGTTTCCATTGCTTTTATCCCCATCTGATCAATAGGTTGTCGAATAGTTGTTAGCTTTGGATCTACCATTTGTGCAAGAGGTTGATCATCAAAGCCAATAATCGCTAAATCATTAGGTATTCTTATCCCCGACTCTTTGGCTTCAATCATCATTCCCCCAGCAATTTCATCACTTCCTGTAAATATAGCCGTTGGGCGATCCTCCATCGTCAAGATTTTTTTAATTACCTTTTTGCCGTCTTCAATACTATGTTGATTGACAAAAATCCATTTTGGATCTGGCTCAATTCCTGCCTCTTGAAGTGCTTTTTGATAACCTTGATTCCGGTCCTTGTCCTTACCTTCCTCAGCGAACAAACCACCTGTGCAGTATCCAATTTTCCGATGGCCTTTTTCAAGTAAATGCTTTACACCTATATAGGCACCCTTGTATTGATCTAATCGAACAATTGGAACATTTGCATTGTTTACATATTCATTGCATAACAAAATAGGACCATATTCGATAAACGGTTCTATGATACTCCACTCATTTTCAATGGAGGTCATAATAATTCCGTCAACTTGCTTTGTTTTTAGTAAGTTTAAAAAAGCTAATTCTTTCTCTTTATCTTCATTACTTTGAAAAATTAATACATGATAGCCGTTTTTATAAGCAACTTGTTCAATTGAGTCTACTAAATAAGAGAAAAATGGATTTATAATTCTTGGTACAATTACACCAATTGTAGTCATTACTTGCCCTCTTAACCTTCTTGCCGAAGGGTTTGGGGTATAGTTAAGCTCTTTCATTGCTTTTATCACAAGATTTTTTTTCTCTTCTGAAACATACGAATGATTGTTTATAACACGGGAAACAGTTGTTTTTGATAACCCCGATAATTTTGCTACGTCATATATTGTAGGCATTTGTTTATCACTCCATCACTAACTGAAATCAGTTTCATACTTATTTTACGTTAAAAAAGAGTCAAAATGCAATGAATGAATTCGTTTGCAACTCTCTACCAGCTTTATACCGTCTATTCAACAAGAATACCATTAGAATTACTGCGACTCTTTAAAATAGAATTTTTTTATAGAAATTTTCATCATTAATAAATCAGTATATTAAAAGTATTTATTCTACAAATAAGAAATCAATACCAAAACAGAAAATATTTTATATTTAAATAAACCTTTGTTTAAAGGTATTTTTTAAAATTATTTTCTTATTGACATATGAAATCGGTACCATATATAATACAATCAAATCGAAAACGCTTTCTAAATAAAATTTAGATACATAAACAGCAAAGGGGATTTAAATATGCAAAACAATAAACTTTACTGGAAGCTAAGCAGTTTCTTTTTCTTATTCTTCTTATCTATTGCCTCTATTTTTACTTTTTTTGCTATCTGGTTGGGACAAAGTCTTCACCTTTCCGGAGCACAAACGGGTATTGTTTTTTCTGTAAACGCTGTCTTTACTATGCTTTTTCAACCTCTGTATGGATATATCTCCGATAAATTGGGGTTACGAAAGAATTTATTATACTTCATTTCAGTTTTGGTTATTTTATCTGGACCATTTCTAATTTTTATCTATCAACCTCTTTTAAACTGGAATTTTTGGGTAGGAGCCCTTACAGGTGGGGCTTATCTTGCAATTACCTTTTTAGCTGGTATCTCAGCTATCGAGTCATATATCGAAAAAGTTGGTAGAAAGTATGAGTTTGAATTCGGTCGTGCAAGACTTTGGGGATCAATAGGGGCTGCCGTTGCAGCTGCCATAGGGGGACGAATGCTTAATATTAACCCTGATATCAACTTTTGGATTGCATCGGGATCAGGCATTATCTTATTACTTGTTATTTTCCTTACAAAAGTAGAAGTATCCACTATTGAAGAAAAGAAGGCAAAGTCCCTTTCTATTCAAGATTTGGGTAGTTTATTTAAACGAAAAGATTTCTGGATTTTTATGATTTTCATGCTCGGGACGGGCTGTATTTATAATGTTTTTGACCAACAATTCCCTGTATATTATGCCTCTCTGTTCCCAACAGAACAATTAGGAAACCAAATATTTGGTTACTTGAATGCCGGTCAGGTCTTTTTAGAGTCCGGTATGTTATTAGTTGCTCCATTGATTGTCCGTAAAGTAGGTCCTAAAGGAGGTTTAATTTTAGCAGGAATCATTATGATTTTACGCGTGGCAGGCTCAGGGTTAGTATCAGATCCATACAGCATTTCATTTATTAAGCTTCTTAACGCACCAGAGTTTGCAATTATTATAGTTTCTGTCTTTAAGTATCTTGCTACACATTTTGATACGAAATTCTCTTCAATCTTATATTTAGTTGGATACCAATTTGCGATGCAGCTAGGGGCTGTTATACTCTCTCCTATTGTAGGAAATCTATACGATTCAATTGGATTTCGTCAGACATACTTAATCATGGGGATTATCGTCACTGTCTTTACTCTATTTGGTGCATTCCTCTTAAGAAATAAAGATCAAGCATCTAAAGATAGTAACGATTCAAAACTTACTGCTTAGACACAGGAAAATATAATCATTAGTCCTAAAATTTAAAAAATACCTTTTAACTTAGTCATATTCATTATGATTCTCCCAAATTTGAAAGCCCTTGCTAATTATAGCAAAGGCTTCTTTTTGGAGAGTTTCTTCTATTATAAAGTGACCTTTTTTAAAGTACTTTCATATTGCTTTACTACTTTATAAAATGTTGTTTTCTTCATATTTGCTTCTTTCATGGCTTGTACAGTTTTGATTCACTTTTATTTCCACCATTTATAAACTTCAATAAACTCCTGGCTAACTTGAGCTTTAGGTCTTTCAAAAGTTATCTCCTTATTCAGCGCAGCATCAATTCCCGCTCCTTGATACTTGCGAATACGATCTCTTTCTTCTTGGAGCATCCAAGACAGAATTTGCAGAATTAAATCCGCAATAAATGTTCCAAAACTAGCCTAGTCTTATACTGAGCTGTATCCAACAATGGCATATCCAAGACTGCAATGTCCGCCTCACCCTCTTTTTTGATGGCATTCTACTCTTGCAGGATTTCTTCTTTATTACGACCAAAACGATCTAACGAATAGAGATATTGGCAGGTCCATTCAATCCAAATCCAGTTATCACATTATAGTGAATTTTATGCTACGTTAGTTACTTTCCTTTGTAACAAGTTAATGAAGGCTGAATGAATGTATAAAAAAGTAATATAAGGAAAAATTACTAGTGAATATTGGAAAAATCCATTGTCCTCTTCATTCGATGACATTCAAAAGTGGGGGGTTATTAAAATATGAACAGCGCATGGAATCGCTTGATAAAAAAAGCCAGAAAACCCAAAAAAATGGGCCCTCAGTATGAAGAAGCGACTTCAAATAACGGGGTTCTTAGTTCATCTTTAGCTGAAAATCTTACGAAAGTAAAGGATTCTTTAGGTAATAGTGGAGATTTAGTGGTTCGGGATTTTAAAATGGGAAAACCTTTTTTATGTAAAGTAGCTTCTATTTATATAAATGGATTAACGGACAAAGAAATTCTGGGAAACTCCATTATAGAAAGACTGATGAATGATGTAGATATGATTGAAAAAGAAGATCCTTATGGACCAAGTGAATTAGGGACGTTCATAAAAGAACACATATTAACCATTACAAATGTGGGGGAAGTAACAAATTTTGATAAACTTTTTCTTCATCTTTTATCGGGAGAAACAATCGTACTAGTAGATGGATGGGATCAAGGGTTAGCCTGTTCCGCGCAAGGGGGGGACCTTAGAGCCATTTCGGAACCTGTGACTGAATCGTCTGTCCGAGGCCCTCGAGATAGCTTTACAGAGTCTCTTATTAGTAATACAGCCATGATTCGTCGGCGAATTAAAAGTCCTAATCTTTGGTTGGAAACGAAAGAAATGGGAAAAATCACGCAAACAGGCGTTGGTTTGATGTATGTAAAAGGAGTTGTCAATGATAAGCTTCTTACAGAAATAAAAGAGAGGCTCAGTAAAATAGAAGTAGATGAAGTCCAAGGGTCGAATACGATTGAAGAATGGATTACAGATGAAACCTGGACCCCTTGGCCCACTGTTTTTATAACCGAACGCCCCGATGTAGTGGCAGGAAATCTATTGGAAGGAAGAGTCGTAATTTTTGTAAATGAAACACCTACGCCTCTTATTGTCCCTGCGACATGGAATCAATTTTTCCAGACCGCGGAGGACTATTATTTACGCTGGACGATGGCTAGCTTTCTGCGAGTGTTAAGAATTATTTCTTTTTTAATCACTCTTCTTGGTCCATCGTTATTTATTGCGTTTCTTTCATTCCATCCGGAATTAATTCCAACACCGTTGTTAATTAATTTGGCAGCACAGCGTCAAAGCATTCCCTTTCCCATTATTATAGAAGCGTTATTGATGGAGTTCACGTTCGAGGTGTTGCGAGAAGCCGGTGTTCGTATGCCGCGTCCCGTTGGTCAGGCTGTTTCTATTGTAGGGGCTCTTGTATTGGGAGAAGCAGCTGTTTCGGCTGGAATTGTTTCTAGCGCGATGGTTATTGTCGTGGCCGCCACAGCCATTGCCAGTTTCACTATCCCTCATTATGCGATGACAGATGCTACTCGTTTACTTCGATTCGGAATGATGATCTTGGCAAGTTTTTTTGGACTATATGGAATTGGCTTAGGTGTAATCATGCTAGTAGCTCATACGTGTAGTTTGCGTTCATTTGGTATTCCGTATTTAGCACCTTTTGCACCCATTATTATAGCTGATCAAAAAGATTCTATTTTCCGTTTTCCCTTACCTTTTATGTCTAAACGTCCTCGTTTAATTAGTCAGGTAAAAACGAAGAGGACAGATGATAACTACAATCGTGAACCTTCACCAAGAGAAGGTGGCATGAAACAACATGAGTCAAAGAGGGATTCCGATGAGACATAAACCACTGATGCTTCTTTTACTTTGTGCATTATTAGTCTTATTGTCAGGGTGCTGGGACCGCGAAGAGTTACAGCAACTGAGTATCGTATCAGGAATGGCCATTGATAAAGGCGGTGACGCCGTAAAAAACAGATATAAAGTGACAGTTCAAATCATCAACCCTTCACAAGTCGCTGGTGGACAACAGGGGGGGAAAGTTCAAGCTTCGCCTGTGACAACCTTTACTGAAACAGGAAGCACCCTTGCTGAGACCCTTCGAAAGATTTCAACAAAGTCACCTGGAGAGCTTTTCTTTCCTCACCTTCAAGTTTTGGTGATTGGTGAAAGGGTAGCGAAAGAAGGAATTGAAGATTTGTTTGATATGATTGAACGTGATGCCCAATTTCGCGTCCTTTTTCCAGTTTTAATTGCAAGAGGGCATGTTACAGCAAAAGAAACGCTAGAAGTCACAACAGCTTTAGAAGCCATCCCTTCTGCAAAAATTGGGGATGCATTAAAGTCTTCTGAAGAAGACTGGGGAGCATATAAAAGTACACGTGCAGATCAGGTGATTCAAGGACTAAAAGAAGGAAGTGTAATGGTCACAGGTGTTGAGATTAATGGAGAGACGAAGAGTGGAAATGCCACAACAAATACGCAACAAATTTCCCCACGCGCGCAGATTGAAATAAAAGGAATGGCTCTTTTTAAAAATGGGAAGTTGGAAAAATGGTTGGATGGGCATGCTGCACGAGGAGTGACTTGGATTACAAATGAAATGAAACGAACTGTGATGAATCTTAACTGTGGAAAGAAAAAGGAAGCCACTGCAATTGAAATTTCACGTGCCAAATCATCTACTCATGTAACAATCAAACATCAGAAACCAGTTATCTATATTACCGTTCATGCCGAAGGCGCTGTCTTAGAAAATAATTGTTCTAAGGACCTTGGTAAATCGCTAGTCCTTGGCCAACTAGATGAACAACTAGAAGAAGAGATTAAACAGGAAGTATTACTGACAGTAAAAAAAGCACAAAAACAAAAAAGTGATATCTTCAATTTTGGTGAAATAGTTAATATGGCAGACAAACATGTATGGAAAAATATAGAGACGTCATGGGAAAAAGACATCTTTCCGGAAACAGAAGTTCATGTGAATGTACAGGCAATTATTCGCCGAACAGGAATGACAACCAAATCCTATATAAGCAAATAACAAATCTAACCACAAGGGGCAAAGAAAGGGGTTGTTTGATCGATGGAGAAAGCGAAAATAAGTGTCATTCAACTGTTTGCCCTCATGTTTATCTTTGAGTTGGGAACAGCGCTAGTCGTTAGTTATGGGACATCTGCTGGAAAGGACGCTTGGCTGTCTATTCTTTTGGCGATATGTGGTGGTGTTATTTTATCTTTTGTCTATTTTATTCTATTTCGTCAATATCCGAATTTGCTCTTCACTGGATATATAAGAGAGATATTTGGCAAATATATTGGATGGATTATTGGTTTGTTATATTGTCTCACCTTTTTGTACATTTGCGGGAGAAATGTACGTGAGTTTGGAGATCTATTGGTTTCATCCACCTTATCAGAAACTCCATTATTGGTAATCAATATTACACTTGTGCTTGTGATGTGCTATGTCATTTATCTAGGTGTGGAAGTATTAGGGAGAACAGCAGAAGTATTTTTTGTTATTTTGCTCTTACTTGGAGCAGCCGGGAATTTTTTTGTCCTGATATCAGGAGATGTTGATTTTCACCAGATACGTCCCTTTCTTGAACACGGATGGAAACCTATCTTCACCACAGCTTTTCCCCACCTACTCATTTTCCCATTTGGCGAAATGATTGCTTTTACGATGCTATTACCGTATTTAAATCGCCCTCAATTAGCAAAGAGAGTCTGGTTGGGGGCTGTGATTTCAAGTGGGTTGATTTTAAGCTGGACCGTATTGTTAAATATCTCTGTTCTTGGTCTAGATGTAATGAACCGTTCGACGTTTCCTATGTTAAAAGCAGTTGGGAAAGTCAATCTGTTTGATTTTATAGAAAGACTGGATGCCATTGTGGTATTTACTTTATTGATTACTGTCTTTTTCAAAGCATCCATCTATTTATATACTGCGGTCATTGGTATAGCTGATTTATTCAAATTAAACAATTATCATCAGATTCTTTTACCGATAGGAACGGTTGTTATCTTTTTATCTCTCACCATGGCTTCTAGTTTTTCAGAACATACGGAAGAAGGTTTTCTTTTTAATTACTTTGCTTTTATTCCTCTTATCATTCTTCCCGTATTGCTGTTGTTAGTTTCGATTATACGTAAGCATTTTAAAAGGAAAATGAATTAGTAATGCGTTTAGACTGATTCTATTATTGAACATTGAGAAAGTTATTAGCCAATATGAAAGAAAAAAGACGGCTTTAAAAACCGTAAAGAAAGGAGGTAATCTACAAAGATGGAGAAAGCGAAAATAAGCGTGATTCAACTCTTTGCCCTGATGTTTATTTTCGATTTAGGGACTGCATTAATCGTAAGTTATGGAATACCCGCTAGGAAAGATGCTTGGCTTGCTATCCTTTTTGGGATGGGGGGAGGCATAGTCTTATTCTTTGTTTACTATACGTTATTTTGTCAATATCCGACCCTTCCACTTACCGGTTATATCAGAAAGATATTTGGTAAATACCTTGGATGGGTGCTAGGATTATTATACTGTTTGTTCTTTTTATATATTGCAGCCAGAAATGTACGGGATTTTGGAGACTTACTGACTTCGTCCACTTTACCAGAAACCCCATTACTAGCAATTAATCTCTCGCTTATTCTTGTCATGTGTTATGTCATTTACCTAGGGATTGAGGTAGTAGGGAGAACGGCAGAAGTATTTATCGTCATTTTACTCTTATTTGGGTTAGGGGGGAATTTCTTTATCCTCGTATCTGGAGATATTGATTTCAATCATATCCGACCCTTTCTTGAACATGGCTGGAAGCCCATTTTAACTACAGCGTTTCCTCCTATTGTGTCTTTTCCATTTGGTGAAATGCTCGTATTTACGATGTTACTACCGTATTTGAATCGTCCTAAACTAATAAAAAAGGTATGGTTATCTGCCTTAATTTCAAGTGGCTTGATCTTAAGCTGGACAGCTGCTTTAAATATGTCGATTCTAGGCTTGGATGTAATGCAAAGATCTACATTTCCTACCTTGGCTACGATTGGAAAAGTCAATCTATTTGATTTTATTGAAAGGCTGGATGCTATTGTAGTTTTCACACTGTTAATGACCGTTTTTTTCAAAGCATCTATTTTTATGTATGGAGCTATCATTGGAATCACTGACTTATTTAAGGTGAAGAACCGCCAGCAAATCATTCTTCCTATAGGATTCATTTTGGTTTTTCTATCCATGACAATCGCCTCCAGTTTTTCAGAGCATTTAGAAGAGGGGTTTACTATTACATTAAAATATTTTCATGTTCCTTTTTTTATTGTTATTCCTTTGTTTATGCTGGTTATCTCCATCATTCGGAACTACGTGAAGAAAAAAACTAATTAGGATGGTATCGTTTCTCTTTTTTCTTTTTTATAATCATAAAAATTTGCTGGCCAATGACAATAAGAAAAAGTACAGCTAACATGATATATTCAGCATTACTCATTACCCAAAAAGGGTTTAGAAGGTGCATAAATGAATCATGGAAACTAAAACCTAATAGAAAATCCATTAACAAGAGGTTTAAAGTAGATAATAAAAAGACAATAATTATTGCTAGGAAAATCTTCATGTTTTTCCCTCCTTTAATTTAAAGTAAATATATTATTTGTCAAAAATAAGTTTTTTAATAATAAACCTTAATGTTTTAAATTAAAGGAAAGGCGTAAGATAGCGTAAAATATCTTGTGTAAATGAATAAGTACAAAAAGGAAGGACTTTTCTTAGAAAATTAAGTAACTTCAACCATCCTAAAGAAAGAAGGTCTTCCTATGAATGAGTTTATAACAGTTCTTGTTCAAGCTTTATTCCCTAACGAAGAGTAACCTGCACACTTCCTTGTTTCTGTATAGTCAGCGCTTTGCGACAAGATCTCATATTGATTGTAATTAAGCTCGCACAGAACTAAAAATGATGTTTAAAACAAACTAATGAACAATTTCTATAAGAAAAGAAAATTCATTTTTACATAAAATTATTGATCACCTCTTAATTTTCGGCCCTCAATTTTTACGTTAGAACCATAAATAAATCAGCAAAAAGATTCATAATATATATATCTTTAAAGATATATATATTATGAATCTTTTAAGGTAGAAGACTATTTTATTTGCAATGATTTTAGTAAAATAGCCTGTAATTCTATAAAAGAGAGCAGCATATATAGATAAACAAATTCAACTATACAAGTAATGTTTTTTATAACCCGATTCATAAATATTTTCATATCATTTGTTCCCTTCATATATAATTCACCCTTCTGGAAATTGTAAAAAGCATAGCGAAGAAAGGATTTTAAATTATTTATTTTAAGCAATGTAATAATTATTATTAATCTTGACGATAAAATTATTAAGTTAGGTTTGCGGAAAATGAGCTCTTAGTTGACCTATAATCGTTTTGTTTCTTGTATTAATATCTTTTTTCTTCTTTTATAAAGATCATCTCGAATTTCTCGTGTAAGAACTCCATCTTCTATTTTTTCTGCAATATCCATTAATCTCTCAATATCAGAAAAAGAATACCTACGGGTACCAGAGAAGGTACGTTCAGGAAAAATAAGTTTTTGAGTTTCATAATAACGAATTTTTCTCTCAGACAATCCGGTCATTTCAGTAACAGTTTTCATAGTCATTATTTTTTTCTCTCGATATAAATAATAATTTTTCAAATATATCCTCTCCTTTATCTATTTGATTGGCTTTAGAATAATAAAGAACAAGTAAATCTGTATAAATTTCAAAAAAATAAGTATGTATGTTATGAATAATAAATCTAATCTAATATCTAAATTTTCAAATAATTAATCCTACAATAACAACAAATTATACAAATAATCTACAACTTGGTTATAATTCCTAACACGAATGTTTAATTAGTACGAGTATATTTTATATATTTATTAGAGAGTAGTCGCAAGATTCCCTAATCCTTAATGGATAATAATAGAAAGCACTCTGGTGTAAAAACTTGAGATTTACTTTCAGTCTTTGCGACAGAGCGCTGTAAAATAGTTAATTTATTTCACAGACGATGCAACCTGTTTGTGTAGTACTACTATTGATAACTTAAAAGGTGTTGTTCCCTCCAATACCTGCCAAGTGACTGTTTCTGTTGAACCATTCCATGAGGCATAAACTATAGCTTCACCGCCATACAATAAATTGAAAACTCCTCTACAATCATAATATATGAAAAACTATTCCTAGTTTAACAATTTAAAGTTATATATGTTAACTAAGAGTGTATGGAAGATACATCTTAAAAATAAAAAAACTACTGCTCCTGAACAGTAGCCTTTTCTGTTTACACGTAATCTTATACGGAGTGATGATTTACATCACCTGTAGTAGTATGCTCCAGGGATTAAATATTATTCACTGAGAATGTTTGTCTAATAATCTAATCTCTTACGGTCATCTGCTTGGGGAGGTTGTTCCATCCACTGATTATCAATCATATCTTTCCCAATACGACTATATATCCATAAGCTATTCAAGGCTGCCTTTTCACAATGGGCTGCAATATCAGCTCTCATACTTGCGATGAGGGATGCGTTATAATAAGTTACTGCTACACCAAATAAGAAACCTGTTTGGAGAAGCATAAGCCGATCTGAAAAAGGAGAAACAGTAGAATTTGTAATCTCTGTTTCGCATGACTTAGGTAAATGAAGGTTGTCTTTTGTTAATAGGGATGAAAATATATCAATGTGCTTGTTTTTTACTTGGAGGCTTTTTTCTAATAATGCTCGTACATTTTGATTTTTTGAAACTTGTGAAAAGCCAAGAATCATCGCTTTCGCAATCATTGTTTTATGTAAATTAAAATAAGTATGTCCAGTTTCTATTGCATTCATCGGTCTCTTCTTACCGAAGACATCTGTTACATAGTGGCATTGTTTAATCAGTTCCGCCTTCTTAGGTGTTATATAGGTAGGTGGTTGCTGATGAAGTTGTTTTGAAATAAGCAGGTCCTTAGATCTCTTATAAACCTCCATAGCATCAAGATTACATTGATAATAAAAATCTACAACGTCTTGACGTAGGGAAGTTGTAAAAGATAAGCTCATTTCATTGTGTCCATGTGTGCTCATCATATAGAGGGATTTGAGACACAAAACGTCCGTAAATAAAGGAGGAGCTTCTAAATTAAGATCCTCTTCTGTAAATCCGTTAGGAAGAGGAAACTTCTCTTTTTTAAATAACGCTTTTAAGGTATCTATATGGTTAAGTGAATACTGAAGAGCTGTTTGAAAAAGGCTATGTATTTCAGGATCTTGGATCGTGTGAAGCATATATTTATTTACACATACAGATAATGTTTCACGGATATAGTGTGTCCATAAGTTTGCAATTTCAGGAGATGTTAATTGATTCTTTTTTTGCAATTTTCTGTTCCTCCGTATAAAAACTAATTTTTTCTTAGCTTCCTCTCCTTTTAAGCTTTCATACAAGAAGTTAGCTTTTCTCCTAATATTTCCGATAAAAAAGAAAAAGCTACTCGAATGAGTAGCTTTTAAAAAAACACATACTTAAGGGAATATAAGGAATTAGAGTTCCAATGTTCTTAGTTTGCTCACAAACTCGAATTTTATTCTTCTTTCTATTCATGCTCACGATGTTCTCCGTATAATGATTTATCATAAACGGAGTCACCCTTTGCAAAAGGAGAATCCTCTCTACTTCCTAAGAGCTGATTTGTTTTTGTCTCTCTATTAGCTCTTACTAGCAATAATACTTTTCCTTTTTGCAGATCATCTGCATAAGGTCCTGCTTCTGTAAGTGGGACACCTAAGTTAATTAAACGCTTTTCTACTCTTGCTTTATCTTTCTGAGTCTCTTTAGGGTGATCTGGTGAAAACATATGTTTAATTTTATCCATAATCGACTCATCTTGATGATCTTGTGCTGTGGTTTCAACCTTCTTTACGTCAATTCCCTCTTTGCTTTCTACTCCCGAATAGTCCTCTTTATCGATATCTTTGCTGGTTACCAGAGAAAGGTCCTTCTCTTGAAAACCTTGTGTTTTTAAGTTTTGAATAGCTGTTACAATAGCTTCTTCATTATCATACGTGCCTATCACATTTTTTGTCATGAGTAGTTCCTCCTTCTAGTATATAAAATGGTTTATATCAATTAATTCGTTTATGGTACTTGTAATACCCTGGCATCTTTTTCTAAAACATTCAAAAAATTAGACAATCATTGTTTAAATAAATAGCCCTTACGGAAACGACAATACCAGAAGTTCGCAAAGTATTAAAAAGCAAGTAGACGAAGCTATTGAGCTTCATGAAAAGATCACTCAATATATGATTGATCATGAAATGTATCATGCCTATGATATTGAAGAGCAAGTAAATCATGATTTAAAAAAGGTAGATAAAGCATTAGATTTAGCCAAAGGTTAAAAAACCTATCCCATTACTGGGAAAGGTTTTTAAATAGAAGATTTAATTGAATAAATCAAGATTAATTATTGTTTTGTTTATATTCTGCATCAAAAGAGTTTTCACCGGCATGAACCGATAGCAAGGTATCAGCATAGCCAACTAGCCTGTTGACCAGCTCATCTGCAATCGCATAAACAAGAGGATGGATTTCTGCTCTAAATAGTGCTGGATCATCTAAGATAACTGTGGTGTTAATAAACACATCTCTATTTCCATAAAGGTTATAATGAATCATTGCTTTTCCTGCAGCTCCTCCTGTTCTTGGATCTTCATAACCTGGAAGAAACACGTACCATTCTTCTGCTGTAGCAGACCGGAAGTTTTTCGTAAAGGTCATTCCATTGATAACCTTTTCAATCTGCTTTTTTTGCTCCAAATGAGTTGCATCTACAATTTTCTTCTTCATAAAGCACTCCTCATAAAATTAGCAAAATTCTTTGTCAGCAGGTGTAGCCTCTACAGCGATTTGATAAGCATCTAAAATGGAGTCACGTTCCTCAGGATCGGTCAATCCAACAAGATATTGTTCACCCTTATCATCTTCAACGCGCATTAACAGCGCTTCCCCGTTCGATTGCAACAAAGCATAAGTCTGATTTCTCATATCAAATAAAGCCTCAACTACATATTGTTTTTCAATACCTCTTTCATCTTCAATGGTTATAAAGTCTCTTTCCCTACTACTCACTTTTCGTTCACCTCCACTAAAAACCTTCCCGGTTACTTTACCCGTTCTTCTCTGCTTCTATAATCGTACAAAATGAGATTCAATAGCGAAGGAGAGTATTCAGTTTGGTTAAGGATATATCTAAAGAGAGACCTCTTATAAATTATTTCCTTTTCTTATTGATAACACTGATTACATAAAGTAACTTTTTTAAAAGAGCTGAAAATAGTTATTTATTCGTCTATTCAAAAGTGAAACTGTAAGAAATGATTAAAAAAATGTTTTTATAATATTGTGTTGTGAATTACATTCATGGCAATAACAATTAATTTCTAAAGCATCTTCTGTGAGGGTATGTATAGTTTCTTTTCTGCACTTTTTACAATATTCTTTTTTCTGACGTGTTTTTGACAATATAACCTCTTCCTCTCTTGCATTTTTAATTTTATGCTTAGTATAAGAATAACCATTGATATGGTACCTTTTGTTAATAATTTCATTTTGTATTTATAGTAATTTTTTTATAGCTTGTTGAACGTCTGTAGTTGGCTGCTGACAAGCATAATTTTCACAAATATAAATAGTTGTATTCCCAGAAATTATTTTATATTGAGAAGCAAAATCTACAAGGTCTTTAAAATCTTCGGGTTTCTCCGCTACTAATAGTGAATAATTGGGTTTGAAACTTTTCTGGAGCCCTTTAATAAGTAGAGGCTGGTTTTTATTTTTTAATTGATAAGTTAATTTTTTCTAAAAAGAGGATTGCAATAGCAATTGCAATCCTCTTCCCACATGGCAACTATATATTAGATAACAAGGAAATGAAGGAGGTATTTCGATTATTTGCGGAGAGAAATATATCCATCACTTTCTTTATTATCACAGTTCAAACACCTTTTATTCAGTCAATACTTTCCTTGTATCTATTTTCGCTTAATACAGATGATAAAAGCATACACACAAGGGAGGTGACACAATATGTCAAACAACAGTGGTAATAACAACGATTTATTAGTACGTGGTGCTGAACAAGCAATCGATCAAATGAAATATGAAATCGCTAGCGAGTTCGGTGTAAACCTAGGTGCTGAAGCGACTGCACGCGCAAACGGTTCAGTAGGTGGCGAAATCACAAAACGTCTTGTAGCAACAGCTCAACAACAATTAGCTGGTGGTTTTTCAGGACAATCAGGTACTTCTCGTTAATTTTGAGACTTACACTTAAATTTAATACCCTTTATGGCTTTAGCTGCCTGCTCTATAAGCAGGTAGCTTTTTCTACATGTGAACCTCTTTTACTTAGCTAAGGGAAATACAGTATCCTAACCTAATATAATTCAATTGGTTCGTTGAATCTGATTAGATTAACCTCTCCTTCAAATAACAGATATTTTTATGCTAAATTTGATGGTGAAGTTGAAGGGTGGCTTCTTCTTAACTCCCGTGGCGGTGAACCATTCTACATACGATAAACGAAATAAAAAAAAAGAATGACAAATGAGTTGTCATTCTTTTTCCTACACATGGCAAGGATAGTTTTCTTCGCAAGGAAATGAAACATGCAATTCCACTTTTTACAGCGTAATTTGTTTCTACTCTTTAGTATGGTCAATGGATGAGGATCTATACATCCATAATTTACCATGTATACACTTCTTGTCCAATAGGAAACTTAAGAAAAACAAGGAGGTGACACAACATGGCAAACAACAAAAGCAGCAACAACAACGAATTATTAGTATACGGTGCTGAACAAGCAATCGATCAAATGAAATATGAAATCGCTAGCGAATTTGGTGTAAACCTTGGTGCTGACACAACTGCACGTGCAAACGGATCAGTAGGTGGCGAAATCACAAAACGTCTTGTACAAATGGCTGAGCAACAACTTGGTGGTGGACGTTTCTAAGACAACTTTATAATTGATGGCTGAAGAAAGAGTGGGTATCCACTCTTTCTTTTATTATGGAAATTTTCTATTTATCATCACAAGCAGAAAGCCACATAAAGCATATATTAAACAAAAAACTGCCAAAGAAGGCAGCTCTCTGTATAACAAGGGTATTGTGACTGATGCTCTTATAGGCACCTTGAATAGTATGCGTAAAACAGTAGATTGTATTCACTGATAAAGTTACTTTTTTATATCTAGAAGAATAATAAAACATGATATGGAGACGTTAAGCATGTGCACAGTAAGAAAGGTGGCACATTATTATGAATATGTTAAGGAGGATAACAATGGGTATTTTAAGTGGAAATCCTACAGATGAACCGATGCATTATGGTGAGGTGTTTGGAACATGGTCGTTTCTTTCTGCTTCAAAAGGATTAGTAGCTGGTTATCAAACATTTCTAAATCATGTAGGAGACAAGGATCTACATAAGTTGGTACAAGAAACGATTGAACAATGTCAGCAGGAAATGAAAGGTGTAGAAAAGCTATTAAAAGAGAATGGAGTGACTTTACCTCCAACTCCGCCTGAACGTCCAGAAGCTTGTTTAGATGATATTCCAGTAGGTGCACGTGTTCAAGATCCCGAAGTTGCTGCGGCTATTTCAATGGATATAGCTGCTGGTCTAGTGGCTTGTAGTCAACTGATTGGCCAATCTATTCGTGAAGATATTGCAGCAATGTTTGGTCAAATTCACATGCAAAAAGTAGCCCTTGGTGGAAAGTTTTTGCGACTTAATAAAGAAAAAGGCTGGTTAGTTCCACCACCTCTTCACAAGTCAAAAAACACGGATTGTTGATAATAAAATTCGTATAAAACGTGAAGATTTCACATTAAGTAAACCCTACAACATGCTATGAGAAGGAAATACTGATTCATTCCATATTAGTAGTTCCTTCTCATTATGAATAAAGAGCAATAAGTAGAGCAAACTAATTACACATAGAGTTTCTAAAAGAAAACCTACCTCTGATAAATCAGGTGGGTTTTTTAATACATAAGTTATTGATAACTTGAGCAAACTACTCAAGATGCAATAGAGCATTATCAATATAATAACTTCTATATTTCAACGACTAGGAAAACTACTGCACAGGAGCAGTAGTTTTTTCCGTTTTTATGTTGTATAGAATATAAAAAGTTAGTGAACATAATGTACGTTTATAAGCAGTGCCAAATTAATTCTGGAATACATAATAGCCTTTTAAGAGAACCTACTAACAATATACAAAAAGACAATTCGAGTATGATTAAGGAGATAAAACTAATTAAAAAATAAATTTGAAAAGCGTTTTTTGAGGGTTCTATTTATTTTAACTCTATCAGGTTTACCTTTTTTATTTAGAAAGCCCCCCCGTGAAAGACTCAATATTGACTTTTCTACTTAATGGGTACACCAACGGGATAGTTGACAGATTTGTTATTCCTCATAAGCTAATTAGATATCCAGTACGCTATTTTCGAAAAGAGTTTAAGATACATGTTTTATTTGGCTTCTTGCTATATCCAGCTGTCTCCGTTATCATTAACAAACTAACAAAAAACGATAAACCCTTAGTTATCATATATAAAATTATTTTATTTATCTTTCCAATGTTTTTGATCGAACTTTGGGCAGAAAGACAAATTTAATTAGATAGCGAAGACCTTGGAAATGGTATCATACTTTACTTATCCTCATAGTTAAATCAGTATTAAATAGGTTAATGATCGGAGCTATAAGAGTAGTAGACGAAAAAGTAGAAAAGAGTTCTTAATTCATGAAATTTTAATTAACCTTTGGTTTCTTTTCCTCCCTACGTAATAAAAACTAAGTTGAATATATTCCTATATCTTGAACAAGCGAGTCAAGACGCTGTGAAGCATCTAACCACCCCTTTATTAACATAATACTAATTTTCAGAAATAACATGTAAAGAAGCTTTTTATGGAAAAATAAAGAGCTTTTTCTTGTCAAAGAACTCTTCATTTTGATAAAGATTAGGTGTATATCAATGGATTGCATAAAATAAATAAACAAGACCATATTAAATATGGATGATAGGTATAAAAAGTATATTTTTTTCGAATCCATAGGAGATCGTAAATGAATAATTATAAAAATGACAATACTGCAAGACGCTATATTGCTTATGTCAGTATATTTGGAACGACTCAAATCCATTTAAGAAACCCCTATATTATCGCTTGGTGGTCAGCAGCTTTTCCAGGGTTTGGGCACCTACTACTGTCTAAATACCTTCGCGGCTTTGTGTTATTTATATGGGAGGTCGTCATAAATATTAAATCTCATGTAAATTCAGCTATGATTTATTCTTTTCAAGGAAACATTGATATGGCCAAAGACGTGCTTAATACAAGATGGCTTCTTATTTATATTCCCGTTTATATTTTTGCTATATGGGATAGTTACCGAACAACAGTTGATTTAAATAAAATATACGTGTTAGCTGAAAGAGAAAATCATCAGTTCAACTCCTTTAGTATAGGATCCATGGAAATAAACTACTTAGATAAACGGAATCCCATCTTGTCCGTTGTCTGGTCCTTGTTGATGCCAGGTCTAGGACAACTCTATATTCATCGGATCATTGGTGCTTTCTTTGTTATCATTTGGGCAGTCGTTTTCTTTTATTATTCTCATCTACTTGAGGGTATTTCTCTGCTATTTTTAGGAGAAATAAAACAGGCTACTTCGGTTTTAAATAAAGAATGGTTGTTATTTTTCCCTTCCCTATATGGTTTTGCTACCTTTGATTCCTATATGAATACCGTTGAGAATAATAAACTTGCTGAAAGAGAGCAGAAAAACTTCTTCGAGAAAACGTATCAATATCCAAGCTTTTGTATTGTGAAAGGAAAAAAGGTGGATTGAAAATATGCAAGTTTTTTCTACATTTGAATACTCCAGTTACATAGAACTAGCTGTTTCAGAGCTAGAAAAAAAAGGGATAAAGAAAGAAGGCATATTTATCGTTCCTCTTAATAATCGAACAGAAAATCGCCGGATTTTTGATAGCGTTCATCGAGCAGATGGAGTTTCTCTTATTGATTTAGGAATGGCTCTAGCCACAGCCTTTTCAGTCATTGGTGCAAGTATTGGTTTTAAACTAAGCTGGGGCCCTATTTATTGGGGTATCATTAGTGCTTTTGTTGGATTTATCCTAGGATTAGGAATTAAACTGTTTATGTTTACAGTCATTAAGAAAAAGCAACGGCTTCTACGTGGCAAACATTCGGAAGTCATACTCATTGTTGATTGTCATGCTGTGGACGCCGAAGTGGTTGAAAACATTCTTTGGAATAATCTTGCCTTAGGTGTTTCAAAAGTCAGATCTGATGGCTTATAAAAACAAGGCATAACCGTACAATATAATGGCGAGATATAGGATGAATTAATTACTATTCAGTATTAGAGACAACTTCCTTAACGTATTGGGGGAGTTTTTCTGTTTTTAAGCTGTATACGATATATAAATGTATTATTTAACATAATCACCGTTCTAAGAAACAACAAATAAAGAGCCTTAAATAATAAGGCTCTTTATTTGTTCTCTATTTACCTTTGTGCTTGGCATTTGCTTTTTAAAAATAAGGCCCAAGCACCATATTAATTACACTGCATCTGTCATTACATATAAATTGGATGGAATAATTTTATTTTCTAAAATTAAGTATGGATGACATTTCATTAAAGTAAGTTTAAGAGTTTCTGGTACTCTCTCTTCATCATAAGCGCATACTAAATATAATCCGCCTTTATTTACTAATTTGTCTGCTTCATTTTCAAACTCTTCTAAAATAGGTATAATGCCTTCTTGCTGTCCCCATTCTACATGAGCCCATATTTGAAAAGATATATTGTTTTTATAGAACGGCTCTAAATTTTTAGAAAGATGTTCGAAAATTATAGCAGGCTGAAAACTTCCACTTGAACAGTAATAATCAAAATTATTAATGGTATGTATATATGTTAATTGGTCTTTAGTTAGAATTCCCTCTAATTTTTTAAAAATTAACGGAATTAGTCTTTCACTTTCTATAACTAAAGTATGTCTCTCGTGTTCAATCCCCGAAACAATATAAGACACAAGATTGTCTAAGTAACTTCTCATATCGTCAATATTATAGTAAATATGAACGCTTTCATTATTCTGTATTAATTGAGCAAACTGATTTTTCAAGTGTGTACGCTCCCTTATATAAAATCAACCTAAATTTTAAGACGCTTAAAATAGTAAATTGTCTATCCGTTAGAACAATTCTACGCTTTGAATTCTTGTCTGTCAAAACTATAGGTTTTCCCTTTTGTTTTGGGGTGTAAGGCTGTTTTTTAGAATAGTGTATCTATATTGCAAACGAGATAACGTTTGAGAAAGTTGCTCTGGCGGCTCGTCCGGTACACTAGTTGGACCACCAAGCTAATTATATGATTACCAAAGAATACTATACCCGTTCTCAAATAAGATTAAAACCCCAACAAGAAATGATTACAGAATTAAGTTCACTTATCAGTTCATTCTGTAAAACATACTAAGCTATAAATATAAGAACAAGTAGATTACACTTTTAAACACTATACTCGTACACCAAAGATTCATCAATCATAAGGTGAATCTTTTCTGTTTTTAATTTTTATAGCCTATGCAAAACTAGTTACCATAAAACATGCTAGCGGTAGAAAAAAGATCCTGAAAATCTAAGGAAGTTGGATTTTCAGGATCTTCAGATAAAAAGCTATTATTATTCTTTTAATGTTATAGGTACACAAATATCACAATAATCAATCTCATCATCTTCACCATAATATCGTTCAAAGATTGGCTTCGAATCAACTTGATAATCCTGTTCTAACAAGTCAGGCATCAATATTTACTACAATGAAAAAGTTATCATTATTTAAAAAGATAATCACATAAAATTTATAAATTTTACCATTTATTAAATATAATTTATACAAACGAAGTTAACATAAAGCGTGTTATAGGTAGCAAGTATCCATTATACTTCGACAAAATAGGATTTATATAATTCTGTTAATGTTATAGATATTTGTAAAACTATTCATAATTACTTCACATAAAAAAAACTGTTACTAGCATCTTATCAACTACAATACTGAGTAACAGATTTTTCACACAAGACATGTTTCTTTATAGATAAGATAACTTTTTTCTCATCTTTTTTTTGTTTCTCAAAACTTTTTTGTTTCTCTAGGAAAACATAAATTTTCTGGTCGAAATATTTTAAGTCTATAATACTTTTTAATACACTGATATTCACATTTAATATTAAGAATGAGAACAAGTATTAAGATGATAAGCTTCTCATCTAGAGTACCTTTCTCCAATGTTAGGTTAACATTTACTTCCTCCCCTGGCGAAAGTTCAAAAATAGGGGTCTCTTTTAATAAATAGATATCTCTAATTGCCACTTATTTCACCCCTCTACTTGTACTGTTGCTTTCACCCTATAGGTTCCAGAGATTATATCTCCAAATTAATACAAGCCGGCTGCATTTGTTTTTGTGATGTCTATAATTTGTTCAGTTCCATTTGAAACAGAATACAATGCAACAATAGCGTTATTAATCGGTGAATTGTTACTACTATATTTAATATAAAAGAATAAAATAAAAGGACTAGAACCAACTATTAAAGAATTCCTTAAATTTCTATACCACAATTTAAAACCTTCTTAGAGAAAAAACTCCTGAACAAGTATCAGGAGTTTTTTTTTATAATTTGCATTCCCTTGCCTTTGAATGTTGAGTCGATAATCTCTACTCATACAAAATAGATATTAACGAACTTTCTCTTCACGATCATCTCTTCTTTTAAGACCAAAAAGACCAGCTAGTCCTAATAATCCAAGCAATTCCCAAGGTGAATCATTGTCATCATCCACATCAGTTGCTGTAGTGACATTTCGAGTATTTACGTCATCATTATAATTTGTTCTATCTACGTTATTATTTTCAGCATTAACAGGTAAGATGAAAGTCATCATAGCTAAAGCCAACGTACATAATAAAACAGACCATTTTTTCTGCATACTTTCCCCTCCTTTCCTTTCGTTAATAGATAAAGTTCCCAAGGTTATTAGTTACTATTCGTTAAGTAGATATATCTTTTAAAACTACTCACTAATACCCAAAATAAAGAAGCCTTTAAAATTAGTATGAATATATTTCTTATCTATTAAGCAAACTACCCAAGATGCAATGAAGCATCACTCATGAAACCTAATTACGTCATAGAAAAAACTACCTTCTCCCTAACTCTAAGGTAGTTTTTTCTATTTTTGGACTGTATATGATTTATAGTTAACATAATCACTCTTTCCGGAACACATCATAAAAGCGAGCCCTTAATACACAAGGACTCGTTCGCCTACTCATTTTCTCATTTATACACAACTGTATACATTGTTGACCTACCAGCATTTTGATTACTATTCAGACTAGAACTCTTGCATAAAAAATAGCTATTTTATACCCAAAGCGAGCTCGTGCCTTCTTTTTCAAGATGCAGCACGTTTACTTCTATTCCTTCATCATACCCATGCTCTCCTCCTGGAAGAACAATCAAGGCATTCGCAGCAGCTAGAGACGAAATAGCGCCTGACTTGTCCATGCCAACCGGCGTCACGGCAAGCTTTCCTCCTTCGTCTGAAATCTCTCCTCGCACCATTCGCGTAAATGCATTAGGCTCTTTGAAACGGCCGTTTAATACCGCTTTTGTTTTATGTAAATGAGGCAGAGGTGAATGTAAAAAGCTGCGAACAATCGGACGAACAAACAGTTCAAACCCAACATAGCAAGCAGATGGGTTTCCTGATAACCCAAACAGCAGCTGTCCATTTCGTTCTGCGACTGTTGTGACGCTTCCCGGTCGCATCGCAATTTTGTTAAACAGCACATTCGCGCCAAGCTTTTCATAAATAGCAGGTAAATAATCATAGTCCCCAACGGATACGCCGCCGGTTGTCAGTAAAATATCCACTTCTTCAAGCGCTTTTTCTACCGCTTCATAGCAGCGGTCAAAGTCATCTTCAAGTTTGCCTAAATATTTTGGAACCCCGCCGCTTCTTACGATTTGCGCGAGTGCCATATAAGAGTTACTATTGCGGATCTTCCCTGGTTCTAACGGTTCATTTACATCAAGCAGTTCGCTTCCCGTTGTTAACACCCCAACAACCGGTTGTTTGACCACAGCTACATCCGCATAGCCAAACGTAGCTAAAAAAGCTGTGACGCCCGGATTGATGCGCGTTCCTTTTGAAACCAGCACGTCTCCTTTTTTCGTTTCTTCTCCTTTTAACGCAATGTGTGCCCACTTTGAAGCCGGCCGGCTTAACGCCATATACGTCTTGCCTTCTTTTTTATACGACGTTGTTACTTCAAGCATCACAACCGCATCACACGAAGCAGGCACTTGAGCTCCTGTCATAATGCGCACCGCTTGAAACGGCTTTACTTCTTCTTCATAGACAGAACCGGCACCAATTTCACCTACCACTTCGAACTCCACAGGATGTTCACTTGATACTTCTATGCAGTCTTGTGCTCGAACCGCAAAGCCGTCATAAAGCGATTTATTAAAATGAGGCACGTTTTGATCAGCAATAATATCTTCTCCTAAATAGCGCCCGTAGCTTTCGGTGATCGATACGCGTTCGATGCTGCCTTTTCTTTTATATGTCATAACTTTTTCAATTGCTTCAGGAATTGAAATAGGTGTTCTGCTTTCTAACATAGATTCTTCACTTCCTTTATGTCTGTTCACTTTTTGCGCTATGGTGTAAAATCATAGCATATCTCACTATTTCTATCATACAACAAAATTTACTGAAAAAGGATGAAAATACCGATGTCTTCTTTTACACATTTTAATGATCAAGGCCGTGCCAATATGGTCGATATTAGCGAAAAATCTATCACTCGCCGCGTTGCAACAGCTCGTTCAAGCATACTTGTTAACAAAGAAATTCACGAAGCCATTGTAGAACATAAAATCGGAAAAGGCGACGTCCTTGCTGTCGCACAAGTAGCGGGAATCATGGCTGCAAAGCGCACGTCTGACATTATTCCGATGTGTCACCCTCTTTTATTAAAAGGCGTTAACCTTTCATTTGACTGGGACACAAGCAATGATCAATACCGTTTATTAATAGAAGCAACTGTTAAAACAGAAGGCTCAACGGGCGTTGAAATGGAAGCTTTAACCGCCGCTTCTGCCTGTGCATTAACTGTCTATGATATGTGCAAAGCCATTGATAAAGGGATGATTATCGGCGAAACGTATTTACTTGAAAAATCAGGCGGCAAAAACGGTGACTATAAGCGCACGGAAGCTTAAAGGAGGGACGAAATGAGCGTACACGAACATAAATCCAAAGCAACTCAGCCCGTTCGCTGTAAAGTCATTACGGTATCAGATACACGCACAACAGAAACTGATAAAAGCGGCACGCTGATGATTGAACTTCTAAAAGAACATGACATGCAAGTAGCTTCATACGAAATTGTAAAAGACGACCAAACGTCGATTCAACAAGCCATACTTGCCGGATGCAGTGATGACAGCATTGACGTTGTCCTCACAAACGGCGGGACGGGCATCACAAAACGAGACGTCACGATTGAAGCCGTTCAAGCGCTGATTCATAAAGAAATCGTTGGATTTGGCGAACTGTTTCGCATGCTGAGCTACACTGAAGACATTGGCAGCGCAGCAATTATGAGCCGAGCAATTGCCGGAACGATTAACGAAAAAGCCGTTTTTTCTACACCGGGATCAAGCGGTGCTGTTCGTCTAGCCATGACCAAACTGATTTTGCCCGAACTTCGTCACGTTGTGTGGGAATTAAACCGCCAGCGTTAACAAAATGCCTATGCACACGCATAGGCATTTTCATTAATCATAGTCTTTATGTACCCACTCATCTTCTGGAATGCCTAAATCTTCTCCAGAAAAACGCTCTTCTTTAAACGGATCTCCTCTAAGATGAAAGCCGTTTTGCTCCCAAAAGCCAGGATGGTTTTCATCAATAGCTTCAAAGCCTCGAAGCCATTTAACACTTTTCCAAAAGTACAAATGCGGAACAATCAATCTTAACGGATACCCATGCTTAGCCGTAAGCGGCTCTCCGTTAAAGGAATGAGCTAGAAGAATATCGTCTCTGAGTAAATCTTTCACCTCAATGTTTGACGTATAATCATTGTCTCCGTGCAGCATGATGTATTTACTTTTTAACTCCACGCCAATTGCTTTTAAAAAATCTGTAAACAACACGCCCGTAAATTCATTATCAAACCTTGTCCATCTCGTCACGCAGTGAATATCACATTTTACCGTCGTTTGCGGCATGTCCAATATATCTTGATATGAAAGGGTCACTTCCTTGTTTACTAATCCGAATACTCGAAGCGTCCACTCCTCTAAGTTATACTCCGGCACGTCGCCTTCATGTAAAATGGGAAAGCGCTCCGTCACTACTTGCCCCGGAGGCACTCGTCCTTCATACTTTGGATCGATTTCCGGTGTTTTCATTCGTTTAATACGGTCTGCTTTGTTCAAATGTATCACCTCGTTGTTTTTTCTACATAAAAAGCCCTTCCTTAAACAGATAAGGAAGAGCTTCGTTTCAGCTTCTTCCTTATCTCTAAGAGCAATACGCTCTTAAGGATTTGGCACCATTCTGTCATAAACAGCGGTTGCCGGGTTTCACAGGGCCAGTCCCTCCACCTCTCTTGATAAGGAAACGAATTGTATTTGTTTTATGCAATAAAGTCAGTATTAAGCTTTTTGTCATAATTGTCAATATTATTTTTCTTTTTCACATAAAAAACTTTAAAAGCAGATAGGATTATAAGGTTTTTTTCTATCAAAACACAAGTCAAGGCTTTTATTCTTTTCCTTCAATCATGGTATACTTCCTAGCAAAGCGCTTATAGTAGCTTTGCTGATTCTCTTGTACATTGTTAAAAACAAGTCGATTATGATCAATATCTTTTTCTTTTAGCACATAGCCTTTTTCATTCATCAGCTTAATATATCCATCTAAATGACCTTTTTTCACCATATAGTGAAGGGCATCATCTCGATCCGTAGTCTTTGCTAAATCTTGACTTCCCACTTCTAATTTATCTACGGCTTTCGCTGTTTGAATAGGACGGTAGTCTCCAAACACCTTCTCCCAATTTAATAGCAGCAGCGCGCCGGAGACTATTATGGATGCTCCAGCGGCGATAGTTAGTACAAATCGTTTTGACACTTCTTTCTCTCCTTTACATTCTTTTTCTTCTATTTAATACAACAGCTTGCCCCAAACTTGTTTTTACACCAAGTCCTAGATACACAGCTACAATATATTTTATATTTTTAACAAATACTTGAGTTATTGTATCATACTTACATTTTTCATTTACTTTTTTATAAAAAATTAGAATCCTCCCTATATTACGTTTTTTACATAATAAAGGAATATAAACCAATCTTTTCACCTATGATAAATGAATCGTTTTTTACTTTTTACTTCGCCTGACGTTTACATTCTAAAAGGCGTGTTAAAGTATATATATATCAGTTACCAACTCAACTAAGACTCCTTGACTATTCCCCCAAGGGTTTACCTAAGCGTCTGCTACCTACCTGCTCTTTAGGTAGGTCGGAGTTGCTAAATCGATATATATAGGAGGAAAAGATTATGAAAATGAAACAACGATTATCAAAATTAGCAGCTACTGCAACCATTACAGGAATTGCTGCGTTTGGATTTGCTCCTGTTGCTCAGTTTGATACACCAGCACATGCAGCTACATCCCAAGAAACAAGCAGTCAAACAGCTGTAAAAAACATTAATGAAATTTATAATGCGGCGGTGCAAGGAGAAGTGCCACGCTTAACAGCAGACTTAAAAATTGGTAAAAGCCTGCGTCAAGATGTTCGAGATCAGTTCGGTCCTCCGCCTGAAGGTTCATCAAACAACTTTGACTACTATCATGCGGAAATGGGCCACCCTGGATATGCATTTGGATATGACCAAAATAACGTAATTAACGAAATCCGCTATTTTGGTACAAATGTAGAGCGCCAAACAAATTTAGGATCCATTACGCAAGCTAACTTAAAGAAAGAATTAGGTCAGCCGAACTTTACAAGTAAAGTAAAAGGTGATGGTACTACTCAAACGAAGTACACGTATCATGCCGGCGCCTATGATCTTGAATTTATTTTTGATGATGCAAAAACGTTAAATCACGTAAACTTAGTTGCAAAACCTTAAGTAATAGAAAAAGTAGCAGACAGTCTGCTACTTTTTTTCATGAAATAAAACTAGTGCTGAATCAGCTACGTGTTCATAGCCAATATCCATGTAAATCTTATTAGACGTAGGGTTTGTAATGTCTGTGTATAAGCTTGTTGTTTGAAAAACGCTGTCTAGCATGAGCTGAGAAAGCATAGACACACAGCTTGATGCATAGCCTTTTTTACGTTCTTCCCGAGGCGTATACACAAAGTTAATCGTGATGTTATGCGCTGTTGGACGCGCGGCATTGGCTATGGATAGGTACTTTCCGCTCACTTCCCATAGAAATAACTGTCCTGCTTCAATAAAAGTTTCTCCTGTTTTGGCAGCTTGCTCTTTTGATACAGGCTCTCCAATAATATCCATAAACCTCCAAATCCACTCCATTACTAGCGAAAGGTGCTCCAACCTTGCTTTTACTAGAACTCCGTCAGTGTCTGCTGTTTTTTTCACTTTGTCTAGCCGATAAATGCGCTGATCGATTTTTAAAGAAACTTCTTGATTTTTTAGAGCTGCTAGTTGTTGAGAAAGATATAAAACCGTTTGTCTTTCTCCAACCAAACCGGGTATTTCGATTTCTTGTAATAGCTTCGCCACTTCGTTCAGTTCACAATCCGTTAGCTGTTGGATTTGAGACAAAATGATTTGCTGAGGGGTGCGTTTGCAGCAAAACAAACGCAGCACGGCTGCTATCTTTTAAAATAACGCCCATAAAATTCGGTTTGCTGCTTTCATTTAAGCTGTGTAAAATGCCCAGCGCTAAGTTATGAAGAACTTCATTTTTTATTAAAAGCGGCTCTACTTCCTTTTTAAACTCCTGCACTTCTCTGTATCTACGTAACTGCATCATTTTCTTTCTACCTCCGCAAATGCTCTTACTGGAAACGTTCCGGCTCCTTTTATTTTAGGAGGCACCGCGTAAAATAAAAATGGCTCCGTTAGTTGATCTAAGTGACATAAGTGACATAAGTGTTCAGCAATCACAATGTCCGATCCTAACAGCAGCGTATGAGCTGGCCTTGCTTTTCCTTTTGTATCGTCAATATTCATCGAATCAACTCCAACAAGAGCGGGCTGTTGAGATACTAAATAAGCTGCGGCACTTTCTGTTAAGTACGGATGATTTTCTAAATAATCGTCTGTATTCCAGTAGCAATCCCATCCGGTATGAATTAATACCGCTTTTCCTTTTACGTCTATATGTTGAAAATGAGATTCATCAATAGCCGTTAAAGTCGGATCGATCGACACAACGATCCCTTCTAGCCCGGCTGTTTTATCAATAGCCGTTTGAGCTAAATCCGCTCCGTCTTTATATCTGTGAAACGCCACGTCAATATACGTACCGGTATTTGTGATCATTTCAATTTTACCGATTTGAAATTCAGTGCCTGGTTCATAAAGCTTCTTAGACTCTTCTCGGCTTAAATAATCGCAAATAATTGGGCTGGCAAGCCTTTATGCGTCATAACTCCATCTTCAATTACGTGGCTTAGATCGATATACGTTCTCTTTTTCATACCTTCACCTACTTTTTAAATATTCAGTAAAAATAGTCTAACACAAAAAACCTCTTCCTAGTTTCCTAGAAAGAGGTTTTTTAAAGAACATTATTAACTTGATAAACACACATCGTACGTATGCTTTGTATAAACAAATCCTTCAAAAATAAGGCGGGCTGTACGCACTACTTTGATTCCATTAACCTGTCCATTTTTTAGATTCACACTGGTTTCCATAATTCCCATTGGATGAGCAAGCCGAACGGTATCGCCTTTTACTTGAACCATTTCTGACAGCAGCGTGCCACTTGTATAAATAGCCGCCGTTGTACAAATCGCTCCTGTAATCGCAAGCGTTTGATGCGGCTTTTGCATAGACATCATGCGAATTAATACGTCCATTTGAGAAGTCGCTTTTTCTCTTCCAGTCCCGTCGCGGTGGTCCATAGGAGGAGCAATAATTGTCATTTTAGGAACGGCTGGTGATAGTTTAGTTGCTTTGTCTCGAGGTGCCAGCCCCGCTTTTTCCGCTGCAATTGAACGAATTTCTTCAAATAGCATCAGCTGTTTTTCCGTATACTCATGCGGAAGTTCTGTTCCCGTTAGGCCAATATCCGCTGCTTCAACAAATACAAGCGGATTTCCTACATCAACGATTGATGCTTTTACCGTCCCGATGGATGTTTGCAGCAGGTCAACGGCACTTCCCGTTGGCAGCAGTTTTCCGGTGACGGCTCCTTCTCCGTTTTCAAATGAAAGATAAATAGGCGAACCTGTACCCGGCACTCCAGGAATCATACACGTACCTTCTGTTTTAACCGTTCCGTTTTCCACTTCCACTTCCGCTACGATTACTTTTTTTGTATTCGTATTATAAATCCGCACTTTGGTCACCGGTTCCACAGCTGTTACAAGTCCTTGTTCAATTGCGTAAGGCCCCACCGCTGAGGAGATATTACCGCAGTTTCCTTTAAAATCAACGAGAGATTCGCAGATGCTGACCTGCGCAAACGTATAGTCTACGTCAGCTTCTTCTAAATCTGATTTTTTAATAATTGCAATTTTACTTGTCAGCGAATTGGCTCCGCCCAGCCCGTCAATTTGACGGTGATCCGGACTTCCCATTATATCTAATAAAAACGGTTCCCAATCCGATTTGTTCACAGGCATTTCTTCATGATTGATAAAGACTCCTTTACTAGTTCCACCTCTCATAACCGTTACAGGAATACGCGTCATATTATTCACCTTTCTCCCCTACTAACAAACGCCGTAGCGTTCATCAAACCATTATATTTTTTTACTATTTAGAACCGGTTCATTTGCCATTTATCGTATAATAGAGGTTGTCATAAGTAAAATACATAAAATTTATTGTCTTTTTAAAAATTTTTTTATAATCTAAATACAAGGAGGAATTGGGATGGATCAAAAAGATTGGATATTAATTAAAACGCTTCACGAAGAAAAAAATATTACACGAACAGCTGAAAGGCTCTATGTATCGCAGCCTTCTTTAAGCTACCGCCTTAAAAACCTCGAAGAAGAATTTGGCGTGACGCTCTTTTTTAAAACGAAAAAAGGAATTGAGTTTACATCTGAAGGTGAGCACCTTGTTCGTTATGCGGAAAATATGTGGAAGCAGCTGCAAGAAACAAAAGACAACATGCGCAATATGAGCGAAACCGTTACGGGAACGCTTCGCTTAGGGGTATCGAGTAACTTTGCACAGCATAAGCTCCCAAAGATTTTAAAACAGTTTTCCCTTCACTATCCAAACGTACAGTTCAGCGTCAATACGGGCTGGAGTACGCAAGTTATGAATCTATTAGACTCTTCGCGTGTTCACGTCGGTATCTTACGAGGCAATTATCCGTGGAACGGAGAAAAATCGCTGCTGACGAAAGAACGGCTCTGCTTAATTTCTAAAAAAGAGATCGCTATCGATGACTTGCCGAACTTGCCTTATATTAACTATAAAACCGATACGTCGTTAAAAGATTTAATTCAAGACTGGTGGCATGACAAATTTTCAGAACCTCCGTTTGTTACGATGGAAGTTGACCGGCAAGAAACAGCCAAAGAAATGGTCAAAAATGATTTAGGCTTTGCGATTTTACCTGAAATTTGCCTTCACTCCAGCGACAACTTATATACATACGGACTTTCGTACCGAGATGAATCACCTTTGCTTCGAAACACGTGGCTCATGTATGATCCCTCTTACTTGAATCTATCCGTCGTGAAGGCATTTATTGACTTTTTGAAGCTAAGTGAAAAATAAAGCAAAAGCTAAAAAGTTTGCGTCTTTAGAGAATCTCTCTTTTGGACCAAGCTTTTTCTAGACTACTATTATAAATTTTTTTTATGAACTTTCTAAAAAAACCTATATTTCCTTTATTTTTCAAAATGTACTAACATGAAAACAAGAAACATCAGCGGGGGTAAAGAGTGGCTTTAAAAATTCTTAATAATCAAACTACGGCTCATACATGAGGATGAGAGATGTTAATCACGTTTTTTCACCCCAAAAGAAAACGCTTTCAAAGAAAAGAGGGAAAATAAAGGAGGTTGTTTGAATGCTAGCACTACTAGGTTTTACAATGATTATTGTCTTTACGTATCTGATTATGTCAAAAAGGATGTCTCCTATCGTAGCTTTAATGGTCATTCCGCTTCTTTTTGCCGTGATTGGAGGATTTGGCAAAGATGTCGGAGACATGATGCTAGAAGGGTTAAAACAAGTAGCTCCGTCGGCTGCGATGCTGCTGTTTGCCATCTTATATTTCGGCGTTATGATCGATGCCGGCCTGTTTGATCCATTAATTAAACAGCTGTTAAAAATCGTAAAAGGCGATCCGCTCAAAATCGTGATTGGAACGGCTCTTCTATCGCTTTTAGTTGCACTAGACGGAGACGGTACAACCACTTATATGATTACGGTTTCTGCTCTTCTTCCACTTTATAAACGCTTGAATATGAGCCCGTTAATGTTAACGACGGTTGCGATGCTTTCTCTTAGTATTATGAGCAGCATGACGCCTTGGGGAGGCCCGGCTACTCGCGCGATTGTTGCCCTTAACCTCGATGCATCAGATTTCTTTCTTCCGCTTCTTCCAACATTAATTGGCGGCGCTTTGTGGGTTATCTTTACAGGCTATGTTCTTGGAAAAAAAGAGCGCAGACGGCTTGGTGCCATTGACATCGAGCAGTTTGAATTAAAAAGCTCACTTGCTTTTGCTGAAGACGCGTCCTTGACTTCTCAAGAAGATATTACACAGCCTAAAAAAATCTGGATCAACTTAGCTTTAACAATTGCACTAATGGTCGTATTGGTTTCTGGTATTTGGTCTGTTTCTGTTTTATTTATGATTGGTTTTGCGCTTGCTCTTATGATTAACTATCCAAAATTAGAGGATCAAAAAGAACGTTTAATGGCTCATGCTGGTAACGCGTTAACCGTTGCAGCTCTTGTCTTTGCAGCCGGCATTTTTACAGGAATTTTATCAGACACTAAAATGGTTGACGAAATGGCCAGCCTGTTAATTCATTTAGTTCCTGATTCACTCGGTTCGTTTTTACCAACGATCGTCGCTTTAACAAGCATGCCGTTTACATTTGTCATGAGCAACGACGCCTATTACTTCGGTGTTTTACCTATCTTCGCTGAAACCGCCGCTTCTTACGGGATTGACCCGTTGGAAATTGCACGTGCTTCAATACTCGGACAACCTGTTCATCTGTTAAGTCCACTCGTTGCGTCTACCTTCTTACTTGTAGGTATGGTAGGTGTTGATCTTGGTGAACATCAGCGCTTTGCATTTAAATGGGCAGTTTTAACATCTCTTGTTCTTATTGTCCTTGCTATTGTCACAGGTGCACTTACGTTATTTTAATAGGGGATAAAAGCTGTTATAGCTTTTTATTTATAAATGATAGATGGAGGTATTTCTTAAATGTATGTGATTACGTGTTATGTAAGAAAAGATGATATGAAAATGTACGAGTTTGATAGTAAAGAAGAAGCGCTCTCTCAGCTGAAAAAGCTGAAAGGATGCACCATTCTTTCAGAAGTTGTTTACTTTAATGATTCATCGGTTATTCCGATAGCTATTTAATTACGTAGCACTCAACCCTATAGGTACAAACTTGATAAGCTTCCTTTCGCTCAAAAGGAAGCTTCTTTTTTTATGTTCTTTGCAAGCTCCGAACGAATCATGAAGCAGATAGCTTTCTTCCTATTCATTTAGTGTTCACAAACAGTGTGCAGCTCCTCCTCATATGAGCTTTCCTAGAGAGGAACTTTTATCAGGAGAACCAGATTCCCCTTCATGATCGTTTGTTAAGCCAGGTTCATTTTGTTTCCTTGATATAATCATATGAATAATTCGATCTCTATGCTCAGTTAACACAGAGCATTTTTGATAGAAGGCTCCGTCTACAACAAGCAGCTCCTCATCCATTCCACAAAACTTACAGCGCAGCTCTTGTGGTCCTGCGTAGGATGTGTGATAGACACTATCGTTAAAGATGGTGTAAAAAGTATCTCTTTGCTGCGCATCGTAAAAGCCATATTGCTGATTACTGTCGTCACGATAGTTAACTCCATAATTTCGTTCAAATTCTTCTTGAGTAAATTGATCCTGTAAAAGTTCATTTTCGAGTAGTTTCCTTAAACAATCCTCTATTTCTCCGTAGTTAAATGAGCAGCCATGTGCGTAAACTTCTAGTTCTTCAGTGCTCTTCTCTTTTACCATCATTTCACTGCCACAAATATTGCAGGGTTGTTTAGGACGCTGTTGATCAAAATAAGAGTGCGTTTGTACCTTTTCAACTATCATTTCATCGTTAATCTTTTTAAATTTAATCATCACATTTTCTGTTTGACTAACGTTTTCGTTATACATCATAACTTCATATTCATCTATATTCTTTTCGTTTTCTTTTCGACTCCAATGTTCAATTATTTCATAAGAAGAAATAGTAAAAAACTCTTTAAAATTCACTACTAACATGCACCCTTCCCAAAAAAGTTTACGTTCTCTATGTACCAAACATGCTCTATACTACCATTTTTCCAAAGGCTTACACCACTAAACGAACTTCTTTTAGGTTCGCATATCCCTTTCTTATCCGGCATACATAACACTAACCCTTTTATAAGGAGGCTTTCATGAATACGTATGTAATGATCAGCATTGGCGTTGTTGCCAGCGCATTTTTTTTTCGGAAGTACCGAAAGCAAGTCGTTGAAATATATACAATCAGTGAATTTATTCATGCTAAAAACGGCGCAGTTGCTACAAGTTCTACGTGGCTTGGCAAGCTTTTTAAAGAGCCCTACGCTGCCGGTCCAAATTACGAAAAAACAGACGATGGCGGTAGCCAAGATGGAGATGGAGGAGAATAAATAAAAGAAAAAACCTGTTGAGACAACAGGTTTTTTCTTTTAATCATCGCTTCCTAAAATACCAAAAAAGCGAAGCAAGTTGATGAATAGATTAATAAAATCTAAATACAAAGATAGTGCCAGCATCGGAACAAGCTCTTCCGTGATTTCACCGTGCTTCATTTGGTTAAAATCATACAGCACGTAAAGTGAGAAAACAATTGTACCAATCACTGAGAATGCCATGAGTCCAGGCGTTGTTAAGGGACTAAACAGCGAGAAAATGCTGATGCACACTAATGCTAACAGCGCTACTAATAAAAAGCTGCCTAAAAATCCTAAATCTTTTTTCGTTTTTGCGCCAACCACGCCCATAACCGTAAAAATAACGAACGTGCTTCCAAAGGCATAAAGAACAACTTGCGCCCCCGCTACTGATGCGTAGTGGCTGACAATCGGAAACAGCGTGATGCCTGATATAAATGAAAATGCATATGTAAAACCGTATCCTACGCTTTTTTTCTTTCTTAACATAAATGCCGCAACCAGCATCACAAGTTCAGCAATCGCTAATGGAATAAAATAAGCCGGCGGCACATATTGACCCACATATAAGCCAACTGTTGAAATAAATAACGAGAAAATAAATGTTACTAATACTTTTTGAAACAGAGACCGCTGCTCTACTCCAATCACTTCTTGCATGTGTAAAACCTTCTTTCTAAAATCTGTTATATTTTATATAATACCTACCTTTTTAAGAAAAATAAAGATAATACTAAGGACTTTTCCCTTATTCCCGTAAAAATGCAAGCATAGACGCTGTCGTCTATGCTTGCTTGTTATTACTTTATTTCGGCAAAAGAATCCCGTCAATAATTCCGTACTCCTTTGCCTCTTCAGCACTCATAAAATAATCTCGTTCTGTATCATTTGCCACTTTTTCAACCGGCTGTCCCGTTCGTTTTGATATGATTTTATTAATATGCTGCTTGAGCTTTAAAATCCGCCGGGCGCTAATTTCAATTTCAGTCGCCTGTCCCCTAACCCCTCCTAGCGGCTGATGAATCATAATTTCACTATTCGGCAGTGCATAGCGCTTTCCTTTTGTTCCTGCTAAGAGAAGCAGTGCGCCAAAAGAAGCGGCCATGCCCGTGCAAATCGTTTGAACGTCCGGCTCGATATACTGCATCGTGTCATAGATCGCAAACCCTGCTGAAGTCGAGCCGCCGGGGCTGTTAATATAAAGTGAAATATCTTTTTTAGGATCATCTGCCGCGAGAAATAACAGCTGCGCGACCACGCTGTTGGCAATATGATCATTGATTTCATCTCCAATTAAAATAATTCGATCTTTTAACAGCCTCGAATAAATATCATACGAACGTTCACCGCGGTTACTTTGTTCAATCACATATGGAATCGTGCTCATATATATCCTCCTTATAACACGTAATATGGCTATGCAGCCATGCAGAGAGTGCACGTCGGAGTATAAGTCGGTTTTTGGATGACACTTTTTAAGGAAGGAATAGCCTGAATCAAAAGAGCTGGATCCTGCGCTTCTAACGTTTTATAAAAAAGCTCTGACAGCTCTTTTCGTTCTTTTTCATTCCAAAAAGAATCTGTGGAAAACGGCTCACCGCCTTTTTCTAACCGCTGCTTAGCACGATGTAAATTGCTTTTAATCGCTGTTTCTGACGTTTGTAAAATCGAAGCTATTTCTTTCAGCTGATAGCGAAAGCCTTCTTTTAAGAAAAAGATAACCGCTTGCTTCGGCGTAAATTGACTAAGCAGCAGTTCAACAGAGTGTCCTCGAATATCAAACGTATGCTTTTCAGCTTGTTGTTCCAAAGCTTCTTCTTCGGCTATTACTTCACGCTTTCGTTTTCTCAGCAGGTCAATCCAGTGGTGATACGCGATTTTATTTAACAGCGCGGAAGACAGATTGTGCTCTTCACCTTTATATCGTTGAGCCTTTAAAAATGTTTCTTGCGCAATATCGTCTCCGTCCCACACATTTTGTGCTAAAAAGCGGCAGTACTGCTGCAATTTTGGGTAATGCTCGTTCCAGCATGCATCGTCAAAGCTCTCTTTTTTTATTTCGATTTTTTTTGAATGTGACATGATTTTCACTCCTTTTGCACTCTCTATTTAGTAAACGATTAAAGGAAGTTCAAAAGATACGGGGGATCAAACTTTTTTACATATTATACGCTTAAGCAGCTATTTTTTTGTATTATAATGAAGATACTTTTATCTGAGGAGTCTAAAATAATATGCGAAGAAGAAGATTATATGGCAAGAAGAAAACGAACAAACTGCACTATAGAGACTTGACCTGTGAACACCCTCAGCCCACTTTGCCTATGAGCTATACAAGTGACGCCCCTTTTTACTATTATGACGCGTCAGAAGATGAAATACAAAAACAATTGACTTCATATTAAAAAACCAAGACAGCCCCAGACTGTCTTGGTTTTTCACCTTTATGGTATGCGCTTTGCTCCGTAGTATTTAGGTGCCCAGTAGCTGTCCACTTTATAATTTGTAATTTTTACACCTTGGGATGTAGATACGTGAACGACATAGTCATTTCCAATATAGATAGATGGAATAAGCGAACTTCCTTCAAAAAAGACGAGATCTCCCGGCCGTAAGTCAGATTTTGAAATGGTTTCTCCTTCTTCCCACTGCTGACTCGCATAGCGCGGAATATCTTTTCCAGCTGCTTCTTTGTAAATGTATTGAACAAAACCAGCCGTATCAAATCCTGTAGAAGGGCTCGTTCCACCTTGTGCGTAAGGTACTTCGCCAACATATTTAAGAGATTCCGTCACAAATGAATTGTCTTTTGACAGCGATAAGTCATTGTAGCGCCTTGCTCCTGCATACTTAGACGTCCAGTAGCTGCTCGTGAGGTAATCAACCGTCACATTTTCGCTGCGCTTAGCATGAATAAACTGATTGCCTCCTGCGTAAATGCCTACATGTGAAATACCTTCACGATACGTGTCTTGAAAAAAGATAACGTCTCCTGGCTTTAAATCCGCGCGGGCAACTTCTTCTCCAACTTGCCACTGCTGATCGGTGGATCGCGGAAGATAGACGTCCGATGCGTGCTGAAATACATACGCGACAAATGCGGAACAGTCAAAACCGTCTTTTGGCGACTCGCCTCCGAATACGTATGGTGTACCGAGATGTTTTAGCGCTTCTGCAATTACTTCATTATCTTTCGCAATTTCCGGTGCTCCTGTAATACGCTTTGCTTTTGCAAAATGTGATGACCAATATGCGCTGCTTGAAACGTTTTTTACAACAACTTTTCCGTCTGAAGAAGATGCATAAATCATCTCATCGTCCCCGATATAAATGGCGGCTACGTTCACTTCACCGTTTTCATTGGTGTCAAAAAACAATACATCGCCTGCTTGCAGCTCTTTTTTGTCAAAGTCTGTTCCAAGCTCTGACTGTTCTTTCACCGAACGAGGAAGCGTTGTATCAAGCGCTTGCTTGAAAACATATTGAACGAAGCCGGAGCTGTCAAACCCGTCGCTTAGCGTTTCTCCTCCAGACGTATAATCCGCTCCTTCATACGTTTTTGCTTTGTCAGCAATCACGCTCTCATCTGTGGCAGCCTGTACTTGTACAGCTTTTTCTGCAGGAAAAGTTTCTTCATAAAAAGTAGCAAGACTAAGCCCTAACGCTGTGACAATAAGAGGTTTCATTACTTTCATGTTTGTTCTCCTTTGTTTTTTATTTCATCCAGGAAGTTTTATATGTAAATGGTTCTCCTGGTAAAGTATGGTGCATATGGATAGGAATTGGCTAGTATCTTTTGGCTTAAATACGCTTACCTTCCAAAGTCCTGCAAAAAAACCATAAAAAAACTCGGCGCTTATGCCGCCGAGCCTTTTTATTTCATGCCTACCTGGATATTTGCTGCTTGTTGTTTTTGACGTAAATTTGCAATCCACTTGTAGTAAAGCGTAATCAAGAGAACAAAAACCCCTAGCGCAAAGTACAGTTTTGAATAGCCTAAAGCGCCTGCTGCAATTCCTAATACAAATGAACCAACTGCAATACCACTATCGTAAAACGTAAAGAACGTGGCGGTTGCGTACGCGCTTCGGTGAGCAGGTGCTGCTTGAATCGCCAGCGTTTGGAAGCTAGGAAGCAAAGTCCCGTAGCCTAGTCCTACTAACGCACCTGAAAACAGCAGCATCCAAGAAGAATGCGTAAAGCTTAAGCTGAATAGACCAATTGCAAAGACAATACAAGATGGAATAATTACGATGTTTGGGCCAGCTTTATCAAATAATCTTCCGGTAAACGGTCGTGAAATCAGCATCGCAGCTGCGAACACGACGAAGAAAAAGCTTGCAGTTTTAATCAATCCAAGCGACTGTGCGTACACAGAAATAAAAGAAATAATACTTGCATACGAAAAAGAAACGAGAATACCTACTGATGAAATCGGCATGGATTTCTTTTCAAATAAATCGCTCAGTGAAAACGATCTTTTTACTGACGGAGCAGCGTTTTCTTGAAGATTTTTAACAAGCATTCCGCACAGCCAGCCAACTAGCATAATCACGCCAAATACAAGGAAAATAATGTTGTATGCCATGTACTGATGAAGCGTTAATGCTAAAAACGGACCTGCAACAACGGCTAAGTTCATTGACATTCCAAAGTAGCCAAGTCCTTCTCCTCGTCTTTTAGCTGGAACTAAATCCGCTGCAATCGCTCCCGTGACGGTTGTTGCTAAGCTGAATGAAATTCCTTGAAAGAAGCGCAGTAATAACAGCACGTTAAAATGGTGGATAAGCATATATAAGAAGGAAGAAAGCGCAAAAATGAGGGTACTAACTACAAGCGTTTTTTTCTTTCCAAATTGTTCAATGACTTTCCCTGAAAACGGTCTAACAATAATTGCAGATAATAAAAAGATTGTAACAACAAGCCCTGCCTGCGTACTCGTACCGTCTAAGGCATCTAGTACATAAATCGGCAGCAGCGTCAGCAATGCATAAAACACGACAAAGATAAAAAAGTTGGTGATCGCAATGCTGATAAAGCTTTTAGTCCAGATTGGCTCCTGCTGGTTCGTCATTCATTTCACCCTTTTCTGTAGATTTACAAATTTTCTTTAATAATGAAATAAGCTGATCCTGTTCGCTTTCGGATAAACGAATCAGCAAATTTTCTTCTAAACATTCAATTTCATGCTGAATCTTCGGAAGCTTTTCCTCTGCTTGAGGAGATAAATAAACGATGCGCTCTCGTTTATCACTGCCTGCTTTTCGAATAATCCATCCGCTTTTTTCAAGCCTTGTTAACGTGCGTGTAACCGTTGGCGCTTCGACATTTAAATACTGCCAAATCTCCGTTTGTGTCATCGAGCCGAATCGCTTTAAACAAAATAAAATCGAATACTGTGAGCTGTATAGCCCGTACGCTTTTAACACTTCATTTACTTCTTTAATAGACAATCTCGACTTTTGATGAAGCTCATGAAACACTAAGTTATTCACTTTTCTCACCTCATCTTTTATTTTATTTACCTAGGTAACTAATCGCTCTTTTATTAGTATATGTGCTACTACTTGATGTGTAAAGGCGGACAAAAAGAGCCAAAAACAGCTGTTTTCTCTTTATTTCTACTAATGATTCACGCTTTCACTTCTATTTTCTTATTCTTTCGCATCACGAAACTTTTTGTATATATTTACATGCACCTGCAAACTCTGTTAAAGAAGACGAAACACTATGCGGGAGGCTGGTATATGTTTTCACTGCGCGGCGATGCTCATAAAGTCTACCTTAAATTAAAAAAAGCGGCTCATCAAAACCAAAATACAGAAGAAATTGGTGAATTAGCGGAGATGGAAGAAATTCGGCAGCTTTACCTTACGCTCGACAGCGCTACTTTACGAAAAGTTTATTACCGAATGACCAAAGAAAAAAACGGCTCAGGAGTCATTCCCATCCTTGTTTCTGCCTTGCCTTGGCTCTTTTTTTTATTTTCTCAGCGGCTGCAGCAATTTTTATTTCACGACGGCAGCTGGCTTTGGATTATTTTTGTGCTGCTGTATGTTTTTATTCTCATTCCAAGCGTCATCCTTCATTTTCATGAACAATCGTGGGCTTCTGTTCATATTGAAATTATTCAAGACATTTTAAAAGAACGTGAAAAAGAGCCGAAACCCCTTTGAGGTCCGGCTGTTTTTTACCTATTATGAAATAGCTTGTCTGCTTTCTACGTCGCGACCTAACTTTCTTTTGATACGCTGCAGTGCATTGTCAATTGACTTAACGTGCGTATTTAGTTCTTTCGAAATTTCAGCGTACGAATGACCGTCCATATACAGCGTCAGTGCTTTTCTTTCCAATTCACTAAGTGTTTCCGCAATTTTTAACTCGCGGTCTTCCACTTTTTCTTGATGAATCAGCACCGCTTCCGGATTAGCAATTTGATCACCAGGAATCATATCCATCAGCGTATAGTTCGATTCTTCATCATACAGAGGCTTGTCCAATGAAATGTAAGAATTTAACGGACCGTGCTTTTGACGAGTAGCCGTTTTGATTGCCGTAATGATTTGTCTTGTGATGCATAGCTCCGCAAACCCTTTAAAAGATGTTAACTTGTCTTCGTTAAAGTCGCGAATCGCTTTGTACAGTCCAATCATTCCTTCTTGGACGATATCTTCTTTTTCAGCACCAATCAAAAAGTATTTTCTTGCTTTTCCCCTGACAAGATTTTGATACTTGTTGATTAAATACTCCAATGATTTTTCATCTCCACTATGAACCATTTCAACCAAAACATGATCTTCTAACATAGCATAATTTTGAACTTTTTCAATTACGATGCCTACACTCACTCATATCCCCCCGTTACACTTAGTTGAGTTTTGATGTGTTCTAAACTGATGCATGATCTACTTGTTACGACGCTACTGCAATACGGTCCAGAAACGCAAAAAGCGTACAGAGTAAACTGTCGCTTTCCTCTCTCACTTTATGCTCCCCTGCATCTTTCTATAATCTATTATAAAAGAGTATAACCGATAAAAATCAAAAAGGTTGTCGAAATATGAAAGTGTTTGCAAAAAAAATCAATTTTTATAGAAAATTCACACAAATCATTTTATTATTTCATATAGTGACAGCAATCCGGAAAAAAAGCAATAAAAAATACTTCCATATAAAATAAACTTACTCAAGCAGAGTAAGTCGAAGTTGCAGATGATGCTGCGCATATAGGATTAGTTGCCTTCCGGCTTATCAGCATTTTTTGTTCCTTTGCTTTTATAAGGCTTTGCATTTTTCTTCTTTTTTGCACTCGCCTGCCAGCGGTTCCATCCTTTTTTACCGGTGCCTCGCTCCGTGCCGCCTTTACCTTTTGCTTTACTCATAAGTATTCCTCCGTTACCTGCGTGTTTGCTACAATAAAAAAAGACCCCGTCCAAAGTCGGAGTCTTTTTTGGATTGCATAAAATTATGCTTTCACAACGTTAGCAGCTTGTGCACCGCGTTGACCTTGCTCGATGTCGAAAGTCACTTTTTGACCTTCGTCTAAAGATTTGAATCCGTCGCCTTGAATTGCGCTGAAATGTACGAATACATCTTCTCCGCCTTCAATTTCGATGAAACCGAAACCTTTTTCTGCATTAAACCATTTTACTGTACCTTCAGTCATACTATTTCCTCCAGTGGTGGAATTACTCCACGCATATATTACTACCCTTGCTCAATCGTACTATTTCCAGATAAAAATTTCTATTGAAGAATATTTCTCTTCTTTCAATTTCATACCGAACAAAAATAATTAACCTTAGTGTAACATATCAATTTAGAAATAGCAAGTTTCTGTTCTAAGACAGGCTTTACACTAATTATGTATCTGCTAAAAGCCTCTGGGACAGCTTTGAGGCTAACAACATTTCTGAATCGTGATGCGGCATAAGGCTTTTTCATTCAGCAATATGTATCATCTTCACAAAAAAACTTTTATTTAATCAATTTGTTTTCTTCTCATTCCAGAGCCTTGTAATGGAACCTTTCTTCTTTTCAAGATCGATTTGATACACATCGGGGTTCGTTAAACGAGACCATTCATCAAATCCAAACTTCGGATCAAAATACCTCAGGATTAACGTCATCAAATTGCCGTGGGTAACAAACAGAATCGTTTCCTCTTTTTCATTCATTACTTCTTCAAGCAGCTCCAAGGCGCGGGCTGTGGCTTCTTTCGTCGATTCCCCTCCTTCTACCTTAAAGTCTATATCATCAAACGTTCTCTTTAATACTTCCATCCAGTTTGAAAGAGACTGTCCGCTTAAACGTCTTTCTTCTAGCCTTGCATCTATATGGAGAGGCAGACCGGTTTCTTTTGCATAAGGTTCAATCGTTTGTACGGCTCGTTTGTACGAACTTGAAATAATTTTATCAACGGGATAGCTTAGCTCGTTCAAATAATCCATTAACTGCCGTGCTTGCTGTATGCCTTGTCCTGTCAGTGATGCTTTTGCTTCTTGTCCTTCTGCTTCACAATGCCTAACTAATAAAAAAGTTTTCATTCACTTTCCTCCTCACACAATAAAATAACCATTAATTACAAAATAAGATAATAATAGTATATAATGATACGTGATTTATAGCTAAGGAGGAACCACATGATTCGTGAACGATCACTTTTTACAAAAGGACTCATCTTTTTACTAGCTGTTTTTATTTTAAACATCCCTTTCCCTAACTCAACGCCGCTCAGTCATTCTGTCTTTTCCTTTTTAGGCCTTCCCATCTATGGAGATGAAGAAACAATGACGGGAATTCAATACGCTAGCAATGCGTGGGGAATTATACTTTTAATTGGTCTTTTTGCACTTTACAAAAGTTTAAATTGTCATCGTTTAAAACTAACGATTTTAGCTGCGTTTATTGCTATATCGGGTCCTGGTCATATGGTTGAAGCCGTACAAAAGACCGTGTTACCAGGAATGTATGCCATTTCTTACGACGCTGAAAACAGCATTTGTACATTTGAAATGAATAAAAAAGAAACCGTATTAACAGGCTCCTGTGACCTTTCATTTGAAAATCACAGCTCAAAACCCATTACGTTTGAAGCAGCACTGGATGAGCGCTCCTATTTTAAAGAAGATACTCCTTTTTTACTTATGATGAATAAGCCTAGACCTCATACTGTTACGTTGGAACCAAAGGCGTATCAAACTGTCGAAATCACTTCATCTGTCAAAGTGGCAGACTTTCCTGCTAAAATCTCTATGAGTGAAATAAACGGCTTTCATGTAAACATTTATCAAAACGGGAAAAAGCGTTATTTATAAGCATTGAAAAAAGCCCTCTTATAGGGCTTTTTAAATGAGTGAATTACCAGCCAAAGCCTCCGCCGTAGCAGCTGCAGCCGATAATCACTAATAAAATAAATAATACAACTAATAAAGCAAAACCAGATCCATGACCATATCCAGCGTTTCCAGACATACGAACACTTCCTTTTCTTTAGTTACTCTTTCCTCAAGGAAAATGCTGTTTGCATTTCGCTTGAGTTGGATTATCTTATGCCTGAACACGCCGTTTTGACTCTGTTTTTTTACTTTTTCTTTATCCTCATGATGATGCACGTTAGCAATAGAGAGAAAAAAACAACAAAACTAAGGTGAATGTACGAGACATCTAGCTTTTAATAGCTGTACTTAGTTTGAGTGTGAACACGGTTTATGCCCAAAGTCATCCTATATTAATGAAAAAGATGGTCCAAGCGGCAAAAACAAAGAGTGATAAAATGCGCTGATGCACTTTCTTCAACTCTGTATCATCTTTATTTTTTGATAACTGGAACCCATATCTCACTTTTAAAAACTGGTACTGTGGTATCCTTGCTTTCGTTCCATAGGATTTCTGGCCCTTCTACTTGTTCATAGTTAGAGGATGGAAACCACTCTGCATAAATTCGTCCCCACACGTTTTGAAGCGTATCTGGAAACGGCCCAACTGCTTCGAATACTGCCCACGTTAAAGCTGGCACTTCAAGTTTTTTGAAACCCTCTGGACATTTATTCGTCGTTGCTGCACCAATATAATGATCAAGCTCGCCTTTTTCATCCATTCTCCCTTCAGAAAAATGAATGGACGCACTAATCAACCCGGATGGTTCAACATTTGAAATTTTTTTAAGTCTGTGAATGGTATCATGATCTAAGCTCTCCCACATAGCACGAATCCTCGGGTTCACGCCATGAAAAATGATTGGTACTCTCTCCATGATTCCCACAATACGAAATGCTTCTTTTTTTTCAATTCTATAGTTCATTTCGCTTCCTCCTTTAACAGATAACTGAAAGGTCATCGCTGGATACGCTTTAAGTGAATGGCCCTCTTCTCTAGCCTCTGAAGGAGTTAGACCATGCAATTTCTGAAATGCTCTTGTGAAAGAATCCGGTGAGCTATATCCATATTTGACAGCGATATCGATGACTTTTTTCTCATCATTTTTAAGATCAAAAGCTGCTAAAGTTAAACGTCTGCGACGAATATACTCCGAGAGCGGTACACCTGCTAGAAATGAAAACATTCGTTTGAAATGATACTCTGAACAATACGCACGCTTTGCTGCTTCTTTAAAGTCAATGTTTTGAGCGAGATTTTTTTCAATATAACGTAACGCTTCGTTTAATCCTTTAAGCATATCCATTTACTTGACCTCCCTTATGTTAAGAATAGCAGGATACAAATATCACTGTCCGACATTCCGTGCACAGATATGCAGGGTGCTTTGTTTCTAGTTTATACAAGTTCTCTAAAAACAAAAGAACCCTCTAAGGGTTCTTTCAGCTCCTTTTATTTAACTAGCTTATGACTCTCAGAAGATGCAACTTCCGTGCGCTTACCGATACCAAGTACATAGTAACTCAGCACGACAATCGCTAAAAAGATAATGCCGACAATCAGCGATATGCGCGTTTCGTCGTTAAACCACATACCTACAAGCACCATAAGTAAAAAAGCAATCGTTACATAGTTTGTCATAGGGGCAAAAGGCATTTTAAATGGATGTTGATCCATCGCCGCTCCTTTTGCTTTTCGAAAACGCATTTGACTGATAAGAATCACAAACCACGGAATCATACCTGGAAGCACGCTCGCACTGTACACGTACACAAAAACGTTTGGCGGTGCAATATAATTTAAGATAACGCCCGCTGCTAAGCCGATCATCACCGCAACGGTACTATAAATAGGCACTCCGTTTCGAGAAACCTTTGTAAAAAACGCTGGAGCCTGTCCATTCACACCTAACGTATAAAGCATACGTCCTGCGCTGAAAATTCCGCTGTTGCACCCAGACATTGCCGCTGTGATGACAACAAAGTTAATAATTCCTGCAGCTGCTGTAATTCCTACTTTAGCAAATGTAGAAACAAACGGACTGCCGAGCGAATCCAGCTCGTTCCACGGATACACCGTTACAATCACAAAGATGGCGCCGATATAAAAAATTAAAATACGCCAAATCAAGCTTTGAATTGCACTTGTTAACGTTTTTTTAGGGTCTTTTGCTTCTCCTGCTGTAATTCCAATAAGCTCTACTCCTTGATATGCAGCAATAACAAGCGACAGAGCAAAGAAAAAGCCTGACCATCCGCCTGTAAAGAAACCGCGGTTTGCCCACAAATTCGACAGTCCAAGCGCTTCTCCGCCGTTTCCAAGACCGAAGAAAATAAGGCCAAGACCAGCAATAATCATGAGAACAATCGTCACGATTTTAATCATCGCAAACCAAAATTCAAACTCTCCGAAGGATTTCACCGAAATTAAATTTGCCGCACCGAGAATGATCATCGCAACAATTCCCGGAACCCACGCCGGCAAATGCGGGAACCAGTACTGCACGTAAGCTCCGACGGCAATAATTTCTGCCATGCCGACAATCACCCATTGAAACCAGTTGCTCCAAGCCGTGATGTAGCCAGCTAACGGATGAATATATTTATGGCCAAATGTCGCAAATGAACCCGTACTTGGCTCTAAGTAAAGCATCTCACCCATTGCACGCATAATAAAGAAAATAAAAACGCCGCAAATGGCATACGCAAGCAGGACGGATGGCCCCGTCCATTTAATCGTGCTCGCTGAACCCATGAATAACCCTACGCCAATTGTTCCTCCAAGGGCAATCATTTGAATATGACGAGATTCAAGCCCTCTTTTTAACTCTTTGTTTGCCAATTCACTTCCTCCTAGCCACTACTGATGGTTTTCTCTTCTATTAAGAAATTCTTTTATTCCCCTGTCCTGATAGGGAACTATTATCTTTTTTCTTTTTCATAAAGAAGTACGAACACACTACAAATACTGCAATCAGCAGCGTGAGATAAAACTGAGTGCGAAGTGAATCAATAAATGCCATCGCAATAAAGATACTTGTGATCGCCGCGATCGTTCCATACGTTAAATAAGGAAATAGCCACATTCTGATTTTTAAGGCTTCCGGCTTTTCTTTTTCGTATTTTTTTCTCATGCGAAGCTGCGAAAAAGCAATAACAAGGTACACAAGAAGCGCTACGCCTCCCGATGCGTTTACTAAAAATAAAAAGATTTTATCAGGTGAAAGATAGTTAAAGCCAACGCTGATGTAAGAAATCACGGTACACCCTACAATGGCATTAAACGGAATGCCTTTTTTATTCACTTTCAAAAACATGCGCGGCGCGTCTCCTTTTTGCGCCATTGAGTACAGCATACGAGAACTCGTGTATAGACCTGAATTTAAGCAAGACAAAACGGCAGTCAGTACGATAAAGTTCATAATTTGAGCCGCTGCAGGGACGTTTACTAGCTCTAAAATCGAAACGAACGGACTTTTCATCAAGCTTGAAGAATCCCATGGAAGAATAGTTACCAAGATTAAAATTGACCCAAGATAAAAAAATAAAATACGATAAATAACGGTATTTGTTGCGATGGTGATCGCTCGTTCAGGCTGAGCTGATTCTCCAGCCGCTGTTGCGACAATTTCTGTTCCCATAAAAGAAAACATTACAATCGCCACTCCTAAAAAGACAGAGCTGATTCCGTTTGGAAGAAATCCGCCTCTATGAAGAAGGTTCGACGCTCCTGGAGACTCTACTCCCGGTATTAAACCGAGGATAATCGCTCCTCCTAAAAGTAAAAACAGCACTAAACTAACCACTTTAATGAGTGAAAACCAATATTCAAATTCACCAAACGATTTAACAGAGTATAAGTTCGTTAAAGTTAATAAAAATGTTAGGATCAGACTCACACCCCAAGATGGTAAAGACGGAAACCAATATTGAATAATAGTTGAACCGGCAATCGCTTCAACTGCAATAACAATGACCCAGAAAAACCAGTATAGCCAGCCGATTGTGTAGCCGGCCCACGGCCCAAGCGCTTCTCTGGCGTATGTGGCGAACGAGCCGCTCGAAGGATTAGCTGTAGACATTTCTCCCAGCATTCGCATAACTAAAATCACCAGTAAACCGGCAAACGCGTATGAAAAGATGGAACCTGGACCTGCTGCGTTAATGAGCGATCCGCTTCCAATGAACAAACCAGCACCAATGATTCCTCCTAAAGAAATCATAGTTATGTGTCGAATTTTTAATTCTTTTTTTAACTCAGGCGGTTGATGACTCATGTTAAAATCCTCCTTATAGGAACCGTCATTTACAGAATTACACGTTCTTCGCATCGCGCGTTAAATATGTAAGCCCTTACAAAAATGTGGACAAATAACTGCTGTTTTCCTACCCTCCCTCTATCTGCACATTCAAATGAAGCCTTCACTTGACTCAAGAGCCAGCTTCATTCGACAAAAATTACTTTTCGAATTATATGATAATTTATCTTGAACAACTTTGTCTATTGTTTTTTTGAAAAGAAGATCATTTTAATTTACTCACGATAAACTCTTTCCTCTACCGTAATTCTTCACTTCAAAACATCTTTTCATATACTTTCCTATGTCCCTTCTTTTGCTTTTTGTTCAAAATCACTATAAAAACGAAGGAACAATTGGTTATTTAAACAAAAGTGTTTATTTTTAAAAAATATTGAACATTTTTGTTAAAAAACTATGTACAAAATGATGATTAGGTGATTATAATACAGGTATAGGGTGTTGGAATATTAACTATGTTGCAAATTTTCTAAAAAAGGGGAAATGAAAATGAACACAATGAATATCAACGAAATCAAAAAATACAAACACGAACCTTTCACTGACTTTACGGTTGCAGAAAACAAAGATGCGTTTGAATCTGCATTAGAACTTGTACAATCAGAGCTTGGAAAGGACTATCCTCTTGTAATTGGCGGGGAATTAATTACAACAGAAGATCAAATTCAGTCAATTAACCCAGCAAATAAAGCAGAAGTTATCGGCCGCGTGTCAAAAGCAGATCAAGACCTGGCTGAAAAAGCAATGCAAGCGGCACTTTCTACATTTAATACGTGGAAAAAAGAAGCGCCGGAAGCTCGAGCAGATATTCTTTTCCGCGCAGCGGACATTATTCGCCGCCGCAAGCATGAATTTTCCGCTTACCTTGTAAAAGAAGCAGGAAAACCATGGAAAGAAGCAGATGCTGATACAGCAGAAGCAATCGACTTCCTTGAATACTACGCTCGCCAAATGGTGCAGCTAAAAGACGGCGCGCCTGTTGAAAGCCGCGAAGGTGAAGAAAATAAGTTTAATTACATTCCGCTTGGTGTCGGCGTTATTATTTCACCGTTTAACTTCCCGTTAGCGATCATGGCTGGAACAGCTGCAGCAGCGATTGTAGCAGGCAATACAGTTCTATTGAAACCAGCAAACAACACACCGGTTATCGCAGCGAAATTTGTAGAAGTAATGAAAGAAGCTGGCCTTCCAGACGGCGTGTTAAACTACGTACCGGGAAGCGGAAGCGAAATTGGCGACTATTTAGTAGATCATCCAAAAACACGCTTCGTTTCATTTACAGGTTCTCGTGAAGTAGGCTGCCGCATCTATGAACGCGCAGCAAAAGTACAGCCTGGTCAAATCTGGTTAAAACGCGTCATTGCTGAAATGGGCGGTAAAGACACAGTGGTTGTGGATAGAGATGCCGATTTAGATTTAGCTGCTTCTTCTATTGTGTATTCAGCGTTTGGCTTCTCTGGACAAAAGTGTTCAGCAGGCTCTCGTGCGGTTGTTCACCAAGACGTATATGACATCGTTCTTGAAAAAGCAGTTGCACTGACAAAAACATTAACAATGGGCAGCCCTGAAGATGTGAATACCTATATGGGACCTGTTATTGATCAGGCTTCTTTTAACAAAATTACAAAGTACATTGAAATCGGTAAAGAAGAAGGCCGTTTAATGACGGGCGGAGAAGCAGATGATTCAAAAGGCTATTTCATTCAGCCTACGATCATTGCAGATGTAGATGAAAAAGCACGTTTAATGCAAGAAGAAATCTTCGGCCCAGTCGTAGCATTCTGCAAAGCACGCGACTTCGATCACATGATGGAAATTGCAAACAATACAGACTACGGCTTAACAGGTGCCCTTCTTTCAAATACGCCTGAACACATCGAGCGTGCAAAAGAAGAGTTCCACGTCGGAAACCTTTACTTCAACCGCGGTTGTACAGGTGCCATCGTTGGGTACCAGCCGTTTGGCGGATTTAATATGTCAGGAACAGATTCAAAAGCTGGCGGTCCTGATTACTTGATTCTGCACCTGCAAGCAAAAACAACAAGCACTACGCTTTAATACTCAGTAGAGCAGCCCTAGGCTGCTCTATCTTAAAACAACAAGGGATTTTTTTCTATAGGGGGAGATATTTATGTTAGCAGAAGTATCTAAAAATGTGTTTCTTCACGCTTCCCAAAATAAAGCGCTAAACAAAGCGGCGAAAAAATGGGGTCTTCGCTTTGGTGCAGCTCAAGTGGTAGCTGGCGACACGATTGAACATGCGATCAAAAAAGTACGGGAACTGAATGAAAAAGGACTTGTTTGTACGCTTGATCATTTAGGGGAATTTGTTTCAAGCAGAGAAGAAGCCATCGAAGCGACTCAATATAACGTCAGAACGCTGGAAGCTATGGGGCAAGCCGGTGTAACATGCAACTTATCTGTAAAAATGACGCAGCTTGGTTTGGATATCGACCGCAGTTTTTGCGTTGAGAACATGCGCCGCATTCTTGAAACAGCAAAAAAATACGATAACTTTGTTCGAATTGACATGGAAGACTATGCCCACTGTCAAATGACGCTAGATATTTTACGAGAGCTTCGCGAGACGTTTGATAATGTTGGAACGGTTATTCAAGCTTACCTGTTCCGCGCTGAACAAGACGTAAAAGAGCTAAAAGGAATTCCTCTTCGATTGGTAAAAGGCGCGTATCAAGAATCACCAACCGTGGCATTTCAAGATAAAGCACAAATTGATGAGAACTATATGCGAATTATCGAAGAACATCTGCTCAGCGGAACATACACGGCTATTGCATCTCATGATCACAATATTATTGCAAAAGTAAAAGAGTTTGCTCACAAAAACAACATCCCGCGCACGCAGTTTGAATTTCAAATGCTGTACGGATTCCGAACAGATATGCAGCTTAGCCTTGCAAAAGAAGGCTATACAATGCGCGTATACGTTCCATTTGGCAACGACTGGTTTGGCTACTTTATGCGCCGCTTAGCAGAAAGACCGCAAAACGTAGCATTTGCTTTAAAAGGATTCTTTTCTAAATAAGCAGTCATTTAGTAAGTTCCATAATGAAAACGCTATCATTTCTTTGTACCCTTTGTAGATGCTTCTGCAAAGGGATTTTTTATTCTATTTCTCTTCCCTTTCAGTATGTATTACGCTAAAACAAAAATACGAACAAATGTTCTTTTTACTATAAATAAAAAGGAGAGTACATATGAATCCTATATCAAAATTAGCACTGCTTCCTGAGCTAGAATCTTACCGAAAAGAAATCGAAAAAACATGTAAGCCTTACATCCACATCAATACAGTCATGAACAGTCCAAAATTATATGAAAGCAAGTTTGGCGGCAATCCCTACCTTCCTTTAGAAGCAAATCATCCTCTCGACTCCGAGGGCAAGCCAATGCTGCTGAGGGCACAAATCAATTTTTCTGACGTTCCTTCCTATGAAAATATGCCGTCTCAAGGCATGCTTCAATTTTTTATTTGCGGAGCTGATAACGATAACACCGGTGATGTGTATGATCTCGATTTTGACCATCCTACGTCTCAAAAAGACTTTCGCGTCGTTTTTTATGAGAGCGTAACAACTGACGAAAAAAAGCTCATAACAGATTTTACGTATCTAGAGGACATTGACCGAGATATGTTCCCTATTCCTCAAGAAGTAGGCTTACAGTTTGAAATAAAAAGCGAACCCGTTTCCCCTACTGACTATCGATATAATGATATAGAATCAGATTTATTCGAAGATGAAGAAACTGAAGAAATCTACTGGAATGAGCTTACTGGCGAGTATCATAAAATGGGCGGATACGCTTTTTTCCCTCAAATCGATCCTCGAGACTACGATGAAGCGCTGCGAGCATACAATGTTCTCCTTCTTCAATTCGCCATGGACGACGAAGCGGATATTATGTTTGGCGATGCGGGAGTGGCAAACTTCTTCATTAAAGAAGAAGATCTTCGCAACCGTAACTTTAGGGATGTTTTATACAACTGGGATTGCTGTTAAAAGCAACTTAATCATCTTTTGTTAACGTATAGTGATATTCCATGTTAATCTCCAATTCTAATAAATAGTAACAAAATAAAATATACCTAATTTGGCTTTATATGGATATATAATACTGCTTCTTTTATAAGTTTTTCTTATGAAAACGATTATTTTTTTGTCATTTATTTACACGGATACATCAGGTAAGCTTGATATGTAGTCTACTATTCAAGGGGGAATGTTTATGACTTTTACACTAACGCACATTGATCATATTCAGCTAGCTGCACCACCAAATTCAGAGAGCGAAGCAAGACACTTTTTTGGAACCGTTCTTGGCTTAACAGAAATCGAAAAGCCGGAAAGTCTAAAAAAACGCGGCGGTGTGTGGTTTGAATTTGGTTCTTATCAACTGCATATTGGTGTTGAACATACCTTTTCACCCGCAAAATAAGCGCACCCGGGATTTTATGTTAAAAACATCACTGCGTTAAAACAGCATCTGACTAATCTTGATATTTCTTTTATAGAAGATAAAAATCTCCCCGGTGCTGAAAGAATTTACGTCGATGATCCTTTTGGCAACCGAATGGAGTTTTCAGAAAAAGTGAATCTCCCTTTTTCTAGCTGAATGTCCGACAAAACAAGAGCTCTTATTTAAGAGCTCTTGTTTTTTTGGTCCTTCTTTCTGCTTTTCTTTCCACAGCATGTACAGCAATAGCCCAAGTACACAAAATGCCACTCCAAACAGTGCTAAAGGAAATAAAAGTGTATTAATAAAATGATGATAGATCCATGAATCGTTCATCTAACCAGCTCCAATACGCACCGTTTTTTCACAGTATTCCCCAATACAAACTTTTTTATGTTGTGTTAAATATCATGGTTTCTATCATATTTCTTTTTCTTTTTAATAGAGTAAATAGTAGATACATAACATTCTCCTCTTAGAGTTCTCATCCACTGATTTTAAAATTTCATTAGAGGAGGTTCATTCTATGAAAAACAAGTTCACTGAAAAGCCGAAAAAGCTTTTTGGGATTCTTTCTTATAAATCGTTAATTATAGCTGTACTATTTGTTCTGTTAACGTCTGCCGCTATTTTTACCGTCACGTATTCAACTCTTCAGCATACGCTGCGCTCAAACGTTGTCTATCAAGCGCTATCAAATTATAAAGCCCAAAGCTTGTTCTACTTCATGCATATAGAAAACCATCATTTCTCTCATGCATTTGAAGAAGACTTCTCTCCGCCTCCTCTCTCTTCTGTCGCCTTGCAGCTTGCGACTAACATTCGCGTGGCGGATGCACGAAGCTTATTTGGATCAGAACTGCCCGGCTTTTCTATTTTTGATTCTCATATTCTACTAGCCGGTGAAGGAACCGATTATACAACCATTCCCCATGAATCGGCTCCTCCGCTCGAAAGCATTTCCGGAGAGCGTGATTTAGATCCTGCTGAAAGCAAAACGTACGAAGAAAGTAAAAAACAGTCTCAAACACAGGCCAAGCAAAGCACAGGAGACAAAAAAGTCGTATACATCTACCACACGCACAGCTGGGAATCTTATTTTCCTTTACTCGGGATGCAAGGTGAAGCGAACGAAGATAAAGCCGTTGATAACAAAACCAACATCACGCTCATTGGTCAAATGCTAGGTATGGAATTAAAAGCAGATGGAATTGGCTCAGAAGTAGATACAACCAACATGACTCAAAAACTGAATGAAAAAGGCTGGGGTACAGGACGAGCCTATACGATGTCTCGAAGTGTGGTGGAAACAGCGCTTCAGCAAAACAAAGACGTCGATTATTTAATTGATATTCATCGTGATTCACTGCGACAAGAAAAAACAACGGCTACTATCAACGGCAAATCGTACGCTAAAATGATGATTGTATTAGGTGAAGCAAACCCGAAATTTGATGAAAATGTTAAAATGGCCAAAGCGATTCATGAAAAGCTTGAGAAAAAATATCCAGGTCTTAGCCGCGGAGTATTAAGCAAAAAGAAAACAAGCGGCAATAACGGCTTGTATAATCAAGACTTATCCGACCGTTCCATTTTGATTGAAGTAGGAGGCGTTGATAACAATATGGAAGAACTAACAAATACCGTCAAAGCTTTTTCAGATGTGTTCAGCGAGTATTACTGGCAAGCTGAAAAAGTGAATGCGCAGTAAAGAGAATGGCTGTCTTTGAAGTCCCATGAAGTGACTGATAAGACAGCTTTTTCTCTTTATTTTGTCATGTTATGTTCTTCACTTGCATATATTCTAACCTTTACGTCAACGTAATATTATAAGTATACTTGTTTATAAAGACGAACTTTATCACAATGTATAGGAGTTAAGAACATATGAATGTGTACAGTACAAAACAAGCACCTTTTTGGCCCATCATTTTAGCAGTCTTCTTTGGGAATTTTTTAGCTATTTTAAGCACTTCTACCATCAATGTTGCTCTGCCCGTTTTAATGAGTCACTTTGAAACAAATTTAAGCTCTGCACAGTGGGCAGTGACTGGCTTTATGCTAGCAACTGGAATAATCGCGCCTATCGTCGGCTATTTAGGAGACAAACTAAGCTATAAAAAACTATACGTATATACACTCATTGGCTTTACTTTGTTTTCTGGCTTATGCGCAGCCGCATGGAATATTGAGTCGCTTATTACCTTTCGAATTTTACAGGGAATTTGCAGCGGAATTGTCATGCCTACTACTATGACGATTATTTATCAGGTAATTGAAAAAGAAAAACAAACGTTTGCGATTAGTCTTTGGAGCGTATCTGCGATGTTTGCTCCTGCATTTGGCCCTACTTTAGGAGGCTTGATGACCGAATATTCCGGCTGGAAATCGCTGTTTTTAATGAATCTTCCAATCGGGATTATCGCCATTATCATCGCTGCTCGCTTTGTTCCTTACTATCGCTTAAGCCAAGTGAAGTCATTTGACGCGGTTGGATTTGTCACGGTTATCGTCAGCAGCGCCTCTCTTCTTGTCGCATTTAGCTTAGGTAACAGCTGGGGATGGCTCGATGGAAAAACAATATTTCTTCTTTTATTAGGTCTTATCAGTTTATCTCTTTTTATCTTTTGGGAGCTTCGGACATCAGATCCTCTGTTAAATTTGCGTGTTTTTAAATATACACGGTACACCTACAGCGTCATTTTAAACTGTGTTATTGGTATCAGCTTATATTCCAGCACGTTTTTGATTCCCGTCTTTTCTCAAAGCGTTCAGCACGCTTCTGCTTTACATACGGGATTGATCTTGCTTCCCGGCTCGTTAGCCATGATTCTTTTTACATTACTTATCGGGAAAATTTATGGAAAAGTAGGACCCATGTGGCTTAGCTTTATCGGAATTGTCTTAATTGGAATTGCCACGTGGAAATTTAAATCGTTAACGCCGCAGTCTTCATTTATATATCTCTCTTTATGGATGGGCATTCGCTATGTCGGGACCGCTTTTTCCCACATGCCTGTTAATAATGCCGGAATGAGCGTCATTCCAAAAGAATACTCTGGACACGCCTCGTCTATCAATAACTGGACGCGACAAGTAATCGGCTCTTTTTCAATAGGCATATTCAGCGCCATTCTTGCTTCTCGTACTTTTGTTCATACAAAGGAGCTTCAGCACATAAATAGCAAAGATACGATGCTTCATGAACAAGCAATGAGCCTTGGCATGAATGACGCGTTCTTTTTTACAACGGTTATTGTAATCCTGACGATTCCTTTAACATTTACGTTAAAAAAGAAACGAAAGCGCGCAGCGGAAACAGCTTTATAAATACCCATAAAATGTACCTTTGGGAAATCGTACGAAATGAACATTAGGAAACAGTCGAAAACATCTCACATACAATCTCTTCTCTTTATGTGAGCGGACTGTAGGTGAAGAAACAAAAAAACTAGCTACCCAAGATAGCTAGTTTTTGTTTTTATGAAAGTCGCACTTCTCTTTTTCTTCACATGCAAAGCACACAAGCTTTCCTTCGACAACCACGCCGTTCAAAAATCCCTCTAAGCAGTACACTTCTTTTTGACATACCGTACAGATTCCGACATACTCTTTCACGACTTTATCACTCCTTGTATCGTATTAAAAACCATAAAAAAAGCTCTATTAAAGAGCTTCTTTCCGTACACCTGATTCTCCTTCAATTCAACAAACGGCCCATTTTCTCAGGAGAAAGCGGCTTATCAAATATATAGCCTTGACCGATATGACAGCCTTGTTCCGTCACAAACTGCAGCTGTTCTTCATTTTCGATTCCTTCTGCGGTTAAGTCAAAGTTAAGTTTTTTTCCCATTTGAATAATCGTTTCCACTAATACTTTTCCGACTTCGTCTAAGTCGTCAATAAATGATTTATCAATTTTTAACGTATTAATCGGCAAGTGTTTAAGATAGCTAAGGGAAGAGTAGCACGTTCCGAAATCATCCATCGCTACTTTTATCCCTAGACTCCGCAAGCGGTTTAATACTTTTTTCGATTCTTGACTGTTTTGAATAACGCTTTCAGTGATTTCAAGTTCAAGAAAGTGCGGCTCGAGGCCCGTTTCTTTCAAAATTTGTTCAATATCCGTTACAAATCGTGAAGACTTCAGCTGAATCGGTGACACGTTCACCCATATTTTACTCGCTTTTGAATTCATTTCTGTCCATATTTTCATTTGCTTACAGGCTTCTTCTAACACCCATTTTCCAACCAGAACAATCAGACCTACTTCTTCTAAAATGGGCAAAAATTCATTTGGATAGACGGTACCAAATTTTGCGCTCTTTCAGCGGATGAGCGCTTCTGCCCCTATGACATCAGACGTTTTTAAATCAATTAACGACTGATAAACGAGCTGAAACTCATTTCTTTCTAACGCATACTTTAACACATTCTCCATGATGATCGTTTTAATCATTCGTTCATTTGATGAAGACGAACTCATTTCATATGTATTTCGTCCATTTCGTTTTGCCACATACATCGCAATATCTGCTTGCTTGATCAGCCAGTCGATTAGTTCATCTGCGTCTTTTGGAATAATATGCTACTGACATTCCTTTGAAAACAAGCCGATGCCAACGCTTGTAGAGGTTAACACTTTATCTCCGTCTATATAAAAAGGCAGCGACATTTCTTTTACAATCTGCTCGGTCATTTCCTCGATTTCCTCAACAGTCTTTAGAGAATGCAGCACTAAAATGAACTCATCGCCCCCGTTCCGTGAGATAAAATCAGAGGAAGGAATACATTTTCTTAACTTTCCTGCTACGCGCCTCAGCAGCACATCTCCGTGATGATGGCTAAGCGTATCATTTATTGATTTAAAACGGTCTAAATCTAAAAATAAAATCGCCAGCAGTTCAGGAGATTCTTCATCTAAAAGCAGCTTTTTCAACTACTTATTTAACCAGTAGCGATTAGGCACATTGGTTAAAGGATCATAATAAGCCATTTGCTTAATTTTTTCTTCATATGCTTTTCGCTTTGTAATATCATTACGAATCGATACGTACTGATACGGTTTGCCTCGTTCGTCTAAAAAAGGAACAATGGTTGTATCTACCCAGTAATCCGAACCGTCTTTTGCTTTGTTTTTTATCTCTCCGTGCCATACCTTACCGGAGCTGATCGTGTTCCATAACTCTTTAAAAAACAAGCTTGAATGATGTTTCGAATTAATAATACGATGATCTTGACCTAGGAGCTCATGTCTTTCATACTTAGAAATTTCACAGAATTTATCGTTCACGTGTACTACGTGCACCCTTCTCTTATTCACTACTACCTTCACTAAGTTGAGGAAAACAGGAAACTTTGCTTCATGAAGAAATTCAATGTTTCTCCACCCTAATTCAGGAATTCCAATCAAAAATATGGATATTTATGCTAATATAAAATTTGTTGATCATATAAAGAAACAAATAGTAGCGGGGTGTCATATGGATAATCAATACGTTGTAGGGTGGGGAACGCTGGCTCTAATTAATGCCGGATTAGCGCAAGGTAAAAATCGGACCGGTCTGAACTGGTTCTTATTATCTCTTGCTTTAGGACCGATTGCTACCTTCATCTTACTGCTGGTTGAAAAACGATAAAATTGGCTCAAAGCTCATTACTTTGAGCTTTTTTCTTTATCCTTCAACTATAACTGATCTCCAAAACAAGTAAAAAAGCACCGTTTGAAAATTTTTTCTGAGCTTAATATGCATAAATCTATTCATCATTCAGACTGAGTTTGGCTACATTTTTTTGATTAAAAACCTAAACTTACTCTTTAGAAATGGGATACTGGCCCTTTTTAAGCCTTTTCTTACTTCTCTTCTTACAATAAAACCAAAAGAAAGAAAAATGCTTCTATTCTATGCTTTTTCAATTAATAGATTGGCTGCTTTCTTCAGATTATTACCGTTTACACGGGACAGCTATACATCTACTGGACAGAGTTAAACTTCCTGTATTTCTCAATCTTTACGATGAATAAATACTCATTTGCTTCATTTGACAAAGAAATAAATGCTGTGTAATTTAAGTAACATACCCCATCTAAAATGTTTTTAGAAAGGATTAAGTAGCAAGATGCGTACAAAAAAAGAAGAGTGTATAATTGATGAAATGGGAAGAGTATCCCTTCCTTCTTTGTTTATGCAACTAACGAAACTCGAGACGAACGACAAAGTTTTCTTACGGAGCTGTGATGATTGGATTATTATTGATCACCATGACGAAAATGTCCCCGTTCCTTCTCATATCTTCATTCGAACAATTAACCATATGGGTAGAATAGTCATTCCGAGATCCCTGCGAGATGACTATGAACTTAAGCCCTTTGATTATGTAGAACTATACGTGATAGAGCAGCAAATTGTTATGAAAAAAAGAGACGAAAAATCGACAGCGCTTTCACAAAAACCTGCGGCGCCCCCTCCTTATTATGCAACATTAACTGGACGGCAGATTCAGCTCACTTCTGAACTTTTAACGTCAGTCGGATTGGATGCAAACACGGAGGTTCAATTTTTTATTAACCAAAAAAATAACATTGTGATTCAAAAATATGAAATGAGTTTTGGTAAGAAAACGACTTTAACATTTACGGCTCAATCTCGAAAAATTGATGACCGTTTTAGACTTACCATTCCTAAAAAGCTGCGAGATGAGTTCTCTATCCACTCAGGTACGATGTTAAAAATAAAGACGGGTAATAAGCAGCTAATTTTAGAAAAAGTGGAGAATGAAAAAGAGATTAGCAGCGTATTATCTCAGCAAATAGACGCCGCAATCATTGGAAAATTATTGAAATAAGAACAGCGCCAGAAACAAATGGTTCCCTACGACTTCAAAGCAAAAGCTAAGAGTTGCGCATAGACGTAACACTTCCATACTCAACTCTTAGCTTTTAGACTTATCTTTTTATTTCTTTATACATTGTTTCTACTGGATAATCGCTAAAGCGACTCATCCACTCTTTTACTGTGAGTGTGATACGATCTCGATATGTGGGATTATTCGTGTAGAATTTTACTTTGTCACTGTCAACAATTAACGCTACGTAATAATAGCCTTGCTTATCATACTCAATGATTCCTTCCATAAGCGTGTACAAACCGGTTACTCCCCCTGATAGCGCTGTCGCGCCTAAGCCATCTAAATCTTTTTCTTCATGTACGATTTGAAAGTTATCAACAAGCGCTTCATAGTCATTTCCTACAAGTTTTTTCACATTTTCATCATGTTCGCTTGGAAGGATATCGTGCTCTGATAATGTCTTCGTATGTTCTGTGATCTTTCCTTTTTTATACGTGCCGTCAAAAGAAACATTTAACCCGCCGTAATAGGAACAGCCTGCAGTAGCATCAATTTTGATTTCTTTTTGGCTTAACGTGAAGTTTAGTACACATTCCGTAGCTTCTTCCGTGTCTTTATAAATAGCTTTATTTCCTTCCACCTCTGCTTTTCCTTCTATTCCTCCTGCATTCGCACCGTATACTGCACCTATTGTAAAATCAAAAGAGCCGCTTGTTGAATTAGTGATGGTTAATCCTGCTTCTTGATGATGAATATCTCTTGACCATTCTCCATCATAGTTTCCGCTGCTTTGCTTCGATGGTACTGATGCTTTGATTGAAGCAGTATTCTCTGCCTTAGAAATATCCTTTAAACGTAATTGACCACCCGACCATACCGCTGAATATAGCCAATCATACTCTTTTATCGTTTCTGAACCATTAGGCTGAACAATCCTAATCACTTCATGGGTTTGGATATGATAAGCAGAGCCTGCTTTTTTAAAATCAACCACTTCATAATCTACTAATCTTTCTTGAATTCCTTTGCCATGTAAATGACTAATTAAAGACTGCTGATCCCTATAAAGAGAACTTCCTTTCACCAGATAGCTGTTTACTTCTTTGAAAGCACCGATGTTGATTCCTTTTATTAAACCTTTTAAATACGACTTGATTAATACATTAGCCGTTTGTTTGGTAGGGATGGATACGTTGTTTTCATCTTTAGCAGGAGGTGTAGTACTTGTTGAAGAAGTGCTTGACTTTTGATGATTGCTCTTTTCCTTATCATCTTTTTGATCTGATGTGTGAATAGCACTTGCTTCTTGCTCAGGATGTTGAACACTTGAAGTGATGCTTTCTTTTTCGTCGCGGGAAGATACCTCATTTTGCTGACAGCCGCTTATGAATAAACTAACCGACAGCAGAATACTAACCACACTGACGCTTATAGTGGAACGTTTCATGACTTCTCCTCTTTTCTTCTCTAGTTACACAGAACGATTCATTAACACTACAATTATACTAAAATAAAACACTATTTCCATATCCATCAAAATTATTGTAAATAATTTGAATATATGTGTATAATAAGGTACTTTGCATAGAGGAGGCTGATTTAGTTGAAGAGTTCAACCGGAGCTGAATTTTACGATAATGACGAGACGTTTTTAGCATATACTAAACGCCGGCAGCAGAAAGAAAATGCCAACGATACGATTGAAAAACCGGCCATTCTACAGCTTCTAGGTGATGTTACAGATGCAAACATTTTAGATTTAGGGTGCGGAAACGCTGGATTTGGCGTGGAGCTTCTTGCACAAGGGTGTTTCTCGTATACGGGAGTAGACGGCTCAATCAATATGATAAACGCGGCTCATCAACAGCTTTCAAACTACCCAAATGCAAGAGTGATCCATGAATCGATGAAGCAATATACTCCACCACGTGCCGAATACGATTTAGTTACCGCAAGACTGTCTCTTCACTATATGGAAGACTTAGCTCCCATTTTCATTAAAGTGAATCAAGCGCTCAAACCTGAAGGAAGATTTATTTTTTCCGTTGAACATCCAGTCATTACGTCTACTCTTCAGCCTTCCGCTCTCCGCACAAACTGGACCGTGGACAACTATTTCTTAATGGGATTCCGCCAGCAGCACTGGATGGGCGGATACGTTCAAAAATATCATCGCACGCTTGAAGAATACTTTTCTTTGATGCAGCAAAGCGGATTTACCGTCACAAACTTAAAGGAAGCATGCCCTCAAAAAGAACACTTCGACAGCGCCGAAACTTACGAGCGTCGAATGCGCATTCCTTTGTTTTTGCTGATGAGCGGCGTGAAGAACGGATAAGCGCCTAGATGAAAAAAGCATCAAAGCCTTCATTAAGGAAACAAAGGCTTTGATGCTTTTTACACTTATTCTTCACAACACCAAGCATACGCTATATCTCTGTTGTTTGCCGCGACTAAATTCCTCTTTCTTCCAAAAAAGACTATTTTAGTTAATCTTCTAACTTTCTATCAAAAACAAAAGTAGTCATCGCAACATCTTCTTCAATGTTAATGTCTGAAAAAACTCTTATAATTTTTGCATGGACAAGTTTTTCAAACTTATCTCGTATATCTGAACAATCATAAATTTTTTTTACTAGTTCCGTACGTGCCTCATGAACCATCCGTTTGCCTTCAGGAGAAGTTATCATAAACTTTTCTACATTCGTAAGATTACCTTTCATTTCGCTAACAGCCCATGTATCTATAAAACGAGTAGTGATTTCCCTCGGTCCGTTTCCAACCTGCTCTTTACGGATTTCGCGCACCAAATTACTAAATTCATGCTCCCTATTTCTACTCATGTTCAAATTCTCCTTTCATTATCTTCTAATCTTTTTTTCGTTAACATTAAATAACTAATAGTTAAAGCGATAATTCCTAACGATAAAAATAAACTTCCAATTTGATAATTATTATTCACAATAATAAATCGTATTGTAGCGGTAATTCCAATATATAAAAGATAACTTAACGGGAAATGGCAGCTTTCCTTAAAATAAGTCATAATCATCGAAACAAAAGCAAAATATAAAAAGAAAACCAATACTTTTCCGAGGATTTTATGAACGTTATTATTTCCTGCTAAGGCATCATTCATAATATAAAAAAGCTCTCTCAATAAGAAATAAACGAGTATAAACCCAAGAACAATCAGCGAGACATTTAAAATAAATTGATATGTCGTAATTAGATACTGCCTTTTTTTACATAAAAATAGTTTAAACACCTTTGTATCCCTTCCTTTTATCTAACTTCCTTACATTGATTCTATTCATGTTAGTAAAACACTCAAAAGCTATTAGCCTGTTTTAGAGCCTGCTGCTTTTTTAGTTGTCTCCACTATCTCCACTCCTCCACAAAAAAACCCATCATAAAGAAATTTGTGCATAGTTGTACAAATTTCTTTATGATGGGTTAACGACTCAGCATTTTTCAATACTTGTTATCCAGCCCGCCATATATCTACATATAGTCAAGTCACCAAAGATAAAAAAACATATGTGATGAGTTCCTATCAATAAGCTTCTTTACAATTAATTATAACGCAACATATCAAAACTTTAAATAAAGATTTACTTAGCTTTTGTGCTGATATAGTGTTTAATTACTTCATAAACGTAGTCTTGACAAGCAGCTGCTGTGTTTGGATTATATTTTCCATTGTTTACTTTGTTGTTAGATAGCACTCTGATACCTAAGAATGGAACGTCATAGCTTCCTGCAATTTGTGCTGCCGCTGCACCTTCCATTTCTTCTACAGACGTCCCATACTTAGTGTGGAACCACTTAATTCTATCCACTTCGTTATTCCACGTGTCTGCTGATCCTATCGTTCCTTCAACCACTTTACCCTTTTTATATGTATCTTTTACTTCATTTGCAGCCGCAAGTAATTTTTTATCTCCTTCATAATAACGAGCTTTTTCAGCATCAGGATCTTCCCCAGCACTTCCTTCAGAAGCCATCAAATCCATCGGCTTCCACGCAGTAGGATCCATTCCTTCGCCTTCTTTTTTATCTGCTGTTTTTAAGGAGCCTATATTGGTTGTTCGCTTCCCTAAAACAATATCAAACACGTTTAGATTTTCATCATGTCCACCTGATGTTCCTTGATTGATAATAGCTCTAGGATGGTATTTCTCTATAGCTATCGCTGTAGCAGCTGCTGTGTTTTCCATTCCCTTTCCCATTTTAACAACAATGACCGGATAATTATCGACGGTTCCTTTGTAAAAAACAAAATTCCCTGATTTTTCTTCTTTTACATTTTCTAATTTTTTAGCGAATTTCTGCGCTTCTATCGGCATCGGCCCTTGAACAATAATAGGCTTCTGTTTATCTCCAGCTTCCTTTTTTGAAGTTGAATTACACCCGGCAAGTATAGATAGTAATAAGATCATACCAATAGCAAATAAAGCCCCTGTTTTTAACATGTTGTTTTTCATAGATTGTTACGTTCACTCCGTTTCGTTTTGTTGTTTAATACACTCGATGTTTGGACAAAAGAAAAAAACCTAGAACATGTTTAATTGTCTACGCTTTTTAGAGTCAAAGTATAAGAAATTAAGCACGAAATAAAGTTTCTGTATTGATAAACCGAACATTTTTACACTTTAACTCGTAGTCCAGTTCTTTGAATGGGAACTAGGTAGAGACACTTAGCCCATATTTCCAAGCATATACGAGCAATATTTTTCACTTTCTAAATGTATCAAATATAGGCTGGTTACCCAATATAAAAACGAATATTTTAATTAAATTTATGTTAAAATGTTCGTTTTTTAACCAAATCTTACTAGATTTTTTATAAATCCCTATCTCAAAACAAAAAAAGCGTCTCAAAATCGGAACTTTGAGACGCTTTTCTACTTACTAAACATTTACCGTTCTAACTTCACTTAACGTTAATTGGCAGCGGTGCATGAGCCGCTACAAGCTGTTGTTCACGCATTTCTTCCCAGAACTCTGGCGGAATTACTGTGTTTAATGCAGCTTTGTCTTCTGCAATACGCTCTGGACGACTAGCGCCAGGAATAACAGCTGCAACCGCTGGATTAGCAAGTGAGAATTGTACAGCAGCAGCCTTAATACTGATATGATGACGATCTGCAATACTTTTGATTTTTTCTACTTTTGCCATAATGTCTGAAGATGCTTTTTGATATTCAAAGTGCGTACCTCCAGCAAGAACGCCTGAGCTGTATGGCCCACCCACAACAATGCCCATATTATGTTTTACGGCTGCAGGCATTACTCGCTGCAGTGCACGCTCATGGTCTAATAGTGTGTATCGGCCAGCTAGCAAGGAGACATCTGGCTTTGCATCTTCCAAATCCAGCATGATTTCAATTGGCTCTACTCGGTTTACTCCAAGTCCCCATCCTTTAATAACTCCTTCTTCACGTAAACGTGTAAGCACACGAAATGCTCCAGTTCGAGCAGACTCAAATTGTCCTACCCACTCGTCTCCATAAAAATCTTGCGCGACATCATGAATATACACAAAGTCCAATCGATCTGTTTTTAAACGGTTTAAACTTTGCTCGATTGAACGAAGAGTTGCATCCGCGCTGTAGTCATTGATAATTTTATTTTTACGGCCAAATTCAAAAAGTCCGCCTTTTTCTCCTAAGTCACGTGAAGATGAGTCTTCCAGTTCATCTGAAATAACGCGACCTACTTTTGTACTTAGCACATACTCATTACGATTTCTTTTTGATAGTGCTTCACCAAGGCACATCTCTGCTAAACCAGCTCCATAAAGCGGGGCTGCGTCAAAGTAACGGATGCCGCTTTCCCAAGCAGCATCAACTGTTGCGATGGCTTCTTCTTCGGGAATATTACGATACATATTGCCTAATGGTGCAGTCCCAAACCCTAGTTTACCTTGCAGTATCTCTCTCATATGAATAAAACCTCCTGAAATTTGTTTTAACTCTATTCTAGAAATTGATTAGTGCGAAGGTCAAATCAACGACTAATCAATTCATTAAATGTCATGTTATCCCCTGACAAAATTCATTATGAAGCATATAAACAAGAAAAAAAAGTACGCACTTTAAAGTAATATGGGAACTAAAAAGTAACCTACTAAATAGTAATTGAGCTTTTCAGACTCTCCTTTTCTTTATGTACTTTCTACTTCTTACTCATGCAAACAAACATTTTGCATACAATAAGCAGAAAGCTACTTTATAAATGAGGTGAGATTCTTGAGAGATGAATACTTCAAAAAAATTGAAGATAAGCTCGATAAGCTTGATGAAATGGAGGGCTCGAAAGAAGAAGAAAAAGATGAGTATTTTCAAAGCTTGCTAGATGATATGGATGATTTGTTGAAAGACATGCGCCAGCGAGAAAAAGACTCGAATCATCTGGTCAGCGAACATATGAAGACGGTTAATGACATATTTGATAACGCAATCAAAAACTTAAAAAAAGACCGAAACTAGCCTTATGGCGCTTCTGATCTATTTGAATATACTGTTTTTTCTGTTTTTTATATATAAAAACATAGTATTTCATATGTAAAAATGGTATTTTCAGTATACGCAAACAGTAGGAGTGAAAAAAAGAATGGAAAACGGTCACTTTAAAGAACGAGTAAGAACGAAAGAAGAGCTTCGCCGTATAGTCGGCGCACCTAACAAATTGGCACATCAAAAAATAATTTCTCATTTAGATCGACACTGACGGGAATTTATTAAATGTCATCATCGCTACAGCTAATCATAAAGCAGTTTGCGACAGCTCTCCGCGGGGTGATCATGCTGGTTTTGTACAAGTAGTCGATGAGAAAAGGCTGCTGATTCCAGAGAGGCGCGGCAATCAAAAAGTAGATTCATTGGAAAATATTTTAACTAACTCTCAAATCGGACTGCTTTTTTTGATTCCAGGCGTAGAAGAAACGCTGCGGATTAACGGCAAAGCTTGCATTGCAAAAGAAAAAGCGATACTTGAAACAATGGCGGTTCACAATAAAACTCCGCTACTCGCTATCGGCGTCGAAGTACAAGAATGCTTTCTCCACTGCAGCAAAGCGTTCAAGCGATCAAAGCTGTGGGATCCAGAATCTTGGGAAACGGTCGAAACACTTCCTTCCGCAGCTAAAATAGTCGCAGAACACGCAGGCATTTCCACCATAGAAATCCGCAACAATCCCAAAGAAAGCAAAACTGACCACTTCTATGAAAAAAAGCCGCTATAATGCGGCTTTTGTCATTTAACCATCACAAAAAGTATGCCTCCAGCAATGATCAGAACCGGTAAAAAAGCAAGAAGCACGCCTTTTTTTGAAGTACCTATGTATTCATGATCACCAGGCGCGTCCCGTCCTAAAATCTACTTTCACCTGAGACTCTTCTTTTTTATGTTCTTTTTTCATCCATTTTGCCTCCTCAAACCTGCTCACTTTGCGCGTCTTTTTTGCTGAAAAGAATGTGCCTTTCCTTCCTAATATGGCACTGTCAATAAGATATGCTAAAACTAAAACCAGTGATACTGCCCCGAGCGTGCCTGAAACAAAATAAAGATAGCTCCATTTCCCTGTAAAAACTGCAAGCTCAAGAACAGTTCCAACCGTCACGATACCTGCTATAAACCCTTTTTTAATCCTCGGCTCCCTCTTTTCTACATATCTTTTTATATTTTACTATATCCTTCTTTTTTTGTATGTTACCTTACATTTTTTCTACTCCGCTCGCACTTTATGGTAAAATTAGTAAGATAGGTGGTACATATGAAAAAACGTCAAGGAATCACGCTGCTTTTATTTATACTCGGAGCAGCCTCTATTTCTATTGGAATGGCTTTAAAAAATATCTTTCCTTATTCCCCTGCAGCTGGCTGGATTTTAGGGACACTCCTTTTACTAGGAAACTCTTTTTATACGAGAAGGTACTTACATAGAAGGGCAATCAAAAAGTAAATATCCGTCCGGAGCCGTATATACAAACCTTCATTCGGTTATGGTAAAATAGATAAGCAAAAACTGGATGTAAGGAGATTTTTAGTTTGAAAACAGGATTACTATCTGGCATTATATCTTTAATTATTGTGATTATAATTTCTATTACAGCAGGCAACTGGCAGTATATTTACTATATTTCAGGCCCTCTTGGCATATTACTTACGGCAATTGCACTCGTTACGCTACTGGACGCATTTCGATTTGAAACGAGGGGACCTTACTTTACCCCGGTCCGGCAGCGAGAGGATACAGAATGGATGAAACGTTTTATTATTGCAGCTGTTCCTCATTTAGTTGCTTCTTGTATTTGTATCTTATTTTTATAGAAACCTAAAAGCCAATGAATCATATTCATTGGCTTTTCTTATTTATTATATTAAATACCGCGCGACATACCGTAATAATCAATACGATAATCCACAGCTCCTTCTGCAAATACATTTACAGCTGATTTGGAATCTTTTTTCGGGAATACGCGGGAAGTGAAAACAATTTTGCCGCCATTTATATAAATTTCGACGATGCTTTTGTCGACAAATACGCGAACATCGACTTCCTTTGACGCTGTCCATTTTTCAGAGCGAATCACACCGTATTCTGTTGCATATTGATGGTGAAATGAAGAGCGGTCGAGTCTCACTTCTTGCTTTTCTGTATCAAACACAAGGCGAAGCTCTTCTTCTTTACTATTAAACAGCTCTAAGCCAAACTGTTTGGCCGCTACCTCACGAAACGTCATATTGATTTCATATGCATTGTTTGTTGCTTCATCTATAATCACTTCTTCATTTTTTAGCGTTCCTCTAAAATGAACCGCTTGATCTCGAAGCTTATTTAACTCTTCTACAGGCTTTTGAACGAGTTCATTTCCTTCAAGCGAAAGCTCACGAGGAAGCGTTAATGCATGGGCCCATCCGTATTCGTCTGACGGATAGTCAACGTCCGGGTTTCCAATCCATGCAAATAGCAAGCGACGTCCGCTTTCATCTTGGAACGTTTGCGGTGCGTAAAAGTCAAATCCCTTATCAATTTCACGATAGTCATCCATTTCAAACGTTAAACTTTCCACATCAAATGTTCCTACCGCGTAAATCACATTATAAATATTATGAAAATTGTGGCCGTCCGCTTTGATTCCCTGCGGTGAAAAGACAAACACATCTTTTCCGTCAAGCTTAAAATAATCCGGGCACTCCCACATATACCCAAAGTCAGGAAGCGATGTTTTGACTTCACCTTTAAATGACCACTGAAGCGCATCGCTTGATTCATAAACAATTAATGCGCCCGTTTCGTTTTCACGCTGAGCGCCTAGCAGCATATAATATGTATCATTTTCTTTCCATACTTTTGGATCGCGCACATGTCCTGTGTATCCATCAGGAACGCCTCGCACCGCTGGATTCTGCGTGTACTTTTCCACGCTTCCATCTTGGTTTAGCATCGCGATACATTGATTAGCTGAACGTGAGCCGTCTTCGTATTTTACATTACCCGTATAAAACAGCAGCCCTTGTCCATTCTTTTCAATCGCGCCGCCTGAGTATGCGCCGTGCGATTCATATTCTTCCGTTGGCGTTAGCGCAACCGGAAGACGTTCCCACGTTACTAAATCCGTAGATTTCACATGAGCCCAGTGCTTCATTCCATGCATCGCACCGTACGGATACCACTGATAAAACACGTGATACTCACCGTTTAATTGAATCAAACCGTTTGGATCATTCATCAGCCCGTACGATGGGTGAATATGATAAATCGGCTGCCAGCTGTCTTTGATTGCTTTCTCTTTTAATGCTTCTAATTCTCCAGATTTTGCTTCTAAAATTGTTCTGTACTTCGATTCAGCCATTTCTTCAATCCCTCCAGCATCTAAAAAAAAGAGAACGTATTCTCCTTGCATTCTATGATATAAAATTTCAAGTGAAAATGCTACCAAAGAACGAATGTTGTCGTTTTCTTGTGTCGGATTTTATAGATAAGTTTTTTTCTGTTTTTATAGCAGAAAAGAAGGTTTTTCTGTCAGGTGGTTGAATACTATATACAATCAAATTTCACCAGCCTGTACGAGCGTCCGACGGCACTTGCAGATTTTTTTAGCGAATCATTTGCGTTTTACAGGAAGTATTCAACAAAATGGTAAACCCTTCATATTACATATTATAAAAGGAGGAAATGTCATGACAAAAGAAAACGTAAAAGAAACAGTAGGTAAAGAAACAAAAGGTGGAAGCAAAGAGTTATTAGTCGGCACGTTAGTAGGTAGCGTAGTGGGTGTAACAACAGCTTTACTAGTAGCGCCAAAGTCAGGAAAAGAGCTGCGAGCTTCTATTCAAGACGGAGCGAATCAAGCACTTGCTAAAACAGGTCAAGTGAAAGAAACAGTGTATGCAAAAGGCCAAGACCTCAAACAGCGCACGGCTCGTCTTTCACAAAAAGTCTCCGAACAGTCTTCGCAAGTTGTCAACAAAGTGAAATCTCTGCGCACTACTAAAGAACAGCCGCTTGCAGAAACGGCTGCAGCCGAAGAGCTTGAAACGACAGAAATCGTTCAGGATCCTGTTCTTGAAGCTGAAGCAGTGCAAGAAGAATTAAATACACTTACTCAAGAAGTAAATGAATTAGAACAATCTGTCGATGAAACAAGACATTAATAGCAAGCTGTAGAGATATCTCTACAGCTTTTATGTATGTTCGTCATCCTTCTTTCCATCCTTCAAAAAAATAGCCTCCGTACGGACACGGCTCTGATTCCGGCAGTTCTTCATAACGCTGTCCACTGTAATACTTCGCCAGCACAATCTTAGGTTTGAAAGCCGCTATCCCTCCATTGTCTTCTTGCTCCACTCCGCTTTCTCTCATTAAACGAAAAATATCCATTCCCGCAAACTCTCCATACCCTTGATAGCACGATTCATAATAAACTTCACCAGGTGTCACCAAATAACACTCCCGCTGCCACGACGGCTGCTTACTGTACACACTCGCAATACTTATTCCACTCACTGCACACTTCCAGCTGCAAATTCCAACCATATAAGGCCTCCAACGACTTGATAGTCTATTCATCTACAACTTTTGATGAAATCAAACATCCGTTGACATGTACAGAATTCTCCCTTCCACCTAAAAAACTACACTACCAGATACCCAGTCCCCTTGATTCCCCCTAGAAGGTTCACCTATGCGGATGTCGGCAACCCGCAAGGGAGGGCAACATCGATAAAAATATAAAAAAGGTCTGATAAATCGACCATTTCTGGTGATTATCAGACCCCAAGTTTTTCTGCATTCGAGCGGCTTATTTGCTGTTCAAGCGATTTAGCCAGCAGTACAATTTCATGATCTACATATTTTGTTTTGATTTCTTCAATTTCCTTTAATGTTTTAGAAAAACTTTCTGCGTTATTTCCCTGTCTGTGCTGCACATCTTTAAAGAAATCAAGCAGTGCCTCGTTAGACTGCGTTGGACGGCTAAAATCAATCGTGTACATTTTGTACCCTAGTGTTAAATTTGTTGTAGTTGTCATAATTATTTCCCCCATTCTTCCTATAGTGATATATCTTCTACTCTTTACCCTTTAATTCCTTCTTTTTAACCTAAATTAATTAATTTTTTTAAAAAAACTTCCCATTATAAGAAAAAACACCCTTATAACAAGGATGTTAGAGTAGTCTTCCCTTGGGTTCAATTCCAGATGCAAAGTCATCTTTGAACTTAAAGCTAGCAGAATTGTTTTCCGTTAGAAAATGTATTTCCCATTTAAAGACGGGATATTCGGGCTTGTACATTTCGACTGGCTGATCGGGATTTTCTTCTAATCTTGCAATTGCTCGTTTGAACCCTTCGTATGCAATCCACCAATCGCTCCCGGTTTCATCGGTAATAAAACAAACGGAACCGTCAATTAAATGAAGGTTTTGCTTGATGTCATCAGGATTTGTAAAATACGCATTTCCAAAGGTATGGAGACAGTGATCGCAATAACCTACTTTGCCTCCGTCTTTATAAATCCAATGCGCGATTGGCTCACTGCAGTCTTTACACGTATTCGTCACTTCTTGAAGAAATGTTTTGCCGCTCCCCTGTTCTTTTTCATTTTCATAAACGGTCCATACTAAATAATTTTCCGTTTGTTTTGAAATAAAAAGGCGAAACGGCTCGTCTCGATGCCAAAAGTGAATATTTTGTTCGTCTGATTCTTCAAAGTCAATGACAAAATTATCTCGTTCTAATATATGTCGAATAACATTGGTTAAAAAGGTAACATCCATATAAGGACCTCCGTACTAATTGTGGCTTCTAGTAAAAATAGCTTTTATGAGTTAAAACATATCACGCGCGCTGAAATAACGTCAACGATTACCTCTTGCTCTCTCTGAAAACTGGAAAAGAAATGGCCAAACGCGTTATAATGGTAGTCATGTTGAAACGGAAAGGAGATTTTATGAAGTTTACCGTTCAATCAACTGCACTTTTTCTTCTCTTTTTTATTTGTTTAAGCGGTTGTTCTGATAACGCCGAGCAATCAAAAAAACCGGCTGGCTATTTAGTTCAAGGGCGAATCTTAGAAGTGAAACATGATGAAATTCTCATTGCGAACGTCATTCCGCGAGATACTGCGCTTGAGTATACAACAAACGAAGTGCTTGGCGCTAGCGATGTACAACCTATTTATGTAAAAGTTTCAGATGATCAAACATACAAAAAAGGACAGCTCGTTAAAGCATGGCTCAAAAAAGACAAAAGCGTTCAGTATTCCGTTCCGGCAAAAGGCGAGGCTGTTAAAGTCAGCATTTTAAAACAGCCGTAGAAAAGCTCCTGTTACGGGAGCTTTCTTCGTGTCAGTGGACGTCCGGTTCGTTTCATTTTATGCTGTTCAAAATCCCATTTTTCTAAAAATTGCTTTGCCGAGGTATAACCAGATTCATATAAAAATTCAATTTCTTCTTCCTTTAATGCAAAATCCGTTGCCGTAATCACACCCGTTGGAATTTGTACGGTTCGTTCTTTTGTCTCCGCGTTCAAATACCGCAAATCGTGCGCTTGCAGCATTGTCGTAAACATACTTTTAAATAAATGGACGGGCGTCGGAATAATAGCGGCTGTATCAATTTCTTCTTTTACAAATCGAAAACCAAACGTCGGGAAACGCGGATGCTCCGTATCAAACAGCCAAATGGGAAAATTGCTTAAAAGCGCTCCGTCCACAATGTATGACCTCTTGAACCCTTTGGATTTCCAGATGACGGGACGAAAGAAAAAAGGAATGGACGCACTCATCATCACAGCTTGTGAAATCTTCATATCACTTGGCTGCATTCCGTAGCGAGGCAAGTCGTCAGGCAACACAAGCATCTGTCCGTTCGAAATATCTGATGCAATAATTTTCAGCTTATCCCTCGGCAAATCCGCAAACGTTTCGATTTCTTTTTCACGCAACAGACCGTACACCCATTTTTCTAAATAATCATTTTTATAAAAACCTAAGTGAACCATCAATTCAATCAAGTTCCCAATCAAAGGAATTCGGTTAATGATCGTTTTTCCGCGAAACTTGGCATAATCCATGTTTTGAAGCTCTTTGCGAATTTCACCACTTTTATAGCCGCTCGCTAAAAGAGCAGCAATCAACGCTCCGGCTGACGTACCTGCTAGACGCTGCCATTCCACATTGCTTTCTTCCATCGCTTCAATCGCACCCGTGAATGCAATCCCTCGAACGCCTCCCCCTTCAAACACAGCATCTGCTTTCACATCTTTTCCCTCCCATACGACTCTCTACTTTTTATATACCCTTTTTTATATTCAGTTTTTTATTGTTCCATACCTTTTATTTTCCCAGCAAAAAAAGACTGTTTCTTTCATCGAAACAGTCTTTTCTTTACAGCCGCTTTATTACCATTCGGTAGTAATTCATTGTTAACCAGTAGAAAATAAAATAAATAACCCCGTATACTGCATCCGCTATTAAAACAGGGATTATCAGGCTTTCACCGGTTAGATTAGTAATGACGTTCAGCGCAAATAGACTGTGCACTATGCCAATTAATAAAGGCAAACCAAACGTAAACAGCTGCTGCTTTCGAACGGCGCTCATCATTTGAGACACTGAAAAACCAAGCTTACGCAGAACTTCAAACCTTTTCTGCTCTTGTTCGGCTTCTGAGATTTGCTTAAAATAAATAATACTGCCCGTTGCCATCAAAAAGACGAGCCCTAAAAATCCTCCAATAAAAATAAACAATCCTTTACTCATTAAGCCTGCCTGAAAAACATCATAGTATGAAGCACGGCTTTCTCCAGCTTCTTTTGCGATCTGATGATAGTTCTTAGTAAGTTCATTGTGTTTGTTTCCATCATCTGTATTAAATACATACACGGCTTGCTTTTGTCCGGCGTTTGAAAGCTTTATAAACGTGTCGTGGTTGACCACAAACTGATAGCCTGCACTCTCAGAGTCAAGAATAAGCGAAGGTTCTGATTGAACGACTTTTAAAGCAAGCTGTTCTGATTTATTCAGCTGCACAGCTGCCGTTTTACCTGTACTAGGCTTAAACACTTTTCCTTTTGCCATCGAATCAAAAACAACGGTTTCGTTTGCGCTTAACGCAGGAATCGAAACGCCATTTTTCCGAGCTTCTTCTTCATCTAAAAAGCTAATTCGCTCACCATCTCCATAATAACCAGATGTAATAAATCGAAAGTCAGATAAATCAGCAGAGTGCTTCACGACATGATAGACATGCTGATTTGATTGGATATTTAGCTCACGCAGCACATCCATAAAGTCTTGCGCTGCGCTTTGGCTGTGCAGCGTATAGTCATACGGCTGCATACTTCTGGCGTCAGCTCTTGTATTATAGTATGAGGAATACGTAACACCAACTGCTACAAGTGTAGTAGCGGACAAGATCGTAATTAATGTTAACACCCGTGCATTTGCTTTAATTCGATACATTATAGTAGAAACGCTTAACATATTGGCAAATGAATAATATCCGTTTGCATGCTCTCGGTAAATTCCCATCAGCCACTCAATTGTAGCTTTAAAAAGTAAAAATGTACCGAAAATGACCGAAAACAGTACAACTGCTACAATTAGAAAAAACTTAGGCGTCACAATGTTTCCTGATGAAAGATAGTAACCATAGCCAACGAGTAAAATACCAAGCCCTCCAATTACAATTGAGCGCTTTGAATTCATTTTATTTACGCGTTCACTTTTACTTTCTGCTTGAAACAAATCTAATAGCGTATAGCGGTACATAATAAAATAGCCTTGCAACGAAATAAAAATGGTAACAATCAAAAACACTACGGCAGTTTTTAAAACCGCTTGAAGAGAAAATGTGAGCGTAATAGAAAGCGACAGCCCCATAAGCTTTAGTAAAAACAGCACAAACAGCCTTGAAAAAACGGTACCTAGTAAAATACCTATCAGCAAAGAAAGAATCCCAAGCAGCATATTCTCATAGAAAATCATTTTCCCAATCGTACGTTTTTCAATGCCGACTAAATGATACAGCCCAAGCTCTCTCTTACGCTGCCTGATAAAAAATGAGTTCGTATACCAAATAAATACGACAATAAAGGTAAGTAGAACGTAATTGGAAGCGTTAAAAACTCCCTGCAGCCTCATCTCTTTTCCAATGACCTTTGAAATTGATTGGTCGTACTGAAGCGTAGCAAATACATAGTACACAATAATACTAAAAATCATTGAAAAGAAATAAAGGCTGTACCGGCTAATATTTTTGCGCATATTCTTTTTAACAAGATCAAATACGGTCATAGCCGTCACCGCCTAATGCGCCTTGAATGTTCATAATTCGTTTAAAAAATGCTTGTCTCGTTTGTTCGCCTTTAAACAGCTCTGTGTAAATTTGTCCGTCTTTAATAAACAGCACGCGGCTGCAGTAGCTTGAAGCCAGCGGATCATGCGTCACCATAATAATGGTGGCACGGTCTTCCTGATTTAATTGCGACAGCTTTTCAAGCAGGCTTGAAGCAGCTTTGGAATCAAGAGCTCCGGTGGGCTCATCTGCGAAAATAACGGCTGGGTTCGTAATCATCGCTCTCGCTGCTGCAACGCGCTGTTTTTGTCCGCCAGAAATCTCATACGGATACTTATCCGCCAGTTCATAGATGCCTAGTCGCGTTGCTGTGTCTTTAAGCTTCGTTTCCATCTCTTGCTTGGACATTTTTGTAACCGTAAGCGGCAGAAGAATATTTTCCTTTACCGTTAACGTATCCAGTAAATTATAATCTTGAAAAATAAACCCTAAATGATTGCGTCTGAAAGCAGACAGCTTCTTATCTTTCATGAGCGCTACGTTTTCTCCTTGAATCCATACCTCGCCATCTGTAGGACGGTCAATCGTTGAAAGAATATTCATCAGCGTCGTTTTTCCCGCTCCAGATGGTCCCATAATACCGACAAACTCTCCTTCTTCGATTGTAAAATCAATTCCTTTTAGCGCTTCGTATACGTTTCCTCTTGATCCAAACGTTTTGGTTACATTTTTCCCTTCAAGAACAATACTCATTTTCCTTCCTCCTTTCGTTCTTTTGTAGGCCACACGCTTTTCACCCGCTGTGGCAGCTCGTTTTTTGTTAAAATGTTATATTTCCGAACTTCATTACCTCGAACCAAAAGGTCAATAACCGTTCCTTCTTTTAACTGTTTAATCGTTGTAAACGTTTGAAATGTTGTTTTTCCTTTTTCATTTATCACTGAAATTGTATATTGAACTCGTCCATACTCGTCCACTTTTTTTGCTTCTTTTGGGATGATCCCGTATTGATGCTCCGTTGCGGCTTTTTGATAAATCTTTACTCCTCCTATACCTGCTCCCACAACAAAAAGCAGAGCTAAGAGGCTAATCCACTTTCGCTTCATTTACGTTCCCTCCTTGTGTATAGCTCTATCTTACTTTGAAACAAGGAAAGATTCGTTTGAAGCAGATGACAATCTCAGCGTGCAATCTTACATTTTTGAAAGGTTATCGAAAGAATTCCGTTTGTAGAAGGTCAGAATCACCGTGGTTCCTTCATGTAAAAGTGAATTCACCTCTATTCCATGGCCAAGAGCATCTGTAATTTTTTTTGAAAAATACAGCCCTAGCCCCGTAGCTCCTTTCGTTTTTCTTCCAACATTTCCTGTGAATCCTTTTTCGAATACGCGCGGGAGGTCTTGTGTTGGAATACCTTCCCCTTGATCAGCGATAAATAACTTCACATACTTTGGCGTTTCTTCACTAAAAAAAGAAAGCTTTCCTTCTAGAGGGCTATATTTAATGGCGTTAGACAGCACTTGCTTCACAACAAACTGCATCCACTTTGGATCAGTGTGAACTAAAATGTCTAGGTTTTCCACATCAATATGCAGTTTCTTTTCGATACACCATTTCGAGAAATACGCAACATTTGGAAAAACAAGTTCACTTAGCGACACTGCCTGCACCTGGTAATCTTTTTCCAATTTCTGCAGGCGTGCGGCATATAAATTCTGATCCACTAACGCGTCAATTTTCATCCATTCATCTTCAATATCCTTTAGCCAAGGCCATTTATAAAGCTCTGTACGATGAGCATTAATAAGTAGCTTCATAGCAGTAAGCGGCGACTTGGCCTCATGAACCCAAGTCGTTACATATTCCTGCTGCTCTCGCTGCTTTACGTGAAGAGCATGAGTTTGCTTGCGATACACACGATCTATATGCTGCAGCAAGCTCAGCATTTCTTCATCTGCTTTCGTTCGAACGTATGTATGCATTTCTTGTAAATCGTACGCATCATGCTGCAGCATTAAGCTTAATTTTTTTAGGAATCTTCTTTCTTTTACTCCTCTCCACAAAAGAAACAGAATCAGCAGACACAGCGTTAAAAGATTCAAATACCAAAAAGACGTGGACGATACCTTAATATCATACTCCAACAGCAGTAGAGCATCGATTACACCGAGCCATATAAGAACAAATAAAATCCAGCTTAGCCTTTCTCTTAAAAAACTTTTCCACATCTTAATTCACCAAATACCCTTGACCTTTTTTGGTCACAATTTTATCATTCAGCCCGATGTCTTCCAGCTTGGTACGAATACGTGTGATGTTGACAGAAAGCGTATTGTCACTTACAAATTTCTCATCTTCCCATAACCTTCGCATAAGCTCTTCTCGCGATACAATCTTGCCTCGCTCTTCCAAAAGAAGCCGTAAAATAAAAAATTCGTTTTTAGTTAAATGAATTTCTTGGTCGTTATAATGCAAACTTCCTTTTTTCAAGTCTAGCACCGCGCCGTTCCACTCGATAACGTCTGAAATCGTGTCTCCATACGAATACGTTCTGCGCAGAAGTGCCTGCACTTTAGCAACAAGAACATCTAAGTTAAAAGGCTTTTGAATGTAGTCATCTGCCCCAACATTCATTGCCATAACAATATCCATTGGATGTTCACGAGAGGAAAGAAATACGATAGGAGCTTTTGAAACTGTACGTATTTGCTGACACCAGTAAAATCCGTCATATACAGGCAAATTCACGTCTAAAATGACCAGCTCTGGGCTTTCTGTAATAAATACTTCCATTACCTTTTGAAAATCTTCTACTCCAACCACTTCAAATGACCACTGTTCAAATTTCTCTTTCACTAATTCATATATTTTACCATCGTCTTCTACAACTAAAATTTTCATACATTCACCTCTGTATTGTTCTATATATTATGTATACCCGACTGTTGAGTATTCTTTTAAAAACTCATCTCCCCCATCAGCATGACAGCGATTTCTGAATGATAAAACATTTATTGGTGTAAAACGAAGAGTGAACGAGTATTATCGTAGTGTAAACTTGTATATGATACAAGTACCTCTGTTCAAATACTACAAAATAATGACAATATCGTTAATAAGTAATCTTTAAACTCCATTAAATGCTCATTTTTTGTTACTATAGTATATAAGATGAAAACTTAAACTAATTTGACATGTGGATATGTAAAAAGGAGCTAGTTATCAATGAGTGTACCCAACAAATTACGCGACGACGCAATGGTGATGTTAAAAGAAACAAGCCGAACATTTTTTATTCCAATTAGCCACTTGCCGGCAGAATTGCAAGATGCAGTAGGATCTGCTTACTTATGTATGAGGGCAATTGATGAAATTGAAGATCACCCTGAGCTAGAAGCCGGTATAAAAAGCCGCTTGCTTTACGCCATCAGTGACCTGTTAAAACAGCCTTTTAACGAAGACGAGTACATGGCATTAGTAGGTCCTTATCAAGCTGATTTACCTGACGTAACGCTTCAGCTCGGCCACTGGATTGCGCTTTGTCCGACTGGAGTTGCAGATCAAGTATTAGATGCAACTTCCATTATGGCTAAAGGAATGGCCGATTGGGTAGAAAAAGACTGGCATATTCAAAATGAAGCGGATTTAGATGACTATACGTTCTACGTAGCTGGTCTAGTAGGCGTGATGCTTAACGACATTTGGAAATGGTATGACGGCACGGAGACAGATAAAGAATTAGCTATTGCTTTTGGACGCGGCTTGCAGTCTGTTAATATCCTGCGCAATACCTCGGAAGATTCAGAGCGCGGAGTCAGCTTCTTTCCTAACAACTGGAGCAGAGAAGACATGTTTGCCTATGCTCGCCGCAATCTTTCACTAGGAAAGAAATATTTAGAAGATGTCAAATCTCTTCCGATTCTTCATTTCTGTAAAATTCCGTTGGCGCTTGCCGATGGAACATTAAACGCCTTGATGAAAGGAAAAGAAAAAATGACGCGTGACGATGTAAATAAGACGGTAAATGAAGTTGTCGATATGTAAAAACAAAAGCACGGAGCCCATTGGTTCCGTGCTTTTTATATTTCTACCTGCAGACTTTCATACAAAGCGGTTATTTCCTGGTGAATAATAGGGTAGCGTTCCAGAGTCGGAACACTTGAAAGCTTCGGCGCTCGTTTTTGCTCTGCTGCTGCGGCTAGCTTCTGAAACGTTTCCTGAAGCTCTTGTTTCTCCGTTTCTGACAGCTCATATCCTTCAAACGAAGCAAGAAGCATATAACCTAACTGCTGCGTAGCGACAACCGCAGGCCACAATCCTTCAAGTTTGACGGCCGTTTTGGAATATTCTCCAATCACATTATCGTACAGCGCCCGAAGATTAACGAGTTCTCCTTGAAGCTTATTTCTTTCTTGTTTAATTTTTTCTTCATCTTGTTCCGTGCTTAGCATTTCTAAAAACTGTCCTTCTTTTCGAATCACATCTCCAAGCAAATACGGCAAACGAAGCGAAGAAGCTCGTTTAAAAATTAATACCGTACCAACCACTCCAATAATAGATCCAATAACAATATCAATCACCCGAGCGGACGTAAAATAGCTAATAGCTTTATCGGGATGACCGCTTTCAGCGATTAAAAGAGCATTCGGCGTGATAAAAAGCGTACCAAGCGCGTAATTTTTAACAATGACAATCTCAATCGTTGACTGAAGCACAAAGACAATGAGTGCAATGACGATTCCTGTCGGCTCAAACATCAGAATTCCCGTCCCAATTAAAATACCTAAAATCGTACCAACTGAGCGCTGAATACCTCGCTGAACGGTGGCACGCACGGTTGCCCCAAGCATTACTCCTGCGCATGTAAGCGGAATCCAGTAAGACCTTGGAATATTTGTTGTGTAGGCAACGGCTGCGGCGATAACCATAATAATTCCGTAGCGCAAAGCGTTTTTAAGCACATATGAACGTTTGTGAAAAGCAGCTTTTAACCGTGCTCTTATGGTACCATGCGAGAACTGAATGTACTCTGTTTCTTTTAATTCCTTCATTTGAAGAACGTCGTTTATATCTAACAGTAATGTGCGCAGCTCTTCTTTTATAGACAGCTCTTCAATTTCTTCTCTGACATCTCGAATTTTTTTATGTTTTTTTAACGTGGCCATTTCGGATGCGAACGTTTCAATCACCGCTTGTGCTTTTTTTGAAACAGCCGGATTAAAATCATTTGCAGCGGCCATCACAAAGATAAACAGCCCTTCTGCTTTTTGATTTAATAAAAACAGCCGATGCGCAAACGATGATTTTTTTCGATTAATTTTCGCTTGCTTCATCGCTGTTTCCGCTGCCCGGAGCTCTACAACCGTTTTGTGCTGCTCCGCGTGAAACGATTCCGTGCCAAGAGAACCGACAAATGAAGCTAGCTGCCTGTACGCTTTCGCCACAGCGGCAGTTTCAGGTCCGCGCGGATTAATAAGCCATCCGCTCATGCTAATACACCAAGATAGTGCTCCTCCTAAAAAAACGAGTCCTGTATGTAAAAAAACTGCCTGCAAATTCGGAGCTGGAATGCTCGTGCTCACAGCAAAGGAAAGCACAAAAAACATGGCAGAAGGCCCTGGAATTTTTAACGCTCCGAAGACATAAACCGATACGGATCCAATAACACCAAATAAAATGGTTTTCATCCAATCTACGTCAGCAAATAATGAGCCGAGTGTAAAGCAAAGCGTAACGCCCAGCAAAGCTAAAAATAACTTAACGCCGCGCTGCGCGTAAGGCTCATCTTTTGTATACAAATATGTAAAGCCGCCAATGCTTGCAATGAGTCCGTACTGCAAATGACCAAATAAAATTCCTATTAAAATCGGCAGGCTTGAAGACAAACCTGAGCTGATTCCTCTTACCCACGGAGAAGAAGCGTGGTTAAAACGAAAAGCAGCTTTGATTCCCGGCGCTTTTGGAGAAGCCTCAATTTTATGATGAATTTCCGTATGATTATATGTTGGTGACTTTTTGTCATCACTCACCTTGACCTCCTCCTTTCTCTCCATATATCTTTCCTGTTCTTAAAACGAGATAAACCTAAAAAACCGCTGTTCCTATCCGTATTGTGTTTATGAACAGCGGTTTTTATCCTTATGAGCAGAGTACAGTAAAAACAAAAAGCAGATGAAACGAATGTCTCATCTGCTTTTTACTAACAGCTCTACTGCTTCTTTTACTAAGTTTTCCGTATTCTCGCCTTTTTCAATGCTTTCTCTTACGCATTGTTCAAGATTTGTGCTGACAATAACGCCCATCGTGCGATCAATTGCACTTCTAGCTGCTGAGAGCTGCGTCACAATGTCACGGCAGTCTTTTCCTTGTTCCATCATATTTAAGACGCCTTTTAATTGACCTTCAATTCGTTTCAAACGATTTTTAACTTGCTTATCATATTCCATCCTACTAATACCTCCGCTCATACATGATTGTGTTTCTTCCTTTTAAGCTATACGCAAGAAGTAAATGTATACACAACTTTATACCTATCAGGGTATGTTGTCAAGTAAAGGAAGTTTACTGTTTTACATAATTGTTAATACTTGTTTACACGGCATTTATTGTCCTGTAATCTAAACTTAGCAATCTAAGAGTATAGTTATGTTATAAAAGCGACTACACCAGAGGTTTGAGATGGCTACATACGGGAAAAAGTTAATGGCCAGTCTATTCGCTATATCTCACCTTCTGATAACCGCGGAGCTGGCTCACGAGTTGGAAATCAATTAGAACAGTACCCAGATGGTACGCGCGTACAATTTATCGTGCAATAATAGCAAAACAAGCTTTACTTTGAAGAGGTGAAACGATGAAAACAAAATGGAAAGAACAAGTGCTAACAATGTCTTATCATCAGTTTACGCTGTTTCAAAAAGGACAGCCAAAGCCCCATCACGACTGGAGTGATGAAGATATTCAAAAAGGATATGTCGCAGACGATAAAGCCATTTCGTTTGAAGCCGTGTCGAACACAAAAGCTATTATTGAAGTGTGGGTAAACGAAAAGCCTGACGCATCACGAGCTGAAAAGACAACTCGCCTTCCTTTTCACGTCGAAAATGATGGGATTGAAATAAAAAGCGTCCTATCCGAAACCTTAAGCTATGACATTCCAAAAGGGTATTATTATGTCACATGCCTGACCATTCCTCTTCAAGAAAAAACAACCTCAGGCCTTTATTTGGTGAAATATTTACTGCATTTTGAAAGTCAATAAAAAGAAGGCAGCCTATTGGCCGCCTTCTTTATTATTTGCCTTGGTATTGATAGGTTTCTTTATTCGATATAAACGGACTGATTTCACCAAGTGAGAACAAATGCAGCTCATGCATAGCTCTTGTGCATGCCGTATAAAATAAATTCCGCTCGTATTCATCTTGATAAGATTTACTCGACGCATTATAAATTAACACGGCATCAAATTCAATTCCTTTAGCTAAGTAAGCAGGCAGGACAAGCATGCCTTTTTCAAATGAACTTGTTTCTTTTGTCAGCAGCCTTGCAGACATCGAAGCAGGCAGTGTTTCAAATGCTTCTCGACTTTCTTCAGCTGTTTTGGCAATAACAGCAATCGTTTTATAGTTTCTCTGCTTTAATTCATTAATTCTGTGTATGATTGCCTTATGAAACTCTTTGACGTCACCTGTAGCCGTCACGGTTGGCTTCGCTCCGTCTCGATTAAACGGCTCAATTAAATGGCCATTTACAACCATATTCCTTGAAAACTCTACAATTTGACGAGTTGATCGGTAGCTTCTCGTAAGAGTCAGCGTTTCTGCTTCTTTCTCTTCGTACAGTTCGCTTGAAAGAATGGTCGGTGCATTCAGAGCGTGCGCATAGATCGCTTGATTTAAATCTCCAAGCAGCGTCATTCTGGCATGCGGAAACAGCTCTTTTAAAAACGCTAGCTGAAACGGTGAATAGTCTTGTGCTTCATCAATAAACAAATAGCGAATGACAGGATTGGCTTTGCGCCCTTCAATTTGATCTTTTATATATAAGTAAGGCGTTACGTCTTCATAAGACAGCTTCATGTTCATGACTCTTTGCACGGTATTTTTGGCTGTGTCTTCCCATCCTTCTACATGTGAAAAAAGGTGATGTCTTTCAAACAGCTGCATATAGATACGGCGAATGTCGATAAACTTAAGCTGCTTGATGGCCTGCTTAATAAATTTCATCTTCTTAGCTACAACTGCTTTGGCTAAATACGCTTGTTCACGCTCAAAGTCATCAAATGAGCTTTCGGTATAGCCTTCCTTTTTCTGCAGATGCTGATAGGCCTCCACATAATCTTCTTTTTCTAAAAGCTGAATTTCTTCTTGAACCCAATCTTTTTTACGCTCAAGTTTTTCAAGCTGATTGATGAGCTTAAGCGCCCATTCGGCTACGAGCTGCATTCTGTTAGGGATGGAAATTCCCGTATCAAGTGAATAGAAATAAGACAGCAAGCGTCGAGCGGATAAAACGATTTCGCCTCGAAACTTAATGTTTTTAAAAATGATGTCTTTAGTAGACAGCTCTTCGATATACGCATCTACCTGCTTTTTAAATTCATGGCTTGCTTTGTAGCGGATTTCCTGCGTTTTTTGCTGTTTTGTCGCGGCATCTTTTTCCGTTAGCAAATATTCGATTTGAACGAACAAGTCCTCGATTTCAAACTCGTTTCCTAACCGTCCATCGGCATATTGCTGAAACGTTGTTTGTTTCATATTGTCTTCCCCAAGCTCCGGAAGAACGGTTGAGACGTAGCTGTTAAAAAGCGGATTTGGTGAAAACAGCATCATATTTTCCGCAGTCAGCTGCTTTCGGTAATGATAGAGAAGATAAGCCACGCGCTGAAGAGCTGCAGACGTTTTACCGCTTCCTGCTACACCTTGAACGATCAGCACTTTATTTTTTTCATTGCGAATAATCTGGTTTTGTTCTTTTTGAATGGTCGCTACAATACTTTTCATTTGACTGCTTGCATTGTGTCCAAGCACTTCTTGAAGCAGCTCGTCTCGAATGGTAATTCCTGTATCAAACATACTTGTAATTACGCTATTTTCAATAATAAACTGACGCTTTAGCTTCATCTCGCCTTTAATGGCTTCACCTGGCGTTTCGTACTGCGCTTTTCCTGGTGAATAATCATAATAAAGACTCGAAATAGGCGCACGCCAATCATAAATTAAAAACTCTTCATCTTTTTGATCCATTAAGGAGCCCACGCCCACATAAATAGCTTCCGCTTCTTTTTCACCATTTTCTATAAAGTCAAAACGTCCAAAATAAGGGGATTGCGTTAGTTTTTTTAATGTTTTTAATTGATCATACGCTTGTCTATGGGTAATTTCACGTTCAGCTAAAAGTTCCGCCTGCTGCTTAATGCTCGTAAATGTCTCAATCACGTCATCCGGCTCATCCATATTAACCGTGACATCGTCCCAAAACGTGCTTCGCAAATCGACAATTTCGCCTTTTACGTTTCCTACGCTTTTGCCTATTTTTTCAGCTTTTTGGCTGATTTCTTCTACTACCCAATCAACTCGCTGCTGTTCTTCTGTTAAATTTTTATCGTTCACTTATCCACACCCCTTACACACGTTACCCGATAACAAGGGTTGTTACCGGGTAAAAGCGATCATTGTTTATTTTTCCAGAGTCTACATACTTCCCTACTGAGTTCGTAATTCCCTGCTAAGTAACCATATTATGTCTTAATTTCCACCGTTAGTATACTGAAAAATAATGAACTCCACAACAAAAAGGGCTGAGAAAGTCTCAAGCCCCTTATCTTTATAAGTCGTTCCTCTACTTATTAGCTATTGCTGTTTCCAAAAAGTTAGCAGATGAATGATGGCTGACACCACTTCCACCCCTTGAAACGCCAGTAAACCTGCTGCTGCCGCTGTAAATAATCCGACTACGGCTTCTTTAAAAATGAATGGCATTGATACCAGCTCCTTTACTTATTTAAAATAAGTAGATTTGTTATCATTCTACTCCTTTTTTCAGAATTTTCAATACCTTTTTATCAATAAAATAAAATAAAAACGCTTTCACTTTATAAAAATAAAGTGAAAGCGTTTTTTAAGCTTCCTTTTCTAATGCGTTCAGCGCAAACGAATATTCTAATCCTTTTCCTTTTTGTACAACATGCTGCACTTTTCCCATGTTGCACGCTTCTTGCGCACTAACAGTCATACCGTTTGTTAACTTGAGCTGTACAGGTTCTTCTGCAATTCGTACGTTGCATGCTAAAGCTAACTCATACCCTCCCCCAAACGTAAAGTTTGTAAGAAGCGCAATCGTTTGTTTAGAGCTGCATGAAATACGCTGAAAAATCGCTCGAGCTGTTACTGCATGAATCGGCTGATAAAGCCTTCCCGTTTCTTCACGTAGGAAAGAAGTTGCTCTATGATCTCCGTTCATTTTATAGTACTCTCCCATAAATACAATAGACCCAACCGACGCATCGTGCTGCAGCTCATTCATCGTTTCTTGCAGCTCATACATGACTTCACTGTTCAAACGATTGAGCATCGACTGATTCATTCGTACAACCGCCACATGATTTCTTTTTTCTACTTTGATAAATCTTTTCATCATTCCTCCGCCCTTTCCCCTGTCGTTCTTTATAAATAAAGCGCTTTCAAAATATTTCGCTTTTTAATAGAAAAGTTATTTTCATAGTTTCATCATACAACAAACTCATAATTATTTCCATTACTTTTTTAATTTTCCGTCAATAATTCCATGAATCATTTCCATGTTTTTATCAAATAAGACGTGCTATAGTATAAACAGCACAAATGCAGCTGAACTCACTGATAAAAGGAGTAATCACTATGAAATACGACTTAACAAAATGGGAGCCTCACGGCTATTCTTGTCCTGTGGAAGCAGCCGTTGATGTAGTCGGAGGCAAATGGAAAAGCGTCATTTTATATCAATTATCGAAGGAACGCCGGCGCTTTAATGAACTGCGCAGACTCATTCCCGGCGTGACGCAGCGAATGCTCACGCTGCAGCTTCGCGAACTCGAGCGCGACGGAATTATCCACCGCGAAGTCTATAAACAAGTTCCGCCTAAAGTAGAATATTATTTAACGCCTTTTGGAGAAACGCTCATCCCTATTATCGAGCTGATGTTTCAATGGGGATATAATCATACCGATAAAATTGCTGAAGCGAGAATTCAAGCAGAGAAAGAGTAAAAAGCACGCAAAGCATGCTTTTTTTATACATGTTTACGAATCAATAATTCTTTTAACCCATATACAAATGTGCTTTCAATCGGCTTTAACTCAAATGACGGGCTCCAGTCCATCTGCGGATAGCGGTCAATCAGCTCGGACAGCATAATTTTTGCTTCTATTCGAGCAAGCGGTGCTCCCAAGCAAAAATGAATGCCTCTTCCAAATGCCATATGCACATTTGGCTTTCGATCGATTTTAAATACATCCGGCTTTTCAAAATACTGAGCGTCTCGATGCGCTGACCCCATCCATGGAATTACGTGTTCGCCAGCTTTTAGCTTCTTTCCTGCAAGAATCACATCTTCTTTTACGATTCGGTGAAGAGCTTGAACGGGTGAACGATAGCGAAGAACTTCTTCAATCGCAGAAGGCAAAAGTTCTTTCTCTCGTTTGAGTCGTTCAAAAGAAGCTTTATCTTCCATCAAACAATAAATAGTATTTGAAATTAAATTTGTTGTAGTTTCGTTGCCTGCAATCAGCAGCAAAATGGAAAACCCGACGATTTCTTCATCTGTTAGCTGTTTCCCTTCTTCTTTTGCCTGAAGAAACACGGAGATAATATCATCTCCCGGATGCGTGCGTTTTTCTTCAATGATTCGATAAAAATAAGTTTCTAGCTCATCATTTGCTTTCATTTTCTCTTGCTGCAATTTTTCTAGCGTTTCACGTTCGTTATTCGATGGACCTGCTACGATAATATCCGACCAATCTTTAAACTGGCGCTGATCTTCTATTGGTACGCCTAAAATGTCGGCAATCACCATAACCGGAAGCGGATAGGAAAGATGCTCGACTATATCAATATCTTCAAGATGCTCAACTTCTTGTAATAATTCATTTGTAATACGAGCAATTTTAGGCTCCCATGCTTTCATTGCTTTAGGCGTAAAAGCTTTATTAACAAGCCCTCTCATTTCAGCATGTTTAGGCGGATCAATATTAATTAGGCTCGTTCCTAGAGCCGTTCGTCTTTGATTTTGTGAAGGTCTTCGATCAGAAGAAAAAATATTCTTTTGTTCTAGCACTTCTTTGACCCCGTCATAGTGAAAAACATCCCATACCTGCCTTTCTTCATCCCACTGCACAGGCGCGCTGTTTCTCATGTCTTCGTACCAAGAAAAAGGATTAAAGCGCTCTTCTTTTGTTTGAATCGTATTCACTTGACGGACGATTCCGTTTTCTCTTTCCGTTTTCATTTTAAAACCTCCCCGTATCGTTCAATAGAATGACTATATAGTCATCTATGACCAAATAGTACCATATATAAGAATTTTCTTAAAAATGATAGCTGTACCTTTTAGTAAAAATGAATCAATAGGAGGGTATATTTTACAAAAAAGGGCAGACGCTGTGCGCCTGCCTTTTTTAAGAATAATGTTCTTCTGGTTTTTGTAATCGATTGTCTAACGCGTACGCACCGCTTCCTGCTAGAATCATATGAAGCGAAACGACAAAAAGCGCAAGCTCAAGCTCATAGCCGCCTGTAAAACCAGCACCGCTTTTCGCTGTAAAAATAGCACCAATCATCACAATCGCAAACAAGACACCGACTAAGCGCGTTTGAAATCCAAGAATCATGGCAGCTCCCCCTACGAATTCAATAACAGCAACCGCATAAGCGAAAAACGCAGGAATGCCCATGCTGTGGAAAAAGCCAACTGTATTATCAATACCGCTTTGAAATTTGCCAAGTCCATGAATAAAAAACGTTAGCCCTAACATGAGACGAAGTAAAAACGTTCCAAGCTGACAGCTTTTCATTTCTTTTCCTCCTTTTTTACTTTTGTCTACACATGTAACAATTTTAGTTACAACTGAGAACAAATTCAAGGGGTTAGAACAGAAAAACAAAATATCAGTAGATTTCTCTTTCTCATTTTAGATATTCCTTCTATAAGTCAGACCCTACTCAGTCACGGTGAAGATAAGATAGAAAAGCAAAAATATGATCCTGAATAATGAGTTCTGCCGTAGTAGAATGGCTCTTTAATGATAGATGCTCAGAGTATCGAAACCGGTTGAATTTATTTACGTCAACGTGGTGGACGGCCTGAACATGAAAATCTTCTATTATCGCTTTTGCTTGAGCAAAAGGCGGAACAACAAGAGATTCGGTTCCAATTTGCTCCAGACACTCTCTGCTTATCGCATGAGGAACAGCTGTCATGGAGCTCATTAATAAATCTTTTCTTCCTACCGTCTCATTTAACACATACTTCCACCCCTGCACAACATGCGTGAGCTTGGCTTCATCTTCACATACGTTTAAAGCTACATCAACACCGCTCGCTATCGCTGAAGCAAACGGATATAACTCTTGAGCTGAAAGAACAAAATCCCCGTCTATAAAAAGAAGAATATCTCCTGTTGCTGCAAGTGCCCCTGCAGCTCTTCCGCAATCATGCCCTAGCCGCTCATCGTAGACGATGGTTTTGACGCCCTGTCCTTTGGCATACTTCTCTGACTGATCCGTAGAGCCGTTAATCACAACAATAATTTCTAACGGTTCAAGTTTTCTTGCTTCTGCAATTACTTGTTTGATTGTTTGTTCCTCGTTGCAAACTGGAATAATGACAGACAGCTGTTTTCCTCCATAAAAAGAAGATAATTTCCCCCAGCCGTGCTCAACAACTGGAATGGACTGCGTAAGCATATCAACTCGCCTTTTACGATTTGACGCAAGCGTGTAGTATGTTTGAAGAAGCTGCTGGTAGGATTGAATTCGCTCTCTGCTGCGCAGCGGGCGATCAAACGGGCGAAAGCTTCCCTTTCCCTGCGTTTCAATCGTCATATGCGTGCTTACACGATACTGTGTTAAAAACGTCACAAATAAAGAAAGAGGCGGCAGATCCCAGTAGTTCTGCAACACGTTTATCAGCACCCCGTAAGGCGCTTTTAAATCAGCGTTGGCGCGATGAGGCTTCCCGATCGCATGATGCAAGACCGCACTCCACGTCAGCTCGCTGCGGTTACAAGCATTCATTTTTGTTTTATCCCACTTGTTTAGCACAACATCGCTGTTTCCAAATAACAAAGGCTGAACAAAACGCTCAAGCTCAGAAGCAGAAAGAATAATGTCTCCGTCTACAAATAAGACGGCCTCTCCTTTAGCAATCTTCGCTCCTTCCATTCTTGCTTCATGTGGAGAAAGGCGTTTTCCCACTACTTTTACCGTGCATCCCTCTTCTTTAGCTATTTTCACTGAAGCATCGGTACACCCATTGGCAATCACAATAATCTCAAGCACATTCACTTTCTTAATTTCCTTAAGCACGTTTTTTAGCGTTTCTTCTTCATTATAAATGGGCAGAACGACAGAAAGAGTTTTCATTGATATCACCCCTAAAAAAAGAACCACTGAGCAATTCAGCGGCTACATTCATTTAAAATACCTCTTGTATCCACAACTTTTTTTGCGTATCTTACAATCGACCAATCGATTTGACTATGATCGGTTAACACAAGTACAACATCGCTTTTTTCAACTTCTTCTTTTGTCAGCGGGACAGAGAAATACGTTTGCTTATTTAATATAGCGGAGTCAATGTAAGGGTCATGGTACGCTAACTCATACCCTTTTGCTAAAAGACCTTCACACACCGCCAGCGCCGGCGATTCACGCATATCATTTACATCTTTTTTATACGCCACGCCTACAACAAACACTCGTTTTTCATTTGCTGCAAGCTGCTTTTCAACTCGCCTAATCACTTTATTTGGCATTTCTTCATTAATATGATGAGCAGCTTCAATAAGTTCGCTCGTTAACCCATTTTGCTTTAGTTTCCATAAAAAATACAGCGGGTCAACAGGTATGCAGTGTCCTCCAATTCCAGGGCCTGGATAATACGGAGTGAACCCAAACGGCTTAGTAGATGCCGCCTGTAATACCTCATGAAAATCAATGCCTAATTCCTCGCACAGTTCATTTGTTTCATTCACCAACGAAATATTGACAAGGCGCTGAATATTTTCAAACAGCTTGCACATTTCCGCTACTTTTGGAGAAGAAACAGGCACGACTTGCTGAAAAATACTTTCATAAAACATCTGCACGTGATAAAGGCAGTTTTTACTGTAGCCGCTAATCACTTTTGGAATATACTCAATGTCGTACGACTTGTTTGCTGGATCGACTCGCTCTGGAGAATAAGCTAAATAAAAATCAACTCCCGCTTGCAAATCAGACTCCTTTAAAATGGGTAAAACGACTTCTTCAAGCGTGCCTGGATAGGTAGAGCTTTCATAAATAACGGTTTGCCCTTTTACCATATGTTCTTTCAAAAACGTAGATGCGCTAATAACTGGTCCTAAGTCCGGATTATGATTCTCTGTAATAGGAGTTGGAACGGTCACCACTACATAATCGCATACTTGAAATGCGGAAATACCTTTTTGCAATTCATATGCTTGAAAGTTTTTCTCGCTTTGAATCACATCATTACGTACATCTGGAATATAGCTTTTCCCTTGTTTTAGCGCTTCAATTTTCCGGACGTCAATATCAAGTCCAATCACGGTATAGTTTTTCTTAGCAAACAAAAGAGCAAGCGGCAGTCCTACATACCCAAGACCAATAACGGCAACTTTTTTATTCATCCTTCAACACCTCAAACAAAAGATCATGTCTTCGTATGTCTGGAAGAAATTCGCCTCTTTCGCTAGTTTGGCTAATATAGTACGCCATGGCCTCTACATAATCTCCTAGGATTCGCTGAGTTGATGCTGCTAGACCTTTGACTTTCATATGCTCTTTTCGAATCCGGTTCGTTCGCGCCACATCCACAAAATGAACAGGTTGAACCGTAAAGCCGTACATGATACTTTTTAATTGAAATAAAGGGGGAATAATAAGAGAATCATAGCCCACTTTCTCCATTACATCTCGTTTAATGGCATGCGGAATTGCCGTCGTTGTATTGATCGTTAAATCAGGACGTTTGCAAACAAGATTAAGAAAATATTTCGCAGCACTTACAGAGTGAATAGGATGCACTTCGTCAAGCAGACACTCTAAATTATTAAGCGCTACATCAATGCCTTGGTCAGCTGCTTCTAGATACGGACGTAAGTTTTCCGCGGAAATCACAATATCTCCATCTATGAACAAGCAAATTTCACCGCTGCTGTACATCGCACCAATTGCTCGAGGTACATTGTGTCCGAGCCTCTGCCTATAATGAAGAACAGTAGCTCCGGCTTCGATCGCTCGCTTAACCGTTACTTCATCGGCTCCGTTGGCAACCACAATGATTTCTTCCACTCCGGCTTTTTTTACTTCTTTAATAACGCTGGCAATCGTTTCTTTTTCTTCGCCTACTGGAATAACAGCACTATACTTAACGCCTATTTTCCGCTTCACATTCGGTGTATAAGTCGAAACAATTTCCCGGTTTCGATCGCCATCTGTTAGTCCGCCTCTTATTCCTTTTTCTTCAATAAGATGAGCTAACGCTTTAATGTGATCTCCAATAATATAATTAGTAGAAATAGGAAAAGGGGAATTGGTAGGAATTGTTTTGTGGGTGTTTCTAATCTTATTGGTATAAATAACGTCCGAGGAACACGGTGCAACAATTGACATTCCTTTTAAAAGAGCAATCGTATGAGCAAGGGGTGGGTGAGCTAAGTTCTCGTATCCAATTTCAGCAGCCGATTTTTTTTTAATGGCATGCGGAATGGCTGTTAATGCTTGAACGGATAAATCTTCACGCTGTAAGCACAAGTTCAGCATGTATTTTGCAACGGAAACAGGATGCGGACGCACCTTCCGTTTCATAATCCATGAAAGGTTGTTTAACGCTATATCATGACCGATTTCTATAGCATACGTATATTTCATCAGCTCCTCATGAGGAACCGCTATATCTCCGTCCAAAAAAAGCAAAATGTCTCCTTTTGCTTTTTTAGCCCCAATGGCTCTTCCAATATTAATGCCAAGAGCTTCTTCATAATAAACAGCACGGCAGCCTGCATCCTCGGCAATTTTCTTTGTTGCATCACTGGATCCATTTACTACAATGATAATCTCAAACGGCTTTATTTTATGAACTTCTTGAAGCACAGGTAATAACGAATCTCCTTCGTTACAGGCTGGAATAATGACTGATACTTTCAAACTCACTCAACTCCGCTGAAAATTCGAACATACGTAATGGATACTAGTGGAATGGTTACGTCCGTGGGCTCACCATATGAGCTTGATGTACGCACAACAGCCGCTGCGTCCGTAACAGCAAGCAGTGTTCCATTAATAACGTCAATAGCTGTGATGATTTGCACAAATGAGCCGACATTTTCTCGTAATGTATCTTGAAACATACTTTTCTCTCCTTTCGTTTAAGCGCTTTGAATAGTAACAATGCTTGTAAATGGAAGTAATACCGTTGATGTTGGAGACTCTACTAATTCTAAATAATCATCTCCTACAAACGTCACAACACCTTCGAGTGGACCAGCCGTTGTTTCAATCACAACTTCTTGCCCGACATACTGCTCGGCAATTTCTTTAAAAGGTGATTCTTGAGATTCTTTAATAATACTTATTACGTATTCTTTAAACGTGTCGGAATAAACGATGTCTTCTACTGCTTTTTTTGTGTTTTCCTGAATAAATTCAGCAAATCGATTTGAAAACAACAGGTGTTTTATCTTTTCTATATAGCGACGGTAACAACAAAAAAACATAAATTTTGTTCCTCCTTTTTATACTGTTATCCCTTCAAATTACCTACAACAATTGACGTAACCTAAGAGATTACTTTACTAATATATACAAGCTCTATCATAAAGGTGACAGAACTTTTATCGTATTTTCATACAAATACGCACATGACTAGCCCGTTTTGCATAGGATTATTCTTTGTTACCTAGTCCTGCTGAAACGAAAACAAAAAAGACAAAGCCCTTAAGCTTTGCCTTTTTTATCTATTAAATTATGAATCAGTTGGCTGCAATACGCTTTGCCCCTATATAGCGCTCTTTCCAATAGCTTGAATTTTTATCGCTAATTGTAACGCCTTTAGAAGACGAAGCATTAATAAACTTTCCGTCTCCAAGATAAATGCCTGCATGAGAAGGACCTTCTTTATACGTTTCAAAGAAAACAAGATCTCCCACTTGGGGTTCACTTACATTTTCACCTGCTTTATAGATATCTTCAACCGTTCTTGGAATATCGATGCCTACACTTTCTTTATATACATACTGAAGATATCCGCTGCAGTCAAATCCTGAAGGTGTGGTGCCGCCCCATTTGTACGGCGTGCCCATTAAGGATTTTGCTTTGCTAATTACTTTATCAACATTTACTTCTGATTCGCCTTCTACAACGCCGCCTTTACCTAATGCATTGTATGTATTTTCTCCAACAATTCCGTCTGCTTCTAGGTTATGTTTCTCTTGAAAAGCTATGACCGCTTTTTTGGTTTCATAATTAAAATAACGCGATACTTCGCCTTTTAAAAATCCTTTATCTTTTAACACCGTTTTAACTTGTTCCACATCATCATTTGTCATCCCTTGTTTTAAAACCGTGTCGCCAAACGCAGCATGTCCCATTGCCGGACTTGCAAATAAAGCTCCTCCTACAAGAAGCGCCGATAGCATTTTTTTCATTTCGTTTCCTCCCCGAATCATGTTTTAAGCACCGTATAACCATACCATCTGCGGATAACAATTCAATTAATAGAAGATAACAATTTGATAACAATCTTCTTAAACAGCCTCAACTCTTGGATGTAAAACGCCGAAATATAAGAAGAAGAGAAAAACAACTATTCTAGCAAATAAAGGTGATAAACATGAATTGGTTTAAACGAAACAAAGCGCACGCCGAAGCCGCAGCTGTCGAACTCATCACTGTAAAGCTTCACGTATCGGACCCGATGATAAAAAAGCAGATTAACATGATTTCCTTAACAGAAGATGATCTCGAACGGATTGCCAGATTTCAAGTTCACGCGCTGAACGCCATCGAAGAGATTGTGAATGATTTTTACAAAGCTATTGGCGAACAGGCCCATTTGGTTGCGATTATCGAAAAGCACAGCAGCGTTCATGCATTAAAACAAACGTTAAAACAGCACATCTTAGAAATGTTTGATGGACAAATAGACGATGCTTTTGTGGTAAAACGTCAAAAAATTTCCAAGATGCACGTTAAAATTGGACTTGAGCCAAACTGGTATTTGTGCGCATTTCAAAATTTATTTACGTCGCTGCTGTCAGTCTGTGAACATACGATGGACTCAAAAGAAGAATGTCTGGCTTTTATTGCAAGTATGACAAAGCTTATTAGTCTAGAAAAGCAAATTGTGTTAAAAGCCTATGAGCTTGAGTACGACGAGCAGCGCGCTGGACTTCAGACTCAAAAAGAGCAAATTCAGCTAGAAATCTCTCGTACATCATCTATCCTTTCTTCGTTATCTGAAGAAACGAAGAAATTTATGGATCAAATGCACAATCAGTCCTCTGACGTGGTGTCCTATGCAAACAAAAGCTCCCAATTGGCAGAAGTCATTGAGACAGAATCCGTTACGAGTCAAGCAAAACTAAAAGAAGAACAAAATATGCTTGGAAGCATACAAAAAAATACATCTCTCATTCAAAACAAAATGAAAACGCTTGAACATACATCACAGCAAATTCATCAAATCGTTTCAATTGTCACTTCTATTGCTGAGCAGACAAATTTATTAGCATTAAACGCTTCGATTGAGTCTGCTCGAGCCGGTGAGCATGGAAAGGGATTTGCAGTGGTCGCGCAAGAAGTACGGAAGCTTGCAGAAGAAACGAAGAAATCTATTTCTAATATTTCCACTTTTATCGGAGACATTCAAAAACAAATCGAAAGCGTCTCGGCGTTAGGTGGAGAAGTCGCTAAATTAACAAAAGATACGGCTGATAATATGAACAACATTACTTCTTTTTTCACGAACGTCCTTAGCATAACAACCGAGAACAAACAGCAAACCGTTCTAACAAAAAAAGAACTTGAAAAAATAGCGGACGTAATGAAGCAGCTGTCTCTACGTATTGAGAAGATGGCACATTCCTCGGAAGAACTTGAACGATTAACCGAAAAAAGTTGATATGCAAAAAAGCCTTCTCAGCTTGCACAAGAAGGCTTTTTTTATTTTTTCAAGCTAGCGGGTTCTTGAGAAGAACGTTCGATAAACTGGACAAAATCCTCTCCGTATATACTTCGAATCAGAGCCGTTAGTTCGACGAAGTCAGGCAGCTCTCCGTAAACATCTCGCAGCGGCATCGCTCCTTGAAACAAAGGGTTTTCAAGGGGGTTATAATCCTCGAGCGTTTTTAAGAACATCTTTTTTCCTTCTTCTGTGAGCTGTACGTATGTATTCCGCTTATCTCTTTCATTTTTAGAAAGGGTAAGATAGCCCCGCAAGTGCAATTTTTTTGCAAAGTTAAAAGCTGTGGATAAATGCATGACGCCTAGCTTTGAAATGTCGGTCATCGACGCAATTTCCAGCTGATAAGCAATCCCCAAAATGTGATGCTCATTAATGCTAAGATCGTACGGCTTAACCCACTGTTCCCAATCCTTTTCAGTAGACTTCCAAAGAGCTTTGCTTACTTGCATCACAAGTTGATTAAACAACATGGCATCTTTAATCGTATCTTGATTTAACGTGCGTTTCACCTCTTCACTTCCTCTCTAGAAATGCAACCGTTCACATCACTTTTTTCTAAGACTTTATAAACAATAAGAATGAAAATATATACAAAATATTATACATGATCGCTTATATATTTCAACTTATTTTGCATAAAAATAAATATTTCCGTTTCTTTATGTAAAAAACCAGGCATGAACATTCAGCGTTCATGCCTGGTTTTTAATGAATATACCGTTTACCAACTAGAAGGTTTGAAATAACGCCTGTTGGAATTTCAAACTCAATATTCCCCATATAGCCTGGAGCGACTTCGTATTTATCAAATACAATTCTAAGCTTGTGATCTCTTGTAATGTAGAAGCTTTGATTTTCACCAATCTCTTTAAAAGGATCCATATCTTCTTCAGTCAGCCAATAGATTTTGCCTTTCTCATGCTTCATTTGATCTTTCATTTGCTGTTTAATATTTTCACTAATTACCTTTATATAGCTTTTATCTTTGAACAGACTTGGAAGCGTAACGAGCACTTCGTGTTTTTTATCAATCGTGTCGTACTGATTGACACTCGACGTTGAAGCTCTCGATTCTTCCACATATCGATGAACAACAAGCAAATCATCGGTATCCGTCACAATATCATAGCCGCTGCTAACAGCCACGTTTCCTTTGTCTTCTTTTTGTAATGTTTTCATCTCTTTTTTAAACTGTTCATACAGCTGCTCGTTTTCTTTTACATACTTTTCATTCAAGCTTGTTTGAAGACCTTTGTTTTCCAAGCCTGAAATCGATGGTGTTTTCACGTCAATACGAGAATGCTTTTCTTCTTGCTTCAGTTCATCAAATGTGATCACTTCTATTACTTTTCCAAGTACAGGAATTTTCGCCACTGCATTTGCCGCATCTGGACTTACATTCACCGTTGTGATAAAAATCATCGCTGCTGCCGCAATTGCACTCGGCCAAATATAGGATTTCTTTTTTACGAGGATGTGAAGTAAGTGCCTGTGCAACAACATCATCTAATTCTTGTGGAATCGGAATGTCATGATACTGCTTCTTTAACTTTTGTATTTTTTCCTTCATTGTTCTAAGTCCTCCTCTGTCATCGTAATCCGTAACAGCTTCAACGCTCTGTAGAGTCTTGTCTTTACCGTATTTATATTCTCCTCAATGATTTCGGCAATTTCGTCCATTTTTAAATCTTCAAAAAATCGTAGAATAATAATGGTCTTATATTTAACCGGCAGCTGATCCATTGCTTGTTTTAAATCCATGTCTTCGTACTGATCTTCGCGTCCTCTGCTCAGGTACTCAAGCGCTTCATCGTCCATAAGTGTTAAACGTTTATGCTTACGCAGGAAATCGATTGCTGTTCGTACGACAATTTTATAGAGCCAGCTTTTAATCGATTGAATATCCTTGATACTGTCTATTGAAATGAGTGCTTTTTTTATCGATTCTTGCACAATATCAAGCGCATCTTCTTGGTTTTTCACATAGCTAAAAGCAAGCCGGTAAAAATCCGCTTTATGCTCGGTTATGCACGCTACGAGCATTTGATGTGCATCATGTTTTTTCATCGTCTTTCATACCCCTTCTATTTTTTCTTGCGGAATTACGTCTATAAGGTAGACGGAATAAGGAGAAAAATAGTTTGGTTTTTTAAAAAAAAGTAAAACTAAATGATGAGCTCATGCGTCTATTAGGTAGATATATACAAAAAGGGGAATATTACTACATGAAAACCATGGGTTACAAACGTATTTTGACATTGCTTGGATGCTGTATTTTGTTTCTTGGTGCAGCAGGGTATATCGTCAAAGCAAACAGTACAGAGAAAAAAACGGCAAGTATTCAAACAGATCAAACCTATCCTAACGTTGAAATTCAAACGCTAGTTAAGGATCTTACCTACGGAGGCTATGCAATTAGCTACCCTTCCTTTAAAAAAAAAGAAATCGATCAATCCATTCAAGCTTATGTAGCAGATGAAGTGTCACACTATGAAAAAAAGCTGCAGAAGCAGTCAAAAAATAAAAAATCTGAATTAACCATTACATATAAAATTGTCCATTACAGCAAACAAACGCTAAGCGTTGTCTTTGATGAATATGAATCTGTAAATGGAGAGAAAGGAACGTCTTCTCTCAAGACTTTTACATTTGACCTGCCTGCTCAAAAACAAATGGCGTTAAAGGATTTATTTAAAAGAGATGCAAACTACTTAGCTCGCCTTTCGGCTATTTCATATGCTGAATTAAAAAAACAAATGAAAACAGCTGATTTTGACCCGGACCTTCAAAAAGGAACTCAGGCAGCTGATCAAAATTTCAGTGAATTTGCACTGCTTGAAAACAGTATTGTGATCTATTTTAAGCCTTATCAGCTAAGCGCTGAACAAGCTAAAACCAAAACAATCGCTATCCAAAAAGATTTATTTAAAGATATAATAAGCGATGCTTATAATGAAGAAGCAGCAAATAAAAATAAAGTCAAAGAAACACCTCCAAAACATATTGTTAACGAAATGCCGCAACAAGGAGCGCCTATTGATCCAACTAAAAAAGTCGTTGCGATGACTTTTGATGATGGACCTAACCCTTCATCTACCAATGTGATTTTAGATGGATTAAAAGAAGTGAACGGACACGCTACCTTTTTTGTGTTAGGAAGCCGCGTTCAATATTATCCTGAAACGATCGAACGTATGGTGAAGGAAGGCAACGAAGTCGGAAATCACTCTTGGGATCATCCTCAGCTCACTCGTTTAAACGAAGCGCAGGTCAAACACCAAATAGGAGATACCCAAGCGCTCATTAAACAAGTCAGCGGTTATGAACCACTGCATGTACGCCCTCCTTATGGAGCTGTGAATGCAAATGTAAGACGCTATATCGGAAATGTTGGTGTGACTCTATGGGATATCGATCCCGAAGATTGGAAATATAGAAACGTTCCTCACTCCGTTCAAGCAGTTATGAGTCAAGTGGGAGACGGAAAAGTCATTTTAATGCATGATATTTATCAAACAAGCGCCGAAGCAGCCGTTGAAATTATGAAGAAGCTTCATGCACAAGGATATCAGCTTGTTACGATTTCACAGCTAGAACAAGTAAAAAGAGAGCGGGAACAGCTGCACATGCAGTAGCGTAAAGCAGACGAATGCGCTGCAGCCATTATGATGGTTGCAGTGCTTTTGTTTTTTTATGCGATGTTTAATAAATGCTATACAGAGTAGCGTAAGCGGAATCACTACGTGAAAAGGGATAAAAGGTAACACCGGCATAATCGTTAGCCCCTCTTTTAAATGCTCTTGAAAATTACTTGCAATCGTCAGAGAAAAAAATAAAATCACCGTGCCAGCAGGATACGTCAGCGCAGAAGGTCGTTTCACCTTAAACAGCTTGGAAAGTCCAACAATCACAGCGTAAAAAAAGACGCTGATTTTGACAAATCCTCCAATCACCAGCGTAATCATAAAAAACACGTCTAGCCGCTCTAGCTATTACTTCAAATCCTTTGTGCAACTTGTAAATAATCAACAGCATCAGCATCGCATTCACCACAAATAAAGTGCTGTCGTTTTTTCCTTTGATGACGATGCTTCTGTACCCTTTTTATTGTCTTTGCTTTTTTTATTTTTAAATAAAGAAGGCACGATTAAAAATACCTTTCTTTTTTTAGCTTTTTCGAAATAAATGCTTTGTATGCAATTTTTAATAGCACAATCAAAGCGTAAGACAAAAAAATAACAAAAACTATCGATAGAATGTCTTTATGAAAAAAACGAAAACGGAGAGTGATACATATAACAATCATTTGGATATCAGCTTTGCTTTTAGGATGCTTAATGGGATTTTCTATCAGTGTGGATATGATGCAAGGATTTAGTTTTTCCATGGCCTTGCAAAATGCCTACAATCCGTTTCGTGTTATGGAGTCCGCTGAACTATTTGTACTTTTTTCCTTTTGTTCTGTTTTGTAGCTGAAGTATTTTATCGTTCATTCAAAGTAAAAAAAGCAAAACAGCGACAAAAATAAAACTCCGTGAAAAACACATATTTCTCCTTTTCACCACCTATTCTCCTTTCCATTTAAATGTTATAATTTTCATAATCGGAAAAGCTTTTACACGCCTTTCTGCATGGAAAGCTGTACGCTTAAACTACAAAATAAACATTGACTTTGAACTAAAAGGTGAAGAAATGATGAAAAAAAAATTAGCCGTTATTAGTACAGCCTGCTTACTTATTCTTGCAAATGACCCGATCCCTTCTTATGCTACTCCTGATTCTTCTTCGGACGTTTTGGACCAACCAACAGGCGTTACAAATGAAGACGTAAAAGCTATTTTTGACTCTCTCTATCAAGAAGGTTATTCACTTGGAGAAGAAGATGGGTACGCAGAGAAAAAATTCGAACAGTTTGATCAAACAACAGGACTGGACAAATCTTCTGAAGAATTCACGTGGTTTATGATGGGGTATACGGTAGGATATAAAAAAGGACAGCAGCAAAAAGAGGAAGAACTCAAGACTGAACAAGAAAATGAAATATCTTCCGGCGAAGAGGAAGGCTATCAGCAAGGCGTGCTTGATTACAAACATGCTACTATTCAGTCAGAAATCGAATCCTTCCCTTCTAAGTCATCCGACTGGAATAAAGGTTATGTTCAAGGCTACAAAAAAGCCATTTCTTTAATGGACTTATCTGTTAAAGCCAAAAAAGATGGCTATGACCAAGGTCTTGAAAATGATTCAATGAGTGTTCCGAGCATGTATGATGATGATGATGTCACACGTCAGGCTTTTACAGAAGGCTTTGAAACCGCCCAAGCCGAAGTGCTAAATCAGCAAAAAAAGCAGTTTGAAAAGCAGGGCTACGTTCAAGGCTATCACGACCTTTCACTCGAAGTGCCCGCAGAAGCAGAGGGCGAATTGCAAACAGCCTTTGAACAAGGATATGAAAAAGGACAGAAACAAAAACAAAAAGACGTAAAAGCAAATGGATACGACTCAGCTTTCACTTATCAGACCTATAGAGCGCCTAAAAGTCTTCAGTCCAAGCCTCAACTAGAAAAATGGTACAAAGCAGGCTTTTATTCGAATAAAGATGTTAAATATTTACAGAAAAAAGCTTATAAAGACGGCTGGAAACTTGGAAAAGAAATGAGCGTTCCGAAAAAATACAAGCAAAATAAAGCTGCGGTAGCGATGTACAAGAAATATTTCGAACGAGGCCAAAAAAAGCAGGATAAAACGGTGAGTCATATCCTGCTCGGCAGCGGTATTGTTCTTACACTGGTTGCCCTTATCACGCTATGGAGACTTCGCCGCCGTAAAAATGAAGAGACAACACTAGATAGCTAAAGATGAGTACATAAAAACCCGGAAAATCACGATTTTCCGGGTTTTTTATGTTAAATAATCATTCGCTTATTTTCCGCAAGCTGAACTTCTTGCACCTGTTTTGATTGATTTTGTTTTCGAATTTTCAAATAATAATAAATATAGCAGCCTATAAAGAAAATACCTCCGCAGTATAACGCCATTCGCTGCTCGGGATCAAACGCAAGACTGATCATAACGATACAGTTCGTAATAAGCGCTACGATAGGAAGAACCGGATAAAGAGGTGTTCTAAATTTCAGATCTTCTACTTTTCCACCTTTAGCCACGTAAGCACGGCGGAACGCAAGCAGTGAAGCTGTAATCGCAATCCAGCCAATTTGAGCGCCGAGTCCAGCGAGTGAAATCAGCCATACAAAAACGGTTTTAGCTGCCACTACGCTTGAAAGCAGCGAAAAACATGAAATCACAAGTGTAATTAATAACGCATTAAACGGAACCCCTCTTTTGTTGACTTTCCCAAGCGCAGGACTTGCCATTCCTTCTCTTGAAAGAGAATAAAGCATACGTGTAGCCGCGTAAAATCCAGAGTTTGCGACTGAAAGAAGAGCTGTTAAAATGATAAAGTTCATAATATCCGCCGCATAAGGTACACCTACACTGTCTAACACAACAACAAACGGGCTTTCTACGACGCCTGCTTTTTCACGAGGAATCATGCTTGCTAAGACAAACACGGATAAGACGAAAAAGAAAAGCGTACGCCAAACCGTTTGCTTGATCGCTTTTGGAATTGTTTTTTCCGGATTTTCACTTTCTCCTGCCGCAATTCCAATCAATTCTGTTCCTTGAAACGAAAAGTTCACCGTAATCATTGTAATCAGTAAAGCCGTTACGCCGTTTGGAAACAGCCCTTCGGCAAAGAAGTTTGATAAAAACGGTGCTTCCTGTCCGCTTTTCATATCAATGAGTCCAAACATTGCCGCTCCACCTACGACAATAAACATAATGATGGCGAAAATTTTAACGCTTGAAAACCAAAATTCTGTTTCACCAAATGCTTTAGCTGAAAGTGCATTTAATGAAAAAATTAAAGCTCCAAAAATTGCGCACCATAACCAAACGGGCGAGTCCGGGAACCATCTTTGCATTAATTGTCCGGCAGCTAAAAACTCAAGTGCAACCGTTACTGCCCAGCCTAGCCAGTACAGCCATCCAATCGCAAAACCAGTTGCGGGGCCGATAAATTTAGTGGAGTACGTTTGAAACGATCCTGCAACTGGCATGGCAACGGATAATTCTCCAAGACACAGCATCGTTAAATACATAATGAGCCCTCCCACCAAGTAGGAAATCATTGCTCCCATCGGACCTGCTTCATTGATGGTATAACCTGATCCAAGGAAAAAACCGGTACCAATACATCCCCCTAGTGATATCATAAAAAGATGCCTTGTTTTCATCGTTCTTTTTAATTCTCCTGGCTGTCCCTGTGGAATATTCATCCCATTTCCTCCCTTTGCTGCACAAAAAAATGAAATCGCTTTCATTTTTTTAGGTTTATTTTGGTTTTATAGCCTCTTATTAGGTAGCTCTTCATGACATAATCTTCTCATTTCATGACTGGAGTCAATTGATGCCGGATGATTTGCAAATGGCGCCAACCCCGTAGCGAGGATGGCAGCCGCTTAGTCCTGCATGACCGTTTCTTGGATCATAACAGACTTTCTCCACACGATACCTATAAGTAGCTCTTTCTTATAAAAGCTTATCTCCAAACAATGAACTCATTAACGCAACCGCTACTTCTGCAGTTTTGTTATGCTGATCTAAAATTGGGTTCACTTCTACAAATTCAGCAGATGTCACCATGGCTGCTTCCGCTAACATTTCCATCGCTAAATGACTTTCTCGGTAGCTGATACCGCCTTTTACAGGTGTACCTACGCCTGGTGCATCATCTGGATCTAAGCCATCTAAGTCTAGCGACAGGTGCACGCCGTCTGTACCACTTAAATAATCAATCGTTTCTTTCATCACTTGCGTCATACCTAAACGATCAATTTCATGCATGGTATACACTTTAATTCCTTTTTCTTTAATTAACTCTTTTTCACCATCATCTAATGAGCGCGCGCCGATAATAACTAGATTTTCAGGTTTAATTTTGGGCGTATACCCTCCAATATCTAAAAGCACAGGATGTCCAATACCCAGGCTCACCGCTAACGGCATGCCGTGAATGTTGCCTGATGGAGATGTTTCAGCGGTGTTTAAATCACCATGAGCATCATACCAAATAACGCCTAAATTTTCTGAACCTTTCGCGACTCCTGCAAGCGTTCCAATCGCAATACTGTGGTCTCCGCCTAATATTAACGGAAAGCGGTCCTGCTCTCTCACCTCTTCAACCTTTGCAGCAAGCTGTTCATTGCCACTGGCTACAGCCGCTAAGTTTTTTAAATTCGTATTTTTATCCACGTCTGCTCGTTCTTTAATTTCTACTTTAATATCGCCTTCATCGTGTACGGTATAGCCAAGAGCTTCTAAGCGTGTATTCATGCCCGCATAGCGGATCGCGCTCGGCCCCATGTCTACACCCCTTCTTGTTTGTCCGTAATCCATTGGTACACCGATAATTGAAATTTCTTTTTTCATTTTCTATACCTCCGTTGCATGTTATTCTGTGTGAAGTAAACATAGGCGTTTATTTAACTATGTATTTTTTTCATTCATACAGCTCCTCATCTATTTCTTATGCAAAAATGATGCCAACTTTGTTTGTAGCATTCTATCAGTCTTTTTATCACGCGTTTTCTTACACATGCAAAAAAAATTGTCGATTTCTACAACTTTTTGGAAAACTACGCAAATTTTTTTGTCTTTTGGTTTAAAATCGTCAATTTTATTTGCTTCCATAAAAAAAGTCAAAGGGGATTACCCCTTTGACTTTTTTTAATTTGTAATAATGTCTCCGTCTTCATCATCACTGGTATCACCTTCACCAGGATCTTTTTCTAATGAGACCACTTTCTTTTCGTTATCCCATTTCACTTTGTAACCAAGTGATCTTGCTACTTTGATAACCGATAAATATGAATGAGGATCTGGCTTATACAGCTTTAAGTCACTCGAATCAATGACGCCTAAGCCTAACAGCAGGCGGTCGGACTGGACATAAGGCTTTCCATCGATCAGCTTCATTTGCTTATCTGTAAATGGATACACCGCGCTGTTGACTTCAACGGTAAACTCTCCTTTTTTCTCTTCTTTAATTGATTTTGGCTGTTTGGACACATATTTAATTGCGTCTACTCCTAACACAGTGCCTTGGCGCGTATTATCCGCTCCTCCGTACATTTTCCCCGTTTCGTAGTCATAGATAACAGCTTGGACGTTTCCAATATGCTGAGGCGTTTCTTCAAACGCATTTCCTTTAGCCATCATTTCAAGGATCGTATCTTGGCTAAAGCCAGGTTCCCATCTTACGGTTGGATAGCCGCCTGAATAAATGCGAGGTGTTAAAATTGCTTTTTGAATCGGCATCTTATGGTCAATAACATTCATAATCGTTTCTGCTACAGACGCAATAATGGTCGGACCTCCCGGTGAACCAATTGCCATGAACGGCTTTCCGTCTTTTAACAGCATCGTTGGAGACATGCTGCTTCGAGGACGTTTTTTAGGCTCAACCTGGTTCACGCCTCCCGGGGCGGCATCAAAATCTGTCATTTCATTGTTGAGCATAAATCCGTAGTCAGGAACCATAATTCCTGAACCAAACACTTGTTCAATGGTAGTCGTGTAAGAAACCATGTTCCCCCATTTGTCCACGACAGAGAAATGAGTCGTTTGGCCAATTGGATTTTCTTCCGTTACAGTTGCTTTATTTGGATTTTCTTTTCCTTCATACTTCCAAGGATCTCCTTCTTTGACATTAGGCGTTGCTTTATTTGGATTAATTAATTTACGGCGTTCTTTAATATAATCTTCATCTAACAGTCCTTTTTTCGGTACTGCGTAAAAATCTTCATCCGCCATATATGCCGCGCGGTCAGCGAAAGCTAAGTGCATAGCTTCCGTTAAATGCTGTAAATACTGAGGCGTATTGGAACCCATTTTTTCTACATCATAACCTTCCATTAGCTTTAAAATTTGCTGCACGGTTAATCCGCCGGAGCTAGGAGGAGCCGCACTAACCACATCATAGCCTCGGTAAGTTGTTTTTAGCGGCTCGCGTTCTTTTACAACGTAGTTTTTTAAATCATCCATGGTCATACTTCCGTCGCGCTTTTGAACTTCTTTAACAAGCGCTTCTCCAATTTCTCCTTTATAAAGAGCGTCTGAACCTTCTTTTTGAATGAGCTTTAATGTTTTAGCAAGATCCGGCTGAACAAGCTTATCTCCTTCTTTTAACGGTTTGCCATTCGGCACAAATACATTACCGGCCGTTTGGTATCTTTCAAGCTTATCCACATTTTCATCAATGTACTGAGCCATCGACCAATTTACTTTAATTCCTTGTTCTGCTTGAGTAATAGCGGGTTTAATAACATCTGATAAGTCCATTGTTCCATAATCTTTAAGTGCTGTCTCTACTCCTTTTAACGTGCCAGGAACTCCAACTGCTTTTCCTGTTATGTGACGTTTACTGAAAGGGATGACTTTTCCTCTTGGATCTAAAAACAGCTTAGGTGTGACATCAGCCGGTGCCATTTCACGGCTGTCTAGCATCGTAATTTTATCTTTCTTTTTTTCATAAATCATCATAAAGCCACCGCCGCCGATACCAGACATCATCGGTTCCACAACGTTTAGAGATAGTTGAATGGCAGCTGCCGCATCTACAGCGTTTCCGCCTTCAGCTAAAACTTGCCTTCCCGCTTCAGCAGCAAGCGGGTGAGATGCCGCTACAATTCCTTGTGTAGCACCCCGTTTCATTGAATGGTCGACACCCGGAACTTGAGCAGCAGCTGGTGTGACAACTAAACATAAACTAAATAATGCAATAACCAACATCTTCATAACCTTCATCTGGGTCTCCTCCTTCAAATACATTATTTCACATCGCCTGAGACGATGGATTTCCTCAAGAACAAATTGGTTTATTATGATATTTTTTACATGTATGTATAAATAAAAAGCAAAGTAAATCATACCTTTGCTTTTTTAGTTAGTCGCCTTTTTAACTTTTATCTCTATTCATTTACAATTATCTATATTTTCTAACAATTTATCCATAGGCTGATAGTTTCTTACTATTTTTGGAACTATGTAGACTGAACGCTCTAATAATGTAAAAAATCTAGCAGTTAAGAAGTCGTTCGACTTACATGCACTTCTTAAAATATCTATAAATATTCTTATTGTTATATAAAAAGCAATCCTTTATGAAAATCAGCATACGTTTCTTGAAAGTCAAAAATAAAACAGGACTTTTGATTCACCGTCCTGTTTGCAGCATGTTTTCGACTTTTTTAATATTCGCATGAGTATGATTGATTTCCCGGGCATAGGCGATCTGTTCTTTCGCTTTTTCGATTTCTTTTAATTGAATATATGTTTTGGCGAGTTCGAGCGGCAGCATAATCCCTTCAAAACCAAGATCTTGCGCCCGCTGCAAATAAGACAGCGATTTTTCGTAATTCCCTCCAAACATAAGCGGAGTTTCCCGGTATTTTACTCCTCGAACGAAGTGCGCCAAGCTTGAAGACGGATTTAATGTTAATGCCTGGTGAAGAGCTCGGTCCATTTCTAAATTCAATACCATTTTTTCAAATATAATTGATTCTTCGATTTGCTTTGCTAAACAAACCGCTAAGTAACAGTACAAATCAGATGCTTCAGGTTTTTTCTTCATTTCTTGTTGAATTTCGCGTTTGATCTCTTTCCACTTTCCCTCTTCTAGCTGATTCATAACGTATTGTGCATGTATTCCCACCTATTTACCCTCCTTTTCTTCTTTATCATAAAGGATTTCTACGCAAATGAAAAAAAGTAAGTGTTCTTCATTCTTCTCAAAAGATCGTTACCGTTAAAAAATAGGCAAATTTCTCAATCACTTAACCCAATTAGTACATAGGATATAGAGACTTTGATTAAAGGAGGTTACACATATGGGCGAAAAAGGCGGTTTGGGTTTTTCATTTATCGTTGTTTTATTTATTCTATTAGTAATCGTAGGGTGTTCTTGCTACTACTAATTTCTAGAGGGGATGAACATCATTCATCCTCTTATTTCAAAAAAAAACCATGCTCTTTCGCATGGCTACATACCGATTAGATGAATGAGTAGAGGAACTCATTGTTCGGCAATATTGAAGAAATTTTTGGTTTTTACTTCCGCCTAGTATGCCCTTCTTGACGGGGGCTATGCGCAAATAAAGTTAACGTTTAAAAGCGAAAGCCAGACGCGCCTACAATAACAAGTAAAACAAATAACACAACGATTAACGCAAAATTTTGTTTTTCCACGTATCATCCCTCACTTCCTTTTATCTGCTTTTAGTGTATGCAACAGCTTGGCAAAATGTTTAGGACAGCTGTGCGGATTTTTTTACGAGAAAAATCTTCAAAATTCGCTAAAAAAAGTGAATCATATTTTTGTTTCTTTCGTTATATATAATAAGAGATTTTTTACTATAAAAAAAGGGGGTCCTTTGATGCGCCGACATTCCAAATTGCCCAGTATTCTTGTTTTCACCTTCTTTTTACTCATTGCGACCATTTTATGCGTGACATCTTTCATGTCCTGACTCCATGAATAACATAAAAAAATCGCCTCCTTGGAGGCGATTTTTTCTACCCTAGCATAATATCTTCGTTTGGATATCGTACAGCTTCTCGCTTCTGTTTTGATAATGAAAAAGCAAGCGTTAATGGCCCGACTTTTCCTAAACACATAATAAAGATGATGATCACGCGTCCAAAGTATGATAGTTCAGGAGTAGCTCCCATCGATAAACCTACTGTTCCAAACGCAGAAACCACTTCAAACATAATTTTTACAAACGGCAGGTTTTCCGAAATATTTAACAGGAAAATGGCCCCAAACACAAACATAATTGAAATCATCGTAATGGCTAGTGCCTTAAACACGTGAAGAGGAAGAAGGCGTCTCTTTAGCAGCACAATATCTTCCCTGCTTCGTAAAAATGCCCATATAGAAAAGACAATAACCACAAACGTCGTGAGTTTGATACCGCCTCCTGTTGACGCACTTCCTGCACCAATAAACATTAATAAAACCATTAAAAAGACCGTTGCATCATGCAGGTGAGCTAAATCAATTGTATTAAACCCAGCGGTTCTTGTCGTTACCGCTTGAAAATAAGAAGCCCATACTTTGTCTCCTAATGATAAATTTCCGAGCGTATGCGAATTGCCGTACTCTAAGAAGAAAATAAAAAGCATGGCAATCACGTTAATGGCGAACGTGCTGATAATCATAATTTTTGAATGCAGCGTTAGTTTTTTATACGATTTTTTCACCCACATATCAGCAAGGACGGTAAACCCTAACCCACCAATAATGAACAAAAAAGAAATCGTTATGTTAATAATGGGATCTCCTACATACTGAACTAAGTTATCAGACAACAGTCCGAACCCTGCGTTATTAAAAGCCGAAATCGAATGAAACAAGCTAAAGAACAGCCCCTTAGACCATCCGAACTCCGGAACCCAGCGTATCGCTAAAAAGATAAGTGCAACAAACTCAATTAAAAATGAAAAGATAAACAACCTTTTAACTAGCAGCACAACTCCACCGACGCTCGTCTGATTTAATGCCTGCTGAACAAGCATACGCTCTTTAAATCCAATTTTTTTACCTAGCATCATAAAAATCAACACGGCAAATGACATAATGCCAAGACCACCTATTTGAATTAACAGCATAATAATCGTTTGACCGATGACGGTAAAACGCGTGCCCGTATCGACGACGGCTAAGCCGGTTACTGTCATCGCGGAAGTAGACGTAAAAAGAGCATCTACCCACCGGATCGGCTCAGTAGTAGAAAAAGGCATCATCAATAGAAAAGCACCAATAATAATTCCTCCGCCAAAAATAGAAACAAGCAGCTGAGGAGGGGTGAGTTTAATAATTTGTTTTTTCATGATTTAAACTCCTTCTTCTTCAAAACGGTTCAAATCGCGATTATGTCCGATGACAATAAGCATATCTCCTTGTTCGATTCTTTCATGCGCGGTAGGCGAAATCACCATTTCCCCGTCTTTTCGCTGAAAACCGATAATATTGCAGCCGTACTTTGCGCGAATATTTAAATCAAACAGCGTTTTATTATGAAGTTTCTTAGAAGCGACAATTTCAACAATACTGTAGTCCTTTGACAGTTCAATGTAGTCAATGATTTTTTCTGACACCACATGATGAGCAATGCGCTTAGCAATATCGCGCTCGGGATGAATGACTTTGTCCGCTCCTATTTTCTCCAGCACTTTTTGATGATACATATTCACCGCTTTTACCCATACTTGCTTAACGCCCATATCTTTTAAAAGCATCGTTGCGAGCACGCTTGCTTCGATATCATCCCCAAACGAAATAAGAGCATGATCAACATTGCGAATACCTAGCCCTTTTAAGCTAGCTTCATCAATTGCGTTCGCTTGCACAACATATGTAGCTGAGTTGCTATATTTATTTACTACCTCCTGATTGCGGTCAATAGCGAGCACATCCACATCCAAATTAGCAAACTCTTCAACCAAACTGCCTCCAAAACGACCTAATCCCAATACAGCAAACTGTTTTTTCATAATGTATTTATTCCTTTCTTCAACTGCTCTGTGTTCTCTTAGCTTATACTTTTTCTAAAAAATTACATCTTTTTCTTAAAAAAAGCGCAAAAAAACACAGGAAGGCTCCTGTGCTTTTTCACACTCTTCCCCCTCAAAACGCTTGCGAAGTTAGCTGTCGGGTTCGGGTTTTAAGAGTAACCCTACCTTTTTAAGGATTCACCCCAGAGCACAATATGTGCGTAAATAATGGGTCCTCCGCTCCGTAATGGATTAAGCGATTTTTTATTCAAATGTCTATGATCTATTTTCTAGAATAATCAATTTGATTTATGATACGTTTCACTTCACGAAAGCTATCTTACTCCTGTGGATTTTGTCTGTCAAGGTATTTTTAAGGAAGACATCACTTGCGCTGCAAACTGCAAAAATCATATAAATCTAAACTGACAATCAGTTTGTGAAATTGATCAAACAAATTAATAACAGCCAAAAGCTCTAATAGCTGCGTATCACTGTAATATTTCTTTAATTGATTCATCTCAGCATCCGTCAAATCTCTCGGACGCACCCGATATACATCAATAAATCGAAACAGGAGTCGATCTTTTTCTTCAAGCTTTTCTTCTCTTAATACTTTTTGATTAAGCGTCTCATCACCTATATATGACATGCTCATACACGTCTCACAGCCGTTAACACCTGCTAGATAAAGCCTAATTTTTTCCTTTGTCTCTTTTTCTACTATATCGCTCTTCCAAAGCGTGTCGTAAAGCCTATCATACAATCTTTTTACATGTGGAATTAAATTCAGTGCTTTTTCAAAATTTGTTCCCTCTTCGTTTGTTAACAAAACTCTTGCCATTTTTTACTCACTCCTTTTTAATTATTATAGTAAGAAAAATGGAAATTTCAGATAACATATAAAACATTTTATCTGTTATTACTAATCAAATGAAACGTTAATAAGAAAGAAGGTTTTCAATTGAAAATTGATGAAATTGATTTATCGATTTTGCAGGCGCTGCAGCAAAACAGCCGTCTTTCCTTAAGAGAGCTAGGAAAACAAATTAACTTGTCTCCTCCTTCGGTAGCAGAGCGAGTAAGGCAGCTAGAGAGCTTTGGCGTTATAAAAGGGTATACAATCGATATTGATTATGAAAAGCTGCATTTGCCCGTGTCGTGTTTTATTGAAGTAACCATGAAAAACGGAGAGCACGAGCGTTTTAAACGATTTATTTCTCAGTACCCCTATGCTTTATTCTGTGAGCGCATCGCTGGGCAAGCCTGCTTTATTACAAAGCTTCAGCTTCCTCACCTGCACGTACTAGAACAATTTATTAACGAAATTACACCTTATGCCAAAACGATTTCACACATCGCCCTTTCTCACGTGGAGATGTCTCTTGAACTACTGAATCATTTAAAACATAAAAAGCACCTATCATAAACGATAGAAGCTTTTGTTCATCCATTAAATTGTACAGCGTGAAAACACACAAAAAATAACCCTCCAAAGCTGGAGGGTATAAATTTTCCGAATAATGAAAGTTTTACAACTTTATTTTATCAGGTGCTGACATTTCTGTCTACTTAAAAATGTAAAAGAGCTCTCTATTATATAGACAGCTCTTTTACTGCTTGTTTTTTGGAAACAATCAATCTATATAAAAGGGAACTACCTAAGGTGAAAAGTCACGTGAAGCCTTGGCAGTTCATCCTGGATATACCGGTTGATTCCATTCAAAACAAGTTCATTCATCATTTCTTCTTTGACCTCTGATTCCGTTTTTTTATCTTTTTGTTTCAAAATAAGAATATAATAGGCTTTACCCATTTTAATGGGTTCGCTACTCTCTCCGATGTGCTGTTTTTTCAAAATGTCTATAAATGAGGAGGATAGACTTGAAAGCTTTAGATTATCAGCATTCTCTATTTTGCTGATTGTGTGGAGATCAGCAAATTTTTTTTGACCGTCTTGGAGCGATGTTCCCTTCTGCAGTTCAGCCGCAACAGCATCGGCATCATGTAAAGTTGGAAGAGTTAGCTGCGTAAAAGATACGCGCGTTACATTGTTTTCAATACGTTTATAGTAAGCGCTTAGTTTATCAGACGTAATTTGTTTACGGAAGTATTCCTCTAATTTAAACTGATTCGTTAACTGGTTGGTTACATCACTAGAACGAATGTGTAATACTTCATAACCTTGCTTTCGTGTATCCTCGTCATATGAGCGTTTGATTTGCTTCCACATATCCTCGACTTGTTTTTGTACCCTATCGCTTGTCTCTAGATGTGCAATTAAGATTTTTTGCATCACAAGCCGCCGCAACAACTCTTTGCGGTAGCTTGTATCATTTAGCGGAGCATCGGGATTTAAGAACCCTTCAACGGCTAAAAAACGGTTGAATTCAGCTCCTGTCACCTTTCCTCCTTCATACGCTGCCACTTCTTTGGTAGAAGATAGCTGACTAATTTCTACAGAAGGAAACATCGTGTTTGAATGCTTCCCTCCGCATCCTGTCAAAAGTCCGAACGCTGTTAATACTGCTAGCTGCAGCTTTAACGGTGTTGAACTCATCCATTGTTATCCTGCTGCTCTGAAAGCTTCAGAGAAATGGTTTGTTTCTTTCCGTTTCGGTACACGTCTAATTTCACCGTGTCTCCTACTTTGCGTTTTGTGTATAAGTATTGACGTAAATCACTGGATGTTTTAACTTTATTTCCATCGATGGCAACAATCACGTCTTTTGATTGTAAACCTGCATCAGAAGCAGAAGAAAACGGTTCAACTGTCGTTACGACAACTCCTTCAGACGTATCGCTTGTTAGGCCTAGTTGATTTTGTTTTGTTTCGGCTGAAAGCTGACCTACATCTTGAAGACCTACGCCCATATATGGACGGGTTATTTTACCGTTTTTCATCAGCTGTTCAATCGTTGGCTGCACTTCATCACTTGGAAGAGCAAAGCCGATGCCTTCTACATTGTCTTCTGAAATTTTCATACTGTTAATACCTATTACTTCACCGGAAGAATTGATTAAGGCACCACCGCTGTTTCCCGGATTAATAGCCGCATCCGTTTGAATCACGTCTACGTTCCAATTGTCTGAAATAGGAACGGAGCGTTTCGCTGCGCTGACGATACCTTGTGTGACCGTACGCGAGAATTGTTCACCAAGAGGGTTTCCGATTGCAAGAACCGTTTCACCCGCTACTAAATCTGATGATTTCCCGAACTTCGCCACTTGTTCCACATTTTTATCGGACATTTCAAGCACGGCTAAATCCGTTAGCGCATCAGCTCCTACAATTTTAGCTTGTTCTTTTTGACCGTTTGAAAGTGACACTTCTACTTCGCTTGCGCCATCAATAACGTGGTTATTTGTCACAACGTATGCTTTTCCATTTTCTTTTTTAAAAATAACACCTGAACCCGTTCCTGCTTCTTGCGTTTGGGTATCTCCAGAAAATGGATTTGTTTGCTGCTGGATGTTATTCACGCCTACAACAGCCGCTGATACTTTATTTACAACTGAAACAAGATCTGACTGATTCACGGTGGTGCTTACTGTTCGAGGTGTTGTGCTCGTCGTTGTTGCGGTTTGAGTCTGCGTTGTTTGATTCGTTTGATTCGCTGTTTGCGTATCAGCTGAATCCATTAACCCTAGCTGCGGAGCGCCGTATAACACAATTCCTCCCCCTAGCACTGCTCCTGCGATGGAAGATGCGATCACTGGAAATAAGCGTCTTTTTGGTGGCTGTGATGACGATGAAGGCTGATACTGATCATAGCGCTGCTGGCGGTTTTCATATTCTTCTTTTCGTTCTTGCTCTCTTTCATAATCACGTGGATCCATGAAAAACACTCCTTTAAACGTAGCAAATTTTATGTTATCTATACTATAAAATAAAAGTTTGGGATAAGTATCAAAACAATGTGTGAAATTGTGAAAAATTTCTTTATAACAGCAAACACGTAGTATAATAGCGGGTACGTAGACCATTAAAGAAATGAGCATAGGCATTCATGGAGCAATATGCTTGATTTACCTTAATTTTCATATATTCAGAGGAAGGTGTCAAATTTGAGCTTTACACTATATCTAGTAGAGGATGAACAAAATTTAAATGAAGTTTTAACCCTTTACCTTCAAAAAGAAGGCTGGGACGTGCGCTCATTTTTTAACGGTACGGATGCCAAAGAAATGATTGCAACTCCTCCACACCTGTGGATTTTAGATATTATGCTGCCTGACATTGACGGGTATCAGCTCATTCGTGAAATCAAGCAGCAAACGCCACATGTTCCTGTTATTTTCATCTCAGCACGCGATGCTGATATTGACCGAGTTCTTGGACTTGAAATGGGAAGCGACGACTATTTATCAAAGCCTTTTTTGCCTCGTGAACTAGTCATTCGAGCAAATAAACTGCTAAACCTCGTATATGGTTCAACCAAAAAACAAACCGATACCATTACGCTGACTCCCTATGAAATCGATTTATATACGCGCACAGTCAGTGAAAATGGAAAGCCAATTGATTTAACGTCTAAAGAATTTGATTTTCTTGTCACCATTTCGAAGGACCTTGGACAGGCTTTTTCACGGGAGCAGCTGCTGAATCTAATTTGGGGAGAAGATTATTTTGGCACAGACCGAGTGGTGGATGATTTAGTAAGGCGCGTGCGTAAAAAAATGCCGCAAGCACGAATTGAAACGATTTACGGATACGGATATCGGATGATGAAAGCATGAAAAACAAGTCGCTTGCATTTCAAATTTGGCTCGTAATCTCCGGTATTTTACTGCTTATTTCGATTTTGCTCGCTATTTTATTCCCAACGACGCTCAGACAGTTCTTCACGGACGAAATTTATACAACCATTGAAAATGAGCAGCATATTTTAAAAGAATACGGCCTGCCAAGCCGCTCAGGAGAATACTATTTTAGCAATGAAGATAGCGAACCGACGCTTGGTAATCGGACGGTTGATCATATTTTACTGCCTGAGCATGCGGACATCTCTTATTTTTCATCACGCGTTTTGCCTCAAGACTTTTTGAAAAAAGCACAGGAAGATGCGATCAGTCAGCGAAAAATCGTCGCTCGCTATGAAAAAGATCTCGGCAACCGAACGCTTTTTTATGTGATTCGAAAAGTAAGCGTGAACGGACAGCCTGCTTTTTTGCTTTCTTTTTCGTGGGATACGTATCGCAACGCGCTCACTTCTACTCTTTTTAAACAGCTGCTTCTCGTGATTTCGATTGTATTTTTATTCAGCTGGCTTCCATCTATTTGGCTATCAAGATATTTAAGCAAGCCGCTTGTATCGCTTGAAAAAGATGTCAAAAAAATTGCTGAACAAAATTGGCATGAACCCGTTACGGTGAACCGTTCCGATGAAATTGGCAAATTAGGCGCGTCCATAGAGCAAATGCGCAAAAGGCTCGTATCTAAAGATGAAGCACAGCAAACGCTGCTTCAAAATATTTCACACGATTTAAAAACACCGGTTATGGTTATTCAAAGCTACGCTCAGTCGATTCAAGACGGCATTTATCCAAAAGGCGATTTATCTCAAACGGTAAAAGTCATTGAAGATGAATCCAAAAACCTTGAGAAGAAAATCCGCGATTTGCTTTACTTAACCAAGCTTGACTATATGTCCACTCATCAGCTTGCACAAGATGATTTTGATTTTGCTGCACTACTTCATGAAGTAGTGGATCGCTTGCGATGGAGACGCCCTGAAATAAAGTGGGAATTTGACGACGTAAACGTAACGATTAGAGGAGACAAAGAGCTGTGGACAAAGGTCCTTGAAAATGTACTCGATAATCAGCTACGATATACGGATGCGAAGGTTTCACTTTCGCTTGCTAAACATCAAACGAACGTTCAATGTATAATCAGCAACGACGGTCCGCCGATTGATCAAAGCGTGCTTCAACACTTGTTTGAACCGTTTAAAAAAGGAGCAAACGGTGAATTCGGTATTGGCTTAAGTATCGTAAAGCGTATTGTTACGATGCACGATGCAGCAATTACAGCTAAAAACACAGACACCGGAGTGACGTTTTCACTTACTATTCCTATATAAACTAAAAAAGCAAGGGAGTCGAATCCCTTGCTTTTTTATGAAAAAACCGATGTATATGCATAAAGAGCCGGTGAGCCGCCTGAGTGAATGAACACCACATTTTCATCCTTTTTAAAATAACCCTTTCGAATTAAATCAATCAGGCCGGCCATCGCTTTTCCTGTATATACAGGATCCAATAAAATCCCTTCCGTACTGGCCACAAGTTTGACTGCTTCCACCATCTCTTCTGTCGGAACAGCGTAACCTGGACCTACGTATTCATCCATACATACAATATCTTCTTTTTTAAAAGGCGTTTTACTATGTAAATGATCATAAAGTTCACTCGTCAGCTTGGCAACTTTCACTTCTTGCTCTTTTTTAGCACGACTGACATTCATTCCAATAACAGACACGTCACTTTGAAGACTTTGAAAGCCTGCCACTAACCCTGCATGCATGCCCCCGCTGCCGCTTGTGCAAACCACGTGACTAAGCTTTATTTGCTGCTCATAGCTTTGCATAAGCAACTCTTGTGCACAACCAGCGTACCCCGTTGCACCGATAACATTCGACCCTCCTACTGGAATTAGGTACGGCTTATGACCTTTTTCAATTAACTCTCCCTCCACTTTTTCCATTTCCGCTGTCAAATCCGAACCTTCAGCGACAAACCGCATGTCGTGAGCGCCTAATAAATGATAAAGAAAATAGTTCCCTGTCGGCTGATCGCTTGCTTTATTCTCTCCTTCTTCCAATACGAGCACGCATTTCATTTGCTCTTTTACAGCCGCAGCAAGCGTCAAACGACAGTGATTGGATTGTATCGCTCCGCACGTTACAAGCACGTCTGCTCCTTGCGCTTTTGCATCTGCTACTAAATATTCAAGCTTACGCGTCTTATTTCCGCCCCCTGTCAGTCCGAGCATATCATCCCGCTTCATATAAATTGAAGGTCCGTTTAACTGCTCTGATAAAACCGATAGCTTTTCTAAATGTGTAGGGGAATCTGTATATTTTCTTCTAGAAAATTGGGTTAAGTTCATACTCTCATCCTCTCTTTCGTATTTGCTCTATTTTACCATAGGAGCAGCTTGTGAAGAGCTTTTTACGAAAGGGCTTTCTATAACTTGTATACATAAGAACAAGTAGTCAACATACATTAAACCATATAAACAGTTTGAAGGAGTGTTTTCAATGAGTGAAAAAGCAGTACTTTGCAGCGTCTCACGAGTAGTCAAATCACAGCACATTTTTCCAAATGATCTAAACAATTACCACACCCTTTTTGGTGGGAAAATTGTAGCTGATATGGACATGACGGCTTCTCTTTCAGCAGCTAAACATTCCCGAAAGTCGTGTGTTACAGTTTCCATTGATCACGTTGACTTTATCGAACCCGTCACCGAAGAAGATTTTATTTCATATGAAGCATTTGTTGTTGTCACAGGAAAAAGCTCTATGATTATTTTTGTTAAAGTGATTGCCGAAAATTTGTTAACGGGCATTAAACGTATTGCTGCTACTTCTTTTCTCACCTTTGTTGCATTAGAAAACGGGAAACCTGCCCCCGTTCCTCAAGTTATTGCTCAAACTGAAGAAGAAAAAAGTCTTCAAAAAGTAGCTCTTGAACGAAAAGAGTCCAAAAAAACGCAGGTTGAGCACAGCAAAGCTATTGCGAGCATCTTATCTAAATCTTTGCGCAGCAGTAATTAAGCTCTTCATCTAAAAAGCCGTTGTCTGCTTTTTAGATGAAGTTTTTTTAGTTTTCACATTGTTATTTAATGTAATATGCGATATATTGGTTTTATGAAAAATAACATTCAACCTCTCAAACGACTTTCCCTACGGGAGGAAGTCTATCAAACACTTAAACACAATATTGTTATGCTTGAATTTCAGCCGGAACAAAAGCTTCAGGATAAAGAACTGGCTGAGCAATTTGGAGTTAGCCGCACTCCTGTTCGAGAAGCATTAAAAAGGCTCGAAGATGAAGGCCTTGTCCAAACGACTCCCGGCTCTTCTACAAAAGTGGCTCCATTAAACCTTGAGGAGGCAAAACAATCTTTTATTGTCGTCGCAGCTCTTCATGCACTTGCTGCTAAGCTGTCTTGTACTTCATTACAAGAAAAAGACATGGGCGAACTAACCAAACACAATCAATCTCTAGAACATGCGATCAAAACAAGAAATGTACTTGAAGCGATCGAAGCAGATGAAGCATTTCATTCCGTTTTTTTAAACCGGGCGAATAATGTAGAGCTAGAGCGTGTTGTAAAACAAACAAGCGCCAAAATTCAGCGTCTGGAAATCGCTCGCTTTTCTTCTCTTGCTAGCCTTGCTTCCGTTGACCAGCACAAAGAAATCATAAACGCTTGCCGTCAAAAAGATGTCGCACTGACATCACAGCTTGTCGAAACAAACTGGCTGACACTAGGTGAAGCGCTGACAAGTGAGGAGGAATCAAAGTGAAGCCTCTTTTATTAGGCATTGCTGCATCATTTTTTTTTGCTTTTACATTTGTTTTAAATCGAGCGATGGATTTATCCGGAGGCAGCTGGGCGTGGAGCGCGTCGCTGCGCTATTTTTTTATGGTACCTCTTTTGCTTGTGCTTGTTTATTTTTGGGGTGGTATCAAACCTGTGGTGGCAGAAATAAAAGCCCGGCCGCAAAAATGGCTGCTTTGGAGCACGGTGGGATTTGGTTTATTTTACGCTCCTCTTTGTTTTGCTTCAGCCTACGGTCCCGGTTGGCTTATTGCAGGCACTTGGCAAATCACGATTTTATCGGGGTCTCTCCTAGCTCCTTTGTTTTACAAGGAAGGAAAACAGCGAGGAGTCATTCCTTTTAAACAGCTAGGGTTTTCGTTTATTATTTTAATAGGAGTTGTGCTCATGCAGCTTGAGCATGCGACTGAACTGTCGGCCGCTACTGCCTTGCTTTGTACCATTCCAATTTTGATTGCCTCTTTTGCGTATCCGCTTGGCAACCGTAAAATGATGGAGGTGTCGTCACTTAATACTTTTCAGCGCGTGCTTGGAATGACACTTTCAAGCCTGCCGTTTTGGATTATTCTTTCTGTCTATGCCTACGTGACCGCTGGACTACCAAAAACAACTCAGATTTATCAAAGCAGTTTAGTTGCTTTACTTTCAGGCGTATGTGCAACGGTTTTATTTTTTGCGGCAACCGACCTTGTTAAAAAAGATTCTCAAAAGTTAGGTGCAGTTGAAGCTACACAATCGATGGAAGTTTTATTTGCTCTGCTAGGTGAGGTCTTCCTTCTATCAAGTCCTTTACCATCGATTCTTTCTTGGGTTGGAATGGGAATTATCGTAGCAGGTATGGTTCTTCACAGCTACCAAACGAGCCATAAAAAAGCTATACCGCAAAAAGAATTGACCTACTAACCAATAACAAAAAGAGCGTCTCAGTCGGCGCTCTTTTTGTTTATACAACAGATCTTCTTTCTAAATTGAAGACATTAACCTGCTCAGCATCAAAGCGGCTTAGCAATGAGTCTACTCCGTACTCAAGTGCAAAAGCACGTTCATTTTCTGAAATCGGAACGGCTTGCAGGAACGTTACTTTTTTATCAGATAGTTCAATCGTTGAAAAATTATCCCATAAAAACGGCGGAATCAGCAAAATGTGCTGCATATGAAAGCTGTCATCAAGGACCGCAATGACGTCTTTATAAATAGCTCCTGGGAAGATGGACACGTGAGATTTCATCATATGGAAAATACAGTTTGCTAAAATAGCAGAATAAATACCGAATTCCTCATGACAAGCCCCAACGATTTCAATTCGAAGCGGGATCCCTCCAACTGTATAGCCTGTCGGACAGTGGTGTCCACCGAGCGTTGCATACGCGGTTACGTCTTGACGCGGATGATTTTCACACGCCACAACGTGAATACCATGCTTTTTTCGTTCATCTGAATAATCTTCAATTCGGTCCTTTTGACCAAATACATCTATTGCTTTATGTATAATTAATTCTTCATCTTTTGTAAAATTACTCATAAAAAACCTCCTTGCTTGCGACCTTAAAAAGCCCCCTACTGTACAGCATATACTACCGCACTCGCTTACGATATAGTTTTTAGAAAATGTGATAGAAATGTTATCGTTTCGTAACATACTATGAAATTGTACCAAGAAGCAAACAAGAAACCTTAACCAAATTTTTCTTTTTCCATAAAAAATAGAGCCTGCGCCATGGCAGCCTCTATTTTTCGGAGACATTATTATGAAATAATTTGTAATTCTTTTGAGTACTTCGTTAACGTTTTGTATCCATCTTTTGTAATGATTACATCATCTTCAATACGCACGCCTCCGAGCCCTGGAATATAGATACCCGGTTCAATCGTATACACCATGCCTTCTTGAAGCACATCATCATTGTTGCGGCTCATTGAAGGAAACTCATGCACGCTGATACCAAGACCATGACCAAGACGATGCAAGAAATAGTCTCCATACCCTGCTTCTGTAATAATATTACGTGCTACCATGTCCAAGTCACCAATGCGAGTGCCCGGCTTGGAAGCTTCAAGAGCTGCCTGCTCGGCGCGCTGTACCGTTTCATAGATTTCTTTTTGCTTATCATTAATCGACTTATAAGCTACTGTCCGCGTAATATCTGAACAGTATCCGTCTAGTACTACACCTAAATCAAACAGAACCATATCGCCTGGCTTTAACGTGCGAAGACCTGGGTTCCCGTGGGCTTCTCCTGTTTTTTCACCAAATAAAACCATGGTTGAAAACGACATCTCACGAATTCCTTTTCGCTTTAACTCGTATTCAATTTTAGCCAGAACATCCATTTCCGTAACGCCTTCTTTTAAAGCAGCTACGCCTACTTCTACACCAAAATCAGCTAGTTCAGCTGCTTTTTGCAGAATCTCAACTTCACGCTCATCTTTAATTAAACGCAGCTGATTTAATTTCTCTTCTGCTCCAACTAGCTCAGCATTTGGATATAAGTTAAGTAGTTCTTCAGCTCGCGCATACAGCAGCTGCTCTTTCTCTACAGCAACCTTTTTCACATCTATTACGTTTCGTTTATGTAAAGCTTCTTTGATGAGTTCCCAAGGATTTTGATGATCTTCATATCCAATCACATCAAACTTCCAGCCGGCTTCTTTTGCTTGACCCACTTCCATTGATGGACAAATAAGCATCGGCTCCACTTCGTGAAATACAAATAAGCCAAGCAGACGCTCATGCGGATCCGTGTGAAATCCAGTTAAATAAAATACGTTTTCAGTTGACGAAATAAAGGCCGTTTCTACATTCTTTTCTTTCAGCCATGATACGACTTTTTGCAAACGTGCTTCCATTAAAAAAACCCCTTTCATTGTGCAATATTACTATTATAACATAGTTATTTAGCAATATTGTACAATGAATAGAGGTTAAGACAAAGCCGCGTGAAGAGTAGTAAGCTGCTCTTTAATCGCTTTTCGTTGAATACTTACTTTCATCAGCCAGCCATTTTCTCCGTATCTATAAATAAATTCGTACGTACCTTTAGGAAAATATTCTTTTACCAGCATGTCTCGGTTTTCAATAAATCCCGGATCGCCAATAAAATAGTTACCTTCTTCAAGCGGAAGCTCATGAACTTTTTTTTCTAGCTGCTTCTCTTCGTCTTCATCATCATCTATAACAATGTGCAGACCACCTTCATCACGCACAACGTCAAATTCACCGTTTTGTTCAAGCTCAAGCACCGGCACCACTTGCCCATTTACCGTTAGCAGCTGCTTGGTTCCTTCAAGAACCTGAGACCAATGATCATCGTATAAAGTAGCAGAATAAAAAACATAGCCCTGAGATTTATATAATAAAAGCAGCTGTTCAAAATGATTTTTCACTTGTTCTTTATCAAACAGAATAACAAAATGCTTTCGATAGAAAAAACTTGTAAAAGGCAGAATAGACGATTGATTAAGCTCTTTAATTATTTCAGCACTATCTTTACCTGAAATAATAGCTCCGGTCAATTCCCCCGCGCCATAAGGTTTCCAATGACTCAACGCCGCTTCTGGAATCAGCACAAGGTTCGAAGATGACACATATATACTCATTCGCTTCACTCCTTTTTTCTACATTTAGACCTATATTTAATCCTCGACAAACAGAGACTTTCCTCTTATTCCATTCTTAAAAGACAGAACTTTTTCCCTAACTATGATAGATTATAACAAATATCCTCGAAAAAAATAACCTTTATTTCCTCTTTCTTCTATTTGTATACTTCTCTTATTTTAGCTGTCTCTGCAGATTTACTAGTGAACGTACTTGCTAATCTAATTCCTTAGTGTTAATTTTATTATGTCGTTTTATAATTTTTTGCATAATTGGTTTCAAACAAAAAAGTATTAATATTTTTGAATGCGATGGTGAGACATTTGGAAGAACGTACAGAACGTAAACAACATAAAAGAAAGAAGCAAAGAAAAAAGAAACGCTTTAGAAAGCTACTTCTTTTCTTTCTAATTCTTCTAATCGCCGCTGGTGCGTATGTGTATTATCAATACCAACAAGGGTTAGCAGAAGCAGACGGAGCTTTTGGGAAAGATGGACAGTTTGATTTTAATGGTGCAAGTGCCAATTTAGATAGCATGAATGTGCTACTTCTTGGAATTGACTCTCGAGGTGAAGAACATTCGCGTGCCGATACAATTATGATTGCTCATTATGACAAAGACAGCAATCAGCCTAAAATTGTTTCTTTGATGCGTGATTCATATGTGGATATTCCTGGACATGGCAAAAACAAATTAAATTCAGCCTATGCATTTGGCGGGCCCGAATTAATGCGTAAGACAATTAAAGAAAACTTTGGCGTAGATGTAAACTATTATGCCGTTGTTGATTTTAAAGGTTTTTCTAAAGTTGCCGATACGATTGCCCCTGATGGAATTACGGTTACCGTGCCACACGAAATGTCATCAGGAATTGGCATAACGCTAAAACCTGGAAAACAAACTCTTCACGGAGATAAATTACTAGGATACGTGCGATTCCGACACGATAGCCAAAGTGATTTCGGGCGCGTGAAGCGTCAACAAGAAGTTATTGGTAAATTAATGGATGAAGCTCTTCAAGTAAAGACGCTGGCGAAAGCTCCTAAGCTATGGGGAGTCATTGATCCATATGTGGATACGAATATTCCGCCAAAAACATTTATTGTGATAGGAAAAGATTTCTTAGTTGGAAATCAGCCAGATTTAAAATCTCTTCGTTTACCGGTTGAAGGTTCCTATTCAAATGAACGAGTATCCGGTATTGGTGCTGTTTTAAGCATAGACCTTGAAGAAAACAAACAAGCATTACAGTCATTTTTAAATTAGGAAAAGGTGTCCATTAGCGGACACCTTTTTTTATACTATTCAAAAAAACTTCTGTTTTTCCTCCCTATCCTTCAAAAAAATTTCAGCTTCGACAAAAAATGGAGATGAAATCAAGCTATTTTCTAGGAAGCAGCTGTTTCTTTAGAGTTCTATTTTTTCTATCACATGCGTATATGAAATGAGAAGCACTTCTTTTTTATATTTTTTAGTCAAGGAGATGAAATTATGAAATTATATGGTTTTCAATCTGAAGAAGAGCGTTCCTTTCTTCATTCTACCTATAAAGTAAACCCATTGCTTTCTCATACTGGAGATGTCAAAATCAGCTTTTTATCTTTTCAAGAAAATGATTATACCCCCCGTCAAGAAGCTACGATTCCACAGCTTCTTTTAGTCGTTCATGGGGAAGGCTGGGTAGCTGGCGATAACGGACTGAAAATTTATATCAAACAAGGTGAATCAGCATTTTGGAGAGCCGGGGAATCTTTTGAAGTCGGGAGTCTAACTGCTATGACAGGATTACTAATTGAAGGATTAGATATTGCTCCTCAAAAGCTGCTTACTTCTTTCTCACGAACAAATGTAAATTAAAAAGCCGCTTTGACGCGGCTTTTTTTATTGTCTTAGTAATTGAGCGTAGCTTTCTGCACTATCTTGCATGACTTTGTCACTCAGGTCACCGCCTGCTCCTTGAAATAAAAATGGGGTTTGGAACTTCATACCTGTTAAATTTGCCATAGCTTGAAAAGGAAGAAGCAGATTACTCATTGGATAACGGTTGTAGCCGCCTTCTTGATAAGCTTCTGCAGGGCCTCCTGTGGAAGTAGCCACGATAAACTCTTTTCCGTGAAGTTTAGTGCCTTTGCTGCCATAAGCCCATCCGTATGTTAATACAACATCTTGCCACTCTTTTAAGAGTGCTGGTGAGCTGTACCAGTAAAATGGAAATTGAAAAACAATACGATCGAATTGAACAGCTAACTCCTGCTCTTTTTCTACATCAATTTTAGAATCGGGATAGGCTGCGTATAAATCATGAACGTACACATTCTCTTCTTTTTTTACTCGCTCTGCCCACGCTTTATTAATACGAGAAGATGCTAAGTTTGGATGTGCTAAAATAATCAGTGTTTTCATTTTGATACTCTCCTTCTGATGTCTGTGCTTGCTTTATTCTTTCCTATTTTTTATGCTTGCCTCTAACAGCTTGTTCAGTCATTCTTTCCTTTTTAGTCAGGAAATCCGAGCTAGTTTACACTTATAAACTACCAGTATTATCATTCTTCTTCAACAAAATTGATTTCGCTTTTATCCCCTTTGATTTTCTTATGTATCCAAAACGGCAGATAAAGGACAAGAAAGCTAAGAATCATGATTCCCTCAACCCATACTAAATACCAAGGATGAGGTCCTAGAATATCCAACAAGGAAGCGTGCCCTGGCTTTTTCATCATGTATAAATAATTCGCACCGATCAAACGATTCATTATATAGATAAAAGCTCCATAAAGATTAACAAACAGCACGCTTACCCATAAAGAACGAAATGTCGGCTGATATCTGCAGGTAGCAATTAGCACACAGCAAGCAAGTACCACACCGCCATGAGATACATAGAACTGCACATAGCGAAACTGGGCATACGCATAACCGCCAAGGTCTGGGGTAATCATCGCTTGAACAGAGCTGCTGATTCCTGCGAAGTACACAAAATAAAAAAGAAACCTGCTTTTGGTTATCAGCATAACAGCAGCCAGCAGCACGACTATATCACTTAGCTGAAGAGGCAAAGAAGTTTTAGCAGACCACTGATGGCAGTCGATTTCCCAAGCCTGGTAGGCCACTTCTGAAGCTATTAGAACGAATGAAAGCAAACCGAACACACACATCTTCCTTCTCAGCTGCTTTCGACACCAAAAAATACATGCTCCTATGACAACGATGATGGCTAAAGTTACAAGATGTTCAACTGAAAAAAGCTGAAAGGAATGTTGTACAGGATGACACGTAAAAAACCTATTCATACCGGCGCCTCCCTTCCATCAGAAAACAAATTCGGTACCTTTAGCTTGTTCATAAGACCTTATTTTCATTAATGCGCAGTTTTCTCACAATAAAAAAGCAATTACACAGCAGCTGGTGCCTGTAATTGCTTTTTTTTCATTTTTATTCTTTAATTAATCCTTTTTTCACTAAGAATTGATGAGCGACTTCTTCAGCCGTTTTCCCTTTCGCATTTACTTGATAGTTCATTTCACGCATTTCGTCGTCACTGATTTTACCGCCCAGTTGATTTAAGATTTTTTTCAGTTCAGGGTGCTCTTTTAGCGTATCTTCACGAAGCACAGGCGCTCCTTGATACGGAGGGAAGAACTGCTGGTCGTCTTTTAAGACTTTTAAACCAAACTGTTTGATTTCAGGATCCGTTGCGTAAGCATCAAGCATGTTAATATCGCCTTTTTCTACAGCGCGATAGCGAAGCTTGGGCTCCATCGTTTTAATATTCGGGAAGGTAAGGCCATATTCTTTCTGAATGCCTACATAGCCGTCTTCACGATCTTTAAACTCAAGCGTCAACCCTGCTTTTACTTTATCTCTTGCATTTGCCAAATCCGAAATAGTCGTTAGATTATTTTCTTTTGCAAATTCTTTTGTTACTGTCAATGTGTACGTATTATTAAACTTCATTGGATCTAAATAGACAAGGCCGAATTTCTTTTGAAATCCTTCTTTTGCTTGATTGTACACCTGTGTTTCATCTTTGCTGTCCGGCTGTTCCTTTAGATGCGTCACAATGGCTGTACCCGTATACTCAGGGTACAAATCAATCTCCTTGTTACGCAGAGCCTCAAATACAAATACCGTTTTTCCAAGTGACGAACGCAGATTTACTTTCATATCGGTTTGATCTTCAATTAATTCTTTGTACATATTAATTAAAATATCTTGTTCTGCGCCAATTTTCCCTCCGATAACAAGGTCTGGTTTTGTTGCGCTCATCGCAGCAAACGGAGAAACAAGAATGAGTATTAATACGATAATCATAATGAACGAGCGTTTTTTAGATCCTTTTTTAGCCGAGTGTTCAATCGTTCGCAGAATTCCATCGAAAATAAGCGCTAATAATGCTGCTGGAATGGCTCCTAATAAAATCAAACTATTATCACTTCGGTCAATACCAAGCAAAATTAAGCTTCCCAGTCCGCCTGCTCCGATAAGAGCCACGATTGTCGCTGTACCAATAATCAGTACCATCGCTGTGCGAATTCCAGCCATAATGACAGGAAGTGCAAGAGGAAGTTCTACTTTAATTAATCGTCTCCACGAGTTCATCCCCATCGCTTTGGATGCTTCAATTAAAGATGGGTCCACTTCTTTAATTCCGGTATATGTATTTCGTACAATAGGAAGAAGCGAATATAAAAACAGTGCAATAACCGCGGGAAAAGTTCCAATTCCGACAAGAGGAATTAGTAATCCTAATAAAGCGAGTGAAGGAATGGTTTGCAGTACGGCTGTTACCCCAATGATAGGTTCAGCAATGCGGTCATGCCTCGTTAAGTACAGCCCGAGCGGCACTGAAATTAACACGGCGATAACAAGAGCCAGTACTGAAATTTGGATGTGTTCTAGAAGAGCTTGAAACAGTGTGTCTCCCCGTTGATCTAATAATGTGCTCAGTGTATTCATTACAGCGTTCCTCCTTCTTTCATTTTATCAGAAAGAAACGCTAATAGAGTTTTGCGCGTTACAACGCCAATGCGCTTGCTCCCTTTTTTCACGGCTACTGCTTCATGGTCGTAAAGGGCGTCCATTGCTTGCTGAACAGTGGCGGTTGAAGCTAACTCTTCAGTTGCTTCTACGTCTGGTTGTTCACTTTTTTTTACAAACATATCCAATGTCTCAAATAAAGCATTGCCTTGATTTCCAATAAACGTTTTTACAAATTCATTTTTAGGCTTTTGAATGAATTCTTCCGGCGTTCCAACTTGGACAATTTCTCCATCTTTCATCAGGCAAATACGATCTCCAAGCGTCATCGCTTCGCTCATATCATGCGTAACAAACACAAATGTTTTTTTGATTTTTTCTTTTAAGCTAATAACATCTTGCTGAAGCTGTTCGCGGCTTAACGGATCGAGGGCACTAAAGGGTTCGTCCATTAAAATAACGGGAGGATCAGCTGCGAGGGCACGTGCTACACCGACACGTTGCTGCTGGCCACCTGAGAGCTCAGACGGCTTTCGGTTTCGATACTGCTTTGGGTCTAGTCCTACCAAGGTAAGCAGTTCATCAATGCGCTTTTTGATTTTATTTTTCTTCCAATGCTTCATCTCGGGTACAATGGCTATATTTTCGGCAATGGTCATATGAGGAAAAAGAGCAATCTGCTGCAAGACATAACCAATGTTCCAGCGTAACTCATGTATGTTGTGGTCCGATACGAGCTTATCTTTTATGTATAGTTCTCCTTCGGTAATATCATGAAGACGGTTAATCATTTTTAAGGTGGTTGTTTTCCCACACCCACTCGGACCAATTAAAACGAAAAACTCCCCTTCTTTAATTTCTAGATTAATATTTTTCACGGCAGTTGTACCGTCTGGGTATTGCTTTGACACATTCTTAAACGTAATCAAATTATCGTTCACACTCCCTGTTGAAATTTAACCCCTAGTTTCGTGTACCCAATACTTAGAAGCAATAAACATTCTTTTAAGAATATTTTTAAATATGATTCATAAGACTTAGTGGAAAAGATACACATGTTTTCTAACAGCTTCCTAATAAAGCTATCAAACTGTTAAAGTTTTCACAAGGTGAGGAAGAATAATTTTAAAGCCAACAAAAATAAAAAAACCTCCTTTCAACAAGAAAGAAGGTTTTTTAGTATGCTAGCGACAGGGATCGAACCTGCGACCTCTTGCTTACCATGCAAGTGCTCTACCTACTGAGCTACACCAGCGTCTTGGAAAATTATATCACGTTTAAATTCATTTAGGAAGCGCTTTTTTAAATTTTTTTATTGGTATATTCTCTAATTTGCGTCTTCTGAAATTCGCACTTTCTACAAAGTTCCATATTTTATGTTAGAACTCCTTACATAAATTGTGTGAATTTTCTTTTTCTATATTACCCTTAGTAAAAGAGCTTACAAAAGAAGGGAAGAAAATAGATGGAACAACAACCAACCATGACCAAATCAAAAACGGCAACTCCCTACCCAAGAGACTGCACGTTCAGCCTAGAAGATTGGACGACGCTCGCCAAGTATTGGTACCCCGTCGCACGCTGTAGTGATGTAACAGAGAAACCAACGTCCGTAAAGTTACTAGATGTAAATCTAGTTCTATACCGCACCACAAACAAGGTTGTAGCGGCTCGTGATTTATGCGTTCACCGAGGTACACCGCTTAGCATGGGCTGGGTGGAAGATGATGAGATTATCTGTCCTTACCACGGCTTCCGCTATGCAACAGACGGCGCATGCACGTCGATTCCAGCTCACCCCGACGCCAACATTTCTCCCCGCCTGTGCATGGCCGTCTATCCAGTTATTGAACGATTTGGATTAGTGTGGACTTCCCTGACAGGAGAACAAGATAACCTGCCTTATTTCGATGCGTGGGATGACCCTGATTTTCAGCAAATTGTTTGTCCGAGTTTTGATATCATGGGTTCAGCCGGTCGTCAAATGGAAGGCTTTTTAGACGTAGCTCATTTTGCTTGGGTTCACACGGACACGTTTGGCGATCGAAACAACGCTTTTGTGCCTAAATATAAAGTAAGCGAAACAGATTATGGGCTTCATGTAGAATATACGAGCACCGTGAGCAATTATTCTAAAGAACAGCAGCATTTAAATCCACCCGATTTTAAATGGCTTCGCGTCTTTGATGTTTATCCGCCGTTTACAGCTACATTAAAGGTTTACTTCCCGCAAGGCGCAGAGCTGTGGATTATGAACGCAGTCTCTCCTATTTCAGCCCGCGAAACGCGTTTATTCGCGCCAATCGCTCGAAACTTTGACAAAGATTCGAGTGTCGAAGGTGTGTATGACTTTAATCTTCGCGTCTTTGACGAAGACCGTGAAATGGTTGAAAACCAAAAGCCTGAAGACTTGCCTTTAGACCTGCAGATGGAAGCGCATATTATGGCTGATCAAACGTCCATTGGCTACCGGAAATTATTAAAGAAAATGGGCTTAAGCTTTAGATATACAAGCTAAAAAAATCCCCGCTGTCTAAGCGGGGATTTTTTTTTATTTAGCAAACTGCTCGCGTCCTGCTTTTTCCTTTACCACTTCATCTTCACTTGCTGGCGTTGCGCGTTTCATAAACAATGAAAGAATTAATGCAACCACCACTAGTACTACTGAGACGGCAAACGCATCGTTAATTCCTTGCACCATTGCCTGCATCCCAATTTGTTCTTTGATTTGAGCTGCCCCGGCTGCCGTTGCATTAGCTGACCCTGCTCCGCTCATTGCATCTTGAGCCAGCTCTTTTGCATGCGTAGCTGTACGGTTTGACATCACCGTTACTAAAAGAGCCGAACCAATAGCTCCCGATACTTGTTGAAGCGTATTATTCATCGCAGTACCATGCGGATTAAAGCGCTGCGGCAGCTGATTTAACCCGTTTGTCATAACCGGCATCATAACCATAGACATTCCGAACATGCGAAGCGTGTAAAGCGTAATGAGCGTTGTATACGTCGTATTAAGCTCTAAGTTACTGAAGAAATACGTCGTAACCGCTGTAATAGCTAGACCCGTTACAGCCAGTGCACGCGCTCCGAATTTATCAAATAATTTTCCGGTAATCGGTGACATCACACCCATTAATAACGCACCCGGAAGCATTAATAGTCCTGAATGAAGCGGAGAAATGCCTCGTACGGTTTGAACATAAATTGGCATTAACAGCATCGCTGAGAATAATGCCATTGTGATCACCATTGAAATCGTTGACGATAAAGCAAACATTGGATATTTAAAAATGCGGAATTCAAGCATAGGTGTTTCTAACTTGAACTGACGCGTAATAAATAAAATCAGAGCCACAGCTCCTACGATAATTGTGCCGTACACTTCCATAGAATCCCAGCCTTTATCTCCTGCTGAGCTAAATCCGTATAGAAGTCCTCCAAATCCAATTGTAGATAACACAAGGGATAAGAAATCCAAATTGATTTCCACTTTTTCTTTTTTGTCTTTTAATAGGAAGAAAGCGCCTATTAATACAATTGCCGCAATCGGCGTAACAAGGTGGAACAGCATTCTCCACTCATAGTGTTCAATTAGCCACCCTGATAATGTAGGACCAATTGCCGGAGCAAAAATCATAACTAAACCGAAAATCCCCATCGCAGCTCCGCGTTTTTCTAATGGAAAACTTGTTAGCAATACGTTCATTAAAAGCGGCATCATGATGGCCGCGCCTGATGCTTGAATAATACGAGCGGTTAACAATACAGAAAATACGGGCGAAGCACCGGCAAGTATCGTTCCTGCTGTAAATAAAGTCATCGCCGTTAAAAATAATCCTCTGACAGAATAGCGCTGAATTAAAAAAGCGGTAGTTGGAATCATAATACCATTCACCAACATATAACCAGTAGAAAGCCACTGGACAGTTGACGTTGTCACATCTAAGTCTTTCATGATAGACGGCAGCGCCACGTTTAATAACGTTTCATTCAACAATGAGATAAAAGCGCCAATTAACAAAATAGCAATTATGCCATACGGCGGCTTTTCCATTTGATTTATTGATTGACTCATTATTGTACCTCCTTATACTTTAAGTTCATTTTTTTAGACACATGTTCTACATAGAGTATGTTATACTCTGAGTTCAATTTATGCAAGCGAAAAATCCTGCGTTAATACCCTTTACTCATTCGACTTTTTTAGTCCTATAATCCTTTTATATCAATATATCGACGGGATATCGCTAATCCGTTTTAAAAAGAACATTTGTGTAAACGCTTTAAATCATGTATCATAAAGTTGGACCATGAGTCTAATTTTTTTATATTTAGGTGATAATAATGAATAATCGAAAGCAGCAAGTTGTGAAAAATGCACACCATCTCTTCGTTGAAAAAGGATTTCAAGCTACATCTATTCAAGACATCATTGATTATAGCGGCATTTCAAAAGGAACATTCTACAACTATTTTTCATCAAAAAATGAATTATTAATCGCTGTTTTTACATGGCTTCATACAACCATTGAACAAGAGCGCAATCAGCTGTTGGTTGGTAAAAGCCTGACCGATATAGATGTATTTATTAAACAAATCGATGCGCAGATGAAAAACCATCATAAACATAAATTTTTTACATTACTTGAAGAAGTATTTGTTTCCAATGATCCTGATTTAAAGTCATACATAAAAAAAACCCAGTTTATTGAAGTAAACTGGATTTATAAACGGTTCATTGATTTATTTGGACAAGAAAAGAAACCATATCTACTAGATTGTGCAATTATGTTTCTTGGTATACTTCATCGTAACTTTCACTATAATTTTATGGTTAACGGCACAAATACTGACCCACATGAGATCATAAGCTACAGCGTCAAGCGCTTGTTTCCTCTTGTAGACGAAGTAGCAAGTTCAGGAGACATTTTGCTCGATCCGCAAACAATCAAAGAATGGCTTCCATCCTGCCCGAATACCAGAAATCAAATAGAACAGGACATTTCTACAGCACTTATTGATTTAAAAAAACAAGTTCACAAACAATTTACTGATGAATTCGAACGTCAAAAATGCACAGAGCTTATTAGCTTTATTGAAGAAGAGCTGTTTAAACAATCGAATCCTCGCAAGTTTGTTGTTGATAGTGCTCTTCATTCCTTAAAGCAGCTGCCTGTTAACAAAAGTAAAACGAAGCTAGAAAAACTGCAGGCGATGATTGATCAGTACGTGAGTGAACTTCATTAAATAAAAAGCAGTCCTAAAGCTGCTCTTTATTCGCAAAGGGGAAATTGAAGTGAAAAGCACGTTTCTTTTCCTTTTATGCTAGACACACTCACTTTTCCCTTCATATAATGAATAATACTGAAAGATACCATCGTTCCAAGCCCCGTACCTTTTTCTTTTGTTGTAAAGTACGGTTCGCCTAACCGATTGATTTGTTCTTGCGTCATACCGCAGCCTGTATCGATAATATCAACGATAACAGCCCCGCCTTCTTTTGCTACTTTAACGGTTAACGTGCCTCCATTTTGCATGGCTTCAATACTATTTTTAAATAAATTGATTAGACACTGCTGAAGCTTTCTTCTCTCTCCCATTACGAAGAACTTCACTTCTTCATCAAATGTAAAATCAATAGCGACTCCATTCATATTGGCAAGAGGCGTCATAATATGGGTGACATGATGAATTTCTTCTGAAATATTCATTTTTTCATTTCGTTCTGGAGCGGAATTGGCAAACAGCAAGTAATCATCAATGATTTCTTTTGCACGGTCTAGTTCATTAATGGCAATCGAAATGTAGCGTTTTTTAGCGGGTTCTTTTTCATCTTCTTGCAGCATCTGCATAAATCCTCTGCTTGCTGTTAGAGGATTTCGCACCTCATGAGAGATGCTGGCGGCTAAATGACTGACAATTTCTAGCTTTTCTGCTTTCATCAGGCGCTGCAGCACTAATAAATTTGCTCGTATCGCTTCCCATAGTACGGTAATCACGAACATTCCTGCGACATCTAAAATCGCGAACTGAACCCACACGCTAATAGGGATGCTCGTTACGTGTAAGACAAAAATAGATACAAGCATAGCTAATAAAGAACCGATTACACTAAGACATGTGCTTACGATAATTCTATTTTTTAATGAGAAATGTAAAAAGTATTTCGTTATGAAAAATAAAGGAATGGATAAAATCGGAAGAGCAATTAATGTTGATAAAAATCCTACATCGTACCCGCCAATTAGCAAGCGCAGCAGTAAAATAAAGACAAAAAGCAAGCTTCCTAGCGGCCAGCCTCCATATAACGTTCCTAAAATATAAGGGATTCTTCGTAAATCCATTCGATAATCATCCGGGACATAAGCTCCGTTAACCGGAAACAAAAGGCAAAAGGTAATAGCTAAAATCGGAAATACCGCGATATAACGATCTTTCCACCAATGAATTTTTTTAGCATACTTAATCAAATAAAACATCTGCACTAAAAACAGCGCCAATAAAATAAATAAAAAATTAATTAACAAATCTTTTGTGACAAAACTCATGTATTCACCGGTCTTTCAAATCAGATAAAAATAAACTCTTTTATTGCATCTACATTTGTAACACAAATTAGAGCGTAATCATAGATAAATAAACGTATTCTATTTACTTTTTTATAACTTCCTATGACTTTATCGTCCGTTCCCTAAAATAGTGAAGGCTAAGAAAACCTTTTCAACTTCACTAAAAATATTCAGAATTTTATTTACATATGAGTGATAATGCTCTATAATCAGATCAATGTACTTGGTTTTGAGAGTAGGAGGACGAAATATGGAACTATCAATTACCTTAATGGGATTATTCGTTGGAACCCTTGTAGGCTTAACGGGGGTTGGAGGAGCCGCTTTATTAACGCCTTTACTGATTGTACTCGGCATTAACCCTTCCATTGCCGTAGGAACAGATCTTGTCTACAATTCTATCACAAAATTATTCGGAGTCGCTCAGCACTACAAACAGCGAACCATTAACTTTAAATTAGCAAAATATTTAGCCATCGGAAGTATTCCGAGCGCTGTGCTTGCCATTGTCACACTTCATGCATTTCCATCTTTTCACGAGCATCAAGAAACGATTATTAAGCACGCTCTTGGGTATGTAATGACACTGGTTGCAATTTCAATTATCTTTCGCGTCTTTTTTGATAAACTAATTCGGCCAAATCGTTTTCAGGAAATGGACTTAGATCAGAAAAAAGGCTTAACAATTGGAATTGGCGTAGTCTTTGGATTCATTGTCGGACTAACATCGATTGGTTCGGGCTCATTATTTGCGATTGCAATGCTGTACTTATTTAAGCTAAAAACATCTGAGCTGGTTGGAACTGATATTGCACATGCGTTTCTTCTCGTTACGGTGGCTGGTATTTTAAATGCAAGCTTTGGAAGCGTTGATTATATGTTGACTGCTAATCTATTAACTGGATCTATTCCAGGTGTGTTACTCGGAAGCCGTTTATCAACTAAAGTGCCTTCAAGACCGCTTCAAGCCATTATGGCGACCATCATTTTAATTAGCGGAATTAAATTAATTTAACAAATAAAAGCACATGCCTTTGCATGTGCTTTTTATTAGTTTTTTTAAAGATCCACATTAAAAATAATAATGATTTAAACCACTTTACTTCTCTTCTTATACACTTCAACCAATATTTTTATTGAATTTTAGTCAATGAGACTAATGACACCTCAAACAACCTTACGTTAAAATGTAAAAAAACATAACATCTATTGTGATATCCAAAAAATGTACGACGAAGGGAGAACACATGACACAAACAGCAGCAAAAAGTAAGCAAAAACCTTTTTATAAAGGTCTTTTCTTTCAAATTATGATGGCAATTATACTCGGTATAGCGGTAGGATATCTATGGCCAAGCTTTGGGAATGCTGTGAAACCGATTGGAGACGGTTTTATTAAGCTCATCAAAATGCTGATTGCTCCTCTTATTTTTGGAGTAGTCGTTGTCGGAATTGCCAAGGTTGGAAACATTAAAACAGTTGGGCGTATCGGTGGAAAAACCATTCTTTACTTCGAAATTATCACAACATTCGCTCTATTGATCGGTCTATTAGTAGCGAACGTAATGAATCCCGGCACCGGTATGAATGTCGATCCTTCAAGCCTAAGCACAAGCGAAGTGGACGCGAAGACAAACGGCTCCGAACTTCCGAGTGAAGGTGATTTTTTTCTTAATATGATTCCAGACAGTGCAGTTGGTGCTTTTTCAAGCAACTCAATGCTTCAAGTGCTTTTAATTTCTTGTTTGTTCGGCATCGCGCTTGTCCATATAGGTGGAAAAACAGCAGAGACCCTTTTAAATGTATTAGAAAAAGTAAATGATGTGTTGTTTAAAATTATGGGATACATTATGAAGTTAACGGCTCTCGCCACGTTTAGTGCCATGGCATTTGCAGTTAGTCAGTACGGTCTTGGAACGCTTGCTGCATTCGGAAAGCTATTTATCGCTATGACAATTGCTTGTCTAGCATTTGTTCTTGTCTTAGCTGTTATTTTACGAATCTATTTAAAATTAAGTTTATGGAAAGTCATTCTATATATACGAGAAGAAATTATGCTGGCATTTGCCACGGGCTCCACTGAAGCCGTTATGCCGCAGCTTATGGATAAATTCGAACAAGCAGGATGCAACAAAGCAGTCGTTGGTCTTGTTGTGCCTACGGGCTATTCGTTTAATCTAGACGGTGCTTCCATTTACTTGTCTCTTGCCCTCGTCTTTTTAGCACAAGCAACGGGCGTGGACTTGAGCCTGACAGATCAGCTTTTGATGCTTGGTGTCCTGCTTCTTACGTCTAAAGGAATGGCTGGTATTCCAGGATCAGCCTTTGTTGCTCTCTCTGCGACCGCAGCAGCGACTGGATCCATTCCAGTAGCAGCCGTTGCTCTGATGCTCGCTCCTGATCGCTTTATGGGTAATTATCGGACAACAGTTAATATTATTGGTTATGCGGTAGCTGCTTTTATTATCGCACGATGGGAAAATTTATTAGACCTACAAAAAGCAAATGATGTGCTGGACGGAAAAATTGCGTATCAGCCCAAAAATGCTGAAATTTCCCTCCCAGAGAGTATTCCAGCAGCCAATGAAAAAGCATTTTAATAAAAGAATTTCCTGCCCGAGACAAGTCTAGTTTGCTTGTTTTTCGGGCAGGAATTTGATTGTTACATGAAAGGCCTTTTGCTGAAACTTATTTTCTTCCAGTATTTTATATACCATTCGTTTAATGCTTTCTTGCGTTTTAACATCAGATGAAACGGAAGGCTCCATATACACATCCAGCTCTACTCTGTCCTTTGAGTAAAGTGATGAATTCACGCCCCTTGATTTATAGCCCGCTTCTGTTAAACCGCTGCTGATTTTATGCCAAATATCCAGTTTGTCCATTTGTTTAATAACAGGCTTTGCCTCTTCGTACGCTTGTGCTTGCTGCATTTTGGAACTTTCTTCTTTTTTAGTAAAAATTGCATACCCTGAACCTACTAATAAAAACGTCATAATAGCAAATGCTCGCACCCTTCTCATTCTCTCACCTCATTTAGAGATATAGATTATAAATATGCGAATAATTGCTGCAGTATGACGGCTTGTATACCTACTCTTTTTCTACGATGCTCAGCAGTCGTTTAGAACCGGCTTGCGCTTCTTCTATCATACTGTCAAACAGCTCTTGCACCGTTGGGATACGCTCAATCAGTCCAACGACTTGACCTGCCCATCCAAAGCCTTCATCAACTTTATTTTCATAAATATACCGGCAGTTTGCCCCTCCGCTAATGACGTCTTTTAACTCTTCGTACCTCTCACCTTGTTGTTCACGTTCAATAATGTCAAGAGTATAGTCAGACTTTAATACACGCCCAGGTGCTCCGAACGAACGTTTAATAACCACAGTATCGGTTTCTTTTGCTTCTACAATAGCTTGTTTATACGCATCATGAGCATCTACACATTCTTTTGTCGCAATAAAACGTGTTCCCATTTCAATACCTTCAGCGCCTAATGATAACGCTGCCAATAATCCTTGTCCGTTTCCAATTCCTCCGCTTGCAAGTACCGGAATTGACACAGCTGCAGCTACTCGAGGAATTAACACCATTGTGCCGAGATCCTCACGTCCGATATGTCCTCCGGCTTCTTGCCCCACTGCCATAACGGCATCTGCTCCTAACTTCTCAGCTTTTTGAGCTTGACGAACGTTGGCTACCAGCACGAGCGTTTTAATTCCCGTTCCTTTTAATCTCTCAAAAATAGGTGCAGGGTTTGCTCCTGTTATGGAGACAACCGGAGCACCTTCTTCCACTGCTACGTCGAGAAGTTCTTTATAAGAACCTTCTGTTTGACCACCAACGGCAAAATTAACGCCAAAAGGACGCGCAGTTAAAGAACGTACTTTCTTAATTTCAGCTCGAAGTTTCTCAGGTGTTCGGAGCGTCATAGCTGTAATTTGTCCAAGCCCTCCTGCATTTGAGACAGCAGCAGCGAGCTCTGCGTACGCTAAATACGCCAGACCTCCTTGTACAATTGGATATTGAATTCCTAACAAATCTGTTACCCGTGTTTTCATCTATGTATCCCCTCTCCTTTTATTTTCTTATTTATGAATACTTATTCATAATCATAACAAGAAAATAACGGATTTCCTACGAAAAAATTCCAACATTTCTGTTTGCGTCAACTTTTGATAGGGTACACATTTTGTAATGATTATTAATTGAAGGTCAAGGAGGAAGACAGGTATGACAAAAAAGCACCCTGTAAATGAAAAAAGCAAGCAAGAACAGCTCGAGCAGTTTAAAACAGATGATAGAAACCAAGCGCTCACAACCAATCAAGGGTTAAAGCTTTCCGAAGATGAATTTTCTTTAAAAGCAGGTGAACGTGGCCCAACCCTTATGGAAGACTTTCATTTTCGTGAAAAAATGACGCATTTTGACCATGAACGCATTCCAGAACGCATCGTTCACGCACGCGGCTTCGCTGCTCACGGAGAATTTGAGCTGTATGACTCTCTCAGTGAATATACAAAAGCTAAATTTTTACAGAACCCGTCTGTAAAAACGCCTGTATTTGTCCGTTTCTCTACTGTAGCAGGTTCTAAAGGTTCAGCTGAAACAGTGCGCGACGCACGTGGTTTTGCAACAAAATTTTATACGGAGGAAGGAAACTATGACTTAGTTGGCAATAACATTCCCGTGTTCTTCATCCAAGATGCGATTAAATTCCCGGATTTAATTCACGCTGTTAAGCCTGAGCCACATAACGAAATGCCGCAGGCGGCTTCAGCACATGATACGTTTTGGGATTTTGTCGCCAATAACCAAGAGTCTGCTCACATGGTCATGTGGTCAATGTCAGACCGTGCAATTCCTCGCAGCTTGCGTATGATGGAAGGCTTCGGCGTACATACTTTTCGCTTAGTTAATGCAGAAGGAAAAGCTCATTTTGTCAAATTCCATTGGAAGCCTGTGCTCGGAACGCATTCCCTTGTTTGGGACGAAGCTCAAACAATTTCTGGGAAAGACCCTGATTTTCATCGCCGCGATTTATGGGAGTCGATTGAAAACGGATACTATCCTGAATATGAGCTAGGCATTCAAATCATAGCTGAGGAAGATGAATTTAAGTTCGACTTTGACATTCTCGATCCAACTAAGCTTTGGCCAGAAGAAGACATTCCCGTCAAATTGGTTGGAAAAATGACCTTAAATCGAAATGTAGACAACGTATTTGCCGAAACAGAACAAGTCGCATTTCATCCGGGGCATGTGGTACCGGGAATTGATTTCTCTAACGATCCTCTGCTGCAAGGAAGATTGTTTTCATACACGGATACCCAGCTTATTCGTCTGGGCGGTCCGAATTTTCACGAACTTCCAATCAACCGTCCTATATGCCCGTTTCATAATAACCAACGAGACGGTTACGGACGCCAAACGATTAACAAAGGACCTGTCAGCTATCACAGAAACTCTCTTGTAGCCAACACGCCTGCTCCTGTCCCTGAGTCAGAGGGCGGTTATGCTCACTATCAAGAAAAAGTGGAAGGAAGAAAAGTTCGAAGCCGCAGCGAAAGTTTTAAAGACCACTTTTCACAGGCAACGCTATTTTGGAATAGCATGAGCGACCCTGAAAAAGAGCATATTATCAGTGCCTTCAGCTTTGAACTTGGAAAAGTGAAAAGCAAGTCTGTTCAGCAGCAGGTCGTCGATATGTTTGCCAACGTCAGTACAGTGCTAGCTAAAAAAATAGCACAAGCGATTGGTGCGACGCCTCCATCAGGAGAAGACGCGCCCGTGACCAAGTCGTCTCCGGCTCTTAGTCAGGAACAGACGATTAAAAAGCCGAATACGCGTAAAGTAGCTGTCATTGTAGCTAATGACTTTAACAGTGACCTACCACAAGTGTTAAACAGTTTAAAACAACAGGGCATTCAGCCTGAAATTGTAAACACAACGCTTCAAAACGTAAAAGGAACAGACGGCTCAGAACTTGAAGTACAGCACACGTTTTTAACAACTGATTCTGTCTTATTCGATGCGGTTTATGTTGTCGGAAGTTCGTCAACTGATGAGAAGTTTCGTAAAGAAGCACTGACGTTTGCTCAAGAAGCATTCGAGCATTTCAAACCGATTGGCGCGACAGATGAAGGTGTTAAGTGGCTGCAAGCTGCTGGATTAGACAGTAGTCCCGGTGTCGTAACTGGAGATTCTACACACTTTACAGATGAATTTATTGAAGCTATTTCAGCTCACCGTCACTGGAATCGTCACGTTATATAAATAAAAAAAGCCTTTGAAATCATTGATTTCAAAGGCTTTTTTATTTAACTGATTTTCTAAATGCCATGACGTGCAAATCTTTTACCGGATAAAAATCGTTATCTGGGAAGCGGACGTAACCTCTTTTAGTGTACAGCTTAATGGCATGTTCCATTGAGTTATCTGTGTGCAAACCTAAATAAGAACATCCTAGTTTCCGAGATTTTTTTTCACACGCTTCAAGAAGCGCATTGGCGACTCCTTTTCGGCGATAAGACGGAGCAACTGCCAGCAGACGAATTTCAGCCCACGGAAATGGCTTTAACAACCCGCCATATACATCGGTATTCGGCGGGTAAAACAAAACGCTTCCTGCCATTTCTCCATCGATTTCAGCTACAATGCGCTCAAATTTATTCTCTTCACTCAGGGTATGTAGAATTCCTTCTCGATACCTCTTCCAGTTTGCTTCTGATTTTACGGTTGCATATTGCTCATAAGCAGCAATCGTCACTGTTTCAATAGATGGTCTTTCTTCTTCTCTAGCTTCTCGAACGATCAATTTTTTCTCCTCCATTTACCTTCTTTCTTTGCTTTTATTGTCTACGCTGAAGAATGTTAATGCAACTCATTTGCACCTTAAAACAACTTCCTTTGCATATATTTAATTCTTGCATTATGGTTTCTGAAGATTCATTTATGAAACACATTAAATTGATCCCAAACGTTCTCCAATACTTCCAGCTTCTCTTGAAAATCGATTTCTTTTTCTTTGCTGATGGAAACTAATAAAGCATTGATTAAGCTAAGAGGCGCTACAAAAGAGTCAATAAACGTCGGCATTTGACTAGATGCGGTTAAAGGAATATCCGCATACGGAATAAGCGGTGATAATAAATGGTCTGTAATCGCAATTGTCGTAGCTTGCTTTTGATGCGCATAAGAAAATACTTGCACCGTACTTTTGGTATATCTTGAAAAGCTGATCCCAATCACAACGTCTTCTTTTCCTAGGTCGTATAAACGTTCAGAAACTGTTTCGATAGAATGGAGCAGCTCTACTTTTCCTAAAAGGAACTGAAGATAATACTGAAGAAACGTCCCGAGCGAAACAGCGCTTCGATTGGCAATAATATAGACACTTTTTGCCTTTACTAATGCTTCTACTGCACTTTTAAATGCTTTCATATCTAAATTTTCTAACGTCGCCCGTATATTTGCACTATCATCTAAAAAAACATCATACACGCCTTGATCGTTATCGTCATAAACATCCTTAGACATCTTTAAGCGCTCTGTTGTCGTTAACTGCTGCTGAACAGAACTTTGCAGCGCTTGCTGCAAATGAGGATATCCTTTAAACCCTAGTGATGTAGCAAAACGAACAACCGTCGCATCGCTTACTTCCGTCATTTTAGCTAATTTATCTATGGTAAAAAAAGGAACAGTGTGGCGATTTTCTAAAATAAATTCCGCTATTTTCACATGAGATTTGCTCATCGAAGACATGCGTTCCGCTATATGTTTATATACATTTTCCATAACTTTTATTGATCTCCTTCGCACTATAATACTTCAACAATAATTTTTCTATACTCCTTCTGTCAAGGTTCTTTCTTTTATATAAATTCTTACGTGACAAAAACCGCTTGATATTCAAGCGGTCGTATTACATCTTTACTTTTTAATACGCTTTAACGCTTCATTATGCGCGTGTACCGTACGTTTGATGTCTTCATCCGTATGGACAACAGACATCGAATAGCGATTTAATGGTTTTGTGTAAATACCCAAATTTAACAGTTCATAATCAATTGTCTTGCGCAGCGTCATATCCACCTTGCTCATATCACGGTAATTTTTAATTTCTTGATTTGATAGAATAATATTAAAAATACTTCCCATGCCCACTGTTTGCATATTGATTCCATGTTTTTTATATACTTCTTCTAACTGATTTCTTAATGATGTAGTTTGAGCAAACAGCCCCTCCATGACACCGTCTTCTTCCAAAACACTGATGGTTGCCAATCCTGCTGCAAGAACGATTGGATGACCGTTATATGTTCCGCTGTGGTAAAGAGAATCTTGCCCCTCACTCTCTCCGGCTGTTAAAATATCACGGCCTCCTTTGGCTGAGCTAATCATCATTATTTCTTTTTTGCCTCCAATTGCTCCGACCGGAAAGCCTCCTCCAAGCACTTTTCCTAAAGCTGTAATGTCAGGTTTGATATTATACGCCTTTTGAGCTCCTCCAAGAGATAGACGAAACCCTGTTTTTACTTCATCAAAAATTAGTACAATCCCCAACTCTTCAGTAAGTTTGCGCAAGCCTTCCATAAATGATTGTTCAGCTGGAATAAAACCGCCTTGAACAGGCTCTAAAATGACCCCTGCTAATTCATCAGCGTGCGCCCGCAAAATTCTTTCAGTTGCTTCTACGTCGTTAAATGGCAAAACAACGGTGTTGTGTAAATAATAGTCAGGCAATCCTTTTGATTCTCCAACAGCTTGAGGTTTTTTTGCATTTCCTGCTTGTTCAACAATTGGATTCACACTAACTAGCACTTGATCATACCCTCCGTGGTAGTGTCCTTCAAACTTAGCAATTTTCTGCTTTCCTGTATAAGCAACAGCTGTACGAATGGCAAGTAGCGTCGCTTCGAGCCCCGAGTTTGTGTACCTCACCATTTCAATGCCTGGATATAGTTCAATTAATTTTTCCGCCATCGTGGTTTCTAGCTTATGAGGCGTGCCAAAAATGGTTGTACCTGACTCTTTCATTTGTTCTGTCACTGCATTAAAAACAGCGGGATGGCCATGCCCTAAAATTAATGCACCGTAGCAAAGCAAATAATCAATATATTCATTCCCATCTACATCATACAATTTGCTTCCGTTCCCTTTTTCCATCATCAAAGGATGAGGGTCAAAATATTTGATATTTGCGGTAACTCCTCCTGGAATTACTTCGCATGCTTTTTCAAAAAGCTCGAGTGAAGTAGCTGTTCGATTTGAAAATCCTTGTTTATTTTTCGTTTGCATAAAAAAACCTCCCTATACATAAAAAATGACAAACCTAAAGAATAAAAGAAATAAATGTTTCATTATAAATATAATATGAAATATTTATTTCTTTTTCAACTTTTTTTTGAAAACTATCCCTATGAAAAATTAGTCTTTGTGCTGAAACTCTGCTTGTCTTCATATACATACAAAGAGATTCATAGACAAGGATGAGACAACATGTACAAAAAATTGATTGCAATTGGAATCGGCAGTGTATTTGTTAGTATTGGAATTAACGTTTTTATTCTTCCGCTTCAGCTTGTAACAGGAGGCATTACGGGAATCAGCTTAATCATTAATTATTTGCTGGGATATAAAGTAGGCGTTATGATTTTCTGCTTAAACCTTCCCATTTATCTTCTGGCACTAGGTTTTAACCGCTCTTATTTTTTAAATGCTATCTATGGCATGGTTCTCTCAGCCGTTATGATTGATTTGCTGTTTCCGCTTCACGGGATTTTTCACCTTCCCATTATCATCAGCGCTTGCCTTGGAGGTGTTTTTAACGGAATCGGAACCGGCATCATGCTTCGGCAGCACGCAAGTCAAGGCGGAGTCGACTTATTTTCTCTGATACTTGCGAAATGGTTATCTTTAAACCCCGGCATTATCATTTTAGTGCTTGACGCATCTATTATTATTTCAGGTATTTTACTGCTTCAAAACGAAACAGCTATTTATTCATTATTCATTGTTGTATGCTCGGGCATCGTGACCAGTTTAATTACGTCATTCAAACGCATCATCGTCTATGTATAAGGAAAAAGCCTCGAGATATGCGTCTCAAGGCTTTTCTTTATTTTTCATTTAAGAATTCTTGCAGTGCTTCTTTATTTTTATCTAAATCAATATCAAGCACCATACCAACACCGCTATACGTTTTGTTTTCAAACGATCCGTCTAACGGCAATCGCAAGCTTTGAACATCTTTCATGTTTCCTGTTACTGCATCTTTAGCCAAAAGCATCATGCTTTTTGTATCTAAATTTGTATCGATGTAAGGATCCATTACGCCGAGAAGCTTCGGTATTTTAAACACGCTGTTTAAGCTTGCCACTTCATCTTTAAGCTTTAAAACGACTTCTTGCTGGCGCTGAACGCGTCCAAAGTCACTCATATTATCATGGCGAAAACGTACGTAGCCAAGCAGCTGTTCACCGTGTAAAACTTGGGTACCTTTGTGAAGCGTCATACCAATTCCTGAAGACATATCGTGAGGCACGGTTACTTCAATGCCATCAGGTGCAATCGTATCTACAATTTTTGAAAATCCTTCAAAGTCCACAACTGCATAATAGTTAATGTCGATATCAAAATTTTGTTTAATTGTTTGACGCAGCAGCTCAGGACCTCCGAACGCGTAAGCAGCATTCAGTTTTTGCTTGCCGTGTCCTGGAATATCCACATACATATCCCTCATAAGTGAAACAATTTTCGGGTGTTTGCTTCTAGAATCGTAGTGAGCAATTAAGATAGAGTCTGTACGAGAATGCTTTTCCCCGCGTGAGTCACTTCCTAACAGCAGCATATTTACTTCTCCATTATTTGGGAGACTGCCTTGAAACTGCTCAAAGGTCGTACCGTCATCAGCAAATTCACCATCGCTTGCCATCGATAGTCCTTGCTTATATTGCCAGTAGCTGTATATGCTCCCAACGATAATAAAAAGGAACAACAAAGCAAAGAACACTCTGCCCCATCGAATTCTTCTTCTTCTTTTGCGTCTTGTTCGCTCCACGTTTCTGTCACCAGCTTTCTTTTTCAATGAAGTTCTCATAAAACAAGCAAGTAGCTAAGCTTTTAAAAAGCTCCTCTACTTGCTTGTTTGGATTGTATGATGTGAAAGCTCACATTACTTTTCTGTTTCTTGGTCTTTTCCATACATGTATTTTGAAGGATCGACCGGTTTAAAGTCATCTAATTTATTAAATCGTAATAAATCACCGTATAACACTTTATCAGAAAGTTCTAGTTCTCTTCCAACTTTCTTTTTATAAGCTTTTGCTTCGTCTGTTGCTGTGATTCTTTCTCCTGTGTTTGTATCGTAATACTTGCCGTCAATTGACGTGTATTTCGGAGAAACATAATCACCATTTCTAAATGCTACTACCTGATCATGGTCTTTTGATAATAAATCTGTACCGAATTGAACATACTCTTTACTATCAATTCCCACTAAGTGAAGAAGCGTAGGTACTACGTCAATTTCACCGCCGTACGTGTGGTTTACTCCGCCTTTTACACCTGGTACGTGAAGGAAGAACGGTACGCGTTGAAGCTGAGCGTTTTTATATGGTGTGATTTTCTCGCCAAGGACTTTTTCCATCGCTTTGTTATGATTTTCAGAAATACCATAGTGGTCGCCGTAAATCATAATCACTGAGTTGTCATATAAGCCTGACGCTTTTAGCTCTGTAAAGAATTCTTGCAGTGATTCATCCAAATAACGAGCCGTTTGGAAATAACGGTCTACTGTTCCATCTCCTGTGTTTGCCGGCTCAATGCTAGCATCGCCTTTATCAAGAACGAACGGGAAATGGTTTGTTAATGTAATCATATGCGCATAGAACGGCTGCTTCAATGACTGTAGCATTGGCATAGATTCTTTGAAGAATGGCTTATCTTTTAATCCATAGTTTACTTTGTTATCACCAGTCATATTGTAATAACTTGCATCAAAGAATTTATCCACACCGAACTGTTTGTAAATTTCATTACGGTTCCAGAACGTTTTATAATCTCCGTGTAACACGGCACTTGTATAGCCGCCTTCTTGATCTAAGATCGCCGGTGCTGCTTGATACGTGTTGCGGCCTTTTAAGCTAAATGCTGATCCTTGAGGCAAGCCATATAATGACGTATCCATCATAAGCTCTGCATCAGCTGTTTTACCTTGTCCTGTTTGATGGAAGAAGTTATCAAAATACATAAATTCATTTCCATTTGCTAATGAATTTAAAAACGGCGTTACTTCTTGCCCGTTTAACTTATAGTTAATTAGGAATGACTGAAATGATTCTAGATGGATTTTAATAATATTTTTTCCTTTTGCTTTACCCGCATACTCAATATTTGGAGCTGCATAGTGACTTGTACTGAAGTTTTTCACTGTTGTTAAGTCATCGCTGCTTGCGAATGCTCGCTGCTTTGAGTTTTTAACCGTTTGAACTGCATCATACACCGTGTAGTTGTATGCTCCTAAATATTTCACTAAGTAGTTGCGATCAAATGTTCTTGTTAGTAATTCAGGGCGATCTTTTTCAGCATAGTGCAAGTTAATTGCAAAAGCGATAGCTCCTGCCGCTAATACTACAAACGTATAGCGGAACTTAAGACGTGCTTTTGGCCATTCGATTTTTCTAACAAACAATAGCGCAATCAGTAAAATGATATCTACAAAGTAAAGAATATCGTGAGCTTTTACTAAGTCAGCGATACTGCCTCCTAAATGACCCACATTGCTTGTTTGCGTTAAAGTAGGCAATGTAACGAAGTCATTGAAGAATCGATAATATAAAATATTGCTGTACAAAATGACCGTCATGATTGTACTAAGGATAAGCGTCCAAACGATAGATCTTTTTCCTTTTGCAAACAATGCTAACCCTAAAAAGATCAAAGTTGAACTAATTGGATTAATAAACAATAACGTTTTTTGCATTGAGTCACTTATATCTAAGTTGAACTCCACTTTGTAAGACATGTAAGACTTGATCCACATGAATAAAACCGCTATAAAAAAGTAAAACAACGGCTTTGAAAATAGTTTTTTCATTTTCAAATTCCTTTCACTAAAAAGTAGAGATTTCATGTTCAGCTAACCTCAGGAAAGCCCCCTACATTAAATCGTAACGGTTACGTCCTGCAAAAGATTACCTGAAAATGATTCAATCTGTCAAACAATATCATCTTCATCTCTTTTTTTAGTCATCTACAAAATTTACATTTTAACTTGTAATCTCTTATTTTTTTATCATGATGTTAACATTACACAATTGTTAATTTGTAAATTTTGTTCTCCCTATATTGCATACATATTAATTTACCACATTTCTGCTCTGCAATAAAAGTATTTTTATTTTATTACGCATAATATTTCGCTTACTGAATGAAAAGATACTATTGTACTGGACGAAATTCTTTGCGTACGGTCTTAACTAGTAAAAATAGCTCTATCTATGCTTATTCTGCCTCTTCACAAACAGCTACGCGGTCCCCTTGTGCAAAAGGCTGGGAAATAACAAGAAACTCAATCTCCTCCCTCGAACGATTCATCATTTGATGAAGAATGGACGGAAGTACTTCTACTCCTTCATGTGCTTTTATATCATAAATAATTCCGTCTACTTCTAGAGCAGCTGTTCCTTTTAGCACAAAGAAAAATTGATGTGCTCTTGTGTGGTAATGCCTTACCTCTTTCGTATGAGGGGGCATGCGCTCATGAATAATACTTACGTCTTTATTTTTTACTAGGTGCCACCCATCGCATTTTCCTCCCCACACGTAATGTTCTGCGTTTTGCTTACTGATTTTCATGACAGCTCCCCTTTTTTTAATGAACGAACACCAACAAATTAAATGGAAAATTCTATGTACTTTTTTGAACCCTACAATTGGAAATGTTTTTTTTAGATGCTGGTTTTTGCTTTAAGGTAAAAAGCATTCCTAAAAAGATCAAAACAATGCCTGCAAGCTGAAGAAGCGTCGGGCGAAATCCTGTGAATGCTGTATCTAATAAAATGGCAACGGCTGGATCTAAAAACACCAGAACCGAAATCACCTGAGTTTTTAAATAGCGCAGGCTGTCAAAAAACAAATAATACACTAAACCAGTATGTACAAAGCCCGTTACTAAAATAGCTGTCCAATTGGCCGTTGTTAGGAAATGAAAATCACTAAAATACACAAACGGCAATAATAGAAAGATTCCTAAAAAAGTCTGAAGAAATGTAACAGCATAAGCACTCGTATGAATAATTCCTTTTCCAAGCAGCGTCGTGCATGCATAAAACAAAGCGGCTAAAAGCGCCCAAAGTATTCCTGAAGACATGAAGCCCTCAATCGTAAGTTGCTCCACCCCAATAATTAGAAGTGTTCCTATAAAACAAATTAAGATAGACATAACGCCAAGAATCGTTAATTTCTCCTTAAACATAAAACTCCCCAGAAGCAATACTAAAACGGGTGCAAGATGATAAATAGAAATGGCAACCGTAACGGACATCATTTCAAATGCTTTAAATAGAAACACCCAGTTAAACACAAGAAAGATCCCACACAGTAAAACCTGCTTTATTTCTTTGACATTCCATTTTTCCCTTTTGTACTCACCCGTTACGAACCAGCACATTCCGAGAAAAAGCGTTGCACAAATACAGCGAACAAATACTAAATCAAAGGAAGGCAGTCCGGTTTGGGTGGAGAAAAAGCCAATTGAACCAAAAATACTCATTGAAATCATCATTTTCACCATGGGCCCTGCTTTCATTTTCTCACCTCACTTTCAGAAAACTATTACTATTCAAACATAAGAAAGCTCATTTGTAAATTACTGGTTTGAACGTTCTATTCCATAAAAAAAGCACAAAGACATGGGGGCAGTCCCATCGTCTTTGCACTTTTCTGCTTTCTTTTAATCTTCCACTGGGAACCAGCCTGGCGTGTTAATAACTGCTTGCCACAGCGGGTCAGGAATCACAAGCTTTTCCTGATCTTTTCTGCTTAATGTTGTAACAATTTCATTTTCGCGGCCTTCTTTGACTTTTTGAACCCAGTCTGGATCCATAATTAATTCGCGGCCAATAGCAAGCAGTGGAATACCCGTTTCAAGAGCTGCTGCTGCTTCGTCTGCTGTATGAATAGAACCTACGCCCATCACAGGCACGCGACTTCCTACTCGCTCTTGAATAATTTCAATACGTGAACGAGTATCTTCCACGCCTCGGCGCGGTTTTGACCAGAATTCCATTAGCGATACGTGAAGGTAATCAAGGTCTTTTGCAGCTAGTGCATCAACTAACTTCAATGTATCAGCCATTGTAATTCCAGGCGTTTCAGGCTCTTCTGGCGAGAAGCGATAGCCTACTAAAAACGGATCTTTTGCATAGTTAGAAACGGCTTGCTTTACTTCGTCTACGATTGCTAGCGGGAATGTTAAGCGTTTCTCTACGCTGCCACCCCATTTATCTTCACGACGATTAGAATGCGGAGAAAAGAACTGCTGAATTAAATAGTTATTTGCTCCGTGAATTTCAACTCCGTCAAATCCTGCTTCAATGGCACGGCGCGTCATTTCACCAAAATCGTGAATAATGCCTTCAATTTCTGCATTTGTTAACTCGCGAGGCACCGGTGCACCTTCTTGTTCTGCGGCAACAGCGCTTGCGCTAACAACATCTCCATTTGGAACCAGTTCAGGCGGGCACATGCGACCTCCGTGGAAAATTTGAAGAACTGCCTTTGCTCCTTGATCTTGAATCGCTGTTGCTAAACGGCGCAAGCTAGGAATCATTTCATCGCTGTCTGCAGCAAATTCTCCGTGAAATCCTTTGCCGTTCGGCGTTCCGTATGTACATGCTGTAATGACCATGCTAACACCTTTTGAACGTCGCACATAGTAGTCAACTTCTGCATTTGATACCGTTCCATCTTCATTTGATGAAAAATTTGTCATAGGTGCAAGAATAACGCGGTTATCTAATTTGATGCCATTTGAAAAAGCAAATGGCTGTAAAAGCGGCTCATACTTTTTATTCGTCATTTTATTTCCCTCCAAAAATGATACGGTCAAAAATATTGGCGTATTATAGGTAGAAACTGATTTTTCTTCCTATAAGTATGCGTATTTTAAAACTGTAACTTTAAAATATACTGTGATTGTAATCTGTACAGTTTTACCTGTCAAAGAATATGACTTTCTAACATAAAAAGCACTCATATACTGAGTGCTTTTTTATCATTGCGAAAGAGGTTTCTGATTATACATGAATGCTTTCACTTTTACATATTGAGCTTCTAACTCTTGAAGTGTCAGTTCGTATAGGTGCCGATTTCCTTTTTTATAAATACCAAAATTCAATAGCGCATTAATAAACCAATTTTTCTTATGTTCCGTTTCAGGCTGTGTGTGTTGTTTCACCATTTCCACCACCTACGTTCATCTCACATTAATTTTGCAAAGCGTTTGCTTTTACATAAATGATTTTACTTCTGCACGATGAAAAAACAGTGAAATACAAAGCTTTTTTATTTAAATTTCTGTAGCAGGACCCGCAAATTTTTTACGTCTCTTCATACTCGTTAATATTTTTTCAATATAATAAATAACAATAATAAAAACAGACATAATAGCAAAATAAGTACCGATCACAACCAAAGGATTCGGACTTTCAAATCCGCCTTCTTTTCCTTTCATTCCTCTTTCCGGCCCTCCGCCATCGTGATCAAAATTCGGACGTTCGCGACCAGCAGCTGCCGTCGCAGAAGATTTGTTCTCACTAAATGAATGGCGATCAAAATCCGGCTTTCCGCCGCCTTTTTGTGGCATATCTGAGGAACTTAAATTCATTACTCTTGCTACTCCTCCAAGCTTCCCAAGAAAACCAGTCTCATTTATTTCATATATTCCAACCACTAACAGCACAACGGTCGCGAGCTTAGCTACTATGCTCAAGCTTTTCTTTGACTTTTTGAATTTTGTCATGTTTTTACATACATTTATGACCCATTGCCAATGGAGACCTATGTGAGCCGCTACTAAAACTAATACTAAAAACGATACCGAAATATGCGAAATCTTAAACCACTGTTCATTGCTTACATTAATATTTGGAAATACTACTCTTGAAATAAAAATACCGCTGATCATAATAAACGACATCGTAATCAACAGCATTACATTTAAAAAGTAACCGAACTTTGTTCTGCGCGGAAGCTTGCGGTCAAATAATTTAACCGTGACTTTCTTTACCCACTGCCAGTTTAGTAGCACATGGGTTAAAAAGGCGACGGCAATCGCTAGCCCCGCAATTTCATGAAACGTTAATCCTCCCAATACCTGTTTGTTAAAAAATAAAACAAACGTAACGGCCATTAAAAGATCCAGTCCAAACCTGACGTACATCATCTTTTTCACTTTATTCATTCTCCTCAGCTATGTATTTGTCAAAACAACCTCTTTTTCATATTCTTCAATGTACGCAGATTTGGTGAAAACTAGGTGAAACGACTGATTTTTTTACCAAAATAACCAGTCCTGAGTTCTATAAAAAACCAAGTTCAATCATTTTCACTTTTTCAAAAATAGCTGTTGACAAAGAAAAAAGAAGCACGTATAGTAATGGTTATTCATCAAGAACTTTCAGATTTTAATTAAAAACACAGCGATTGGGAGTAGTAGAAGCTCATTATTCGGTCAAGAGAGCTACGGGTTGGTGTGACGTAGTCCAATAATACTTTGAACTCGCCCAGGAGTGGTAATTCAGAAAGAATGCAGAAGTGTTCTCTAAGTTTTAACGTCTAACCTTCGTTATCAGGTTTTAAGCAGGGTTCTTTAAGAACCAACAAGAGTGGTACCGCGGTTAGCTAAAGCTTATCGTCTCTTCTCTCATTTGATAATGAGGTAGGAGACGATAAGCTTTTTTTATTTTATAAAAAAGTGGAGGGAAATGTCATGAAGAAGGACAACCAAGGTTTGCAGCGAACAATGACTTCACGTCACATTATGATGATGGCGCTAGGTGGAGCGATTGGCGCTGGTTTATTTAAAGGAAGCAGCTCGGCTATTGATATGGCAGGACCATCTGTTATCATTGCCTACTTAATTGGCGGAATTATTTTACTATTTATCATGCAAGGTCTTGCTGAAATGGCGGTTCGAAATAGTGAAGCACGAACGTTTCGTGATTTAGTTCAATCGATTTTAGGAAACTATCCCGCTTACTTTTTGGACTGGATTTATTGGAAAATGTGGGTATTAAACATTGCAGCTGAAGCCGTTGTAGCCGCTATTTTTATTCAGTACTGGCTTCCTGATTATCCAATTTGGATGCTTGCTTTAGGCGTATCCGTTATTGTCACAGTCATTAACTTGCTTTCAGTTAAAGCATTTGCTGAAACGGAATACTGGTTAGCTTTAATTAAAATTACGGTCATTGTAATCTTTATCATCGCTGGACTTCTGTTACTGTTTGTATCATTCGGTCACCATACCGCAGCGGGTTTTTCTAATTTAAGCGATCACGGCGGTTTCTTTCCAAAAGGACCAACTGGGTTAATTACGGCGATGTTAGTTGTCATCTACTCTTACGGCGGAACTGAAATCATCGGGGTAACGCTAGCTGAAACAAAAAACCCTGAAAAAGTAGTACCAAAAGCTGTGCGCAGCACATTAACGCGCATCATTGCTTTTTATCTGTTCCCGTTTTTTATCATCGTGAGCTTAATTCCTTGGAATGAAGTGAACGGCGTTTCCCAAAGTCCCTTTGTTATGGTATTTAAAATGATTGGCATTCCCGGAGCGGATCATATTATGAATGCTGTTATCTTGTTAGCCGTTATTTCTTCTATGAACTCAGGACTTTACGGTTCATCACGTATTTTGTACACGCAAGCAGTAGACGGTCGAGTGCCAAAGATATTTTCGAAACTTTCTGTTAACAAAGTTCCTGTCTATGCAATCTTAATGTGTACATCATCCCTTTATGTCGGCGTGTTGATTTCCTTATTCGCAGGAAGTAAAACATTTGATTATCTGATGGGATCTTTAGGGTATACGGTGTTGTTTATTTGGTTGATTATTGCGATTGCACACTTAAAGTCCCGCAAAGTTCAGCCAGAAGCATCGAGCAGCTACTCTGTTAAATGGTTTCCTTATACAACGTGGGCTGCCCTTATTGCACTAAGCGCTATTTTAATTGGCGTTATCTGTACAACATCCGTTGTTATTACGACTATTACACTAGCTATCTATTTATTTATTACAGCTACGTATATCTTTAAAGGTCGCTTTTATCAATCTTCAGCAGTTAAGCACGCTAAATAAAAAACGCCCCCTCTGCATCGTCAGAGGAGGCGTTTTTTCCGTTAAAATGTTAAGTACCAATAGCCAAGTACAAAGCCAATATAGTTACCAATAATATAGCCAAGCGTTCCCACTACCAAGATAGGACCAATCAAGCTTCCCCATCCTTTAGCAATCGCCATCGCACTTGCTGTTGTAGGTCCCCCTACCGTTGCATTACTCGCCAGTAAAATATGCTCTAAATCAATTTTAAATACTTTTCCTAAAAGCAGTCCCACTATTAAATTACTCATTCCTACAATGAACACAAATAGGATTAAAAGCGGTGCTTTTTCAACAATTAATGGAATGGACGCCGGTACTCCGATTACAACAAAGAAAATATAAATGAAGTACGTGCCGATTTCTTGGCTTCCGCTAATGTTTTTAAAATAAGAAGGAAACAGATAAATGACAAGAAACGTAAGCGTGGAAAGCAATAAGTATTTTTCGCTTAAAATAGTATGTAATAACGTTTGAAATATCGAAACATTTGCACCGGTTGGAATGATTGTTCCAAACCATCCGGCTAATTTAAACGACACAACCACTAGAAAAAACGATGTACCAATTGAAGCCGCAACGTCTTTTAACGAAATTTCTTTTTTCGCCCAATATTTTTCTGCAAGCGTATGACGGTCACTTTCTCCATTTTGCCCAGCCTCTACTTCTTGAATATGTGGCGTCTTAAAATGCTTTCTAAAAAACTTCATAGAAGGAATAAACATATACACGGCAAACAGTAAAGCCATGACCATATTATCAGCAACCACCGTGGCCGAAACCATTTGGCTTGATGGTTCAAACTTGGCCGTAACGGTAGCAAAGTTAACCCCTCCACCTACGTAAGAAGCCCCGATAGCAGCTGCAATTTTTGCTAGTTCGGAAATATAATCTTTTAATAACAAGAAGCCGACCGTGCTCCCTATGACCGTGCCTACTGCACAGATCAAGAAAATAAAAAGCAGTTTACGGCTTTCTTGAAATAATTCTTTCATATTAACCTGAAATAGCAGCAAAGGAATGGCAAGCGGCACTAGATAAGCCCAAACCGCATCATAAACCGGAGACTCTGTTGGAATGATTTTTAAATTTGATAAAATAAGCGCCCCTGCTAGCGCAATAATCGCTCCTGACAGAAAAGAAGCCCACTTATACTTTTGTTCAAGAAAAATACTAATAGAAGCCCAAATCGCTAGAATTCCCCATAGTGCCCACGTATCATCAGCTTGAATAATAGTAAAAAGCACAAGCTACTCCTTTCTTTCCCTTTAGAGGAAATGGAATTTTCAGAAAATACACTCTTAAATTTTATCAATATATGCCAAATTCCGTCAATCCATAAAAAAGCTTTCCACTTTAAAAGTGAAAAGCTACTTTTTATTTACGAACAAGAACCGGAATCTTCTGCTGAATCTGCTGCAAAGGAGCGCTTGTTTTTTCTGTTAACGAACGCAAAATGCCGCCTTCTATCATACAGTTAATTACAACTGCGAGCTCTCCTGCTTGCTTCTCTTGAAATCCGCTCTCTATCATTTTCTCTCTAAAAAGTTTTTCCCAATCTTGAAACGCGGCGTAGCAGACTTCGCGAAGCTGTTCATTAATAAGCGCTGTTTCTCCAGCCATCAGTCCAACAGGCATACCAGCAATACTTTCTTCGTGTTCAAACTGCTTGGACAATTCTTCAATAAAATACTGAATAGCCTGCGCTGCATCAGAAGATTGATTTAAGCTTTCTTTAATTTGAACTTGGACGTACTTATTCGTATATTGAACAGCGTGAATTGCCAGTTCTTCTTTCCCTTTTGGAAAATAATAATAAAGAGACCCTTTTGGCGACCCACTCTCTTTAATAATTTGATTTAATCCTGTTGCATGATAGCCTTGCAGCTGAAAAAGCCGCGATGCTGTTTCTAAAATCTTATCGCGTGCATTTGCTTTCTTCACAAAAACGATGCCTCCCCTATATAATAAGTGGTTTCTATAACACTACTTATCATATAAGGAAATGAAATTTTTGTCAAAATAAAGTGAATATTTTACCATTTTCAGTTTCTTTTTTTATTCCTTATGACCTAATGATCGTTTTTCTTACTTCCTCTGCTAATGGTTGAAGAGGCGTAATAATACGACCGCTTACCTCCTCTGCCGCTTCTACCATCGAAAGCTGCGCCACTGAAACAACAGCGTCATGCTCTTTCATTAACTCATGTAAGACATGCTTCACCTTTTGTTTATACTCTTTTAGGTTGCCGTTCATTACTAGTTCAAAAGCACCTTCTATAACAACAGGGCGAACCTTTATTTTTACATTTTGATAAAATGCAAATTCATCTAGGCGCTTCATCGTTCCTTCTACGGTCTCCGGATTTGTAAACACGATAAGCTGCCGTTCTTCTATTTCACATATTCGGCGAAAATAAGGCTCGTCGATTTTAATAACGGGAATGTCGCTTGTAAATGTTTGGGGTAAAAGAGCAATGTAGTTCGTACACGTCAGTAAAATGGCATCCGCTGAACATTCCTCCATCCATTTTAACTGCTTCTCTACTTTTGCAGCTGCTGACTCCGCTGCAAATTTAGGGTCGGTTGTTACCCGGTGTACAAGTCCAGGGTCTACGAAATGCATACAGTTCGCAAACGACAGTGCTTTTTCTATATAAGAGATGTTCGAATGATGAGCGTGCAGGCAAGCAATTTTATTCATAGTTCTCCTCCTGTATGATGTTCTTTGAAATACTGAATTAAAAATTCCTGAAACTTTTTCGCAACAGGAGTTAAATATTTATCCTTGTTCCACGCAATCCCAATTACCCTTGAAGCTGTGTCTTCTTTGAGCTTTATTTTTTTTATGGCTCGCAAGTCCACTCCCTTTATTTCAGGAAGCAAGGCAACCCCTACATGAGCCGCTACAAAACCAATCACCGTCAAAAATTCTTCTCCTTCAAACGTAATATTTGGGACAATTTCGGCTTCTTCAAACAGCTGATCAAAAATTGTTCGGCTTCCATATCCTTTTTTTAAAGCGATAAACGATTCATGAGCCAAATCTGAAATCGAAAGCACTTGCTTTGAGGCAAAAGGATGCGTATCAGGGACATACGCGTACAGCTCGTCTCTCCATAAATATTCCCACTGAATTCCTGACCTGGATTCCGTTACGGAAGACATGCAAAAATCAATTTCCCCCGTTTGAAGCTGATCGAGCATGATGTTCGTGGCGTTCTCAAAAATTTGAAATTGAACGTTCGGATACTCTTGTAAAAAAGCATGAACTAGTTTTGGGACGGACGAAGCGCCTAATGATTTTAAAAAAGCAAACGAAATACTGCCGCGGTGAGGATGAATCAAATCTGAAAGCTCACGTTTAGCTTCTTCCATTTCGTTTAATACTTTAGCCGTTCGTTCGTAAAAAAGCCGTCCGTATCGATTTAAAATGACTTGCCTTCCTTTTCGTTCAAACAGCGGCACGCCAAGCTCTGATTCTAATTTAGAAATTGAACGGCTGAGCGTAGGCTGTGCGATTGATAATTGTTCCGCTGCCTTTGTGAAATGTTCCGTTTGAGCTACAACATTAAAATATTCAAGCTGCTGCCATTCCATTTTTTCACACCCTTTACTTATTACATAATACTATTAATTTCATATAAATTATACATTGGACGTCATAAAAAATTCATGTTTAAATGAAGAACGTAGCACTTGCCGAAAATGTTATGTGTCTGCATAGAATAAGTGTTGAAAGAAGGAATTGGTTTATGGATGTTTCAATTGTTTTAACAATGTTAGCCGTCGGACTGATCTTAGGATTTGTCGGGGCAGGCGGATCAGGTTTTATTATTTCAATTTTAACGCTGCTGTACGGCGTATCTGTACACGTTGCTCTCGCAACGGCTCTTACCGCAATGATTTTCTCTTCTTTATCTGGCGCAGTCAGTCATTATCGTGAAGGTAACGTATCTTTAAAATCCGGTATCTCTGTTGGTATCCTCGGCGCATTAGGGGCTTGGATTGGGTCTAACCTTTCATCATTTATCCCAGAAGGCGAGCTAAAATGGCTAACAGCCGGCATGCTTTTATTATCTGGTGTTTTGCTTTGGCTGCGAATGTTTTTATTTTCCCGTCAGCAAAAAGAACGTACTATTCCAACAGGAGCTAAATTTGTCGTCTATTCTTTACTAATTGGCTTGATTACCGGCGCTCTGTCAGGAATGTTTGGAATTGGATCAACTCCATTTATCCAGCTTGGCCTTATGATGGTGTTAGGCTTGTCTATCCGCCAGTCCGCTGGGACGACGATGCTCGTTATTATTCCGATTGCGATCGGCGGAGGAATGGGCTATTATCAGCAAGGCTTTTTAGATATTCCGCTTCTGATTCAAGTAGTTGTAGGCACAATGGTCGGTTCATACATTGGAGCAAAGTTTACAAATCGCGTACCTGCTCCCGTGTTAAAAACTTCCCTTGTGGCACTGCCTATTTGCTCTAGCTTCCTCCTTGTTATTTAAGAAAAAAGCTTGAACTCTCGTTCAAGCTTTTTTTATGTTCATCTGATAAACAAACTGCTCGCCTTGACTTCCAAAAATACGCCGGTTTGTATCGACAAAGCCGCTTCGGTTATATAGATGCTGCGCAGCCGTGTTTTTATGATTCACGCCTAGCACTACTTCATTTTTAGTCGGAAAGTGATGTTGGATAAAAGAAGAAAGAAGTTTCAATGACTTTTTGCCAATTCCATTTCTTTGATAATCAGGATGAATGGAATACGACCGTATTAAAAGCGCGCCGAAGCTATCGGTATATTCTTTAACGGCTTCCCCTGCATCGAGTACGAAAAAACCGGCTAGTTTGTTTTCTACCAAAATCAAAACGGGCGTTCTGTCCTTTTCCTGCTCACACTTCACTATGGCTTCAACAGGGAGTGCTGTATAAATGAGCTGCTCTTCAGGCAGCGTATAATTATGTATAGACGAGTCGTAGGTTTCACTATAAAACGCTAGCGCTACGTTTTTTGTATTCTCCATTTTCTGCTGTACTCCCTCCTTCTTTTTTCATAGTATATCATGCACAAAAAAAGCCGCATAAAGCGGCTTTTTTTATCTAGCGTCGGATACAACGGTAAAACGTTCGTTTACATGCTCTCCTCGCTCAATTTCATCAACAACAGCAATCGCGTAATCAGCATAGCTGACGTGGCTCTTTCCTTCTGAGTTTAAAATGACATGATCTTTTCCTTTTTTATAAGCATCCGTTCGTTTTCCTGAAGGATTAAAAAATGCTGCCGGGCTAATAAACGTCCAATTAATGTCGCTTGTACTTTCTAAGTCTTTTAAATTTTGAGCTTGATTGTCAGCTGTCGCTTTGTACTCTTCTGGAAAATTAGGCGTATCTGCTAGACGCGTCGTTTTCTCTTCATCGACAAACAAACTGCCTGCTCCTCCTACAACAAGAAGACGAACGTCCGGAGCTTGTTTAAATACATGGATTAACGCCTGCCCCGCTTCTACATGAAGATGTTCTTTTCCTTCAGGAGCTCCAAATGCATTTACCACTGCATCCAAGCCTTCAATATCTTTTGCCGTAATATCAAAGATGTCTTTTTCCAGTGTACGAACATCCCTTTCTTCTACTTTGCTCGCATCGCGTACAATTGCTGTTACGTCATGCCCACGATTTAAGGCTTCTTTTACGATAAAACTTCCTGCTTTTCCTGTAGCACCTACGACTCCAATTTTCATTTTAAAACCTCCAGTAAAATTCTCCATACTTAGTAGTAGCCTCTTTTTGTAGTGCTAAAACACATCGGGCGAGTTCAAATAAGTAAAAGGCCTCCTGAAGAAGGCCTTTTGACAAAAAATAAATGATTACTTATTCAATTTCAATAAATAACACGTGAGCCATAGAGTGAATTGATTTAATCAACTCTACTTTATTTCCTTTCTTTTTTGCCTTTCCTTTTATCTCAACAAAATAAAGCAGTTCCCCTTGATGATGATCCTGGTGAATTTCATAGGATGAAATCATAATATTTTCCTTTTCAATCTTGTCAAGCAGCTCATAAATATCCTCTTGATTGGCTGCACGAAACTTAATTAAAATGGAATGAGTAGAAAGAGATGTAAACATTACGTTCAATATTTCTAAGCCAATCAGCACCAGTACAGTTGCGCTAATGCCGACTGTATACATACCCGCCCCAATTGTTAAACCAATTCCCGACGTGGCCCATACGCCTGCGGCTGTGGTGAGCCCTCTAATATGCTGCTTTTGAATAATAATCATACCTGCTCCTAAAAACCCAATACCGCTTACTACTTGTGCTGCAACCCGGCTCGGATCAAGGGCCATATGATCTTGATGAAGCACGTCTGAAAAGCCATATTTCGAAATTAACATAATCAGCGTGCTACCGACAGCAACTAAAAAATGAGTGCGAAAGCCCGCTTCTTTTGCTCTAAATTCTCTTTCTAAGCCAACCAAGGCTCCTAACAGACCCGATAGCGCTAGACGACTAATAAAAGCTGCGGTCATTTTTTCTCCTCCTTTCTCTTCATCTTCATTTTTTCATAAATGCACCTATTAACTATTTCTATTTTTGTTATAATTTACTATAACCAATTTTTGAAGGGGAGGCTAATCAAAGTGGATAAAATCATTGATTATTACAGCAGATTCGATGAGTGGGGACGATTAGAACGCGAGCCTATTGAGTTTCAAGTAAACTGGCATTTTATAAAAAAGCACCTTCCTCCTAGCGGACATATTTTAGATAACGGTGCCGGACCGGGAAGATATGCCTTGAAACTAGCAGAAAACGGCTACGAATTAACTCTAACTGATTTGACCCCTCATTTAGTTGAAACAGCCAAAGAGAAAGCTTTAGAACGGCAAGTATATAATGCATTTTGTGATTTCCACGTGGCAGATGCCCGGAACCTTCAATGTTGTTCAGATGAACAATTTCATGCGGCATTAATGCTTGGACCAATGTATCATTTGCAGAAGAAACAAGATCGCATTCAAGCCGTTCGAGAGCTTCATCGAGTCACAAAGCCAGGAGGAACTGTCTTTATTTCGTTTATGCCGCGCATTCAGCACGTCATTTCTTCTTTAACATCGCCGGAGCGTTTAAAACCAAACGACACGGCAAAAGCACTGCATGATTTTTATGAATCAGGCTGCTTTGATCATGCCGAAGAAGGACGGTTTACTCACGCTTATTACACTGAGATTGACGATATTATTCCTTTTTTAAAGGAGCACGGATTTCAATGCGTCGAGCTGATTGCCTCTAACGTTGCTTCATCCGTTAATTCAGAGGAATGGAAGTACTGGCAGGAAACGTCTCCTGAAGAAATGAACAGCATCATTCAGCTGCTTATCCAACAAGCATCGAGCCCTTATCATCTTGGACTGTCTTCTCATTTACTTTATATCGGGCGAAAATACTAATAATCACCTCTATGTATCATAGGATACATAGAGGTGATTATTAATGAACCGTTTCAAATGGAGTACAAGCATTTTACTATGTTTGATGTACAGCTTTTTGATTAGCCCTCCCTCGTACGCAAGCGGTGACTATTATTCCTCTTATGCAGAACTGCAGCAGCACGAGATTCTCCATCAAGACTACGATATTCGCTACGAACAGCGCTTTAGCTATCTATCCATTATGGCCATTCACGGCGGAGGAATTGAACCAGGTACATCAGAAGTCGCCAAAGAACTCGCCGATCGCTTTTCCGCTTCTTATTATTTATTCGAAGGCATCAAGTCAAGTAACAACGGAGTTCTGCACATAACCTCAGAAAACTTTGACGAACCGATTGCTAGAGGGATGTCTCAGCAAAGCATGTCCGTCATGACGATTCACGGCTACAGCGGCAGCCAGCCTATCATATATGTAGGCGGCAAAAATCAGCTTTATAAAGAGCTGGTGAAGCAAGCGCTACGCAAAAACAGCTTTACAGTCCGCGACGCCCCTTCTGACATAGCCGGAACAAGCGAGCAAAATATTGTAAATGATAATCTTCTAAAAGCCGGAGTACAGCTTGAACTCACAGCCGAACTAAGAAAATCATTTTTCGTAAACCATGATTGGTCGAGAAACAACCGCATGAATGTAACACCGCTTTTTCATACATTTGTCACTTCCTTACAAGAAGCATCTTCTTCCTATCAAACTTTCCTTTACTTTCAAGTTCACTAACTTATCAACTCTTGCCTATTCCTTGATTTCCAGACAAAAAAGCCAGCGCAGTCTGTCTAATCAAACGCGCTGGTTCTTATCTATTTCTCTCGCTAAAATAGACCGTTTAAATCCTTTTTGCTCAAAAAACTCCTTGATTTCACTTGTACTTTGATAAGAAAGCCTAATCACATAGTAGTTAATATATTCAATCCAAGCAAACGCGTAAAGGCCCAGAAAAAAAGCAAGTCCCTTAACTCCTAACTGCACACAGTGATAAATGAGCACACCTAAACTTAACGCAAGAAGAATTTTATTTAATTTCTTAAAAAGTAGAAACAACTGAATGTAGTTAGAGGGCAAATGAGAATCTTCTTTTCGGCTCACTCGCCTCCATTTCATACACCAGTACAAGCTTCCTTAAAACAGGATAAACTCAAGTACGATAAAAGCATACACACTAGAAAATGTTGTTAAATAAAAAGCTAGATGAGAAAACTCATTTAAGTACCCTATCCACAGCACAGCGAACAGTAAAGTTGCCGTAAGCTCTCCTGTCCACAAGCGAAATAATTTCCGCTTTACTTTCATAGAAATCCCCCTAGCATATCCCTCAATCTTACTGTTCAAACCAAGCTGTAAACAGCAAGTTTACACCTGTTTTTATTTCTTCATCAGACAGTCCCGCAAATCCAAGCAATACATAAGGCGTCTTGTTTTCATCGGTACTATGATAATAAATCGACGTTGGATAAATCGTTACCTCTTGCTTGGCAGCTACTTCAATTAGTTTCTGTTCACTCATTCCGTTTTTTACCTTAAGAAGAATATGCAAGCCAGAATGTTCTCCAATAACATCTACACGTTCTCCCATAATAGTAGTCAAACAATCTAGAAGCAGCGCTTGTTTTTTCCGGTATGTTGTTCTCATTTTATTCAAGTGGCGTTCCCAGTGCCCTTCTTTCATAAACAGAAAGAGCGTATGCTGAGGAAGTCTTGAAACAGGCTGTTTAAAAAGCCCACAGTGCTTCACATAGCTTGCAAGAAGCCGATGTGGCAACACGGCATAACTTATTCGAAGAGAAGGCATCAACGACTTTGAAAACGTACCTGTATAAATAACGCGATCGTCTTGATCAAGTCCTTGAAGTGCCGGAATTGGTTTTCCTTTATAGCGAAATTCTCCGTCATAGTCATCTTCTATAATGTAGCCGTTCGTTTTTGCCGCCCACTCCAGTAATTCAAGCCTTCTTGCAATCGGCATGACCATACCAATAGGAAATTGATGAGACGGGGTAATATACACCGCATCCGCTCCGCTTTCTTTCAGTTCCTTCACTTTCAAGCCAGAATCATCAAGAGAAATAGGGACAACCGACATACCTTGTTCTTGAAAAACGTGCCTCGTTCGGTGAAAGCCTGGGTTTTCGAACCCAATTATCTTTTCTTTTCCCAGAATGACAGAAAGCAGCCACATGAGATACTGCGTACCTGCACCTATCACAATTTGCTCCGCTGTACAGCGCACTCCTCTTGAATGGTAAAGGTACGCTGCAATTTCTTGACGAAGGAGCAGTTCTCCCTGCGGATGTCCGCTATAAAAAAGCTGGCTTTCATCATGATAAATAGCTTGCACCGTTAGCTTTTTCCACGTATTATACGGAAATTTTTCCACATTTATCTTTCCATGGCTAAAATCAATGGCAGTCGATTTCCGATCTTTTTGCGGCAGAGACACATAGACGGGAGACTGTTTTTGAGGTACTACTTCATTTTTTATCTCTTTTACAAATGCTCCTTTCCTGGCTAGTATCTCGATATAGCCCTCTGCTTCTAATTGCACATAAGCCGCTTCAACCGTATTTTGGCTAATGCTTAAATGAAGAGCTAGCTTTCGTTTAGAAGGCAGTTTTTCATGAGGCGGAATGGTACCTTTTTGAATTTGTTTCTTTATGTAGGTATAAAGCTGCATGTATAAGGGATCTGCTTTTCTTTTATTAAGCAAAGGCATTAACTCTAACATGGTGTTCTTTCCTTTCTAACTGATACTATCAAATTTACTATTTCTGACACTTACTTTCAGTTCAGTTTCTTCCTATACTGGACTATATCTTATAACTTAAGGAGATGACACAATGACCATCACTTATAAAACCAACGTCGCAATCCGTGCCCAACAAGCCGCTGAAGTGTTTGTACATTCAGGTATTAAACGTCCTGCACAAGATCTTAATCGTATTCAAAGAATGCTTGATCACGCTTCTCTTACCATTACCGCTTGGAGCGACAGCGAACTCATTGGCATAGCCAGAGCGTTAACAGATTTTAGCTACTGCTGCTATTTATCAGATTTAGCGGTCGTAAAAGACTATCAAAACCAAGGAATTGGTACACAGCTCATCAAGCATGTTCAATCAGAAATCGGCCAAGAAACCGCGCTGATTTTACTTTCCGCTCCTTCTGCTATGAACTACTATCCAAAAGTCGGCTTTCATCAAATTGATAACGGATTTAAAATTGACAGAATTCGATAGAAGCGAAGAAATGAGCTTCTCCTTTCTTTTTATCCAATAACTCATGAGTTCTCCTTTATAATTAAATAGTACAGAATAAATAGAATATTTTCTACATTATTTATACGTACCAATGGTCCCTTAAAATAAACTAAGCCTTCGCGTATAAACTGATGATAAAAAAAGACCTCTTTCCAAGAAAGAGGCCTCTTCATTTATTTCACTAGCTTTTGCTCAGTTGCAGCTGAACCTTGACTTCGTTTATGGAATCCTTTTGCGTAATACGCGATAATAAGACCGATAAACCATAATGGTCCGATGACAACTGCAATTCTTGTATCTGGATTATACGCCATGAGAACAACAACAAGCGCTAAGAACGCAAGTGATACATAAGATGTTAATGGAAATAAAGGCATTTTATATTTTAACTTTGCCTCTTCACCCTTTTTTAACGTTTTGCGATACTTAATTTGAGAAAGCAAAATAATTCCCCACGTCCAAATTGCACCGAATGTTGCAATGCTTGTTACCCACGTAAATACTTTGGCAGGCACAATATAGTTTAACGCTACTCCGACTAATAGCGCACCCGCTGATGCTAAAACAGCCTTTCCTGGTACGCCGCCTTTTGTAAGCTGACTGTATCCTTTTGGCGCTTCGCCGTGTTCTGCTAAGTTGAACAGCATACGGCCTGTACTGAAAATACCGCTGTTACAAGAAGAAAGAGCTGCTGTTAGCACCACAAAGTTAATGATACCAGCCGCCGATGGAATGCCGATTTTTTCAAATGTTAATACAAACGGACTTCCCTGTGAACCAATTTCTTGCCACGGATAAATCGACATAATGACAAATAATGCACCGACGTAGAAAATAAGAATACGCCAAAAGACAGAATCAATTGCTCTTGCTAGAGATTTTTCCGGATTTTTCACTTCTCCCGCGGTAACGCCAATCATTTCAATTCCTAAATACGCAAACATTACCATTTGCAACGACAGCAAAATACCTTTGAATCCGTTCGGGAAAAGTCCTCCGTTGTCCCATAAATTTTTGATACCGGTCGCAACGCCGCCGTTACCGATTCCAAACACAATCATCAATACGCCAACGGCAATCATTAACACAATCGCTAAAATTTTAATAAGTGCAAACCAAAATTCCAGTTCACCATATGCTTTAACAGCTAAGAAGTTAACGGTTGTCATGATGACAAGCGCTGATAACGCCCAAATCCAGTTTGGTACATCCGGATACCAATACCCCATATAAATACCAACGGCTGTAATTTCAGCCATACATGTAACAACCCATAGAAACCAGTAATTCCATCCTGTTAAATAACCAGCGAGCGGCCCTAAATAGTCACGCGCGTACTTACTAAATGAACCTGCAACAGGTTTTTGAATCGCCATTTCTCCAAGTGCTCTCATAATAAAAAACATAATCATTCCGCTAAATCCGTACGCCAATAATATTCCCGGCCCTGCTAATTTAATAGCAGATGCAGACCCAAGAAACAGTCCTACCCCTATGGCTGCTCCTAAGGACATCAGCGTCACATGTCTTTCTTCTAACCCGCGTTTCAATTCTTTTTCCTGAGTTTTCCCCTGCATAAACGTCTCCCCTTTTTCCAATCTGTCAAAACGAGATGAACACAACCTTTTTGTTAGCGCTTTCATATAAGTTCGTGCTAAAAGACAGGCTGTATATTTGTATTCTATCACCTTTCTCTCACTTTTCTTTTGTCGAAAAACAAAAAAAATATCGTATCATTTTGTTTAAACGCACAATTAAGCGTTCGCACTGCTTTTTTAATATGTATTTATTATTGCGCCTAAGTAATAGCATTTTAAAAAAATAGAAAAACGCCGACTCAACTCCGTCAGCGCATCGTTCATTTTATGAAAACTAGCATTTATCTCGCCGGTTCAAAAGTTTTACAGCCAGGTTCTTCCGTGTCAGAAACATGGTGACTACTTTCAGGACTCACAACGTAAATGGACTCTGCACTGCATTTATTTCCGGATTTCCAATACATACACTCATTCACTTCACATAATACACCTTGGGCCACTGTTATCCCTCCTTTGCTTGTCTTATCTATTTACTACCCGAAATATAATACTTCTAACATTTTCACGCAAAAAACCGCTTGTTTATCAAGCGGATCTTTTTATTGCGTGTGTTTAACATACTGTTTTTTAGCTAAATATAACTCACGACTCAGCGTGATCCGTCGTTCTCTCAAGTGCCTTAATTTAGCCTGAAATCGTTCGTTAGTTGGCTCTTCTTGAATTAAGCGATACGTAAAAGAAATATCTTCATTTAACTGTTTAAAATCTTCCCATATCTCTTGAACTAGTGCGGATTGTTTTTCTTCAAATGAACAATTTTGCTGCGTTTTTAGCGCGGCTAAAATTTCATGCTGCCACGTTTCGTCTTTTATTTCTTTTGCTAATAAGTATAAGTCTAAATAATCATCAATGCTTAACGCCGTTTGTCTATTGTTCAATGTCCTCACCTTTTCTATACAAAATGTTTCTTCGTAAGAAGAGGATTTTATCATAGAAAAAGGTTCCTCTTCTTATCTGTCAGAGCTAGGCTATGCTGGAATTAGCACCATTCAATAATTGTGGTTGCTGAGGCTTCAAAGGGCCAGTCCCTCCACCTCTCTAGATAAGAATATTTCGTTTTGGATTATTTCTGACTATTCTAATATGTTTTATAGGTTACGTCAATACTTTTTCAATAAAAAGAAAAAAGAAGTAAAATATGGTATGCTTTCATAAAGGATGGTGAGCACATGAAACGATACATGTTATCTGCTTTTTCGGGAAGCTTGCTGTTGCTTCTCAGCATTGCCTTTTCATCTACTTTCCATATTGCAATTGTCAAAACAACTGGAAGCATCGGAGGGATTATTTTAGCAGCGGCGGCTTTGGTTATGAATGCGCTTGAAGATCCCCCCTCCTCAAATAATACAGGTGGAGGTGCTGTTGAAGTACTAGATAAAGGCGCCGTTTGGGCTACTTATTTACTTTTACTTTCATTACCAAACCTCATCGCATGTATAACATCTTATGTTTTATGGACTCGCTGACATTCACCAACATTACGGACGTTTTACCACCTGCAGGCTCATTGATATTTGCTTTTCTACAAATCCAAGTTCACGATACACATGCTGTGCAAAATTCCCGGCATGGACGCTTAGTCTGATTTCACGGTACCCTTTGGCAGACAATTCATTGATCGCTTTTCGCATTAACGGCTTGGCTAGACCTTGCCCGCGGTATTCGGATAAAATATATAATTCGTAGATAAAGCCAATTTCTTCTTTTGAAAAGAAGTCGGCAGATGGCCCGGCAAGAACCCAGCCTGCGAGTTTATTTTCTTGTCTCGAGACTAAATAATAACATCCTTTTTCAAGTGCGCTATCAATTAGTTCATTTACGCGTTCAGTTGGCGGATGAAACTGCTTCATTGTTCCTTCAAACAGTGCATCAGCAGATTTCGTCCGAATTTCTTGTATTTCTTCTTCAGTAGCTTTCACAATCATTACGATCTCTCCTTTCGTTTTGCTTTTCCACATGCACAGGTGAATTCCTGCAAAAAAGTCTTCGCCTAAGCGAAGACTTTTATTTAAATTCAAAATGCTCTTGGTGATTGCCTTGTTCATCCGTCCAGTTAATCACGATGTCTAAACTTGCAGCTTTTCCAGGAACAGCAAAATTGGCATAGCGAAAACGCTGACCGCTTTTGCTTAAGTTAGACCTTTCAATAGGAGAAAACAAGCTGTATTTCGCCTTATTTTTTCCTTCGTGTCGAAAAGCTTGGACCTGTACCCGCTCTACATCTTTTCCAATGTTTTCAACGATTAACCCATATGTATGATAGACGTTATTTTTCCATTTTAGCTGATTATCTCCTGCCATACTCGCTTTTGTCAGTTCAACTGACCATTGTTCAGATGCTCTCTTCATTGGAAGCTTTTCAATAGAAAGAGCGCTAACATGAATGGTTGCAAAAGCAAGCCAAACAAAACAAAAAGTGCTGACTGTATAAATTAGTCTTTTCATAGATTTTGATCTCCTTAGAAATTTTAGTAGTAGCATCTCCTATTACCCTAAAAATTATGATATACGTTTTAACACAAAAAGCCTCTCCATTCAGGAGAAGCTTCTTAGTTAATGCATAAGCAAATCTTTTTGTTTGTCTAATGAGTGTTTCGTATATAAATCTCTTTCAATCGCATATTTAGGACGCTGTTTCACTTCGTTGAAAATCTTGCCAATGTATTCTCCGACAAGCCCTATCCCCATTAGCTGCAGGCCGCCTACAAGCCAAATCGATAAAATAAGAGACGTCCAGCCAATTTGTGTATGATCTAAATATTTTTGAATCAGCGCATAAATACCAAACGCAATACTAAAGAGAAAAGAAGCTCCTCCAAGCAGCGTTAATAATCGTATAGGCGCTACGCTAAAAGATGTAATCCCGTCAAATGCGAAAGCAAGCATTTTCTTTAGCGGATATTTTGATTCGCCCGCCGTCCGTTCTTTGCGGTCATATGTGACTTCCGTGGAGCGAAATCCTACTAATGGTACAAGGCCTCGTAAAAAGACATTTCCTTCTTTGTATTTCATGAGTTCACCAAGAGCACGTTTGCTCATGAGACGAAAATCCGCGTGATTTTGAACGAGCTGAATTCCTAGCTTATTCATAAAACGGTAAAATCCTACTGCCGTGGTTCGTTTAAAAAATGTATCGGTTTCTCTGCTGTCTCGAACACCATATACGACTTCATACCCGAGCCAATATTTTTCCACAAAAGTACGAATGACGTTGATATCATCTTGCAAATCTGCGTCAATGGAAATGACGCAGTCAGATTGTTTGTAAGCTGCTTCTAGTCCTGCCAGCAAAGCATTTTGATGTCCTACATTTCGCGCTAGCTTTAACCCTTTTACAAATAAATTACTGCAGCTTTCTTTTTCAATAAGCGACCACGTGCTGTCTTTACTTCCATCGTCCACAAATAAAATTGTACTTTCACCTGATACAAGACGTTCATCTATCAGTTCTTTTACTACAGTAGTTAATTGAAAAGACGTCTCGTTTAATACTTCTTCTTCGTTGTAGCATGGAACAACAATCGTTAAAATAGGTCTGTTCATTTTATTACCCCCTTACTTTGCTTCATATACATACACTTTCCAAGCGGACTGTTTATCGTTAAATGCTTTTAAAAAGTGCAAACCGTCACTTTCAGCATTTTCGATTGGCACAGCTGAAAAGATATAGCGACCGCCCATTTTTTTAAATTGATTGATATTAAGCTGTAAATGACGGATATTTTTTGTTGAGTCTTTACGGTAATCATATTTTTTCCCTAGCTCGCTAACAAACACATAGCAGCGGTTGCCCCAGTGATCATAGTAGCTTTCTAACTTTTTATTTTTATCAAGCTCTTTGGCAATGATTTTGCGAAACTCATGTTTATACGTTAAGGGATAGAAGTTGTTATACGTATCTAGCGTATAAAAGCCGTTATACTGAGCAATTGATGGATGAAGCCCAATGCTTGCTACCCGATAAGATGATTTAGGTTTTCCAATATATCTGCTTATTTCATCGAATTGATGAACAGCATAAAATCCTTTAAACGACGGTTCGTGATTGTAGCGATAATAAAGTTCAGGGTTCGCTATAAATAACACAAGCAGCTGTAAAATCAAACACACCCACACAAACTTCTTCCACGTCTTGCCCCGCTTCCATAAAACATAGCCGCCAACTGCAAACATCAAATAAATAATGAGCGGGCGTAAAAAATGAAATCTAGCAAAGTTGAACGTATTTAAAAGCTGAAATTTTTCTTTTAGCAGCTCCCATCCTTTATAAAACCAAAACGCATACCAAATCGACAGTAGTAGATTAAGAATAAATAACTGCAAAAACGTTTTTTCAAGCTTTCCCTTGCGATTCCGAGCAACAATCCACAGCACGACAAAAGAAAGCGGTAAAAGCACAAAGGTATGAAGCGTCATTACATGCGTATGCCCAAGCGTATAGTTCTTCAAAGCAAGGCGAACGGAATGTCCAAAGCTTAGAGTAGAGCTTAAAAATTCATTTCGACTCGTCGGGTCTTCCGGAAATAAAAGAGAATCAACAAGCCGGTATTCAATGAGCAGAAAGACAGCGGTCATCGCTGCAATACTGCTTAAAAAAGGAATATTCCACGCTCGTTTTTTTACTGCATCTCTTAGCCATAGCAGCCCCATCGCCGCTAAAAAGAAGAAAAATCCTAGCACAAAACTCGCGTAAAACGGAAGCAGCAAAAGTGTAAGCCATTCCTTCCACGTTCCTTCGCGGTTTCGAATGGTTAAAAACGCCCACAGCGCCAGTGGCTGTCCTAATGTACTCAGCATGCCCGAAGGCCAAAAAGGAGTAAGTGCAAAAGCAAGTGATACAAGCACTCGAATCGCATAAGCATCTTCGCTTGTGATAAAATGCTTTTTTAATAATAAATACATTCCAATTAAAGCAAATACGCGCGTGATCGTTTGGCTGAGGCTGTACGCAAGCATGCTAGGAAATAAGCCATATAGCCACTGAATACCGCTAAATTCTGTTCCAAACGTATTTCTTGGCAATCCATTAATAATTTGAGGTAATACGGCATGACTAGACCCAAACAGCTCTCCGCTTTGATGCAGAACTTTATACCACGTAATATTTGAATCTAAATTATCGTGCACGCGTATATGTGAATTTTCCCCGAGCAAAAACATGGGGGATACGTACGCAACCAGCAAAAGGAAAGCAATAATAAGCAATGTTTTTTCTTTATTCATAGCTGTTTCTTTCTTCATCTGTTAACACCTATTTCCATTTCATAATTGCTAAAAGCTAATCGTGTATGACGACTGCTTCTTTTTTTTCGTTGAACACAACATATTTTTGACCCGTATAATTTAAAAGCGTATACAGACCTGTTCCAATTAATATACCGACGTCTTTTTTGAACGGGCGCACAGTAGCAGGGAGTTGATGCAATAACCAGCTGGAGAACTGCAGTCCGATATAGTAAGACAAACCGTAGCAAACGCCAATAACTAAAATAAAACGCAGTATGCTTTTAGATAAATGAACTCCGCTTTTAAATGTAAATATTCGATTTAAAACGTAGCTGACTACTGCCCCCGCTGCGTTGCCGACAAACGTTGCTGCCCAGTAATGATGAAAGATATGAAGCAGCACATACATAATGGAGAGGCCTACTCCTGTATTAATCAGCCCTACTACTAAAAAACGTCCAAAAGATCCTTTCATACAAACTCCTTTTGATTTTAATACTTTCATGAAGATTACATATTATGACTTTAAATACAGTTTTAGTGTAACAACTCCACTTAAAAATCTAATGAAAATAACATTAAAAACAGATGAAAAAAAGCTAAAAGAATCAATAAAAATCAGGATTCTTTTAGCTATTTAGTAGAGCCTTCAATGATTAATTTTTGATCACTTTGATTGTCAAACGCATCCACTGCTGCTACTTCTATTTGATACGCAGTATGAGGCTGCAGACCTGATAACGGAAGAATTAAAACATCCGGAACAGGATCGCTGTAATATTGAGAAAATGCATTATATGTTTTGACAACTTTTCCAGTTTCTTTATTTTTGACGGTAATGCGATAAGAATGAACCATCAGATTATCCACCGCTTGCGTAAACTGGATATAAATCTGATTCGATGAAGCTTTTTCTTGTATAACAGAAATAGTAGAGCTTGGAAGAAAAATTGGTTTTACTAAATCTCGTTCATTCGTGTAGTGAAACTTTTTTGCATCTGCAGGTATGTCAATTTCCCACGCTTCTCCCGTCCACTTATTTGCGTGAAAATCCCGCCTTTTAACTACTACTTTTCGATTATAAACCTCTACAAGAAGACCTTGACTCACATCTCGGTAGCCAGGAGGAAGTTCACCTTGTAAATATCCAGCACCGGGCCATATATACCGAACAGAAGACGTTGCAAGAGATGTAAAATCCTTTTGAAAAATAGTACGAGGATCGTCCAACGGATGGTGGGTATGACCGGAAAATGTAATGACTTGCGGATAAGGTTTTAACGTATTGTAAAGAAGCTGTTCATTCACTTCTATTCCCCATCTGTTTTTTCCGTACAGTGTATTGTTAATAGGCTGATGAATAAAGACAAAAATCGGTTTTTTAGGATCATCTCGCTTTGCTATCTTCAACTGTTCACCAAGCCAGTTAATTTGTTTGATTGAATAATCACCGGCGGTCAGACGGCTTTCTGTTCCAAGCATGATAAAATGATATCCTTTTATCACTTGATGAAAGTAAAGAGCTTTCATTTTGGTTTTAGATAAAAAACGCCGCTGCGCTTGCTGATTGGTTACACTGTCCCGGTATTCATGATTACCAATTGTAAAAAGAGATACGGCTTGCGGCTGTTTATTTTGATTATAAAGAGAAAAAAAGCGGTCGTATTCTTTTAACGCGCCTGTATCAGCCAAATCTCCTACTACTACAAATGCATCTTGTTTTGGTGCCTGTTCATTTAATTGCGTTAATGCATGTTGAAAAGTACGCAAATCAAGCGTTCCTGTTTCCTTAATATGAACATCACTGATCACAGGAAAAACTAGCTTTGGTTCGATGTATCCGCTTCGTCCGCTCTTCTCTTCGGCTCGTACGTTCAAGGTAATACCGCATATAAGAACACTTATTAATACGAAAGCGAGCCAGTCTTTTTTCAGCGTTTCCATAAAACCGCCGAGCATGATGCTTCCTCCTTTCTTCACTGCTGCGTCTCAATCATTTTCTCTACGTGTATGAGCTTTTATTTTATGTAATTTCAAAATATCTAATCGTATAGTTTCAATATTTCTTTTCGTGTTTGCACAAACTATGTTCACAATCAATTCATTACACTTTTCCTAGTCATAGTGGTATGATTTTCGTATATTACAGACTAATTGTTGAAGATGTAGGAGTGAATACTTTGAAAACGGTCGCTGTTATTGGAGGAGGAATTACGGGCTTAACTACTCTGTACTATTTGCAGAAACTAAAACGAGAACGTAATCTCCCGCTTAAATTATTATTACTAGAGAAACATTCCCACCTAGGAGGGAAAATTAATACGCGTGAAGCTGGGGAATTTATCATGGAAACAGGGGCAGACTCTATCGTCGCTCGAAAAGAAAACGTTATGCCTCTGCTAGAAGAACTATACTTAACGAACGATTTGGTGTATAACGAAACAGGAAAATCGTTTATTTATTCTGCTAATGAGCTACTGCCAATTCCTGAAGATACTATGTTCGGTATTCCGACAAGCGTGGAATCTCTTTTTAAAAGCGAGCTAATTTCTTCAAAAGCTAAAATTACAGCTTTAAAAGACTTAATCACTAAAAATACAACGTTTACGAAAGACAGCTCAATTGGACTCTTTTTAAAACATTTTTTAGGAGAAGAGCTAGTAGAAAAGCAAATTGCACCTATTTTATCCGGGGTCTACTCTGGGGATTTAGATAAACTCACGATTTCTTCCACTCTCCCGTATCTGCTCGACTATAAAAACACGTACGGAAGTATCATCAAAGGAATGGGAGCCAATGAAAAGAAATTTAAAACGGCAGGAAATAAAAAATTCATTTCGTTTAAACAAGGTTTATCAACGATTATTCACCGCTTAGAAGAAGAGCTTTCTGACATAACGATTTTAAAAGATACGCCAACCACCAGCATAAAACGGGACGGTGAGCGCTACCGAATCAGTACGCCGAGGCAAGACTTTTCGGCGGATTACGCAGTGTTAGCTACACCGCACACGGCTGCTCAGCACCTGTTGAACGATCCCGAATTAAACGAAGACTTTGAGCAGTTAAAAGATTCTTCTCTCATTAGCGTGTACATCGGTTACGACGTTCCAGACGAATCTCTTCCCGCTGAAGGCACTGGGTTTATTGCCTCTCAATCAAGCAACTTAATCGCCAATGCCTGTACGTGGACGAGCAAAAAGTGGGCTCACACTTCTAAGCGAGGGAATTTGTTAGTTCGCCTGTTTTATAAAAGCACGAGTCACCACTTTGACAGCTTGCGGACGATGTCAAAAGAAGAGCTGCTGGCCATGGCACAAAAGGACATTGAAAACAGCTTAGGCATCAAAGAGCAACCCATTGAAAACGACGTAACCAATTGGGATAAATTAATGCCTACCTATCACCTTAAACACGGTGAACTCGTACGCAGCTTGACTCAAAAATTGCATGACAAGCACCCCGCTATTAGATTAGCCGGCTGTTCCTACTATGGAGTGGGGATTGCAGCGTGTATAACAAACGGCAAACAAACTGCTGAAGCTATCTCTCAGCAGTTGGCTTAACCGAGGTTTGAAGACAATAAAAGGCCTGAAAATAAATGTATTATTTTCAGGCCTTTTATTACCTTTTTGTTAGCATATAAAGCTACTTTCCTTACTATTAACAACTCTTTTATCGCTTTTCTTTTTGCAAAGCAGCAGTAGCAAACAATACAAGATAACGCTCGTCTGAAGTTAATCTAAGCCAGTGTTTCACTTTATATCTCACAGCTTTCCGCTCCCTTCCTTTAAGGTTTTATATGAAAAGACTTTATATAAAGATTCAATAACGATAAGAAATGATGCTTGATATGTATTTTATTCCCACGCCCACTTGTTTACAAACTTTTTTAAACGTAAGACTCTTCGTTTATTTCCCCGAAAATAACACCGTTTTCGCTATTATCATCCTACTATTTGAGAAAAACGTGTACATTCCTTTCTTATTTTGACGAACATTGCGATAAATAAAAGCTGCCAATCGCGGCAGCTTTTATTTTAAAGGACTAATCTAATTATATTGCCTGATGGATCTTTTGTGACAAAACCTTGGTTTTCTTTATACACAGTTGCTCCGATTCCACGAAGCTGATTTATTGCCTGATTCCTTACTTCTTCAGTTGGAAAAACAAGCGTAAATGACTCTAAACCAACGCTGCTTTCAAGAGGACTAGGCGCTCCAATTCCATTCCAAACGTTTAATCCGATGTGATGATGATAGCGCCCAGTTGAAATAAACAATGCTTGATTATGGTAATTGCTCACAACGTCAAAACCTAATCCATTTCGATAAAAGTTTTCCGTTTGTCCTAACTCAGAAACGTGAAGGTGAATATGTCCCATTAAGGTAGCTGAAGGCAATCCTGTCCAAGGTTTACCGTTTCCTTCAGCTAATATCGCTTCTGCATCTAAAGGTTTTGTAGCCATTACTACTTCACTGTCATTCCATTCCCATGTACTTGACGGACGATCTCGATAAATCTCTATGCCGTTTCCATCTGGATCTGCCAAGTATAGCGCTTCGCTCACTAGATGATCAGACGCCCCTTGAAGCGGATAACCGCTATTTAACAAATGCTGCAGGATACTTCCTAAATCAGAACGAGTCGGCAACAATAGAGCAAAATGATACAAACCTGTTGTACGAGGCTGTTTTGCTGTAACGTTTTCCGGCTGTTCAATCGATAACAGCGCCGTGCGTCCATCAGCAGTTAACAAGGCTTTGTTCTCTTTTCTCCCTAAAAGTTGAAAACCAATTATTTGTTGATAAAAAGCGAGTGAACGCTCTAAATTTTCTACTTTTAAATTCACTTGCCCAACAAAAACATGCGGTGCACGATGAAAGTACATGATCATTTCTCCTTTAAAACATATCATTTTTTAATCGACTTACTTTATGTAACTTATTATATTTTTATAACTTTATTTCGTCAAGTTATTTATTTTAATATCATAACTTTAATTAAAACTTATATCACGGTACAACAAATTAAATAAGCTCGCCCTCTCATAACATAGTATGAACAGGCGAGCTTATTTACCATTATGTATAAATCATCAAAACAGTTCTCTGCTTCTGCGTTTGACGTTTCCATTAACAAAATACTGTATTCTTTCTTTTTCTACATTTGTGGGCTTCTTATACGTTTCATATTCAAACTGAAAAAATGCTTTTTCTAGGTCTACTTCATTTCCTACAATTTCTCCGATAGTACTCAATTGATGTAAATCTTCCCAAAGCTCCTCAGAGGTTTCAGGATGCCAATGAGATGAGAGATAATACTGCGCATCATATTTTTTAAGCTCTCTCTGAATCCGCTCAAAGTCTTCTTTATCATGACTCCAGTCACCGCTATAAAAATCTGGACATAGACAATCACCTAAAAACAGGACTTTTTCTTGGGGTACGTAGACAATGGACGAGTCCTGCGCGTGTGCCCCTCCAATATGCTGAATGCAACAAGTGATTCCACCTAGGTCAACTTCCATATGATGATGAAACGTTACGTCCGGCTCCTGTAAAATTAACGTCTCTCGACTCGGCATTTCTTTCTTTATCATATCCCGGCAAAATTCGATTTCCTCCCCCTTCTGGACGCGTTTATCCAAGGAATCATCGTCCCAGCGCAGTGTCTTTAAATAGGCCAGCTTTTTCTTCGTTAAATGATGGCTGATTGTATACTTGTTCATTGCATGAATGCCAAATGTATGATCCCAGTGCCAATGCGTAATAGCTACTCCTTTGATTGGAGGGGCGCCCATTTTTTCAACTTCTTCTAAAAATGATGAGGCATGCGCAGGAGAATTCCCAGCATCTACGACGAAACTATACTTCTCCCCGCATATAAGCCCGAGCACCGGTCGATCCGTTTCTTCAGAGTGAGGAAAGTAATAAACGTGATCCGTTAGTTTTTTCAGCATATTTACACCTGCTTTATGTAGTTTAATAAAAGCCTCTTTACCAAATGGTAAATAATGATAAATAAACTGGATCATACTCGGTGCTGCTTGCATATCCAATTAGCTGATATTCGACTTTTCTTGAAGAGCTATGACTTTTTCCGGCTCTGCTGCTTTGTACTTTAAGAATACCATCACACTAATCATCACAATCGTTCCTCCCACTAGCTGAGAAGCTGTTGTCATTTCTCCAAGCAAGAAATAAGCGAGAATGATGGCACCAATTGGCTCGCCTAAAATAGCCATTGAAATCGTTGTAGCACCTACATACTTTAACAGCCAGTTAAATAAGGCGTGACCAAAAATATTAGGAATAAGCGCTAAAAGCAAAAAGATCCACCAGTCCTTTGTGTCATACTGAGTCAGCGATACATGTGTCCAAATATTGTAGACAAATAGAACCAGTCCACCGATTAAAAAAACGGCGAAGCTATAGATGATTGGAGGCATTTTCCTGCATAAGTCTTGTCCCGCCAGCATATGAACAGAAACAGCCACTGTACCTAAAACAGAAAGTAAATCTCCGTAAAGAGCCGTTTTAGATACTCCGATATCTCCCGATGCGATAATCGCTGCGCCGCTAACAGCGATTAAAATGCTGATGATTCCTACTTTGCCTGTTTTTTCTTTAAATAAAAAATAAGCTCCTGCCACTACGAAGACCGGCTCAAGCGCAGTCAAAATCATAGCGCTAGCAACTGTTGTATGTGAAAAAGACTCCATCCAAAACAGAAAGTGAAGTCCTAAAAATACGCCTGATACAGCTAGCATTAGCCATTCTTTCACCGTGGTATTTTTTAAAAGAACGTTCATTTTCCTCCATGGTAAAAACGGTAAAAATAAAAGGACCGTAAACAGCAGTCTATACATCCCTAAAATAGAAGCAGGCGCTTCCGACCATTTAATTAAAATAGAAGAAAAAGAAACGGCTAATACACCCACTAAAAGGAATAACGCAGGCGGTAAAGGCAGGGTTGATTTATTCATACAAGTACTCCTTTTAGACTGTCTTTTTTCATATTTGCTACAGGAATATCCACTCCGTCTCTATGTACGATTTCTTTTTCCTCTATGTAAAAGCCGATTGATTCATACAAAGCTATATTGCGAGAAACACTTATTCTCACCTTGCATGATAAACTTTCTTTACCACACTCTTTTGCGTATGTTTCTAACCATTGAATAAGCTGTTTAGCCATTCCTTTTCCTTGAAAAGAAGGAATAACAGATAGGCGGTAAAAATATAAGCTCGTTTCTTCTAGCGTAAAACGCGCCATCGCTATTGGCTTATTTTCGATATATAAAATGACAGCTTCTTTTCCGTTCTTTAACGATTGCATAATAGATTCTATTGTTTCATCAAGAGCACTGGACGGTGGTACAGAATCGCGATATATCGAAAAAGCTTGCAGCATAAGATCGTGAACTGTAGCAGCGTCCTCCGGCTGTGCTAAACAGTACTTCATAATTTCCACCCTCTTTCTATAAAAATTAATTATATCGAATCATTATACAGCATCACCTATTTTTTTCCTACATCTTTTATTGATTTTTATCAGGGAGAATAACCTCTTCCCACGCTTTTATGCCTTCTAACTTTACTCCATTAATCTATTAATTCATTAGCACATACTCTTGAGAACTCTTTGTCGAAATGGTTAAAATTCTGTGGGGAGGGAATCATCATGACATTTTCTTGGCTTATACCTTACATAGCCGTGTCACTTATTATTGTCTTAATACCAGGACAAGATATGATTTTTGTAATGACACAAAGTATTGCTTCAGGCGTCAAAGCAGGCATTAAAACCGTATTAGGTTCTATCACAGGAACATTTGTACATACTCTTTTAGCCGCAGTGGGGCTATCTATTATCTTTCAAAAATCAATTATTGCCTTTACGATTCTAAAGGTTGTAGGCGTTCTGTATCTGCTGTTTTTAGCGTATCAATCGTTTCGAGAAAAAAGCGGTCCGTTGGAATTAACAGAAAACGTTCAACAACATCATCACTTTAGAAAAGGATTTGTTAGCAACTTAACCAATCCAAAAGTAGCTATTTTCTTCATTACGTTCTTACCGCAGTTTGTTAATTCGTCTCTTGGACATGTAAGTTTGCAGATGATTTTGTTTGGTATCATCTTTATCGCCGAAACGCTCATCATCTTTTCACTTATTGCGCTATTTGCTTCTGGTCTTGGGAAAAAAGTCAAAAAAAGTCGTATCTTTCAGCACACATTAAAATATGTAAAAGGAACGGTTTTTGGCGTACTTGGCCTAAAACTTTTATTTTCTAGTAACAATTAAGTAAAACAAAATGAAATTTCTTTCATCCCTGCTGTTATCGCCTTTTCACACCCACTTCACTTGTCATATCACCCTATTTTTCCATGTGAGGTTAGTTGACAAAAGACCAAAATTATTATTTTATATATATATAAGGTTCAGATTTAGCAACAAGATTCGACAAGGATAATGCAGAAAACAGCGGGGAAATAGGGAGATCTGTCTAAATAGAGGGAAAATTCTATAAATTCATGTTTTTTATTATTATTCTACTATAATTCATGAAGAGGTGAAACTATGCAAGAAGTAGTTCAAGGTTTTGTTAGTTCAATCAACGAATTTCTTTGGTCCTACTTACTGATTGCGATGCTGATTGCATTTGGTTTGTTTTTTACGTTCAGGTCAAAGTTTTTACAAATTCGATTATTAAGAGAAATGATTCGTGTATTAAAAGAAGGTGCGGATAGCTCTTCTAAAGAGGGAATTTCGCCATTCCAAGCGTTCTGTATCAGTATGGCAGCCCGCGTTGGTACAGGTAACATTACAGGTATTGCGATTGCGATCGCTTTAGGGGGACCTGGTGCTGTATTTTGGATGTGGGTGCTTGCCATTATTGGTTCAGCTTCAGCATTTATTGAAAGTACGTTAGCACAAGTATATAAAGTAAAAGACAAAGACGGCGGCTTCCGAGGCGGGCCCGCTTACTATATGGAAAAAGGGTTAAAAAAACGATGGATGGGCGGACTGTTTGCCGTTTTAATCACTTTATCATTCGGCTTAATTTTTAATGCTGTACAATCGAATACGATTACTCTTGCGTTTGAAAATGCGTTCGGAACAAATCGTTTAGTGTTAGGCATTATTATGACAGTGGCTTTCGCTGCCATTATTTTTGGCGGAGTTAAGCGTATTGCAAAAATGTCAGAATATATTGTTGTGGTACTAGCTGTTGCCTACATTGGCGTAGCATTATTCATTATTATCATGAACATTCAAGAGATGCCTTCTCTTATTGCGTTAATCGTAAAAAATGCATTTGGTTTCGAGCAAATTGCAGGCGGTTCTCTTGGAGCAGCTCTTATGCAAGGAATTAAACGCGGTCTATTCTCAAACGAAGCGGGTATGGGTAGTGCGCCAAACGCCGCAGCGGCTGCAACAACAAGCCACCCGGTAAAACAAGGATTAATTCAAGCATTTGGTGTATTAACAGATACGCTTATTATTTGTAGTAGTACTGCCTTTATCATTTTGCTTTCAGGTGCTTATACAAATAAAAATTTAAGCGGTATTGAGTTAACACAAGCTGCTTTAAGCACTCACATCGGTTCTTGGGCATCGGGCGCTCTTGCGATTATGATTTTCCTATTTGCTTTTAGTACATTAATTGGTAACTACTACTACGGAGAAACAAATATTGAGTTTTTGAACACAAATAAAGCTTGGCTGATGACTTATCGTGTTGCCGTACTTGCAATGATTGTGTTTGGTTCCATTTCTCAAATCCAGCTTGTATGGGATTTAGCAGATCTGTTTATGGGCTTTATGGTAATAGTCAACTTAATCGCGATTCTCTTGCTCTCGAAAGTTGCCTTTGCTGCGCTCAAGGATTATCTTGCCCAAAAGAAAGCTGGAAAAGACCCTATCTTCTATCAAGACAGCATTCCTGGACTTGATAATATTGATGCATGGGATCATTCAAAAGATAAATCTAGCTCGAAAGAAGCGATCTAACAAAAAAAGCCGTGAATATTCACGGCTTTTTTTGTTGCGCATATTTACTTCTTTTTCTTCCTTCTAATGAAGCAGTCGAAGCCTCACTAAGTACCTATAGTACACATAAATCACGCCGTACGGAATCCAGTAGGAAAAAAATGTCCAACCAAGATTCCATCCGTTCCCGTACATGACTCTTTCCATATACACATACGTTCCTTCAAAAAATGTTGTAAGCAGCGCTATAAGAAAAATAAAAAAATGAGGCTTTCCGATTCGCTGGATTAAAAAAATCATATAGCTGGCCAATACAGGATAGACACCTAAATTAAAAGGCAGCGCTTCTAATGCTTCATTTTCTAAAGAAGTGTGGAGTTTCCAAAAGCCATAATAGCTACCGAATTCATTAATGACGATTGCTAAAACGCAAAAAGCAGTTCCTACTAAAGGCAGTAAACGACGATTTCTGGGATGTAAATAGAGTGTGCCAAAAACCCAAGGTAAAACAAATGCCAGCGCTATATTGATAAGCAAGAATATCCGACCTTTTTCTTTCTAGTATGCCACACCGTACCTTTTTCTAATCATCTCATTATCTTGAACGTAACAAGCGTAAAAGCATCTTATCTCTGATCATTAAAACAGAGTGCTTAATTTATGATTACTGTAGTTTGTTCCCTGCTTTTTCTATTTATTTTAATGAAACAAATTCAGCGTCTTTTTTCTGGTAATAGTTTTGAACTAAACGCCCTGATAAAGCAGCTAATACCTGCTGAAATAACATCCCTAATACGACGGGTACAGCAACAGGAGCTGGAAAATAAGATACGGCTAATACGGCTCCGGCGCTAATATTTCTCATGCCTCCGCAAAACGTAAGCGTCACAACTTTTGCTCGGTCCCACTTTAGCCATTTGCCAATCATCCAGCTGAAGAAATAACCAGCTGAACTCATTAAAAAGACGATCACGATGATAAACAGCAGTTTTTTATCAATATGCTTTAAATAAGGTGCAATCACTCCCCCGTTTACCATGACCATCACACTTAACCCTATTTTCGAAACAGGTGCCAGCTTTGGTCCTAGCGTTTGCTTAATTGTTCCTTTGGTATATTGATTTAAGCACATGCCTAACAGAGATGGAAGGACAATCATAAAACATAAATCTTTGACTAACTTTAGCGCTTCCAAATGCACGGTGTCTCCAACCACCAATAAAAGCGTATAAGGAACGATAAGCGGCGCTAAAAGGGTATCAATTAAAATAATGGATAGCGCAAGAGGAATGCTTCCTTTGTAAATAGAGACCCATATAAAGCTAGTCACTCCGGTTGGAATAATCGCTGCTAGCAAAAGACCTGTGCTTGTAAATACATCATGCGGAAAAATCACTTGGCCAACGCTCCAAGCCCATGCTGGCATAAAAATATGTAAAACAAACAGGGCCATAATGATTGGAAATGGACGGTGTATCGTGGCGTTTAACTGCTGAAAGTTTGAGTTTAAACTTCCAGCAAACGTCATTAATGCAAAAAGCCATGGAATTAAAAAAGTATACTGACTCAGTGACGAACCGATAAGAACTCCAATGAGTAAGCTGACCGGCGTAATAAACGGCATCAATTTTTCTAGCATTCTATTTAATTGACTTAACAAAGCTTCTCCCTCCAACGAACATTTTAAATAAATAATAAAATAAATTAACGTTTATAATATCATCTATTTATTATACAACTTATTTTCAGACTATTGTCTGTCCGTTTTACTAAAAAGACATATATTCATAATTATCACTTAAATAGATTTACAGGTATTTTTGTGCTATTTTAATAGGGAAGAAGCTTTTAAAAAGCATGAATTTAGGGTAAAGAACACTCTACATAGAAATGCTTTTAATTGACGGATATAAATGAACTGTAGCACAGTTTTGGTAATTAGGAGGATTGTATGGATTTTTTGAAGTCTCTGTCATCGTTAGATGATTGGAAAAAAATCGTGATTGCGATTGGGATCTTTCTGATCTTTTTAATTCTTCGCAAGCTGTTCACGACTTATTTATTTAAGTTTATTATTGGTTTTGTCAAAAATAAAAAAATCAATTTAATTACGAGTGTTTTAGAAGCTTTTGAAAAGCCGCTGCGCTGGATTTTTGTGATTATTGGTTTCAAACTTGCTCTTCCCTATCTTCCCTTTGATGTTTTAACAGCGGAAACGGAAAGACATTTAGTTCGTTCAGCGTCTGTCGGCCTTGCAGGATGGGGATTGTATAATTTAGCTGCTTCTACCAATTTATTTTTTGCAACGTTTGCCAAAAACTTTGATATCCAAGTGGATCGAATCATTATTCCTTTTATTGAAAAGTTCATCCGCATCGTTGTTGTTATGCTTTCTATCTCCATCATCGCAGAAGAATGGGGCTTTAACGTAAACGGCTTTGTAGCAGGTCTTGGGTTAGGTGGCCTTGCTTTTGCCCTAGCCGCAAAAGACACCGTTAGTAATTTATTCGGCGGAATTGTGATTATTACAGAAAAACCTTTTACCATTGGAGATTGGATTAAAACACCGAGTGTTGAAGGCGTTGTAGAAGATATTACGTTTCGAAGCACCAAAGTTCGAACGTTCGCTCAAGCAGTCGTAACAGTTCCAAATGCTACTCTTTCTAATGAGCCCATTATCAACTGGGCTAAAATGGGAAAACGTCAAATTGCCTTTCATTTAAACTTGAATTATAATACACCAAAAGAAAAATTGGAAACAGTAGTAGCAAGAATTAAAAAGATGCTGACTGAGCACGAAGAGATTCACAATGAAACGATTCTTGTTAACTTTGACGGTTTCTATGAATCTAGTCTAAATATCTATCTGTATTTCTTTACAAATACAACCGTTTTTGCTGATTATTTAGATGTAAAAGAAAAAATAAACTTCGAAATTATGGACATTCTTGAAGAAGAAGGTGTAGAATTTGCTTTCCCTACGCGCACACTCATCGTTGAGCAGGACGGAAAGCTTTCTGGCAATCCAAAAGAATTTCTAGAAAGTGCTCGAAGCTAAAAAAAGCTGACTACTAAGTCAGCTTTTTTTCCTCTCTTTTTTAGTTTGAAATGAACATTTGAGTCCAGTAATGGCCGTAGCTTCCACCTTTAGCGTAACCTACTCCGATTTCGGTAAATTGACTCGATAGTATGTTTTTACGGTGACCTTCGCTATTCATCCATGCGTTAACCACTTCTTTTGGAGTTGCTTGTCCAGCAGCGATATTTTCACCTGCTGTACTGTATGTAATGCCAAAGTTTTTCATCATGTCGAACGGACTTCCATATGTAGGCGATGTATGACTGAAATAATTTTTATCAATCATATCCTGCGATTTATAGCGAGCAACGCGAGCTACTTCCCAATTAGACTTTAAAGGCTTAAGCCCTACTTTAGCACGTTCTTGATTCACTAGCTGAACCACTTGCTCTTCGTAGGAACTTCCTGCTTTATCCGTTGGAATAGTAATTTTCTGTCCAGGATAGATCGAATTAGGGTTTTTAATAGCAGAGTTCGCTTCAATCAGCTCGGAAACACCAACCTGATATTTTACTGCTATTTTCCACATCGTATCTCCCGATTGAACGGTATGTACGGTTGCTGCTTGCGCAGTGTTATTAAGACCAAAAGCTAGAGTGACAGACAACAGTGTTACTAATAAAAGTTTTGATAGAGTTTTCATACTTTTATTAAAGCAAATTGATTTCAAGATTGATAGCGGTAATATTATCCCTTAGTTCCACCATATGACTTTTTCATCTTCCCCGCACGCTTTCTTTATAAAAAAAGACGCATTGCTCTTTCACAATGCGCCTTCTTGTTATGAAGATAAAGCCTGTGACTGGTTCATGTCTGACACATTAACCGCTTCATCCGTGCTTTGATGCACCTGACGTTTTTTTATCACATCAATATATTGAATGTGATGCCCTTCCATTTTCGTAACAGTAAAGTCATACTGATCAAAGCTAAGGCTCTCTCCCTGCTTGACGTCATATTTTTCCGTCAAGACCCAGCCTCCAATTGTATCGACATCCGTATCATCAATTGTTGTGCCAAGCAGCTCGTTAAGCTCACTTACTAATAACTTTCCATCTACAATATAATGATCGTGTTTGACTTTCTGAATTAATGGAAGTTCATCAGCATCAAATTCATCCCGAATTTCACCGACAATTTCCTCTAAAATATCCTCTACTGTTACAATCCCTGCTGTTCCTCCGTATTCATCAATTAAAATAGCCATATGAATACGTTCACGCTGCATCTTAAGCAATAAATCATGAATAGGAATCGACTCAATTACTTCAATAACAGGACGGATATACTGTTTTAAATTTATTTTTTCCTTGCTGTTGTTCATTACAATCTCGGTTAAAATCTCTTTCATATTGACCATTCCAATAATATGGTCTTTATCTCCATCGATGACCGGATAGCGGGTAAACCGTTCTTCTTGCACCATATCAAGGATGTATTCGACCGTATCTTCCTGGTCAATCGAAACGACTTCCGTACGGGGCACCATAATTTCCTTGGCAACGCGATCATCAAAGTCAAAAATTTTACTTACATATTTAAACTCCGATTGATTGATTTCACCGCTTTTATAGCTTTCTGATAACAAGATGCGAAGCTCTTCTTCACTGTGTGCAAGCTCATTTTCTGAAGCAGGCTTTAGACCAAATAACCCTGTTATTAAACGCGAAGAACTGTTTAATAGCCAAATGAAAGGATAGGTTACTTTATAAAAGAGTATAAGCGGACGAACAAATAATAAAGTGACTTTCTCTGCTTTTTGAATTGCAAATGTTTTCGGAGCAAGCTCTCCGACCACAACGTTTATAAATGTAACAACCGCAAAAGAAATCGCAACAGATAGTACTTTTGTTAAAGCTCCGCTTATCCCTAGTTGATCAAGTAATGGTGACAGGAGATGCGAAAATGTAGGCTCTCCTAACCAACCAATTCCCAGCGCAGTAATCGTAATACCAAGCTGACACGCAGATAAGTATTCATCTAAATTTGAAATAACTTGCTTCGCAGCTTTTGCATTGCTGCTCCCTTCTGCTATAAGCTGATCCACTTTGGAACTCCTCACGCGAATAATCGCAAACTCGGTAGCAACGAAAAAAGCAGTTAATGCAATCAGTACCGCTAGTAAAATCAAGTTAAATATGTCCAATCAAGTTCCTTAGCTCGTTTAAAAACGAGTAAGGACTCACCTCCTAAAAAATAAAAAATTTGGATAAAGAACTCTATCCCTGTACTGATCACATGGAAAAGTGCATATAAGGAGGAATCACATGATAAATGTATATAAATGTATAAACATTTTTATACGGAGCAAAACTGCTAATCTTTCTTCCTTATCTCACGCTTCACTCGTTAGTGTAACAGGTCATTCTTTATTCAGCTGTTCTAGATGTGAAGCAATGGCTCACATCGCTTCATTTCATGATGTTGCTTCAGCGCTGATTCTCTCTTCCATTCATTTATAAAAAATTTAATAATAGTTTACAATCTTTATAAAGTTAAAGTCTGTTAACGTCTTAAAAGAGCGATTATGTGATAAAGAGCGATATGCGTGAAGCAAATGTAGTTTTGTATAATCATGTATTGTACGCTTTGACACTGGTGCATATAATGCTACTTCGCCAACGTGGTACACTGCCCCATCCAATCACCTCTATTTCCGTATATCCAAAAAGAATAAGGAATAATTATCCTATTTCTTTTTAAACTTATTGACTTTATTTTAAATGTTAAAAACTTTGCAGTCAAACGTTTTAGTTAGTCTCCTGCCCTTGCTATTTACTGGTGCGACGATTTTTAGCAGGTAAATAAAAGCTTGCTGCTACACAAAAAAAACCAAGGACAAAACAGATAATGGGGAGTTTCATACCTATCGCTTCAGCATAATAAGTGAGACTCCTTCCGTGAATAGGGACAAGATTCATTTCAAAAATCAAAGTCAAAACAGCTGTCACTTTGAGTGCAATACCAACAATGAAGAGACAAACTCTTAAGCCTACACTCATACGCGAAAACATCCCTTCTATCCATTAGCGAATGTATGATGTACTACACCATATGATACATCCCTACACTTTATCACTAAATGCTAAAAAAGCGCTATGTCCATACATAGGCGCTTATAAATTTGCTACCACTTGTCCAATGGAATCATAGATAACCAAATCAAACAAATAATCGTAATGCGTAGGTTCTTTATTAATCATCACCATGTTTGTACGATTATATCGGCTCACAAGCAGCGGAATCTGATTAATCGGTGCTACTTCAAGAGATGAACCAAGCACGATGAACAAATCAGATGCCAGCGCTGCTGTAACTGCTTCATCGAACTGATGAATTGCATCTCCAAAGAGAACAACATTTGGCTTTAAAAGGCGCTCACACACTGTACATTGTGGGAGAGCTGACTGATTTAAATAAGCCAAATCATACTCTTCTTTACAGCTCGGACAATGAGCTCGTTTAATGGAGCCATGAATTTCAAAAACGTTCGTGCTTCCTGCATCTTGGTGCAATCCATCAATATTTTGCGTAATAACATGCACGGTTTTGGCTGCTTCTAGTCCTGCAATAAAGCGATGGCCCGTATTCGCTTTATACTGATGCAGCATTTTAATATGAAAAATTTCTTTAAACAGAGGCCAAAATTCACGAGGATACTGTTCATAAAAGTCAGCAGCTACTATGTCCACAAAGCTTTTGTTTTGGCGATATAAGCCATTTTGAGAGCGAAAGTCAGGTATTCCTGACTCTGTGCTCATCCCTGCTCCCGTAAAAAAACAAATGTGTTTAGCATCATCAATGAGCTGTTTTAATTCTTTGTACTGTTTTGACATTGCATTTCTCTCCTATTTAACAATTAGCACAGGAATGGTTACTTGCTGTGCAATCTTAGAACTAACGCTTCCAAGCAGCATGCCTTTTACAGGATTTAACCCTCTGCTTCCTATTACTACAAGGTCAAATGAATTTTGATTAGCAAATTGAATCACTGTTTTAGCCGCGTCTCCATGCATAAACGTAATCTCATACTCGACATTTCCCTTTTTTAAAATTTCATCTGTTGTATGTATTCGACTTTCCCGTTCCTCATCGCGGCTAAGTGATTTCAACCTTGAATCACCCTCTACTGCATAAATAACTTGAATAAAACTGTTTTCCATCAGCTGAGCCAGCTGAACGGCTTTTTCTGTTGCTTTAGCTGCATGTTCTGAGCCATCTGAGGCAAGTAAAATTCGTTTAAACATTACGTTTCCTCTCCTCTTTTGTAAAATGGTCTTCTCTCTTTACTATATCACTCGCTGTTCAAATGTAATCATTTTTTTGATTATTTCTATAATTTTTAAAATTATTTGTCTACTTTTATGATAAACTGAAAGAAAACGTGTACAGAGGGGATGGAACGATGTTTGGTTTTGAATTAATTTGCACTTTTTGCAAAGGGCTCGGAAAGCTAGCCGTTATTCCTGGTATCGGTTACATGAAAACATGCAAACACTGCGAAGGGACAGGGATGCAATCAAAAAAAGACGAAACTCCTTCTATATAAGAAGTTTCGCCTCATCAATACTGTGATTAGATTGAAAGCTCTTTAGATAAACGGTACATATCAGCATTGATATGATGAGGTTCACCTAAAATTTCCATAATATCATAATCTACAATTTCATTTTTACGGATACCGATTGCACGGCCGCCTTTACCTTCTAGTAGAAGCTCGACTGCACGACCGCCGAAACGGCTTCCTAGCACACGATCTTGAGCAGTTGGGGAACCACCGCGCTGAATGTGTCCTAATACTGTTACACGCGTTTCAATACCTGCAGCTTCATGCAGCTGCTTCGCTACTTCATTACCATTTGCTACACCTTCAGCTACTACGATAATGCTGTGCTTTTTACCGCGCTCTTGTCCTTTTCTCAAACGATCAACCATTTCTTGGAACTCATCTTTTGCTTCTGGGATAAGGATTGTTTCCGCCCCGCCAGCAAGACCTGACCAAAGAGCGATGTCTCCTGCATTACGACCCATAACTTCAATAATAAACGTACGTTCATGAGAAGTCGCCGTATCACGGATTTTATCAATTGCGTCGATAACCGTATGAAGAGCTGTATCAAATCCTAATGTAAAATCTGTTCCTGGAATGTCGTTATCAATCGTTCCTGGGATACCGATACAAGGGAAACCAAGCTCTGTTAGTTTTACAGCTCCCATATATGATCCGTCTCCACCGATAACTACTAAGCCTTCAATACCATGCTTCTTAAGGTTTTCAATACCTTTTAAACGTCCTTCTTCTGTTTTGAATTCTGGACATCTTGCAGAATAAAGCATGGTTCCGCCGCGTTGAATGATGTCACCAACATCTCCAACTTCTAGCTTTTTAATATTTCCTTCTATTAACCCTTGATATCCTTGATAGATACCGTAAACTTCCATACCTTCATGAATTGCTTTACGCACAACAGCACGAACCGCAGGATTCATACCTGGAGAATCTCCGCCGCTTGTTAATACACCTATTCTTTTCATTACTTTCACCTCATCAAAGTCACATACATGACTACTATATTATAGTTCTACATTTTACCCGAGTTCGAACTTTTTGTGTAGTAATTCACAACATATTTCTTTGTTAAATTTTAAATGTACATACTTTTTCATATCTTTTAGTTATTTACCGTCAAATATTCAAAGTTTTTCTAGCAATATTACACATCCAAAGAACCCTTTTAAGTACGGCTTTTATAAGACTATATTCACCGTTATATTTCATTTTTTTCATATATGTAATGAAATTGTAACGTAGAACACTGTCGAAAGATGATATGATGAATTTACTCAAGTCAGGAAAAATTTTCAGGGGGTACTAGTTTTATGAAAAAAGTAATAGCAGCTCTTACGCTTGCTGGCGTTATTGTTTCTACTAGCCCGATTGTCAGCCAAGCGGCTCTAGGCGACCAAACGCTTCGCCAAGGCATAAATCACCAAGATGTTAAACAACTACAACAAACGTTGAAAAATAAAGGCTATTTTAAAGGGAATACGACTACATACTTTGGGACTGTTACAACTTCTGCTGTAAAATCATTTCAGCGCAAAAACGGACTAGCAGCAGATGGCATTGTCGGAAAAGGAACGTATGCTAAACTAGGCGTTTCAGCAAAGGGCAAATCGTCTTCTAGCTCAGCGCGCTATAATCCTAACGCGGTGATTAACAAAGGAAAACAGTATATGGGCGTTCGATATCGTTGGGGTGGAACAACGCCAAGCGGCTTTGACTGCAGCGGTTTTATTGGCTATGCGTTCAAACATGGCGGCGGGGTTCAACTTCCTCGAACAGTAGCTCAAATTTATCAAAAAGGAACGCGCGTCTCAAGTCCAAAAGCTGGAGATATTGTATTCTTTCAAACCTATACAAAAGGACCTTCTCATGCAGGAATTTATTTAGGAAACAACCAGTTCCTTCACTGCTCTTCATCTAAAGGTGTGAGCATCTCTTCTATGAAAGAGAGCTATTGGAGCAAACGCTATTTAGGTGCTAAAAGAATGTAGTTTCTATAAAAAGGGCAAGCTGTGTGATTTTGATGCGGCTTGCTCTTTTTCTGCATGTAAAAGATTTGGTATAGTAGAAACAGCACATTACATTGCAAAACCAAGCGTGTAGATGAATACTGTAAAGGAAGTTGAATAAATGCACACCCTTTTAATTGACATGGATTCTGTCATTTGTGACCTTATGACAGATTGGCATAACCAATATAACAAAGATTATGGTGACAGCTTATCGGTTGAAAAGTTAAAATGCTGGGAATCAGAAAAGTATGTAAAGCCAGAGTGCGGCACAAAAATTTATGACTACCTCGATCAGCCGGGGCTTTTTTTACATTTAAAACCTCTGCCTCATGCTCTTGAGGTTCTTAAACGACTTTATGAAAGGTTTGCTATTTTAATTGTCACGAGCAGCCGTACCTATGCTTATACAGAAAAAGAACAGTGGGTTGAAAAACACCTTCCGTTTATCGGAAAGTACAATATCGTGTTTACACACCAAAAAGATAAAGTATATGGAGACTTGCTATTTGATGATGCACCGCATAATTTGAAGGCTTTTCAAGCTACAGGTCGCCATGCTGTTGCCATGAGCTACCCGTATAACGAAGAAGTAAATGTCCCTCGTGTGGACGACTGGCTTCAGTTTGAACAGTACGTAAACACTTATTTTAAAGAATGTTGAGCTTAAAAAAACATGTGGACTTTGTCATCGGAGAATGAATGTAGTGCGTTTGTTAGCACAGCTAAAGGCATAAAAAAACCGCCTTTTGGGCGGTTTTTGGCGGATAGCCCACTAAGGGTTATCCGCTTTTTATTTAAAAAAGATATAGGTTTTTAGTACTTATCAGTTGATGAGAAAAAGTCCATAATGGCATGGATAATTTCAACAGACTGAAAAGAGAACAATGATATGGCTGTTAATGAAAAGAAACCAATCATGGCCATACGTACAAGTAACATAGACTAATCGCCTCCCTGTTTTGAACTAAATGAACGCCCCCAAAACAATTCGCTATCTGTCTTTGTTAGTACGACGTTTTCGCCAAGCAAAGGCAGCTCATTCACTGCGTGTAACAATGACAATGAATCTTCATCTTTATCTCTATCTTAAAGATTAAGCGTATAGTTAGTATATCAAACGAAGCTTTTTCTTCAAGGCTATACTAGCGGTAAAAAAGGAAATAGTATGAAACGATGCGTTTTATCTTTATTTCATACAATTCAGTACCCTAATATTTATTATATTAAACTTTTTAGGAAAATTGCTACTATTATATCTTTTTTTATAAAAAAAAGAGGAGCTAATGATTAGCTCCTCTCTACTTTATCGACACGTACTATAATACTCATTGACAATGTCTAAAATGGTTGGGTATTCTTCCACCCATGTAAAATTTGTTTTTTCATTTTCTTTTTTCACTGTTTCTTGTTCTGCACCTATCTTTTCCATTGTTCAATCTCTCCCTTTAACTGTTATATAACATTTATATTAAATTAACTTTGTTTTATAACAATTTCCAAAAAAAAGTTGGACAATGACGTATGAAAAAAAGTTATTGTGCAGATAAAATTTTTACATAATACGTACGAGTCCTCGGTCCATCAAACTCACAAAAATAAATTCCTTGCCACGTTCCTAGCAGCAGCTGCCCATCGTGAACGATTATATGCTGAGAAGAGCCGACCGTGCTCGCTTTGAGATGCGCCGCCGTATTTCCTTCCATATGAAGATCTAACTTATGTTTCCAAGGATATACTTCATCAAAGCGTCGGATCATATCGGTTTTTACATCCGGATCCGCATTTTCATTAATTGTGATACCAGCTGTTGTATGAGGACAGTAAACAACTATAGCCCCTTCTTTTAACCCTTCTGTTCTTATCACTGCCTGTACTTGACTCGTGACGTCAGTCATTTCGTCACGCTTGTTCGTTTTTATCGTAAATGAATGTAGCATACCATCACCTCTTTTCTTTACCATAACATATCTTTTCTATTCTTCCACATTTTTCGCATAACTCATTTTTACATCGTAAACACTAAGCTCATTAACACAACAGGCGGTGAGTTTATTTATGCTCGATTCAAAATTTCAGCCCAATGCAGACTACACCGTTCAAACGTTTCTAGATTTGGTGGGTCAAAATACAGATGTTGGTTCCAAAAAATTATGGCTGTCTCCCACAAAATATATATGCATTATTTATCTCCAAGGATTAGTCGACGGAGAAAAACTTGATAATCTTACTCAGCATATTGTTGAGACCAAAGCAAAAAGTGAAACGCAAACAATCGATGACATTGACTCGTTTATTTCTGTCATTAAAGACAAAGAAGTCTATACATACAAGCAAGCGATTTCCTGTTTTTTTAAAGGTCAGCCTTTGCTGTTTATTAGCGAAAGCACCACTGCATACTCACTGAATATGTCTATGACAAAACAGCGCTCTTTAAGCGAACCTACAACGGAAAAAGTGGTGCGCGGTCCTAAAATTGCGCTTATCGAAAACTTAGATGAAAACCTCGGGCTTTTAAGGCAGCGGTCTACCGAAGAAGAAATGGTTATTGAAGACATTTATATTGGAAATGCAAAGGAACATCGTACAAGTATCGTTTTTCACAATAAACACTGCCAAACTCACATTGTGAATCAAGTGCGAGAGAAATTATTAGACATTCCTTTAGATAACATTCAAGACTCAGGAATGATTGAAGAATTTTTAGAAGAAGCACCTTACTCTCCATTTCCGCAAGTACAAAATACCGAAAGACCAGATCGTGTTCTTGCTGCAGTCAATGAAGGGCGAGTAGCCATTTTAGTAGATGGTTCTCCTTTTGCTCTTTTAGTGCCTACAACTTTCGATATGATTATGAAATCACCCGATGATTATTACGAAAGATGGATAGCAGGTTCATTGCTAAGATTACTAAGGTACTTGTCTATTTTTATTACCCTATTCTTTTCAGCTATTTATATTTCACTCGTTTCGTTTAACCAAGGTCTGCTTCCAACGGAACTAGCTATTACCATTGCGGCCACACGAGAAAACGTTCCTTTTTCTCCTTTTATCGAAGCAGTGGTCATGGAAGTGACGCTTGAATTATTGCGCGAAGCCGGGCTGCGCCTCCCTACTCCCGTTGGACAAACAGTTGGACTTGTAGGCGGGGTTGTTATTGGTCAAGCAGCGGTGGAAGCCCATATCGTTAGCTCCGTTATGATTATTGTTGTATCTGTATCGGCAATTGCGTCCTTTACCGTTCCTCAGTACGGAATTGGACTTTCGTTTCGAATATTGCGTTTCGTATCTATGATGATTGCAGCAATCTTTGGATTATATGGAGTCACCATGTTTTTCCTTATTCTCGTCATTCACCTAACCAAACTCGAAAGTTTTGGTATGGCTTACTTCAAACCGTTTTTTGCGTTAAATAAAAAAGCATGGAAAGACTCTTATGTTCGTCTTCCAAACAAAAGCCTAAAACAGTCTAAAAATAAATCTCAACAAAACTGACAAAAGGAGGACCATATGGAACAATCACAGTCACAATCAAGCAAGCTTCTTTCAGATTTTTATGCTATTTCAATTATTTCTTCAACCATGCTGGGCGTCGGTTTATTAACACTGCCAAGCAGCATTACAAACCAGACAAATAATGCAGATGGATGGATTGTACTTATTATGGACGGCCTTTTGTTTATTGGAATTGTTCTTTTTTTAGTCTGGATGGTTAAGTATTTTACGATTAGCTGTATGTTTGATTTCACGCAAGAAGTAACCGGCAAGCTGATTGGAAATATATTCAACTTTGCTATAGTCGTTTATTTCACATCTGTAGCAAGTTTCGAAGTAAGAGCTATGGCAGAGATGATTCATTTTTATTTACTGGAAACGATGCCCATTGAATTAATTATCCTTTCGTTTATTTTGACAGGCGTCTATTTAATCACTGGCGGTATTGATTCTATCGGAAAAGTAATGGCGCTATGTTTCCCTGTAACGGTCATCATTCTTCTTATCTTATATCTTCTTAGCATCGGAATGGTGGATTTAAAAAACTTGCAGCCTGTATTAGCTGACGGATTCAGCCCGCTTCTTGCTGCTTTTACAACCGTCTCTGTTTCCTTTTTAGGAATCGAAATCATTGTATTTCTTCCAAAACATATGAAAAACAAAAATCATTTACGAAAAGTTTCTATCATCGGATTTTCCATTCCTTTACTTTTATATATTGTCACTTACGTATTAGTTGTAGGAGCTTTATCCGTCCCGGAAGTAAAAACAACCGTTTGGCCTACAATTGAATTTGTTCAGACACATGAAGTAAAAGGAATTTTCTTTGAGAGACTCGAATTATTTTTGCTTATTGTTTGGCTTCTTCAGTTTTTTTTAACCTTTGTAATGTATTTCTTTTTAGCCGTTTCAGGCTTTAAAAAGATTTTCAAAAATCGATCAACTACCAATATCATCTTTCTTGTGCCCGTTTTATTTATGAGCTCTTTGGCGCCCAAAACAGCAAGTGACGTGTCGAATTATTCAACTGTTCTAGGCTGGGCCTTTTTAGTGACATTTTTGGTTATCCCTCTTTTCTTCAGCATGTTAATGAAAATGAAAAAGGTTGTGTTCAAATGACGAAAAAATGTCTTCCTGTCATAATGACCATTTTTTTATTGTGCGGCTGTATGAGCCATCGAAACATTGAACAACTTTCTCTCGTCGTCGGAGTCGCAATGGATATTACGCCAAAAATCGAACCAAAAACAGGAAAAAACCAGCTTGTGCTAACTCATCAAACATTAACCGAAACGGAATCCGGAAATATGTCTTCTTCTATTCCATACAAGAACATTACAACTGCCGGCCCTACCGTTCATGAAATTACGCGAAATATTTCGCTGAAATCTGATCCCATATACAGTCAGCATCAGCGCGCTCTTTTAATAGGAGAAAAAGCGAGCAAGACCATCCCTCTTGATGCGCTTATCAATCAGTTTGTCCGTGATAATGAGATAAGGCGCAGCAGCCTTGCATTTGTTACAAAAGGCGATGCCAAAGATGTTTTAACGATTCAAGGGATGTCTGTGCCACCAGTCAACTTAATTTACGAGCTCGTTTACAATAAATTCAAAACCAATAAAATTTTAAACCCCCTAACAATGGGAGAGCTATCAGCCAAATTAAAAACAGATCAAAGCTTTCTAATACAGCGAATTTCTAAAATAAAAAATAGCGTTGAACTAGACGGTGCGGCGATCATAAAAGATAAAAAAGCAAAGTTTACCTTAACTCAGCACCAAGTGGAAGCTTTAACGTGGTTAACGGGGAATATTAAAGGCGGAATTATTTACGGCAAACACGGACCATACCCCTTTTCATATGAAATTGGAGATGTTCAGCAAGATGTGAAGGCCCGCATCGATTCAAATCACTCCGTTCATTTTGACATCAACGTTCAAACAAGCGGCAGGCTATCAGAAGATTGGGAGACCTCAAAACAAGCTCTTGCTGCTTCTAATGTCAAGAAAACCGAGAGAAAAATAGAAGCAATTATTCGCAAAAACGCGGAAAAAACACTCCGCTTATTGCAAAATAACTACAAAGCTGATGTGATTGACCTGCATGATTACGTAAGAATTCATCATCCTCATTTTTGGAAAAAACACCAGCATGAATGGGATGAAATATTTAGCCAGTCGACAATCAACTATCATGTTCATGTTCAAATTAAAGATTTTGGCACACAGGGCAGAGATTAACCCCTACTACTCAACGCCAGCTTCAGTCAGCTCTTTTTTCTTCAGTTCCATAATCGTGAACTTGTCGGTGTAGTTTTTGCTGACAAACAGCTGGCGTTCATTATCGCTATTAAAATAAAACTTTTTATCATCTTGATATTGAAAATTCACTTTGTTTCTTTTCATTTGTTTAATAAACGTTAAGTAGTCATCTGAATGAATGAGATACCTTTTAGGCTTATCGGATATTTGAACAACATCTTCACCTGAAGATTTTAATTTTACAATACTCCATGCAATAGGAAGAGGATTACCTTCTTGAAAGATCGTTTTGTAAAAAATGAGCACAAAGAAAGCAGCTGTAATAATTGAAATAAGAACAAGCTGTTTTTTCACCGTATATCATCCTTTCTTCACGTCGTTACTACGTTAAGTAATACGACAGGCGTATGAAAAAACCTGTTCATCCGCAAAGGTTGTGTAAAGAAATAATGCAAAATCAACAAAATATAACAGTTTGGTTACCTTTTGATTAAATAACATTACTTCTTTACAAATTTAGCTAATCACGTGATAGACTAAATTCAACATATTAAGCTAGGACTAAAATAAATGAGGTGTTGCGTATGACCACAATGCGACTTCAATCATACTTAACAACAATGTTTCCAAATGTTCAAATGAAAAGACCTCTTTTTTACAACGCGCCCGCAGGTATCCGCTTTACGCTTACCAATCAAAAAGGCGTATGGGAACGAGAATACATGAAAAATGTGTACGCACGCGCTTACGAAATTTTTGAGACACTCCATGAAAAAAATGATGAGCTGTTACTTGTTTTCAAAGCGAATGCTGCACAAGATGATTTACTTTTAAAAAAGAAAAAAGAAACAGCTATTAAAAAATTCATTCGCTCTCGCCTTAAGAAGCAAGAAGTTCAATCGGTAGCATTATTAAATAACGCTGAGTATATTATTGCCTGTAAAACAAATGATGTGAAAGAAAAGCTTCTTTTGCAATCAATTGCTAACCGCGATCTTCATATTCATCCGGCTATTGAAGAAGAGTGTTACATTGTGAATTTGAATAAAGAAACCATCTTTCACCTTTACGACGAGCGAGGACTGGACATTGTATCAAACAATCAGTCTTCTCTTCAACTGCTTCAGCAAAAGTTCCACGACTGGATTCTAGATATTGATGCAGCTTGTTCAACAAAAGTACAGTAAAAAAGCAATCATTCAGTAAAGAAATGATTGCTTTTTTATTAGGCTTGATGGACAGGAGACGCTTTTTTTAAAAACAGCCAGTTGATAAGAAAGAGTAGGAAGCTTAAGATAACCATTGTTCCAAATGTAAGCAATAACGACCCGCTCGCAAAGCCTTTTATAAAATGAATAACCGGTTCTTTTGTCACTGGAATCGTGAACAGTAAAATCAGAACAGCACCGGTGATCATCCCTCCTGTTTGCCCGAATTTGTAAACGATGCTGCCGAGCAAACACGATGCTGCTGTAATAAAAAAGATAAAATACAGCGTCTGTTAAAAAGTGAATAGCGACAGTAGGGTCATGAAAGATAAAATCGCTCGCATAATAAAGTTGAATATTCATTAAATTCAAACTATTAATCACCTTTGTGGAAACACTCATGATGACAACATTGATAAGGGACATCACGATTGCAAATAGAGCAAAAACACAGGTCATCGTTGAAAGATATGCCTTGCGAGTAGCTCCTAACTTTAAGCAAAAGGAGAAACTTTTTCGAATGATAATAAAACTTACAATACCTGAAAAGATGTACTGCGGCATACTCGTTACTAATAGAAGATGCTCGTTCACCTGTCTGAACACTAAAATATCTACTACAACAAAAGCTAAAAGAATCGTCCAAAAGCGAATCATTAAATACTTCAGTTCAACATAGAGCGAATAACTAATGGCGGCAAACTGTCCTTTCATTACGCTACACCTCCACGATTTGCTGTAAGATAAATCATAATATCCTGTATGTGAACAGCTTCTACATTAAATGAACTGTCGACAAGTTCTTCAGCATGAATATCTTCATTAAACAGCACTATTTTTTTCTCTCCCCCGAATACTTGTTCATGGATTACTTGCTTTCCTTTTTCATATTCTTCAACTTGACTTTTAGGCCCTTTTACACTTACACAGCGCTGCTGCAAATTTTCTGCCGTGTCTTGAAGAATCAGCTTTCCTTTTTGCATAATTAGTACTTCTTCAAATAAATTACTTACTTCATCAATTAAGTGCGTCGAAATAATAAACGTGCGTGGATAATCTTCATATTCATCTAATAAAAGTTCATAAAAACCTGCTCTCATCGCAGCATCAAGTCCAATATAAGGTTCATCAAAGATTGTGATGCTTGTTCGAGAAGATAGCCCAACAACAATTCCTAACGCTGATTCCATTCCTTTAGATAATGCCTTAACTTTCATATTCGAATCTAAATCAAACTCTCCCATAAGCCTCTCAGCCGTTTCTTGGCTCCAATAAGGATAAAAAAGTGAGGCGATTTTTAGTACGTCTTTGACTTTTAATGTTTTTTTGAAATTTCCGCTTTCGTTAATTAAGCAGATGTTTTGCAAAACAGAGCGGTTTTCAAACGGAGATTGATTTCCCACTTTTACCTCTCCTGTCGTAACTGGAATATGTCCGGCTACAATTTGCATAAGAGTCGTTTTGCCCGCTCCGTTTCTCCCTAGCAACCCGTATATTTTATTTTGTACTAGCGTAAGTGAAATGTCTTTTAACACTTGTTTAGATCCATAGCATTTATTCAACAGCTGCGTTTCTATATTCATTTTATTTCCCCCTTATCTAACAGCTCTTTTAACTCTTTTACCGTAATCCCTAAATGCTGTGCTTCTTTTTTCAACGGTACGATAAAACGGTTATAAAATTCTTCTTTTCTTTGTGTAAGCAATACTTCTTTGGCTCCAGGACATACAAACATCCCTATCCCTCTCTTTTTATACAATATTCCGCGGTCGACTAGCTGATTAATTCCTTTAGCTGCTGTTGCAGGGTTAATGCGATACATTTTGGCAAATTCATTCGTAGACGGTACTCTCTCTTCTTCTGGAAAAGCATCATTCAAAATATTTTCTTCGATAGTTTCTTTAATTTGTTGAAAAATTGGTCGCTGATGATCTAATGATTGTTTCATTTTGACTACCTCACTTAAGTGGTTCATTGCTCATGTAACTAACTATATGACTATTTGGTTATTTTTTTAAGTATTATTTCCAAAAAAAAAGAAAAAAGTCCATCAGTTAGTTACTGACGGACTTTCTATTTGACTGTTCAACCACTTGACCGTTCTTTTTACTAGCTCATCCTGCTGCTGTTTAGGAGAAATACTGGCTTTGTTGTCGCCTTTTTGTTTCCCGTACATTCCAAACTGTGCGTGATTAGCTCCTTTTACTTGAACCAGCTCCGTATTTTTTGAAAGTAAATGCTTGGTTTCTTTAATTTTTTCAGGCGTCGACAAACCATCTTTTTTACCGGTTAAAGACAAAATAGGGTAAGTGGAGGTTGAAAAATCATTTTTATTCATTGGATACGATGCTAAAAGAACTAAGCCCTTTATTGAATTTTGATGATCATACGCATAAGATGCTGCACTAACTCCTCCAAGGGAATGCCCTCCGATAAACCATGCGGAAATCTTCGAATAGCTCTTCACAATATCCGTCGCTTTGTTTTGACTAAAAAAACTCATATTAAACGGAGAATCTACAACAGCAACAAGATATCCTTCATTTGCAATTTGCTGAGCATAATAGCCATATGCTAACGGCTCTACTTTAGCACCTTGATAAATAATATAACCGGCTTTTATCTCTTTGTTCGTTTGGGGCTTAAATACGTAATAATTGTCTTTCTTCACTATTTTTTTCTCATCTACCAGTGAGTGAAGCTGCTTTGAAGGTTCATAATCAAAACCTGACCATATGACAAAAAAGCCACGGTTACTGCAACAAGAACTGCAAGACCGACTCCTAATATTTTTAACGTTTTTTTCATGTCACTCCCTCTTTCTGTTTTTTTACTATGTACTCTTTTTATATCTTTTAGACATTTTACATGTTTGTTTCAAAGACATACAAGAAAAAAGAGGGGCTCAATATGCATGAAGCAGCAGAAGTGACACAAACCATTACAAATACTCGAACAAGCAGAGAAAGCTAAAAATTCTGCTGTAAGCTGTAATAAGGGGCAGTCTCATTAGTAGACAACCTTCATTAATGAATATCTCGTTTCTTAAACCTTCCTCCCCTGACTTCAGCAATAGCTGCTACAGCAAAAAAAGCAGATGGATCTATCTCATCGATAATTGCTTTTAGCTTTGCTTCTTCAAGCCTGGTAATAACACAAAAAATTACTTTTTTATCATCTCCCGTATACGCCCCTTCTCCATTTAAATACGTGACCCCTCTTCCTAAACGGGCAAGGATTGCTTCGCCAATTTGTTCATATTGTTCGCTGATAATCCAAGCTGACTTGGACTCATCTAACCCTTGAATCACAATATCAATCGTTTTAAAAGCAATGAAGTAAGCCATTAAAGAATACATAGCGCGGTCCCAGCCAAATACAAAACCGGCACTTCCCAAAATAAATAAATTAAAAAACATAATCGTCTCACCTACGGAGAAAGGCGTACGCTTATTAAATAAAATAGCTAATATCTCGGTGCCGTCTAAAGAGCCTCCGTACCGAATAACAATTCCTACTCCCACACCGAGAACAATTCCGCCAAACACAGTTGCTAAAAGAGGGTCGCCTGTTAAGACCGGCAAGTCGTGAAAAATAAAGGTAGCAATGGATAGAATGATCACACCTAAAAGCGTAGATAGCGCAAATGTTTTTCCAATTTGCTTGTATCCAATAAAAAAGAATGGAAGATTTAATACGAAGATATAAAACCCGATTTGAACATCCGTTAAGTGGGATAAAATAATAGATATACCTACAATTCCACCGTCAACAACCTCATTAGGGACAAGAAAAAATTCTAGCCCTACGGCCATTAAAAGGGCTCCCACTAAAATAAACAGCATACGCTTTACAATCATCTTAACTGATAGCGAACGATGAACAACCTTTTTTATTTCATGATTCGTTTGCAGCACATAACTTCCCCTCCTTTTTGTGATAAAGACATCAACTACTAACCAAACGCTCTATTTTTATATTATCATAAAATTCAAACTATTCATCTGTTCTTTTACAAAAATTTCATCTAATGAAATAAATTATGAATATATTGGATAAAATTGTAGATGATAACAAGTGAATAAATGCCCGAGTACGTTCAAAAGTGAATGCATACCCACCACTTTTCATACGGGATTAACAGGACAAACTTAGATTAAAAGGAGAGTAAAACGTTATGAACCGTGTAAAGATTATTGCTGCTTCTTTACTCGCAGTTTTATTGCTAGCTTTTTCAGATAATTTCACTTCTGCAGCTGTGCAGGAGGCGATGATACGAGTGGTGCATGCGTCACCTGATGCACCTGAAGTAGATATATATGTGGACAATCAAAGCATCGTAGTCGGCGCATCGTTTAAAGATGTGACAGATTACCTTAAAGTACCTGCGGGGTCTCATAAAGTAGAGGTATATGCCATAGGTACAAAAGGAAAAGAAAAACCTGTCATTTCCACTAATGTAACCGTCGAAGCCAACAAAGCCTATACCCTTGCTGCTATTAACCAAGTTGCGCACTTAGAATTAAAAGTAGCTCAAGATGATATGAACGTAGCTAAAGGAAAGAGTAAAATCCGAATTGCTCACTTTTCTCCAGATGCTCCCGCTGTTAATGTAGGTATTAATCACGGCCCTACTTTATTTAAAGATACTGCTTTTAAACAAATGACAAATTATTCTGAAGTAGATGCCGGAACCTATGATTTAACCATCGCAACTAGTCAAGACAATAAAAAAGTACTGGACATTCCAAATCTTAATTTAGAAGCCAACACGGTCTACACAGTGCTCGCTATTAATAAAGCCGACAGCCTTGAAACGCTTTTATTAAAAGACAATACGGCTATGCCTTCGGAAATGCCAAAAACAGGTATGGGCGGTGCTTCAGAGGATAATTATAATTCAATTGTGCCGGTTCTTACTTTATTAGGAATTGGAGCGGTCGCTATATTTGTTGTGCGTCGTCACAGAGGATATGAAAGCGAATGAAATGGATAGGAGGGGTTTTCACCTTTTCTTTTATACTCTTCATGAGCAGTTGGTTTGCCCAGTCAGCATTTGCAAACAACTCGACAGATTTTGTTGTGAAGATGGCTGAAACAAAATCGGCTCAATCCTTGAAATCTTCAGGGACTGCTTCTACACCTCTTCCATCTCAGCTTATTATTCCAAAGCTTCATATCAAAGCTTTTATAAAAGGAATGGGCCTTACTAATCAAGGTGAAATGAGCGTTCCTGATAATGGTCATGATGTAGCTTGGTTTAAGCTTGGAGCAAGACCCGGTGAGGAAGGAAATGCGGTTATTGCAGGGCATGTTGATGACCAAAAAGGACCCGCTATTTTTTATCATCTCGACAAGCTCATAAAAGGAGATGAAATTTTCGTAACCGATCAACAAGGTCAACAGCTGACCTTTGTTGTTACTAATAAAGCTTCTTACCCCCGGGATTCTGCTCCTATCAGAGAGATTTTCGGTCCAACTTTTCAACATCGGCTTAATTTAATCACCTGTACGGGAACATTTGATCATAAACAAAAAACTCATGAGCGCAGACTCGTTATTTATACAAGCCTCCGTCCGGAAAAAACAGCCGATGTTTCTCACTAAACATCGGCGTTTGTTGCTTTTAATTACATACTCGTTCGTTTTATTTAAATATTTACAAAGCCTTAATATGAACACAACATCTCGCTAGTAAACTAATGCACGCCCCCTCAATAAAAAGGAGTTTTGATATGAGACGAAAATGGTGGTTTGTAAGCTCACTCACTCTTTGTTTATGCGGTATTTTTATGTTTATCCATACGCAGGCAGCTTCTACTCAAGCAGAAAAAGTGGCGATTATTGCTCATCGAGGCGCCTCAGGATATGAGCCAGAACATACGATGCAATCTTATCTCGCGGCCGTACAGCAAAAAGCGGATTACATTGAACTTGACCTTCACATGTCTAAAGATCAGCAGCTTGTAGCAATTCATGACTATAAGATTGATCGAACGACAAATGGAACAGGATACGTAAAGCAGTACACAGTGAAGCAGCTTCAGCGTTTAAACGCAGGAAAAGGTAATAAAAAAGCCCTCATTCCAACCTTAGAAGAAATATTTCGTACGTTTGGCAATAAGACAAAGTATTATATTGAAACAAAATCTCCTCATGAATATGCAGGTATGGAAAAGGAATTGTTAACGTTGATGGCTAAGTACAACATTCACACCGATCATGTTATTGTACAATCATTTAGTCCTGAAAGCTTAAAAACCGTCCATCGCTACCGACCTACTATGAAACTCATTCAATTAATTCGTTCCAAGCAAACTAATATGTTAACAGATCAGCAGTTCAGACAAATTAAAACGTACGCGAGCGGCATCGGCCCTAAGGCAAATACGCTGACAAAATCATATGTACAAAAAGCTCGCTCGTATAATTTAGATGTCCATCCTTATACAGTAAATGATGAAAAACAAATGAGAACGCTTATCGAATGGGGCGTAACCGGTATGTTTACTAATTACCCGGATCGTCTTTATAACGTGCTTCATAAAGAATAAACACTTGCCGCGGCAAGTGTTTATTCTTTATACATCTCTTCTATTGGCTCTCCACAAGTACAGGCTGATTAATACTATGGCATAAAGTAAAGCCCAGCCAAACACTAAAAATTTATTTAACCCTTCGTTAATAAATTGAATGATTGCAGATACAGGCGGTAATACATACAGCAGCAATCCGCCTCCTTGATACGGAAATGAAACGCCTGCTGCTGCAAGCGTAACGATTAAAATAAATAGAGGTCCAAACCAAGATAAACTGCCCTCTCTTACAACATCTCGTGTAAAAACAAGACCTATACTCATACCAAGCAAACTAAACGTCCAGTGAATAATAAACCCAAACACCATTTGCTTAGTGGATATGTCCACTTCAAACATATCAAGTAGCACGGGATAAGCAATTGAAACGGCGGATAAAAACGTAAACAGCAGGATACCGCTAATAAGTTTGCTCGTAAAGTACTTGTTCTTTTTTCCCACATGAAGTTTTGTAATAACTTCTTGATTGGAATCTTCAGCGTGAAACAGCGACATTGTAAACCAAGTGGTTAGAAAAAAGAGGTAAAGTGCCGTATTAAAAAAGCTATCAAGCACTGGATTCGGTCTATATGTATAGTTCATACACAGCGAAATAATATAAAGTGCAAGCGGAGGAATATATCGATACGATTTAATGTATGTAATAAAATGATAGCGAATCAATGCACCCATCTTAAATTTCTTCCCTTTCCATATGATATAGCTTTACAACTTCAGCTTGAACAGCAAGCAATTCTGCAAGAAACTCATTTACATATTTTTTATCTATATAAAAAATCCAGTAGTTTCCGTGCTGTTCAATTTTCGTACACTTTTCTTTTAATAAACGAAGCGGCTTATTGAGAATGACATTTGCCTCAATAACTGTTAAATGCTCAATGAGTTGAACGCGCTCATTCTTCAAAATACGCTGTGAGCCAATGGTGATAACGCGATCCGCTACAGCATGGATGAGCCTTTCTTCATGACAAGTAAATACAATGGTCATCCCTCGTTCTTTGAGCTTTGTAAAAATTCTCTCTACTTCTAGCTGAGCACGAGCATCTAATCCAGATAGTGGTTCATCAAGCAATAGCAGCTTTGAAGAACTCAACAGCGCTTGCATCATGTTGACTTTTTGCTTCATTCCTTTTGAAAAAGAAATGATCTCTTCATGTCTAAACTCCACCATTTCGAAAGTTTCGAGCAGTTCTTCAATTCTAGAGGTGCGCTTTTTCTTAGACAATCCTTGAATTCGTCCCATGTGCTGCAAATATCCTGCTAGCGTAAAACGCAGCTCCTGAGGAAACTGTTCCACCACAAATCCAGGCGTACCGGTTCCTTTGTGAAGGTGAATAGATCCTTTAGTCGGTTTAGATAATCCGCCAATTAGCTTTAAAAACGTACTTTTTCCAGCACCGTTTTTTCCAACAATCGCGACAGTCTCTCCTTTATAAAGCGTCGTATGAACGTTTTCCAATACGGTATGTTTTTTGTATACTTTTGCAACATTTTTTAATTCAATCAGTTTTTCCATCCGCTGCCTCGCCTCTCCATAATCCTATATATTAAATCATAGCATATTTATGGGGAATGTGCTTCCATCTCTATACGTTTCAGCTAAATTTTTCCGACACGAAAAAGCCTTTGATGTGATCAAAGGCTTTTCATAGATAATACCATATGCTCTTCATCAATAAATTCACCATCTACTTGAAGAGCTCTTTTTTCATACGCATAAGGAGTAAAACCGAGGCTTTTGTATAGGGCTTTTGCTCCTTCATTTTCAGAAGCGACGGCTAGGTAGATTTGCAAAACATTCGTTTTGGAAAAAGCTTGTTCAACAGCGGTTTTTAACAGCTTCTTTCCAAGACCTTTTCCCCTTGCTTCAGGGGCTACGTACATGCCCCAAATATCTCCTTTATGCTGAACTTTTAAAGGCTTTTGCTGCTGAAACCCTACAATCCCCACAAGTTGTTTTTCCATAAAAGCTCCTACTACAAATTCTGATTGGCTGCTTGGAAAATGATTTCGGATATCAGCAATTTCTTTTTCATATTCTTCTTCATAACTTAAAATAAAACTTTCAGGATGATTTTTTAAAGCACGAAGACGGAGTTCAAAGTACACGTCAGCGTCTTCTTTTCCTAGCAATCGTATATTCATTTTTTCACCTTAGTTTCTTATGTTTTCATTAACTATTAAGGACTGTACACGCTAAATACTTCATTCCACCGATACAGCTCATAATAATTTCCCGGCAGGTCTAAGCCTGAAATAAGTACCTTGTCATTTTTCGTATCTTTTACACGCGTTAAAAGATTTGCTTGTTTTCGATTTGTGCGAATCCACATCGTTTGATTCGTTGCTTTATGATACACGGGCGCGTAATCTCCTAAGCCTTTTCGGGGAAATGTGAACTGACTTTGCTTATTGGTCTTTACATTCATACTATACAAAAAGGGCAGCGGCCTCTTTTTTTCATCATTCGACCACCCTGCTTCGGGCACACGTGAAATGACGATGTTATCTTTTTCTATCCAAGTGAAATCCCAATCTGCGAAGCCTTTTGGGGTAAACACATGTTCTTTAAAAACCGGCATCTCTTTTAAAGTGAACTTTTTATTTTCGGTGGCGAACCTTCCTTCTCCATTAATAAATGCCAGTACTTGCTCTTCATTACTCCACTTAAACCAATTGGGTACATTAAGCATATCTCCCACTACTTGAAAAGCTTTTCCTTCTTTTGTAATGATGCACAGCTTATTTGCATCTGCAGACATCGAAGCCGTTGGAATAGCTATAAAACTAATCCATTGACCGTTAGGAGACCATTTGAAGCTGCTTGTTGTATACGCAAAAAATGAATCATTTTCTGCTGGCAACGTCGTAAAAGCCTCTACTTTTTTCACATCTAACCCTGCATATTTGCTCACTGTATATAGCTTTACCGGTCCCCATCCCGTGGGCGTCAGCGTAGCAGCTGACGTAATTAAAAATCGATCTCCTTCTGGAAACCATGAAAATTGATCAACGCCTACGGCTACACGCTTCTTTTCATGTGTTTTAACATTGTAATATACTAGAATTCCATTTGAAATATACGCAAGCTCCTCGGCAACCGGTGACCATTGATAATGAGTCACATCATGTTCAACAATTATTGGTTTTCCTTTTAACGGTGCAATCATTAAGGAATCATTTTCTGCATAAGCAATCATATCTCCATGGGATGACCATTGAGGCATAGAGGCATGACGGGCATAGGATAACTGCCTTTCGGTACCGTTATCATATACCCATAGGTTTCCTTGCCGTATAAAACTAACTTTCACTGAATTGGCAGCATCTATTTGCATAGGGAACAGCATAAGAAAAAGCAGACATAACGCTATTTTTTTCAACATGTTCACTCCTGTCTTTTTTTATAGCGTTACACAAATCTTCTTATCTCATCACATTTTTGAAAAAATAAAAAAGCGCAGCTATTCGCTGCGCTTTTTGTATATTATGATTTTGACTTAGATTTTGGTGATGGCTTTGTTTTAGCTTGTGCTGTATTATTAGCCGCATCTTTTTCTTTTAATAAACTCATACGTTTTTTCAAGTAGTAACCTTGTCCAATTCCGAATAAGTTACCGATTACCCAATATAATGCAAGAGCAGATGGAAGTGAAATTCCAGCTACTAAGATGAAGATTGGCATAATGTTCATCATCATTTTCATTGGAGGTTGAATTTCATCTGTCATACTTACACGAATTTGTAAGAATGTCGTAATCGCTGCAACTACCGGTAAAATGAAGTAAGGATCTGGCTTTCCTAAACTTACCCATAAGAATGAATGCTGAGCAATTTCATGCGTTCGTGCAATGGCATTATAAAATGCAATAATAATAGGCATTTGAATAAAGATTGGCAAACATCCGCCAACCGGATTAATTTTATGCGTTTGATAAAGCTGCATCATTTCTTTTTGCTGCTTTTGCTGTGTTTCCGGATCTTTTTTACCAGCATATTTCTTTTGAATCTTTTCCATCTCTGGACGAAGTGCTTGCATAGCCATCGTGCTCTTTTGTTGTTTTAAAATAAGCGGTAATAGAACTAAACGAATGATAACCGTCGCAATGATAATAGACAGACCATAACTTCCGCCTGCCCATTCAGCAATTTTCGTTAATGCCATAGATAAAGGGTAAACAAAATAATGATCCCAGAATCCGCCGCTTGTAGCCGTGACCGGTGTTTTTGTACTGCTACAGCCGGCTAGAGCTAAAAGAAGCGCTCCCATTAAACCAAGCAATAATAATTTTTTATTTCTTTTCATATTCTTTCCTCCTAATAATGACTAAATGTATGAAGTGTTTTTCAGAAGGAAAGGATCTTCTTCATCATTATTCTTCTCTTTAACTGGTGTTTTTCTATACACATGTATAAATACATTTCGTCTTTTCCATATCGTTAATACTGAAGGATCGATCCCTGCATTCACATGGTCGGTGACAGGTTCCGCATGAAAAGCCGTAAACCTAGCTTCACGAAGCATATAATAACAAAGGATGTATAAAACGAAAGCAGATAAATACGGCGCATATAGAAAAAGATCGTGATAAAATTCCATGTGCCAGCTCTCTTTCTGACTATAATAGTACAATCCAATATATGTAGTGTAGCATTTACGTTCCTGTTACACAACATCAACTTATCTCTTTGACTGTTCTACGTATTACTTTTTAAAAAGTTTCATATTTACGACACAAAATTTGCTCACCACAAGATATGATGAGCAAATGTAATATCGTTCGCTATTGTTGTATTCTTACCGCTGTTCATCAGTCTTCTTTTAATTTCATAAACCACGTAACGCCGAATGCTACACCCACAGAAATAATCATACCGATTATATAGTGAATTAAATTGCTCATACCAAGCGGTGCAGCGATTGCCATCATTGGAATGCCCGTGAGTCCGTATGCATTGGCTACTACGTGCATAAGTACAACGTAGCCTCCCCCGGCTGCTCCGCCTATAGCCGCAGCAATAAAGGGCTTGCGAAGTCTTAAGTTGACGCCGAAAATAATCGGTTCTGTAATTCCTAAGAAGGAAGAAATAGCCGCTGGAATCGCAATTTTTTTCGTTTTGGTATTTTTCGTTTTAAAATAAACAGCTAACCCTGCTCCTCCCTGTGCTACATTCGCGCAGGCCCAAATAGGGAGTAAGAAGTTAACGCCAATCTTCGGATTAGCAAGCAGTCCTGCTTCAATGGCATGAAAACTATGCTGCAAGCCTGTTAATACAATGGTTGAATAAAAGCCTCCAAACAAAATTCCTGCAAACACTCCGGCTACATCGTATAGAGACTGAAGGCTAATGGAAATTAAATCTCCAATATAGCGACCAAAAGGACCAATAAACACAAGTGACACAAAGCCTGTGATGATAACAGTTAAAAAAGGCGTAATGAGTAAATCAACAGAATTCGGCACAATTTTCCTCAGTCCCTTTTCAATTTTGCTCATGACGTAGATAGCCAATAAAATCGGAACGACCGTACCTTGATAACCAATAAGCGGAATACTTAGGCCAAACAAATCCATATATTCTGGTTTAGCATCTGCCAATGTCCACGGATTTAATAACATCGGATGCGTCAAAATCCCTCCGATAACCGCCCCAAGATAAGGGTTTGAACCAAATTCTTTTGCAGCTGAAAACCCGATTAAAATTGGCAAAATAATAAATGCAGCACCTGAGAACATATCTAACAACACAAACAACGCGCTATCTTCTGATACCCAGCGGAACGCTTTCATCATCCCGAGCAGTCCCATTAATAAACCACTGGCTACAATGGCTGGAATAATGGGAACAAAAATATTGGAAAGCATGCGGGCAAAACGAGCAAATGGGTTCATTTTCTTTTTCATTTCTTCTTGGTGATCCACTGGGGCAGCAGCCTCTTCAGCACCCAGTTCTTTAACAAAAGCAGCGTGAATTTTATTAACGAGACCGGTTCCAAAAATAATTTGAAACTGTCCTGAATTTGAAAAAGCCCCTTTTACATCTTCTATTTCATCCAAACCTTTTTGATCGATTTTGCTTTCATCTCGAATAACGAGGCGTAAACGCGTAGCACAGTGCTGAGCACTAGCAATATTTTCTTTTCCTCCTAAAAGCGGAACAAGTTTTTTAGCAATTTCTTTTACGTCCATCTTACTTCCTCCTTTTTGTATGTCATAAAAAAAGCAAGACCTAAAATACGCTTATAAAAGACACATTTGTCCTTCATGCGCATCCTAGGTCTTGCCTGCTTTACCAGTCACAATCCCGATTATTCAATTAATACGCTTTCATTGTACTCAAAGCAACAATATTCGTCAATGGTTTTTTTCTATATTCTTTGCTCTATTCGGCAAATGTGAAGCGTGATGTATCCTAACTCCGCTTCTGGAAAATTAATTTCGTACTCATCTTTGACAAATTGCTTTATTGTTTCAGCGCACTGATACGATTTTTTATATTTGACTTTTAATACCTCGAGCATCTCTTCATCCATCTCATGAAAAGGTTCATTTTGCGCTAAACGATTTAACGCAAAGCGCAAGTGAGTCAGCAGACGCTGATAGGACATGCTGTTTTCATCAATCTCCATATTCAGCTCTTTTTTTATAATCGTAACCATTTCATTAATAATCGTTGTATTCATCATTAGCTGCTGCATTCCTGGTGAATTCAGTTTCGCTGTATGAATATGAAGCGCAATATATCCCGCTTCGTCAATCGGCATAGTGATACCTAGTCTCTTTTTGATATGCTGAAGAGCCCACATTCCTATTGCATACTCAGGCTGATAAAGAGATTTAATTTCATTGAGCAATTTATTTTGTATGGAAATTCCCCGGGCTATCCTTTCGATAGCAAAGGATAAATGATCGCTCAAAGCAATATGCACATGATTACTTAGCGTAGCAGAAAGGTGCTGCTCAGCATAAGAAATGATTTCTTCCGCCACTTGAATATGCTCTTCAGGAAGGTTTTTTAATAGTTCTTGAAACTTTTCCTGTTCTTCTTTCATGACAAAGACTTTCTCAACTTTCGCAGCATTAATAAGATCATTTTTACCTTTTTGAAAAGCGATACCGGGACCCATCGCAATTTTTTCAACTCCGCCTTCCTTAAAGACAACGGCGTTGTTATTTAGCACTTTTAAAATCTTCAAATGCGCTCTCCTTTCTTAAAGGAAAAGGCCTTGCTTATTACTTCATCGTTACTTTTGCACAAGCCGTTTCGCCTTTTTGAACCGTCCCTTGAGCCAAAATTTCGAAACTTTCACTTGCATCACTATTTGTAATAACAATTGGTGTGATAATACTTTTCGCTTTTTCTTGAATAAGCGCTAAATCAAATGTAATAAGAGGTGTTCCTACACTTACTTTGTCACCTTGTGCCACGTGAGCTTCGAATCCTTCGCCTTCCATTGCCACTGTTTCAAGGCCGATATGTATTAATACTTCCGTACCGGCTTCTGTTTTTAAGCCTACTGCATGTTTTGTATGGAAAAGCTGAACTACTTCCCCAGCAACGGGTGAAACAACTTTTCCCTCTGAAGGTTCGATTGCAAAACCGTCTCCCATCATCTTCTGTGCAAACACTGGATCTGGCACTTCGCTGATTGGCAGGATATTACCTGAAAGTGGAGCTAGAACGGTTGTTTCTTTTGATTTTGTCTTACTACCAAATAATTTTTTAAACATCTCAATCACCCTTTTTTAGATTGTACTTGTAGCATACCCCAATGATTCTGTAGAAAAACTTCTCCTATCCCGGTGTTACGTTAACATGGTCATTATTTAACCATGCTTTTTTTGTCTTGTAAATAAAAATGTATAAGCGTTTTTATAAGAAGTACGTTCCCTATGCTGCACTTTATGTAATCCTTCACATATTTTTCGAAGGAGGGATATTGAATTTTAAACCTAAAAAAAGCCCTTTTAAAGGGCTTTTTACATTAGAATGTTGACGCAACTTCTTTTGCTTTTTCAGATGCTTTTGCTAAAATATTGTCTGCTTCTGCTGGTGTATAAGCCATACCTTCTGCAACAACCAGTTGGAAATCTTGAACACCAATGAAGCCCATCACTGTACGTAAATAGCTTTGAGTAAATTCTAGCTCTGCCGCAGGGCCTTCTGAATATACGCCTCCACGAGCCTCTAGTAATACTACTTTTTTATCTGAAGCTAATCCTACTGGACCATTTTCAGTATATTTAAACGTTTTTCCTGCAATTAAAATGTTATCAATGTATGCTTTCATTAGTGGAGGGAAGCTTAAGTTCCACATTGGAGCTGAGAAAATGACTTTGTCAGCTTGTAAAAACTGCTCTACTAATTCACCCATACGCGTTACTTTTTCTAATTCAACAGCTGATAATTCTTCGCCAGCTCCTGCTTTTCCCCATGCCGCTAAAACATCTCCATCAATGAACGGAACTGTTTCTTTATACAAATCAAGCGTTGTTACTGTATCAGTCGGATTTGCTGTTTTATACTCATCTAAGAAAACCTGCGCTAAACGAGTTGAAAATGATGCTTCATCAACCTGCGGATTTACTTTTACATATAATACATTTGCCATAAATGTCATCTCCTAAAAAGTGTATATTATATTTAATTCAAGATATTACTAAACAAATTATCTTTAATTCGAGATTTATTATATAACGTCATTTTTTATGCGTCAACCTTTTCGCATAAAAAAACTCCGCAAGCGGAGTTTTATAAACATTGAAATTCTCGAATTTGATTTACATCTACCCCAGCATATACCCAGAAAGATCCTGTCCAGCGATATCCTGCAACTGAGCGCCTGCCTACAAAGGTTGGGTAAAACCAGTAAGGTCGACCATTTCTCGGCCATATATAGGTGTATCGGTATAAGCATCCTGAAATAGCGCCTGGATCAACAGCATAAAGTGATGGACCTCCTGAACCTAGCTTTGGTGTAGGTGTAAAAGCTGGAGGCGGACTTGAAGGCGGCTGCGCTCCTCCAGGTGGCGGCGGTGGAAATCCTTGACCTCCTCCTCCAGGTGGTGACGGTGGAAACCCTTGGCCTCCTCCTCCAGGTGGAAACGCTGGAAACCCTTGGCCTCCTCCTCCAGGTGGAAACGCTGGAAACCCTTGGCCTCCTCCAGGTGGAAACAAATTTTGAAAACGTGGATCATATTGATATGGATACATACGCACTCCCCCTTTATAATGCTTGCTACGTTACAATATGCATCATAATGAAGATAGGTGAATGTCTACTTTTACCTTCTACAAACTAATTGAACTATATCAAACTTGATGAGCTTAAAGAAGAGCCTTATCGGAGGAAGTAATAAATCCAACACGGAAACTACTTGCGTGTTGGATCTGCTTGTGGAAAATATTTTTCAATAAAATTATATAGCCAAAATACGGTAATCAAAATAGGAGCTATCAGAAAAGGATGTTGAATCCACATTTTCACCAGTACCTTTTCAAATGACGGAATCGATTTTAACACTTGAAATAACGAGCTTCCGCTAAAAATAACGCTCGTGCCTACTAATAAAAAAGATAGCCAGTTAAACTGATCCATCCACATGCTCATAGAGATATAAAAACTAATACCCGTTCCTATGCCCCCCATCATTCCGCTTAAAATACTTTTTACCGAAAAAGGAATCCCTACAAACCACCCGGCTCCTAGTCCTGCACACCCTGCTAAAATGCTAGAAAAAAGAAGCGGCTGCTCAAGCCAGAGACATGCATTCACTCCAACCACTAAGGTGACATGTATTCCTACGTGAAGGGAAAGTCTTTTGCCAACAGGCTCTGAAACATAATGATAGTAGCGCCCACTATAAAAAATTGTCCACCATAATAATAAAAATGCTATCACACTTGCCCCAATAATCATAAACACACCTCTCTACGTTATGATTCTATTAATCTCTATCTATTATTTTCCTAATATCCTGTGCCTCTTATTCGGTAATCTACCCCTATGCCTTCCATACTTTCGTTTATCAGCAAAAAAGCAGAATATGACTGTATTCTTGTCTCAACTGTTTACTTGTGGGGGTGTGCTAAGAAGTTGAATGTCTGCGTTTAGAAAAAGATAGTAGAGAACACTCTCTCTTATCTTTACTATTATTCATATGTATAGCTTGCTAGATTTAGTCCTCGCAGTTTAGAATTTTTCAGTCGTTCATATGAAACTATTTGCCCCTTTCTTTCGTTATATATATACGTTTCTTTATCTTTTCACGTGCAAAAAAAGATAAATTCCTATAATATGTTTTCATATTAACCTTTAAGGAGATAAAGAAGATGAATTGGATAAATCCCTGCAAATAGAGTTTTTAGAAAAAAGAAATTGTTATCATTTCTCCTATTTATGTTATAGAATAATTCATGTATAATAAAAGGCTGTATGGTAACGCAGTTTGCGACATATCTTTTCTTACTTTTAGCAAGTCTATATTCAAAGCAAAAACTGCAAAGTGGGGTTAGTGCGACTCTTCATTAATCGACTTTGCACTAAAAACCAGCATTTTTCTTTTATCATAAAGAAAGAATCAGATTTAATAGTGACAGGTGAATAATATGGGTGAAAATCAAAGAAATGTTAGTAGATTTGACTGGAACTTGGCTTTCCTAATCTTCCTATTATTTTGCGTAAGCGTTGTGGCAATCCATAGTGCTGAAAAAATTGGGCAGTATGATAAGAACTTCGTAGCGCAACAAGTTGTTTTTTATATTATTGGAATGGTGATTATAGGATTTGTCATGCGTTTTGACTCCGATCAGCTTCAAAAGCTAACGTGGGTTTTTTATGGATTTGGGAACTTTTTATTGCTTCTTTTACTAGTGGCTCCGTCAAGTATTGCCAGAGAAATTAATGGGGCAAAAAGTTGGTTCACACTTCCCGGCTTTTCGTTGCAGCCATCAGAGTTTATGAAAGTGTTTTTGATTATCACACTGAGTACGGTCATTGTTAAACACAATGAAAAATATCGTATCCGGACAGTAAGAGAAGACTTTTTACTGCTTGGTAAACTGGGCGCTGTACTTGCTTTACCTTTATTATTAATCATGCAGCAGCCTGACTTAGGTACCGCTCTTGTTTTCTTAGCAATCACGGTTGGACTTGTATTTGTTTCAGGCGTAAGCTGGAAAATCATCGCGCCTGCATTTTTAGGTATTACAGCAGTTGGCTCTGTCATTTTGGGACTTGTTGTTTATGCACCTAGCCTATTAGAAAAGTATCTAGGGGTTAAGCAATACCAATTTGGACGTATTTATTCATGGCTTGATCCTGAGTCATATAGTTCCGGTGAGGGCTATCATTTAAAGAAATCGTTAGATGCGATTGGGTCAGGAATGGTAAACGGTAAAGGAATCGGAAATGGAGTTGTCTATTTGCCAGAGGGACAGACCGACTTTATTTTTGCCGTTATTGGAGAAGAGTTTGGCTTTATCGGTGCCAGCATTGTTATTAGTCTTTTCTTCGTACTCGTTTATTACTTGATCAAGCTAGGCCTTGAAACAAAAAATGAATTCAATTCTTACTTATGTGTAGGCGTTATTTCAATGCTTACGTTCCACGTATTCCAAAATATCGGTATGACCATTCAAGTCTTGCCTATTACCGGAATTCCCCTTCCTTTTATTTCATATGGAGGTAGTTCACTGATGGGGAACATGTTTGCAATGGGTCTGATGTTTGGAATCTCATGGCATCACAAACGCTATATGTTTGGAAATGATTAAAGAGAGACGATGGTCTCTCTTTTTTCTTTTATCTACCTATCAAGCATGCTACAATAAAGAAAACGCTTTCGAATTCTGTTTTAAAAGGGGTAGATATGCATGCTTGATTACCAATATCGGCGCAAAGCCTATGCTATTTTGTTAAAACAGACATCCGTAACTTCATCTACATCTTCTTTTTTTACCTGGCTTATACAGCTACTAAAACGAAACGCATAAAAAAGGTGTGCAATTGCACACCTTTTATTTATGGGTCAGCGACGTTAAACCGAGTTGCCTTACGATTTTTTTACTGTCTTCATTGAGCCCTTTTACAATAACCTTTTTATTCAATCGCTCGTACTTATCCATAATTTTTGAGATGCCAATCACAGCCGATTGATCCCATATATGAGAATGACTAAAATCAATAATGATGGTATCTGGGTCTGTTTCATACTGAAATTCATCCATGAAGAAACTGATGGTGGCAAAAAATAATTGCCCTGAAACCCTGTATTGTTTCATATTGCCTTCTATTTGTGAAGTTGTTTTGATTTTAGCCATCTTCCAGCCAAATACAATGGCACTTAAAACAATACCTACCATTACTCCTAGTGCTAAGTTATGTGTAAACAATACGATAACCACCGTAACAATCATTACAATGGCATCCGATAGCGGATATTTCGTTAAGTCTTTAAGGGACTGCCAATCAAATGTACCGGCAGCTACCATAAACATAACGCCTACAAGAGCAGCCATTGGAATTTGTTTAACAACATCGCCAAGCACCATAATTAAGAACAATAAAAAGACTCCGGCGACTAAGGTAGATAACCTTCCTCGTCCCCCTGATTTTACATTAATCATAGATTGTCCAATCATGGCACAGCCAGCCATTCCTCCAAAGAAGCCTGTTACAATATTAGCGATGCCTTGACCGCGCGCTTCTTTATTTTTATTCGAAGGCGTATCTGTAATTTCGTCCAGTACCGTTGCCGTTAGCATAGATTCAAGCAGGCCTACAATCGCTAAAGGAAGCGAATAAGGTAAAATGATAAGCAGTGTCTCCACTGATAAATCAACCTTTGGAAAGTGAAGAATCGGCAGTGAACGCGTAATATTCCCCATATCTCCTACCGTTTTTAAATCTAAATGAAAGACAATCGCTACAATCGTCATCAAGACAATAGCAACAAGCGGAGATGGTATTGCTTTGGTCATGAGCGGAAACAAATAGACGATGAGCAGTGTTCCGGCTACCATCGCGTACATCATCCAATTTGCTCCTTCAAAATGCGGAAGCTGTGCTGAAAAAATTAAAATACCTAGCGCATTTACAAATCCAATCATAACTGTTTGAGGAAGAAACGATAAAAATTTCCCTACTTTCAGAACACCAAATAAAATTTGAATGATTCCGGTTAAAACAGTAGCTGCAAATAAATACTCAATGCCATGGTCTTTCACTAAGTTAATCATCAATAAAGACATCGCTCCTGTTGCAGCTGAAATCATAGCTGGTCTTCCGCCTGTAAAAGCAATCACAATTGCCATACAAAAAGATGCATACAAGCCAACCATAGGATCGACACCGGCGATAATGGAAAAAGCAAGAGCTTCTGGAATAAGCGCAAGAGCAACTGTCATCCCAGACAAAATATCTGCTCGAACGTTTGAAAACCACTGCTGTTTAATACTTGCCATCATGATGGTTTATCACCTCTTATGAATTTTTTATACGATTTTCGACTTTCACGAAAATCAAATCCGTTTTTAACGTATCAAATCGTACCATACAATTTCCTGTTTGGAAACAATTAATTTTCACAAATAAAAAGACGAGAAGCTTGATTGCTTCTCGTCTTTTTATTTGTTACGCGGCGGCATTTCGCTGCCATTCAACAAATAAAAGAAATGAAATTATGTTCATTCATTAATTGCTGCTTCAAGCGCAACAACAATCATATCGTTAAAGGTCGTTTGACGCTCTTCTGACGTTGTTTCTTCACCAGTGAAAATGTGATCACTTACTGTTAAAACCGATAAAGCATTACGGCCGTATTTAGCGGCTAGCGTATATAGAGCCGTTGTTTCCATTTCAACTGCCAATACGCCGTGAGCTGCCAATTTTTCTAGCTGGCCGTCTTCATTGTAAAATTGATCAGATGTAAATACACTTCCTACTTTTAACTGAAGGCCTTTTTCAACACCTGCATCATAAGCGCGCTTTAATAAGTCAAAGTTAGCTGTCGGTGCATAGTCAATAGGACCAAATTTAACGCGGTTCATTTGTGAATCACTTGACGAAGACATGGCTAAAATAACGTCACGTACTTTTACATCTTTTTGAATTGCCCCGCATGTGCCAACGCGAATTAGGTTTTGAACACCATATTCATTCATTAGTTCATTTACATAAATAGCAATTGATGGTACACCCATTCCTGTTCCTTGAACAGAAACGCGCTTTCCTTTATATGTTCCTGTGAATCCAAGCATACCGCGCACTTCGTTATAGCAAGTTACATCTTCTAAAAACGTTTCTGCAATGTATTTTGCGCGAAGTGGATCACCTGGAAGTAAAATCGTTTCTGCAATATCACCTTGTTTTGCCCCAATATGTACGCTCATTTCGTACCTCCTATATGTAAAAAATCTTACGCTTTCACTATACCATATTGTATCCCTTGCATGTCTATTTACTTCTAACATTATGCGTCAAAAATAAAAAGACATACTGCCCAAAAAATGGCGTAGTATGTCTTTTTATATAAGGGTACGCTAATAGCGCAAGGATTTAATAACTTTAGCTGAGGTGATATGTATGGGAAAAAAACATCGCAACCGAATTAATTCGCCTAAAAAGAATAATCATATTCCAAAAGAAGCAATTATAGCAGAACATGAAGCGCATGGGGATGAATATTCAGCAACAAACCGAAAAAATGGCCCTGGCCATCATACTCGTGATTACTAGGGGTCAACATATAAATAAAAAGCGGCCAGATAGGTCGCTTTTACCTTATGTTTAACGTACGTGCAGGCGATTCACTTTTTGCCAGCCGTCTGTCCATAGCTTGTAGTAATACTTTCCTCGAGTACCTTCATCAATTAACAAAATATCGCCTGTGCTAATAAACCTCGCATCACAATCCTTTGGCAAATTATCAGCAATATTAAACATCTGAAATACTTGTGTTGCTGCGTCTTGATGATCGAATGCTGTAATCGTTAGACGATGGACAGGCTTATATCCGCGCTTTTCGCCTTTTTCTTCTGTTTGCATAATGGTTACATCATATTCTGTGCTAATATTAAATTGTTTTTTTATTGTGGTCCACACACTCAACATTCTTCCCTCCACCCAAAAGCAAGTATCTACTCTTTTACGTCATGTATTCTTATATAATTAGTTATAAAATCCGAAAACCCTTTATCGAATCAAAACGTTTTTTGTCGAAATTACTAGTTTTTTCTTGTTAAACATGTACATAAAATATTTGTTTCCCATTTTATCACTAGTTGTTTTTGAATGGATGAATCAATAGGCCTACTTAAACAAATTGAAATATTAACGAAAAAAATGTAACCATTGCTCCTATTTTTTCTTATATATGCGCTTAGAAAGAAGATAGATCCCTAACGACCAAGCAAGTCCTAAACAATATCCTGCTAGTATATCAGTTAAGAAGTGTACGCCTAAATACAAACGGCTAAAGCCAATTAATAAAATAAGAATGGCAATTACGCATGTAGCTGCCGTTTTAATCGCCCTGCTTCTTGTATACATCCATATTAACAAAAGTAATCCGCTGTAAAACGCCATTGAGTTCATGGCATGTCCGCTCGGAAAACTGTAGTGAGATGCGGGAACGACTTGACTCCAGTCAGGTCTTGGTCTTGCAAAAATCTCCTTTAATCCCCAATTTAACGCGCGAACTCCCCAGAAAACGAGCGTCATATATAAAGCGAGCAATCCTTTTCGTTTATAGAGAAGAAAGACCATAACCGCAAACCATATTGGCGCAGTTACATACCAAGATCCTACCGTTGTTATAAATATGATGATGGATGTTAACGTGTCTGTCCTCCATCCTTCAATAGTATGAAGTACATTAAAGTCAAGCTGTTTCACCCAAGGTGTATTAAACGTAAATAATATGAGTAAAAAGAAAGCCAAGAGAGATACAATAAATAGAGAATATTTTGTAGTGCGATTTACCATTTTTTATTTCCTCCAACCTATTAAAAGAAAAAGCATGTAGCGTTCTACATGCTTTACTTATTCACACGTTTTGGCTGAATATAGTCTTCTGGCTTAGGAGCTTGATGAACGACAAATTCAGCCGATAATTCCTCTTTTGCATTTATTTTTTTCGGTTGCTTTGGTTGCGGCATATACCTCTCTCCTTTCTTTTTACTGTCTTTAATATACGAAAAAAAAGGAGAGCTATGCACTTTAGCTATAGCGTGAAATAATATTAGTTAATATATTTTTTAACTGAGGAATTTCTTTTTCAGAAACATGAACATGAACGAGCGACTCATCTGCATCCAGCATTTCAGATAGAAAACCGCCAAATCCTCTGGCACGTCGATCCACTTCTATAAATAAATCGTAGTCATGTAAGCCGCTCGGCTGCACGATGATTTCAATTTCGTCCACTTTCCCAGCATACACTCCACCGCTTGGAACAAATTCAAATTCTTGAACAAAAGGAAGTCTTTTTCTCATCCTGCGAGGAGCTTCTTCGCACTCGACTTGGCGCAAGCGAAAGCCAAGCTGTTCCATGGCTTCAATTGTGCTTGTTACCATAAGGTTAGGAAGCACTTTTACATGATCAATATCCGACGGATCAACCGCATCTTTAATATCAAGGCTCGTCGCCACCCAAACCCGGGTTCTCCCTAATGTAACAGGCGTATCATCAGGCAGCTGAAATGTAAAAGGAATAGACTTCGTTTCAGATGGTTGAATCGTGAACGGGTCGTTAATCTTAAACGTATTAAGCTCAATATCCTGCTTGTATTTTTTATCGTCTCTTTCTTTTACATAGGTTGTGAATAGACGCAGATAGATGCTGTCAATTTTCTGTTCAACATTGCCTCCATACACTTCAACAATCCCTTCAATCTTTTCACCAGCACGAAATTCATCATTGACAAGCTTAGCGTCCACTCGCGCTGCACCAATTCCAATGCGGGCTAACGCTTTATTAAATAGCGCCATATTTTCCCCTCCCCGAGTTCTTACTATTTATATAGTCATAAATATCTTTTTGTAAACTTTTAATACTTTCATACGATTCATCGGCTCTCAGCATTTTTTGAATGATGGTCTTAATAGGTGTCGACAAACTTAGCTCTTGTTCCCAGCTTCTTTCTTGTTTCTCCGTCGGCTCATAACCAGAGTATAATAAAAATAAAAGAAAATGACCAAGTGCATAGATATCGCTTGCAACAGATGTTTGTCTCATAAACTGCTGTTCTTCTATAAGGCTGCTTGTTTCTTCATGATCCCCTAACAATCTAGCAAGACCAAAGTCAATAACATAGATGGTTCCTTTAACATCAATAATGTTTGGAATACGAAGATCACGGTGAACAATTCCTTGCTCATGAATAACGGAAACTACTTCTAGGATATCAAGTAAAATTCCAAGCGCTTTTTCTTCCGTATATACGCACTTTTCTTCAAAAATTAAATCTTCAAACGTTTTTCCTTGAATCAACTCCATCACTAGGAAACATCCTTCATCTGTTTCGATAACTTCATACAGCGAAGGAATTTGAGGGTGATTTAATTGAGACAGCAATTTCGCTTCATAATGATAAGACTTCAACCCCTGAGGCGTGCGCTGCTTCGTTTTACGGAGCTGTTTTACTACTACCTCTTTTTGTTGCACAATGTCGTTAGCAACATATGTTATACCATAGCTTCCCATTCCCAGTACATTTATGATTTCATAGCGCTCACAAATGACTTTTCCTTTTTTAAAAGGACGGTCAACTAGCCAGCGATGAAGGTGTTTGAACATTCGTTTTTTCATTCCAAATCAACTTGAGAAAAAGCTTGAGAAGAAGCTTCCGCTTTTACGTTTGCGCTTATAGTGGTGATGGCCATATTTTGAATGACTGTGGCTGTCATAATATTTGCTGCGTTTATAATCGCTACTGCTGCTATGGTGACGCGGACGTCTGTAATGATGATCACTGCTACTGTAGTGACGAGGACGTCGATAGTGTCGATCGCTGCTGCTGTAGCGTCGATGTTTAGATCCAGTTAATGATTCAAAAATTTTTCTGAACATAAAGAAAACCTCTTTTCTTAACATTTGTTACCCTTTATACGTACGAAATGTTATAAAGGTTTCAAAAAATCCCTTACCCTTTTTTTATATAGTTAAACGTTTCAAAGGAGGCCTAACATGACTTCTACTGACACAAATTCCCTCATTAGATTGGAGGATGTTCTTCGCCTGCAGCAAATGATGCAGCTCAAACCTCCTGCTACTCTCCCGCTGTCTTTTATCGGAGAAGACGTAAAATTGATTAAAGAGATTCGAAAAAAAGTAAAAAAAGCTAATCAAAACAATGTTACACGTACACAAGCTTATTTAGACTATTATCAAAAGCACCCTGAAATTCACTGGGCTCTTTTAGCACACTTGGTTTCACGAAACGGCGGCTATTATATGACAGATCTCTCCACTACCTTAATAAAATCCCTGCTTTCGCCAGAAAAACAGCACGCGTACTTCTTGTTTTTAGAACATTCCAATTCCGCCATTTTTCATGATGCTTACGCTCAGCTTTTACTCTATGAAAAAAGCAAAGAGCAAAACAGCAATCTGTTTCATTTACTCCCCGCTTTTCACATATCTTCTTTTATGAAAGCTGTTTGGAATGACTTTTGGCAGTATAGAAACAAAACGCTCTTATCAATAGCCCTGATTGTGAACGAACAGTATCATATCGAAAAAAATGTTCTCTTTAAAAAAGAGTTTCAGCGGGATGTTCTTCACTCTTGGCAGTTTCACACTCAAAACTTTCTCGGCATGACTCAAATCATCTTTCCCTATTATTCAGGTAATAAAATTGATTTAAGTGGAACAAAAGTGTATCATTTCGAGTCTGTCTTAAAACGGATTGAAGTGGGAAAAACTTTATACGTTCTTCTTTTTTATTCAAACTTGCATGATGGTATTTATACGTTTAGCCTTAAACACCCCCACACAGGGTCTCGAAGCGATTATAATTCGGATATATTTACAAATGATCGAACTCATTCCAAAAAGCTGTATAGCCCGACTTTAAATATGAGCTGGGGAGACCGCGTACATCTTTTTTTAAGAAAAGATGATTGGTTTGAAGACGAAAGCATATTTTCTCTCCTTGAGTCTATTCCTGCTTCTTCAGTTAAAAAAATTCCCCTTCAGCATCATATAAAAGTGCAATCTGCTATTAAAGCTGCTAACCCTTTTTCATAACCGCTGTCTCATAAACAAAACGACGAGTTTCCCCGTCGTTACAGATGTATCTATCTTTTTATTCTTCATCTTGCTCATCAATAATACATTTATCAATGAGATAATCAAAAGTTATATCCGCTAATTCGCCTAGCTCTTCTTCAGCGGGAACATAGCCTCGCTTGACTAGTTCATTGTAAAAGAACTCCGCAATTTCTTCCGTATCAATGACCACTTCGATTTCTTTCACAATATCACTCCTTATCCCGTTTGAACGGATTAGCGTACCTCATTTTTCTTAAAAATAGGTTCACTTCATCTTCCGCTTGAAGTTTTACCTTATACACATTTATGAACAATTCGGCAATAGTATGTCTAAAATTTCAGCAGTTTAAACAGAAAGGTAATTATACCCATTCTTTTTTTATTACCATCGCCGTATACACAATAAAAGATAGCTAAGAGAGATGTGATCTATCTCGGCTATCTTTTATTTATTAGGCATCTACCTGCTATTTTCCTTGTTCGGATTTTGCTATCTTTTTTAAATGTTTCAGCACTAAGTTCATGACTTCAGCGTATTCTTCATCTTCAAAAAGCTCATACAAAAATTTATAATCATTGTACACATCTAAAAGACCGTTTATAATCTCATGCTTTTCTTTAGTTAACCTCACTTCTTCTTTTTCAGAACCGTTTTGTTTTTTCATCTTTGGTAGCAACTCCGTCTTTTTAATTTCTTTACCTAAATACAACATATCAACACTTTGAGCGTAATTTTCTGTTTCCTCATGAGGAGTTACGAGAATGAGTTCTTCTTCACTAGCCTCAAGCCATTCTCCATCTGTTACACGTGACAATTCATAGACAATATCTTCCCATGAATCCTCTTTATAACGCCATATTTCTGTTCGAATACCAATGATCTTAAATAACTCTTTTCCATAATTAAAAACCTGGACGATATCGCCGAAGAAAAATTTATATTCAAGCTCTACTCTTTCCTGTACTAATATTTGACCTTCATATTCTTCTAGAAGCTCAATTGTATCTTCTAAAAAAAGACCTTCACTATGGTTGATTTCGTATACAAAAATCCCATCCATCACTTTTATATCGGTAATAGTGCCAACGGTCCCGTATATTGTTACAACGACTGTTTCACCAATTCCGTATTTAGGTTTTTTCTTCCCTGCCATCGTCGCACCTCCTTAGTAAACATACACCTACTGAAAAGTTACAATATTATATGCAGTAACTAAAAAAGGGGAAGTATAACATCTTTAGAACCAAGCCTTTATTATCTATTGCCCTCTATCATTTTTACTCCTGCTTATTGCATGAGCTAAAGAAAGTAAAAAAGCAGGCTGATGAATATCCATCAGCCTGCTTTTTATATTCTCACGCATTATTTTGATAAAGCTCCCATGCTTCATCAAATACGGTCATACTTGATAAATAATGTCCGTTGAGCTCTAAATAAGAGCTCAGTTCGTCATAATCTGTTGAAGATTTCGGGAAGCTGTGATCATCATAAGCACTTCGCGCAAACTCTCCCATTCGATCATGTTTTTTATTTGATCGAAATTTCATTATATAGTGATAAAAGGATTTCATCGTACTCCCCCTCCAGCGGTATGTGTTATCTTTTCTATCATTTTTTTTAGAAATCTACAACTTTCTTCTGTGATATGTAGATGTCGAAGACTGCAATGTAATTGTTTTACCGGACAAAAAATATTAAATTCATGTTACAGTTGCAAAACAAATTTCACTATTAGCGTAACGAATAAATATTGTTATATCAATATTTTTCTTTTTTCAAAAAGACATTTGTAACAAAAGCACATCGTTTTTATAACAAAAGCGTTGATTCGACAGGTTTCTCAAGCCTTTATGTCATTGCAAAAAAGAAGAATTCATGTTTTAATTCCGTAGTGAAAGGTTATTCTAGCAATAATCGCCATTTAAATAAATCTTGTTGGTGGGAGGTTTACATCAGCATATGTTGAGGAAAAATAATACCATGAATACTCGAAATGCTTACTTTGATAACGCTAAATTCGTATTAATCTTTTTAGTTGTATTTGGACACATGATTTCTCCGTACCGAACAGATAGCAGCGGAATGCTGTCCATTTACCACTTTATCTTTATTTTCCATATGCCTGTCTTTATTTTACTAGCAGGTTATTTCTCGAAAAATTTTCATAAAAAAGGATATTATAAAAAAATATTTACAAAGGTGGCTCTGCCTTACTTAGCTTTCCAAACTATCTATACGCTTTATTATAGTGTGCTTTATACGGATGAAACGTACACGCTTCAATATTTGGTTCCTAGATGGGCAATGTGGTTTCTCCTGAGCTTAATTTTTTGGAAATTAATGCTTCCTTTCTTTGCAAAATTCCCGATGTGGATTAGCTTAACAGTCTCTATTTCGCTTGGACTTGCAATGGGCTTCATTGATATTGACGGATTTGATAAAATTCTAAGCATTAGCCGAATGTTTGTCTTCTTCCCGTTTTTCCTTTTAGGCTACTATTTGTCACAGCGGCAAGAGCCTTTTACAAATCTTTTGACAGCGCGAAATCGAATCATTGCATCCATCGTATTACTGGTTACATTAATTGGAAGCTATTCTTTCTTAGACGACACGGCTTACACAGATATGCTGTATGGAACGAACACGTACGACAATGTGGCCGAATTTTTAATGCGCGTTTCTCACTATGGAATTGCTTTTCTTGTATCTTTTGCCTTTATGGCTTTAATTCCAACGCGCGGTTTTGCTTTAACAAGCATTGGACAGCGATCCCTATACGTGTATTTATTGCACGGCTTCATTTTAAAATGGTTCTTTACAACTGACTTCTCAAAAAGTCTAGAGCCCACATCATGGGGTATTATCGTCTTAATCGCACTGTCCATTTTAGTAACGATGCTTCTCGGCAGCCGTATTATCGATTGGTTCATCACCGGTACCAAGCTCATCGTTCAGTTTGTTACACCTAAAAAAGCCATTCAGAAATTTTCATTAGCATTCAAACGTACGTTTTCATAAAAGTCATACTCCTAAAGGAGTATGACTTTTTTCATTTTCTTTGGAGAAACCAAGTAAATAATTTCATTTTGCTGAATTTTATGTTAACGTTTTAATATCTAAAGGAAGGGAGTTTTTCAAGATGGAATTAGCATATTATGCTGGAGAGTTTAGAGATATTAATGAGGCTGTTATTCCAATTGATGAACGCGGTCACCAGTTTGGAGACGGTGTTTATGAATTTATTCGCGTATACAAAGGAGTTCCGTTTTCAATTGAACGTCACTTAGACCGCTTAGAAAGAAGTGCAAAGGCAATTTTTATCGAAATGCCTGTTTCAAGACAAGAGCTAAAGGACATCATTCGTCAAGCAATGGAAAAATCAACGTTAAAAGACGCTGATATTTATATTCAAGTTACGCGCGGGATTGCTCCTCGAAATCATTTATTTCCCGATGCACCTGCACAATTAGCACTCACAATACGCCATCCTCGCCAAACACCTGAAGAAGCCTATGAAAAAGGAATTTCCACGCTTCTTTTGGAAGACGAACGATGGGCTAATTGCTATATCAAATCATTGAACCTACTTCCTAACCTTCTGGCCAAACAAGCTGCGGCTTCTAAAGGATGTAAAGAAGCTATTTTAGTAAAAGACGGATACATAACCGAAGGGTCGAGCAGCAATGTATTTGCGATAAAAGACAACGTCTTGTTCACGACTCCTGCCACAAGAAAAATTCTATCCGGTATTACGCGCGCCAACGTACTGGAATGTGCGCAGGAGCAAGCCATTCAAATTCGAGAACAAAATATGACTCCTTCCTTTTTAAAAGACGCTGACGAAGTTTTTATTACGAGCACGTCTGTTGGTCTCTTGCCCGTTTCGAAAATAGACGAAGTCGAACTTCCAACTGTTCGTCCTGTTACAGTGGCTTTAAAACACGCCTACAGCCTACGTACTGCTGGAACAAAGGCTTATCAATAAGCAAAACCGCCCCTTACAAAATAAGGGGCGGTTTTTCAGAATTTAAAGTAGTTGCGCTTTAATAATCTTGGCACTTTTAATAGCTCATCATACCGAATGGATTCATCAAGTTTTTTTGTGTCGATAAGAAGCAGCTGTGTTTCCACTTCTTCTATGGTCTCTTCTTCTTGATATGACATCCCGCAAGCTGAACAGCTGATACATGGCATATAAGTAATTTCGATACTTCTCGTTCCATCTGGCAATTCCCAGTATGCGGTATTCGTTGTTTTTACCGCTTTTTCTTCTTCGCACCATGCGCATTGAACAGTCATATTACAGGACCTCCTTAAAGTGATGGAGCATCGTCGCTTTTACCGTCTTTTTTCAATTGAGCTTTAAACTTTTTATCTTTTAATTCATCTCTTTTTTCGCGTTTATCTTTTAGACTTTCGTGAGCACTGTCACTTTCATACGTTTTACGTCTTTTTACTCTCCCTAACCCTTCCGGTACAAGATTGAATTGAGTATCATTCATAAGACCTGAGATGCCGATGGAAGAATCTTTAGCATCCGATGCTGGATAAATAGCTCGAAAATAATCATCTGCACGCCCAGCTACATAACTTTCTGGCTCTGGATACGTTGTAATCACGCCTTCAAAGTTTCTCAGAACAACTTTACTTGCGCTTTGACTAATAATATAGTTTGGCTGAACCGCAATCTTTCCTCCTCCTCCCGGAGCATCAATGACAAACGTTGGAACGGCATATCCAGACGTATGACCTCGTAGCCCTTCCATAATTTCAAGCCCTTTGGAAACAGGTGCGCGGAAATGCCCAATTCCTTCTGATAAATCACATTGATAAATATAGTAAGGCCGAACTCGTATTTTCACTAAATCGTGCATAAGCTTTTTCATGATAGCTACGCTGTCATTAATCCCAGCTAAAATAACCGCTTGATTGCCAACTGGAACGCCTGCATCGACAAGCATTTCACATGCTTTTTTTGTCTCTTCCGTAATTTCAATGGATGTATTAAAGTGAGTATTTAACCACACTGGATGATATTTTCTTAAAATTGCACATAAATTTTCCGTTATTCGCTGTGGAAACACAACGGGTGCTCTTGTGCCAATTCGAATAATTTCCACATGGGGAATAGCTCTTAAATTCTTCAAAATATATTCTAAAATGTTGTCATTAATCAGCAAGCCATCGCCGCCTGAAATGAGTACATCTCTTACTTCAGGTGTTTTGGCAATATAAGCAATCGCAGCATCTAACTGCTTTTTTGGAACACCCATTCCTATTTGTCCTGAAAACCTTCTTCGGGTACAGTATCTGCAGTACATTGAACATTGATTGGTGACTAAGAACAAAACGCGATCAGGATAACGATGAGTCAACCCTGGCACTGGAGAATCTTCGTCTTCATCTAGTGGATCTTCTAGATCGTATTTTGTTTTATGAAGTTCTTTGCCAACCGGAACAGACTGCATACGAACGGGGCAGCGAGGATCATCTGGATTCATCAAAGATGCATAGTAAGGCGTAATATTGAGCGGAATTGTTTTGGTTGAAATGCGTACTCCTTCTTCTTCTTCAGGAGTTAAGTTAATGACCTTTTTTAAATCATCTAACGTTCGAATTGTGTTTGTTAATTGCCAAATCCAGTCATTCCATTTTTCTTCAGGAACATCTTTCCATAACTCAATATCTTTCCAATGTCGGGACGGCTTATATAAATCATATAACATACAATCGCTCCTTTATGAAGATTTACTATTGTTATATGTTACAGCCCATAAATTGGTTAATTATTTCTCACCCCTTACTTTTTGACAGATCCTTTACCCATACGTTCATATCTTCTAACGATTTATAAATGTAACAATTATTCGTGAGCCGTCCGGTGTAGATATACCCAAGCTGATGAAAAGCGGCATTCATCCCAAATGAAAGCGCTCTCGCTATTGTGTATGCACAAAAAATATGCCGCTGTTTTAGCTCCGCCTCTAGTGCGCTTAATAAATGCTTCATTAATCCATACTTTCGGTAAGCAGGGAGAGTCGCACAATCCGTTAGTTCAGCATTGTGATAGACATAATCGATTTCAGCAGAAGCAGCGCTAACGATACCGTTCTTGTCAACTATGATATAAAACAAACTATCTTCTTGAAGCAAACTAGAGAGATACTCTTCTTCGTAGAGGGGAGTAGGATACACTGTGAAGATTTGACGGTAGAGCTGAGAAAGTTGTTTAGCATCAGATGAAATTGCTCGGCGCATGATCAGTTGATTTGATAAAGGAGAATAATCAGATGTCGGCAAATTCAAAACATCTTGAAGCAGCTCTGTTTCTTTTAACGTCTCCCCGCTGTCTCGGCGGGATTGAGACGTATAGTAGCATAAAAGATATGCGTCGCTTCCGTTAAAATAGTAGGGAACAGTTGCTTCTAAAGAAAAGCCCAAGCTCATCCAGTCCAAAAGATGTTCTGCACGTGCTTTTATAATCCACTTTTCGTATGTTGCCTTGTCAATTTCTTTATACATATAGCTGTAAATATCGTTCACATTTCCCCGGTAATCATCTATTCTCAGACGCTTGTTACATTCATCTAAAAAAAGAGCCATAGCAAAGGTTGGTTGACAAATATTTTCTTGTTTCGCCATTTGTTTGTATCCTCTCTCTCCTTTTTAGCTCAGTCCGCAATACTGCACCAGTCTGCTACAGTGAGGGCAATAATTTCTGCTGCGTCAAGCATCGTTTGAATACAAATATACTCATTCGGAAAGTGGGCCACTTCTGTTACTCCCGGTCCAAAAACAACTGTTGGAATATCCCCTACTTGTGACAATATCCCTCCGTCCGTTCCCCAAGGAGATGCTTCAATGATCGGCTGATTCTGTTTCACTTGATAAAAAGAGGACGAAAGAGAGGTCATAAGCGGATGCTCCAATTCAATTTCACCGGGAAGCCAGTGGGCCCCAAACCATTCCAAGTCGACAGGATGCTCAGCAAACCACTCATCGCACTGAGGCAAAAGTTCAAGCCAAGATTTCATTTCTGCTCTGACATTTTTCATTTTTTCATGCGGAGCAACTCCTATCCTGCCTTCTAATACTACTTGATCAGCGACTGAAGAAGGCCACGTTCCTCCTAGTATATTTCCGATATTAATCGGCACGGGAATGGGAATTTTATTATAGAGCGGATCTGTAATTCGACTGTTTCTCTCTTTTTCAAGACCCTCAATATGTTTAAGCACAACAGCTGCTTTTTCAATCGCACTTACGCCTTCATACCGAGTCCCTCCATGTGCTGCTACTCCATGTACGGTCACTCGAAACCACATGGAGCCTTGCTGTTTAGGGAAGATCTTCATGTTGGTTGGTTCTGGAATAATGGCACCATCTGCTTTATATCCTCTAAGTACGCAGGAAAGTGTTCCTGCACCTCCGCTCTCCTCTTCAACTACGCTTTGAAAAATAACATCTCCTTTTAGTGAAATACCTAGCTCTTTCAACGCTTGAATAGCTAAAAGTAACGACACATTCCCTCCTTTCATATCCGTTGCGCCGCGTCCATATAATTTTCCATCTTTTACAACTGCCGTATAAGGGTCTTCCCTCCACTGTGAAAGATCTCCGGGTGGCACCACATCAATGTGCCCATTCAAAATGATGGATTTCCCTCCACCTTTCCCTTTTAACACGCCTACCACATTCGGACTATCTCGAAAATTAGAACGGTTGGAGGCAAAAGCTTCATGGGTACGAAGTGCTTTTTCGTCCGGTTCCCATATATCAATATCTAACTGCAGCTGTCGAAGGCGTTCAATGACAATTGCCTGCGCATGCTTTTCAGAACCCTGTACGCTTGCTTCTTCTACGAAACGCTTGAGTAAACGCACTGCACTTTGACGATGCTCTGTCATCCAGTTATGAATAGATTGCTGTATGTTCATGTAATGGTCCTCCTTATGGTATCGTAATCAATTGATCACTCAGGCGAACTGTCGCTTCTGTTGAACCCAAAATATCCTCTACGGTATAAGGAGACATTAACTCTGTTAGAAGAAGCGCATCTTTTTCTACTTTAAAAACCGCCCGATCCGTAATAATTAATCCCACGCAGCCCGAAGCAGTAAGAGGTAAAGAGCACGTCTTAACCAGCTTCGGTTCTCCTGTCTTGCTTGTATGATTCATTAGCACAATGACTTTTTTCGCTTTTTGAGCTAATTCCATCGCTCCTCCCATCCCAGGAACTCGCTTACCTGGCACAATCCAATTAGCTAAATCCCCTTTTTCACTCACTTCTAACGCACCAAGAATGGTCATATCGACGTATCCTTTTCGAATCATCGCGAATGCTGTAGCACTATCACAGTATGAAGCCCCTTGAACGGTAGTTGTTGGATAGCCTGCTGCATTGCAGAGATTCTCATCTTCTTCACCTAAAGGAGGCGAAGATCCTAACCCTAAAATTCCGTTTTCAGCATGAAACATCACATGAACAGCGCTTGGTACATAATTAGGAATAAGAGAAGGAATGCCAATCCCTAAGTTAACAATCATGCCGTTTTTGATTTCAGCCGCAGCACGTTTTGCAATACGATGACGAATATCTATTCCCAAACCCATTTCCAATTCACTCCTTTTGAAGGGACAATATAATCCACAAATACACCTGACGTCATCACGTTCTCTGGGTCAATGTCGCCAAGAGGAACGATTTCATCCACTTCAGCGATAGTTATACGACCTGCCATTGCCATTAATGGATTAGTGTTTCGAGCGCTTTTATCATAAAGCAAGTTGCCGAATGGATCTGCTTTTTTTGCATATACAAAAGCCACATCGGCTGTGAGCGGTTTTTCAACTAAAAATGTCTTGCCGTCTACTTCCACTTTTTCTTTTCCAAATTGAATAATGTCATTTTCTATTCCTACATCAATCAGTACTCCTCCAAGTCCAACTCCTCCCGCTCGAATCCGTTCAGCAAGCGTTCCTTGAGGAGAAAACTCAACTTTCAGCTTTTCTTCTGTCATCAGCGTTCCAGCCACTGGGTTCGATCCAATGTGAGAAGCGATCAGCTTTTGAATTCTTCCTTGACTTACTAATTTCCCCGAACCAATATGAGGAAAGCCTGAATCATTACAAATCAATGTAAAATTTGATTTTCCGCTTTCAATAAGACTGTCAATGAGAGACGGCGGGCTGCCTACTCCTCCAAACCCTCCTATCATTAGCGTAGCAGCATGATCCACGTATTCAATCGCTTGTTCCACAGTTGTAATCTTTTGAAATGAGTTTTCGACCTTTGTCACTTATTTCACCTCATTTCCCTGTTTTTCATTTTGCACTTCATGTAATGTTTTCGAAAGCAGATCGACCGCTTCATCAAGTTGATGATGAGTAATCGTAAATGGTGGCGCAATAATAATACCGTCTCCTTCGACTCCGTCTGTTCCTGCTTGTGAAGGATAAAGGAGAAGACCATTTTTTTGGGCTTTACTTATTACGCGCGCCGTCATATTTTCAGAGGATGAAAAAGGCTCCTTCGTTTTTGGATTTTGTACAAGCTCAAGACCAACTAGTAAACCTTTGCCTCGTATATCACCAATGATAGGGTAAAGAAGTTGAAGCTCCTTCAATTTTTCTACTAAATAGTCTCCTTTCAGCGCTACTTCTTGAACAAGATCATGCTTTTCAATATAGGTTAAAACAGCTAGCCCTACAGCGGATGACAGCGGATTAGCGCTTAGCGTATGTCCGCTCATAATTAATTTGGATCCGTTCATGATAGGTTCAATCGTTTTGCTGCTAGCCAAAGTAACGGCTATCGGCGTATATCCTGCCCCCACTCCTTTTCCAAGAGTCATAATGTCCGGTTTAGCTCCCCAGTGCTCATACGCAAACATCACGCCTGTACGCCCAACGCCAGTCATGACCTCATCCGCAATCCATAACACATCATATTTATCACAAATTTCTCTTATCACTTCATAATAACCGGGAGGAGGCGTAAGGGCTGCTCCGGCTGCTCCTACAATGGGCTCTGTAATAAAAGCAGCAATATGTTCAGGGCCGGTTCGTTTGATAACTGTTTCTAATTCGTGAGCACAAGCAAGATTACAGGATGGATAGGTTTGATGAAACGGACATCGATAGCAATAAGGAGGTGAAATGGAAGGATAATCTTCAAGCAAAGACGAGAAGCGTTTTCGTCTTCCAACGTGCCCTGACATAGACAGAGCTCCTATTGTAATACCGTGATAGCTCATCCAGCGTGACAAAATCTTTGTTTTAGTAGGCTTTCCTTGCTCTTGAAAATGCTGAATTGCCATTTTCATAGCCGTTTCAGTCGCTTCTGTCCCGCTGTTAACAAAAAAGCTCCACTCAAAATGATTGCTGCTTAATTCACATAGTTTCTTAGCTAAGGCTTCTGTAGTATCACTTGTAAACTGCGACCGATATACAAACGCAACTTTCTGTGCCTGATCCGTCATCGCATCAATAATTTCTTTTACGCCGTGTCCGATACTTGCTGTAACTGCCCCTGACGAAGCATCTATGTACCTTTTTCCATCTTGGTCGTACAAATAAATTCCTTTTCCATATGAAATAACTGGGTAGTCGTCGTCGAGCAGCGGCTTTATCACATGGGTTTTATTCATTTCCGCACTCTCCTTTCAAACACACACTCTTATTAAACTGTATGCTGAAAAGAAGAGTTTCTTGCCAATAAAAAAAGCCCTAGCATATAGCTAGAGCTTTTACACTTATTAAGCTGATTGCGTTACAGATTTATCGATACGCTTTGCTTCTGACTCATCCCCCATATGTTACGATCGAGTGGGTGAACAGGGCTAGCACAACTACAATCATGTACAGACCCATCGCTTTAATTGCCTGCCAGCCTTGACTTCCAACCGCTGTTGCAAGAAGCCCGAACGTGCCGTAAGGAGCAAACTTCATCACTAGATTCACAAGGTTCATCATCAATTCATTACCTTGCTCGAGTAAATTGTAAAGCCCTTTTGTTTTACTTCCAAGCATCGTAATACCAAAACCGATAAAGATGGAGAAAACGATAAGTTGAAGCATATTCCCTTCAGCCATCGCTTGAATTGGATTGACTGGAATCATATTTAAGAATGTCTCTCCCACCGGCGGTGCTTTTTCAGCTTCAAAAGAAGCGTTTTTTGTATCAAAAGATCCAAACGTACCCGGCTTAATTGCATACGCTAAAATTAAACCAATAATAATAGCAACGGTTGTTGTCACTAGGAAGTACGAAACTGTTTTTGCCCGATTCTTCCTAGTTTTTTAGGATCTCCTAAACCTGCTACACCTAACGTGATAGAGAAAAACACAATTGGTACAACAAACATTTTAATTAAGCTTAAGAAAATTTGGCCAAGCGGTGTAAACAAGTACTTGTCCAGCGGAGCAAAAGCATTAATCAACACTCCTACAACAGTACCAGCAATTAGCGCGATAATGATCTTTGTCGATAGCTTCATAGATTACCTCCCGTAAATAAATTATATTAGAATGATTCTAACTACCATACTTGCTTTACCATGCATTGAGAGCGATAACTCTCAAAATATACAATATATTAAAAATTTTCAGATTAGTAGTTTAGAAATATTTTTAGCTATACAAAAAACCATCTCTTTCCAACTGTTAATTTTTATCATTTTTGTTACAATAAAGTTATCTAATTTTAACGAGGAGACCTACATATGTTTAAAATCTTAATCGTAGAAGACGATCCTAAAATTGCCTGTTTGTTAGAAGAACATTTGCACAAATATGGATTAGAAGCCCAATCCGTCAAAAGTTTCGACACCATTCTAAATGAATTTCAGGAAATAAATCCTCATCTCGTACTGCTTGATGTAAACTTACCAAAATTTGATGGGTTTTATTGGTGCAGACAAATACGTGCATTATCGACTTGTCCTATTCTATTTATTTCTGCTCGCGATGGGAAGATGGATCAAGTAATGGCATTGGAAAACGGAGCTGATGATTATATTACGAAACCGTTTGATTATGACATTGCTATAGCTAAAATCAATAGTCACCTGCGTCGTGCCTATGGTTCCTATGCAGCGAATAAACAAGAAAGAATCATTCGTATCGAGGAATTAACATTATTTCCAGAAAGACTTACACTCGAATTTAATTGTAAAACAGTAGAGCTTAGCCATACAGAAAGTAAAATTATTGAAGCACTCATCGAAAAAGCAGAAAGAGTGGTAAGCAGAGACAAGCTGCTTGAAAAGATTTGGGACGACCAACCGTTTGTAGATGAGAATACATTAAATGTATATATGACTCGTGTACGAAAAAAGCTAAAAGATATAGGAATAGAAAAAGCAGTTGAGACTATAAGAGGAACAGGATACATCTTCCACGCAGCGCGAGGGTTAAAAAGATGAAATTGTTTTTAAAAGAACATGTCCCTTTTACCATTTTTTATTTCCTTCAGCTCTTTTTAATCTGTCTTATTTGCTGGCTAGACGGCTTTACTCACCTTTTTACTCTTTTGTATGCTTGCTTATTAAGCACAGCTCTTTACATAAGTTATTTAGTATACCGCTACGTCTCTCATCGTGATTTTTATATGCGCTTGTCTCCACCTGCTCTTCAACCAGAAGAATTGATGAGCTCTTCTCAAAGAAGTCCTTTAACAAAAGCACTTAGAGAGTTTTTATCAAGTCAATTTGAACAATTTCATAACAAGCTTTACGCATCTGAACATCAGTTAAATAAACAAATTACCTTTATTAATCAATGGGTGCATCATATGAAGACTCCTCTATCCGTGATTCACTTAACCATTCAAGATCAAGACGATCCCGTATTCACTAGCATTCAAGATGAAGTAGATCGTATTCAAAAAGGGCTTGAAACTATTTTATATACGTCAAGGTTGTCAGTCTTCTCTCATGATTTCCAAGCAGAAAGCATTTCGCTGTCACAATTTGTTAAAGACGTCTGTTCTTCTCATAAGCGGTTGTTTATTCGAAATCGTGTCTATCCCTCTATAGAAGTAGATGCTCAGGCAGTGATTGCTTCTGATGAAAAATGGCTTGCTTTTGTCCTGACTCAACTGTTAACGAATGCCGTACGCTACTCTGCAAACATCAGTCAAACAGTAGCTATTTCCTCTTACAAACGCGGAAAACAGCTCGTGCTCGAAATAAAAGACTTTGGCATCGGAATTTCTCCTCAAGACCAAAAACGTGTGTTTAATGCATATTTTACTGGTGAAAACGGGCGGAAATACCAAGAGTCTACCGGAATGGGTCTATATCTAGTAAAAGAAATCTGTAAGCAATTAAATCATCGTGTCGAATTGGATTCCAAACAAGGTGTGGGGACATCCGTACGCTTAGTCTTTCAGCAAAACCTGGCAGATTCTTCATTGAGAAAGAGGCCTTTATAGGTCTTTTTTTCGTTTCCTTACAACATTGTAAGGTTTCTGTAAGATAAACCATTGGAAACACCTTACAAATACTAGGTAAAATAAATACGTACTCAACATTACATTTATGAAAATTTGAAAGGAGTTTTTTATGTCTACTATATTAGAAGTTCGAAATTTAACTAAAATATACGAAGGGAAAGTATCATATAAAGCGCTTGATGGCATTCATTTTTCAATCGAAAAAGGTGAGTTTGTCGGGATTATGGGTCCTTCAGGAAGCGGAAAAACGACGCTTTTAAATATGGTATCAACTATTGATACCCCAACGGCCGGTGAGATCATGATTAACGGGCGAAACCCTCATAAGTTAAAAAAGAAAGATATCGCGCTGTTTCGCCGCCGAGAGCTTGGCTTTGTATTTCAATATTTCAATTTACTTGATACGCTGACAGTAGAAGAAAACATTATTCTGCCTCTTACGCTCGATAAAGTAAATGTAAAGGAAATGGCTGAACGCGTCGTATCCGTTACTCGCAAGCTAGGGATTGAAGGTATTTTAAAGAAAAGAACGTACGAAATTTCGGGAGGACAAATGCAGCGTACAGCCATTGCAAGGGCTATTATTCATCACCCTCAGCTAATTCTAGCCGATGAACCTACCGGAAACTTGGATTCCAAAGCATCAAAAGATGTGATGGAAACACTGCAGCACTTAAATAAAGAAGAAAATGCAACAATGATGATGGTAACTCATGATGCCTTGGCAGCTAGCTATTGTGATCGCGTTATTTTTATTAAAGATGGTGAACTCTACAATGAAATTTACCGCGGACAAAATCGTCAGGCCTTTTATCAACAGATTATAGATGTGTTATCAGTATTAGGAGGAGACGCTCATGAACTTTCGGCAGCTCGCTTTTAATAACGTCTTTCGAAACAAACGCACGTATGCAGCTTACTTTTTAAGCAGTGCTTTTTCAGTAACTATCTTCTTTTTATATGCCATTTTTATTTTTCATCCTGATATTGAAGAAGGTGTAACAAGAGAAATTGCTAAAAAAGGAATGACAGCAGCCGAGTATATTATTTATGTCTTCTCTTTTTTCTTTGTTCTTTATTCTGTAAGTGCCTTTTTGAAATCACGCAAACGGGAGTTTGGGATTTTCGTCATGCATGGAATGTCTAAAAGTCAGCTTAATACGATGATTTTTTTAGAAAACATGATTATCGGATTCGCTGCTACCATCACCGGTATCGGCGTGGGTATGCTTCTAGCTAAACTTTATTTATTAATTGGTGCTAACATTATTTCAATGAACGAGCTTCGCTTTTATATTTCATGGAAAGCACTTCTTTTAACCGTTTTCGCTTTTACAACATTGTTTTTAGTTATTTCGTTTTTTACTAGCTTCTTTGTTCGGACGAATAAACTTTTGGACTTATTTCAATCAGCGAATAAGCCGAAAAAAGAGCCGAAAGTGTCCATTATTCTATCTTTAATCGCAGCTGTACTGCTCGGAGGCGGATATTATTTAGCTGCGACCACAACTCTACAGACCATAGGAATTCGCTTTTTCCCGGTAATCCTTATGACGATTGTGGGTACTTATTTCTTTTACACACAGCTTAGCGTCTTTTTGCTAAAACTTGTGAAACGAAACAAATATTTTTACTGGAAACAAACAAGGCTCGTTACGATTTCAGATCTTGCTTATCGAATAAAAGATAATGCACGCATGTTTTTTCTTGTGACGATTGTTTCGGCTGTAGCGTTTTGCGCCATTGGTGCTCTATCTGCTTTTGGAGGATTTAAAAAAGTATATGAAGAAAATGCTTCGTTTCCTGTGTCTTATCAGTCTGCTGAAAAAAATCCACAGGAAGCCAAGCACTTACAAGCGATTGAACAAGACTTCAAAAAACAAAAATTGCCTTTTACAAAAGTCAAAACAACCATCATTGAACAAACAGATACAAAAACAAAGCAGCCTGTTGAACTTATTAAGCTATCAGATTATAATCAATTCGCTAAGACAGCAAAACAAGAAACCCTTTCTTTAAAAGGAACGCAAGCATATAAACTCGAAACCACCATGTACAATCCAGTTAAATCTAAAGTTCCTGCTTCAATTCATTTAAAAGAAAGTGACTTTTCTATTAAACCTGTTAAGACGATTAGAAATAACGTAATAAGCTCAGGTATTATTGGGTATGAAGTGTATGTAGTTTCAGATTCCTTATTTTCTCAAATAAAGAATCCATCGAACCCCGTTCGCTATTACGGCTACTACACGGAAGACTGGCTGGCAACAAAAGATATTGGTACGGCGATTTACGGAAGTAAAAACGGTATTTATACGGGTTCATACTCAAGCACCCCTGAATTTGCGTATAATTCAAACGGGTATGAGTACAATATGATGGCTGAAACATATAAAACCATGCTATTTGTTGCTCTTTTAGTCGGATGCGTTTTCTTTATCGCAGCCGGAAGCTTTTTATACTTCCGTCTGTACACAGATCTTGATTATGACAAGCGTCAATACAGCACGATTGCTAAAGTAGGCTTAACGGAAAAAGAGCTGAATAAAATTATTACACCACAGCTTCTTTTACTGTTTTTTATTCCTTTAGTCGTTGCATTTGTACACAGCGTTTTTGCTTTTATTGCGCTTCAAAGTATGTTTGAATTTTCAATTCTAAAAGAAACGGCTGTTGTTCTTTTAGGGTTTGGAGCGGTACAAGTTCTTTACTTTTTACTTATTCGCTCTCGTTATTTAACACATATAAAAAAAGCTGTGATGTAAAAAAAAGAGGCCGTGGCGGCCTCTTTTTTTATACAGTAACAGGTTCAGAACTTGCTTTGCGATTCTTTAATTTTTCAACAATGTCACGCGCTACCCACACACCGCACGCGCTTGCCTGCGCGAGTCCTCGCGTAATACCAGCTCCGTCTCCTCCCACGTATAAACCGGAAATTTCAGTTTCAAACTTATCGTTTAACTTCGGACGGGCTGAGTAAAATTTCGCTTCCACACCGTAAAACAGCGTATGTTCAGATGCTAAACCAGGCGTTACATGATCCAGTGCTTCTGTCATTTCAATTAAGCTTTTCATTGTATTGTAAGGAAGCACTAAGCCCAAATCACCAGGCACAGCTTCTTTTAACGTTGGTTCTAAAAAGCCTTCTTTAATTCGATTCGCTGTTGAACGACGGCCCTTTAAAATATCTCCATATTTTTGAACAACTAAGCCCCCGTTTGACAGCATATTAGCTAATCTTGATACTTCGTGCGCATATTCGTTCGGCTGATCAAATGGATCCGAAAATTTATGAGAAACAAGCAGCGCAAAGTTCGTGTTTTGACTTCCAAGCTTTGGATCTTTGTATGCGTGTCCATTTGCTAACATAATACCTGAATGATTCTCTACTACCACATGTCCTGAAGGATTGCTGCAGAACGTTCTGACTCTTGTACCTACAGACGTATTATAAATGAATTTCCCTTCGTACAAGTGCTTGTTGATTTCTTCCATAACAACGTTAGATGTTTCTACTCGAACACCGATGTCTACTTGATTGTTAATCATTCTTAAGCGGCGTTTTTTTAGTAAGTCGCTCATCCACTTCGAGCCGTCTCGACCTGGTGAAACAACTACTTTATCAGCCGTAATCTTTTCACCATTCTTTAATTGAATCCCGCGCACAATATGCTGACCGTCTTCTTTTTCTGTTATTAAATCGGCTACTTCGGTTTTATACTGCATATCAATTTTTTCTTTTAAGTATTCATAAATGCTTTTTAAAATTTCTAAATTTTGCTCCGTTCCTAAATGACGCACCTGTGCACGCAATAGCTTTAATCCTGCTGCGTATCCGCGTTTTTCAATTTCACGAACTTTATCAGTTAACGGATCCGTAATCGTATCGGTTGCTCCGTGTTTTAAATTAATTTCATCCACATATTTAATTAAATCTACCACCTGTGATTCAGACAGATAATCCGTCATCCAGCCTCCAAATTCACTGGTGATATTAAATTTCCCGTCTGAATATGCGCCGGCTCCACCGAAACCATTTGTGATAGAACAAGCAGGCAAACAGCCAGCAAAATCTTTTTTGCCAACCGCAGGCGGACATTTTTCGATTTTTTTCTGAAGAATCGGACAATTACGTCGATAGATATCGTGTCCTTTATCGATTAATAAAATAGTTGCTTCCGGTAATTTTAACGTTAACTCATAACAAGTAAAAATCCCAGCGGGTCCTGCCCCTACCACAATAACATCATAATTTGAGTTCATTGTACATTCTCCCATCATCTTTTTCTTTGGGTAAAAGATAAAAGTTATTGACCGAATTTTCTTTTTTTATTATCATTCGGTTATTTTCTAGCCATTTGATAATATATCAAAAACAAACCCTTTAGTCAACAATATATACGAACATTAAAATAAAATATTACAAAAACATTCGTCTTTATTCCAAACAAATAAAAACCAGTGAACGAATAGCAAGCGCTATGAAATGTTCACTGGTTCTTTAATGTACGGAAGAGCAATTTCTACTTTTGTTCCTACTCCTACTTCACTCGCAAATGAAATATGCCCTTGATGCTGTTCAATTATTCGGTAACTAATCATTAACCCTAGCCCCGTTCCTGTTTGTTTGGTGGAATAAAACGGTTCACCTAGCCGAGCTAAAGATTGCTCATCAATTCCACAGCCTTCATCCTCAATAATGACCATGCCGTATTCATTTCTTTTCTCAACGGTGACTTTAACTGTACCTTTGCTCATTGACTCAAGCGCATTTTGAATTAAATTGATAAAAACTTGCTTAAGCGCATTTTCTTCACAAAAGATTGTAATCTCATCACTAATCTCATTAATAATACGACAATTTTTATAATTGGCGTGTGTATCTAATAGTAACGTCACGTGGCGTATGATTTGATTGAGACTTTTGGGATGATATGAATTTTCAATTTTAGGCTTGGCCAACGTTAAAAATTCTTGAATAATGGATTCGACGCGATTCAGTTCTTCAAGCATAATATCATTGTATTCTTCGTTATACTGTTTGGATGCTTTTAACAGCTGAATAAACCCTTTAATCGCCGTCATTGGATTACGAATTTCATGTGCTACTCCTGCCGCTAACTTGCTCACCATTGTAAGCTTTTCAGATTTGCTTGCCATTTCATCGTATTTTTTTCGATCCGTTACGTCGCGAATAATATACTGAATGGCATCCTGTCCTTCAAACTTAATCTTAGTTGCCGAAGATTCAATAATGACGACTCCTTTTTTAGTCAATAATTTCACATCAACACGTGGCCTTACAGACATTCCATTCATCAGCTGAACCATTCGTTCTTTTACGATTTCTAAATGCTCGGGGTGAATAAAATGAAGCCAAGGACGCCCGATATACTCTTCTTTTTTCTCACCGCCAAGAAGTTTAACACCAGCGGGATTCAAATATTGAATTCTGCCTTCTCTTGTTACAATAAATGCATCTTGGCTTTGCTGGACAAACTGCTTATATTGCTTCATTTTCCGAATGACTTCCTCTTGCTTTTCAATACTTGAGGAAAACTCTTTCCACTGAACAACTAAGAGCGGAATATCCCCTTCCGTGCGTTGAATATGAATGTGCATCGGAAACTGCTGATCTACTTTTTTCTTAAGTAAAACAACTTCTTCCTCTTGCTTTCTTAACGGTTCCACTTCATGCTTTTCAATAAAAAAGCGATTTGGCTCTTCAAATACATTACAGGAAAGAAGTCGTTCCTGCGTCGTTTTAAAAAGGTGGCAGCACGCTTCATTTAAAATTTGAATATCTCCATCCATATTCATTACGAGCAGTGGTGTAAATGACATTGAAAATAGCTGCTGAAATACTTTTTCCTTTTCCATATATTCACCTTCGCTTATTGAGTTACTAGCTATAGTATAATATGGTAAATGTTGATTTGGCAAAATTTTTTTATTTTTTAAACAATTTATATGTAAGTTTGTCCTTTTCCATCTGTTATAAAAAGCTCGCACATGCGAGCAAATGAGGCCTAATCAGCAAAAACAGGTGCAGCCAATGATGATTAATAAAATAAATAGCACAACAATTAGTGTAAATGACTGACCCGTTCCGCAATGATGGTAACCACCAATCGGATAGTGACAAGTATCATATAGATGGTGATAGCCTCCATGATGGCATGGGTCGTAACAATCGTAGTTATACATAGCAATCTCTCCTCTTGTTTTTTTATTCACTTCGTACACTGTACTTTATGCTTTAGTTGATTGTCCTGCATGTGCATTCGCCCATTTTTTACTTTTTCTTACGCCATATTCGCCTTTTAGGCTGCAGCGTATACGAAAACAGCAAAAGTAAAATACTTCCCATCACCAGTGACGTAGTAAAATCTTTCATAAACTCAATAATGACCCCTACATATGGGAGATGATATGCATAGCTTCCAATCACTTTAAAAGAAGCAGGCAAAGAATCTCTTTGAGCTGTAACCAGTACATCAAGCTCTTGATTATGGGCCATTACAAGTTCATTCTTTGAAGAAGATGATTCGTCTCTAAAGACAACTATATCTCCACGATGCAACTGGTGATAATCCGTTTCTTGAACGGTCACGGTGAAACCAAATAGGCTTGGAACTGTACTGACAAATAAAAATGTAAAGCAGATAGCATAGAGAACAAGTACATATCGAAACGCAGAAAACATACATTTATTGATCATAAGTAATCAGCTCAATTCGCTCGGTTACTTTATTTAGCGCGGGGGTAATGTGAATAAATGAAGCAGAGCGCTCTGTAAATTGAATTAAAAGTAGCAGCAGTAAAAAACTTAACATAATTAACCGTAGCATCCGGGCATAAAAATCGCGCATGCTCTCACTCCTTTTTCCTATACTAATTTCGGTAGTACAATAAGCCTTCAGTCAATAATTTGATTCAGTATATGCACATAGCAGGCATTTGGCTCATTGTTTCTTCTGGGAGGTCTCGCGAGTGATCGGCATAAATTATGAGTTTTAGCATATGTTTGGTTACGTATGGAAATGTTTTTATACTCCGACAATAAGGGAGCTGAACATATGGCTAATTATTCCTTTGATCAATATATTAAAAAAGCAATGAAATACGATTTTCTAGCTAATTACTACAAGTATAGTGATCCATCTAAGCATATTCATTATTATCAAAAACATTTGTACTATATCCAGCAAGCCATCTTAACTTCTTCTGAAAATACCAATTTGCGCGTAAATCCGCCGCAAATTCGTATACTTCATGCTTCTCCAGATTCTCCATCTGTAGATATTTATATTAACAACAAACGAGTTATTCGCAACTTAACTTATAAACAAGAAACAGATTATATCGAATTAAAAGAACCCGGAAGATATACGATTTCTATTTATCCCGCTGGAGAAACGGGGAGACCTGTTTTAACGGAATCATTTACATTTGAAGGAAATCAAAATTACACGGTAGCGGCGGTAGATGAGCTAAACAAGCTTGATTTATTGTTCATTTATGACAATACGGATGTACCAAGTGGAGAAACGAAGCTTCGGTTTGTGCACCTTTCTCCTGATGCTCCTGCTGTGGATATTGCGGCTAGAGGAGGAGACGTCATTTTTTCTGGGGTGCAGTTTAAAGAAGTCACAAAATATTTACCTTTATCCCCCATGCACGTTCAACTTAGTGTGCGCATAGCAGGAACCAAAAATGTAGTACTCGAAATCCCGGCACTGAACCTTCGTCCAAATCGAACATATACCGTATACGCCGTCGGATTTGCTAAGAATCGTCCTGCATTAGAAGCGCTGATTTCTCAAGATCGTTAACAAAAAAAAACCTTCCAAATTGGAAGGTTTTTTTATTCACTGCGCGAAATTAAACGTACGCGAATATCATCATTTTTCAAATCAAACTTTTGTACTTTTACAGCAAAATCACTCTCTAACTTCATCTGCTGTAACGCTACGTATACTGATTCATTCTTCGGATCAATCGTGACCCATTCTGGTAGCGCAAAATTATTATTTACGTATCGAAGCACTGTGCGGACAGGAAGCTGCAGCTTTCCAATAGAAAGTGACTGCTGTTCAAGCACAATATCTCCATTTTTTTGTACGATTGGATCAAACGTCATTCGAATATTAATATCATCGCCGAATACTTGAATCGTACCGTCTACTCTTACTACATCGGTAAGGGTAATTTTGTAGTTAAGCGGCTGATTCTTAAATTCTTTTTTTAGATATTTATCAATAAGTACATTTAAATCCGCTTTTTTAGCCAAAATAGTTAGTTCTGCGTCTCCTTCTACTTTTTTAGAGGGAGTTGGATTGGCCTTGTCAACCGGTTGAAAAATAAACGCAATAATAAGGATAGCCCCTAGAACATTAATCCCTAATAACGCGATAAATAGGGTTTTCCACTTCTTCATATAACAATCTCCTTACTCGTTCCCACTCTCTTTCGTGTTTTTCTCTTTTTCATCAGATGTAACTTCTTTTGCTGTATCCTTTTTCTGCTCTCCAACGAGAGGATCTTCTTCCTCCATTGATTTACTAATGCGCTCAGCCATTAGTTTGTACCCTTTTTTATTAGGGTGAAACTCGTCTTTTCCTAATAAATTTACTTCAGAATCATAAAAAATATCATCAATTTTTACATAACTTACATTATCATATTGAGAAGCAATTTTCTCGCTTGCCGCATTCCATTCATTAATAACTACATTAATTTCTTTCACATCGCTTAACGATTTAAAGAATGGATTATAAAAACCAATTAAATAAATATGAGCAGTAGGATTAAGCTTACGTATACGTGAAAACACGTCATTTAGACGTTTTTCATATTTTGACTGCTGTGATTCAAACGTCTTAATAGAGATATTATAAAAGTAATCTCTTACCACTTTCATCACGTCATTGCCGCCAATCGTCAAGAAAACGATGTCGGCTCTTGATACTTCGGCTGCTACTCCCGGCTGATTTAACCTCGCTAATAGCTGGTCCGTCCGGTTTCCTCTTTTGCCTAGATTCTCTGTTCGTACATTTTGCACTTCATTTTGCTTAGAAAGGTACTTAGTTAAATATGGCACATAACCGCCTTTTTTAGACTCATCTCCTACCCCTTCTGTTAATGAGTCACCAATGGCTACAATATCTAAATCTACAGGAAAAAAGCCTTTCGGAATATGCTTTTTAGGTGTTAAATCCACTTCTTTCTGAACTGCTTCTTCTTTATTGTCCGTTGGCAAAAAAGTCGTCGTCGAACAGCTCGCTAACACCACCGCACTCATACTGCTTATCACTATATTTTTCCATTTTCTCATTATAACACCTACTAACTATGCTGTATTCTCGCTGTCACAAGCAATACTGCTTACCGCTCTGAATAACTATATCTTTATATCTTATCATACTATGTCAAGTTGATATTTTACTACGTTTCTTATATATAGTATATGTAAAAAAAAGGATAAGCATGTTTCTTTCATAAAAATATCCGCTAACACTTCACTATAAAAATAGCTGTGTTTTGCGGATAGATTTGATGGTTTTATAACTGGTCCTTACTGAAGGGTTTTGATATCTTTTATCATATCTTCATAAGGAGGATCAGTCACTCCCTGATAAGATTTTTGAACGACTCCATTTTTATCAATTAGAAAAAAGTCCGTACCGTGAATAACCTGCGGATTTTCTTGCGGCTTTTTCACAATCGTTTTGAATTGATCCAGCGCAAACTTTTCAATTTCCGCTTGTTTATAACCAGTTAAGAAATCCCAATTCGAAAAATCAGCGCCAAATTTAGTCGCATAATCCTTCATTTTCTGTGGAGTGTCCACTTCAGGGTCTACGCTAAATGAAACAAAGCGAACGTCCAACCCTTCATCCTTAGCCATTTTTTGTAATTTAGCCATATGGGCCGTCATTGGGGGACATACGGTTTCACAGCTTGTAAAGATAAAGTCAGCTACCCAAACATTGCCTTTCAGCTGACTTAGCCCTACTTTCTTTTGATCTTGGTTAACGTAAGAAAAAGAGTCCATCTTCCAATTAAGCGGATTTTCTATTTTGGAACCACAGGCTGTTAACATTATGCAACTAATGAGCAGTAAAAAAACCAATTTATAAGACCAGCTTTTCATATGTTCCTCCTGCACGTTTAAAGTTTAGTCATAACTAGGGAAAATCAAGGTGAAAGTTGAACCTTTCCCTGATATGCTTTTCACTTCAATTCTTCCATTCATTTGTTCAATCAGTTGATAAGACACCATTAGACCAATCCCAGTTCCTTTTTCTTTTAAAGAATAAAACGCTGTTCCCAGCCGGTTCACTTGTTCACTGGTCATGCCTATACCAGTATCTTCAATTTGAATATGTACATGCCCTTCTCGCTTGTAAAGCCCCACTCGAAGCGTTCCTCCAGCTCTCATCGCTTCAATTCCATTTTTCATAATATTAAGCAGGACTTGATTCAATTCGTTTCGGTTTCCCTGAATATACATCTCTTCTTTTGCATCTAATTCTATGAGTATATTATTTGTTAATAGAGCATAAGAAGATAATAAATCTACTAAGCTAGTGATACACTCCAAGCAGTTAATAAAATGGTGCTGATGAACATCCCGCTTGGCTAAAGATAAATAGTCATGAATAATCGCTTCGGCTCGGTCCATTTCGTTAATCATAAGATGAATGTAACTTAATTCAGTGTTTGAAAGCTTTATGTTATCTTGAAACAGCTGCAAAAAACCTTTTACAACCGTCATAGGATTTCGAATTTCATGCGCCACAGAAGCAGCTAATTGACCAATTGCATTCATTTTCTCTGCTCGCTGCAATTCCTTTTGCATTCGCGTTTTTTCCATAATAACTTCCAATTCATCAATCGCTTTGGTAATTCCGTCTTTTGTATGACTGAGATCCGTTTCTACGTTCAGCTGTTCTTTTGTTGCTGACACTTGGTGAAAAAGCTGCTGCAGGCGCTCGGTCATTTCATTAAATCTTGTGTGTACGTTCCCTAACTCAGAATCATCTTCATGGGTCAGCTTCACATCAAAATTCCCTTGACTTACCGATTGAATTCCTTCTATTAATTCCCCAAGCGGCGACATCAATCGCCTTAGCCCCCAGTCTTGAATAACAATAATGAAGGTAAATAGACTCGTAAACGCAACGAGCAATGCCACAATTAAACGTTTTTGATAGATATAGATAGCGCTTGCATCTATGTCTACACCAAGAATCGCCACCACTTTTCCAGAGCTGTTTGTAATAGGCGATAAAACGGTTATCCATGTCCCAAATTCGTCTTTGTATGTAGATGTTACGATATTTTTCTTTTCTTTTTCTGCTTGCTTAAATGATTTGTAAAATTCTTCTCCGCCATAATAAATCATGGAAGGCTCTAGCGATTGCTTAATTTTCTTATTCGCTGTTACGATAATCTTATTTCCATGCGACTTGAATTTTTCTGTCGTCATGATATATCCCTGCAAGTACGACGGATGCAATTCGTAAATCTTTCTGAACTGCTTTTCGAGCTCGTCTTTTTCAGGGAGAGTCTTGTTTCTTGAATTCACTGCTGCTATTACGTCTTGTTTAGATAAAGACTCCCTCCATAAATCGGCCATAATTAACGCGTGCTGCGTTAACGTCTCTTTTGCCATTTTTTTTTGAACTTGATAGCTAATGGCTAAAGAAATGACTCCAAGGACAACTACAATTAAAGTAGAAAATAAAACCGTTTTGTTAAACACACTCAAATTTCGAATATATTTTTTCATCGGTATACTCCGGATTCAAAAGAATAGTAACCAGCACAGCATTCGCTGGTAGAAAGTTGATTCTATTATATCACACGTTCGTCCACTTCTCTTTCTCCTTTTTCCAAAAAAGAGAAAGCCAAAAAAGTGACTTGCAAAAAGCAACCCACTTTATTCAGCAAAATACATAAAACCAATTGCACCAATACCCGTGTGCGTAGAGATAATAGGCGTCGTATCTTCAATCGAAAATTGTGTATATCCTCTTGCCTTCACGATTGATTCTTTTAACTTAGAAGCGAGTCCAAATCCATCTGCATGTACAAGCCCTACTCCTTTAATGCTTTTTCCTTCTGTGTGCTCTTCGAACTGTTTCGTTAAAAACTTAACAATTTGAGAATGGCTGCGCACTTTAGCAACAGGAGTATATACTCCGTCGGCTAGAGAAGCAATCGGCTTAATATTTAAAAGAGAACCGATCAATCCTTTCCCTCGTCCAATACGTCCACCTTTAACCAAGTTTTCAAGCGTATCAACTACGACAAAAAGATTCGTATTTTGACGCACCTCTTCCAAGCGCGCGACAATTTCCTCCACCGTATGCCCCTCTTCAATCATTTTCACTGCTTCAAAGACTTGAAACGAAAGAGCTTTTGTAATGTACATAGAATCTACAACGGTGATATTTCCTTCTACCATTTGGGCCGCGCTTTCAGCTGCTCGAACAGTTCCGCTCATTCCTCCAGTCATATGAATGGAAATGACGTCATACCCTTCACTCACTAATCGTTCATATACTTCAACAAAAGAACCAATAGCTGGCTGAGAGCTTTTTGGTAATTCTTTTGAATTTTTCATTTTTTCAATAAAATCTGTCGGCGTTAATTCCACGCGATCCAAATACGTTTCATTATCAATATTAATACATAAAGGTATCATCTCAATACCGTACTTTTCAGCTTCTTCTAACGTTAAATCAATTGTTGAATCCGTTACCACTTTAATTTTCGACATGTGTTCACCCCTATAAGATGCATTGCAGACTAGTATAACATGAACACTTACAACAATATAGTTATAATAGAATGCAAGTTTTGCTAATTCGTAAAACGCATGTTCAACCTTTTATATCAACAAAAAAAAGTTGACTCTGCTGAAAAATTCAGAAAAGTCAACTTTTACGTTTATGCATTATGTTTTAATACATGAGACTTAAAGAGCTGTTCGTAATCTTTCCATTTCAACACACGTTTTAAATATTCTTGAAACGAGTAGGTTTGCTTCGGAATTGATTCGTTCGTGATTTGTCTAATAAATAAATCAAGTTTTGCAGATAACATGAACCGAAACGTGCTATTTTCCTCTAAAACTGGAATTTCAGTAATTTTCACTTTTTGACCACTGACATGTTTGAATTCAAGGCTTTTTAATAGCAAGGCGATCAACCCTCTTTTTACCCGTTTATTTTATTATAATGCTTGAGGCACTTTCTGTCTTGATAAAATAGAAAGAAAGCACAAATATTTTTTAAAATAAAAATGCTTCATCAACTTATTCGACAGTTGATGAAGCATTCCTTTTTAAAATGATCTTCTATTTAAATAAATAAGTGAAACAAGTTGCTTTCTTTATTAATTTCCGTATAAGGAAATCCTTTTTTATCCATACGGTTAATTAGTGGATAATAATCTTCTTTATGCTTAAGCTCGATTCCCACAAGTGCTGGTCCGCTGTCTTTGTTATTCTTTTTCGTATACTCGAAGCGAGAAATATCGTCTGTCGGTCCAAGCACTTCATCTAGAAATTCACGAAGAGCTCCTGCGCGCTGAGGGAAATTAACGATAAAATAATGCTGTAATCCTTCATAAATCATCGAACGTTCTTTGATTTCCTGCATACGTCCAATGTCATTGTTTCCTCCGCTGATGACGCAAACAACCGTTTTTCCTTTAATTTGCTCACGGTACGAGTCAAGAGCAGCAATCGAAAGAGCTCCTGCCGGTTCTGCTACAATCGCGTTTTCATTGTATAGAGATAAAATGGTTGTGCAAACCTTGCCTTCAGGAACAACTACAATATCGTCCACAAGCTCTTTACTGATGTCATACGGAAGCGTTCCAACTGTTTTAACAGCCGCCCCATCTACAAATGGGTCGATTGCTGGTAGCGTCACTACATTTCCATTTGCTAAAGATGTCTGCATGCCAGGCGCGCCTGCTGGTTCTACCCCAATCACAGCTGTTTGAGGCGAGATGCTTTTTACGTATGTGCCGACACCGGAAATTAATCCGCCCCCGCCGATACCCGCAAATACGTAGTCAATTTCATCTTCACAGTCATTGAACATTTCAACGGCTACTGTACCCTGTCCTGCAATAACGTCCACATCATTAAATGGATGAATAAATGTTCGATGTTCCTCTTCACTGCATGCAATAGCTTGTTCATAAGAATCATCAAACGTATCTCCGATTAGTACGACCTTCACGTTGTCTTTGCCTAAAAATTTCACTTGATTAATTTTTTGGCGTGGCGTTGTGCTCGGCATAAAGATTTTACCGTCGATATTCAAATGACGGCACGCATATGCTACACCTTGTGCGTGGTTTCCTGCACTTGCACAGGCAATTCCATTTTCTAATTCTTCTGGGGATAACTTTTTGATTCGATTGTACGCACCGCGAATTTTAAATGAGCGCACCACCTGTAAATCCTCACGTTTTAAATAGATATTACATTCATATCGTTCAGACAAAACGTCATTACGCTGTAGTGGTGTATGCACAACAACATCTTTAATCAATTGATTTGCAATCATGATGTCCTCTAAATGTACGTGTTTTGTTCGATTATCTACTTGTTGTTTCATAACCAACTTCCTTCCTCTTCTACCATTATTAATTTGTACATTATATCACATAAAATTTAGAAAAATCATTATTTTTCATTAATAATAACTAAAAAAACTTTTCCAACTATTTTACTGTCCACATACTTTACATATGTTTAGCAAACGCTAAATAGACTTACAAAATTACCCATATTTTCTACATGCAGCTGATGCGATAACAGGTATGAATTAAGAAAGGTTGTGGAATAAATGAAGTTTTCACTTCAAAGTCATGAAAGTGCCGTTCCATGCGAAGTAGTTGCAGATGAAGAAAACGGTAGATATATGCTTCGCAAAGCAGATACAAGCGGAGAAGTTTTTAAGACACCAAGCGAGCTGATTCAATGGATTGAAGCAAACTGGAGCGCTGAACAGTTTGTTAGCACAGCAGCTTTTCACGAAATGATGAAGCAATTAAAATCAATATAAAACACCCTGCCTTTTTATCAGGCAGGGTGCGTTTTTTTATAGATAAAAGAAATTAGCTTCGCTCGTATACGGTAAAATAATACGTATATGGATTTTTTTCATCTTGAATTCCTTGTGCTTTTGAAATAACCTTCCATTCGTTCAAGTTAACCGCAGGAAAATGTGTATCTCCTTCAAACGATTCTTCAATATGAGTAATATAAAGTCGATTTGCAATGTCTAATGTTTGCTCATACAGGGTAGCTCCACCAATCACAAACAGCTCGTCTTCCTTTTCAGCATCTAATGCTTCTAGTTCTTCGACTGAATGAATAACTGTTGCTCCTTCTTTTTTATAATCTTTTTGACGCGTAAGAACCACATTTTCACGATTAGGAAGCGGTCGTCCAATTGATTCAAATGTTTTTCTTCCCATCACGACCGTGTGACCCATTGTGATGCGCTTGAAATACTTCAAATCTTCCGGAAGGCGCCATGGCAAATCGTTATCTTTGCCGATAAGCCCATTTTGATCCATTGCGACAATAAGAGAAATCATACGCTTACAGCTCCCTTGATATGAGGATGCGCATTATAATCGACTAATTCAAAGTCTTCAAATTTAAAGTCAAAGATCGACTTTACATCTGGATTTATTTTCATTTTTGGTAATGCATGAGGCTCGCGCGTTAACTGCAAGTTTACTTGTTCAATGTGGTTGCTATAGATATGCGCATCACCAAACGTATGAACAAAATCACCAGGCTCTAAATCGCACACTTGTGCCACCATCATTGTCAGCAGCGCATATGAAGCAATATTAAACGGTACCCCTAGGAAAATATCAGCTGAGCGCTGATACAATTGACAAGACAATTTGCCGTCCGCTACATAAAACTGAAATAAGCAGTGACAAGGCGGCAAAGCCATATTGTCTACATCAGATACATTCCAGGCGCTTACCATTAAGCGGCGCGAATCAGGATTGTTTTTAATTTGATTGATAACATTTGTAATTTGATCAATTTTTTCTCCGTCCGGTGTTGGCCATGAACGCCACTGATGACCATACACAGGGCCAAGCTCGCCGTTTTCATCCGCCCATTCATTCCAAATGCGCACGCCGTTATCTTGTAAATACTTAACGTTTGTATCTCCTTGTAAAAACCAAAGCAGTTCATGAATAATTGATTTCAAATGAAGTTTTTTTGTCGTTAATACCGGGAAACCTTCTTGTAAATTAAAACGCATTTGATAGCCAAATGTGCTAATTGTACCTGTTCCTGTCCGATCTTCTTTTTTTGTTCCATTTACTAACACATGCTCGCAAAGTTCAAGATATTGTTTCACTTCCGACACTTCCTTTATTAAAAAGTCCTTTTCTATTGTATAAGTGTTCACAGGCTAAGTAAACAACTAAATCTCAGCGCATGTAGAAAAGTTCTTTATCGTTTAGATACGCGATTCCCCAGAAAAAACAGCCTAATTTATACAATTAGGCTGTTTGCGTTAATTAAATACAATTGTGCGGTTTTCATGAACTAAAATGCGGTCTTCTAAGTGCCATTTCACAGCACGTGCAAGCACCGTACGTTCAATTAAGCGGCCTTTTTTCTTTAAGTCATCCGCATCATCACGGTGGTTCACGCGTTCAATATCTTGTTCAATAATTGGTCCTTCATCCAAGTCGTCCGTTACATAGTGAGACGTAGCACCAATTAATTTTACACCTCGTTGATATGCGCGTTCATATGGACGTGCTCCAATGAATGCCGGTAAGAATGAATGGTGAATATTAATGATACGATATGGATTTTCAGCCACAAAAGTCGGCGTTAAAATTTGCATATAACGCGCCAAGATAATCACATCAATATTATAATCTTTTAATACCTGCAGCTGTTTGGCTTCTGCTTCTTGGCGAATGTCTTTTGTCGCCGGTATATGCTTAAACGGTATACCGAATGATTCAACCACTTCGCGTGCATCTTCGTGATTGCTCACAACGACAGCGATGTCTGTCATCAAATCTCCGCTTTCCCATGCCCACAGCAACTCTAGTAGACAATGATGCTCTTTTGACACAAAAATAGCTGTTTTTTTCAAATTATGAGCATATGTAAACTGCCAGTTCATTGAAAATGTATCGGCAATTTTGTTGAAGCTTTCTTCTAGTTTTACTTCTTTAGCTAATAAATCCTCACATTCAAATTCGAAACGGATAAAAAACATACCCCCTTCATGGTTCGTTGAATGTTGACTTGATTCTACAATATTTGCACCGTGCTCATGTAAAAACGTAGACACGGCCGATACAATACCTGGCTGATCCGGGCAGCTAATTAGCAGCCGACCGCGATTTTTATATTTCTCTTTATATGAAGTTAAATGTTTTTGAATATGCGATTTCATGTAATTCCCTCTCTTTTTTTAAATATACAGACAATTGTACCATTATCCTTGTAGCGATGCGACATTGAAATAAGGCTTTGACAAAAGAAAACCGAAACGTTTGCTTCGGCTTGTGTACTTGTTGTTCCAATATCTACTCCAATCATATATTTCATTCAATCACCCACCTTTAATTTACACATACTTAAAATGAGTGTTTCCTAAAGCACTGCGGCTCATCCCTTTCTCTAGTACTTTGCCTATTGTTTTTCCTCAACAAAAAAGCCGCTAGTACAACACCAGCGACTTTTCCTTATTATTGCACAGCTTTTTCACTAACTTCATGCAAGGCATTCCGTACCTTACCGTATTCACTTGCATGAGGACGATCTCCGTCATCTTCGTACCCGTAATCAAACATTCGATTTCGATTTAAAGTTAATTTCGTAATGGTTGGACGTAATAAATCAAACAATTCAAATCGCTCTTTCAAATGTGGAAATGATGCTTGATAATGTAAAATTTCTTCTCGTACACTTTTCCAAAAGTCCGCTTCTCCTACGCTTTCATGCTCTTCTAAAATGATCGCTAAATAGCGGAAGTGACAAACAAATAGCCCTGTTAAAATAAACTGCGTCAATCCTTCTGGCTCTTCGCTGCGCAACACTTTTTTCAATTCAAGAGATAGCTGTTGCAGTTCTTCAAACGGCTGATCGCTAATATTCACATCGTCTACAAAATCTTTCATAATAATTCGAACCGGCTTGTTATGTTTAAGCACTAGAACTGTATTTTGACCGTGGGGGGAAAATACAGTTCCGTATTGATACAAGTAATGAAGAAGCGGCGGCAGAACAGCGCTGGTTAACGCATCAATCCACTGGTTAGGGGTTAAGCCCGACTTTTCTATATAAGACGAAACTAAAGCTTTCCCTTCACTGTCAACATGTAAAAGCGCAGCTAGAGTAATCGCATGCTCTCCTTCTTCTAACTCTTGATAAATGCTTTCACGCCAAACCACTCCCAGCATTTCTAAATACTGATAAGGCGCATTTTTAATAGAAGCAAACGTCGGCTGAGTTACGTTTAACGTAGCCACTTCGCCTAAAAGCCCTACTTTGCACGTATCTTTTAAAAACGCATCACGATCTCGTATGCCTTTAATGTGCTGAGTTACTTGAGGCGCAATTACTGTCCGCTCACTTGGAAGTCCTCTGTACACAAGAGTATTTAATATACTCATTGGAAGCTTTACATGATATTTATCTTGATTTGTTGTATTCACAAATGTACGAATCGACTGCTGAGGCAAGTACTGATCCTTACCTTCTCCTAAAGGAACAATTAAATGATTTGCAATGTATTCAGCGAATAATGGAACAATCACGTTCATCCACTGCCATTCATGGACAGGAATATAATAATAGTCCGCTGCTAAAAGATCTTGGCTTGTTAATTCTTTTTCAAATTCAGCTAGCGTCTCACCGCTTAGCTCCTGCTTTATGACATCATCAAAGTCGAGGGTATCTAATGAATGAAATGAAGCAATTTGCTTCGCTACAGCAATCCATGAAAGCTGAATTTTTTGTTTTTGCTCAGGTGCAAACCGAAGATAGTCATCATAGCCAAACCCGATGCGCCCTTTGTTGTACGTAATCCAAGGGTGTCCCGTCATTTCACCTTCTAGCTCCGCATAATCCATATCTGCTAATTCATCAGCTGATTTTCGATTTTGCAAATGCACATCTGCTATTAATGTATGAAAATATTCTTTTGCTAAGTGACCTGCGGTTGAGCTAGACATTCCTTTATCTTCAGATAAGCTAATTAATAGCTGCAAGGCTTCCGAAAATGTAGGGTTTGACGTTTTAGATGTTAGCTTAATACTTTCTGGCAGTACAGAAAAACTATCAAACAATCGCTGTTTCGCTTGATATATATACGTAACGCCCCGGTGGTCTTCCCATTGATACGTAGCAATGGGACCCTGTTTTTGCAGTTGTTTCGGTGCAATAATATTTTCATACATGAATTCCTGCAGCATTTTAGCTAAAAGCTGCCGATTTGCTTTTTCCCATGATTGCTTATTAAATACGGAAAGGTTCGTTTCTTTAATTTTCATCCTTCATTCTCCTTTACTTGTCTTAGAATAGGGATTGTTTTATTACGCAGCGGCATCACAGCATTAGCAGCTAGCAGAGCGGCTGCTCCCGCTACTAAAGGAAACGCCAAATTCACTTTGCTGATTTCTAATGCTAAAAGCGGTGCAATCAGCAAGGCGATATTTTGAACAGCAATAAGCCAGCTGTAATAGTAAGCAGCCGCTTGCTTGCTTTTTTGAAATAAATAAATATCCAGTATGACCATACTGAGGTAAAAACCGGCTCCATATAAAATTCGGCTTATAATAAACATGCTGAGATGACCAGCATATGCTTGCAAACATAGGAGTAAAACACTAGCACCCGTTACACTATAAAAAAGCGGTATAACTTTGCCATTAAATAGTTTTGTAGGTATCGTAAGCTTTAAAACAATGGCCATAATGCTCGGCGTCACATATAACAAAGCGCTACCTTGACTGCTCACGCCATATGTGTCATTTGTAAACAATGTAAAATAAGGGCGAATTACATTGTGCCCAAAGTGAAAAAAGAAAATAGCCAGCAAATAAAAAAAGATAGGCTCATTTATACTTTGAATGTATGCTGGTGTTTTCTCCATTTTTAAAGATGAATCTTTTATTCTCAAGAGCCATACAGCCAGCACAATATCGGCTAAAGCAAAGTATTGATATACTTTAAGCGGCATTTCCCATGCAATAACCGTACTTCCAAACAAGCTAGCAACAATAATAGCCGTATGAACAATAAATACATAGGTTGTTGCAGCACTTGCCTTTTTCTGTCCATTTTTAATGCCGCCTACTAAATATGGGTACAAAAGATATAAATTGCTTTGAAACACGAGCAGCACTAACGAAGTGGCTAAAAATCCATAAAAAGTAGCAACTTCGCTCAGAATGATTTTAATTAAGGCTGTCATTAGAAGTGACGTTACGATTACGTGTTTTACTTTCCACTTCTTAAGCAGCATTCCCCATAAAGGTGTCATGACAATGACCACAATCCGGCAGCAAATAATGAAAAAAGACGTCATCGTGACTCCATCTACATGAAAAGCATTTGTAAAATACTGTGGATAAAATGGTGATAATAATACCTCTGATGTCATGGTCATAAACAAACAGATAAAAACAAAGCGCGCAGAAATCATCTCTTAAAATCCAAACTTTTGAAAGACAGTATTTTCATATATTTTGTACACGCTTTTACCTGCAATTTGATTAATCAAGACAGCATTTCGATAAGCGCCTAAACCTAAGTCTGGTGCTCCAACCCCGTGCGTATGAAGCTCTCCGTTTTGAACAAATAGCGGGGCGCCTTTTTTCTTCATCTCAACTTGATAGGATTCGCTAATTTTCAGCTGTCCTTTTTCATCAAACAGCAAATGTTCTTTTATACCTTCAATAAAAGCAGGCTCGTTTGCATGGTAGCCCGTAGCCATAATGACAACTTCACTTTCTTCTTTTTCAAATGTGTCTTGCTCGTACTGGTGAAGAGTAAGAAGATGTGTATCGTTCATCTTTTCAACGCCTGCAAGTTCCGTAAGCGCACGCATCGTCAGCGGCAATTCTTTGCCGCCAATTGTTCGTTCATAAATCAAATCATAAATATCACCGATCGTTTCAAAACTTATTCCTTTGTATAGAAGAGCTTGATTTCGTAAAACGCTCTCTTTTTTCTCTTCATCCAATCGGTAAAAATAGCGGGTATAATCAGGTGAAAAATGTTCAAGGCCAAGCTTTGAATATTCCATTGGATAAAATCCTTTTGAGCGTGTATACCAATTCAGCTTATACTCAAACTGAGGCTGCTGTTGAAGTAAGTCATAGACAATTTCAGCTGCGCTTTGACCAGAGCCAATCACAGTAATACTCTTAGCCTGCAGCGTTTGCTCACGGTTCATTTTGTAATGAGCAGAGTGATAGAACGTATCGCTGGCTACTGATTGAAAGTCTCTTGGCACTACGGGCTGTGTACCTACTCCGGTTACAAGATGATAGCTGTAATATGTATGAAGCTTTCCTTCTTTTTCAACCGTTACTTCATAGAAAGGCTTAGCGTCTTCATGCATCTTCACTTCTTTTACTGTGCTGTTAAATTCAAGCCCACCTAGCTGGCTGGCTACCCAGCGGCAATAATGATTGTATTCATTTCTCGGAATATGAAACTTCTCAAAGAAATAAAACTGATACAAGCGCTCATGCTCATGCAAATAATTTAAGAACGTGTACGGACTCTTCGGATCCACCATTGTGACCACATCTGCCATAAACGGAACTTGAAGAGTTGTCCCTTCCAAAAGCATTCCTGGATGCCAATTAAACTCATCTTTTTGTTCAAAACATTTGTATGTACAATCTGTTTTGTCAATTAAAGCCGCTAATCCTAAATTAAATGGACCAACTCCTACCCCAATTACGTCTAAAATGTCCCGTTGTTCCATTCGCTCCACCTTCTTTCAAATACTTTTCTTTCACATTTCAGCAATACACCTGTTTTATCAGGCAGCACTACTTCTTTCATAAATTGAAACCCGCATTTTTTAAATACTGCAATCATTTTTTCGTTTCGTACATCTGGCTCTGCTATTACTTTAGTCGTGTCTGCCACGTTGAACTTGTGCTTTAGCAAACTAAGAAGGAGCGGATAAATATAGCCTTTTCCTAAAAAAGCAGGTTCTCCAATTAATAAATGAATTCCTTGATCTCCTTTTTCATAAGGGTAATAATTACTGATAATGTCGCCTTCAACCATATAAGATTCCCAATAGCTCATAGGTACACCGTCAATTTCTCCAATTAGCAACTTTTGATGAGAATCAGCTAGAAATGTTTTTAAATGCTGCTTATATGCCTGTTTTGAAATATTCAAATTCCAATACGGAATAACATGTGGTTCATGCATCCACTTGTACAACCGTTCGAGATCTTCTGCAAAAGAAACAGAGCGAAAGGTAATGCTCTGCTCCTTTTGTTTAATCATAAATGGATACTGCGTTTGTAATGCTGATTTCATACACGTACACCTGCAGATTCGTACAGAGGATTCTCGACATTTACATAAACAGACTGCGTTTCAAGAGATCCTACCAGCTCATCCATATCATGAACACGCGTTAAGAAATTGGCTTTGCAAGGAAGCACTTTCTCTTCTAAAATCGATGAAACAAGCCCTGTATGATCTTTTTCTTTGTACATCTCTATCTCTTGTCGCAAAATCAATAGCAAGTCTGACTCTTGAACCAAACCAGCTGCACCAAAAGCATTAACTAATCCTAAAATATGATTAAAGAATACGTAATAACGAAATCTTTCTTCTGCTATAGCGTCATCACATACTGTATCGCTTTCTCCGTTTAAAGAAGGAAGCAGCTCGCGAAGCTCTTGTTCCTTTGATTTCATAAAGTAATAGCCTTGGTTGTCGCGGTAGTAAAACACCGATGGATATCCGTTCTCATCAAGCTTAATAACGGAATTTTGCTGATGAGCTTCTAACGCTATTCCTTTTTGAGTGTATAGCCACATCATAGGATGAAAAGAGACATCTAAATAGCGGTTAAACCAGCGCTTGCTTACGTCTTCATTCGTGCTATTTTCACTTGCAGCAATATGATTAATAATATTTCCGATTTGAGAAGCTTTTCCAAATATATGGTCTTGACACAAACTTGCTAGCAAAGTTGTTCGATCTCCTTTCTCACCTTGAAAAGGATTGCTTCGAATCATCACTTCAAATCCAAGTTCCTTTTCCCCAAGCGTGATGTAAGCAGGGTCTTCAATCACTTGAAAAGCCGGATGATTTTCGTGAAGCTCCGCCTGCAATCCCCCTTGTAATAAACGGCTAACTTCAACACCTCTGCTTAATTCTTTTCGTTTATTCACCCTCAGTGAATTAGTGATCTTCACCGGAATAGAAAATTTGTACATCACATCTGCCTCTTTACTGTATACAGTTCTAACAGACGAAGTCGGATAAAACCGCTGACCATGTGGACCTAGGTAAGCAAGCCTGCCTGTTTGAATCCATTCACACACTTCTTCTTTTCCTAAAAGGTAGCGAGCTTGCAGCGGATGCATAGGTATAAGTGAATAATCGTCCGCTTGGCAATAAGACTGTATGAATTCTTCAGAAACTGTCTTATCTTTTTTCAGCTGCTCTTTAATAAGCTGTGAAGCGGTTTGATTTCCAGCGGACTGTTCTACAACAAGAGATTCATGCGCTCTAAAATAATGAAGCTGAAATTCACCGTTCACTTCAGGTCCAAACACCTCTTCTTCTTCAGGTAATATCCCTTGGCGGCTTTTAGGTGTTGGATGCAGCTGGTGTCCAATAAGCAAGGACTGCTCAGATTCTAAGAACGTTTTGTCCCATTTATAGCACGCCTCTAACTCTTCCTGTCTTTTTTCAATGAACAATTTCATATTTTCATAGCTTAATAGCACACGTACAATTAGCTCATTCACTTGTAATAAATGATCCGTTACTTCTTTTAAGAGAAAGGCCAAAAGAGTGACGATATCTAACTCTTTGAGCTCCTCTTGCTGAATACGATAATAAAAGTTTGGAAAGAACAAGTGACGTCCGGTAGCTGAACGATACTTTACTGGAAAGTAAAGAGTTATCGGCTGTTTTTCTAACCTAAGAACGAGCGTTTCCTCGCTTTTCATTCCTGAAACGGACTGCCATACTCCCTTCCCTGTTTCTCGAATATAGCAATTAATAATATTTTGCATCGTAATAAAATTAGCCGATAACTGAGCGTTCACGTAATCGCTCCTCCTTTTTCTCCAACTGTTTTCCTAAAGCAACGACTTCCTCTAACTGAGTGGAAACAGAATCAAATGTAATCATAGGGTTTAACATGGTTAGTTTTAAATAAGCTTGTTTTTTATGCTTTGTTTTTGCCATGATGAAAGTACCTTTTTCATATAAATGCTGCTGAATACGTTGATTCAAATTATTTTCATAGTGCAGCTGTTTTTGAGGATCACCATATAAAACATCCGGCACATAGCGAAAGACAACGGCGTTCATATAAGGGTCATTTAACACCGCTATATTCCTTTGTTTTTGTAAATATTCAGCTGTCTGCTTAGCAGTTTCAATCGTATGGTCAACCATTTTTCCATATTCATTTGTACCTACTGCACGGAAAGTCAGCCATAGCTTTAAGGCGTCAAATCGTTTTGTCGTTTGAATACTGCGATCTACCAAATGAACATACTCATCTTCTTCAGGATTTAAATAATCGGCATGAAGCTGAATATGTTTAAACATAGCTTGATTCTTCAGCAAAAATGCCCCGCAGCTCACCGGCTGATAAAACCACTTATGAAAATCCATCGTAATAGAATCCGCTCGTTCAAGAGCTTTTAAGCGTTCACGATACTTATGTGAAAATAGCAGCGCTCCTCCATAAGCTGCGTCAGCATGAAGCCAAAGTCCTTCTTCTTTAGCTAGCTCACTCATTTCAAGAAGAGGATCTACGCTTCCAAAATCTGTCGTACCTGCCGTTGCTACAATAGCAAGAGGAAGGTTTCCCTGTGCCTTGACTTCCTGTATCGCTTCTTCTAAATTTTCTATATCCATCTCGTACCGCTCATTGCACTTTACACTCACCACTGCATTCATGCCCAGTCCAAGCTGAGCTGCAGATTGCTGCACTGTAAAGTGGGCTTTTTCCGAACAAAAAATTCGCAGTTTTTTAGCTTCAAAGGGTAAGCCTTCTTCACTGACATCAATTGAAAATGCAGAATGGCAATATTCATTACGAGCAAGCAGAAGTCCCATATAATTCGACTGAGTCCCTCCGCTTGTGAACACACCTGAAGAAGAGCTTGAATAACCAATTTGTTTTGTTAACTCATCAATTACTTGATCTTCTATATACGTAGCTGCTGGACTTTGATCCCATGAGTCCATAGATTGATTTAAAGCAGAAATCATCACTTCCGCAGCAAGGGCCGGTATAATCGGAGGACAATGCAAGTGCGCCATTGCCCCGGGATGAGAAATATGAAGCGAATGATTCATCACTAACGTTTGTACGTCATCAAACAAGTCTTCTAGCGGCTGTTCGTGCTCGCTAAAATAGACAGAACGATTGACTAAGTTCATTAGATCATTAACGTTAATGTGAGTATAAGGCGATTGTAATTCACGGTAGTGACGTTTAATCATCTCAGTCATTCCACCTAGCATCACTTCATAATTCTGGAGGCTTTCTTTTGATGATGATAAAAACCATTTTTCAAACGGCGCCATTCTATTTATTCACCCACTTCTTTTCTACTGCTTTTATCGCTTCATCAAATCTTGTTAACACTTCATCCGTTTGTTGTTTCGTTAAAATTAATGGAGGAAGCAGACGAATAACAGCACCATGTCTTCCACCCACTTCTAAAATGACGCCTCTGTCGAAACATTCTCTTTGAATCAGTTTAGCTAACTCACCGTTTGCAGGATAACTGCCGATTTTATTAGCTGACTTTGTTGCGTCTACGATTTCAACACCGAGCATCAAACCTCTTCCCCGTACATCTCCAATCGAAGATACTTGCTTTTGAATATGTTTTAGCTGACTTTGAATATAAGCTCCTAATTCATGGGCATGTGCAGGTAAGTTTTCTTGTTTTATAAATTGCAGAGTGGCTTGTCCTGTAGCCATCGCAAGCTGATTCCCTCTAAATGTACCGATATGTGCACCCGCTTCCCATTGATCGAGCCTTTTATCATACAGAACGACTGATAAAGGAAGGCTGCCTCCAATTGCTTTGGACAGCACTAATACATCTGGTTCGATCTCAGCGTGCTCGAATGCATACAGCTTTCCTGTTCGTCCAATTCCAGTTTGAACTTCATCTACAATAAGCGGAATGTTTCGTTCTTTTGTAATTCTGCGGAGCTCTTTTAACCATGGAATCGGCGCTGGAACAGAGCCCCCTTCTCCTTGTACGATTTCTACTACAACACCCGCTGGAGTAACAATTCCACTTTCAGGATCATCCAGCATATTTTCAATATATGTACTAATGTATGTGTGACCTTCAGCACCTACGCCAAACGGGCAGCGATATTCATATGGGTAAGGTAAAAAATGTGTGTCCGGCACTAACGCATGAATGTGTTTTTTGGGACTCGTTGTACCGCTGATGCTTAACGTCCCATGCGTTGAGCCGTGATATCCCCCTTGAAAAGATAGAATCGTTCGGTTACCTGTTGCTGTTTTCACAAGCTTTAAAGCCGCTTCAATCGCGTCTCCTCCAGTTGGACCGCAAAACTGTATTTTCGCTTTGTTCGCAAATTTTTCTGGTAAACTAGCAAATACTTCATCGATAAAAGCTTCTTTGACAGGCGTTGTTAAATCTAATGTATGTAAAGGAATAGATTTCGCTAAAACGTCTTGAATTGCTTCATGAACTACGTGATGGTTATGGCCAAGAGCAAGTGTGCCGGCTCCTGCTAAACAATCAATATACTCTTTTCCATCCATATCCGTAATCACAGCGCCTTTTGCTTGCTTAATCGCAATAGGAAGGCGTCTAGGGTAAGACCTTGCATTGGATTCTCGTTCATTTTGCATAGCAAGCAGCATTTCGTTTGATGTAAGTTGTTTCGTTGACGTTGACGTTGACATATCATATCCTCCTGTTTATTCAATTGATAATGATTTTCATTAACAATTATAACAATAAATGATAATGATTATCACTGTCAATGATTATTCTGAAAATATGAAATTATTCCTATTCCACTCTAAATTCTTCAAAACTAAACATTTTCTTATTTATCAAGGACTCAAAGGGTTTTATGGCGTTTTCCAATTAGGGAAAACTATGTAATAAGTCCCTTTCTATTTCCAAATAAAAAAGTGCTACAATTCCTTGTAGCACTTCTGTTACTTTTGCTTATTCATCGTTTCTTTTGCAGCTTTTACACTCCTTGGGTCAAGCGGCTTTGTATATTGACAATTCACTCGAACCCCTGAACCAATACGAATTTCTGTCACGGGAGTAACTGATAAAAACGCTTGAAGATTTTCAGGCTTAAGCCCTTTTGTCCCGATTAAAATAATATCTTTATCTTTCATTCTTCTTAACAGTTTTTTAATATGAGGAATACCGTTTAGCGCACTTTTATCCGCTCCTGAAGTCATGACACGCTGAATTTGCTTATAGCTTAAAAGCGTTTCAAGCGCCTTTTCTTGATCACTAATTTCATCAAATGCTAAATGAAATGTTACATTCATTTCTCCTGCCGCATCCAGCAGTCGCTTTAAAGCTTGCTCATCGATGATTTTTTCTTCTGTTAAACAGCCAATTTCAATTCCATCAATGCCAATTTCTCTTGCATAGTGAATATCTTCAATCATTGTTTGCAAATCATCTTCGTCATATTGAAAAGATTGATTATGTGGGCGGATCATCACAAATATTGGAATATGTATCGTTTCTTTTACTTTTTTCATCAAACCATAGCTGGGGGTTAAGCCGCCTTCACTGATCCCAGTTACAAGGCTTATACGATCGGCACCATGTTCCTGGGCAACTTTAGCATCATGTAAGGTTGCAGCTGTAACTTCTAATATCATTCTAAAAACACCCTTTCCCCTTTAATATAGAGCTTTTGCCTTCTTTTCCCTGTATTTATACTTAAAAAACTCTACCAAACTCTCTTATGTAAGAAAACACCCAAAAGATGTGATTAATATTTTCAAAAAATTGAATGTCATGGAAAAAGAGTAAGAACTATTCTTTTTCTCATGACGTTTCAATTAATAAAATTCTATATTTATACTAAAGATTCAAAAATACATCCCTTTTATCTAGGGTAAATGATTTATTAAAAAGAGCGTGGATTTGTTTGTTGCATGAACATCCACTCATTTAAAGAATGAGGCTGCTGATGACCAACGGGTGCTGAGAAATCGCGGCATCCGCAATCATGCATTGGCATCTGACCCATTCCTCCGTGCATTGGCGGCATTCCGCCTTGCATCGGCATCTGACCCATTCCTCCATGCATTGGCGGCATTCCGCCTTGCATCGGCATCTGACCCATTCCTCCATGCATTGGCGGCATTCCGCCTTGCATCGGCATCTGACCCATTCCTCCATGCATTGGCGGCATTCCACCTTGCATCGGCATCTGACCCATTCCTCCATGCATTGGCGGCATTCCGCCTTGCATCGACATTTGGTCCATTCCTCCGTGCATTGGCGACATTCCACCTTGCATCGACATTTGGTCCATTCCTCCGTGCATTGGCGGCATTCCGCCTTGTATCGGCAGTTGGTCCATTCCTCCGTGCATTGGCGGCATTCCGTCTTGCATTGGCAGTTGGTCCATTCCTCCATGCATTGGCGGTAGCTCTCCGTACATTGGCATTTGATTCATTTCTTTTTGCATCGGTGGCATTCCGCCTTGCGTTGGCATTTGACTCATTCCCCCATGCATCGGTGGCATTCCATCTTTCATCGGTGGCATTTCTCCGTACGTTGGCATTTGATTTGCGCCTTCTTGCATCGGCATTGCCTGCATTTCTTTTGCAGAAGGCATTGGAGGCATTTTAGCAGGTTTAGGTGCTGCTTGCATATATGGATTGGATATCGGTTGTCCGGTTTGTTTCATTCCATACGAATTTCTCATTTTTAAGGGCTCCTTCCCATTCTCTTACTCTGTTTACGTTATTCTTTTTACCATCAATCTGAAATTCGTCCATAAGAAAATAGGCCTTCTACACATTCAAAATTGTAGAACGTATAAGAAAAAAGCTATAATCGAGGCAAATTGCAGATAGAAAGGTGGCACATGATGAATAAAACCATTATCGTATGGATTCGAAAAGATTTTCGGCTAGTTGATAACCCAGCTCTATTTCACGCAGCTAAAGAAGGAATGATTGTACCTGTTTATATCCATGACGACTATGAAGAAAGCTCAATAGGAAGTGCAAGTAAATGGTGGCTTCACCATGCGCTGAATGACTTCAAAACCTCGATCAAAAAAATAGAAGGAACACTGATTGTACAAAAAGGAAACCCTAAAGATGTTTTACAAAAATTACTCCATGAAACGAATGCGCAAGATATTTATTGGAACAGACGCTATGAACCACATGCGCTAAAAAGAGATAAAGAGCTACAAGCTTTTTTTCAGAGCAACAAATAAATATTCGCACATTCCAAGGATTTCTCCTTCATGAACCTTGGAAAATCATAAAAGAAAATGGAGATCCTTATAAAGTATTTACAGCTTACTATAAAGCTTTTCAAAAACATTCAGTATCTTCTGCTGTAAAAAAAGTTACTTCCATCCAGGCCTTCTCTAAGCCGATTGAATCTCTTTCAGTCTCAGATCTCGATTTGCTTCCAAGCATACCGTGGGATGAAACGATTAAGTCGACGTGGAAAGCTACGGAAAAAGGCGCTATTGATGCCTTCAAAACGTTTTTAAAGAATAAGCTGCTTCATTATGAAAAAGGACGAGATTTTCCCGCTGAAGCATTAAATTCATTTCTGTCTCCTTATTTCGCTTCAGGACAGCTCTCAGCTCGAGTCCTTTATCATTATTTGAGAACTAAAGCAGAAAAAGTACGTTCTGATGCTTTTGAACATCAAGCTGAAATGTTTATTCGTCAACTTGTATGGAGAGAGTTTGCTTATCAGCTGCTTTATCATTTCCCACACACTACAAGTGAACCGCTTAATGAAAAATTCAAGCAATTTCAGTGGGCTGACGGCAATGAAGAGCTTCAAGCTTGGAAAAATGGAAAAACCGGCTATCCCCTTGTCGATGCCGGAATGCGGGAGCTGTGGGAAACAGGGTTTATGCGCAATCGAGTTCGAATGATAGCTGCTTCCTTTTTAGTAAAGCACCTTTTAATTCATTGGAAACACGGAGCAAATTGGTTTTTTGATACCTTAGTAGATGCAGATTTAGCTAATAACACAATGGGCTGGCAGTGGGTTGCAGGCTCAGGAGCAGACGCCGCGCCATATTTTCGTATTTTTAATCCAATTACTCAATCAGAAAAATTTGATAAAGAAGGAGAATATATTAAAAAGTGGCTTCCAGAGCTTAAAGATATTCCGTCTTCTTATATTCATAAACCTTGGGAGGCTCCAGCAGACGTATTAGAAAAAGCAAACGTTACGCTTAATAAAACATATCCGACTCCAATTGTCGATCATAAAGCAGCTAGAGAGCGAGCGCTAGAGCATTATCAGCACATCAAATAAGAGGTAAATCACGCCTCTTATTTGATGTGCTGATTTTTTTAAATGTGTAAAAATTCCATTTCTAATCTATTTACATCTAAAAACATGTATTTGAAATCTCTTTATAGGGTTTTCAAGCCTAATGCTCCCCTCTATAGCACATTTGATTTTTTATATTTTTTCCTATAATTTGAATATATAATAATTATTATATATGCTTGAGAACTCTCTCACTGCATAGATCTGATTGGAGTGATTCGATGCCCGTTTGTCCTTCTTGTAACTATAAGGAAGATTATAATTTTTGCAGAATGTGTGGCACTCAAGTTCGGCACACCTTTGCCAAACAGGAAGATCAGCTTTTTTATCCTTTAAAAGATCGAATCATTACGGATGACAATAAACCAAAGCATCAGACTATTTTATCTCATACCCGTGATTTAGTATGTGCTATTACTGAAGATGGCATTTATGAATATGCTTCTCCTTCTTACGCTAAAACGTTAGGCGTTTATCCTGATGAGCTTATTGGACAACATGTGCTCATCAATGCGTATCCCGAAGACAAGCACATAATCTCCACTGTTTTAGCTAACATGAGTAAAACAAAAGGTGCCTCCACATTTGAATACCGAAAGTTTCATGTAAATGGCACTATCGTTTTATTAGAATGTAAAGGCGCTCCAATTATCACATCTACTGGAGAAATTGAAGGTTTTGTATTTGTATCACGAGACGTAACAGAAAAAAGACAAGCAGAGAAAAAGATGCGAAATTCAGAAAAACTCTCTGTCATTGGCCACCTTGCTGCAAGTATCGCACATGAGGTTCGGAATCCTTTGACAACCATTAAAGGGTTTGTACAACTGTTCTGCGAAACACAGCAGCCGAAAAAAACAATGATTTATCAAGATCTCATTCAGCATGAACTCTCACAAATTGAACATATCATCGCAGAGTTTATGAGTTTAGCTAAACAAGAGTACGTATATACAGAAAACCTTGTTATTACAGACTTGCTAGATGAGGTATTAAAGCAATTTGAACCGGTTACTGGAGTCAAAAACATCCACATCATTCGCCATTATTCAAAAGAACATCCTCTGCTCATTAGTGGAAAAAAAATACAGATAACCCAAGCATTTATTCATATTATACAAAATGCCGTTGATTCTATGGAAAGCGGCGGCAAGCTGGCTGTATCGATTGAAAAATCAGCTAGAGAAACGCTCTGCATCGTGATAAAAGACAGTGGATGTGGAATTGACTCAAAGCGTATCCCTCATCTTGGAGAGCCTTTTTATACAACAAAAGAACGAGGAATAGGCCTTGGACTAACAATTTGCAACAAAATTATTAACGAACATAAAGGTTTTTTTCATGTATCCAGTAAAAAAAATGACGGCACAAGCATTACTATTACACTTCCTATGAAAACGAGTGAACTTTATGTAGTAGAAGCGTGAAAGAAGCCACCTGATTTACTCAGATGGCTTCTTCCTTTAAAACAGCTGGGTGTACAGCTGATACTTATAAAGCATATAAAAACTTCCTATCACTGCTAGGTAAAAGATGAGAGTCTCTGCTCTACTACCTGTTTCATATGTTAAAGGAGGCTTAAACTTCTTCTTGCTAAGAGGGGAGAAAAAAGGTACCCCTCGTTTAGAAAAGAAATCTCCAAGAATATGAAAAGCGTATCCATAGGCTATTCCTAATGTGAAATCGTTGTCATACATCGTATGTAAATAAAAAATAAGTCCGCTTGCAAGAATAGAATGCGTAATACCTCGGTGTCCAAAAATAGATTTAATCACTTTTGCGAGACCAAGAGACCTTCTACCAATATATGAATTTGGTTCATCAATATCAGGAAGCAGCGCTCCAATCGCAATGCCTACCACATAAGGAAATGTAAACGAAGCGTCTCCTGTTATAGCCACACCGGCACCGGCAGCAATCGATGTTGCAATATGTGTGTGATATCTCAAATATGCCACCTTCTTTCTTTTTCAACTTAAGGCAAGCACTATGACCAAAATCATACATATGTTCGCCCAACGTTAACTATAAGTGAAGGTGGTAAAAATGTCAAAATAATCTATGGTTACGTAAACTGCAGACCAACTAATCCGATAAGCATCACAATAAAACTAATAAGAGTACCCTTTCCATTTTTCTTTGCTCTTCCATCTTTTTTGACAATAGAATAAATCCACGTACTCGAATACACAGCGAATCCAAGAAAACCAAATAACGTGATATATGTAAACATACCGAAACTCCTTTGCTTGTCATTACTATTAACTATACGAGATTTCATAAAAAAAACAAAGTAGTATGACAGCTTGTTTAATATCTCTTTCTTTTTCTTATACTAGGAAGAGGAGGGATGGTTATGCAACAAATGCAGCTGGAAGATATATTCGACTTTTATGGGTTGAGTGAGGTTTATCGCGGCAATTTTGAAGATGTTGAACACCACTGGTTATTTAAAGACGTCGAGCTAACTATACTTGAAGATTTTTTTAATTCTCACGATTGCCAAGACCTTGAATGCTGTACCCTTGAGGAATTTTGTTTTTCATTTATGAATTTCCAATCGATCCATGCACAAATTCCCCACGTGTACTATTACTAAAAAAAGTGATTTCGCAGGAAAGCGAAATCACTTTTTATTAAAAGCCTAAAGAAATATATTTTACTTCTAAATATTCTTCAATTCCATAATGTCCGCCTTCACGTCCAAGTCCACTTTCTTTAAAGCCTCCAAACGGCGCTTGTGGTGTAGAAGGTAGTCCATCATTTAGTCCTACAATACCATATTCTAAAGCTTCAGCAATACGAATAGCTTCTGAAATATTTTCAGTGAACACATAGGCTGCTAATCCGTAAGGCGAGTTATTTGCACGGCGAATAACTTCTTCTTCTGTTTGATACGTCGCAATTGGAGCAATTGGTCCGAATGTTTCCTCGTACATACAAAGCATATCATCTGTTGCACCATCTACAACCGTAGGTTCAACAAACAGTCCGCTTCCCTCTTCACGTACAGATCCTCCCGTTAAGACGTTCCCACCTTTTTCTACAACATCAGCTAAATGGCGCTTTACTTTTTCTAACGCTTTTTCATCGATTAAAGGTCCAATATCCGTGCCTTCTTCCAAGCCATCTCCCACTTTCAGCTGGCTAACAGCCGCTGCAAACTGTTCTGCAAACGGTTTAGCAATGGACTCGTGCACATAGATGCGGTTTGTACATACGCATGTTTGACCAGCGTTACGAAATTTAGAAGCAATTGCATTTGTTACTGCTTTATCCAAATCAGCATTTGCTGTTACGATAAACGGAGCGTGTCCTCCTAATTCTAAAGACACTTTTTTAACCGTATCAGCTGCTCCGCGCATTAACAGTTTACCTACCTCTGTAGAGCCCGTAAACGATAGTTTACGTACACGTCCATCTTGAAGCCATGCTTCTCCAATCGCTTTTGCATCTCCCGTAACTACATTAATTACGCCTTTTGGGATACCTGCTTCTTGTGCCAGCTCTGCTAGACGAAGAGCCGTTAGTGGCGTTTGTTCTGCCGGTTTAATAACCGCTGTACATCCAGCTGCTAAAGCTGGCGCTACTTTACGTGTAATCATTGCTGCCGGGAAGTTCCACGGTGTAATAGCTGCCATGACTCCCACAGGTTGCTTATGAGCAAATAATCGTTTATTAGGAGAAGAAGCTGGAATTGTTTCCCCATAAATGCGTTTTCCTTCTTCTGCATACCATGAAACGAATCCGTTGGCGTAGCCAATTTCACCTTTTGCTTCTTTAAGAGGCTTACCTTGCTCGACTGTCATTATTTCAGCCAGTTCATCGGTGTGTTCTTCGATCAGCTGATGCCATTTAAATAATAATTTACCGCGTTCTTCCGCTGTTTTTTTAGACCATGTTTGAAACGCCTCATAGGCAGCATCTGCTGCTAGCTTCGCTTCTTTTTCTCCGCCTTTTGCAACAGTAGCTACTACTTCATTTGTCGCTGGATTTACCACTTCGTATGTATCATTTGTTGAAACAAATTCTCCGTTAATATATAAGTTTGCTTGCTTCATATTTCTTCACTCCCTGCTTAAATTTATCTACTCACTGTTCGGTGCTGTCCGAAACGTACTTTCGAATTTTACGACTGGCTTGCGATTGGCTAATACCAAGTTGCTCCGCTACTTTGTAAGACGACCTATGCTGTTCAAACGCCTTTATGACCATTTCTTTTTCCACATGTTCAATCATTTCAGGAAGCGTGTGCACAGGTGGATCGATAGCAAACTCTTTTGCAAAAGGCAAATCTTTAAGCGTAATCATTTCTTCCCCTGTAACAACCAGACGCTCAATGATATTTTCCACTTCACGAACGTTTCCTTTCCATTCTTGTCCTAAAAACGCATCTAACGCCTTTGGTGATAAGCGTACATTACGTTCGTATAACGTATTAAAATGGTGAAGAAACTGATAGACAAGAGGCAAAATATCTTCTTTTCGCTCTCGTAAAGGTGGAATGGTAATCGGCACCACGTTAAGTCGATAGTACAAATCACGTCTAAACTTTCCTTCTTCCACCATTTGCTCTAGATTTTGATTCGTAGCAGCAATAATTCGCACATCTATTGATACTGCTCTTGTTGAACCCACGGGACGAATTGTCCGGTCTTGCAACACATGGAGCAATTTACTTTGTGCTGAAAGAGAAAGTTCGCCAATCTCATCTAAAAAAAGCGTGCCTTCGTTCGAAAGCTCAATGATACCTTTTTTCCCTTCTCGAAATGCTCCAGTGAACGTACCACCTTCATAACCAAATAGCTCTGATTCAATAAGCTGTTCAGGAAGTGCTGCACAATTAAGCTCATGATACGGCTGCTGTTTTCTTGTACTAAGCTGGTGAAGCAGTTTTGCTACTCTGCTTTTTCCCACGCCTGTTTCTCCAAGTAAAAGAACGGTTGTATTTACAAAAGCAACTCGTTGAATTGTTGAAAAAACTTTTTTCATCGCTTCGCTTTTTGTCACAATGCCTTCTAAATCCACAGCTTCGTTTAACTCTTTTTTATAATTTTCAAGCTGTTCTTCCATCTCTTCCACTTTTCGTTTTAATTCCATTAAGTCTGTGAGATCTCGAGAATAGCTAATAACGCTTTTTAAATGCCCGTCGTTTGTAAATACCGGCCTTGTCCGCACATGAAGATACCGGCCGGAGTTTGTTTTTTGAACCAATTCGATCGCTTGATTAGATTCAATCACTTTTAACGTGGCCGAAGGATAAAAAATACCCATTTCCTGAAGTTCTTTTACGTGCTTTCCAATAAAATCTTCCACTTTCAAAGCATAATTTTTTTCACACTCTGAATTTACAACTAATACATACCCATTTGCATCAGTTACAAAGATTTCATCAAATGATGACTCAAATATATCGTAAAGTTCGTCGTTAATTTGCTGAATATGCTTTTTATGAATGGTCATTTGAATCACCTTTTCGTCAAAAAAATAATTATTATTTTATTTTATCAGAAAATGAAAAATCTATAAATAGAGTGTCCAAACATACCCATTTTTTGTGATTCATGAAGAATGAGTGAAGAGCTCTCTCTTCACTCATGTCTCAATTTCACTTACACTTCAACAGTTTGCTGTACGCTTGCTTCTAGGGCTGCTTCAAAAATAGCTAAGCCTTCTTCTAGCTGCTCATCCGTAATAACAATTGGCATTAAGATACGAAGAACGTTTCCGAATACTCCTGCGCTAAGCAGTAATAATCCACGCTTGTTTGCTTCTTTTACGATGCGCTGTGTAAGCTCTTTATCAGCTTCTTTTGTTTCACGGTCTTTCACAAGCTCAATGGCAGACATAGCTCCTAATCCACGAATATCACCGATACAATCATATTTTTCTGCTAATTTTTCAAATCGTGACGTTACCACTTTTCCAAGATACTCACCGCGTTCGTTTAGCTTTTCTTCTTCAATGATATCAAGTACAGCTAAAGCTGCTTCACATCCAAGAGGGCTTCCACAATAAGTTCCGCCAAGCTCACCAGGATTAGATTCATCCATGATTTCTGCACGGCCAATCACACCGCTGATTGGTACGCCAGCTCCTAGTGATTTAGATACCGTAATTAAATCAGGTTCAACATCAAAGTGTTCAATACCGAAGTAGCGGCCTGTACGTGCAAAGCCTGCTTGAATTTCATCTGATACAAATAAAATTCCGTGCTCTTTACATAGTTGATACACTTCTTGCACAAAACGTTTACCTGGAACAATGAAACCACCTTCGCCTTGAATTGGCTCCATTACAACAGCTGCAATCGTTTCTGGTGCTACTTCTGTATTTAAGAAGTTTTTAAATTCTGTAATCATAAACTCTTCGTATCCTTCAACCGATAATCCTTCTGGACGACGATACTCATAAGGATATGGAGCTTTATATACTTCAGGAGCAAAAGGTCCAAATTCATATTTATATGGTTTTACTTTACTTGTCATGGTCATTGTCATTAATGTACGACCATGGAAACCGCGGTTAAATGAAATAATTCCTTGTCGCTTTGTATATTTACGAGCAATTTTCACTGCGTTTTCTACAGCTTCTGCTCCGCTATTTAAAAGTAATACTTTCTTTTCAAATTCACCAGGTGCAATTGCTGCTAATCTTTCTGCAAGCTCTACATATGACTCATACATCATTACATTAAATCCTGTGTGAATAAAACGATCTACTTGCTTGTGAAGTGCTTCTTTTACTTTTGGATGACTGTGCCCTACATTGATTGTTCCAATTGCGCCTACGAAATCAATAAATGTATTGCCATCGACATCTTTAACGATCGCCCCTTCAGCCGTATCAGCAAATGTCGGAATGCCATAACTTACACCTTTCGGAATGGCACGGTGTCTTCTATCTAATAACTGCTTTGCATTTTCTCCCGGTAAATTTGTTGCTACTTTGCTAAAAGTTTGACTCATTTTTATCTTCCTCTCATATTAAATAATTCTTCAATTAGTTTATATGCAAAAAACGTGCCAACTTTTAAAAGGCTGAAAAATAAGCATTTTTAGATAATTCTAACGATAATTCACTCGGCATCAAGTCTATATAAACTTATCTATAAGTCAAAAACGACTCTTTTCTCACACAAAGTGCAGGAATTTTATATTGCCATAAAAGGAACAAGGCTTTTATAATAAATGTATAAATATAGTAATGTTATGATTAACCTCTTTATAAAGGAGTGAAAAATATGCTAGAGGGCTGGTTTTTATGGGTTATTTTATTTTGGGTTGTCTTTTTAATGAGCATGTTTGCTATCGGCGGATTTTTTATGTTCAGGAAATTTTTAAAGCGCTTACCAAAAGAAGACGGTATGTCTGAGCTTGATTGGCAAGATCACTACCTTTCCAAAACCGTCCACCTTTGGTCAGCGGATCAAAAGCAGCTATTAAACGTTCTTGTTGAACCAGTACCTGAACTATTTCGCGATGTAGCCAAACAAAAAATTGCAGGGAAAATTGGGGAACTCGCACTTGAGGAACAAGCAGCCTCTATAACAGAAGACTTAATCGTACGTGGATACATCTTAGCTACGCCTAAACGTGATCATAAATTTTTATTAAAAACATTAAAAAAGCAAAAAATAGATGCCGTTCCCTATCAGCATTTATTTTAAATTCAAAAAAGGTGGCTACGTAGCCACCTTTTTTAGTTTAATATAGTTGTATTAGCAAGACGATCATTATGCAGCTTTCGTTCAAGCTTTTTGTACGATGTGTACATTGCAATACGCCAAGGTACAATCATACCAAATGCTAAAATCCAGAACATACCGCCAAGCTGGCCAACATCAATTGAAGAACTTAAATATATTTTCATTGCAATTCGAATAATAAGCAAACCAATAATAATGAATGCAAAAGCTTTTGAACGCTTCAAGTAAATATGATCGTCACGAATTTCAAATTTAGACGTTTTAATTAACAGGATTGAGAAAATCATGCCTGCTATTAACGCCTCAAGCAGTTCTGCACCCGTTACTCGAAACATTGGAAAGATAAACATTAACGCTCCCGTACTCATAAAAAAAGGCGGAAGTATAATTTTTTTTGCATTCGTTGGTTTATCAGCAGCTTTCATTCGAATAAATAATATGAAAGAAGCCATAAAAATTGCGACAAGTGTTGAAGCAATAACCAATGAAATCCTTCCTTTACTATAGTTTAGTGTTTACTTATATTATAATCCAAAAAACATCAGAAGTAAAAGTGCAACAAAAAAACAGAAGAGTATCTCTTCTGTTTTTATTTAGTAGAGGTAAGATCTGCTTTTGCTTTTTGCTTTTGTTTTTGCTTTTTCATTGCTTTTAGTAAGAACCCACCTTTAAATTTACGCGGCTCGTACGAAATAATGAAAGCACGAGGCTCATATTCTTCAATGAATGCTAATAGCTCTTCTTCTCTACTTCTTTTTGTTAAAATGTCCAATCTATAGCGTGCACTGTCTCTTCCTTCTCCTTGGTAAACAGTAACACCAAAACCTTCCTGTCGAAGGCGGTTAATTAACTCTTCATTTTTGGTCATAAGGTTAACTAAGAATGTTGTATATCCGATAGCAAGCCTAGATTCGATATAACTTCCAAGTATAATTCCTACTCCAAATCCAACTGCATACACAACCATAGCAAGCGTGCTTTGATCTCCTGAAAATACAAGGGATAAGCCGAATACATAAATTAACGCTTCAACAAATCCAAAAACCGAGGCATACATACTCATACCTTTGACTAAAAAAATTGTGCGCAGCGTCAAGATCGGTACATAGATCAGTTGCAAAAGCAAGATTAACAAAATATCTTTCAATTTATACACCTCTTTTTAACAATTAAAAATATAACGATTTCATTGTATCACTCCGTATTTATAGAAGATATAGTAAAAATAAATTTTTTCTATATATTTTTCCGAATCATATTCTTGCTTATTTCCTAAGAGCTATAGTGAACATTTTGTCTTTAAAAAACAAAAAAGAATCTGCTAATTCCCAGATTCTTTTTTGTATCACTTTCCCTTTTTAGAAGCCTGTAAACCCTCCAAATACGCTCGTTGTATAAATAATAATTTTTGTCATCCAGTCAAAATACAAGATAAATCCCATTCCAATCATTGCGTATCCGCCAACTTTCATCATGGAATTCATATGTTTTTTTAACCAGTTCATTTTCCCAATAAAAAACGTCATAATAAAAAACGGAATAGAAAACCCAAGTGAATAAGTTATCATATACAAAAGGCCAGAGCTTGGATTTGTCGCTGCAAGTGCCATAACCGATACTAAAATAGGGCCCGTACACGGAGTCCAACCGGCAGCAAAAGCCATGCCAATAAAAGAGGAGCCAAAGAGACCAGCCGGTTTATTTGCGAATCTAACCTTGTGTTCTTGCATAAGAATTCGAGGCTTAAAAATTCCTAATACGACTAGACCAAAGAAAATAATAAGAATGGCTCCAATCTGTCGAATTAAATCTCTATAGTTAAAAAACCACTGACCAATAAACGAAGTGGTAAAGCCAATCATAATGAAAATAATAGAAAAACCCAGCAGAAAAAAAGCTGTGTGAATAAAAGCTTTGCGCTGATGTGATTTAGCCCCTTCCTTTAACTCGCTAACTGATATTCCCGTTATGTACGATAAAAAAGCTGGGTACAAAGGCAAACAGCAAGGTGAAATAAACGACAAAAAGCCCGCGCCAAACGACAAAAACAGATTTACATCTCCCACATTTCCCACTTCCTTTTTTTTGTTCTTTTTGTTCTTTTTCGTTACCATTTTGTAACCAAATTGTCTTATCTCACTTCTTTCAAATAGTACCATTATCTTGTATAATTAGGTAAACGACTTGTTAGAAGGGACACATAGCATTGGCCAAAAAAGATATTCTATTAGCGATTGAAAAGAAACGAGAAGAACTCATCCGCATAGTCCGAGTAAGTGGATTAAACTCTCCACCTGCTATTAAACATAGTCAAGAATTAGATCATTTATTAAACATTTACAATGAATTCCCTGCTCAAACGACAGAAACAACCTCTTCATGAAGGTTGTTTCTTTTTTTTCCTTCACTCTATCAATTCTGTATAAATCTCTTTTACTCCTGTTTCTTTGCTAAAATTCTCCTCTTTCTCACTGTGCTGAAGCTGATACATATTATAGTACAAACCGCCTTTGTTTAGCAGTTCAGCATGTGTCCCTTTTTCGACGATTTTTCCTTTATGCAATACTAAAATACAGTCGGCGTGTTGAATAGTCGATAAACGATGGGCAATAGCAATTGTTGTGCGGCCTTTTCCCATATCTCTTAACACTTCTTGAATCGCTTCTTCTGTTTCTGTATCAATGTGCGCTGTTGCTTCATCAAGAATAAGAATTTTAGGATTTCGGATGACCGTTCTTGCAAATGCTAAGAGCTGACGCTGGCCGCTTGATAAAGTTGAACCTCTTTCCACTAGCACTTCATTATACTTATTAGGAAGAGCTTCGATAAATGCGTGAGCTTGCACAAATTCCGCCGCTTCTTTTACTTGTTCATCAGAAAAATGGTCTTCATGCAGAGTAATATTTCGCTTCACGGTATCTGCAAATAAAAAGGCATCTTGCAGCACCAGTCCTACCTCATCTCGAAGCTGTTTATTTGAAAAAGACGATAGTGGTTTATTATCTATCAAAATGTCTCCTTTTTGCTGCTCATAAAAACGCATTAACAAATTAATGATGGAGCTTTTTCCGCTTCCAGTATGTCCTACTAAAGCCACTGTTTCTCCTTCGTTTACCGTAAATGATATATCAGAAAGCACATCTCGAACACCGTCATAGGAGAACGTTACGTTTCGGAATTCCACCGTTCCTTTTTGAATCCCTTGCTTTTGTTCTCCTGTCATCACTGGATTTTTTTCTTCTTCATCCATCAAATCAAATACCCGGGAGGCTGATACCATCGCTTGCTGATACATAGAAAGACGCTGCATCATTTCATTAACAGGTTCAAAAAAACGATCCAAGTAGTTGATAAACGCGTAAAGAACACCAATTTTAACAGGGTTGTCAGCTACGGAAATACCAAAATAACTGAGCACAAGAATAACAGCTAAAATGTAAAGAATTTCGACTGCCGGCCTCAGCAACAAACCATCTAACTTAATATTGCGCATTCCCGCTTTGTAATGCTCATCATTAATTTCTTCAAATTCCGAGCGCAGCCGCTTTTCTTGACGAAACAATTGAATAATAGACATGCCTTGCAAGGACTCATGAAGCTTGGCATTTAACTGACTTAGCTTTTCTCGGAGCTGTCCGTAGTAAATAGCACTGTAATGCTGATAAAGCTTCATAAGTCCCCAAATAAACGGGAGAAGAACTAAACAATAAAAAGCTAGCTTCACATCTAGCATAAACATGGCTATAAAAATGCCGATTAAAAATACTCCATTTTGAATAAAAACCGCGATGACTTCCACAAACATTTCTTTCATGGCTTCCGTGTCATTTGTAATTCGAGATACTAGGCTTCCCGTTGGCGTATTGTCAAAAAAGCGAAGCGCCAGACGATGAACATGGAAAAAAACGTCAATTCGAATCTGCTGAATAATTTGAAACGCAATTTTTTGAAAGTGCAGAAGCTGAAAGTATTGAACGACAATTTTTAAAAGCTGTAAAAACAAATAACTGCTTGCAAGCAGCACAAGAGGCTGGAGAGGCAAATACTTAGGAGTTAAATAATCGTCAATAAAAATTTTAATCAAAATGGGGCCTAATAAATCAGCGGCCGTAGCAATTAATAATAGTGTGAACGCTAAAAAAAATGATTTTTTATGCGGAATTGTATAGCGAAACAGACGTTTATGTACCGAAGAATGCTCAATTTTCATTTTTCGTCTCTCCTTCTTCTACTGCACGTTCAAGCTGCTGTCTATCGTACATATCCCGGTACCACCCGCTGACGCTAAGCAGTTCATCATGAGTTCCTCTCTGAATGATTTTCCCTTTATCAAGTACAAGGATCAGGTCCGCATGAATAACCGAGCTCAGTCGATGCGCTGTAATAATCGTTGTTCGATTTTGACGTTTTTGCTTCAACGCTTGTAAAATACCCGCTTCTGTTTTACCATCTACCGCTGATAGCGAGTCGTCTAAAATTAAAAGCTCAGGATCTAATAGAAGAGCTCTTGCAATCGAGATACGCTGTTTTTGTCCACCTGATAACGAAACGCCTTTTTCACCTACTATTGTTTGATAGCCATCTGTAAAATCAAGGATGTCTCTATGTACATTTGCAAGTTTAGCCGCTTCTTTGATTTCTTGATTGCTTGCTTCTCTTTTTCCAAACGCAATATTATCAGCGACTGTTGTCGAAAACAAAAAGTGATCTTGAGGAACATATCCAATGCTTTTGTACAATGAATCAAAAGCATAGTCTTTAATGTCTTTTCCTCCCCATAAAACAGCTCCGTCGCTTACATCAAATTCACGAAGCAACAGCTTTAAAAGCGTGGTTTTCCCAGCTCCTGTCTTTCCAACAATACCTAACGTTTGACCGCGAGAAAGTGTAAAATAAATTTCGTTTAACGTGTATTCGTCTTCTTTAACGTACGAAAACCTATGAATAACAGCTTCAATATTTCCTGTTGGCATTTCAACACTAGGATGCGCTGCTTCTTCAATCGAATTTTCTTCTTTTAATAAAGAAAATACCCTGTCATATGATGCTCTTCCTCGTTCCACAATGTTAAATAGCCAGCCAAACGCCAGCATCGGCCAAATGAGAAGGCCCAAATAAGTTGTAAAGGTAACAAGCTGCCCGAGTGTTAACTCTTCACTAATAACCATCTTGCTGCCAAAAATAAGAGCAAGTAAAAAAGAAAGTGCTACAATAATCGAAATGGTCGGATCAAACAATGCATCTACTCGTGCTACTTTCATGTTCTTTTGGACAACATCTGCAGACTTAATGCGAAATTCTTCGACATCAGCTGCTTCTTCCCCAAATGTCTTAATGACTTTAATTCCGCTAATGCTTTCTTGAACCTTATCATTTAAAGTAGAAAATGCTGCTTGTGCGTGATGAAACCGCGCATGAAGCAATGTACCATAGTAACTTGTTAAAACGGCCATAAGCGGCATAGGAATAAGGCAAATAAGCGTTAATTTCCAGCTGATTGTGAGGGCCATTGTGCATAGAACAAGCCCTCCTGTGACAATCGAATCCACGAGTGTCAAAACGCCCGAACCTGCAGTTTGTTGAATAGCTTGAATATCGTTAGTTGCATGCGCCATCAAATCCCCAATTCGCCTCCGCTGATAAAAGGCCTGATTCATCTTGGTAAAATGAGTGTAGAGGGTATTTCTCAGCTGCTTGGCTAGTTTAACAGATGAACCAAATATCATAATACGCCATATGTATCTTGTGAAATAGGCCACAACAGCAGCTCCTAGCAAAATGCCAACCATCTGCATTAAGCGCTTTCCATTCAGCGTCCCTTCTTTAATACCATCTACCGTTAAGCCAATAATTTTAGGCGGGAGAAGTTCTAATGCTGCCACAATAATGAGCAACGCTACCCCCGTTATGTAAGACTTTTTTTCCTGTTTAAAAAACCACCATAGTTCTCGAAAAATTTTCATCGTATCCCCCTAGCCCCACAACCATTTTCTTATGTCTATCATAAAACAAAAGACACCCTTCTGAATAGAGAGTGTCTGTCCAATTAACCATTATTTAATTTGGCCGTTCATTGCTTTCATCATTTGGTTAATTTTTTTCTGCGATGGTTTCATGCCCATTTGCATCATCATCATTTTTAACATTTGTTCATTAATTGGTGGATTTTTCTTCAGATAGCTCATCATATATTTACGAGCAATGAAAAATCCTAGCGCTATCCCAACAATTAATGCTAGAACACCAACTAGAATATACATTCCCATGGTATTACTTCCTCCTTCATGTTGTCTAACTTACAGTGTACTAGACCATACGCTATTATACAATATTTCCGTTCCAATTTCCTTAAATAATTACACAAATTTTCTTGTTTTCACAGGCCTCAGCCAGCCATATTCATCCGTTCCATAATTCACTGCTAAAAAACAAGGATCTAGCTTGCGTAATACTTCAAAAAAAGCTGTCTCAGCATCAACATTGCCATCTCCTTCAATTGTTATACAGCGATTCGTTAATTTTATAGATGCTCGACTTTTTTTATGAGGATATTCCAGCACAAACGTCTCTTGATGAGTAAAAAAATGAGGATAATGAGAAAACGCCTGAAGCAGTTCTCGTTGAATAAATGAAATGGGCAGTTGGCGAGTAATGTAATTCACTTGTTTTTGCAAGTGCGTTTCTTGCAAGTGACGTTTCATTCTATATTCAATCAGCAGCTGATAAATGAGCTTTTCTCTTCGAAAATAGGATGATGCAACTTCTTCCTCCATTAAATATACTTCATACGTTCTCACGATTCATCCTCCCTTTCGGCTCGTTCTTTTTTGTACCATTATACCGAATGGTGTACGCAATGCTTGTCTATCGATGAAAAAATTTCTTTGTTTTTTTGTCGAAAAAAAAGAGCAGACCACAGGAGTCTGCTCTTTCTTATGAAAAAGAATTATGCATTAAGCAAGCTTTTCACTTTTGCTACTACATTTTCAACTGTAAAACCAAATTCTTTCATGATTGTTTCACCAGGAGCAGATGCACCGAAGTGATTAATACCAAGAACTTGTCCTTCGTCTCCAACATAGCGTTCCCAGCCAAGTGTAGAAGCCATTTCAATACCTAAACGTTTTTTCACTGATTTAGGGATAACACTTTCTTTGTACTCAGCAGATTGCTCTTCGAAACGATCCCATGCAGGCATACTTACTACAGATACGTCAATGCCTTCTGCAGCTAATGCTTTTTGTGCTTCTACTGCTAGGCTTACTTCAGAGCCTGTTGCAAGTATTAATGCATCCGCTTGGTCTTTACCAGCTTTAGATACAACGTATGCACCTTTAGACACGCCTTCGTATGCATTTTCTTTTGTACCTTCAAGCGTTGGCAAGTTTTGACGAGTCAATACAAGCGCCGTTGGGCGGTCAGTTGACTCTAATGCTAAGCGCCATGCAGCAGCTGTTTCATTTGCATCTGCAGGACGAACCACTGAAAGACCTGGCATTGCACGAAGTGAAGGCAATTGTTCAATTGGCTCATGTGTTGGGCCGTCTTCTCCAACTGCGATACTGTCATGTGTAAATACATATGTTACAGGAAGCTTCATTAAAGCTGCTAAGCGAATTGCTGGGCGAAGATAATCAGAGAATACAAAGAATGTTCCTCCGAATACTTTTACACCGCCGTGTAGAGCCATACCATTTAATGCAGCTCCCATTGCAAATTCACGTACACCGAACCAAATATTACGTCCGCTGTAATCAGCTGCAGTGAAGTCTTCTGAACCTTTAATCATTGTTTTATTTGAGCCAGCTAAGTCAGCTGAACCGCCGAAGAATTGAGGTACAGCTTGTGCTACTGCGTTTAATACTTCTCCAGAAGAAGCACGGCTAGCTAAGCTTGAACCCGTTTCGTATGCTGGAAGCGTTTCTTCCCAACCTTCCGGTAACTTTCCTTCTACTGCTAGTTCAAATTGACGACCTAGTTCAGGATATTTTTCTTTATACTGTGCAAATACATCGTTCCATTCGTTTTCTTTCTTTTGGCCATCTTCAGCAATTGTAGCTTTGAAGTGAGCATACACTTCTTCTGGCACATAGAAATCTTCTTCAAATGTCCATGCATAAGCTTCTTTTGTTAATTTTGTTTCATCGGAACCTAACGGAGAACCGTGCACGCCAGAAGTACCTGCGTGGTTTGGAGAACCAAATCCGATTGTTGTTTTTACTTCAATTAGCGTTGGGCGTGTTAAATCGCCTTTTGCTTCTTCGATTGCATTTGCAATCGCTGTCAAGTCATTGCCGTCTTCAACGCGGATTACTTGCCATCCGTAAGCTTTGAAACGATCTTCTACGTTCTCAGAGAACGAGCGATCTAAATCTCCGTCTAAAGAAATATCATTTGAATCGTATAAAACAACTAAGCGTCCTAATTTTAAGTGTGCCGCTAATGAAGCTGCTTCAGCAGATACACCTTCCATTAAGTCTCCGTCACCACAGATACCATACGTAAAGTGGTCTACAATTTCTAAACCTTCTTTGTTGTATGTTTCAGCTAAATGACGTTCTGCCATTGCTTTACCAACAGCCATTGCAATACCTTGTCCTAGTGGGCCAGTTGTTGCATCAACACCTGCTGTATGACCGAACTCCGGATGGCCTGGTGTTTTACTTCCCCATTGACGGAAGTTTTTAAGGTCTTCAATTGATAAGTCATATCCAGCTAAATGAAGCAAGCTGTATAATAGTGCTGATCCGTGTCCTGCTGATAATACAAAACGATCACGGTTGAACCAGTTTGGATTCTTTGGATTGATGTTCATAAATTTTGTCCACAATGTATATGCCATTGGAGCAGCTCCCATTGGCATACCTGGGTGACCTGAATTTGCTTTTTCAATCGCATCGATTGATAAAGTACGAATTGTTGCAATCGAAAGATCTTCAATACGTTGTGTCATACTCTTCATTCCTTTCAAAACTATGTACATATGTTATCATACTAATGATTTGCTTATTTGTACAATACTTGAACCAAAAAAATTTCTACTTTTACAGTTTTTGTGCGCCTTATTAAAAATATACAAAAAACTAGAGAGAACACTCCCTCTAGTTTTACTAGAACATCTTAGTGAAGACGCTTCTTTTTACTCTCTTTTAACTTCTTAGGCGTAACATCTTTACCTTCTTCGTCCACAACTTTAATCGTATGAAGGTGATTTGTCATAGATTGTCGGAAAACTTTTAAATATTCCTGACGTAGCTCTTGCTGTTCTTTCGCTTCAGATTCTGTCAAACCTTCAGTCTTTGCCTTTTTTGAAAGAGCATTAATACGAGCAAGTTTATCTTTTGATAGCATATAAAACCTATCTCCTTATAATCAATAATTAAAATTACCGAGCAGTTCCGGCAACATGTAGTCATCTTACTAAATCTCTTTCGTTTTATCAAGAGATTGAGCACTCTCTTTATACTCTTGATAGCGACGATGTACCGTCGCTTTTGAAATATTATAACCAAAACCTTTTAGCGTAACTGAAATTTCAGCAAAGGTTAAGCCGTTATGACGCAGGCGTACAATTTCTTCAATCGGCGCTTCTTTTTTTTCTCTTCCCGAGTTAACTCCTTGATTTTTTAAATTTTGCTGCGGACGATAACCGTTTTCTACGGCTCTTTTCATTCCTCTTTTAATTTTAGCATTATGTAATTTCCGCTGATGCTCTTCCACTAAGCTAATAATATCTAACACCATCGAATCAGATTCTGAAAGCTGAAGCTGACCTTGATGACTAATCGTATAGATCGTGGCGTTTTCTTTATGAAAAGCATGAAGCAGCGCAATTCGGGCATTTCCTCTGCCTAATCGTGTTTCATCTTGAATGAGCAGCACAGATATTTTCTCTTCTTTCATTGTATGAAGAACATCCAAAATACCCTCTCTGTCTACATCATATCCGCTTGCTTTTTCCATTACGACTTTTTTTACGTCTAGATGGTGAAGATCAGCAAGCTTTTTTAATTCTTCTTGCTGGCGCTGTAAAGATGTTTCTTGGGTTTTTTTATTCGTACTGACACGGCAATAAATAATGGCGTCCACTTTTATCACGACCTTTTCGGCTTCTAACAATATTCAGGAACGGCCGTTACACACTACTGTTCAATTGCCACTTGATTATGCAACTCTTTTTTTAAAACAGGAATATATAATTTATCTCCAGGAGATAAAGACTGGGCAGTATCTGAATTTAAATTATTGACGTCTTCAACCCATTTGACAAATTCATTGGCGGTCAAATGATGGTGATTATGATACTTGTTAGACAATTCCCAAAGCGTATCTCCTTTTGTAATAGTAACCGTTGAATATTTGTCTAAATCTACTTTATCTGCTCCTAAAACCAGCGTCAATACATATGTAAGTACAGCGATAACTGCAAAAAAAATAGCGTAATGTTTCATAGAATGTAAGAATTGTTGCATATTATGATCCCCCTATCAGAATATATGTTCTTATTTTATTGAGAACATTTGTTTCTGTCAATGGAATTCTTCGAACTTATGTTTGTATATTGACACATCACGTGGTATAATTCACCTAAAGAATAGCTAAAATCGAGGTGAAAAATATGAAGCTATCAAAACGTCAACAAGACATACTAGATTTTATTAAGCACGAAGTAAAATTAAAAGGTTATCCGCCTTCTGTTCGTGAGATTGGGGAAGCAGTAGGATTAGCCTCTAGCTCCACTGTACACGGGCATTTAGCTCGTTTGGAAAGCAAAGGGTTAATTCGCAGAGATCCAACAAAACCAAGAGCAATTGAAGTTCTTCAACTAGACGAAGTAAACATCCCTAAAAGCAATGTCATTAATGTTCCTGTTATCGGTAAAGTAACAGCGGGTCTTCCTATAACAGCCATTGAAAATGTGGAAGAATATTTCCCTCTTCCAGATAAATTCGTCTCTCCAGATGATCATGTATTTATGCTTGAAATTATGGGAGAAAGTATGATTGAAGCAGGTATTCTAGATGGCGATATGGTAATCGTACGTCAGCAGCAAACAGCTAACAATGGAGATATTGTGGTGGCTATGACCGAAGATAATGAAGCAACGGTCAAACGTTTCTTTAAAGAAGAAAATTTTGTTCGTTTACAGCCTGAAAATTCAACGATGGCGCCTATTATTCTTCGCCACGTAACGATTTTAGGAAAAGTAACTGGTGTATATCGCACGATTCACTAATAACACACTGTATGTAAAACCAACTAATCATGATGTTAGTTGGTTTTTTTACGTTTGTTTTCTAAAAAAATTGGCATATTATAAATGATACGTTGAATCATTGCAAGCAGGTAGAACAGTTTTTCTAAAACTCATTGTAACTTTTACTCTCTATCTGCACTTCCTCGACTTCTAAAAGGAAATACAACCGACCATCAGAAGGATGTAGTTTATGACCAATACACCAAGGAAAACAGAACCATTTCAAACCATTATGCCTACTAAAGCAATGAACATGTTTCTTTTCCCTTTTTCTTTTGATCGAAAAAATAAAGAGCAGCTTGTTCATGCACTGGAAGCAAATTTGTTCGAGTTTTTTTCCATTCAAAATAAACATTTAGAAAAAGAATACTACGGAGAACAATATTACGTATCTCATGATAGCTTGGATCAATATTTTCTTCCTTACATTGAATGTATTCTATTTCCTGATTCGTGCGAAAAAGAAGGGTTGTTTCGATTTTCAAAAAAAATAGACCATACCGTTACGTTACACACTTCCTCCACCACCGTGTCTAGCAACGTGCTATCTGTAGATGTTTTTTTATGTCCTTTTGAAATTGGCGTCATGACCATTCGCACTGAGATGAGCCATAATCATTACACCTATGATGATATTTTAGAATTCATGAATCATTTTCGTGTATTAGAACCGAAGCTTGCTGAAGAGTATGGATCCACCATTACCTATGAACATCATCACTATAGCAAAGTACAAGATTATATTTTTTCACAGCTCGCACCATTTTTGAACGAACACATCAAAAAAGAAGCCAAACGTGAAAAGCACATCGGGAGCCTTCCTTATTTTATCGATGAACGGATGTTTGTATTAAGTTATGTAACGGTAAATCAAGAGCAAGAGATTAACTCCGCAACTTTATTTCGTACGGGACAGCTAAATAGCTATACACCTCACGGGAAACCGTTTATCTCTGCACACAATCATGAGTATATTAAAACGTATAATACCAAACACGTGTATTCAAGATGGGCTCCTGAAACCTATTACGTCATAACAGACCATGTGTTTTCGTGTATTTCTAAATCGACAGACTCTAAAACAGATCAGCTTTTAATGAATCATCTATTTGGCCAACATTACTATAATTTATTTTTACATTTTTTCTATAAAATCGTGCTGTTAAAACTATCTTATGAGTATTCTCAGCTTACGTTTCATAAAGATTCAGAGGGCATTGAACGACTAATCCGCTCTATTACCGTGTTTTCAGGTAAATATTTATTTTTAGAAATCAGCTCTCGCACAGAAGGTCAAGAGTTTTCTGTGCTGTTTAAGAAAATCTTTCACATCAATTCTCTTTATCAAGAAGTCAAAGAAACCCTTGGTACTTTGTATCAAAATCAAGAGAAAATTGCGGCCAAGCGTCACAATTACTTATTATTAATTTTAACGATTTATACCGTTCTTTCTGGTATTTACGGAATGAATTTAGTTATTAGCAACCTAAAGGGAAACATCAATTGGGATAGTATAAAGCACTTTTCTATCTTTGAATATATCGCTTTAATAGTAGCTCTATCAGGAATTCTGATCAGCATTAGTCTCGGAGTGAGTTCACTATGGAATTTATTAAAAGATCGATTTAAAACATAAAAGCTGTTCTCATCAGAAAATACATAATTAAAAAAGAAGGAAGAAAACAACTGTTTTCTTCCTTCTTTTTATTCTTTTTGAAGCTGTAAGTCACTTGGCACCCAGTCAGGAATTCCATCATCTTCATCAAATTCAATAATGACATCCGTTACTCCTTTTTCCTGTAAAATACGATTTTCCAGCCGATCTTTAATATCATCAGCTTCTGCCACTGTTAAAGAAGGATCAATTTCTACTTTTAATTCAACGTGAAGCGCTTCTCCTTCTTTCATCACCATTAATGTTTGAATATCACGCACTTGTACATCTTGCATCACAATTGCGCCAATTTTGATTTCCATTTCTTTATCTGCTTCGCCAAGCGCTCCAGCAGCGTTATCTAAAAATACTCGTCCTACTACAAAAAACATCATAAGACCAATTAAAATAGAAGCAATTCCTTCAGCCTGATGAAAAGGTGTAAACCGTGAAATAAAAACCGCAATTAATGCCAGCACGCCTCCTCCAGTAGCCACAAGATCTTCCATAAAAACAAGCTTGGTTGCTGGCTTTGCTTTCTTTAAATGAACAAAGCTTTGTGTAAAAACATTGACCTCGGCGGTATTCATCCCGACATCGTGCAAAATTTCTTTCATTGCCTTAAATAGGACAAACATCTCAAGCAATACCGAGATGCCAAGTACTGCAATATTTAAAATAAAGCCTGAAGACTTGGTCGGATGAAGGATATGCTGATAGCCTTCTTTAATCGTTTCAAACGCCATAATTCCTACTACAAGAACCGCTCCTAATAGAACGAGATTAACCAATCGGCCGAAACCGTTTGGAAATCGTTTGGACGGGGCTTTTTTACTTAATGCCGAACCTATAAAGACAAAAAACTGATTAGCTGCATCTCCTAAGCTGTGCATCGTTTCAGCAAACATTGCTACATTCCCTGTTAAAGTGAAAGCAATTCCTTTAATAATGGAGATAATGGTATTAACTACAGCGGCCATAATGGCCGATTTATTTCCTTTTCGCAACAATTTAATCAATTCACTCATGCAATCCCTCCGTTTGCGCCTTTGATGAGATTCTATTACGGTTAGTGTATGTGAATTTAAAAATTAAAAACCTCCAACATACAAGTTGGAGGTTTTTAGTCATGTTTCATTATTTTCTAAAACGGTACGGTACAGTTGTAACAATTACATTTTTACGGTAAAGCAAATGTGCTTTTAACAGCAGACTGGACTGATTGTGAAGGATATTTTGCCAACTTTTTTTTGTAATGAATTGTGGAATAACGACCGTAATGGCCATATTATTTTCCCGGGCTTTTTCTTCAGCCATATCGATGAATCGAAACAACGGCCGCACTAGGCTGCGGTATTGAGAATGAAACGTAACAATACGAATATCAGGCTGCCACTTCTCCCACTTCTCTTCCATTCTCTTTTCGCTTTCTCGGTCAAAAGCCACATGCACCGCAATAACGGTATCGCCAATCGTTCTTGCATAATTTAATGAATTTTCTACTACCTTTGTCATTCCTGCTACAGGAACAATGACCACACTTCCTTCAAGCTTTCCAATCTTTTCTCCTTGTTTAATACGAAGCTGCTCTCCTACCGATTCATAATGCGTATGAATTCGATGAAAAATATAGACAATAATCGGCAAGAAAACTAGCACGGACCATACTTGTGAAAACTTCGTTGTAAACAAAATAATTAATACAGTTAATGTAATGAGCGCACCAATTAAGTTGATGGTTAGCTTTCCTTGCCAGCCGGCCGGCTTTTCTCTAAGCCATTTGACAATCATGCCTGTTTGAGAAAGCGTAAATGGAATGAACACCCCAACTGCATAAAGAGGAATTAATTGTTCCGTCGCTCCTTTAAAAGCTACAATTAAGACAATAGAAGCAATTCCAAGCGTCACAATTCCATTTGAATAGCCTAGTCGATCGCCACGAATTTGAAACATTCTTGGCATGTATTTATCAGACGATAAGTTTACAGCCAGCAAAGGGAAAGCTGAAAAGCCCGTATTTGCCGCTAGCACTAGGATTAGAGCTGTTGTGCCTTGAATAAAATAATAAAATCCATTTCTTCCAAACACACTCGATGCAATTTGTGATACAACAGTTTCATCTGCTTTTGGAGAAATTCCAAGCCAATAAGCTAAAAACGTGATTCCAGAAAATAAAACGGCTAGAATACCGCCCATCAGCATTAATGTATGAACAGCATTTTTTGCACCTGGCTCTTTAAAGTTAGGCACCGCATTTGAAATAGCTTCTACACCTGTCAATGCCGAACAGCCTGACGAAAAAGCTTTTAATAATAAAAATAAACTAATACCTGGCACCACTGTACCAAGGGATGTATGAAGCTCAGGTGAAACTTGACCTGTCGCTATTTTAAAGAAGCCCACCGCTATTAACAAAATAAGAGCAATAACAAATAAATAAACCGGATAAGCTAATACAGAAGCGGATTCTGTTACACCTCGTAAATTTAAGACGGTAATAAAAATCACCAGCAAACACGCAATTACTACGTTATAATGATGCAGCGCTGGAAAAGCCGAAGTTAAAGCATCCGTTCCTGCTGAGACGCTCACAGCAACTGTTAAAATATAATCTACTAACAGTGATCCCCCAGCGATAAGCCCAGGATTTTCTCCTAAATTGGTTTTAGAAACAATATAAGCTCCTCCGCCTTGAGGATATGCATAAATAATTTGACGATATGAAAGAATTAAAGCCGTCAGCAGCACCAATACCCCAAGCGCAATTGGAATCGAATACCAATAGGCAAGGACTCCGACTGTTGCAAGTACAATTAAAATCTGTTCTGTTCCATACGCTACTGAAGATAAGGCATCTGATGATAAAATAGCCAGCGCTTTAAGCTTACTAAGCTTTTGATCGCCTAACTCTTTTGTTTTAAGCGGCTTTCCAATCAATAATCTTTTGAGAACTGAATAGTTCACGTAATTTCCCTCCGATAATCGCTTAGCTACATTGCTATTTGTTGCTAAGCTCCGTTACAAGTTCAATAATAAATGGTATTGTCCCTAAAAAATACCTTTTTATGTTAAAAAAGCGCACAAAAAAAACACTAAGGGTTCTCAGCGTTTTTACACAGCTTAAACCTCCTCTCCAAAACGCTTATGGGGTTAGCTGTCGGATTCGGGCTATGAGAGTAGCCCTACCTTTTAAAAAGGATTCACCCCAAGTGACAATGCACAAATTTGGGTCCCCCACTTCTGACGAATTAAGCGATCACAGGCCAATATAATTTTTGGTTAAAGGGTATGATTGATAACATGTTTCTTTCATAACTATCCTTTATTCTTAGATAATATACTCCCGTACAATTGGTTTGTAAAGCATTATTTTACGTAAACAATAAAATAGTGCTTAAGGCGCTTTTAACAGGAAAATAAAAGGCCTTCTGACTGCTTACAGAAGACCTTCTCACTTTAACTTTTTGCTTTTAGAACGGTTGCTAGCTTGTTTTTCGTTTGAAGACCATAAATGCCATCTACATCATAAGGGAGATACACAAGCTGAAAACGTCTTACTGCATCTTTCGTTTGAACTCCATATATTCCGTCTACTGACCCTACTTTAAAATTAACCGCGTTTAATGCTCTCTGAAGCTGTTTCACAGCTTCTCCAGAATCACCTTGTTTTAAAATTCCATTTGGAAGTGGATATTGTTCAGAAGGTGGTGTTGGTGATGGAGTTGGTGAAGTTCCGGAAGGAATAACAATCGTTTTTCCAACTTGTAGTGTTAAAGGATCAGAAAGCCCTGTATTCGCTTCTTGAAGCGCTTGTACTGTTATTCCGTACTTCTGTGCAATACTGTACAGCGTATCTCCTTGCTTGATCGTATACGTTTTTGTACTCGGTTCAGAAGGTGAAGGGTTTGGAATTGGTGTTGGTGTTGGAACTGCACGACGAGGTAAATTTAAATATACGGCAATTCCTTTTGCATACGATTCACCCATGCTTTTTAAAAATGCTGCATTTTGAAGAAGTGCTGCATCTGTCCTGTTATCAATAAATGCAATTTCAGTGAGTACTGCAGGCATATTTGTTAAGCGAAGCACCGCATAATTGGCTGATTTTCGTCCGCGATTCGGATGATTATACGACAGCAGCGTTGGCTGTACTTGGCCGTGTACAATTGATTGAAACGTTTTACTAGCATTGCTAGCGCTTCGATAAACATAATCTTCGTAACCTGTTCCTCCACCAGCATTTACGTGAATAGACATAAATGCATCTGCTCCCCACGAATTAGCTTGAGAAGCGCGCTGAGATAAAGATAAAAAAGTATCTGTGGTACGGGTGGTTTTAATCGTAAAGTCACTGTAAGTGCTATTTAAATAGCTTATTAAATATTGTTGAATTTTTAAAACTAAGTTTTTTTCATATAGTCCGTTCGCTCCAACTGCTCCTGTATCTGCCCCACCATGTCCTGCATCAAGATAGATTTTTTTCATATTACTTGTTCCTCCTTATTGTTAACATATGCGTGAGGGCAAAAAGTGCTACGTATACTAGCCTACTAAGTAGAAAATTACTAAAAAAAGGCCCGCTGTTCAAAGGCAGCGGGTATTCTGCTTTATAGACAGAATATTGAATAGGGATAGCTCTCAAGGAGTGACAGCTATATGCAGAGTGTTGATTCGTTGATTAAATGATAATAATTATCATTTTCATTTAAAGTATACACTAAGAGGGAAGTTTTGTCTATTCTATTATGATAACGGTAGGGTCTATTTAAAAAGCAGTACACCTATGACAATGAGAATAATCCAAATTGGAATGCTTATCAATATTCCTATCACTAAACCTTTAAAGAAATTTCCTTCTTTCATTTTTATTCCATCCCTCTCCAACAGTATTTTCTAACGATACTATGATTAGCTGAAAATTCTCTGAAGTTATACTGAAATACAGTGCAGAGTGAACACATAAACAATCTCACTATCTGTTATACACTACTTTTACTTATAGATTCAATGAGACAAAAAGCTCATCCGTTTTGATTTATGTAAACCAATTCTTTCTTGTATGTAACGAAACAATAAAAAAGCCCACCGTAAATTGTACGACAGGCAGCTTTATTATAAACAAGCTATATATTCAATTTACTTATGCAGAATGTCATTCATTTTGAAAAATAAAAAAGTCTGAGAGAATGTATAAACGATCTCTCAGACTTTTAAAAATTAATATTGGCTCATATATTGGTCACGTTCCCAAGGATGAACTTGTGTACGGAACATATCCCATTCGATTTCTTTCGCTTCAACGAAATGCTCTGCTAAGTGTTCACCTAAAGCAGCAACCATAACTTCGTTTGATTGGAAGCTATCTAAAGCTTGAGCTAGTGTTGCAGGTAAATCTACGATACCTTCTTCAACACGCTCTTCTTTTGTCATTACATAGATATTACGATCGATAGGTTTTGGAGCTTCAAGATTGTTCTTGATTCCATCTAAACCAGCTTTTAACAGAACAGCCATTGCTAAGTATGGGTTAGCAGCTGGGTCTACGCTACGTACCTCAACACGAGTTCCTACGCCACGAGAAGCTGGGATACGGATTAATGGGCTACGGTTGCGTGCAGACCATGCAACATAACAAGGAGCCTCATATCCAGGTACTAGACGCTTATAAGAGTTGACAGTAGGGTTTGTTACTGCTGTAAAGCTATGTGCGTGCTTGATGATACCTGCGATAAATTGGCGAGCCGTATCACTTAGCTCTAAATTACCGTTTTCATCATAAAATGCGTTTTGACCATTTTTAAATAATGAAACGTTACAGTGCATGCCTGAACCATTCACACCAAATAGTGGTTTTGGCATAAATGTAGCGTGTAAACCATGTTTACGTGCAATTGTTTTTACAACAAGTTTGAACGTTTGGATATCATCACAAGCTCTTAATGCAGAAGCATATTTGAAGTCGATCTCGTGTTGTCCAGGAGCTACCTCATGGTGAGATGCTTCAATTTCAAAGCCCATTTCTTCAAGCTCTAATACGATGTCACGACGGCAGTTTTCACCAAGGTCAGTTGGCGCTAAGTCGAAGTAGCCACCTTTATCATTTAGTTCTAATGTAGGTTCGCCTTTTTCGTCTAATTTGAATAAGAAGAACTCTGGCTCAGGTCCAAGATTGAAATCAGTAAACCCTAACTCTTCCATCTCTTTTAACACACGTTTTAAGTTATTACGTGGATCTCCATCAAACGGAGTTCTATCTGCATTGTAGATGTCACAAATAAAACGTGCTACTTTACCTTTTTCAGATGTCCAAGGGAAAATAACAAATGTGTCAATGTCCGGGAATAGGTACATATCTGATTCTTCAATACGTACAAACCCTTCAATAGAAGAACCGTCAAACATCATTTTGTTGTCTAACGCTTTTTCTAATTGGCTTACTGGAATTTCAACGTTTTTGATTGTTCCTAAAATGTCAGTGAACTGAAGACGAATATATTTTACATTCTCTTCTTGAACTTTGCGGAAAATATCTTCTTTTGTGTACTTTGCCATCGTGTGATCCTCCCCTAAATCTCTATATAATATTTATAATCTATACCACTCACATACGAACGGTATAAATATTGATAACTTTATTAATGAAAGAACCTGGACATATCTCCTTGATTTAAAGTTGCTCGATTAAAACGGCCTGCTTGCATAAGTTCTGCACGAAGCATTTTTCGCAATTCATCGTCCGTTAATTCTGGCTTTGATGTTTCTGCCACAACTTTTTCTTCTTGCTTATGCCCTTTTTGCTCCTTTTGAAGATGAAACAGCTGTTTTACACCTGCTAAGTTTACACCTTGTTCAATCAGATCGCGGATTTCAAGCAGCTTATCAACATCGTTAAATGAGAATAGTCGTCGATTTCCCTCTGTTCTTACTGGTGCAACTAATTCATGTTCTTCATAGTAGCGAATTTGGCGAGCCGACAACTCAGTTAACTGCATCACAATTCCAATTGGGAAAAGTGGCGTATTTCTTCGAATGTTGTCACTCATTTCAGTTCCTCCTCTGGATTAACTATTTACATTGTATGCTATGTTAGTTCACCTGTCAACCGAATGTTAGTAATTCTAACATAAATTTTTCTGAACATTTATTCTATACAAATAAATAGCACTTAGTTTATTTTTATGAGCGTATCTTTTCTTTCTTAACGGGGAGAAAATAGTCTTTCTAACTTATATTTTATAAAAGTTCTTTCGTTAGCAATTGATCTACCGCCATGCATATTGCTACTTTCACGTGAGCATATGTTAATCCGCCTTGCACGTAAGCGACATAAGGAGGCCTGATAGGGCCATCTGCCGTAAGCTCAAGGCTTGCTCCTTGTATAAACGTTCCAGCTGCCATAATCACATCATCTTCGTACCCTGGCATATAAGCGGGATAGGCCGTTACGTGTGAATTAATGGGCGAAGCGAATTGAATAGCCTGACAAAAAGAAATCATTTTATCGCGGTCATCGAACTGAACGGATTGAATTAAATCTGTTCGTTCACTGTTCCACTTCGGCTCACTTTGCATCCCTAACTCTTCGAACATAGCAGATGAGAAAACTGCTCCTTTTAATGCTTGACCGACTACGTGCGGAGCCAAAAAGAAACCTTGATACATTTCTTGCAGGCTATACAGCGTCGCTCCAGCTTCCGCGCCGATTCCAGGGGTTGTCATTCGGTATGAACAAGCCTCCACTAGGTCTTTTCGTCCTGCAATATAACCACCGATTTTAGCAAGACCTCCACCAGGGTTCTTAATGAGCGATCCCGCCATCAAATCTGCTCCTACATGCGTTGGCTCGATTGTTTCTACAAATTCACCGTAGCAGTTATCGACAAATACTATAACGTCAGGCTTAATAATCTTTACAAAAGAAATCATTTCTTTTATTTGCGCTACTGTAAAAGAAGGACGAATCCCGTAACCTTTTGAACGCTGAATGCCTATCATCTTTGTGTGCTCATGAATAGAGGCTTTCACTTCTTCAAAATCCACTTGACCTTGCGCTGTTAAATCTACTGATTTATAGCTAATATTATATTCTTTTAAAGAACCTACACCGCTTCCTCGTATACCAACGATTTCTTCAAGCGTGTCATAAGGCTTTCCAGTTATATATAATAGTTCATCTCCAGGACGCAGTACACCAAACAGCGAAATGCCGATTGCATGCGTACCTGAAATAATTTGCGGACGCACCAGGCAAGCTTCTGTTCCAAAAACGTCCGCATATACTTTCTCCAACGTATCGCGGCCTAGATCGTCATATCCATACCCCGTTGTCGGATTAAAATGTGAATCACTCACTCGATTTTGCTGAAAGCTTTGCAGCACCCGAAATTGATTTGCTTCAATACGCTCGTCAATTTTCTCATGCACGGGCTTAATTTTTTTTTCTACTTTTGCAGCAAGTTCCCGAATGCGTGCCCCGTTTTTCAACTGATCAAACATCATTTCTTTGTTCCTCAACTTTCTTCAAGCGTTTGTAGCTTTTTGTAAAGGGGATGCTCTTTTGCAATATACCCTTTACACTGATACTTCTCAGTTTCTTCATTGAATTTTAACGACTCAAGAATAGAGACCGTTTTTAATTCAGCGAGCATTTTTCCTTCATAAGCCGGCAGTAGCACATGAAAGAACACCATTTCTTTTTTCATTTCTTCTTGAATTCTTTCCCCAAGCTTCACTAAATCAGTTGATTTAAAAGCGCTCATTGATAACGATGTCGAAGCGGATGGGACAAATAGTTCATGTTGCATATCTTCCTTATTGTAAACTGTCAGCATCGGAATGTCCGTTACGTTCAGCTCTTCTAGTAAGCGATGCACTGTTTTTTCGTGGTTGTTGTAATCTGGATTAGATGAATCTACCACATGCAGAACAAGGTCTGCTTCGGTCACTTCTTCCAGTGTCGAACGGAACGCAGCCACTAACGTTGTTGGAAGGTCTTGAATAAATCCAACCGTATCAGTTAATAAAGCCGTTAATCCCGACGGAAGTGTATACTGTCTTGTCGTTGGATCAAGAGTCGCAAATAGCTGATTTTCTTCAAAAATACCAGCTTCTGTTAAGCGGTTGAAGATCGTCGATTTACCAGCATTGGTATAGCCAACAATCGCAATTTGATATACATGGTTACGCTTACGTCTTTCTCGATAACGTTCGCGGTGACTTACCACTGTCTTTAACTGACGCTTAATTTCATCAATTTTGCGGCGAATATGTCTTCGGTCACTTTCAAGTTTCGTTTCACCAGGACCTCTTGTCCCAATTCCGCCTCCAAGACGCGATAAAGCGGTACCTTGTCCTACTAACCTAGGTAGCAGATAATTTAATTGAGCAAGTTCCACCTGCATTTTTCCTTCTCGCGTTTGAGCACGCTGTGCGAAGATATCCAAAATCAGCTGTGTGCGGTCAATAATACGCGCAGATAACCCTGCTGACAAATTGCGGATTTGACTCGGCGACAATTCATCATTAAACACAATTAAATCAGGCTCTAGCTCTTCTTCAAGGGCCACAAGTTCTTCTACTTTCCCTTTCCCAATATAGGTAGCTGGATGAATGCGGTCGCGCTTTTGTGTTAACCTTACCAGCACTTCGCCTTTTGCAGTCTCAGTTAAAGATGCTAGCTCATCCATTGAATATTCAAAACGTTCGTCATCGTCATGAAGCTGACATCCGACTAAAATTACGCGTTCAAGTTCAGTATTCATTTCTGCTGTCAAAGATTTTTCCTTCCCTTACTATTAAATTGACAAATCATTCATATCATATCAAAAAAATGTCCATTTCTCCATCTTTGCAAAAGAGACAGAATACATTGTCTTTTACTAGTTTAACACCCTTTTTAAAATCTATAAAACGATGATTAAAAAAACATTGAAATATCACGAAATTCTGTATACAATTTGAATTGGTTTACTTATCGAAATTTGAATCAGGCTGCCTGATTTTAAAATAATAGTCGCTACTTGGTGAAAACAGAATAAAGGGGATAGCATCATGACTTGGGACGTACTTAGCATTATTGGAACGATTGCCTTTGCAATCAGCGGAGCTTTCATTGCCATGGAAGAGGAATATGACATTTTAGGCGTTTATATACTGGGAATCGTAACGGCTTTTGGCGGAGGAGCCATTCGAAACCTACTTATTGGTGTACCAGTGTCTGCACTTTGGGAACAAGGCCTCTTTTTTCAGATTGCTTTATTATCTATCACTGCCACTTTTTTATTTCCAAACAATATCTTAAAACATTGGAAGCGATGGGGAAACTTTTCGGACGCCATTGGCCTTGCAGCATTTGCGATTCAAGGAGCGCTTTATGCTACTCATATGAACCATCCGCTTAGCGCGGTTATTGTAGCTGCGGTCTTAACAGGAAGCGGCGGTGGTATTATCCGAGATTTATTAGCACGCCGAAAGCCTACTGTTCTTAAAGATGAAATTTATGCGGTATGGGCGATTATCGCAGGATTTAGCGTAGGGCTACATATTACAAACACGCCTGTAGAACTTTATACGTTATTTATCTTACTTGTAGGTCTTCGGATGTGTTCATATATTTACAAATGGCGCTTGCCGATAAAAACGATTCGACAACCAAATATGTAGAAAAAAAGCCTTTCGTGACGAAAGGCTTTTTTTTACAGCTGAATATCGCTTGACGTTAAAGTTAGAAGCTCGTTGCGCTCATAGCTTTCTTCTTCTAAAAGCCTCATGGATTGAGTACGTATGGAACGTTCGATAATGTTTCGCACATATCTACCGTTACTAAAATCCCTAGGCGTCTGATTGTACTTCACGTCCATGAAATGATCTTTTAGCTTTTTATAGGCTTCTGTACTAAACTGATACTGCCTATCATTCATCATGTGACCGGCAATATCCATCAGTTCATTTACATCATAATCCGGAAAATCAAAAATAAATGGAAACCTAGAGCGTAGTCCTGGATTAAGACTTAAGAAATTTTCCATTTCTCTTGGATAGCCAGCTAAAATCAACACGAACTTATCATTTGAATCTTCCATATGTTTGACCAATGTATCAATCGCTTCTTTTCCAAAATCTTTTTCTCCCCCTCTTGCAAGAGAATAAGCCTCATCAATAAATAAAATACCTCCAAGCGCTTTTTTTACAAGATCTCTCGTTTTCTGAGCGGTATGACCAATGTATTCTCCAACTAAATCTGCTCGCTCTGCTTCAATTAAATGTCCCTTAGACAAGATGTTCATATTTAAAAATAATTTACCTAGCAGGCGGGCTACCGTCGTTTTTCCTGTTCCTGGATTTCCTTTAAACATCATATGCAGCGCCTGCTTTCCCGCTTTTAAGCCCTGTTCCTCTCTTTTTTTGTTAATATATATCCACGCATATATTTCTTTTATCATTTTTTTCAATTCTTCCATTCCAACCAGTCCGCTCATTTCTCGTTCAATTTCCCGAAGCGGCTCATGATTTATCACAGCTTTTTTGGCAGGACGCGGAATTGATGTCGTATACGATTTTTCCTTTTTTGTTTCATTATTTAAAATGATATTAATTTGCCCATTATTTTTAAGAGTTATCGGCTGTTCCACCATGTTCACCTCTCGTTTCATCCCACTTCTCTGTATCGCATAGCTGCATGCGATGAACGATACGAAGACAATGATCTCTTATTACCGAAGAAATAATCGTCTATTATAAGGTTTATGTTCGATGAGTAAAAACAATGTTAAGAAACTTTTTTAAGCCTTTATTTGCATAAAAAAAGCATCCGAATATGCGGATGCTTCTCTTTAATCTCTATTCAAGTTCTACTGTAATATTTTTATTTGGTACAAATGTAGAAATAGCATGTTTATAAATCAGCTGCTGTTTTCCTTCCGATTCAATTAACACAGTAAAGTTATCAAATCCTTTAATTAGTCCTCTTAATTGAAAACCATTTAAAAGAAATACCGTCACATAGATATTTTCTTTACGTAATTGATTTAAAAATTGATCTTGAATATTAACTGATTGTTTCATTATTCGGCCTCCTCGTTTCTCTATCTGTTTACTTAATTCGCTTCTTTCTTCAGCTTTCCTGCAATATATGTAAAAATTTCAGCAAACTTTTCGGGAAATTTGTCAACTTCCATCTCTATCCATTTTACAGGCATTTTATTTCGAAACCACGTTAATTGACGCTTTGCATATCTGCGTGAATTTTGTTTCAACTGTTCAACGGCTTCTTCGAGCGTACAGCGTCCTTCAAAATAAGCATACAGCTCTTTGTAGCCGATAGCTTGAATTGATTGTACATCATGAAGACCACTTTCGTACAATGATTTGACTTCATCAAGCAGTCCAGCCTCCATCATCATATCTACTCGGTGATTAATTCTCTCATATAATACGTCTCTATCCATTGTAAGTCCAATAATGCTTACGTCATATAATAACTCTTGCGACTGTTCTTTTGTATAGTCACTGAATTTTTTGCCGGTTACTTCATAAACTTCAAGAGCTCGGATTACACGGCGATGGTTATTTTTATGGATAGTATCTGCACTGTCTGGGTCAATCTCTTTTAGCTTTTCATACAGAGGATCAATGCCATGGGCTTTAATGAATACTTCCATTCGTTCACGAACTTTTTCATCACTAGGAGTTTCTGTGAACTGATAATCATAAATAACGGATTGAATATAAAGACCCGTCCCTCCAACAATCATCGGTATTTTCCCTCTAGCATGGATATCATCGATTTGTTTTCTCACAATCTCTTGAAATTCTGCCACAGAAAACGATTCATCTGGCTCCTTAATATCGATCAGGTAATGGGGAATACCCTGCATCTCTTCTTCTGACACCTTCGCTGTTCCGATATCCATCCCTTTATAAATTTGCATCGAATCACCTGAAATAATCTCTCCGTCTAACTGTTTGGCAAGTTCAATGCTCAATTTTGTTTTACCAACCGCAGTTGGTCCAATAATGACAATAAGTTTTGCTTTCTCTCCCGTCATAACAACACTACTTTCATCTATAGGCATTCACATCATTCCATTTTATCCAAATGGCCATGATTTATTCAACAAAACGGCTAGCTGCAGCTAGCCGCATTGTCTACATCACTCGCTTAAACATTTTTTCCATTTCATACGTCGAATGATGAATAATAATTGGTCGTCCGTGGGGACACGTAAATGGATCTGTTGTTTTTCTCAACGTTTCAAGTAAAGCAAAAATCTCATCGTTTCGCAAATGATGATTCGCTTTAATCGATCCTTTACAGCTCATCATAATAGCCGCTTCTTCTCTTAATTTTTCGATATTGACTCGTTTCATAGTAAAGATTTGCTGAATCATTTCTTCAATGGTTTCCTGTTCCTCTCCTTTTGGAAACCACTGCGGGTGCGAACGAACTATATAGGAGTTTTGTCCAAACGGTTCTAAAAAGACCCCTACTTCAGCAAGCATGTCTTTGTACTCTTCTAAAATTAAGGCTTCGTTTCCTGAGAACTCAAGCGTAAGCGGCATAAGCAGCTCTTGAACTTCTGAATCTACTTCTCCAAGCTTTCGCTTAAAATATTCGTACTTAATTCTCTCCTGCGCCGCGTGCTGATCAATAATGAATAATCCTTTTTCGTTTTGTGCCAAAATATACGTTCCGTGCATTTGGCCAATTGGGTACATCGCAGGAACACGCGGTTCTGGCTGCTCTTTGGCTGAACGTTTTGGTTCCGGAATCGGGGCGTTTTCTTCTACAGATTCTTCATACGGTTCTATTTCCCGAAACGTTGGTTCAGGTTCTTCATCTTGACGTATAACCTCTGTTTTAACAGTCGGCATGATCTCGTCTACTCGAGCTGGAACCTCCTTAAAGCTAGGCTCGCGAATCGTATCAGACGGCTGATAGCCAGACGGTTTAGACTGATGATCAAATGTAAAGGTCTGCTGCTCAGTTGGCTGAACAGCTGCTTTTGACTTAGTTGGTACTACAGCATCCGGAATTAACTGCTGCTTTTTAAAAGCAGCTTTTACTCCTTGTTCAATAAGTTCAAACAGCTCCGCTTCTTTACTTAAGCGCACTTCTAATTTCGCTGGATGAACATTCACGTCCACTAACAAAGGGTCCATTGTAATTGTTAAAAACACAATTGGAAAGCGGCCGATGGGCAAAAGGGTATGATAGCCCTGCTGTACTGCTTTTAACAACCCGTAGTTTTTAACAAAACGACCGTTAATAATGGTCGACATATAGTTACGAGAAGCTCTTGTGATTTCAGGAAGAGCGACGTAACCATTTACTTCATAATCAAGAGACTGAACATTAATCGGAATCATTTTTTTGGCTACTGCCATTCCATAAATAGCTGCAAGCACCTGGCGCACATCTCCGTTCCCATTTGTATACAGAAGCTGTCTTCCTTGATGCATCAGCCTAATTGAAACTTCAGGATGAGACATCGCAAGACGATTGACTACGTCCGTTACGTTACCAAGCTCTGTGTTTACCGTCTTCATATATTTTAAACGTGCGGGTGTGTTAAAAAATAAATTTTCGATAACAAGTTCGGTACCTTTTCGGCTTGATGTTAATTCGTGATGAACGATTTCTCCGCCTCTAAGTTTGAGGTGAGTGCCGGCTTCTTCTCCCGTACTTGTTTTGAGTTCAAGCATCGAAACCGAAGCAATACTTGGCAGAGCTTCGCCGCGAAACCCTAACGTTCGAATTCGAAATAAATCTTGTTCTGTTTTGATTTTGCTTGTAGCATGTCTTTTAAAAGCGGTCAAACAGTCTTCAGAAGCAATGCCGTCTCCATTATCTAAAATACGAATTTTGGAAAGACCCGCTTCTTCTAGTTCAATTTCAATAACTGTACTGTTTGCATCAATAGCATTTTCGACTAGTTCTTTCACCACCGAAGCAGGTCGTTCAACAACCTCTCCGGCAGCAATTTTATTTGAAAGTTCGTCTGAAAGTTGCACAATTTTACCCACAGACTCACTCCTCTCAATCTATTTCTTCTTTAATATTTTTTGCAGTTCATACATAGCATTCATTGCGTCTAAAGGCGTCATTTCTAAAATATCCAGCTCTTTTAATCGATCTACAATTGCTTTTTCCCGTTTCGAAAGCGCAGGCTTTTCTTTTTTCTCTTCTATTTCAAAGAACGAAAGCTGATTGGCTTCATCTGCTTTTTTACTATCTACACGTTCTTCTTGAACATGGGACGCATCAGCTTGTGGAACTTGTTGTTTTATATCTTCTATTTTTGGAGTCTGACGTACAGGTTCACGTTCAGAAGACTGTTCTAAATCTTGTAAGATGACGCGAGCTCGCTCTAGAAGCGGATCTGGAAGTTCTGCTAGTTCCGCTACGTGAATACCATAACTTTTATCTGCGGCACCATCTTTGATTTTGTGTAAAAAGACGAGTTTTCCATTTTTTTCAACCGCGCTTACATGAACATTCTTAAGCGCAGGTAGCGATTCATCGAGTACGGTTAATTCATGATAGTGAGTTGAAAATAGCGTCTTACAGCCAATATGTTCATGAACATATTCAATAATGGCTTGAGCAAGGGCCATTCCGTCATACGTAGACGTACCACGCCCAATTTCATCTAATAGAATCAGACTCGACTGAGTGGCATTTGTCACTGCGTTTTTCGTTTCTAGCATCTCGACCATGAATGTACTTTGACCTGAAATTAAGTCATCAGCTGCTCCGATACGTGTAAACACTTGATCAAAGATAGGTAGAACTGCTTCATCTGCCGGCACAAAGCAGCCAATTTGAGCTAATATCGCCGTTAAAGCGACCTGACGCATGTACGTACTTTTACCAGACATGTTTGGCCCTGTAATCAGTAAGATTGAACTATCATCCGTCATTTGACAGTCGTTTGGCACATATTCCTGTGAATTCATTACTTTTTCTACCACGGGATGGCGCCCATTTTGAATCGAAATATCTCCACTTGAAAAAATAGGCTTCGTGTAATGACGTTCTTCACTGATTTTGGCAAAGCACTGCAGTACATCAAGCTCACTTACTTTTTTAGCGAGTTCTTGAAGCCTTGGAATATACGCTTTAACTTCTTCACGAATTTGTAAAAATAATTCATATTCCAGCTCTACAATTTTCTCTTCCGCTTCTAAAATTAGCGCTTCTTTTTCTTTCAGCTCAGGCGTAATAAAACGTTCTGCATTGGTTAACGTCTGTTTGCGTTCATACATTCCTTCAGGCAGAAGATGCAGATTGGCCCGCGTTACTTCTATATAATAGCCAAACACGCGATTATAACCAATTTTCAGTGAGCGAATTCCTGTTTTTTCACGCTCTTGCTGCTCAAGCGATGCAATCCACGTTTTTCCGTTGCGGCTTGCATCCCGGTATTGATCAAGCTGTTCATGATAGCCGTCTTTAATAATATCTCCTTCTTTAATTGACAAAGGAGGGTGCTCTTTTAATCCTCTTTCCAGAAGATTAGCCAATCGCTCACAAGGATCAATGTCTTCAACAAGCTTTGTTGCATAAGGATGATTCAAACGGTTCACAACCTCTTGAATATGAGGCACGTTTTGTAAGGATTTCTTTAATTGAATTAAATCACGAGCATTTACGTTACCAAAAGCTACTCGTCCAGCTAAGCGTTCTAGATCATAAACATCTTTTAGTAACTCACGCAGTTCTTCTCGCTCAAAAAACTGTTTCATTAAGACATCTACCATATTCAAACGATTATTAATATCTGTTTGTTTTAAAAGCGGGCGGTCAATCCAATTTTTTAACAAACGTCCACCCATTGCCGTGACGGTCTGGTCTAATAACCATAGAAGCGAGCCTTTCTTTCCTTTTGAACGAATCGTTTCAGTTAACTCTAAATTCCGCTTAGAGAACAAATCGATTTTCATATATTCATTGATTTGATAAAACTGCACGGGCTGTAAGTGTTCGAGCGAACGCTTCTGCGTACGAGTTAAATACTGAAGAATACGCGTAAACGTTGTAACAAGCTTTTGCTGCTGAAGCGACTCCACTAAATAATCTAGTCCTTCTACTTGCTCTGTACTATTCTCATAAGAAATGGTAATCGTCATGCGCTCTTTTAATGTTTGTAAGAATTCAGCAGAAAACTCTGAGCTTACGACGACTTCTTTTGCTTCCTTTGCATAAATTTCTGAGACTATATCGTGAAAGGAGCTGACAAGCGTTACGCTGTTTTCTCCTGTAGACAAATCAGAAAGAGCAAGACCAAACGTTTGGTCTTCGAACTCAGAAACAGAACAAATATAGTTATTTTCCTTTTCATGCAGTCCGCGTTCGTTCATCAGTGTTCCGGGTGAAATCACCTGTACCACTTCTCGCTTTACAACACCTTTTGCATGCTTAGGGTCTTCTACTTGCTCACAAATAGCTACTTTAAATCCCTTTTCAATTAATCGCTCGATATACGTAGGAGCAGAGTGATACGGAACGCCGCACATCGGAATGCGCTCTTGTCCTCCTCCATCTCGGCTTGTTAATGTTATTTCAAGTTCTTGAGAAGCCGTAGTGGCATCTTCAAAGAACATTTCATAAAAATCACCTAATCTAAAAAATAAAAAGGCATCTTCATACTCTGCCTTAATTCTCAAATATTGCTGTATCATTGGCGTATACGCTGCCATACTATTCCTCCATACCACATCTAGTTGTGCGTTTTGCTACACGTATTATAACATAAGTCTTTCTTAAACTTAATTTATTCAAATAGAACAATCATCAATTTCTTTTCGTCACATAAATAAAAAAGCTTCGGACAAAGAAAGAAGCTTGTCCGAAGCTTTTCATTATTTACTGCTGTTCAAATGACTATGTTTACGTCCATATAAGAAGTAAACCGCTAGTCCTAGTACAAGCCAAATTACGAAACTAATCCATGTTAACCGTGGAAGCTGAAGTGCTAAGTATAAACAGAACACAAAAGCTAAAATTGGAATCACCGGCACGAAAGGTACGCGGAAGCCAGTCGATTTTGCAGTTTGTTTTGATTTACGTAAATATAAAATTCCAATTGATACTGTCATGAAAGCAAAAAGAGTACCGATATTTGTTAACTCTGCTAATCTTCCTAATGGTACCAAACCAGAGAAGATGGATACTAGTAAACATGTAATCCACGTGTTCACTACCGGCGTTTGTTTTTTCTCATTGATTTTTGAAAAAGGCTTCGGCAATAGACCATCGCGACTAATTGCATAAAATAAACGAGTTTGTCCATACATCATAACGAGTAATACTGTTGTAATACCAACAATTGCACCCAATGAAATAAATCCTGCTACCCAGTCTTGATTAATGTAGCTTAAAGCAAATGCTACAGGGTTTTTAACATTTAATTCTGTATAAGGTACGATTCCTGTTAAGATAAGCGATACGACGATATAAAGGATTGTACAAATTGCCAGAGATGCGATGATTCCGATTGGCATATCTCGCTGAGGCTTACGTACTTCCTCGGCCGCTGTTGCCACAGCATCAAACCCAATATAAGCGAAGAATACAGTTGCTGCTCCTGTTGCTACTCCTGAGAAACCAAACGGCATAAACGGCGTCCAGTTTTCCGGCTTAACATAGCTGACTCCTACTACAATAAATAGAAGCACGACAGCCAGTTTAATAATAACCATGATAGCATTAAAACGTGAAGATTTTTTTACTCCTTGCGTTAAAAGTAATGTGATTAAAAACACGATCATAATTGCTGGAATATCAATATACGTGCCGTTTGCAGGATTATATGCACTTGTTAAAGCTTTTGGAAAATGTATGCCAAACCCTGCTAACAATCCTTGGAAATACCCGGACCATCCGCTGGCTACAGCAGAAGAAGCAAGACCGTATTCCAAGATAAGATCCCACCCTAAAATCCAAGCGATTAATTCACCAAATGTTGCATAACTGTAAGTGTATGCACTTCCTGAAACGGGAACTGTTGAGGCAAACTCTGCATAACAAAGAGCTGCAAACACACACGCAAGTCCTGACATAATGAAAGATATAACTAAAGCTGGACCGGCATGTTCGGCGGCGGCTACACCTGTTAATACAAAAATTCCGGTTCCGATAATTGCCCCAATTCCTAACATCGTTAAATCAAAAGCGCCTAAATCCTTTTTTAATTTAACACCTTTAGAGTTGGTTTCACTAATTAACGTTTGAATTGATTTTTTACGAAATAAGCTCATAGTAAACCCCCAAAAAATACTTATCTGATATAACTAAATTTTCTGAAAATTAATGCATTATTTTCTTTAGATTTACTATACACTGCGCATTCGACAAAAAGCAATATATTTTTTTATTTTTATAAGAATTTTCTTAAAATAGTAAAAATAAAAAAACTAGGAAGAACTTCTTCCTAGTTACTCATCGTCCCCTAATATAAAATCAGGATCCAGATCTTCAAATTCATCGTCATCTACGTCTAAATCAAACTCGTCTTCATCATCGCAGCCTTTCGGATTTACTGCAACACAAACCTTGGTTTCGCCAATCACTTCCGCCAACAATTCTCTCTCTACTTGAACAATCGTTTTATTGCCATTTGGTGAAATTGTGCACTCTAGGCAATTTGGCTGCTGCAGCACGCGAACAATTACTTCGTAATCGTCTCCAATAGAATCTTCGTCTTTATAGCGCAGCTTAATATTATCTTTGTATGATACGGTTTCCGTCCAAACTTCGGTTTTTGTATTATTATTGTACGAATACCAGATGTTGATATCATATCTGCCGTCAACTTCTACATTGCTGCCGCTTTTCTTTGCTTTGTACTCATGGTTAATCACCCAGCACCCTAAGATGCTTGTTGGTCGATTTTTCGGTGCAAGCGTATGAGACGATTGTGTAAACTTGCGACCTTTACCTACGACTGCTTTTGTAATAATTTCTCTATAGTGTTGTGACATGTGAGCATACCCTCCTCAAACTATCTTCATTTCATCCTATGCAGGCTCATTCACTTGTTTGCACATTATTTTTAAGAAACTAGGTTTAAGGCATAAAAAACCTATGTTCCATTGTATGCAAGGATATAGAAAAACGTGACAATTATTAGAGAGAAAATCTGCCCAATTTTCACGCCACGTGATGCCCAAAAAAATGCCTCGGCAAATTGCCGAGGCATTTTTTCCTTATGAGCAGCTAGATCCAGGGCTGTTTCGCACTTGCGAACCTGTTTCACCGCGCAGCAAATCACCATCTGTTGACACAATAATTTCATCCGTTACTGTGTTTGAAATAGTGCTAGCGACAAGTTGAAGCAAATCATTCACGTTCATTTGAGACTCTTGAAACTGCTGAATAATTGGCAGTTCATCCAGTTCTTCCTGTAAACGATCAATTTTTGCCTCCACTTGTTTTAACGCTTCTGTTTTACCGTAGTGTTGGAAATTAACAGCTTGTTTTTGCAAACTTTTAATGCTTGCAATGGTTTCACGCACTTTTTGGTTTTCGTTAAGCTGAGCTTCAGCACGCTTGAAGAAATCTACTTCTTCCGTTTCAGCAATCATTTTTGCCAGCTCTTGAGCACGTTCAATTACGTCGCTCTTATTATACTGTGCCATATTACTTCACCTCTGCTGTTTCTTCTACCATTTCCCCGTTTAATGTCCATGTTTTGGCTTTTGTAACTTTTACTTTTACAAGTTGACCAATCACTGACTTAGGTGCTTTGAAGTTTACAAGCTTACTTTTTTCCGTATAGCCTGCTAATACTTCCGGATTATTTTTACTTTCACCCTCTACTAATACTTCGACAACTTTACCTTCATATTCCTTCAATTTCTTTGCAGAAATTTCATTTACAAGAGCATTTAAACGCTGAAGACGCTCTTTTTTCACTTCCATTGGTACGTTGTCTTGCATCTTAGCAGCCGGCGTACCTTCACGAGGTGAATAAATAAACGTATAAGCACTATCAAATTCAACCTCACGATATAGCGACATTGTTTCTTCAAACTGCTCATCCGTTTCATTTGGGAAACCAACAATAATATCAGTTGTTAATGATGCCGTTGGAATAGCTTCTTTAATTTTACGAACGAGCTCTAAATAATGTTCACGAGAATATTTTCGTGCCATAATTTTTAAGATGTCGCTGCTTCCTGATTGTACAGGCAAGTGAATGTGGTCGACAAGATTTCCGCCTTTAGCAAGAACTTCAATTAAACGGTCATCAAAGTCGCGAGGGTGACTCGTTGTAAAACGGATACGGGCAACGTCAATTTTACGGATTTCATCCATTAAGTCGCCTAAGCCGTACGTTATGTCTTCAAAATCTTTTCCGTATGCATTAACGTTTTGGCCTAAAAGCGTAATTTCTTTGTAGCCTTGAGCAGCTAAATGACGTACTTCTTGGATAATGTCTTCTGGACGGCGGCTTCGTTCTTTTCCTCGCGTATAAGGAACGATACAGTACGTACAGAACTTGTCACAGCCGTACATGATGTTAACCCATGCTTTGACGCTGCCTTTACGTGCTCTTGGAAGGTTTTCAATAACATCTCCTTCTTTAGACCATACTTCAATCACCATTTCTTTTGCTAAGTATGCTTCGTTTAAAATGTGAGGCAAACGGTGAATATTATGTGTACCAAAAATCATATCCACGTGCTGATGTTTTTGTAAAATTTTATTTACAACTGACTCTTCTTGAGACATACATCCGCAGACGCCGATTAATAATTCAGGGCGCTCGCGCTTCAAGGCTTTCAAGTGTCCTAATTCACCAAACACTTTATTTTCCGCATTTTCACGGATCGCACACGTATTCAATAAAATAACATGAGCATCTTCAACAGAGTCAGTTGGCTCGTAGCCGAGGCCTAGAAAAATACCAGCCATTACTTCTGTATCGTGCTCATTCATTTGACAGCCGTACGTACGGATATAAAACTTACGTCCCTGTCCCATTCCATGAAACTGTTCATCGATTGCAAAATCATTGTGATAGGAAACTTCTTCTTTTCCTCGTTTTTTCGCATCTTTTAAAGAAGGCGGCATGTATACTGTTTGAAAATATTTGCTGTAATCCTTTTCGGATTTTTTGTCCGCTGGATTAACTTGGTTGCTTTCTAAACGTTGTTTTTCGTTCATAAAAAAATCTCCTTTCGCATGACAATTGTCACGCTGCACCTGTAAATCGCAAAAAAATGTGACAGGCTTATGCTTATGCATAAAACTCATCACATTAACATAGTATATAACTTTCAAGTAGCGAACACAATCATATACCTATTTTCTCTATTTCTTTCATTTAAAATTTATTTCGGTTTACGAAACATTTATCAAACCACAAAAAAGCTTCTCCCAAAGGAGAAGCTTTTTACATAAATTCAGCCACTAACTCATCGAATTTTTCCTCAGTCATACCTAAGTCTGCTTTTGACAGCGGCTCTTCGCTATAACCGTGAACAAGCTGCTGATACGATGGCTGATGCGAATTTTGATAAATAAGCCCTGTTACTAAACCGTTATGCTCCATTAACGTTTGCATAGCTTGCATACGATTGTTCGCATCATAACCTTCAATTGTGCTAAGACTAGTTAGATTTTCTTTAAACCAATCATATGTGTTCACTTTGTTATACGTTACGCACGGGCTAAATACGTTAATTAAAGAAAAACCTTTATGCTGAATGCCTTGTTCAATTAAGCTTGTTAACTCTTTTAAATTCGTTGAAAAGCTTTGAGCCACAAACGTTGCTCCAGAAGTTAACGCAAGCTCCATGACAGATAAAGACGACTCGATTGATCCTTCAGGCGTACTTTTTGTCTTGAATCCTACTTCACTACGAGGAGATGTTTGTCCTTTTGTTAAACCATAGATTTGGTTATCCATTACGATATACGTCACATCGATGTTTCGGCGAATCGCATGTACCGTATGTCCCATACCGATAGCAAACCCATCTCCATCACCGCCAGATGCGATAACAGTTAAGTCACGATTAGCCATTTTTACACCTTGAGCGATTGGAAGCGCACGTCCGTGAATACCGTGAAAACCATATGAATTAATATAACCAGAGATACGTCCAGAACACCCAATACCTGAAATAACAGCAAGCTCATGAGGTTCTAAACCCACGTTAGCAGATGCGCGTTGAATGGCTGCTTGTACGGAGAAATCTCCACACCCCGGACACCAGTTAGGTTTTACACTGTTACGAAAATCTTTAAACGTTGCCATTTAACACAAACATCTCCTTACTTTTTGCGTATACTTCTTGCGGAAGAAATGGATTTCCATCATACTTCAATACGCTTTGAATTTTATCATGACTTGCAATATTCATTTTTAAAATATTAGCAAGCTGTCCAGTAGCATTGTTTTCAACAACGACTACCTTTTTAGCTCCTTGCACGTAAGGAAGCAGTTCGTCGGCTGGGAAAGGATGAATCAAACGAATATGAGCGTGATTTACTTTTATACCGTCCTGTTCCAAACGTTCCATTGCCTCTTCAATGACTCCTCGCGTCGAATTAAATCCAACAAATAAAATATCAGACTCTTTTTCATGGGAATGGACATGAATTGGCGTATTAAAGCGAATTCCTTTTGTTTTACGAAGACGCTTATTCATTTGATCATCACGGTTCACCGGAGATTCAGATGGCTTTCCTGTCTCATCATGTTCTACTCCCGTCACGTGGTGAATACCATGCTTCATTCCTGGAATAACGCGTGGTGATACGCCGTCTTCTGTTACACGGTAGCGCTTGTAGTATTGTTTTTCTTCTAGCTCTTCTAACTCGCCTTGCTGAAGCTTGCCGCGGCGAATTTCAACGCGATTATAATCAAGCGGTTCTACTGTTTGCTTCCCAAGTGAAAGTTGTAAATCTGTTAGCATAATAACTGGACACTGATATTCTTCTGCTAAGTTAAACGCTTCAATTGTATCGTAGAATGCTTCTTCAACCGTACTTGGCGCCATGACGATCTTCGGAATTTCACCGTGTGTACCGTAAATCATTGCCATTAAATCAGACTGTTCTTGCTTAGTTGGAAGACCTGTACTTGGACCGCCGCGCTGCGTATCTATAATAACAACAGGCTGCTCAGTGATACCCGCTAATCCAATCGACTCCATCATTAATGATAAACCAGGTCCAGCTGATGCTGTCAGCGCACGTACGCCTGCATAGTTAGCTCCGATAGCCATCGTACATGCTGCGATTTCATCTTCTGTTTGAATAACTGTTCCACCAAATTGAGGAAGCTTTTTAATTAAGTATTCCATGATTTCTGAAGCAGGGGTAATTGGATATGCTGGCATAAAACGAGCGCCACCGGCTAAAGCTCCTAACGCAATCGCATCGTTTCCAATCATAAACATACGTTTTTTACCATCCGCTGGGTCTAGTTTCATTGTTTCTAATTGTTCGCCTAGCTGTTCACGAATATAATCTGCACCTTTTTTAATAGCTTCCATGTTTTTTTGTACAACTTTTTGGCCCTTTTTACCGAAGATTTCAAGTACTACTTCTTCAAATACTTCTGTATCAATATGAAGTACAGCACTTGAAGCACCTACAGCAACCATGTTCTTCATTAACGACGTTCCTAGTTCCGCTGCAATTTCCGTAAACGGAACAGCATATAGCGTAGCAGTTGTACATGTTTCGGGCAGACTTGGGTTGAATTTCGCATCTGCAATTACAACGCCTCCTACCCGCAGCTCATGGACGTTTACATCAATTGTTTCCTGATCGAACGCAACTAAAATATCCAAATCATCTGACACAGATCGAACCTGGGTTGTACTCACTCGAATCTTATTATTTGTATGTCCACCTTTGATACGAGAAGAAAAATGACGATAGCCGTATAAGTAATAACCTAATCGATTTAAAGCGGTTGAAAAGATTTCTCCCGTACTTTCGATTCCCTCACCCTGCTGTCCGCCAACTTTCCACGAAAGTTGCTGTACCATAAATCAACGCCACTCCTTTAATTGCTCTTAATATAGAAATCTATTTTATTGATAAAAACTGAAAAAAGTAAATTAGCAAACGATTTCATTTGCTTCTGCATTTCACGAACCGAGATCATCCGCAAAACTCCCACAGCACTTTGCCGCTGTGCAGGATATGTTTCTGCTTGAGCAGCTCCATAATCCGTTTTCAATTTTATTCCGATTGCCAGAAAAATGCAAGCCTTTCCATTGAATTCTCAATCGTTTTAATTATATTTATATTTAATGAATAAGATGAAGTTTTTTAATGATATTTTCTGCCTTCACATGAGGCATTAGTATATAAATAACTTCCATAAAAAAGAGCTTTTCCAAGAAGAAAAAGCTCTTTTTTTATTAGTTGCATACACGATCAGCAAAGTTTTGAAACAGAAAACGTTTTACCTGCTCCTCAGTGTAATGCTTAAGCAGTTCTTCGATTAAATTCGTATACTGTTCATATCTTCCGAGACGATGAACCGTTTTGTCAATGCCGTCAAAGTCAGAGCCAAAACCAACGGAGTATTCGCCTCCTCTTTCACACATGTAATCAAGATGACGGATCACGTCCGCTATCTGCGCTTTGGCAGAACTCGTTAAAAATTCAGGGACAAACGTAATGCCAATCACACCGTTTCGCTTTATCAAAGCATGAATTTGATCGTCTCTCAAATTTCGAGGATGAGAACACAATACGTGTGAATTAGAGTGAGTAGCCACTACATATTGCGCTAGCTCAATGACATCCCAAAAACCTCTTACTGATAAATGAGATACATCCGTCCACACTTTATGTTCATTATTCAATTCAACAACTTCTCTCCCAAAAGAAGATAACCCCGCGCCTCGAGGTTCTAAAATACCGTCACACACAGCATTGCTGTAATTCCATGTCAAACCTACTGAACGTACACCCAGTAAAAAAAGTGTCTTTAAGCGAACTAAACTTGTATCAATGGCATCGCACCCTTCAAGCGTCAGCATTGCTCCTATTTCACCTTTTTGCAAGCTCTCTATATCGCGTTTTGAACGAACCCATTTCACACCGGGAAGCGATAAAATATGACTCTGAAACAGCTGGATCATTTCTAACGCAACATCAAAGCGCTGAGCTGCCGGAACAGCTTCTGGAATATAAATAGCGAATAGCTGAACTTTCCCTTTCGCCTTTTTTATTCCTTCTAACGTGACATGCAGCGCTGAATCATATGTAAAAGATAAACGTTTATTTAACCAGAGCTTCATCAATACATCACAATGAGCATCAAATATCACAAACAACACCCCTTTAACTCTATACAAAAAGGACCTGTTTGGCTTCTATGCTTTACAGGTCCGTGGTTTTTATAATTATCGCGGTTCTACAATTAATTTAATGGCTGTTCGCTCTTCTCCATCAATTTGAATATCTGTAAAAGCTGGGATGCAGATTAAATCAACCCCACTTGGTGCAACGAACCCTCTTGCGATTGCTACAGCTTTTACTGCTTGATTAAGCGCCCCGGCCCCGATGGCTTGAATTTCTGCTGCGCCGCGTTCGCGCAGCACGCCTGCTAAGGCACCAGCAACTGAATTTGGATTAGACTTTGCTGAAACTTTTAATATTTCCATATCTAGCTCCTCCTTATTCTTTACAATGTATGATGAGAGATCATTAGACCAATGACTTAATTGATTTCAATGTTACTATATTCACGATATGTCAAACGTATTCCTGCTTGTTTTTCCTAAATATTCAAAAACTTATATTTCTACACCTTTCTTTTTTCTTTTTACGTTTTTGACAAAATAAAAAAGCCAATGTATCGTCTTTCGACACATTGACTTTTTCCCTTTATTCAAAAAACGGATGGTCTTCGTTAATTAAAATTCGCTCTGTTTTTGTTGCTTTCCCCGTCTTTTGATCAATATCAATAACGATTCCACTAAGCTGCGTTCTTCCTTCTTTTGGCACTTCAAATCGAACAGGAAGAGATGTTAAAAAACGCTTAATAACAGCTTCTCGCTCCATCCCTAAAATGCCGTCATAAGGTCCCGTCATTCCGACGTCAGAGATGTAAGCTGCTCCTTTTGGCAATATACGATTGTCAGCTGTTTGAACGTGCGTATGAGTGCCGACAACAGCGCTGACACGACCGTCCACATACCAGCTAATCGCTTGCTTTTCACTTGTTGTTTCAGCATGAAAATCAATAAAAATGAGCGGAGTGCGCTGGCGTGCTTCTTCAATTAGTTGATCTGCTTTTTTAAATGGACAATCAAGCGGAGCCATAAACGTGCGCCCTTGTAAATTAATCACGGCTACCTCAAGCTGATTGTACGTAAAATACGTAATTCCTTTGCCCGGTGTACCTTCAGGAAAATTAGCTGGACGAACAAGATTTTTTGCATCGTCAATAAAATCAAAAATTTCACGTTTGTCCCACGCGTGGTTACCAAGAGTAATAATGTTAGCCCCTGCTTGTAAGAACTGACGATAAATCTTTTCGGTAATGCCTTTTCCTGAAGCTGCATTTTCTCCATTCACGATTGTAAGTCCCGGAGAGTATTTTCTTTTTAATCTCGGTAAATATTCTTCAACCATTTCACGGCCTGGAGAACCAACTACGTCTCCAATAAATAAAATTCTCATGTAAAAGCTCCTATACTTCATTCTTAATCTGCATCTTCATCTCTACGAAAAAAAATAAAGTGGCGAAACGCCACTTCATTTTTATTTTGCATACTCTACTGCTCTTGTTTCTCGAATAACGGTTACTTTGATGTGGCCAGGGTAATCCAGCTCATCTTCAATTCGTTTTCGAATATCTCGAGCAAGTCGATGCGCTTCTAGATCACCAATCGTATCTGGTTTCACCATAATACGAACTTCACGCCCTGCTTGAATCGCAAATGATTTTTCAACGCCTTCATAAGACTCTGAAATTTCTTCTAACTTTTCAAGACGACGAATGTAGTTTTCTAACGTCTCACTACGAGCACCTGGTCTTGCAGCAGATAATGCATCTGCTGCTGCAACTAGTACAGCAATGATTGATGTTGGTTCTGTATCTCCATGGTGAGAAGCAATCGCGTTAATAACAACCGGATGTTCTTTATACTTTGTAGCTAATTCAACACCGATTTCTACGTGACTTCCTTCTACCTCATGATCAATTGCTTTACCAATATCATGTAACAATCCTGCTCGTTTGGCTAACGTTTCATCTTCACCTAATTCAGCAGCCATAAGTCCTGATAAATGCGCTACTTCCATTGAATGTTTCAGCACATTTTGACCATAGCTTGTTCTGAATTTTAAGCGACCAAGAATTTTCATCAAGTCTGGGTGCAACCCATGAACACCGACTTCAAACGTCGTTTGTTCACCAACTTCACGAATATATTCGTCCACTTCACGGCGAGATTTTTCAACCATTTCTTCAATACGTGCGGGATGGATACGACCATCTTGAACGAGTTTATCAAGTGCAATTCTTGCTGTCTCACGACGAATTGGGTCAAATCCTGATAAAATAACTGCTTCTGGCGTATCATCAATAATAAGATCAATTCCTGTCAAAGTTTCAAGCGTACGGATGTTTCGACCTTCTCGACCGATAATTCGGCCTTTCATTTCGTCATTTGGCAAGTTAACAACTGAGACAGTCGTTTCAGCAACATGATCTGCTGCGCAACGCTGAATAGCAAGTGAAAGAATTTCTTTCGCCTTTTTATCGGCATCTTCTTTTGCACGGTTTTCTGTTTCTTTTACCATTATTGCAATGTCGTGGGAAAGTTCATTTTCAACACGATCTAAAATAATCGCTCTTGCATCTTCTCTTGTTAAGCTTGAAATGCGCTCTAGCTCTGTTTGCTGTGCACGTACTACTTCTTCAACTTTGCTTTCCATCTCTTCAATATGCTGTTGTTTAACAGTGAGAGAATCATCTTTCTTTTCAAGTAACGCTTCACGTTTATCAAGTGATTCGTCTTTACGATCAAGATTTTCCTCTTTTTGCATTAATCGATTTTCTTGTTTTTGAAGTTCTGCTCGACGATCACGAATATCTTGTTCTGCCTCTGTACGAAGCTGATGGATTTCATCCTTCGCTTCTAGTAAAGCTTCTTTTTTCAAAGCTTCCGCCTCGCGGGTTCCTTCATCAATAATTTGTTCTGCACTAGACTTTGCTCCCGCAATTTTAGCTTCAGCAATCGATTTACAAACAAAAAAGCCAACAACTGCACCGACGATTAGGCCAAGCAAAGCGAAGATGATTGTATTAGTATCCATCATTTCACCTCCCCTTGCTATAAACTTGTAAGTTTTAAATTTCATGTCGGCATGTACATCGTATTCACCTTTCAATATACACACAAAGGCTTTTAAACGCTAAAATGTTTTAAAAAGGGAAAATATACATCTTAATTGTAAATCTGTGCATTTTTATTGTCAAGCCTGCCTCTACAGTATATATTGAAATTTCGTATGTTACTTTTCTAGCATTAACAATTTTTACAAAAAAAAGACCCCTTCTTTGAAATAGAGGAGTCTTTTTTTTATCTCGCAGCAAATTAAATATTTAAATCGCCTTGATCGTCATCCTCAGGAGCTGCCTCTCCATCTTGGTCTAAACCATGATGTTCACGCACTTGTCCTGCAATTTCCTGACGAATATCAGTATTTTCTTTTAAGAATTGTTTTGCATTTTCACGGCCTTGACCTAGACGCTCGTCATTATATGAATACCAAGATCCACTTTTTTGAACAATATCTAGTTCAGAAGCGATATCCAAAATTTCACCCTCTTTTGAAATACCTTCTCCGTACATAATATCTACTTCAGCAGCACGGAAAGGCGGAGCTACTTTGTTTTTCACAACTTTAATTCTTGTTTTGTTACCTACAATATCGTTTCCTTGCTTTAACTGCTCTGCACGACGCACTTCTAGACGCACTGAAGAATAGAATTTAAGCGCACGTCCACCTGGAGTTGTTTCAGGGTTACCAAACATAACGCCGACTTTTTCACGAATTTGGTTAATAAAGATAGCGATTGTTTTAGACTTGTTGATAGCTCCAGATAGTTTACGCAATGCTTGAGACATTAAACGAGCTTGTAGACCCACGTGAGAGTCTCCCATTTCTCCTTCAATTTCCGCTTTTGGCACTAATGCTGCTACTGAGTCAACAACAATAATATCTACTGCGCCGCTTCGAACTAAGGCTTCAGCAATTTCTAAAGCTTGTTCTCCTGTATCAGGCTGAGATAATAATAGCTCGTCAATATTAACACCTAATTTTTGAGCATATACAGGATCTAACGCGTGCTCCGCATCGATAAATGCAGCCTGTCCGCCCTGCTGTTGGACTTCTGCAATCGCATGAAGAGCAACTGTTGTTTTACCTGAGCTTTCTGGACCGTATACTTCCACTACACGTCCACGTGGATATCCACCTACACCTAAAGCTACATCTAATGCTAATGAACCACTTGGAATTGTAGAAATTCTTTTTTCCGTTTGTTCACCTAATTTCATAATTGAACCTTTACCAAATTGCTTCTCAATTTGTTTTAAAGCCATATCAAGGGCTGCTTGACGATCGTTCACTCAATTTCCTCCTCTATCTCTTTGAAATCATCTATAAACTGCAAACTTACTACGATGTAGTAGCAATGTCGAATTAACAACTTTCTATAACTTACTATACTAGTTTTTGAGTCGTTTGACAAGCAAAAAGCGAATAAATGTTCGTTTTTTTACAAAATAAAAAAAGGCTGTTTTGGTAAAACTAAACAGCCTTTTTTCTTTATTTCTTTATCGTCTTTAATACGTAATGACAGCCGTAATTAACCGTTCGAGAACGAATCCCTTGGCGGCTTCCAGATAGCTGCAAGCTGTAAACTTGAGGAGTTTGATCTTTATAAGCGACCCCTATATGCACTGTTCCTACAGGATGTCCTTCTTGTTTAGAGGGTCCAGCCACACCTGTAAAGCCAATACCAATATCGGTTTTGTATAACTGTTGAATACGCTGAGCCATTTCAGCCGCGCACTGTTCGCTAACGGCTCCATGCTGATTCAGCGTTTGTTCGCTCACTCCAAGAATATTTTGCTTGATTTCATAATGATAGGCTACCATGCTGCCTTTTACAGCTTCTCCAGCACCTGAAACAGTTGTTAGACGTTCGCTGAATAAACCGCCGGTTAAACTTTCAGCTGAAGCGATCGTCAAGCCTTGCGCCGTTAATTCTTTCACCAATTCATTATGTAAAGAAGTTGTTCCATAGCCATATAAATACTCGCCTACGCGCTCTGAAATGGTTTTTTCCACTTCGTCTAACATGCGCTGTGCTTCAGCGGCATCAGCATGCTTGGCAGTTAAGCGGAGCGTCACTTCTCCATCTCCTGCAAGCGGCGCAATCGTCGGGTTTGTTTGCGCATCAAGCAAATCTTCAATTTCCGTCTCAAGCTGTGATTCTCCTATTCCGAAAAAGCGAAGAACGCGTGATTCAATACTTTCTTTTAATTCAAGCTTTTGAGCTAAAAATTCTTGACCATACGATTCATACATTGGATAGAGCTCTTTTGGAGGCCCGGGGAATAGCATGTAGTGTTTTCCCTCTACCGTAAGCCCCATACCTGGAGCCATTCCGTAATCGTTGGGGAGCACTGCTGAACCTTCTAGCACAATTGCCTGTTTTTTATTGTTAGGCGTCATGATACGATTTGACTGTTTGAAATAGGCTTCAATGCTTTCAAGTGCTTCCGCATTTATTGTCAGCTCTACTCCTAGCACACTCGCAATTGTTTCTTTTGTTAAATCATCTTTTGTAGGACCAAGCCCGCCTGTGAAAATAATTAAATCTGCACGCGTTTGAGCGGTAGCAATCACTTCTTTCAAGCGCTGTGCATTATCTCCTACTACCGTATGATAGTAAACATTAATTCCAAGTTCGGCTAATTTTTTCGATAAATACTGAGCGTTTGTATTGGCAATTTGTCCAAGCAGCAGCTCAGAGCCGACTCCAATAATTTCAGCGTTCATCATATCATCTCCAACTTACTTATTTTGAATTAACAAAAGCCTGTTTGTTTTTAGCAAAGTAGTCCCAGCCTGAAATAACGGTAAAAATCACTGAGATCCAAAGCATTACGCTAGCAAATGGAATGGAAATCCATTCAAAAGGCAAGTTGTACAACAGAATAGCTGAAATAGCTAAAATTTGAGTCCATGTTTTAATTTTACCTAACATATTTGCTGCTACAACTTCTCCTTCCCCCGCTAGTACAAGTCTTAAACCTGTGATAGCAAATTCACGGCTAATAATGATGATAGCAGCCCAACCTGCACCTGCAATTAAATCTAAGTCAACAATAGCTACAAGCGCAGCTGAAACCAACAGCTTGTCTGCTAGTGGATCTAAAAACTTGCCCAAGTTCGTGACTAAATCGTACTTTCGTGCATAGTATCCGTCTATCCAGTCTGTTGTAGATGCAATAATAAATAATGCTGCCCCTAATAGGTGAGCGATCGGAATCTCTTTTCCTGCTGCCTCCACTGTGCCAAATGGTAGCGGCACCATCATAAAAATGAGGAATACGGGAATTAGAAAAATTCGCGAAATGGTAATCTTATTTGGTAAATTCACTTCTTCTGCCTCCAATTACTGTTACAAACTGAAAGCGTGCAAACGAAGTTGTTTGCACGGCTTTGGTTTTATTATAGCGTGAATGAGTGATTAATTCACATACTATCTTTATTTACACCCTGAACACTTTTTAAAACAGGCTGTTTACTGTGCTTCTGCCGGCTGATATTGAATCGTTACAACTTGTCGAACTTGCTTGGATGAATCAAACGGCAAGTCAACCGCTTTTCCATTTACTTTTAGCTCTACTCCAGGTGAATAACCGATGTTGACACGAGCTTCAGTTTCTTTCGTCAAATCAAATTCTTTTGTTTCACCTTTTTTTAGAATGGAGCTAAAGAAAGCATTTCCTTTTCCGTTTTTCACATCTAACCAAGTATCTGCTTGAGTAGATGTTACTTCTAGATTAAATGCATCTGTACCGGAAAGAGCATACGTAGCACTTCTGCCTGTTTTTTGAACTTCCTTGTATTCTTGTTTACCGCTGTCTTTCTTTTCTTTGTCAGCTTTTTCTTTCTTAGCCTTTTCTTTCTCAGCTTTTTCTTTTGCGGCTTTTTCTTTTTCTTGTTCTTTCTTATCAGCAGCGCTTTGGTCATCTTCTGACGTGCTATTGTCATTTTTTGCAGTAGTATCATTTGTTTCTTCCTGCGTGTTAGACTGCTGAACCTCACTGTTTGGAGCGTCTTGGGTAGCCTGCTCCTTGTTTCGATCTGAGACAATATTTTGAGCAATTACCCAAATAATAATCCCTACAACTACAACTCCTGCTACCACTAGGACAGTTGGAAGATAGTCATATGCTTTTGAAACTCCTTTTGTATGCTGAGGAATTTCTTTGCGGCTGCGAACGCGCGAAAGCTGCTGCGGGATGTCTTCTGTTTGAGTTGAAGGAATGTCTGATTTGTATTCTTCAAAAATAGCATCTGTATCCAACCCAATCGCTTCGCAGTATTGCTTAATAAACGCTCGCACGTAAAATTTCCCCGGCATAACCTCATAATTGCCTTCTTCAATACCCAGTAAATAACGTTTTTGAATTTTCGTTAGTTTCTGTAAATCTTCTAACGACAATCCTTTGCTTTCTCGTTCTTGTCTTAACCTTTGTCCCAACTCTGTCAATGCTAACACCTACCAATTATGCTAAAAATCAAACATCGATAATCCACCGTCTTGAAACATTTGAGGACCTTCCATTATTTCATATGTAATTTTCTCATTGGGGTCGTTTCTTATTTCAATAATGTAGGCAAAATCATCTAACGAATACTCGGTATTTTGAACAAATACATCCGGATGCTCCACAATTTTTGTCGCGGGTACATTCATTACTTCTCGAACAAGCTGCCAGTGCTTTTCATTCGCTCGTTTTGTCGATACAATCCCATCAATAATAAAAATATTATCAGCGTTGTATTCATCAGCAATAAGCTGACTGCGAATCGTTTGTTTTAAGAGTGTAGAAGACACAAAAAGCCACCTTTTGTTAGCACATACGCTAGCTGCTACAATCGATTCGGTTTTACCTACTCGCGGCATACCTCGAATGCCAATAAGCTTATGACCGTCTTGTTTAAACAGTTCCGCCATAAAATCTACGAGCAAACCTAATTCATCTCTTACGAAACGGAACGTCTTTTTATCATCTGCGTCCCGCTGAATATAGCGACCGTGACGCACTGCTAACTTATCACGCAATTTAGGCGGTCTCATTTTTGTCACAATTATATTATCCATTGTTTTCAAAATAGATTCAAGCCTGTCTATTTGCTCATGTGAATCACAGCGCAGCAATAATCCACGGCGAATATCATCCACTCCATTAATTGTGACAATATTAATTGACAACATTCCAAGAAGCGATGAAATATCACCTAAAAGACCTGGACGATTTTTTTGTATTTGGTATTCTAAATACCACTCAATTTTCTCCATCAAACCCCTCCCATTTCTTGGCTGGCCTTCGAGAGGTGCCCCCTTTTTTCCACCTAGTTTAACTATAAATGATTTCCATTATATTATAAACCCTAAAGACAAGTAGTTCTACATTTGTTATTTATGTAAGCGCTTATTTATTTGTACTATTTGATTCTAAGAAAAAAGGAGCTTTCACACGCGGTGAATTAGCTCCTTTTTAGAAACGATAACTTATTTTACTGATCCGTTATTTTGAACTAATTTCACCATGCTGCTCGCAATCGCATGCTGCTCTTCTTTAGAAGCAACGCTCCAAAGGTCTGCTAAAATTCGCTCTTGATCATTTTTTGCATCAACTTGGTTTGCTAAATATCCACCAATTTGATAAGCAAGATCATGAATAACTTCTTCTTGCATTCCTTCATTTTGCGCATGATGTAAACGGTCGCCTAAAAAATCTTTCCAGCTATCCCAGTTTTCTAGTACTGACATGAGTAGCCCTCCTTAAGGTTTATTCATATCATAGTTTGTACCTTGTTTTTGATTTTATGCACACTTTATATGTACCAACCGCCATTAACCGATAATATTTGTCCCGTTATATACGAAGCACATGAAGATATTAAATATGAAACCGCATCTGCCACTTCTTTTGGATTTCCCATTCTTCCTAAAGGGATCTCTTCAGCCAGCTCTTCAATCTCTTCTTTTGAATAGCTGGCCATCATATCCGTTTCAATCGCTCCGGGCGCAACTCCATTGACTCGAATTCCACTTAACGCAACCTCTTTTGCCAAAGCTTTTACAAACGTATTTTGTGCACCTTTTACCATTGAATAAAGAACTTCAAACGAAGCTCCTGTAAGTCCCCAAATGGAAGAAATCATAATAATTTTTCCACTCTTAGCGCTAATCATTTTAGGCAATAAAGCTTTTGTAATGACAAAGGGAGCCGTGATGTGAAGATAGATCATTTCTTCGATTTCTTTTGCCGGAGTATCTGTCATTAACCCGCTAACACTTCGTCCGCTGTTATGAATAATAACTTCTACCGGAACAATAATTTCCTTTAAAAACTTCTCCACTCCCTCTTTACATGATAAATCCGCTTGTACCGTAAACACGGTTTTTACCTTTTCAGCCAGCTCATGTGCAAGCGCCTCTATTTTGTCTCTTCGTTGATGATAGTGCAAAATAAGCGAATATCCATCCTCAGCCAATTTTTCAGCAATAGCTGTGCCAATTCCTCCGCTTGCGCCTGTCACAAGGGCAAATTTCTCCATAACCTTCTCTCCTTCACATGCAAAAAAGCTGATGAACATCAGCTTTTTTGGCAACAATCATCTTTATTTAGGTACTACTTCACAAACCGTAAAGTTCTTTTCATCAATAATCTCGTTTAGCACATCTTTTATTTCGTTCACCTTCAGTTTTTCTAACGTTTCAACAATATCAAATAAATTCATATCATTAAATGCATAGCGTGTAAACTGATTAGCGATAAACTCAGGTGAGTTTAATGAACGTAAAAATCCGCCAATTTTCTTTTTACGGATACGCTCAAGTTCCTCTTCTGTTAGTGATTTTGTTTTCATTTCAAGTAAAATTTGTTTAACTCGATCATACAGCTGCTCCGGTTGGTCCGTATCTCCTCCGATAAGAGCAAAACCAAATCCTCTTTCCTCCGTATAATCATAAGCAAACGTTTCATCAATGAGTCCGTCTGCATATAATTCCTCATAGTACGAAGAGCTTTTTCCAAACGCGTAATCTAAAATAATATTCATTGCTAACTCGTATTTAAGCATTTCTCCGCCTGAACGCTGCGGATTTTTCGCTTTTAGTCCCACCATACATTTGGAAGACTGCACCGGCATTTTTAATACTTGTTTTTCTTGATCCACCGTTTCAGGCTCTTCGTCAAAATGACGCTGTATGTCAGAGATTTCTTTATAATCTTTTTTCTGCTGATTGTCTCGAACTTGCTTCATTACTTTTTCCGCATCCACAGGACCTACAATGAACAACAGCATGTTGCTTGGATGGTAGAACGTTTCATAGCATGTATACAGCAAATCTTTATTAATATGTGAAATAGATTCGATCGTGCCGGCAATATCAATTTTAACAGGATGGTTTTTGTACATATTTTGAATGGTACCAAAATATAAGCGCCAGTCCGGATTGTCGTCATACATCGTAATTTCTTGACCGATAATGCCTTTTTCTTTTTCTACCGTTTTTTCTGAGAAGTATGGCTCTTGTACAAAGTCCACTAATGTTTCAAGGTTTTCTTCAAAATTAGACGTACAGCTGAATAAGTACGCTGTGCGGGTAAAAGAAGTAAATGCATTGGCCGAAGCACCTTGTTTACTAAACTGCTGAAAGACATCTCCGTCTTCTTTTTCAAATAATTTATGCTCTAAAAAGTGTGCGATTCCGTCCGGAACTTTTGTCATTTCATTTTCATTTAGTGGTACAAATTGATTGTCAATCGATCCGTAGTTCGTTGTAAAAGTGGCAAACGTTTTGTTAAACTCCGGTTTTGGCAAAATATATACTTGCAGCCCATTATCCATTTTTTCATGATACAGCTGTTCCTGAAGCTGCGAAAATTCAATTTTCTCCATTTTCTTCACCGCCCGTTCCTGTTAAGAAATAAATTGTATCCATTTCAATTTTCTCAGCCACTTTAATAATTTCCTGCTTAGATACCGCATCAATCTGCTTTAAGTATTCGTCAATTGAAATGTCTTTGCCTGTTAATTCATTATGATACATAACCTCTACTAGTCCTCGCGGAGTATCCACCGTTTCAAGCAGCTGATTGTGAATGACCGCTTTCGTTTGAGCGATTTCGCCGTCTGTGAACGATCCTTGCCTCATCTCCTGCATTTGTTCTTTAATAATGGTAACAGCTTGGTCGTAATTTTTAGCATCAATACCAGACATGACCATTAGTAATCCCTTATGACTTTCTACCCTCGAAGCGGCATAATAGGCTAAGCTTGCTTTTTCACGCACATTGATAAATAGCTTAGAATGTGAGAAACCTCCGAATATGCCGTTAAATACTTGCAGAGCAAAATACTGTCTATCTCCGTATACAACATTTGTGCGGTAGCCAATATTTAATTTCCCTTGTTTTACTTCTTGTTTTTCCACCACTTCATTTATTTTTGAGATATCTTTAGACGTAATAGAATCTTCAATGTCTTTTTGCTCGCGCTTTGGTAAAGTAAATGTTTCTTTTACTGTTTGTAAAACCTCTTCGACTTGCAAATCCCCAATAGCATAAAGGTGGATGGCGTCTTCTTTTAACACCTGCTGATAATAAGCGTACAAACTTTCACCTGTAATTTCTTCCACGTCATCAATTTGACCGTTTACATGCAAAGAGTAAGGTTCTTCTTTACACATTTCTTCGACTAATCTTAAATTAGCATAGCGCATTTTATCATCAAATACAGCTTGAATTCGCTGACGAAGCGAACGCTTTTCTTTTGTCATAATATCCGTTAAAAAAGAGTTCCCTTCAACTGCTGGCTTTAATAAAATATCGCCAAGAAGCGCTAACGCTTTTTGCAAAAGCGGAGTTGAATCTTTCAAATATTTTTCATTCGCTATATCAATGCGAATCGTAATATCGTGGTTATCACCTTTTTTTGTTAAGTCTACTTGTAAAGTAGCACCATAAAGCTCATCTAAATATGTACGAAGCTTTGTTGTAGACGGCAGTGACTCGGTAGCGCTTTGAAGCACATAAGGTAAAAGGGCACGCATTGTCACCGTTTTCTTATCTAAAGGGGCATTTAGTTTTAAAATGAACGTGTTTGTTTTGTACTTAGCTGTTTGAATGGCGTGAACAGTCAATCCTTCTAGTTCATGTTTTTGTTCAGTCAATAATTTCATATATAAACCTCCTTTTAAATTTTGATGTATTAACTAGACATTACTTCTATTTTGAATCTTTAACGCTAATTTTAGTCTTGTAACCACTATATCGAATTCAAGGAAACATTTTCAAGTAACTTGCCGCGCGCTTCCTCATTTCTTTTCATATTCTTTCTCTCAATGAAAAAAAGGCGAAGAAAAGAATATGATTTCTTTGTCTCCACCTTCTATATTTATCCAACTTTAGTCATTGTTAGACCTCGTATAGAGGATTTATTAGCGTCGGCCTTTTTCATAAGGAACGCCTAGCGCTTTAGGAGCCTCAGCACGTCCTACAAAACCAGTAAGTGCTAAGATTGTTAATACGTACGGTGCAATGGTTAAAAGGACGGATGGGATATCTTGAATAACCGGAATCTGAGCTCCCGTAATACTCAAAGACTGTGCTAATCCGAAAAACATTGCTGCTCCTAAAGCACCAATAGGATGCCATTTCCCAAAAATCATTGCTGCAATAGCAAGGAACCCTTGTCCAGCAATCGTTCCCGCTGCAAAATTTGTAGCGATAGACGTCGCATATACCGCTCCTCCGATCCCAGCGAACATGCCGGAAATCATAACGCCAATGTAACGCATTCTCACAACTTTAATCCCCATCGTGTCCGCTGCCATTGGGTGTTCACCAACTGAACGAAGACGGAGCCCAAAGGGCGTTTTATAAATGATGTACCATACAGCAAAAGCTAACGCAATTGCGATATAAGACGTAATAGGAACATTCGAAAACAGAATTTTACCAATTATCGGAATATCCGAAAGACCTGGAATCGTTACTTTATCGATACGAAATTGGATAAAATCTGTTTGTCCTTTTCCAAAAATCTTTTTAATTAAAAAGATTGAAAGACCCGCAGCTAGAAAATTCAGTGCTACACCACTTACAGTTTGATCTGCTTTTAATGTAATGCTTGCAACAGCATGAATCAGCGAGAATACAGCGCAAACAACAGCCGCAATTAATATCGCTACCCACGGGGCCCAAGCACCTAATGAATCCTGAAGTAAAAGTGTTGAAACAATACCTGTGAATGCTCCAAACATCATCAGCCCTTCTAACCCGATGTTTACGACCCCGGAACGTTCACTAAATATCCCTCCGAGCGCAGTAAAGATAAGCGGTGCAGCTGAATAAAGCGCCGCTGGAATGATAATGGCTAACACCTCTAAGAAGTTCATTTTGTTCCCCCCTTGCCTGCACGGCCAAGCACCCAGCGAATTAAATAACTAGATGCAACAAAAAAGATAATAAGCGCAATGACAATTTGAATTAATTCAGACGGTACGCCTGTCATAAAGTTCATTTGAGGAGCAGCGGTTTGCAATCCTCCGAAAAAGAACGAAGCTAATAAAATACCAATTGCGCTGTTAGCTCCTAAAAGGGCTACGGCGATACCGTCAAATCCCGTACCTGTAAATGCAGTGAATGTGCCCATATACTGAAATGTTCCCAGCCCTTCCATTGCCCCGGCAAGCCCGGCAAAAGCTCCTGAAATGGCCATGGATAACACAATATTTCGGCCTACATTCATTCCTGCATACTGTGAAGCATGTTGATTAAAACCAACAGCTCTTAGCTCAAAGCCCTTAGCTGTTTTATTCAAAATAAACCACATCACGACGGCTGCAGCGATGGTAATAAGAATGCCGTAATGAAGGCGGGAGTTATTGGTTAACTGGGCTAAAAAGCTTGATGCTAAAGATGCCGATTCTTTAATATCATACGATTTTTCATTCCCCGCATATAAATACGTACGGATTAAGCTGCTCGTTGTATAAAGGGCAATATAGTTCATCATAATGGAAACAATTACTTCATGAACATGAAACTTTGCTTTTAAAAAGCCTGGAATAAACGCCCAAACTGCTCCGGCTGCAGCTGCTGCTAATACAGCTAAAGGAATATGAATGACTGCTGGTAAATCAAACGCATACCCAACCCACACTGAAGCCAACCAGCCAACTAAAAGCTGTCCTTCTACTCCAATGTTAAAAAGACCGGTTTTATAGGCAAACGCAACCGCAATTCCAGCCAGAGCAAGAGGAGTCATGGCACGAATGGTTTCTCCAATCGCTTTTGGCGTTCCAAACATCCCGTCAAAAAGAGATTGATAGCCAAGCATTGGATCATAGCCGCCTAGTAACATAATAACCGCTCCGGCGATGAGTCCTAATATGGCCGATATAACAGGAATCAAAATCATCATTACACGTTCATTTTTCACAAGTTTATTCATGCTGTTCCACCCGCTTTCTCACGCGTACCGCCTGCCATTAATAAGCCTAACTCTTGTTCATTCGTTTCTTTTGGATTTACAATGTCGACTATTTTCCCTTCATAAATAACCGCAATGCGATCGCTTAGATTTATCACTTCATCTAGTTCTAGCGAAACAAGCAGCACTGCTCGTCCTTTATCTCGTTCTTCAATCAGTTTTTTATGAATAAATTCAATGGCCCCTACGTCCAACCCCCTCGTTGGCTGAGCTGCAATTAATAGTTCCGGACTGCGGTCTACTTCGCGGGCAATAATAGCTTTTTGCTGATTTCCGCCCGATAGCGATCGCGCTTGCGTATATTCACTAGGCGTTCGCACATCATATTCTGCAATTAACTCTTTTGCCTTTTTATACATCTCTTTATAATTCAAAATACCTGATTTAGACATCGGCTTTTGATAATACGTTTGAAGACCAATATTTTCACCTATTGTATAATCTAATACCAGCCCGTGCTTATGACGATCCTGCGGAATATGTCCTACTCCTGACTCCGTAATTTTACGAGTGGATAACGTAGACAATTCTTGATTTTTTAATGTGATTGATCCCGACTTTATTTTTCTTAGACCCGTAATTGCCTCAATCAGCTCTGTTTGACCATTCCCATCTACACCCGCGATGCCTACAATTTCGCCTGCCCGAACGCTTAGGTCAAGTGAACTTACAGCCTCTACTCCTCGGCTGTCTTCTACTACTAATTCTTTTATTGTTAACACAGCTTCTTTTGGAGTCGCTGTTTTCTTTTCAGTTTTGAAATGCACTTCTCTTCCTACCATTAAGGCAGCAAGTTCATCAGGGTTGGTCTCTTGCACATTTACCGTGCCAACCCCGACACCTTTTCGAATAATTGTACAGCGGTCACACACTGACATAATCTCTTTTAATTTATGCGTAATTAAAATAATTGACTTTCCTTCTTGAATTAATTTTTTCATAATTTGAATTAATTCCGTAATTTCCTGAGGTGTTAAGGCGGCAGTAGGTTCATCAAAAATAAGTATGTCGGCTCCTCTGTAAAGCGTCTTTAAAATTTCCACTCGCTGCTGCATGCCAACTGAGATATCTTGAATCTTCGCATATGGATCTACCGATAATCCATATTGATTTGAAAGCTCTTGAATATCTTGAGCTGCTTTTTTAATATTGATTTTCCCCGTTCGCGTCGGTTCGTTCCCAAGAATAATATTTTCTGTTACTGTAAAGTTTTGAACCAGCATAAAATGCTGATGAACCATACCAATTCCTAAGTCATTCGCTACGTTAGGATCCGTGATTTTCACTTCTTGGCCGTTTACACGAATCTGTCCTTTTTCAGGCTGATAAAGTCCAAATAAAACGTTCATCAGCGTTGATTTACCCGCACCATTTTCTCCTAACAAAGCATGAATTTCTCCCTTTTTCACTTGGAGTGTAATATTGTCATTAGCAACAATACCGGGAAACTCTTTGCGAATATCTAGCATTTCAATAACATATTCCACTGCTTTCACTCCCTATTCCTGCCTGCTACAGGATTCTGTCTTCCGTTTTTTAGCTATAAAAAAGGCTAGTTTTCACTAGCCTTTTCTACTCATATAATCATTGCTTAACAGGTATCAGCTTATTTTTTAAGCGTTTTTTCAAACTCTTTAAATTCTTTATCCGTTTGAGGCACTGTAATGTCACCGTCTAGAATTTTTTGCTTATACTCATCAACTGCTTTTAACGCATCTTTGCTTACATTATCTTGTGATGGAGCAATCCCTACTCCGTCTTCTTTTAAGCCAAACACAACTTCTTTACCACCTGGGAATTTGTCGTCCATTGCTTTTTTTGCTACATCTTCTACAGCCAAGTCAACGCGTTTAACCATCGAAGTCAACGTTACGTTTTCAGGCATACCTTCTTCATGCTGATCGCGGTCAACTCCAATTACCCAAACCTTTTTGTCTTTACCGCCTTTTGAACGGTTTTTAGCTTCTGTAAATACGCCGTTTCCAGTACCGCCAGCCGCTTGATAAATAATATCAGCGCCTTTGCTGTAAATGGTAGAAGCAATAGCTGAGCCTTTTTCTGGAGAGTTAAAGCTTTCTGCATATTGAGAGATAACTTCAGCATCTGGTTTTACAGATTTAACACCTGCTTTAAACCCATTTTCAAACTTCTTGATTAATGGAGATTCAACGCCTCCGATAAATCCAATTTTGTTCGTTTTCGTTTGTTTAGCTGCCACTACACCTACTAAGAAAGAGCCTTGTTCTTCTTTAAATAGAATGCTTGCCACGTTATCTAAGTTCTCTGACTTTAGCGTATCGTCTACTAATGCAAAGTTAGCATCTGGATACTGCTTTGCTGCTTTTTTAATATCTTCTTTTAATAAAAAGCCAATTCCATACGTCAAGTTGTAGCCACTCTCAGCAAATTTAGAAAGATTGCTCTCGTATTCAGATGCTTTTGTAGACTGCAAATATTTATATCCAGTCCCTTCATCAAGTCCGTTGTCTTTCCCAAACTTTGTAAGACCTTCCCAAGCAGACTGGTTAAACGATTTATCATCTACTCCGCCCGTATCTGTTACCATCCCCACTTTAAAATCCGCCGCTTTTTTATCTCCGCCGCTCTTACCTGCGTCGTCTGATCCACACGCGCTTAAAAGTGTTCCTGCCGCTAATACTAGTGATAATGCAAGTCCCATTTTACGTTTTAACATGTTTAACCCCCTGAATAGTTTTAAAAGTACAAAGCCAATTTTCTATTTCGTCCTGTGACCTACATTTGACACCTCCTTAAAAGGACAATGTTAAATAGTTATAAATTTTCTGACATTTAACCATAAAAAAACTAGACGCGTTTACGCAGTACTTGGAAACTAAATTGATCTGCTTTGAAATAATTAATGGAATATAAAATGGGTTCATCATACTGGTCATAATGCATTTGTTTTAGCACAAGCAAAGCAGTTTCAGGCTCGCATTGTAAAATGGGAGAAACCTTTTCGTGATAGCCTAAAGGCTCAATGTTTGCCACGGCGTATGAGATATGCTTTCCTGCTTGCTTTTCAAGAATTTCTAGCAAAGATTCTTGTTTATATTCGAAATTTTCAGGCAATATTTTTTGAGGAACCTTGTCCATGCAATATACAACCGGCTCTCCGTTTGCCGTTCTCACCCGTTCAACAAATAAAATCTGTTCGTCTTCACCGCAAGCAAAACGTGTTAAATCATTTTCAGACAAATCTTGTATTTGAGAAGATAAAAAGATTGTTCCGGCCTTCATACCAGCTTGTTCAATCATATGTGTTATACTATTTAATTGCTCAATCCCTGACAAAAAAGTAGGCTTCGTGTTGACAAATGTTCCCACGCCGTGTCTGCGAACAATAATATTCTCCTCTTCTAATATGCGAAGTGCCTCACGTAGCGTTGCGCGGCTAACCCCTAGCTGCTTTGATAAATCAAACTCTGAAGGGAGTCTTTCCTTTTCTTTAAAAATTCCTTTTTCTATATTTTGTTTAATTTTATCAATCACTTGTAAATACAAGTGCCGATTATCCGCACGTATAGACATCACTCTTCCTCCATATTAAAAAGTCATCAGACCTCTGATGTTCGACTACTTAATCGAAAATAATATATCATTTTTCGACAGATAAATAAATAGGTTATATTAATTTTTTGTTAAAATTTTTAATATTCTTTTAAAAAAATGAATTTTTGTTATTTTTTAATGTCAGTATACCTAACAACCTGCTTTTCTTCTAATAACAGATAAAAACCAAACATTTTAGTCCTTAAATTTTTTAATATTCGTTTTTATTTCATTTATTTAGCATGACATATTTTTGTATAATACCATTCGTCTCTCATTCCATAAAAAAGATGACTTACTTATAAGCAAGTCATCTTTTTTAGTAAGATTATTAAGATCCAACATCTTCATTTTGCTGAGAAATCAACACCGAACGCGGCTTACTTCCTTCATACGGTCCCACCACTCCACGCTCTTCCATCGCATCAATTAAGCGTGCAGCCCTGTTATAGCCAATTCGAAAGCGTCGCTGTAGCATGGAGACAGAAGCTGTTTGCATTTCTGCCACAAGCTGAACGGCTTCGTCGTATAGCTCATCTGCAAAATCATCGACTTGTTCAGGAGCATCTGTTGGAATCATTTCTTCTTGATACTGGGCTTTTTGCTGTGCAATAACAAAATCAACAATCCCTTCTACTTCTTCATCTGATAAAAAGGCACCTTGCACTCGCACAGGTTTTGAAGCTCCGACAGGCATGAACAGCATATCTCCTCTTCCTAGAAGCTTCTCTGCTCCTCCCATGTCTAAGATAGTACGAGAGTCAGTTTGGGAAGATACACTAAAAGCGATTCGAGAAGGAATGTTTGCTTTAATAACTCCGGTAATAACATCTACTGATGGTCGCTGTGTAGCAATAATCAAATGAATGCCCGCAGCACGAGCCATTTGAGCAAGACGTGTGATCGAATCTTCGACGTCAGATGAAGCAACCATCATCAAGTCAGCCAACTCATCGACAATCACCACAATATAAGGAAGAGTCGGCTGTTTTGCATCCGCGTCTCCATCATCATTCATACGTTTTACTAAATCGTTATATCCTTCAATGTTTCTCGTTCCGCTATGTGAAAACAGCTCATAGCGTCGCTCCATTTCACTTACAACTTTTTTTAATGCTTGAGAAGCTTTTTTCGGATCTGTTACAACAGGAACCAATAAATGCGGAATACCATTGTACATATTCAGCTCAACCATTTTAGGGTCAATCATCATTAATTTTACTTCATGAGGCTTTGTTCTCATTAAAATACTAATAATAATACCATTGATACACACACTTTTTCCGCTTCCTGTTGCCCCTGCTACAAGCATATGAGGCATTTTATTAAGCTCTGCAAGCACAGCTTCTCCTGAAATATCCCGTCCTAAACCAACTAATAGCTTTTTATCTGGCCGGTTATTTTCAGTTGCTTCAAGTACTTCTCTAAGGGAAACCATCGCTACTTCTTCATTCGGCACTTCAATTCCTACCGCTGATTTCCCGGGAATTGGAGCTTCAATCCGAATATCTTTGGCAGCTAATGCAAGTGCTAGATCATCACTTAAATTGACAATCTTACTTACTTTTACTCCTACATCAGGATATACTTCATATTTTGTAACAGCTGGTCCAAGGTGAACCTTTGCCACTTTTGCTTTTACGCCGAAACTTTGAAACGTTTTTTCAAGTTTTTCGGCATTTTTGTAAATGTTTTTATGCTCTTTTGCTTGGTTACTTTTCTTTGGCATCGTTAATAGCTTGATAGGAGGAAGCTCATACTCTTTATTTTCCGTTTCAGTAAATGTAATCATAGGAGCTTTTTCTTCTTCCTGTTCCTTTTGCGGCCTTGGCTGCTGCGGTGCAGCAGCTACAGGCTTCGATTCCATAACCCGCGGCGCCGGAGCTATAGGAGCTGCAGGAGATTGACTAGACTCTTCCTCTCCATAATCAAAGTGTTCAATAATTGGAGGCGAAGGTGCTTCTACTTCTATTTCCATGCTTTCTTCAGGTTCTTGAGCAGTTTTTTCTTGGCGTCTCTTTTTTGTTGTTTTAGGGGCTTTTTTCTTCTTATGTTTCCACGTCTGAATATCTTGCCAGCCTTCTTTTAGCTCCGTTGTTAAAAAATTCACTAAAGGAGACAGAAGTTTTAATACCGTTTCGTGAAGCGAACGTCCGGTAACGAGTAGTACCCCAATCACAATAAGCAACGCAGCGATAAGTTCTGTTCCTAAGCTATCAAATAGATAGTAGAACATGGCAAACATAATAGCCCCAATCATCCCTCCGCCTAAATCACTGTGATTCGATTGGCCCGTCGCTTCGAGCATATACAAATCCCACGTATTCATAATGACAGACGGATCTGTAAACGTTCCGTTTTTTGATAAATTTTCAAATAACGTCACGTGACTAAAAAGTAAAATAGATAAAATAATGAGATATGTACCGATAAGCTGCCGCGTCACTAAAGAAGGCATTTCTCTTTTCCAAATAATATAAATAGATAGCGCCACCATTCCGATTAAACACAGCATATACCATTCGCCAATAAATAAGCGGACCACTAGTACAAGAGCCTGTCCTACAGCACCGAGTCCTGCCATGGCAATTAACGTTAACGCTAATAAAAATAAGCCTATAAGCTCAAAGCGCAATATGCGTTTCCATTCATCCTTTTTTATTTGACCTCTTCGTTTTTTCTTTGCCATTTTTCCACTCCAATCAACGTCCAACACCCTATGTTGATTTTGTTTCTTTTATCAGTTGAATAAAAAAGCAGCCAATACAGCGGCTGCCTTCTTCGTCATATTCATTATACCATATTCACCATAATTATACTGAAATCCTTACGACAAAATTTGACCAGGATAATAATTTTCATTCAAATAATCTTGAGGATTCGTGCTTAAAACCCTCACAATTTGCTGTTGTTTATGTTCATTTTCTTCGACAATAACCGGGATTCCATTATGATTGATAAGCTTTGGCTGAGATTGTTCTTGAAGATAAGACTGCTGAAAAATCAGTTCTTGCGGCATCATTGTATACAAAATCATTGCAGCAGCTGCTCCTCATTCTGACGTCCTTGCTCAATCAGTTCATTTAATTTTTTGATTGCTTGAGCAACTCCGCCTACTTCATTAATTAACCCGTATGAAACAGCATCTCCGCCAACTACATTTGTCCCGATATCACGCGTTAAGTTCCCTTTTGAAAACATAAGTTCTTTAAACTTTTCTTCTGAAATATGAGAGTGTTCTCTCACAAAGTTAATAACGCGCTCTTGCATTTTATCTAAGTATTCAAATGTTTGCGGTACACCAATAACAAGACCCGTTAAGCGAATAGGATGAATGGTCATGGTCGCTGTACCGGCAATATACGAATAATCAGTTGAAACCGCAATTGGAACACCGATTGAATGTCCGCCTCCTAATACAATGGACACAGAAGGCTTGGATAACGAAGCAATCATTTCAGCAATTGCAAGACCCGCTTCTACATCCCCACCTACTGTATTCAAGATAATAAGCAATCCTTCAATTTTTGGATTTTGTTCGATCGCCACAATTTGTGGGATGACATGCTCATATTTTGTCGTTTTGTTTTGAGGGGGCAGCTGCATGTGCCCTTCGATTTGTCCTACAATCGTTAAACAGTGAATATTAGAATCCTGAGGAAGCTGAGCCACGTTGGTCTGTCCTAATTGTTGAATTTTATCTAATATTCCGCCCTTACTTTCTTCATTTTTATTAGGCTGCTGAGGCGCTTCATCAGAATGTATTCTTTCGTTATTTTCAAACATATTCTAGCTCCTTTCACTTATTGATAGTAGTAGTATGAACTTCTCACAGTTATTACATCCACATCAGCTGCAAATAAAAAGCCTTCCCAGCGGGAAGGCTTAACATTAGATTTCCATGATAATCGGTAAAATCATCGGTTTACGACGGGTTTTTTCATATAAAAATTGATTTAAACTTTCTCTCATTTTTAATTTTAATGAAGACCATTCGATAACTTTGTCTTCCATACACTTTTCTAAAATTTGCTGAACAATCTTTGTTGCTTCTTCTAAAAGCTTTTCTGATTCTCTTACATAGACGAAGCCGCGGGAAATGATTTCTGGTCCCGCTACTACTGTTTTTTGGCGTTTATTAATCGTAACTACTACCGTTAAGATTCCGTCCTGTGACAGCAGTCTGCGATCTCTGAGAACGATATTTCCAATATCACCGACGCCTAGTCCATCAATCAGCGTATTTCCTGCTTGAATAGAACCGCTAGGGTACATGCGAGCATCCTTAAATTCAACTCGCTCACCTTTTTCAAGCAAACAAATGTGATCTTCTGATATTCCTAATTGACCGGCCAGCTTTGCATAAGCTTTTTGTTTTCGGTATTCTCCATTCACAGGCATGACATATTTCGGCTTTGTTAAGTTAATCATAAATTTTAATTCTTCTTGACTGCCGTGTCCGGAAGCCTGCACTTTTTTCTGAGCAAACACTACGCTTGCTCTTAAACGAAAGATGACGTCAATTGTTTTTGAAAAGGTCGTTTCGTGACCCGCCACAGGTGTAGCAGCCAGCAAGACCGTGTCATCTTGTTTGATTTGAATAAATTTATGGGACTGTTTAGCCATTCGAGTAAGACCTAAAATTGGCTCTCCGTGATGGCCTGTTGTTAAAATAACTGTTTCTTGTTCTGAAAGATCTTTTAACTTTTGCACAGGAACAATTAAATCCTCAGGCAGCTGCAAATGTCCAAGTTTTGCTGCAATATCAATGATTTTCAGCATACTTTTTTCCATAACGATCAGGTTACGTCCGTGCTGATATGCGGCATGAATGATTTGCTGAATACGGTGTAGATTGGAACTGTATGCAGCAACAATGATTCGACCTTTGCTTTTATAAAAAGCCTCGGTAATATTTTGTCCGATGACTGCTTCGGAAACTGTATAGCCTGGCTTATCTGCATTTGTACTGTCTGAAAGTAAACACAGGACGCCTTTTTCCCCAATGGCAGCCATTTTTCCAATGTCAGCGCTTTGAATGCTGACTGAATTTTGATCAAATTTAAAATCACCTGTATATACAATCGCACCTTGATTTGTTTGTAAACAAATGCCGACTGAATCTTGTATACTGTGCTGTGTTCTAAAAAATGAAATATCCACTCCTTCAAACGATAAAACCGTTGACGAAGTGATAGGATGTAAAGCTTCATATTTTTTAATTCCATACTCTTTTAACTTTTCTTTGATAAGTGCTAGCGTTAATTCTGTACCATATACAGGCACGTCCAATTTTTGAAGTATAAAGGGAATAGCCCCAATTTGCTCTTCATGTCCATGAGTAACAAATATGCCTTTTACGTTCTGTTGATTTTCTACTAAATATGTAATATCCGGAATTACAATATCAATTCCTAACATTTCCCCTCCAGGAAACTTTGACCCTGCATCTAACACATATATGTTTTCATTGATTTCCACCACATACATGTTTTTTCCAAGTTCTCCGACTCCACCCAAGGCTGAAATTTTAATATTTTCTGTCTTTTCTGGTACCATAAGCTCCTCCTACTTACTTTCACCCGTACAATTTCATTTGCTTACATTATAACTGAAGTAAGAATTGGAATACAAGAAATTTCATTCGTCTATTTCCGTCATCTTCTCTTCTATTATCTTATAAGAAAAAAACGTCTCTTCATTGACTCGTATACACGGTCAATGAAGAGACGTTTAAAAAACATGCTTATAGCTTATAGCGTATTTAATGTGTTAACTAACGTTTGACGTTCTTCTTCCGTTAACGGAACTAAAGGTAATCGTACCGATCCTACGTCTAACCCTTTTAGCTGTAAAGCTGTTTTAACAGGCGTTGGACTTGGAGCCGCAAAAAGAGATTTCATAACAGGTACAATGCGCTGATGAATTTTTGCTGCTTCTTTCGGATTTCCTGACTCATACAACTTAACCATCTCTTGCATTTCATTTCCAATAACATGAGAAGCGACAGAAATAATGCCAGTTCCTCCAATTGCTAATACTGGTAATGTTAAACCATCATCACCGCTGTATAAAGCAAAATCATCGCTTGTTTGTGCGATAATAGCTGTCATTGCGTCAAGGTCTCCGCTTGCATCTTTTAACGCTACAACATTTGGCAGTTCAGCTAGGCGTACAATTGTATCAACAGACATATTGATCACAGATCGCCCTGGAATATTGTATAACATGACAGGCAGCTCTGTACTTTCAGCAATTGTTTTAAAGTGCTGATACAGACCTTCCTGATTTGGCTTGTTATAATAAGGTGCTACAATCATAATCGCATCTACGCCGATTTCTTCTGCTTTTTTCGTTAATTCAATTGATGCATACGTATTGTTGCTTCCTGTACCTACAACAACTGGTACACGGCCATCTACTACCTTTACTGAGTGGCGGAACAGCGCCAGCTTTTCTTCTGTTGAAAGCGTAGGAGATTCACCCGTTGTTCCTGCAATAACCAACGCATCCGAACCGTTGCTGATTAAATAGTTAATAAGCTGCGTTGTTTTTTCAAAATCAATATTTCCTTTATGATCAAAAGGCGTTACCATCGCTGTTGCGACTTTCCCAAAATCAATCATGTTTTCACTCCTTGAAATTGCATTATCCCTATTCATGTAATGAACCGTTAGCTTATAGCTAACGGAACATGTAGTTTATCTCTTTTGCGGTGCTTTTGACAAGTCAAAGGCACCATGAAGAGCATTAACAGCTTTCTTTAAATCCTCTTCTTTTACAAGCACCCAAATCGTCGTATGGCTGTCAGCAGATTGTAAAATCTGAATACCTTCGCCAGAAAGGGCTGTAACAATTTTAGATGTAACACCAGGCACCCCTGCAATTCCTGCTCCAACCGTTGACACTTTAGCGCAGTTGCGAATAACAGCCGGCTCATATCCTAGCACATGAAGCACATCAATCGCTTTGTCAGTTGCTTCATCTGTTACCGTATATACAACACCCTTCGGTGAAATATTGATAAAATCTACGCTGATTTTTTCTTGTGCCATTGCTTTGAATACTTCTGCTTGCGTATCATAATGGCCTTCTTTACTAAAAACTTTAATTTGAGTGACGTTTGATACGTGTGCGATGCCTGTTACAAGGCGTTCTTGCACATCGCTTCCACGCTGCTGTGCTTCGCCTTGAGATGTAACAAGCGTACCTTCTGAATCAGCATATGTGGAACGGACGCGCATCGGTACTTTTGCTTGCATGGCAATCTCTACGGCACGTGGGTGAACTACTTTTGCACCTTGATAAGCCATGTTGCATATTTCGTTATATGTGACAACGGATAGCGGTCTTGCATCTGCTACAATACGCGGGTCAGCCGTCATCACACCTTCTACATCCGTGAAAATGTCAATGTAATCAGCCATAAGGGCCGCACCTAAAGCTGAAGCAGATGTATCGCTACCTCCGCGTCCAAGCGTTGTTGTATCGCCTTCAGTGGTTGCCCCTTGAAAGCCTGTTACAACAACGACGTCATATTCTTCTAGTTCTTTTAACAAACGGTCGCATTTCATCTCTAGTATCTTGGCATTGGTAAAATCATTATTCGTCACAAACCCGGCCTGTGCACCGTTTAGTGCTGTAGCTTTAATGCCATTTTCGTTTAATAAATTCGTAAATACAACCGATGAAATTAATTCTCCGCATGCCATAAGCATATCAAGCTCCCGTTTATTAAGAGACGCTTTATTTCCATCAACAAGTGAAAGCAATGTATCCGTTGCATACGGCTCACCTTTTCGTCCCATTGCCGATACAACAACGACTACTTTGTAACCCTCACTTAATGCATTGTTTAAATGATAGATTGCTCTCGCTCTTCCCTCTTCGTTACGAACGGAAGTTCCTCCAAATTTTTGGACGATTATTTTCATACTTACACCTCATCATGTTCCGAGACACTCTGGTTGCGCTTATTTTACTAAGCTAAGCTTAATAAGTGATTCTGCAATTTGTACAGAATTCCAAGCTGCACCTTTTAACAAGTTATCAGAAACGATCCACATATGGAAACCGTTATCGCGATCTAAATCTTTACGAATACGGCCGACAAACACATCTCGTTTACCTATACAATCTGCTGGCATTGGATATACTTGATTTTCTGGATCATCTTGCAATACGATACCAGGTGCATCAGCCAATAAATTTTTCACATCAGCTACCGTTACACCGTCTTTTTCAATTTCAATGTACACTGACTCTGAATGACCTGTTACAACCGGTAGACGAACACAAGTAGCAGCTACTGGCAATTCAGGCATGCTCATAATTTTCTTCGTTTCATTAATCATTTTCATTTCTTCAAATGTAAAACCGTTATCTTGAAATTTATCAATTTGCGGAATGGCATTAAAAGCAATTTGATAATGTTTTTTATCTCCACCAACCGGTAAAATTTCCGGTGTAAACTCTTTTTCTTCTAAAATAGCTTTAGCTTGTTCTTTTAATTCATTAATTGCAGCAGCGCCTGCTCCAGACACGGCTTGATACGTTGATACTAGCACTTTAGATAAACCGTATGTTTCGCGTAATGGCTGTAATGCTGCTACCATTTGAATTGTAGAGCAGTTTGGATTAGCAATGATTCCGTTATGTGCGTGTAATGCGTCTTCATTCACTTCCGGCACAACTAACGGGACATTTTCATCCATTCGATAAGCGCTCGTGTTATCTACAACGATTGCTCCGCGTTTCACTGCCTCTGGTGCAAGTGCTTTTGAAATGCTGCCACCTGCACTGAATAAAGCAATATCTACGCCTTCAAAGCTATCAGGAGTTGCTTCTTGCACAACAACTTCTTCTCCGTTAAACAACACTTTTTTACCAGCTGAACGAGCTGAAGATAATAACGTTAATTTACCAACTGGAAAATTACGCTCCTGTAGGGTTTTAATCATTTGTTGTCCTACTGCACCTGTTGCTCCTACTACTGCTACATGTAATTCTCTTGTCATTTTAATACCGCCTCCAACAATTTTCAACTACTCAACATTTATCTGCATATACTGACTATTTTAACATATTATTATGCTTCATTGCGTCAAAGAAGAGAAGATTTTTAAAATCTTCTCTTCTTTGAGATTGAGAGTTCTCTTACAGCCGCAGTATTGAATAGATTCATGCAACAGCAAGAGGCATATATGTCCTATGACTCTTGACCGTCGCGGAACCTTTCGACAATAACAGGCTGAATCTGTTTATCTTCAAGCGCTGCGTACACCGTGTCTGATAACATCGTCATACGCGCTACCATTGAATTTGGCTTAAGCACCGGGTCATCTTGACCAAATGGAATAAAATAAATATTTTTAGTCGCCATTAGCCTCATTAAGTTTACACCATTTAGCCCTAGTGCGTCATTAGTCGAAATTCCCAGTACAACCGGCTTATTATTACGAAGCGTTGCTTTAGCTGCCATCAGTACCGGAGACTCAGTCATTGCATTCGCAAACTTACTCATCGTATTCCCAGTGATTGGGGCGACTACCATACAATCAAGCGGAATTTTTGGTCCTAAAGGCTCTGCTTTTACAATTGTATTGATGACGGCGTGACCTGTTAATTCCTCAATTTTTTTCACCCAGTCTTCTCCATCTCCAAAACGAGTATTTGTGGATTGTACGGTGTAAGAAACAACCGGTAACACTTCTGCTCCCAAGTTAACAAGCTTTTCAATTTCTGGCATAACTGCATCATACGTACAGTGAGATCCAGTCAAACCGAATCCTATTCTTTTACCTTTTAATGACATTATTCATTCTCCTCTCTCGCATCCGCCGCGTCTTTTAATAAATTTACTAATACATTAGCGACAATCTGGCCTGCTGTTTTTGGAGCCACAATTCCTGGAAGACCAGGTGCTAAAATAGCTTTAATTCCTCGTTTTTCTGCATAGCGGAAATCGGTCCCTCCAGGCTTTGAAGCTAAATCAATAATGAGCGCGTGGGTTGGGACATTAGATAATGTCTTAGCCGTTAAGATCGGGTATGGAATTGTGTTAATACATATATCACTATCAGCAATTTCTTTATCGAGTTCAGAAAGATAGAAAGGTTGCAAACCCATTTCAGCAATACGTGCTAAATGTTCAGATTTTCTAGCTCCTACTTTTACATTGGCACCGAGTGCAGCAAAGGACCTCGCCACACTCATTCCTACTCTTCCTAAACCTAGGACAGAAATATTTGAACCGTGAATGGTAAAATCCGTATGTTGAATAACAAGCATGATGGTACCTTCAACAGTAGGAATAGAGTTATAAATCGCTACATCATCACGCTCAAATAGCTGAACGAGTTTACGATTTGTCGTTTTGACTAATTCGTTTAAATACCCATTGCTAATACCAGAATAAATAATGCAGTGCTCAGGCGTTTTTTTAAGTACTTCTTCAGTTAACACTACTTTTTCATTTGAAAAAATAGTATCTACTTGCCCTTCGTGATTTGTTCCAGGCACTGGAAGGATGATGGCGTCAACATCTGAAAAATCCAGCTCCTCTATCTGATATTTCGTCGCACCTGTAAAACCATGATCTAGCTGATCAAAACCAATAAGAGAGGTTTTTGCATCTAATTGAATTAATTTTCGAATGACTTCAAGCTGTCTAGCATCACCGCCGATTACAGCTATGTGCAAATCCGTTAACATGTTTCATTTTCACCTTCTTTAACATTAAATAGATGTATCCTTCGCTTAAACCATCGAGATGTAAAGTGCTACCATTACGCCCTAGAATGCCTATTGCTTTTCTTCAACATACTATGTAAACACACAGGAATCGGTGAATCTTTATCCCTGAAAATAAAAGAAACGAGATGCAAGAAGCATCTCGTTTCTTATTTTGTTGACTCATTGTTTATGTTGTCTAGCTGCTGGACATTTACAATCACCATATCTGCACCAATTTTTTCGATATTTCCCCACGGCACTCGCACTTCATCTCCTTGTTTTCGAAACCCAAACCACTTCACAGATGGAATAATAAGCGCATTAATTTGTCCCGTATGTTCATTAATTTCAAGATCTGTTTGCCCTAAAATACCCAAACGCTCTGCTCGCTTAACGTCTACAATTTCTTTTCCACTCAGTTCGCTTAATCTCATGGAATCCCTCCTTTCATCTAATTTATTGAACAACCACACAAAAAATGACAAAAAAGTAAGGCTGGCTCAATTATTTTAGCCAACCTTACTTTTAATGTTTAATTTCCTTTAAAGCCCTTAGGTAAATCTCCACTCGGACTTATTAATGAAAGAGCAAATTCGTCTTTGAAAATATCTCGTGCAAGACCATTTACACTATCTTTAGTCACAGCATTCACAAGGTCTAAAATTTCATCTAATGAACGGTGATAGCCTAGCATTAACTCATTTTTTCCATTTCTGCTCATACGGCTATTTGTGCTTTCAAGACTCAGCATTAAGTTTCCTTTCAGCTGCTCTTTGCTGTTAGCAAGTTCTTTATCCGTAATACCTTTATCTTTCAGATCATAAAGTGTTTCTTGAACCGTATCATATAATACGTCGAGCTGATGGCTTCCCGTCCCTCCATAAATCGTTACAAGACCGCTGTCTCGATAAGAAGAATGATAAGAGAAAACAGAGTAAGCCAAGCCGCGCTGTTCGCGAACTTCTTGGAACAAACGACTGCTCATGCTTCCACCAAGCACGTTATTTAATACAATTAAGCTATATACATCTTCTCCGCCGATTGGGAGACCTTTAAAGCCAAGGCAAAGATGAGCTTGTTCTGTCTCCTTTTTGCGCGCAATATGATTTGTATGGAACTCTGGCTGAACATATTGGTGAGCGGAATGGCTTGACGTATATGTACCAAAATAGTTTTCCACCTGTTGAATAAAACTCTCATCAATATTTCCAGCTACTGAAATAACGATGTTTTCGGGAATATACATTTGCTCCATATACTGACGAAGTGAATCCCCATTAAATGTTTTTAACGTATCTTCCGTTCCTAAAATTGGATAACCTAATGGATGATTGCCATATACGGCTTTTCCTAATAGATCGTGTACGATATCATCAGGTGTATCTTCATACATTTTAATTTCTTCATATACAACATTTTTTTCACGAGCTAATTCCTCTTCATCAAATGAAGAATTAAAGAACATATCCGCCAGCACGTCTAGCGCTTGATCTGCGTGTTCGTCTAATACTTTTGCATAGTAGCACGTGTATTCTTTAGAAGTGAATGCATTTACTTGTCCCCCAATGCGGTCGAAGCTTTCTGCAATTTCACGAGCAGATCTTGTTTTTGTTCCTTTAAAAAACATATGTTCAAGAAAATGTGATACACCATTAATTTCAGGGTGTTCACTTCGAGAACCTGTTCCGATCCACACCCCAATAGCCACAGATCGAACAGTTGGGATATTTTCCAATACAATTCTTACACCATTTTTGCACGTATATCGTTTTATCAAGCTAGTGCCTCCCTTTTGCTTATCTCACTTACTTCTTAGTAGAAGAAGGTATTTTCATCATTCTTTCTTCATCTAGCATCGTTGACACATCGCTAACTTTCAGGCCTTTGCGTTCAATATCGGTTAACAATTGGTCAAGCGATTCAGCCGTTGATTCAGTCGGGTGCATCAGTACAATAGCCCCTGGATGAATCTTCTTCATTACTCGATTAATTAACACTTCTGGACTTGGCTTTTGCCAATCGATCGTATCAACTGTCCACATAATTGTACTCATTTTTAACTGAGAAGCAAGCGTTACTACTTCGGGGCGAAAACTGCCGCTCGGAGGAGCAAACCATTTTACTTTTTGTCCCGTAGTAGATGTAATAATATCATTCGTTTTTTTAAGCTGCTGATTGATTTGACTAGCCGATAATGTGGCCATATCGGGATGAGAATAAGAATGGTTCCCTACTTCATGCCCTGCGTCTACAATCATTTTTGCCATGTCTGGATTATTTTTAACCCATTTCCCTTCTAAAAAGAAGGTTGCTTTAGCATGGTGTTTTTTCAGCACTTCTAACATTTTAGGCAAATACTCGTTCCCCCATGCTACGTTCACTGTAAACGATACCATAGGCTTTTCATCGTGTCCACGGTAGATAGGTTCCTGTGGTAAATCCCTCAAGTGAACCTTTGGTCTAACCTGTTTGTACACTAGTTTTTTTTCATCAAATTTACCCGCAGGTTTCATATTTTTATAAGAAGCAGCAAGATCAACTTTTATGCCGTTATAGCCAGGAACCCGTTTCCAAACAGGATCGATTCGTGCATTCGCTGCTGGCTTTTCATAATCTTTTGCTTTTTCTTCAATCTTTTGATATAACGCATCATGCTGAGCTGATACAAGTTGTACATCGGATTTAAGTGCTTCTATATACGCTTCAGCAAAAGGATTATAAATAGATTTATATGTAATTGCCAGTAAAAATAGAAATGCTGTAAATTGCACAATGGTTCTCTTCACTTATCCTTCCCCCTTTACCATTTAAAATATGTATAAAGAGGACAAGGTAGAACAAACATCTACAAACGATAAAATCGCCCTACACATGGATTTTCTTCATGTATGGACGATTTCACAATGTCTATATAGTAGTAAAAGAAGATTATTTTGTTTCTTTTGCTTTTTCTTCTTTTTCTTTTTGTTCTTTTAAAATTGCTTTGCGAGATAAGTTAACGCGACCTTGTTTATCAATTTCCATAACCTTAACTAAAATCTCGTCGCCAATCGATACAACGTCTTCTACTTTTCCAATACGCTCTTCTGCAAGCTCTGAAATATGAACAAGCCCATCTTTTCCGCTGAAGATTTCTACAAATGCACCGAATTTTTCAATTCGTTTTACTTTTCCTAAGTACATTTGACCGACTTCAACTTCGCGTACAAGATCTTCAATGATTTTCTTCGCTTTTTCATTCATCGGCTGATCAATAGAAGAAATGAAGATTGTACCATCTTGTTCGATATCAATTTTCACGCCTGTTTCTTCGATGATTTTATTGATTTGCTTGCCGCTTGGTCCAATAACATCACGAATTTTATCAGGGTTAATAGCCATTGTAAGGATTTTAGGCGCATATTGAGAAAGCTCTTGACGAGGCATAGCAATCGTTGACATCATATGATTTAAGATCTGCATACGGCCTTTTTTTGCTTGTTGAAGGGCTTCGTCTAAAATTTCACGAGATAACCCGTCAATTTTAATATCCATTTGAAGCGCAGTTACGCCATTTTCCGTACCTGCTACTTTAAAGTCCATATCTCCTAGGTGATCTTCCATTCCTTGAATGTCCGTTAAAATCGAGTAGTGTTCACCTGATTTGATCAGACCCATGGCAATCCCTGCTACAGGTGATTTAATTGGAACCCCAGCATCCATCATTGCAAGCGTACTTGCACAAATACTTGCTTGTGAAGTAGAACCGTTTGACTCTAATACTTCAGATACAAGACGAATTGTATAAGGGAAATCTTTTTCATTTGGAATAACCGGCTCAAGTGCACGTTCACCTAGCGCACCATGTCCAATTTCACGACGACCCGGTCCGCGCATCGGTCTAGTCTCACCAACACTAAATGAAGGGAAGTTATAGTGATGCATGAAGCGTTTAGATTCTTCTACACTTAAACCATCTAAAATTTGCACATCGCCAAGTGCACCTAATGTACAGATGCTAAGCGCTTGAGTTTGTCCACGCGTAAATAATCCAGATCCGTGTGTACGAGGAAGCAAGTTTGTTTCAGAAGAAAGTGGACGAATTTCGTCAATACTACGGCCATCAGGACGCACTTTTTCTTCTGTGATCAAGCGACGTACTTCACTTTTAACAAGCTTCGATAAAATTTCATTCACTTGATTTAGTACTTCTTCTTCTACATCTTGCTCTTCAAATTTTGCAGCTACTGCGCTTTTCACTTCTTTAATCGCATTTTCGCGCGCATGCTTTTCTTGAACTTGAACGGCACGGTTCATGTCACCTTCTGCAATTTCGCGAACTTGACGCTCAAGGTCAGCATCAACAGTATAAAGCTCAACTTCCACTTTTTCTTTGCCTACTGCTGCTACAATTTCTTCTTGGAAGGCAATTAATTTTTTAATTTGCTCATGTCCAAACATAATTGCTTCTAACATTACTTCTTCCGGTACTTCATCAGCACCTGCTTCAACCATGTTGATCGCGTCTTCTGTACCAGCAACCGTCAGATGAATATCGCTTTTTTCAAGCTCATCTACCGTTGGGTTTACAACAAATTCATTGTCTACACGGCCTACGATTACGCCTGCAATAGGACCTTCAAATGGAATATCAGATACTGATAATGCTAATGAAGAACCGAACATTGCCGCGATTTCTGAAGAACAGTTTTGATCTACGCTCATTACAACGCTGACAACTTGAACTTCGTTTCGGAAACCATCTGCGAATAAAGGACGAATCGGACGGTCGATTAAACGGCTAGCCAAGATTGCTTTTTCACTTGGTCTGCCTTCACGCTTAATGAATCCACCTGGGATTTTACCGACTGCATATAAACGCTCTTCATAGTTTACTGTTAACGGGAAGAAATCTACATTTTTAGGCTCTTTTGAAGCCGTTGCTGTACTTAATACAACTGTGTCTCCATAGCGGATTAATGCTGCGCCATTTGCTTGTTTTGCCAACTGGCCAACTTCAACTTCTAGCTTTCGTCCAGCTAGATCTACAGAGAACACTCGTTTTTCTTGTTCCATATCGACGAGTACCCCTCTCTACATATAAAATATGTATGTAATCAAATGTGATAGTTTTATTATAAACGAAATATCCAAAAACAATAGCTTTTTTCACATTATGTAGCATCTTTAATGTTTCTTAAATGTACATACTAAAAAAGCGGGAATGCTCCCGCTTTCTTCTTATTATCGACGTAAACCAAGTTTGTTGATTAACTCACGATAACGAGTAACGTCTTTGTTACGTAGGTAGTTAAGTAAGTTACGACGTCGACCTACCATTTTTAAAAGACCACGACGTGAATGGTGATCCTTTTTATGAGTACGTAAGTGACCGTTTAGATTGTTAATTTGCTCTGTTAGGACAGCGATTTGAACTTCTGGAGAACCAGTGTCGTTCGCATGAGTTTTGTACTCACTAATGATTTCATTTTTACGCTCTTGTGTGATAGCCATCCTATTCACCTCCTTATTATTAAACCCCAGTTACCGAGCAAAACGTTGGTGAATCGTAATGCCAAGCAATGGTTGTTTTACATACAAGTGTTATGTTACTACTTATTAGAACAAAAAGCAAGTCGTAGCAACTATTTATATATATTTTTTTATTTCTTATTTTTTTGAATTCCTTCAAAATAAACAAGGGCTTCTTCTTTGTCCTTTGAGATCTGACCGACAAGCTCTTCGATGCCACTGAACTTTTTTTCTGAACGAATCATTCGGTGCCATTTCACCGTTACGTGCTGATCGTAGATTTGCTCGTCAAATGATAATAAATGGACTTCGATTGTTGGCTTTTCTAAATTATCGTGAAAAGTCGGCTTGTAGCCCACGTTGCACACTCCTGCATACCACTTTCCGTGGAGCTGAAGCTCAACAGCATAAACACCGATTCGTGGAAGTAAATACTCATCGTCTAAAGCGATGTTAGCAGTCGGAAAACCTATTTGCCTGCCTCGCTTTTCTCCATGAGTTACTGTACCTGACACTTCATAGTAGCGGCCAAGCAGCTCTTTTACTCGATGCATGTCTCCATTTGCTAAATTTTCACGAATAAGCGTTGAACTAATTTTTTCTTCGCCATTTGTTAACTTATCAATTGTTGTTTGAGTGAATTTTGATCGAGAATGAAATGGTAGTATTTCCATTGTTCCTTTACCTAACTTTCCATACGTATAGTCAAATCCAGCTACCACATGCTGCACATTCAGTCCAATAATATACTGATCAACAAACTCTTGAGGCAATAGTGCTGCAAACTGTTTATCAAAATGAACGATATATAAAAAGTCAATTCCCATTTCCTCAATGAGTTTCTTTTTTTCTTGAAGTGGTGTGATCATATCAATGTGCTGTACATTGCGCCCGAGCACCACAGAAGGGTGAGGAGTAAACGTCATAACAGCACTAGCTATGCCTTTTTCATCGGCTAACTGTTTTGCTGAATTTATCACTTGCTGATGCCCTAAATGCACACCATCAAAATAACCAAGCGCTAACACTGATTGTTGAACAGCTTCTCGTTGAAAGTGGTGTGGATGTCGAATTTCAATCGTTTCCAAAACACAGTTCACCTTTTCCCTAACCGGTCTAGTCGATTGTCAACACTTTAACCGGCTTCATTAAATGTTTTTTTGTTGGGTGCTGAGCATAAATTGCTAAGCACTTGCCTGCAGAATTTATCATTAAAAAGAATGGTTCTTTTTTTAACTCTTCATCTTCCGTACATGGCAATACCGCGCCATTTTTCACTTTCTCTGCTAATGTATCACTAATTTGAAGTTTCGGCAAATGATTAAGAGCTTCTTCGATTGAATGTAGTTTTTCATTAATCGTTTCTTCTTCTACCGCCCGTTCAATATCTTCAAATGTCACACAATCTTCTAGTGAAAACTGCCCTGAGCCCGTTCGCTGCAAATAAGACATATGAGATGGATAGCCAAGAGCTTCTCCAATCATCACAGCAAGCGTTCGCACATATGTACCTTTGCTGCACGTTACTCGAAATTTGAAGGAGATTTGTTCTCCTTCAAATATGTCTCGATCATCCAGCAGTTCAAAGTTATAAATATGAATGTTTCTAACAGGGCGCTCTACTTCGATTCCTTGTCTTGCATATTCATATAACTTTTTACCTTTGACTTTTACCGCTGAGTACATTGGAGGCACTTGCTGAAGTTCTCCTGTCATCGAAGACAGCACTTCTTCAATTTGAGCACGTGAAAAAGAATCCACTACTTTCTTTTCTTCTACAACCTCTCCGGAAGAATCTTCTGTTGTCGTAGAAAATCCGAGTGTAACTTCTCCTTCATAGGTTTTAGTAGCTCCTGTTAGATATTCTACAATTTTGGTAGCTCTACCGATACAAATAGGCAATACCCCTGTAACGTCTGGGTCTAATGTGCCTGTATGCCCTACTTTTTTAGTGCGAAGCAGCTTTCGGACTTTAAACACACAGTCGTGCGAGGTCAGACCAGCTGGTTTATGTAAAACTAAAACACCGTCCACTCTTCCTTCATCTCCTTTTCATTTAAAAAAGGGTGTCTCAGAAGCAAAAACCACTTTTGAGACACCCTTTTTTGTTTCTACATTCACTGATCTTATTCGTTCTCTTGATGGTCATCGCTTTCTTTTTTAATTTCATGAAGCAATGATTCAATTCGATTACCATAATCAATTGATTCATCAAACTCAAACGTAATTTCAGGTGTTTTACGTAAGCGAATACGCTGACCGATTTCTGAGCGGATAAACCCTTTTGCTTTCGCAAGGCCTTTTAACGTATTCTCACGCTGTTCAGCATCTCCTAAAACAGAGATATAAACTTTCGCTTGCTGTAAATCGCCTGATACTTGAACATCTGTTACAGTCACAAAACCGATGCGTGGGTCCTTGATTTTACGATTTAAAATCTCACCCATCTCTTTTTTCATTTGTTCTCCGACTCTAGTTGCTCTTATGTTCATCTGTGTCACCCCTTTTATAACCAATCAAAAGTTGTAATGGTACGTTCAATCTCTGGAAAAGAATCAATCATGCTTAACGCTTTTTGAAGTTCTTGTTCCGTTGTGACACGGCTAGATGAGACTGCGACAATGCTAATTTTTGTTCGTTGCCACACATCTTGAAAATCAGTTTCTGAAACTGATACGTTAAACCGCTGCTTCAAGCGCATCAAGATGCGCTGAAGCACGGCACGTTTTTCTTTAAGAGAAGCAGCATCGTAAATTAAACATTCACACTCCACTAGTCCAATCATTTAGGATCAATTTGCTCCATTACATACGCTTCAATAATATCTCCTTCTTTAATATCATTGAAGTTTTTAATTGTAATACCACACTCATATCCTTGAGCGACTTCTTTTGCATCGTCTTTAAAGCGTTTTAGCACATCTACTTCACCTTCAAAGATAACAATTCCGTCACGGATTAAACGAATTCCACTGTTACGTGTAATTTTACCGTCTGTTACGTAACTTCCTGCGATTGTACCAACTTTTGATACTTTGAATGTTTGACGGACTTCTACTTGACCGATGATTTTTTCAGCAAACTCAGGATCAAGCATTCCTTTCATCGCAGATTCAATTTCTTCAATTACTTTATAGATAATGCGGTGAAGACGAATGTCTACGTTTTCCACGTCAGCTGTACGTTTTGCTCCAGCATCCGGACGCACGTTAAAACCGATAACGATTGCGTTAGAAGCAGTTGCAAGAATGATATCAGATTCTGTAATCGCACCTACACCTGTATGGATAATACGAACATTTACACCTTCTACATCAATCTTTTGAAGAGCAGCAGCCAATGCTTCTACAGAACCTTGTACGTCTGCTTTTACGATCAGGTTCAAGTCTTTCATTTCACCTTGTTTAATTTTTTCAAATAAATCATCTAAGCTTACGCGAGATTTTTCACCGCGCTGTTGTTCAAGCTGCTTTTGAGCACGAGCTTCTCCGATTTGACGAGCCGTTTTCTCATCTTCAAACACCAAGAAACGATCTCCAGCTAATGGAACTTCGTTTAAGCCAGTAATCTCAACCGGAGTAGATGGTCCTACTTCCTTCACACGGCGACCGATATCATTTACCATTGCACGAACGCGGCCAAATGTATTTCCGACTACGATTGGATCACCTACGCGTAGTGTACCAGTTTGAACAAGAAGCGTTGCTACAGACCCACGGCCTTTATCTAGCTGTGCTTCTACAACTGTACCTGCTGCACGACGGTTAGGATTTGCTTTTAACTCTTCTACTTCACTTACAAGTAAAATCATTTCAAGCAATTGATCGATACCTTCACCTGAAATGGCTGAAAGCTTACAGAAGATTGTTTCTCCGCCCCACTCCTCAGCTACAAGTCCGTGCTCCATTAGTTCTTGCATAACGCGATCCGGATTTGCTGCTTCTTTATCCATTTTGTTAACCGCAACAATAATTGGCACTTCTGCCGCTTTTGCATGGTTAATCGCTTCAATTGTTTGAGGCATTACACCATCATCTGCTGCAACGACAAGGATTGTAATATCCGTTACTTGCGCACCGCGAGCACGCATTGTGGTAAATGCAGCATGTCCTGGTGTATCAAGGAACGTAATTTTCTTCTCGTCAACTACAACTTGATAAGCACCGATATGCTGCGTGATACCGCCTGCTTCTGCAGCCGTTACTTTTGTGTTACGGATAGAGTCAAGAAGCGTCGTTTTACCATGATCAACGTGACCCATGATTGTAACAACTGGAGGACGCACTTGAAGATCTTTTTCGTCATCAATGATTTCTAATGATTCAAAAGCAGTGTCATCTACCACTACTTCTTCTTCAACTTCTACACCGTATTCTCCGGCAATTAGTTCAATAGAATCTTTATCTAACTCTTGGTTAATTGTTGCCATTACACCAAGCATAAATAGTTTTTTAATAATTTCAGAAGGCTCTTTGCCTAATTCTTTTGCTAATTCAGAAACCGTTAAGCTTCCAACAAACGTTACTTTTTCCGGTAACTCTTTTGCAGCTGCTGGAGCTGGTCTACCTTTTGGTGCCTGTGACTTTTGTGCCTGTGGCTTTTTGTTACCTTTATTGTTTCCTTTGTTAGCTGTTGATTTTGTATTTTTATTCAATACTTTCACCCCCATAAAATTAACCGAGCATCGTTGCTAGCTTTTTAGCAAATCCCTCGTCCATAACGGCTACAACGACACGAGCATCTTTACCAATCGCTTGACCTAGCGTGTAGCGATCGGGAACCATTCTAACCGAAACGTTGTAGTAAGAACATTTATCCGTTACTTTTTTCTTTGTGTTTTCAGACGCATCGCTTGCTAAAAGTACTAACTTTGCTTTTTGTTTCCGAACTTCTCTAACCACAAGTTCTTCTCCAGAAATCAATTTGCGTGCACGGTTTGCAAGCCCTAAAAAGGAGATCCATTGTTCATTCATTAGCGTGACTGTTTCTCCTTTTCTACAAGCGCTAGCAACTCTTCATAAACCGCTTCATCTATTGACGCGCCTAAATGTGTCGAAAGCACATTTTTCTTTTTTGCCAATAAAATTGCTTCTTTATCCTTGCTTACATAAGCTCCGCGCCCGGACTTTTTACCCGTTACATCAACTGAAACGTCGCCTTCTTTTGAGCGTACAACGCGTACTAGCTCTTTTTTAGGCTTCATTTCTCCAGTGGCCACACATTTTCGCATCGGGACTTTTTTACGATTGTTCACCTTGGCTCACCTCTTATTCCATATCTTCATCTGAATCAAATGCATGTTGACTTACTAGCATATCATCGCTGCTGTTTACAACCATACCTTCTTGCTCAGCTTCTGATTGACTTTTAATATCAATTTTCCAGCCTGTCAGCTTAGCAGCTAGACGTGCATTTTGTCCACGTTTACCAATTGCAAGTGACAGCTGATAGTCAGGAACGATAACAGTTGTTGCTTTTTCATTTTCATCTACAATCACATCTACTACCTTAGATGGACTTAGAGCATTGGCAACAAATTCAACTGGGTCATTTGACCAGCGAACGATGTCAATTTTTTCACCTTTTAGTTCATTCACAACAGCCTGTACGCGCTGACCTTTTGGTCCAACACAAGAACCGACCGGATCTACTTCAGCATATTCAGAATGAACAGAGATTTTTGAACGGTCTCCAGCTTCGCGAGCTACTGATTTTAATTCAACTGTACCGTCATAGATTTCCGGTACTTCTTTTTCGAAAAGACGTTTTAAAAGACCTGGGTGCGTACGTGAAACATAGATTTGTGGGCCTTTTGTTGTTTTTTCTACTTTCGTAATATACACTTTAATACGATCATGAGGTTTATACTGCTCATTTGGCATTTGCTCGCTTTGAGGAAGCAATGCTTCAATTTTGCCCAGGCTCACATAAATGAAGCGAGAATCTTGACGCTGAACAATACCTGTCATAATATCTTCTTCGCGATCGCTGAACTCTGAGTAGATAACGCCGCGTTCCGCCTCACGAACACGCTGTGTAACAACTTGTTTTGCTGTTTGAGCCGCGATGCGTCCAAAGTCTTTTGGCGTTACTTCGATTTCAACAACATCGTCTAGCTGGAAGTTAGGGTTGATTGTTTGTGCTTCTTCAACCGAAATTTCTAGGCGTGGATCATATACTTCATCAACCACATCTTTGCGAGCAAACACGCGCATTGAACCTCTTTCTAAATTTAAATCAACGCGTACATTTTGCGCTTGGTTAAAGTTGCGTTTGTAAGCAGAAATTAGCGCTGCTTCAATTGCTTCAATAATTACATCTTTGCTAATGCCTTTCTCTTTTTCAAGAATGACTAAGGCATCAAATAACTCACTGCTCATTGTTGGATAATCCCCCTTTAATATTGGCCGCTATACATTAAAATACAATCGCTAATCGGGCAAAAGCGACTTTGTCATATGGTAAAACCACCGTTTTTGTGCGTGTTTTGATACGAATAGATAATGTGACAGTTTCTCCGTCAAATGATTGTAATTCGCCTTCAAATTCTTTTGCACCTTCAATTGGTTCATATGTTTTTATGTATACATGCTTACCAATTGCACGTTCAAAATCTTTATCTTTTTTTAATGGGCGTTCCGCACCAGGCGATGATACTTCTAAAAAGTAGTTGTGAGGGATTGGATCTACTGCATCCATTTTCTCACTTAATTTTTCACTTACTGCTCCGCAGTCTTCGATATCCACGCCGGTATCAGAGTCGATAAACACACGTAAAAACCAATCTTTCCCTTCTTTTACGTATTCAATCTCAACAAGCTCTAAATTCATTTCCTCCAAGATAGGGGAAACCATTTCTTCCACTGTTTGTTTTACATTTTTACTCATTCTAATCCTCCCTTCGAGACATTGCATGGTATGTTTAGGTTACGCGTTTTTTATGTCTCTTATATCAAAAAAGAGTGGTTTATTTGCTATTTTTATTTTGCACTCTATAAGAGGTCTAACCTACTAGAGTGGAAATGTTGTCATTTGTGTTGCAGGATTTTAAACGTCACATAATAAATCAATCATGATGATTGAAAAATCTACAGAAAAAACGAATCATGCTAGAAGCCGATTCGTTCTCCATACTACTTACTATGTCAGTAAGTTCATATCAATAAGAAAGAGCGGGTTTCCCCACTCTTTCTCGTCCGTATCCTTAGCATTTCCACAATTACTATATCATAACCGCTTATTTTATGCAAATGTTAGAAAAGAGAAAGCTGGTTCTGATCAGGTAATGATTCAAGGCATCCATGGTTGTCTAGATACTCTAAAATCGTCTTTGATACTTTGCCTCGCTGCTGCAAGTCTTCTTTCGATAAAAACTCTCCTGTCTCACGAGCTTTTACAATGTTCAGCGCTGCATTTGTGCCAAGACCAGGAATAGCATTAAACGGCGGCACCAAAGACGTGCCGTCAATTAAAAATTCGTCTGCGCTTGAGTCATATAAATCTACTTTTTTAAATGAATAGCCTCGTTCGCACATTTCTAAAGAAAGCTCAAGCACCGTTAATAAGTTTTTCTCTTTAGGAGATGCGTCCAGGCCTTTGGCATTGATTTCTTCCATCTTTGCTCGAATTGCAGTTGAGCCTTTGATCATCGTATCAATATCAAAGTCATCTGCACGAACCGTAAAGTATGCTGCGTAATAAAGAAGCGCGTGGTGCACTTTGAAATAAGCAATACGCACGGCCATCAATACATAAGCAGCCGCATGGGCTTTAGGGAACATATACTTAATCTTTTTACAGGAATCAATATACCAGTCCGGAACACCATTTTTGATCATTTCTTCTTCAAATTCAGGTGTTAGCCCTTTCCCTTTACGCACAGACTCCATAATTTTAAAGGCAAGTGAAGGTTCAAGACCCTGATAAATCAGATAAACCATGATGTCGTCACGACAACCGATTACTTCGCTTAAGTTACAAATATCATTGCGAATTAGCTCTTGCGCATTACCAAGCCATACATCAGTACCGTGCGAAAGTCCCGAAATTTGAACAAGCTCTGAAAACGTCGTTGGCTTTGTATCTTCTAACATTTGACGCACGAAGCGCGTTCCAAATTCAGGTATACCAAGCGTTCCTGTTTTACACATAATTTGTTCTTCTGTTACCCCAAGTGATTCCGTTCCGCTAAAAATCTTCATAACTTCAGGATCATCCGTTGGAATCGTTTTTGGATCAATTCCACTTAAATCTTGAAGCATACGAATCACGGTCGGATCGTCGTGTCCGAGGATATCAAGCTTTAATAAGTTATCATGAATCGAATGGAAGTCAAAATGAGTTGTTCTCCATTCGGAGTTACGGTCGTCGGCTGGAAACTGGATCGGCGAAAAATCGAAAATATCCATATAGTCTGGTACAACAATAATTCCTCCTGGATGCTGACCCGTTGTACGCTTAACGCCCGTACATCCTGCTACTAAACGATCCACTTCTGCGTTTCGTAGATGTAAATCACGGTCACCGGCATAGCCTTTTACATAGCCATAAGCTGTTTTTTCGGCAACTGTACCGATTGTTCCCGCACGGTATACATTATCTTCTCCAAACAGTACTTTTGTATAGTTATGAGCTTGCGGCTGATACTCTCCTGAGAAGTTCAAATCGATATCAGGAACTTTATCTCCTTTGAATCCTAAGAACGTTTCAAACGGAATATCGTGTCCGTCTTTAATAAATGGTACGCCACAATCGTCGCAGCTTTTGTCCGGCAAGTCGAATCCAGAACCGACGGATCCGTCATTAAAAAACTCGGATTTTTTACACTTTGGACAAACATAATGCGGCGGCAGTGGGTTTACTTCTGTAATTTCGGTCATCGTCGCAACAAATGAAGACCCTACGGAACCACGTGAACCAACTAAGTAACCATCATTTAATGATTTTTTAACGAGTTTATGCGAGATCAAGTAAATAACGGCAAACCCGTGTCCGATAATACTTTTTAGCTCTTTCTCTAGACGAGCTTCTACTACTTCAGGCAGCTCTTCACCATAGATGCTGCGTGCCATCGCATAGCTCATTTCACGCATTTCTTCGTCTGCACCTTCAATTTTTGGTGTATATAAATCATCTTTAATTGGTTTAATATCATCAATCATATCCGCTATTTTTTGCGTATTACGAACAACAATTTCTTTCGCTTTGTCTCCATCTAAAAATGAAAAACAATTCAGCATCTCATCCGTTGATCTAAAGTGAACATCCGGCAGCTGATGACGGTTTAACGGGTTCGCTCCGCCTTGTGAACCGATTAAAATTTTTCGGTAAATTTTGTCTTCCGGATTGAGGTAGTGAACATTTCCTGTTGCTACAACCGGTTTTCCAATCTTTTCACCGAGCTTCACAATATTGCTAATAATGTCTTTTAAGGCTTTCTCATCTCGCACTAAATCTAGTTCAATTAAGTGCTTGTAGTTGTCAGGAGGCTGTACTTCGATGTAATCATAAAATTCAGCTGCTCCTTCTACTTCATCAATTCCTTTTTGCATCATGCCTTCGAATACTTCGCCTCGGTCGCATGCCGTTCCAATCAAGATGCCTTCTCGATATTTGTCGAGCTGAGATCTTGGAATTCGAGGAACTCGATAAAAGTAATTTAAATGAGAAATCGAAACGAGTTTGAATAGATTTTTTAATCCAACGTCGTTTTGTGCTAAAAGCGTCGCATGATAAGGACGGGCCCGCTGATATGCATTACCTTCTCCCATATAATCGTTTAAGCGATCGTGCATCGTAATTTCGCGTTCAAATGCATCTTTCAGCATTTTATTTAACAAATAGCCGGTTGTTTCCGCATCATAAATCGCGCGGTGATGCTGCACCAGTTCAATATCGAATTTTTTAGCAAGAGTATTTAAACGATGGTTTTTCATATGCGGATACAAAAATCTTCCGAGTTCAAGCGTATCAATAACGCCGTTGGCCGCTTTTTCTAACCCGATTTTTTGCAGTCCCATATTTAAAAATCCCATATCAAAACTTGCATTATGAGCGACTAAAATACTGTCGCCCATCCACTCGTGAAAATCCCGAAGTACTTCTGAAATTTCAGGCGCATTTTGGACCATATCATCTGTAATACCCGTCAGTTCAATTGTTGTTGCAGACAGAGGATGATGAGGATTTGCAAACCGTTCAAATCGATCGATGATTTCTCCTTCTTTCATCTTCACGGCAGCAAGTTCAATAATGGTATCGTATACGGCTGACAAACCGGTTGTTTCGACGTCAAATACTACGTAAGTTGCTTCTGTCAAATCCACATGCTGCGGATTATAGGCAATCGGCACGCCGTCGTCTACTAAATTGACTTCCACTCCGTACAGTATTTTAATGCCGTTCTTTTTACCGGCTCCATATGCTTCAGGAAACGACTGTGCAACCGCGTGATCAGTTATCGCTACAGCCGGATGTCCCCATTTTTTGGCTTGTCCGACTAAAGCTCCAACAGATGAAACGGCATCCATTTGACTCATTGGCGTATGCAAGTGAAGTTCCACACGCTTTTCATCTTCAGGCGCTGTGTCCTGTCTAGCGGGACCGGTAATCTCGTTGACATCATTTCCAATCATAACTAGATCACGGACAAATGTATCGTTTTGTACACTTCCGCGAACCTTTACCCACATTCCTTTTTTAATCGCTTGAAGTAAAGGAATATCTTCTTTGTCACGTGAAAACATTTTAACCATAATAGAGTTTGTATAATCTGTCACTTTAAAAATAAGAAGCGTACGCCCGCTTCGTAATTCTCTAGTTTCTGCATCAAATACGTATCCTTCAACGGCAATTCGCTTTTCTTCATCCACAATGGAGTCCAGGCGAACCGTCTCGTCTTTAATCGTATATCCAATTGTAAGCGGACCTTTTGGTAGGTCTGGTCCATCACTTTTTTCATTTTCTTTATTTTGCATTTCTGTGATGGCTTGTAATACTTTTTCTGTATCTTCTTGTTTTCGTTGCTCTACAAACTGCTGAAATGCTTCTTCTGAATGTACAACTTCCGTCATTAGCTGAAGGTTCGGAAACCCATAGGACGCATACTGATCAGCAATTAACTGACTATACTTTTTACGTAAAGCCGTTCCTTCCGCATCATGTCGTGCGTTCACAATCAATTTGGCACCGTTCAATCTCGGCATTTGATCTTGTAAAAGCGACTGTAAAAGCGGAGATATGCCCTGCATTTCTCCAATACAATGCTTCCAATATGACTGTACATGTTCTTCCGTACATTCTTTATTAACGGTTTGAATAGAAAAAGAAACACTCGCAATATGAGAAAAAGCTGAAGACATGCGAGCATGGAATAACTCATAGATCTCAAAAGGTAATAACCCTTCTAAAGAAAAATGGAAATGCCATTTTTTTTGTTCTTTCTGAATGACGAGCTTTTCAATCGCTGCGTTTTCAAAGTAAGGAACAATTTGATCACTCGTCAGCTCTAACTGCTGCAGCAGCAACTTAAAACGCTCTTTTTTTCCTAGCGTTTGTGCTTCCAAGTTTTCTGCCTCCTTTTATAAATGAGTGCAATCTATTTTAACATAAATGACTTCTATTCTGTCATATGTTCTGTTTATAAACATAAAAACAGCAGGGATACAAATCCCCGCTGCTTCATTACTTCGCTAGCAGTTCTTTCACTGTTGAAACAAGATTGTCAACTGACACTTCTAATGACTCTCCAGTTTTACGTACTTTTACTTCTACGATCCCTTCAGATGCACGTTTTCCAACTGTTACTCGAACAGGAAGACCAATTAAATCTGAGTCTGCAAATTTCACTCCTGCACGCTCTTGGCGATCATCTAACAGCACTTCAAAGCGACTATCTAATAACTCATTATATAATTTCTCGCCTAGTTCACGCTGTTCATCATTTTTCACGTTAACTGGAATAACATGCACTTGATAAGGCGTAACAGCTTCTGGCCATAGAAGACCGTTTTCATCGTTAAATTGTTCTGCAATCGCAGCAACCGTACGAGAAACACCGATACCATAGCAGCCCATAATCATTGGCTGGCTGCGTCCGTTCTCATCTAGATACGTTGCTCCCATCGCTTCGCTGTAGCGAGTTCCTAGTTTAAAGACATGTCCGACTTCAATACCTTTAGCGAACTTAATGACACCTTGTCCATCCGGTGACTGATCTCCTTCTTGGATGAAACGGAAATCTTCGTAAGTTGCATTAAAGTTACGTTCATTCACATTTGTATAGTGATAACCTTCTTCATTTGCTCCGCATACACCGTTAACAATTGCCTTTATAGCATGATCAGCTACTACTTCTACTGAATCACTTACGCCAATCGGTCCTACTGAACCAACTGCACATTTTAATACTTCTTTTGTTTCTTCTGGAGTTGCCAATTCAACAACGGAAGCTTCAAAATAGTTTTTCACTTTAATATCGTTTACTTCGTGATCCCCGCGAACAAGTACAAGCACAAAACGATCATCTACTTTAAATAAAAGTGACTTAATACAAGAAGTCGCTTCAACATTTAAGAAAGCAGCTACGTCTTCGATGCTATGCTGATTTGGTGTTTCCACTTTTGTTAATTCTTTTTCGGGTTCAGTTGATTTTTCATACGTATTTACAACCGGTGCCATTTCAACATTTGCTGCATAAGAAGATGTATCTGAATAAGCAATTGTATCTTCCCCAATTTCAGAAAGGACCATAAATTCATGCGTATCTTTTCCGCCCATTGCACCTGAATCAGCGATAACAGCACGAAAATTTAATCCGCAGCGCTCAAAGATGCGGCTGTAGGCAGCAAACATTTTGTCATATACTTCATCTAAGCTTTCTTGAGAAGCATGGAACGAATATGCATCTTTCATAATAAATTCACGACCGCGTAATAATCCAAAGCGTGGACGTTTTTCATCGCGGAACTTCGTTTGAATTTGATATAAATTTAGCGGTAAACGTTTGTATGACTTCACTTCGTCACGAAGCAAGCTTGTGATAACTTCTTCGTGTGTTGCTCCCAAAGCAAATTCACGGCCGTGACGATCTTTCATACGCATTAACTCAGGCCCATATGAATACCAGCGGCCAGACTCTTGCCACAATTCAGCTTGTTGTAAAGCAGGCATCAATAATTCGACAGAACCTGCACGGTCCATCTCTTCACGAACAATTTGTTCAACTTTTTGCAATACGCGCTTACCAAGCGGTAAAAAGCTGTACACGCCGCTTGCATTTTGGCGCATATAACCTGCGCGCAATAGAAGCTGATGGCTTTTTATATCCGCATCAGCTGGCACTTCTCTTAATGTAGGAATCAATGTAGAACTTTGTCTCATAACCTCGCACCTCTTTGTTTACTTCTCTATCTTATTTTTTAAGGCGGACCATGCCGCAATTTTCATATAATCAGCGAGGGAATATCCCTCGCTGAGCGTATGTCTTATAAAAAGAACTTTTGAATATCGTTCCACGTTACAACGAGCATCAGCAGCATTAATAAAGCAAAACCGATAAAATGAACAATGCCTTCTTTTTGACGATCAATTGGCTTACCGCGAATTCCTTCTACAGCGAAGAATAATAGTCGTCCTCCATCTAAAGCAGGAAGTGGAAGCAAATTGACAATCCCTAAGTTAATACTTAAAACGGCTGCCCATTTCATTAAGTAATAAATGCCTGACTGTGCTACTTGATCGGTTGCTGCGTAAATACCTACAGGACCAGAAAGCATATCCAGTTTGAACTGTCCTGTCACAAGCTTCCCTAGACCCGTTAAGATTTCTTTCATCCACGTATATGTCTCAGTAGCTCCGTGCGTAATCGAACCAATGAATGACTTTTCAACCGGTGCATATACGCCAATTAATCCAATTGTCTGTTCCCCAACTTTGCGACTTTCAGGTGTAATCGGAATATCTAGCGTTTTGCCACCGCGCTGAACCGTGAATGTAATTTGCTGTTCAGGATGTTTTTGAATTACTTTTACTACATCATCCCACGTTGAAACACTTTGTCCATCAATTGCTTGAACTTTATCTCCTTGTTTGAGTCCCGCATCAACGGCTACTCCATCTGATGTTAATTTGCCCATCATGGGTTTGTCAACAACATATCCTTGAGAAATCCCAAGAACGATAAAAATAACAAAGGCTAATATAAAGTTCATTAGTGGACCAGCGAAAATGGCTAGCGCACGCTGACCAAGAGTTTTGGAAGCAAACTGACGGCTGTAAGGTGCAATTTGAATTTCTTCTCCGTCCATAACGAAGTAAGATTCTTCTGCTACCTCGAATTTTTGCAGACGTTCATCTTCACCTTCTTCATAACCTGAAATAAATAGATTATGCTCTAAGTCTGCTTGCTCTACTTCAATAACTTTTGCATTTGGATGCTGTTCCTTGTTATTAATAATGACTTTATTTACTTTGCCTTCTTTATCAAACATGAGGCCCACCATTTGACCAGGCTTAACTTCGATCATTTCCGGGTCTTCTCCAGCCATTCGAACAAATCCACCTAAGGGCAGCAAGCGAATGGTATAAACTGTTTCATCTCGTTTAAATGAAAAGATTTTGGGACCAAACCCAATGGCAAACTCACGGCATAAGATGCCTGCACGCTTTGCAAAAACTAAATGACCAAGCTCATGAAAGAATACAAGAGCTCCAAAAATGACGACAAACGCAATGACTGTGTTCAATGGGTATTACCCCCTTCATGTAATAGAGTCAAACCTCCATCCACCAGAAATAAGTGAATGGCTTCTCTCGCACGCACATTATCGAGAGATGGCGGATCTAACAAACTCTCTTGCTTCTAAATCTACTTCTTTAATGGTAGATAAACAAGGTTTCTGTATTACAGTATGTTCATTCATTGCTTTTTCAATCACATCTTCAATTTGTAAAAATGTAATGTGACCATCTAGAAAGGCTTGAACAGCTTCTTCATTAGCTGCATTTAAAACAGTCGGAAGTGTTCCACCCGCTTTGCCAGCCTCAAATGCAAAAGCTAAACAGCGAAAACGCTCTTCATCCATTTTAGCGAAATGAAGCTGGCCAATATTCGCCAAACTTAAACGCTTTGTGTTAGGCAAAGACATGCGTTTTGGATACGTTAACGCGTATTGAATTGGCACGCGCATATCAGGCGTTCCAAGCTGAGCAATAACGCTTGTATCAGAATACTCTACCATAGAATGAATGATGCTTTCCTTATGTAACAATACATCAATTTTCTCATAGGGAAGATCAAAAAGCCAATGTGCTTCAATCACTTCTAGTCCCTTATTCATCATCGTTGCCGAATCAATTGTAATTTTAGCTCCCATTGACCAGTTTGGATGATTTAACGCATCTTCAACCGTTACTCCCTGTAGTTCTGCTCTCGTCTTATCTCGAAAGCTCCCTCCAGAAGCCGTTAAAATTAAACGGTCTATTGCTTTTTGATCTTGCCCTTGCAAACTTTGAAAAATAGCTGAGTGCTCACTGTCTACCGGTAAAATATCAGCGCCATATTCCTTGGCTGCTTCCATGACAAGGTGACCAGCAGTAACAAGTGTCTCCTTATTTGCAATAGCAATTGTTTTTCTCATTTTGATTGCTTCTAGCGTAGGAGTCAACCCTACACTTCCAAGAACAGCGTTTACCAACACTTCTGTAGACGGATGAGTTGCCACTTCCACAAGCCCTTCTTCTCCATAAACAAATCGAATAGAAGGAAATTCCGCTTGCAGCGACAGACAATCTTCTTTCTTCATTACGGAAACAAGGGCAGGCTTACACTGCTGAATAATCTTTCTTGCTTCATTAATATTTCGACCTACAGAGATTGCTGAGAGCTCAAAATGCTCAGGATGCGCTCGAACAATATCAACGGTTTGAGTACCGATTGAACCTGTAGCTCCTAACAAGGAAATTTTCTTCAAGTATATTCACTCCTATTAAAACAAAGACATCTTTTTTATAGAGACAATAAAAAAGCTAAAATTGGCATGATGAACATTAAACTGTCAAAGCGGTCTAAAACCCCACCATGACCCGGTAAAATCTTTCCTGAATCTTTTACGCCATAGTGACGTTTGAACGCTGATTGTACAAGATCACCCATCTGTCCAAATAACGATACGATAATACCCATTACCAGTAGTTCAATCATAGTTTGATCAATATTTGCTAACAGCTTAAATACAACGGCTACTACAATAGCGCATACGACGCCACCAACAAAACCTTCAATTGTTTTATTGGGACTGATTTCCGGCCATAGCTTTCGTTTCCCCATTGCTCGTCCAATAAAATAAGCTCCGGAATCCGTCGCCCAAATAATAAGGAAAGCAAAGAACAAATAAGCTAACCCGAACTCTTGACGAACCTCGATAAAATAATGAAAGCCAAAGCCAACATATACTGTCGTTAATAAAATAAACCCAACGTCATCGAAGGTAAATTTATTTTTAACTACAACCGTGTACATTAACAGAAGAAGGACAGCAGCAAGCGCTACTTCTATCTTATGTTCACTTAAGAATTGAAATGCAACATCTCTTCCATTTGGCAATAAAAACACCCAGGTTAGCAATAAACTAATGATACTTGGAAAAGACATTGCTTTCAAATGTTTCATTTTTAAAAGCTCAATTACACCAACTGTTCCGATTACATACATGATAAGGGTAAAAGGTAACCCTCCAATTAAAACAATCGGCACAAATACCGCAAGTGCTACAATCGCGGTGATAATGCGCTGTTTCATCTTGTTTTCCACACCTTCTTATACACCACCAAAGCGGCGACCGCGCTTTTGAAACGCCTCGACTGCTTCGATTAAATGATTTTCTTTAAAATCTGGCCATAATACTTCTGTAAACCAAAACTCTGTGTAAGCTAGTTGCCAAAGCATAAAATTACTTAAGCGAAGCTCGCCACTTGTACGAATAAGCAAATCCGGATCTGGAAGGCTTTTGCTCATTAAATAGGAAGAAAATAAATTTTCTGAAATAGAAGAGGAAGCTACTTTTCCCTGTTCTACATCTTCTACCAATGACTGAATAGCGCCCATGATTTCGTGACGGCTACCGTAATTGAGCGCGAAGTTTAAAATCAACCCCGTGTTATGCTTTGTTTTTTCAATTGCGTTATCCACGGCTCGAATCGTATGGGCAGGGAGCTCACTTTTATCCCCCATAATACGAACTTGCACATTTTTTTCAATTAGCTCAGGCAGAAAGGTTGTTAAAAATTCCTCTGGCAGTTTCATTAAAAACTCGACTTCAGTTTTGGGGCGCTTCCAATTTTCAGTGGAAAATGCATATAAAGTTAATACTTTAACACCTAATTCATTGGCCAATCTGGTCACATGACGCACTACCTTCATCCCTTCATGATGGCCCATCATGCGAGGAAGAGCTCGTTTTTGCGCCCAACGACCGTTCCCATCCATAATAATTGCAATATGTTCAGGAACAGGGTGCTGTTTCACTTGATCTTTTCGTTCTGACAAAGACAGTGTATTTAAATCTTGACTTTTCTTCCATGCTTGAAATTTTCTTAACATGCAAAGGTCCCCCGTTGTACGCTCTCACATAAACGTGTGGCTTATGTGAGTTTTTTCTTACTACACATTATTAACAAAAAAACCCCCTGTAAACAATAGAGGGTCTTTTACAATATATTTTACCTTGAAATGACTTAAACTGCCATAATTTCTTCTTCTTTATCTTTCGCCACTTTATCCACTTTTACGATATGGTCATCTGTTAGTTTTTGAATGTCATCACTGTAGCCGCGTAAATCGTCTTCAGTAATTTCACCTTTTTTCTCTAACTTTTTGAAATCATCGTTTGCATCACGGCGTACGTTACGAACCGCAACTTTTGCTTCTTCAGCATATTTTTTCACCATTTTCACTAACTCACGACGACGCTCTTCCGTTAAAGCAGGAATCGATAAACGGATAATGGTTCCGTCGCTTGTAGGTGTTAATCCTAAATCAGATTTTAAAATAGCTTTTTCAACTTCACCAATTTGTGATTTGTCATAAGGCTGAATAACAAGCATACGAGCTTCTGGTACGCTTACTTGCGCCAATTGGTTAATCGGTGTTGGTGCACCGTAGTATTCTACCGTTACGCGGTCAAGAAGTGACGCGCTTGCACGTCCAGCACGAATTGATGCTAGTTCACGGCTAAATGATTGAATTGCTTTTTCCATTCTTTCTTTTGCGTTTTGCAACACTTGTTTTGGCATGTTTATTTCCCCTTTACAATTGTTCCAATGTTTTCGCCTGTAACGGCACGTTTAATATTGCCTTCTTCCGTAATTGAAAAAACAATTAGCGGGATATCGTTGTCCATACATAATGAAGAAGCTGTAGAATCCATAACAGCTAGTCCATCTTTTAAAACATCAATATACGTTAATGTTTCGTATTTTACAGCATCAGGTACAAGCTTAGGATCTGCATTATAAACGCCATCTACGTTGTTTTTAGCCATTAAGATAACGTCAGCTTCGATTTCAGCTGCACGCAAAGCTGCTGTTGTATCTGTAGAGAAATAAGGGTTTCCTGTACCCGCAGCGAAAATAACAACGCGTTTTTTCTCAAGATGACGAACAGCTTTTCTTCTAATATAAGGCTCTGCTACTTGTCTCATCTCAATAGAAGTCTGAACTCGTGTTTGCACACCAATGTTTTCTAAGCTATCTTGAAGAGCCAGCGAGTTCATTACTGTTGCTAGCATTCCCATATAATCAGCAGCTGCACGATCCATACCCATTTCACTACCAATTTTACCACGCCAAATGTTTCCACCACCAACGACTACAGCAATTTCAACACCTAATTCATAAACGGCTTTTACTTGTTCAGCAACAGATTTGATGATTGATGGGTTAATACCAAAACCATCTTCACCAGCTAATGCTTCTCCACTTAACTTTAATACGATACGATTATATTTTGCTTGACTCATGCTTACCTCCATCGTTAACGGTGAGATCTCTTTTGTAAAAAAGGGAACACACAGTGTTCCCTATACGGTCAAACCCTTACTTTTTAACTTGGTTCATTACTTCTTCAGCGAAGTTGTCTTGACGTTTCTCAATACCTTCTCCTACTTCAAAACGAACGAAGCTTTCAACAGTAGCGCCTTTGCTCTCAACGAACTGACGTACTTTTTGATCAGGATTTTTAACAAATGTTTGATCTAGTAAGCAAATATCTTCGAAGAATTTGCCAAGGCGACCTTCAACCATTTTTGCAACGATTTTTTCTGGTTTGCCTTCGTTTAATGCTTGTTGAGTTAATACTTCGCGCTCACGCTCAGTTTCTTCAGCAGAAACTTGGTCACGAGAGATGTATTTAGGGTTGATTGCAGCAATGTGCATAGCAACGTCTTTTGCAACAGCTTCTTCAGTTGTACCAGACAATACTGTTAACACACCGATACGTCCGCCAGCATGTAAGTAAGCGCCGAATGCATCAGCATCAGTTTTTGTTGCTACAGCAAAACGACGTAAAGATAATTTTTCTCCGATTGTAGCAATTGCAGAGTTGATGTGTTCTTCAACAGTTGCACCGTTTTCCATTTTTTGAGTAGCAGCTTCAGCAGCGTCAGCTGGTTTGTTAGCTAAGATGTGAGCAGCTAATTCTTTTGTTAATTTTTGGAAACCTTCGTTTTTCGCAACGAAATCAGTTTCAGAGTTAACTTCTAAGATAACAGCTTCGTTACCTTGAGTTTCGATGTAAGTTAGACCTTCAGCAGCAATACGGTCTGATTTTTTAGCAGCTTTTGCAATACCTTTTTCACGTAAGAAATCGATTGCTTGCTCCATGTCACCGTTAGTTTCAGTTAACGCTTTTTTACAATCCATCATACCAGCGCCAGTTTTTTCACGTAATTCTTTTACCATTTGAGCAGTAATTGCCATAATGTGTAGCCTCCTTGTTTGGGTATGTAATTAATGTATATAAATGGGTTAAATCTTTTCAAAAAAAGGTGATAAAAGGCTATTCCCTCTTATCACCTTTCACGGAATTAAGCAGTAGTTGTTTCAGTTTCAACTGCTGTTTCTTCACCTTGTTTAGCTTCTAGAATAGCATCAGCAACTTTAGAAGTTAAAAGTTTAACAGCACGAATTGCATCATCGTTTGCAGGGATTACATAGTCAATTTCGTCTGGATCACAGTTAGTGTCTACGATACCAACGATTGGAATGTGTAATTTTTTAGCTTCCGCTACTGCAATACGCTCTTTACGAGGGTCAATGATGAATAATGCATCTGGAAGTTGTTTCATATCTTTAATGCCGCCTAAGAATTTTTCAAGACGCTCTAACTCTTTTTTAAGTTGAACTACTTCTTTCTTAGGTAGTACTTCGAAAGTACCGTCTTCTTGCATTTTTTCGATATCTTTTAAACGTTTGATACGTTTTTGAATAGTTGAGAAGTTAGTTAATGTACCACCTAACCAACGTTGGTTAACGAAGTACATACCAGCGCGAGCTGCTTCTTCTTTAACAGAATCTTGAGCTTGTTTTTTCGTACCTACGAATAAAACAGTACCGCCGTCTGCAGCTAATTCTTTAACGAATTTGTACGCTTCTTCTACTTTCTTAACTGTTTTTTGAAGATCAATAATGTAGATGCCGTTACGCTCAGTGAAGATGTATTTCTTCATCTTTGGGTTCCAACGGCGAGTTTGGTGACCGAAATGTACACCAGCTTCTAGTAATTGTTTCATTGAAATTACTGACATGTGTTTTTCCTCCTAATGGTTTTAAGTCTCCTCCGCTCATTTCATCTTCAGCCGAAACTACAAAAAGTAGCACCATCAACCGAATCAACAAGCGTGTGTAATAACACCAAAAACAAATATAGCACACTCCTTTTTCACAAGCAAGCGTTTCATTAAGTTTATTGATGAAATTTCAATAATAATTCAATTTCAGTTTTCCCTCTGTGTAAATGTTTTGCAATTTCTTCAATTGTTAAACCTTTTCCCTTTAAATAAACGGAAAATTCTTTTATCTCTTCACCTGACAAACCTTGAATTTGGTCTGTAGTTAATTCATCAAAAGATGTGCTTATAGGTTTCTGACTTTCTTCTATAGACAGAAGTTCATGCAGCGACTCAGAAGGCTCACTTTTTAGATCCACTCTTTGAACAGGCACGTCTTCTTCATCTAAAAAAGGTGATTTTGCGCTGTTTTTTCCCATTTCCGAAGAAAGCGAAGTTGACCGCTCTCGAAGCTGCCGTAAAAACTGCTCGTTTTGTTCCTGAAATTCAGCGAGATATGAACCCATCGCAGCTTCCATTTTATTTATATTTTGCTGGTGCCAGCGTTCAATCCTTTTCACTTTGGTCACTTGCATATATAAAAGAATAATGCAAAACAGTGATAGACCATGAATTAAAAAACTAACTGTAAGTAAAAACCCCATCCTTTTACCTCTTTGTTAAATTATTTTGCTTAAACTCGTACGCATTTTAAACAGCGCTTTAGAATGAATTTGAGAGATGCGTGAAGTAGATAGACCTAACAGCTGGGCGATTTCTGTGAAAGTCAACTCTTCTTTATAGAATAATGAAACAACGAGCTGCTCTTTTTCATTTAGCTGCTCAATGACTTCAGCAAGCTCTTGATATCGTTCGTCGTTAATTAGCTCATCTTCAGGAGAGAGCGTTTTTTCATCTCTAATCGTATACTTTTGCTCTCCATCTTCATACTCTTTTGGCTGTTCTTCCATTGATAAAACGTTAGCTAAAAATCCTTCATTCATTGTATGAACAACATCTGCTTCTGTCATACCTATTTCTTTTGCAACCTCACTTGGTGCAACTCTGCGCAAGTATCTTTGTTCAAGCGCTTCTGTTGCTTGTTCAATCCTTTTCGTCTTTTCCCTTGCGCTTCTTGATAACCAATCTTCTTTACGAAGCCCGTCTATTATCGCCCCTCGAATTCGAAAAGACGCATACGTATCAAATTTTAAGTCTCTACCGTAATCAAATTTTTCCAACGCATCGTAAAGACCGATCAATCCTAAGCTCTGTAGCTCTTCTTTATGAATATTTTTCGGCAGCCCTACACTAATCCGCTGAACGTGATAGTTAACAAGCGGCATATACTTTTTAACAAGCATATTTCCCGCATGTGAGTCTCTCGTCTCTATCCATTCCTGCCAAATTTTATGTTCTTCAACTTCTTGTATACTTTTCAAGGGTCTTTCAACTCCTTTTTATAGCGCTAGTAATCGTTCAAGGCACACTTTATATTGTTTTTATCCCTTCGTTAATTGTACGAATCTTTAAAATAGCCGTTTGAGGATCAAATTCAATTGTTCGTCCGTTGTGTCCTCCTGTAGCTTTCGCTGCAATTTCTACACTGTTTCTATGCAGCTCTCTCTCCACAGCTTGAACATTTCGAAAGCCAATTCGCATCACATCATTTCTTGATTCAAAATTAAACATCTGCGCGCCTCCTGCTATTTTTGCTTTTAACAATTTTCTATGTGCGCCTTGTTTAATCAACATATTTATCAAATCAAAAATGGCTGTATCTGCATATTTAGCTCTATTAAAAGGACATTTAGCCCCGCTTGAATCCGGAAGCATCACATGAGCGAGCCCAGCTACTGAGTGAACAGAGTCATAAACTACAACTCCTACGCATGACCCTAATCCCGCTGTTCGAAGCACTGCGGGTGCATGCGTAACATTCATCTCGGCAATTCCTACCTTAATCACTTGTTTATCATCTCTCACGATTCTTCAACTCCTAGAAACTTCAGCGTGATATCCATTATTCGTTCGTCTCACTGGAGGGGGTCTTCTAATGAGAGCACTTTAGGTAAATTTAGAAGAACAATTAAACGCCCATCTACTTTAACGACCCCGCTCAAATATTCTACAGCTATTCCTTCAATTGTTTCAGGTACTGAAGCAATCGTTTTTTCATCAATATCCACTACATCATTTGCCGCATCGACAATCAAACCAGCTTCTATATCATTAAGGCGAACCATAATAATACGTGTCAGCTCATGGTTAAGCTGTTCTTGTAATTTAAAACGAGTGCGCAAATCAATAATCGGTGTAATGACACCACGAAGATTAATAACACCTTTTACGTATTCTTTTACTCCAGGAACGCGTGTTATGTGCTGAATCTTTTCAATCGATTGCACTTCTTCTACTGAAATTCCGTACTCCTCGTCTCCCAATTGAAACACAATAATTTTCATGCCTTTATCCCCTTTCTTTTTGCAACATTTATCACTTAATCAACGCGTTGCAATCAATGATAAGCGCTACTTGTCCATCGCCTAAAATCGTGGCTCCTGAAATAGCAAATACAGCCGGCAGATAATGACCTAAAGATTTTAAAACAATTTCCTGCTGACCGATAAAAGAATCAACAATTAGCCCGGCAGTCTTTTCACCTTTTTTAACAATGACTACTGAATAATAATTGCCTTGTACCGAGTTAGGTACATTAAATAGTTTCTTTAAATCGATAAGAGGAATAATTGCTCCTCGGAAGTCAATAACCTTTTGACCGTGTACATGCATAATATCTTTTGGCTGAACAATGGCTGTTTCAATAATTGAAGAAAGCGGCAAGGCATAGCGCTCTTCACTCATTTGCACGAGTAAAGCAGAAATGATAGACAGAGTGAGCGGCAGTTGAATAGAAAACCGCGAACCGTATCCTTCGCTGGAATCAATCGTTACAGAACCACCTAACGATTCAATCGTATTTTTCACAACATCTAAACCTACCCCTCGTCCGGAAACATCTGAAATTTGCTCAGCAGTCGAAAAGCCCGAAGCGAAAATGAGTTCGTATACTTGTTTGTCCGTTAGCGTTTCAGCTGTCTTTTCATCGATAATTCCTCGATTTAACGCTTTTTGCAGTACCTTCTCACGATTGATGCCCGCCCCGTCATCTTCTAAATCAATAAAGACATGATTTCCACTATGATAAGCTTTAAGGCGAATCATCCCAGTTTCATTCTTTCCTTTCGTTAAGCGCGCTTGAGGCATTTCAATCCCATGGTCAACCGCATTTCTTAATAAGTGAACAAGCGGATCTCCAATTTCATCGATGACGGTCCGGTCCAGCTCTGTGTCAGCTCCGACAATTTGAAGCTCAATTTGTTTCCCTAAATCTTTCGAAAGCTGTCTCACCATACGGGGAAAACGATTAAAAACGGTTTCCACAGGTACCATACGCATATTTAAAATAATCGTTTGCAAATCTCCCGAAATACGAGACATTCGTTCTACCGTTTCGTCTAACTCGCTATTATTCAATTCTTTTGATATTTGTTCTAACCGGCCTCTATCAATAACTAGTTCTTCAAACAAGTTCATGAGACTGTCCAAACGGTCAATATTGACTCGAATTGTTTTGTTAATTGACGGTTGTTTTTTTTCTTCAACAGACGATTTAGAAGATGCTGACACAGTAACTTCCTGTATGGCTGCTGCTACTTCTTGTGAAACAGACTCCTCCATTTCTGTCTCCTTTTTTACGGGGACCACAGCAATTTTCACGCTTTCTACTTCAGAGACTTCCATAATGCTCGCCTGTAGCTTTTCTTGCGATTCATTTGTTACTAATATAACGATAAAAGATGATTCAAATTTTTCTTGTTCGATATCTTGAACAGTTGGCGCTGACTTAATTACGTCTCCCGCTTGCTCTAACACATCAAATACCATATATGCACGGGCAGCTTTTAATAAGCAGGTGCTTTCAAGCTGTACGGTTATTTCAAACGCGTTTACCCCTTGGTCTGCTGTTTGACTGAGCAACGTTTGTACAAGTTCATCGTATTCAATAAAAGAAGCTGCAGACTGCGCTACAGGTTCTTCTGCTACAATACGCTGCAGCTTTTGAACAAGCAATTTGACATCAAGCTGACCATCGCCGCCTTCAGAAATAGATTGAACCATTATTTCTAGCGCATCGACTGATTCAAACAAAACATCGACAATTTCCGTGTGAGCGTCGAGCTGGTGATTTCGAACGGCATCTAACACGTTCTCCATTTTGTGAGTTAATTGTGCTAAATCATCAAACCCCATCGTTGCAGACATCCCTTTTAACGTATGAGCAGATCGAAAAATTTCGTTTACATAGCTAAGATCATTCGTATTTTTTTCAAAAAGCATTAGCTGATCATTAACGTTTTGTAAGTGTTCTTTGCTTTCTTCAATAAATACTTCTAAATATTGATTCATATCCATCGTAATTTTCCCTCCTATTTCTGTGCGTAGCGAGAAATAAAGCTTCCAACGTTTCGCAGCGGTTCAATATAATCAACAAGTTTTGTAGAAACGGCTGATTTGGGCATCCCATAAATGACAGCTGTTTCTTCAGATTCAGCCAATATAATCGCGTCTTTATTTTTCTTTAAATCAATAACACCTTCCGTTCCATCCGATCCCATTCCCGTCAACACAACGGCAAGCTTTTGATAACCTGAAATCTTACTAATGGACTGAAACAAACGATCCACTGAGGGGCGATGTCCTTTTACAGGTAAAGAGGTGTCTAAACAAATGCTGAGCTGTCCATTTTTCTCTACGACCGTCATATGAAAGCCTCCAGGAGCAATATAAGCACATCCTGAGCGAACGATTTCATTGTCTTTTGCTTCTTTCACTTCAATATCAGCTAGCTGATTTAGTCTAGCTGCTAACGATTTTGTAAAATTTGGAGGCATATGCTGCACAATAAAAATGGGTGCACTTATATCTTTTGAAACAGTTGATAATACTTCTTGCAGCGCATGAGGTCCTCCAGTAGAAGTGCCAATACAAATAAGCTTGTTAACTTTCGATTGCATCGGGAGGTTATATACACTGCTTTTTTGCACGTGCTGATGACTGCTTGAAGATAGATTGGCTTTACTAGCCAGCAATAGCTTAGAAATAAGCTCATCTTTCACTTTATGTAAGTCCAGCGAAATAGCTCCAGAAGGTTTAGCAACAAAATCAACTGCGCCGTACTGCATAGCCGTCAGCGTATTTTCAGCGCCTTCTACTGTTGTGCTCGATAACATGACAACAGGAAGGGGATTCACGCGCATGAGCTGTTTTAACATATCTAAGCCATTCATTTTGGGCATTTCGATATCAAGTGTCACAATGTCTGGCAACAGCTCGAGCGCTTTTTTTAACCCTTCTTCACCGTTACGTGCTGTACCCACAACGTGAAAACGACTGTCAAGTGCTAAAAAATCGCCGATTAGCTTTCGCATAAATGCAGAATCATCTACAATAAGCACCTTTATTTCATTCACTCTGATTTCCTACCTTTCAAGAAAAAATCGTTTGAGGCGCCGAATAAACATTCCCTCTGTTTTAGCCGTTGTCCTATCGTCTTGAGGAATAAGAATATTCACCATTTCTACTAGGGATATACTTGCTTTACATGTTGGATTTTGAAGCAAAAAAGGCATTTGGCGATTGACCGCTTTTTGGACAGCTTGATCGTTTGGCACAATACCTAATAGAGAAATGGATACGTTCAAAAACTGCTGAACAGCTCGGTTAAATCGTTCATACGTCTGATTTCCTTCTGTGTCAGAAAGCGTTTTATTGATAATAAGACGAACCGGTGCTGATACAGAATATGAAGCTGCTAGTTTAACAGCAGCGTAAGCATCCGTTATAGATGTAGGTTCAGGTGTTGTGACCACAATCATTTCATCTACGGCTTTTAAAAACCTAAGGACACTCTCTGACATTCCTGCTCCCATATCAAAAATCATATAATCGTACTGATTTGTTAACGTACTCAACTTTTCTATTAAATAACCAAGGGCTGAAGGAGACCATTCAAATACGGAGGAAATTCCCGTCCCTCCAGCCACGTAAGCTAAGTTTTGAGGCCCTTTTTTAATAATTTTCTCAATTGAAAGCTTTTTTTCTAGCAAATCAACCATCGTATATGAAGCCGTTTGCCCAATCAAAATATCAATATTCCCCATCCCTAAATCCATGTCAAAAAGAAGAACTCTTTGCTTTTGCTTCGTTAACGCAAGAGATAAGTTTAACGATAGATTTGACTTTCCAACTCCTCCTTTTCCGCTTAACACGGCTATTGTTTTGCAATCTCTTAAAGAGTTTTGATGCTTTTTTAACACTTTTTCTCTTAAAACTGCTGCTTGATCATTCATCTTTCCAATCTCCAAACACATCGTCGATAAACACTTCTATTTTAAAAGGCGAAATATCTTCTGGTACATCCTGCCCGTATGTTGTAAAAGCAGCTCGCTGGCCGTAATGATACAACATATTTAAAAGCGAGCCTTTCTGGGTTGTTTCATCTCGCTTCGTAAAAATTAATTGATCAACAGGCAGACTAGCAAAACGTTCATATACAGCTTTCATATCTGATACTTTTGACGTTAGAGCTAAAACAAGAAACGTTTGCAAATTTTCTTGAAATGTAATAATTTTCTTTAAATCACTTACATATTGCTCTTCTAAAAAGTTACGCCCCGCTGTATCAATAAAGATTACATCATATGCTTCTTTTTCTACCAAAGCTTTTTTAAAATCCGCTCTGTTATAACAAATCGTTAAAGGCGCATTCAAGATAGAAGCGTACGTCTTGAGCTGCTCAATCGCTGAAATTCTATACGTATCGGTTGTGATAAATGCTATTTTTTGATTATGTTCAAGCACACACTTTGCGGCCAATTTAGCAAGTGTTGTTGTTTTGCCGACACCTGTTGGCCCTACTACACTTACATATTTTTTGAAAGAACCGCTCCATTCACTTGCTTTAAACTGATTGACAAACCAGCTCTGCGTCCATTTCATGAGTTGGTTTGAGTTAGGGCGATGTAAATAATAGTACTCTAGCATAGGAGTCTCTACGTTTTCTAAAATAGCTTCGTCTATTTCTTGCAAACGCAAATAAGCAAGCACATTCTCCACTGCTTGTGGGTATGAACTTGAAGAAACCTTTTGCATTTGACTCATTTGTGAGACAAGAGCATTTAGCTCACTGAGCTGCTGCTTCATAAAAGATGTATTATCTTCCATACCGGGTTCTGCCGGCGCTGATTTCTTCTTTACATTCAGTTTTTCGACCGAATCGACAGCTGCCAATACTTCCATTTTTGTCTTAGTAAATAAGCCAAAAAATCCTCCTGTTCGAAATTGTTTTGAATGTAAAATAACCGCTTCTTCACCTAAATCTGAACGAATGGCTTTCATGGCTTGCGGCATAGATGCTACTACGTATTTTTTTACTTTCATCAGATATCCACCACTCCAACACTTTGAACTTCAACATTTGCTTCTAGCTCGTTATATGATAAAACCGCCATATGGGGAAAATACCGCTCAGTGATTTGACGCACATACATCCTCACCGCGGGAGAACATAACACAATTGGAGACTGCTCTTGAAAAGAAAGTGTTTCTGTTTGTTTGACTATACTTTCTACAATAGCTTGTGAAACACTAGGGTCTAGTGATAAATAATTGCCGTGCTCTGTTTGTTGAACAGCTTCAGCCATCGTTTTCTCCACTTTCCCTGAAAGGGTAAGAACTCGAAGCAGACCTTCTTGCACCGTGTATTGACTGGTAATTTGTCTTGCGAGACCTTGCCGGACATATTCAGTTAACAAATCAGTGTCTGACGTTATTTTTCCATAGTCGGCCAACACCTCAAAAATAATAGGTAAATTTCGAATTGAGACGCTTTCTTTTAAAAGTTTTGCCAGCACATGTTGAACGTCTCCAACAGAAAGCGGATTTGGCGTGACTTCCTCTATTAAAATAGGATAGGTTTCTTTTGTGTGATCGATTAGTTGCTTTGTCTCCTGCCTTCCAATCAGCTCATGCGCATAAGACTTTATAACTTCTGTTATGTGAGTAGACACAACCGACGGTGGGTCAACAACCGTATACCCGAACATCTCAGCCTGCTCCTTCACCGACTCGCTAATCCATTTTGCAAGCATTTTAAAAGCTGGTTCCAACGTATCAATTCCTTCAATCAAATCATCATCCATTCCCGGGCTGATTGCTAAGTAGTGATCGAGCAGCAGCTCTCCTTTTGCCACTTCATTGCCCTTTATTTTAAGACAGTATTCGTTGGGCTGAAGCTGGATGTTATCTCTGATGCGAACAACCGGAATTACTAACCCTAGCTCAAGTGCCAGCTGGCGCCTAATCATGACAATTCGATCGAGCAAATCGCCGCCTTGATTCGTATCAGCAAGCGGAATTAATGCATAACCAAATTCAAATTCAATTGGATCAACGGTTAATAGATTGACAACACTCTCCGGACTTTTCAATTCATTGTCTTCCAGCTCTTCTTCAGTAGGCGCCATTTCTTCACGCACCGCCTGATGCTTAGCCCGAGACAAATAATAGCCTCCCACTCCTAGCAAAATAGCAATAGGCATTGTAATAACATCATTAATTGGCGTAATTAAACCAAGAGCCGCAATCGTTCCTCCAGTTACATAAAGCATAACGGGAAAAGCAAACAGCTGCTGTGTAATATCTTCGCTCAAATTGCCTGTTGAAGCAGCTCTAGTGACGATAATACCTGTCGCTGTTGAAATCATGAGGGCTGGAATTTGACTCACTAACCCATCGCCTACTGTTAACAAAGTAAAGGTTTGGGATGCTTCAGTGATGGACATTCCCATTTGCAGCATGCCGATAATAATTCCAAACAAGATATTAATAAGGGTAATGACTATCCCTGCAATGGCATCACCTTTGACGAATTTACTAGCTCCATCCATTGCTCCATAAAAATCTGCTTCGCGCTGAATTTTTTCACGGCGGTCAATCGCTTGTTTTTCTGAAATCATACCTGCATTTAAATCTGCATCAATGCTCATTTGCTTACCCGGCATAGCATCCAAAGTAAAACGTGCGGCTACTTCAGAAACACGCTCCGCTCCTTTTGTAATAACGATAAACTGAATGATAATTAAAATAGCGAAGACAACAAAACCCACTAATGGGTTTCCTCCAATAACGAAGTGTCCAAATGTTTCAACCACTCCGCCTGCCTCTCCTGTTCCTAAAATTGAACGTGTCGTCGATACGTTCAAACCTAATCGAAACAGCGTAAGAACCAACAGCAAAGACGGAAATACCGATAGCTCTAAAGGTTCTTTCATATTCATGGAAACGAGCAGTACAAGCAGCGCAAGAGAAATGTTAATCATGATTAAAATACTTAATAACCATGAAGGCAACGGAATAACAAGCATGACGATAATGAGTACAACACCTATAACAACTGGCAGTTCTCTTGCAGACATTAATTTTTCTCTCCTTACAATAGCGTAACGTTACATTTTATTTTGAATGCGGTATACGTAAGCTAATATTTCAGCCACCGCTTTAAAAAATTCTTCTGGTACCGCATCTCCTACTTTGGTTTGATCAAAAAGCGCTCTTGCCAGCGGGCGGTTCTCTACCATGATGATTTCATGACTTTTGGCAATTCCTTTAATCTTTTGAGCAATAAAATCTACGCCGCTGGCTACAACATAGGGAGCATCCATTTTTTCTTCATCATATTTTAGAGCAATGGCATAATGAGTAGGGTTTGTAATGACGACATCTGCTTTTGGAACTTCTTGCATCATGCGAGACATTGCCATTTCCCGTTGCTTTTGCTTTATTTTTGATTTGATTAGAGGATCTCCTTCAATGTTTTTATGCTCATCTTTGATATCTTGCTTTGACATTCGAATATTTTTTTCGAAATCAAACTTTTGGTACAAATAATCAAGCTGCGATAAAAATAAAAGCATAAGCGAGGCTGCAAGTCCCATTTGAAAAACAAGTTTAGACAGAACAACCAGCGAGTCCCCTATACTTTTTGAGATAAATTTAATACATCTTCTATGTGAATCCATAAGATAAAAAACGTGACGGCTCCGATACACATAATTTTCAGCGTTGACTTGATTAGTTCTACCAGCGCTCTCATGGCAAAAATTCGTTTGGCTCCGCTAATAGGGTTAATCTTTTCTAACTTAGGATGAAGAGCCTCCGTGGAAAAAAGAATGCCAACCTGCATATAATTCGCTCCGAGCGCAGCAATAAAAGCTGCGAGCATAACAGGACCTGCTGCAAGGGCTATTGAAGGAAGAAGATGCTTAAACATCGCAAATACACGCTCTGCCGTCACTTCCTCAAGCATATACGTTTGAAATGCTTCTCTTAACAACTTCATTATTTGCTGTAAAAATTGTTTGGCTCCAAACAAAAAATAAAGAAAAACCATTAAAAGGATGAGCGCAGTTGTAACGTCTTGACTTTTAGCTACTTGTCCTTTTTTTCTAGAGTCTTGCTTTTTTTTAGGTGTAGCTTTTTCCGTTTTTTCTCCTGCAAAAAATTGCAAATCAACTTTTACTAAAAACAAAGCTACACCCCTCCTAATATGCGGATCATCGCGCGCATCGCTTCTATCATTTGTTCGAATATGATTTGCATCATATAAAACATGCTCCCCATCACTACAATCAGCAAAATAAAAGCGACAATAATTTTCACCGGAAATCCCACTACGAAAATATTTAACTGCGGAACGGTTCTCGCGACGATTCCAAGCGCGATATCGACTAAAAATAATGAACCAACCAAAGGCAAAGACATTTGAACAGCTACTAAAAACATCGATGAAAAAACAGTCATGATGTGTGTAGCAAATGCTTGGCTTCCCACAGGAAAAGCTACTTTGTCTAACGGAATAATTAAATAACTATTATAAATGCCGTCTATTAATAAATGATGTCCATTGGTCGATAATAAAAATAGAAGAGCAAATACATATAAATATTGACCTAGTATCGGGCTTTGTGCCCCTGTCTGTGGATCTATTACGTTGGCAATGGCAAAACCAATTTGAAAATCGATAAGACCTCCTGCAATTTGAATAGCTATAATAAATACATACGCAGTCAAACCAATAAACAAGCCAACAGCACATTCTTTTAATACTAAAAATACAAACTGTGCATCTAACGAAACGACGGGTAAATCAATCGTTGTCGCAATAATGACGGATAGCAAGGCAGACAAACCTACCTTATGAACTGCGGGAATAGTTTTGTATGAAAATAGCGGAACCGTGATAAAAAAAGACGTTACCCGCACTAGCACTAGTAAAAACGCGGGATAGGATAAGATCAACTGACTCATAGCTATCCTACGTACCGATACAGATTTGAAAAAATTTCATATGTAAATGAAATCATTTTTGATAACATCCACGGACCAAAAAATACAATCCCTACTAAGACCGCTACAATCTTAGGAACAAAAGCAAGAGTTTGCTCTTGGATTTGGGTAGTTGCTTGAAAAATACTAATAATGAGCCCAACTACAAGGGCCAGCAGTAATAAAGGACCAGATACAATTAAGATCGTATACACGCCTTTTTCTGCTAACGAAATGACAAATTCTCCATTCATTGTCTACCACCTATTGAAAACTTATTAATAATGATTTAATAACTAAATTCCAGCCGTCAACCAGTACAAACAGTAAAATTTTAAACGGGAGCGAAATCATAACGGGAGGAAGCATCATCATTCCCATAGACATCAGCACGCTTGCTATAATCATATCGATAATGAGAAAAGGAATAAAAATCATAAATCCAATTTGAAATGCCGTCTTTAGCTCACTGATCGCATAGGCTGGAACGAGCGCAGTTAAGGGAATATCTTGAACAGATGATGGTTTATCTATATCCGCATATTCTAAAAAAAGAGCTAAATCTTTTTGTCTTGTATGAGCACTCATAAATTCTTTCATCGGTTCGGCTGCTTTTTCATAGGCTTGATTCAACGTGATTTTTTCTTTTAAAAGCGGCTGAAGCGCCTGTTCATTTACTTGAGAAAAAGTTGGCGCCATAATAAAAAACGTTAAAAACAGCGATAGACCAACTAATACTTGATTAGGAGGCATTTGCTGGGTCCCGAGCGATGTACGCACAAATGAAAGCACAATGACAATTCGTGTAAAACAAGTCATCATGATTAAAATTCCAGGAGCTACCGAAAACACCGTCAGCAGCAACAAAAGCTGGACAGACGTTGAAATATTTGTAGGACTGCTCGAGTTAAAGAGATTCATCACTTCATTCATCGTTCTTTTTGTTCCTTTCTAACTCTTTCAGTACGTTTTGTCTTTTCATTTTCATTTCATTCATTTCTCGCTGAAAAAGCTGCTGAAAAGAATGACTAGACTTCTCTTCTTTTTTAGAAGTTAATTTTTCTAAAAACGCCGGTAGTACGACTTTATATTCACCCTCGTTTTTCTGTTGTTCTTCATACTGCGTAAGCAGCTGCTGTTTCTCTTGTCCTGTAATTTCTGAAAGAAGCTGCACATTTTCACCAACTCCAATGACAAAAAGCTGATTTCCAACTTTGACTACTTGTACAGACTTGCTGCTTCCAACATTTGTACCGCCCAAGTTTTGTACTACTTTATTTTTTTGTAGCAGCCTTCCTTTTTTATTTGCAAATTTTAAGAGCGCAAAAAGCAGCCCAATTACAAGTAAAAACGCGAATATCATCTTCACGATATCTCCAGCTGAAAGCGTAGGCGTCCCCTGAAGTTCAGTTTTTTCTTTTGAATTAGTACTCTCACTTTCCGAACACTTCTCCGTTTTTTCCAAACATTCTTTTACCGATGTAGATCCACTTTCTGCATAGACGATTTGATTTGATCCTGCTAATACGCTTGCTAACAGCACAGCAATTACGAACTTTCGCAGCAATGTCTGCCACCTCTTACTTCAACATAGTGTAAGATTAGCGGGAAAACCCCGCCAATCTGTTGTTTATCCAATTGCTTTTGAAATTGCCTCTAATACACGATCTGCTTGAAACGGCTTAACGATAAAATCTTTTGCCCCCGCTTGAATTGCATCAATCACCATTGCCTGCTGTCCCATGGCTGAACACATAATCACCTTAGCATCACTTTTTATGTTTTTAATTTCTTTTAAGGCCGTAATTCCATCCATTTCAGGCATGGTAATATCCATTGTGACAAGATCTGGTTCATGCTCTTTAAATAACTCTACAGCCTGCTGACCATCTGCCGCTTCCGCTACTACTTCATATCCATTTTTCGTTAAAATATCTTTAATCATCATGCGCATGAATGCAGCATCATCTACAATTAAAATTCGGTTTCCCATCTCTACTCCTCCTAAAAATTATTATTTTAGTTTATTAATACGGTCTCTTTGACTAATAATATCGGTTACGCGAACGCCAAAATTCTCGTCAATAACGACCACTTCACCTTTTGCAATTAATTTGCTATTAATCAAGATATCTACCGGTTCACCTGCTAGTTTATCAAGTTCAATGATTGCACCAGAAGATAATGCTAAAATCTCTTGCACCGTTCGCTTTGTCCTTCCAAGCTCCACGGTAACTTGAAGCGGTATATCAAGCAGCATTTCTAAATTTCGAGAATCTCCTTGAGGAGAAGACACGTGCTCGAACTCTGAAAACGATGCGGGCTGAACATCAACTGGTACATGAACAGATTCTGCCCGCTGTGTTTCTTCATGCTGTATGTATTCAGCTGCTTGCGATTCTGTTTGCTTTTCATTAAAATCTGGTTCTTTTTCAATAGAACCAGCTGTATCTTCTGCGCTTGGAACTAAGAGCTCTTCAACCAAACTTTTTGCGAACGGCATAGATAAAAGCTGCATAATATTCGAATCAATTAATGTGCCCACCTTCAAATTAAAAGAGACTTTTACAAAGACGTCATCTTGCGGAATCAGCTTTGTACCTTCCCCTTTTTGAATATTTAAAATATCTAAGCTCGGTGGAGAGATATCAATTTTCTTTTGAAATACTGTAGACATAGACGTTGCTGCAGAACCCATCATTTGATTCATCGCTTCCTGCACTGCACTCAGCTTAATTTCATCCATGATTTCCGCCGGATTCTCTCCCGTTCCCCCAAGCATCAAATCTGAAATAACAGCTGCATCTTCATGTTTAATGACCAACAAGTTCGTACCAGAAAAGCCTTCTGTATACTGAACTTGCACAGCGACATGAGGATTTGGAAATTCACCCGTTAGCTCTTCTTTATGTATGAGCGATACAAACGGTGTTGTAATATCGACTTTTTGATTTAATAAAGCCGAGAGCGCCGTTGCTGAGCTTCCAAACGAAATGTTTCCAATTTCGCCAAGCGCGTCTTTTTCCATTTCCGTAAAGTAATCGTCTACTTGACTTGACTTGTTCGGCTCCGAAAACTCGTCAAGTGAAGAAGTTCCTTTTAACAACGCATCAATTTCATCTTGCGAAAGCATGTCATCGTTCATTCCTTTAGTTCCTCCTCTTAACATCATCTAGAATTTGCACAGCTACTTTTCGACTGACTTTTCCAGGCTGTGCAATAAATTTAGGTTGCTCTCCGACGTAAATAGTTAACGGATTATGAACGCTTGTTTGCAGTCGAATGACATCTCCTGCATCTAATGCTAAGAAATCTTCAATTGAAATATCCGCTTTTCCTAGCTCAGCTACAACCTGCAATTCCGCATCATTAATTTGTTTCTTTAGCTGCTCAATCTCTTCTACATTAGGTTCTTTTTTCGAAGATTGCATCCAGTAATGAACGGATAGTTTGGACACGATAGGTTCAAGCGTAACGTGCGGAATACATAGATTGATCATGCCCGTTTCATCTCCAATTTGAACGTTCAATGAAATGACAATGACAATTTCATTTGGCGAAATCACCTGCAAAAACTGAGGATTCACTTCAAACTCTGATGTTTCAGGTTCAATTTCCGCAATGGAACTCCAAGCTTCTCTCATACTTTCTAACGTTTTATCTAACAAGTTTCGAAGCAAGCTCATTTCAATTTCCGTTAAGTTACTAATTTTTTCACCGCTCTCGCCTTGTCCTCCAAGCAAGCGGTCAAGCATCGCATAGGCAATGTTCGGATTGACTTCCATAATGATATGCCCTTCTAAAGGAGGGACGGCTATCACATTTAAGATGGTTACTTTAGGAACAGAACGGATAAACTCCTCATACGGAATTTGATCCACCGATACAACGGACACTTGCACAACGTTACGAAGCTGCGCCGAAAAAACAGTGGTCAGCATGCGTGCATAATTTTCATGAATTCGCGTCAAACTGCGAATCTGATCTTTTGAAAAACGCAGCGCCCGTTTAAAATCATATGTACGAATACGCTGTTTTTTATTTTCATTTTTTAATTCATCCGCATTCATCTCTCCAGTTGATAACGCGGATAATAGCGCATCAATTTCATTTTGTGATAATACATCCCCAGCCACTAGCTTCCCTCCCTGTTTCTTTACTGCAACACTTTAGACGTTGTATAAATTCTAACAACATGTCCGTTTTCCATTAGCTGATCAATTTGCTTTGCAATATCTGTTTCTAACGTGCTGAGCCCTTGCGTTCCTTCAAAATCTTGCACACTCATATTTGACAGCTCGTTAATGATAATATCTTTTACTTGAAAATCTCTTTTTTGAAGCTCTTCCGCTGCTTTTTTACTATCCATTTGAATTTTAAAGGAGATACTGATATAGTTATTGCTTTTTAAATTTGTTTTAATATCTGTTACATCTACAGAGGTTTTAATCACATCGTCGATAGATGGACCTTTTTGAATACTTGCCTGCTCTGTATACTTTAACGTGACAATAACCGCAATGCTTCCTATTAAAGTAAGAGAAAGTAGGATAATAATCCTCTTACTAATTAACTTATTTTTAAACACGCTTTATTCCTCCGTCGTTTGCTGCAGTCCTAATACGTTAATTCGCTGATAATAACGCGTCACTTTCTCATTCACTTCTTCAACTGAATCCTTTACCACTAGCTTTTTATTATTCGTTAGCGTAATGGTCGTATCAGGAAATGCTTCAACCTGCTCGATGTATAGAGCATTTAACGTAAATGTTTTACCGTTTAGCTTTGTTAAAGTAATCATGACCTACCGGAGTAAAAGTCACTCCTTCCTCCTGCCTATCGTTTTAGATTCACTAATTCTTGTAGGATCTCATCGGATGTTGTGATAATTCTTGTGTTCGCTTGAAATCCACGCTGTGCAACGATCATTTCCGTGAATTCTTCCGATAAATCAACGTTGGACATTTCAAGGGCGCTTGAGACTAGAGTTCCTGTGCCGTTGTTTCCAGGAGTAATGTTTGCAGGAGTTGTAACCAGCCCTGCGTTTGGAGTATCTGCAAACAAGTTTCCTCCTGTTTTTTGAAGTCCTTCATTGTTAGCAAACTTTGCAAGTTTGATAGTACCTGCAACCTGAGTTGCACCATTATTGTCTACATAATTAACCGTTCCATTCGCTCCAATGCTGTAGCTTTTAGCTGTAGTTGGATCAATTCTAATATTTCCATTAGTGCCCTGTACATATAATCCATCTCCAGTTACTAAATCACCTTGACTATCCAAATAGAAATTCCCTGCTCTTGTGTAATAGTCTGATGCTCCATCATTTACAACAAAATAGCCGTCTCCAGAAATAGCTACATCCAGCGGACGACCCGTTGACTGAATGCTTCCTGCCGTTTGGATTGTATCGATCGTGCCAATTTGTGAACCTAAACCGACTTGTTTAGCATTGACACCTCCACGGTTTCCTGCCGGTGCTGTGGCTCCTGCTACTTGCTGACTCACTAAATCTTGAAACGTTGTACGTCCTTTTTTATAGCCGTATGTATTAACATTGGCAATGTTATTTCCTAGGACATCTAATTTAGTTTGAAAATTCTTCATGCCGCTGATTCCTGAATACATCGAACGTAACATAAAATCACTCCTTAAATTTGGTTGGTTAACTGCTTACTTCTAGGATATCGTTTAGCGAAAGTACCGTATGATTTTCATCATTGATCCTAAACGATATCTCATTGTTTTTGACAGATGCTGTTGAAATGACTCCTTGCTTTTTATTTCCTTGTTCATCTACCCATGCAGCGGTTTTGCCAATTAATTCGCTTCCTTTTAAAATAGGAGAAGCCTGAGACTGCGTTAAAAACGTATTGAGCGATGTGCTCATATTTGTCATTTGTTCAAGAAATGAAAACTGAGCCATTTGAGCAATAAAGTCTTTGTCTTCCATTGGATTCATTGGATCTTGATTTTGAAGCTGAGCAATCAAAAGCTTCAAAAAATCATCTTTGCCAAGCGAGCTGTTTCCCGTCTGCTTCACTTGTGTTTCTTTATTACCTAGATACAAGTCAGACGTAATTTCATTTGTCATTGTTATCACCTATACGTTGTAATTAATGAGCGCTGCTTCAAAAGAAGATAGAAAGGAAGCCGATTCTTCCAATTGTTGTGAATCTTGATCTTCTTCTTTCCTAAATGTCTCTTTTTCCTGTCTTTCTTTTTGCTGGTCATTTTCATTGTTATACGACATCGCTTGTTCTGAAAGTAGCACATCGATTTTATCAATTGATACATGCTGAGACGCTAGACCGTGCCGCAAAGTCGAAAGGTTGGATTCTAATAGCTCTTTTGTTTTTACTGACGATACGACAATTCGCGCAACCGTTTCATTGTCTTGCTGAAGCATTTCAATTGAAATCGCACCGAGCTGTTTTGGAAATAACTTAATGAAAAGCTTGGATGTTCCCTCTCCAGTACTCAACGAAGCTTTACTCCATATTTTTTGCAGCTCGTTTAACAAATTGCTAGACTGTTGATAGTCAGATTTTGCTTGCCCTAGATGAATAGAAAACTGCTGAATCTTAGGCATTTCTCCGGTTCCAAAGGTTGATGGATGGTTCTCTACTGTCGCCCCGGTTGGGTTTGTACCAAACGAACTTTCGCTATTTTTTTGGGAGCTATCTGTATCCATACTTTCGCTACGTAAAATCACATCTTTTTTCCAAGGGAGTTGATTAAAAAACGGCACTTTTTCCTCTTTACGAAAAGCATACATATCTCTTGCAGACTCTGATGGTGCTGAATGAACAACCGCCGCATCGACTTTATCAGCGGATACACGCTGAGACGTGAGAACTTGTCGTAAAGTCGAAAGGTTGGATTCTAACAGCTCTTTTGCTTTCGCTGACGATACGACAGCCTGCGCAATCGTTTCATTGCCTTGCTGAATCACTTCAATTGAAATATTACCTAACTGTTTTGGGAATAACTTAAAGAGAAGCTTTGATGTTCCCTCTTCAGTACTCAACGAAGCTTTACTCCATACTTTTTGCAGCTCGTTTAACAGATTGTCAGACTGTTGATGCTCAGATTGTGCTTGTCCTAAATCAATAGAAAACTCTTGGACCTTGAGCATTTCTCCAGCCCCAAAAGATGATGGATTATTTTCTAATGTCGCCTCGGCTGTGTTTGTACCGAAAAAACTTTCACTATTCTTGCTTGAACTATTTGAATCCGTGCTTTCGTTATTTAAAATCACATCTTTTTTCCAAGAGATTTGATTTAAAAGGGGCACTTTTTCCTCTTTACGAAAAGGGGCCACATCTCTTACAGAATCTTTTGGTGCTGAATGAACAATCGCCGAAAAGCCAGCTGAGCGCTTTTCATGTAAGGTATCGGTCAATACACCTGGTTGTTTATAAATTTTCTCTATTTTTTCAGTAGCAGCTTTCCGTAAATCCTCAAGCTGCGAATCCGAAAGCTTCACTGACTGCAGCTGCGGTTTTAGGAGTTCTTCCATCAGCTGAGTAAACTCTGTTTGAAAAGCAGACGATGTATTTTTACATATGGTCAACAAAGTAGAAATAGAAGATAAATACTGTTCTTGACTGTCTGTTTTGGACGAAACTGGCTCCTGCTCCATTTCTGTTAAAACATTCTGCATCTTTAGGAGCGGCTGCTCAAAATCGCGACTACTTGGAATCCTATTTATCATTTCGGCTAGGTGTTCGTATAAAACAGACGATTCAGCTTCTTCATCTTCTGCTTCGCTTAACTGAATCGTAATTAACCCGACCGCCTTTAAGACGGCTTGATCTACCTCTTGTTCGTCCGATGATTTCTCCTTATCCGCTGAAGGCTGCGCCTCTAACTGCTGAAGCTGCTGAACGATTTCTTCAAAAAAACCTTGAGTCTGAATAACAGCTGCTTTTTCATCGAAGTTTACCTTTAATGGAGCTGCTGGACGTAGTGAAATTTCCACTGTTTTCACCTCTGCTTTTATTCATCAATCTGATCCGTTAACAATGTCGTATAGCGTGCAGCTACTTTCGGGTCCATTTTTTCTAAAATTGCCGTTCTTGTACTTGCTTTGAACTGCTTAAACATCGCAACGGCTTTGTCTTCTTTTAACTCGGCAAAAATGAGCGCTGCATTTTTAGGAGACATGTGTTCATAGGTAGTAATGACATCTTTCCTTGCTATCTGATTGTTTTTTTGTTTTTTCGCTTCATCATCGGCTTTTTCTTCCATATCACGCATTTCAATTTTTAGTTCATCCATTTGGCGATCTTTTGTACTGATCATTTTTTCATAAGCTGCAATTTGCTTTTCTTTAGCACTCAGCTTCTTTTGAAGGCTCTCAACCTGCTTTTGTATTTCTTCATTGCTTTCTTGAATATTTTCATTTTTTTGTGACTGCTCACTTGATACAAACGGAATAGCGTGTGTAACAGCTGAAACTTTATCATTTACATTAACGCCTAAAAGTGTCAGGACAATATAAGCTGCCAAGATGAGGAACCCCGCTGGAATAAAGATTAAAAATAAAAACAATTGGCTTTTACTATAAGACTTTTCTTTTTCGTACTCTTCTCTTAATTCTTTTTGTTTAGCCATGTTTTTCACCTAATTTCTATGCAGCATGTACTGCTGTAGCGACAGCTCATCCATTTGCTTAGCCTCTAACTGTTTTTCCGCTGTTATATAAGAATCGTAGTCTCTCTTTTTTAACTTTTCATACTTTTTTACTTCTATGTTCTTTTCTTCTAACTTAAGTTTCTTTAAGTTCATTTGCTGTCTTGTAAGCATGACCTCTTGTTGTAGCCTTTCAATCACTCGTTCGGCACTTGTTAAAAACTGCTGAAATGATTTAATTTCTAAAATAGAAAGCCCTTGCTTCATTTTGTCCGTATGCTGTTCAATCAGCTTTTCTTTTTCTTTTAACTTTTTATAAAGCTTTTCACCCGCTGTTTCAAACTGCTGTAAAGATTGATTATATTGAGATAGCAGTTCATCTTTTTCATTTGACTTGATTACCATTATTTTAGATAACCTAAATTCATATGCCATATTTACTCACCTTTCACAAACAGTTCACAGAGCTTTGTTACACTTGTTTCAAATGATGGATGTTCGTTCGTTTTTTGTTTTAAAAATGCATCAATGACAGGGTGGTAGTCGATCGCCTCATCAATGTAAGCAGAAGATCCTCTTTTGTAAGCACCTATGTTAATTAAGTCTTCAGAATTAGCATAGGTAGCCATTAATGAACGCAGTTTTTCAGCTGCTTCTCTATGTCTTTCATTTACGATATGATTCATCACGCGACTAACGCTTTTTAAGACATTGATGGCCGGATATTGACCTTTATTGGCCAGCTCCCGATCTAGTACAATATGTCCGTCTATAATGCCTCGCACCGTATCAGAAATAGGTTCATTCATATCATCTCCGTCTACTAGTACAGTGTAAAAGGCAGTAATAGATCCATGTTGATTAGTCCCAGTACGTTCCAGTAACCTTGGCAAGCTAGCAAAAACAGATGGTGTATAACCTTTAGTAGTGGGAGGCTCACCTACAGCTAATCCAATTTCTCGCTGTGCCATTGCTACACGGGTAACAGAATCCATCATCATCATGACGCTCAGACCCTCATCTCGAAAGTATTCAGCAATAGAGGTAGCTGTGTATGCCGCTTTCATTCGAAGTAGAGCAGGTTGATCAGAGGTAGCAACTACTACAACGGAGCGCTTTAACCCTTCTTCTCCAAGGTCTCGTTCAATGAATTCCCTGACTTCTCTTCCTCGCTCACCTACAAGAGCAATGACATTGATATCTGCTTTTGTATTGCGAGCAATCATCCCGAGCAACGTACTTTTCCCCACACCGCTTCCTGCAAAAATACCTATGCGCTGCCCTTGACCTACTGTTAGCAAACTATCAATCGTTCGTACACCTACTTCAATCGGCTGTTCAATAGGCGGGCGCTCTAGGGGATTAGGGGGGTCTTGATCCGTTAAAACGGAAGGCAAGTAATGAGAAAGTTCAGACCCATCTAAAGGGTTACCTAACGAATCAAGCACTTGACCTATTAACTCTTTCCCTACGCTTACCTGCAAAGGTTTTTCTGTGGTTTCCACTAGGCAGCCAGGTCCGATATATCGAACAGACGTATAAGGCATTAAGACAACGTGCTCACCGTTAAAACCAACAACTTCTGCACGGATTTTATCTCCTCGTTCACTAAGATGGATGAAGCAAACATCTCCTATTGACGTTCTAGGTCCTTTAGATTCAATCATCATTCCTACTACTCGACTGACTTTCCCATACCGTTTAAAAGAAGCAGTGCGCGGGATTTCATAAATGAGTCGTGCGACTTTCATGTTTACTCTCCTCCAACAAACGTTCTTTTAATTTTTTCTTCATTTCCGTTAACTGACTATCAAAAGAAGCAACAAGACGCCCATAAGAGGATTCGATGACACAATCCATTTCCTGAAGATTTTCATCTACATAAATAAACAACCCGGTTTCTCCGTTTAATAAATCGAACAGTTCTCGTTTATGTTCACATACGTATGCATATTTTTTCGGAGAAACAAAAAGCTGGATTTCTTTATGTTCTCTAACTTCTTTTAAAGATCTCGCAACAAGTGATAAAAATGATTCATTCCTTTGAAGCTGTTCATTTAAAATCGTTTCTGCTAGGGTGAAACCTAATTCAAAAATGACTTCTTCAGATTGATTTATATATTCGTAGTACTGGTTCTTCGTTTCGTCCACAATGTTTCGCGACATCGCTAATACATGTTCGTACTCTTGTTTTCCTTGAAGCAGCCCTTCTTCGTATCCTTTTTCATAGCCCCGCTTTTGTTCTTGTTGAAACAGCAGCACCTTCTCTTCTTCCCACTGCTTTTTCAAACGTTCGACTTCATTTTGAACTTGTTTATGGTAAGCGTCTGCCTTGGCCTTTATCATTTCAGCTTCACTGTGCGCTTGCTCAATAACGTGCTGTGCATTTTCTTGCTGAAGATGTTCTTCTGTCAGCTCATCTTGTATCGGAAAACCAAATGGAATGACTTGAATGTGCTTAGCATTTTCGTCTGAAAGTTTGTTCGTATAAGTTGATTTAATGATATTAGACAATAATATCTTCTCCTCCACCTCGAGCTATTACAATTTCACCAGCATCTTCTAAACGTCTAATTGCAGCAACGATACGTGACTGAGCTTCCTCTACATCTTTCAAACGTACAGGACCCATAAATTCCATTTCCTCTTTAAAAGTTTCCACCATACGACTAGACATATTTTTAAAAATAATAGATTTCACTTCTTCACTTGCTACTTTTAAGCTCAACAATAAATCATCATTTTCTGCATCTCGTATCACACGCTGAATAGAACGGTTATCGAGCGTTACAATATCCTCGAATACAAACATTCGCTGTTTAATTTCTTCTGCTAGTGCCGGATCTTGAATTTCAAGCGTATCAATAATGATTTTTTCAGTCGCTCGGTCTACTCCATTTAATACTTCAACTACTGCTTCTAAACCACCTGTTTGGGTATAGTCTTGGGTCACAGTAGCAGAAAGCTTTCTCTCTAAAATTTGCTCTACTTCATTAATGACTTCCGGAGACGTACTTCCCATCGTTGCAATCCGTCTTGCAATATCCGCTTGCCTTTCCTGAGGCAGTGATGATAAGATTTGTCCTGCCTGTATGGGCTCTAAGTAAGATAAAATAAGGGCAATCGTCTGAGGATGCTCATGCTGAATAAAATTCAACAGCTGCATAGGATCAGCTTTTCTGGCAAAGTCAAACGGACGAACTTGCAGAGAAGAAGTTAGTCGATTGATAATCATCATAGCCTGCTCTGATCCGAGTGCTTTTTCTAACACCTGTTTCGCATAGCTTACTCCTCCTTTTTCAAGGTAGTTTTGAGCAAGCGTTATTTGTTCAAACTCATTAAGCACAGCTTCTTTTAGAGAAGGTTCCACTTTTCTCACCGAAGATATTTCAAGCGTTAACTGCTCAATTTCATCTTCACTGAGATGTTTATAGATAGAAGCTGATACATCCGGGCCGAGAGAAATCAACAAAATGGCTGCTTTTTGCTTTCCAGTTAACTCATTTTTTTGCATAGCCTTTACCATTAGCTTCCCTCCTAATCTTCACTAATCCATGTTCGCAGCAGTTTTGCAAATTCTTCCGGATCTTGCTTCGCTAACGTTTCAAGATTGCTTCTTGTTTGCTGTTCGGCACTTAAAGCAGGAGCTTTTTGTGCCGCTTCATATGCTTCAAATGTTTCATCATATTCATCTTCATCTAAGTCTTGACGTCTTTTTCTAACTAACAGCACAATAAGAACAACAATAACAAGCAGCAGTGCTCCTCCGGTTATATACATCCACAATGGAATAGACCTTGCTGTGCTATCAGCTGTTTCTTGTCCATTAAACGGCTGAACAGAAACAGTGATCTTATCACTGACCGCGTTATCCGAGAGAGCTTTCGTATTTGCATCTTTTGAAATAGAAGTGCGAACAATTGTACCTAGCATTTTTTGAACGTCTGATTCAAGCGTATCCGAAACTTGTGATTTCCCTTTTGCATTGGACGGATCTATCATTACTTGAATGCCAAGATCTTGAATTTTGTATGGACTTTCGACGATTTCTTTATGAATTCGATTTACTTCATAATTAATTCGTTCTTCATTTTTTTCGTAGTCTCCGTCTCCACTTGTTGTGCTAGATGAGTAGTTTGTTGTATCTTCTTCCCCTGTTCCAGCAACGCCTCCATCTTGAGCATTTTTACCAGAAAATGTTTCATTAATTTTTTCAGCGCTAACGGCAATTCCTTGCATATTATCTTTATCAACAGGCTCTACTAGTTTTTCTTCGCGATTTTCCTGCGTAAAATCAAGATCTGCTGTAACAGAGACCATTACTTTGTCTTGACCGACCAGTCTTCCTAGCATTTGCTGTACTTGACGCTGAATATCTCGCTCCACTTCTTTTTTCGCTTCGTTCTGCGAAGCAAATGAGTTAGAAGCTGAATTAGTTTCGTTTCCTTTTAAATCAAAATACTCAAAATATTGGTTCATAATAACAATATTATCTGTAGGAAGGTTTGGAACACTTTTTGACACTAAATGATAAAGAGATTTAATTTGCTGATCGTCAAACTTATAACCTGCCTTTGTATTGAGCACAATCGATGCAGATGCTTCTCCCTGCTTTTCATTCGCCCATACGCTTTCATTGGGAAGGGTAATCATTACTTTTGCATCGTTGACTCCTTGAATGTTTTTCATTAAGTTAGCCAATTCAGTTTGCATCGCATCAAGCTTTAACACATCAAATTCATTATCTGTCATACCAAAGCTCGCATTTTTCCCAAAAAACGAATAGTCGATACTTCCGCTGTCAGGAATTCCTTGTGCAGCTAAATCAACTTTTAGCGAGTCAACGCTTTGCTCAGGCACTGAAATGATTGTTCCGTTATCAGAGATTTCTGAAGGAACACTTCTAGCATCAAGCTCTGCTTTAATTTGTCCTGTTTCTTGAGCTGATAGATTGCTATAAAGAGGGACAAATTTATCCTTATTTAAGAAAACAGATGCTAAACTAATCACTAGAATAGCCGCAAGAGGAACAGCGATAAGGGCTATTTTCTGTCCTTTTTTGCGGTTATTCCAAAAGACTTTCATCTTATCTCGATAAAAAGCTATTCTTTCGTTCATGGTATTCCTCCGGTTATTACTATTTTCATTTCCTTTAATAACCGCTCAATTACATTTGCATTCTCATCATTTCCTGATAGGCTTCAACAGCTTTATTGCGTATTTCAAGAGCCGTTTGCATCGTAATACTTGCTTTCTGAGCAGTAATCATTACATCTTGAAGTTCGACATTTTCTCCTTTAGCAAGCTTTTCAGTCGCTATATCCGAAGCGCGTTGAGTATTGTTTAATTCATTGATTGAGTCTTTTAAAAACGTTGAAAACTGTTGAGTTGTTTGTCCAGTACTAGTAGAAGCTGCTGTTTTTGCCATCGCTACTTGATTGCTGATACCATTAATCATTTTATTTCTCCTTTATTTTCCAATTTCTAACACCTTTGTTAACATGCTTTTGTTTGTATTAAAGACCGTCACGTTTGCTTCATAGGATCGAGTGGCACTAATCAAATCCGTCATTTCCTTTAAAGGATCTACGTTTGGCATCTGCACGTACCCTTGGTCATTCGCATCTGGATGCGTGGGGTTATATACTAAATTAAAAGGAGTATTATCTTCTACGATATCTGTGACTTTTACACCATTGTTTTGACTTTTATTGATTTCGGAGTGTAAGAGAGACGAAAAAGAAGGCGAACGGTCAGACTGCATGACAACCATTTTTCTTTTATAAGGCTGCCACTCACCATTAACGTACGTCCCTCTTGTCGTTTCAGCATTCGCCATATTAGATGAAACAACGTCCATTCTTAAACGATTGGCAGTTAAAGCTGAAGATGTAATATTCATATTTTGAAAAATAGTCAAACTTATTTACCTCCTCTAATGACTGTTTGAAGAGAATTAAATTTTCCATTTAAACGATCTACCAGCGCTTCATAATAAATTTGATTTTCAGCCATATCCGCCATCTCTTTATCCATATCCACATTGTTTCCATTTGCTTGATAGGAAGTGTTTCCTTGCTGAGCAATCACTCTCTGGGATAAATTAGAAAATGGAACATGTTGTGAATCAGTCCGATATGCTTCTAACTCGTTATGTAATAAATCTCGAAACTCACTCGTACGCACTACTGTTTTCGATTTATAATTTGGAGTATCAACGTTTGCGATATTTTGTGCAATCGTCTGCTGCTTTTGTGACGCATAGCTGATTCCATTTTCAATTGTTTGAAAAGTAGTTGAAAATAAACTCAATTCCTACACCTGCTTACCTATTCTATTTTCCTCAAAAAAATTGATGACAAATCTCGACTTTAGTACCATAGAACTTATTGTAAAAAAAACTTCATGCAATGTCTATCCTTTTTTAAGAACTTTTGGACTATAAACCAAATTTTTCGTTCATTTTCCCAACATATTTTAACGCCAACACTATACTTTAGCTCTATTTTTTAAATTTAAAGTAAAAATATATACCATAAGTCCTGAATAATATGTAATAAAAGTAACGATTTGTAATCAACTAGTATCTTTTTACTTTTAAAGATTCTATAATATAATTTTTAGATTTTTATATGAAGTTTATTAAAGATTTATAAAAACGGTGAACGAACCGCCTTAATCTTTTTGTACTGAGAGCATACAAAAAAAAGCACACAGGCAAAGCCCGTGTGCTTTTTGGTTCATAAACTTAGTTAGATTTTAATTTTTCAAGCTCTACTAAGAATTTGTTGTTAAGAACTTTAATGTAAGTTCCTTTCATTCCTAAAGAACGTGATTCGATAACGCCAGCACTTTCTAATTTACGTAGCGCATTTACGATTACTGAACGTGTAATTCCAACGCGGTCAGCAATTTTACTTGCTACTAATAGTCCTTCATTTCCATTTAACTCTTCAAAGATGTGCTCAATAGCTTCTAACTCACTGTATGATAATGAGCTAATTGCCATTTGTACAACAGCTTTGCTACGTGCTTCTTCTTCGATCTCTTCTGCTTTTTCACGAAGAATTTCCATACCTACTACCGTTGCACCGTATTCAGCAAGGATTAAATCATCATCTTCGAACTGACGGTCTAAACGAGATAGTACAAGCGTACCTAGACGCTCTCCGCCTCCGATAATTGGAACGATTGTTGTTAGTCCTGCATCAAATAAGTCTTTATTTTCAACTGGGAAAGCTGTATATTGACTTTCAATGTTTAAGTTAGAAGATGTTTCTTGAATGTTAAATAGGCTTTGAGTATATTCTTCTGGGAACTGGCGTGCTTCTAACATATCTTTCATTCGCGCATTCTCAATTTGCTGTTTAACAGCGATTCCTAATAATTTACCGCGACGGCTTACTACGAATACGTTTGATTCGATCACTTCGCAAAGTGTTTCAGCCATTTCTTTAAAGTTTACTGGTTTACCAGCTGCTTTTTGTAGCATTGCATTAATCTTTCTAGTTTTCCCTAATAAATCCATTAGTACTCTTCCTCCTGCGATTTCAGTTCTATAAAATAAATTGACTCAAATCTTTGTTTTTAGCGATTTTTTCTAATTTTTCTTCCACGTACTGCGGAGTAATCACAATTTTCTCTAATGTCACTTCTGGTGCTTCAAACGATAAATCCTCTAGCAAACGTTCTAAGATCGTATGAAGCCTTCTTGCACCAATATTGTCTGTATCTTGATTTACCTGATATGCAATTTCTGCAATCTTACGTATAGCATCGTCAGAAAATTCAATTTGTATACCTTCAGTTTCCAATAATGCCGCATATTGCTTTAATAACGCATTATCTGGCTCTACTAAAATGTTTATAAAATCTTCAACGGTTAGCTTCGTTAATTCAACGCGAATTGGGAATCGACCTTGCAATTCTGGAATTAAATCCGACGGTTTTGATACATGGAAAGCACCGGCTGCTACAAATAAAACATGATCAGTTTTGACTGCGCCATATTTTGTAACAATCGTTGACCCTTCTACAATTGGTAAAATATCTCGCTGCACGCCTTCACGTGAAACATCAGCTGAAGATGAATTACCACTTTTCTGAGCAATTTTATCAATTTCGTCAATGAAAATAATTCCGTATTGTTCTGCACGATTCACAGCTTCTTGCGTCACTTCATCCATATCAATCAATTTTTGCGCTTCTTCATTTGTTAATACTTTTCGTGCATCTTTAACAGTAAGCTTGCGCTTTTTTTGTTTTTTAGGCATAAAATTGCTTAAGGCATCCTGCATGTTCATGCCCATTTGTTCCATACCCGAACCTTGTAACATATCAAACATAGAAGGCTGTTGCTCTTCTACTTCAATTGTGACATAATGATTTTCAAGCTCTCCTAAAGCAAGCTGATGAGCAATCTGTTTGCGCTTCGTTGCAATATTCGTTTCCTCATCTTGATCAGGATCCGTATCACTTGGCTGTGTACCGTTTGAAAAAATCATTTCAAACGGATTTTTAAACGATTGCTGCTTCTTTTTGCTTGGAACAAGAAGCTCTACTATGCGCTTGTTTGCATTTTCTTCTGCGCGATCACGCACGCCGTTCATTTTTTCTTCTTTCACAAGTCGAACTGACGTTTCCACTAAATCACGAACCATTGACTCTACATCGCGTCCTACATATCCAACTTCCGTAAATTTTGTTGCCTCAACCTTAATAAAAGGTGCACCGACAAGCTTAGCTAAGCGGCGTGCAATCTCGGTTTTACCCACACCTGTAGGACCAATCATTAAAATGTTTTTCGGCACAACTTCATCACGTAAAGATTCGTCTAGCAGACCGCGTCGATAGCGATTTCGCAGCGCAACAGCGACCGCTTTCTTTGCCTTCGTTTGACCAATAATATACTGATCGAGCTTTTCTACAATTTGTCGAGGTGTTAAATGAGAATTCATAAAAAAATCCCCTTTCCTACAGTTCTTCTACAATAATATGATCATTTGTATAAACACATATCTCACTTGCTACATCTAAAGCTGCTTTTGCAATTTCTTTAGCCGTTAAATGTTCGCCTGCGTGTTGTTTTAATGCACGTCCCGCTGATAAAGCATAATTTCCGCCTGATCCAATTGCTAAAATACCGTCGTCCGGTTCAATAACTTCACCCGTTCCTGATACTAACAGTAAGTTATCTTTGTTCATAACAATAAGCATTGCTTCTAACTTTCGCAATACTTTGTCACTTCTCCATTGTTTAGCAAGCTCAACGGCTGCACGCTGAAGATTTCCGTTATACTCTTCAAGCTTCGTTTCAAATAATTCAAAAAGAGTGAATGCATCAGCTACTGAACCTGCAAAGCCGGCAAGAACTTGCCCTTGAAATAGACGTCTCACTTTTCGAGCAGTATGTTTCATCACAACAGCATTTCCGAACGTTACTTGTCCGTCCCCAGACATGGCACATTGACCGTTATGCTGAACCGCAAAAATCGTAGTAGCATGGAAAGTAGACAAATTAACTCCTCCTTTTATGCGCGAGGATGGTGATTCATATAAACTGCCTTTAAACGATCCTTCGTCACATGTGTGTATATTTGAGTGGTTGATAAATGTTCATGACCTAGCATTTCTTGAACTGTACGTAAATCTGCCCCTTCATTTAACATATGAGTCGCAAAAGTATGCCGCAAAACGTGTGGACTAATATGTATATTCTCAGCGGTCTTCTTTACTAACTGATCAATGACTAAGCGTATGCCACGGTCTGTCAACGGTGTCCCCTTATAATTTAAAAAGAGCGAATGAGTATCAGAAGGAGCCTTTTTTAAAAGAAGCTTTCTTCCCTTATCTATATATACTCTAAGAGCGTCCTTGGCATAACAGCCAAATGGCACGTACCGTTGTTTTTTCCCTTTGCCATATACGAGCAAAGTTTGAAGTGAAAAATCTATATCGCTAAGCTTAATAGATGCACATTCACTCACTCGTATTCCGGTGGCATACAGCAATTCTAATAGAGACTGATTACGCTGTCCTAACGGAGTTGTTAAGTCATTCATTTGAAATAATTTCACAATCTCCTCTTCATACAGGAAGCGAGGATTTCGCTCTTCCTTTTTAGGAAGGGTAACGAGCGCAAATGGATTATCTTCTACTAATTCTTCTCTATTTAAGTACCGATAAAACGTTCTCAAACAAGAAATCTTGCGTGACATCGATCTTTTTGAATACTGCTTTTCATATAGACGTGTTAAAAACAGCCTTGCATCAGCATATGTAACACTTTGTAGGTTTTGTATTTGCTCTTCTTGCATAAAAGACATGAAGATACCTATGTCTTTTTCATAGCAGTCAACTGTATATTTTGAATAGTTTTTCTCAATTTGTAAATATTCTAGAAAGGAATTTAATACATCTTTAACAAATTCCAATGTTATCACCTCACAAGGGCTACTAAATATTATCACAATTAAGTAGCCCTTGCAAACAATTTTGATTATTTAGTTGTAAAATTCTGAATAGTTTCCAATGCTCTTTTAGCAAGCGTTTCATTTCGTTCTTGTTTGTTTTTGATTCGCACTTCCAATTCTTTGAATAAGCCAAAATTGGCATTCATCGGCTGGAAGTTTTTAGCGCTTGTATGTGTGATATAGTGAGCCATACTGCCAATCGCCGTTTCCTGCGGCAATACAACCAATTCTTCACCAAGCACAAGTCGAGCTGCGTTCATTCCTGCCATTAATCCGCTCGCTGCTGATTCTACATATCCTTCTACTCCCGTCATTTGTCCAGCAAAGAATAAGTCATCACGCTCACGATATTGATACGTAGGTTTTAACAATTTAGGAGAATTAATAAACGTATTTCTATGCATAACTCCGTAGCGTACTACTTCTGCATTTTCTAAACCTGGGATTAAGCTTAATACTTCTTTTTGTGCTCCCCATTTTAAATGTGTTTGGAAACCTACGATATTATAAAGTGTACCTGCCGCATCATCTTGACGAAGCTGAACAACTGCATAAGGTCGCTTTCCTGTTTTCGGATCTTCTAATCCAACTGGTTTCATTGGTCCAAAGAGCATTGTTTTTTCTCCGCGTGAAGCCATTACTTCAATTGGCATACATCCTTCAAAATAAATTTCTTTCTCAAATTCTTTTAAAGGAACCGTCTCTGCATTGATTAATGCTTCATGAAAACGTTGGAATTCTTCTTTTGTCATTGGACAGTTTAAATAGGCAGCTTCCCCTTTGTCATAGCGAGATTTAAGATATACCTTATTCATATCAATGCTGTCTTTTTCAATAATAGGTGCAGCCGCATCGTAAAAATATAAATAATCTTCACTTGTTAACGCGCGCAGCTTTTCCGATAAATCTTTTGACGTTAACGGACCTGTTGCAATAACAGTTGGTCCTTGTGGAATTTCCGTAATCTCTTCATTAACAACCGTTACGTTCGGATGATTTTTAACACTTTCCGTCACACGAGCGGCAAATTCGTGACGGTCAACAGCCAGTGCTCCACCTGCTGGAACTGCACACTCGTCTGCTGAACGAATAATAACAGAGTCTAATAATCGCATTTCTTCTTTTAAAACACCAACTGCATTTGTTAATGTATTCGCACGCAGTGAATTACTACATACTAATTCAGCAAATTTGTCCGTATGATGAGCAGGTGTTTGCTTCACTGGTCTCATCTCATAAAGGCGGACTTTCAAACCGCGCTTTGCGATTTGCCAAGCGGCTTCACTTCCAGCAAGGCCTGCTCCGATAACATTAATTACTTGTTCATTCATTGTAAATCCTCCAACTTCATTTCTATCTTTTCTATCATTTTCCTTATTCATTCACTTGTCTTTTTATTTTTTGACGGGACAAAGAAAATGCGACATTACTTAATGTCGCTAATAACGTTTCCATTTTAGCACATGAAGCAATGTCGCCGCATCTTATATAACTGCTATTTTTAAATTTAAAGTGTGGGAATTCATCCCATTCTCTTTTACTGCTGAGCTTCCTCTTTATAATCACAACTTGTGCAGACGACTTGAGTTCCTTTTTTCTGTTTTTTCTCCACAAGCAGATTTTCACATTTCGGACATTTTCTTGCAATCGGCTTATCCCAAGATACAAAGTCACAGCCCGGGAATCGATCACAGCCATAAAATGTACGCTTTTTCTTCGATTTTCGCTCAACGATATTTCCTTCTTCACATTTCGGACACTTTACACCAATTTCTTTTACAATTGGCTTCGTGTTGCGACAGTCAGGGAAATTAGAGCATGCCATAAATTTTCCGTAGCGGCCCATTTTGTATACCATAGGTGAACCGCATTCTTCACAATCTTCTCCGGCAGGTTCATCTTTAATCTCCACTTCGCGCATTTCTTTTTCAGCATGTTCTAAGCGTTTTTCAAAGTCACTGTAAAATTCGTCAATAACACGCACCCATTGAACATTACCATCTTCCACTTCATCCAAATCATTTTCCATTTTAGCTGTAAACTCTACATCTAAAATTTCCGGAAAAAACTCCAATACAAGCTCTAGTACAATTTCTCCAAGTTCTGTTGGTACAAAACGCTTGTTATCGAGCGCTACGTATCCGCGCTTTTGAATGGTGTCAAGTGTTGGAGCATATGTAGACGGTCGGCCAATGCCTAGCTCTTCTAATGTCTTGACTAAACGAGCTTCTGTGTATCTTGGCGGCGGCTGTGTGAAGTGCTGCTTTTCATCGATGTCCTTAGAATAAGCTACTTCTCCTTCTTCTAAGTCTGGAAGAAGATTTTCTTTTTCCTCCACTTGATCATCATTGCCTTCAACATACACTTTCATAAAGCCTGGAAATTTAACTTTTGAGCCGTTCGCTCTAAATGTTACGTCTCCATTTTTTAAATCTACAGCCATTGTATCCATAATAGCAGGTGCCATTTGACTAGCAACGAAGCGCTCCCATACTAACTTATACAGTCGATACTGATCACGCGATAGAAACTCTTTTACCTCTCCTGGTTTACGAAGAGCTGAGGTTGGACGAATCGCTTCGTGGGCATCTTGCGCGTTCGAGTTTTTCTTTTCTTTACGCTTTTCCGTTGCTACAAACTGATTTCCGTATGCGTTAGTAATGTAATCTCTAGCTTCTGTTTGAGCTGTTTCTGAAATACGAGTAGAATCGGTACGCATATACGTGATAAGACCTACTGTACCTTCTTTTCCTAAATCAATTCCTTCATACAACTGCTGTGCAATCATCATTGTTTTTTTCGCTCGGAAGTTCAGTTTCCGCGCTGCCTCTTGTTGCAATGAAGACGTGGTAAAAGAAGGAGCTGCATTACGCTTTCGCTCACGTTTTGTTACTTTAGAAATTGAAAATTCATTACCATCTAATTGCTTAACAATGTTGGTTACATCATTTTCATTCGATAGCTCTACTTTTTTTCCTTGATATTCGATTAACTGGCCTTCAAATTGGTCGTTCCCTTTTTGAAAAGTAGCTTTTACCGTCCAGTATTCTTCTGGGATAAACTTTGCAATTTCTTTTTCACGATCAATAATTAACCGCACTGCAATTGATTGAACCCTTCCGGCACTTAATCCTTTTTTCACTTTTTTCCACAGCAATGGACTGATGTTGTAGCCAACCAGCCTGTCAAGAATACGGCGGGCTTGTTGAGCATCTACTAAATCCATATTAATTGCTCGTGGATGTTTAAAAGATTCTTTAATCGCTTCTTTTGTAATCTCGTTAAATACTACGCGACAATCCGATGCAATATCTACATCCAAACTGTGTGCTAAGTGCCATGCAATCGCTTCTCCTTCACGGTCTGGATCGGCTGCTAGGTAAATCTTTTTTGCTTTTTTAGCCGCTGTTTTTAGTTCTTTTAAAACTGGGCCTTTCCCGCGAATTGTAATATATTTCGGATTGTAATCCTGTTCAATATCAATTCCCATTTGACTTTTAGGTAGATCGCGAACATGTCCCATTGATGCTTTTACTTTATATTTCTTTCCTAAATAACGTTCAATTGTTTTAGCCTTTGCAGGCGATTCTACAATTACTAGGTAGTCAGACATCTATTTGTTCCTCCTCAAGAGGTAGAATAAAATCTTCATTATTATTAAATATTTGGTTCTTGTTTGTCAAATGTCAAAAAGATAAGTCATACGATTTTACTACGTATCTCACTAGTATTTCATACCATCCAAGAATATGACTACTTTGAAACATTCATCTTATATACATCATTTCATCTGTAATATCAGCAGCGCTTTGCACAAGTTTTGCCCCTAATTGGATTAACTTATTCGTTCCACATGATGTTTCTTCAAAAATAGAACCCGGTATGGCAAATACTTCTCTTCCTTGCTGAAGCGCCTGGTCGGCGGTAATAAAAGATCCACTTCTTTCTTTTGCTTGCACCACCAAAGTGCCTCCTGTTAATCCGCTAATGATTCTGTTTCTGCGAGGGAAAAACCATTTCGTCGGCTTCATAAACGGGGCATATTCAGAAAGCAGCAAATGATGCTGCGCAATTTCTCTTGCTAAATATTGGTTTCCTCTTGGGTAAATATTATAAAACCCTCCGCCTAAAACTGCAATCGTTTTAGCTTTTTCAGCGATAGCGAGTTCATGAGCAGCCTGGTCAATGCCTAAGGCTAGTCCACTTACAACGACAAATTCTTCATGCAGCATCGGCTTAACAATATGAGTTAGAGCTGCAGTTCCATATGAAGTAGGATTCCTTGTTCCTACAACGCTTAAGCTTGCCGGAGCATGTAGAAGAGACACGTTTCCTCTTGCAAATAACACCCAAGGCGGATCATAAATATGGCGCAAAAGTTCAGGATATTCATCATCTAGGACGGTGACACATTGAATATTCTCAGCGTCATATTTATCTAGAATATCTCGTATTGGAATAGTTTGCAAATCTTTTTTTATTTGATTAGCACGTTCAATCGAGAGAGTCAATAGTTTTTGAAGCTGTGATGGAGAGTACTCGTAGAGATTTTGTAATGAAGAATTCTGTTGAAGTAGCGTAAAAATTTGTTTCCAATTAACAGATGGACAATGTGCTAAATGAATTAATTTTTCCCGTAAACCAGACATTCTACAATCTCCTTTTTAAATGGACAAAATAGCCCCCGGGCAAAGGAGGCTATATGTCTTCTATTAATGAGTCTTACACTGCTCGTAAATGCCTTGTTCTTTTAACACTTTAATAAGTGTTTCTCCCATAACAGATGGTGTTTCAGCTACCTGGATACCGCACTCATTCATTGTTTTAATTTTTTCAGACGCTGTCCCTTTACCACCTGAAATAATAGCACCAGCATGGCCCATACGTTTTCCTGGAGGTGCTGTTTGACCGCCAATGAAGCCGACAACAGGTTTTGTCATATTTGCTTTTACCCATTCTGCCGCCTCTTCTTCTGCCGTACCGCCAATTTCCCCAATCATAATTACTGCATACGTATCTTCATCTTCATTAAATGCTTTTAGTACATCGATAAAGTTCGTGCCATTCACTGGGTCTCCGCCGATACCAACAGCAGTTGATTGACCAATACCAGCCTCAGAAAGTTGATGAACAGCTTCATATGTTAATGTACCAGAACGCGAAACTACACCTACATGACCTTTTTTGTGAATGTATCCTGGCATAATTCCAATTTTACATTCTTCCGGTGTAATAACACCTGGGCAGTTAGGTCCTACAAGGCGCGTACGTTTTCCTTCCATATAACGCTTTACTTTTACCATATCTAATACTGGAATACCTTCCGTAATACAAATAACTAAATCTAAATCTGCGTCAACTGCTTCAATAATGGAGTCAGCTGCGAATGCTGGCGGAACATATACAACAGAGGCTGTTGCGCCTGTTTTTTCTTTTGCCTCGGCAACCGTATTAAATACCGGAACACCTTCTACTTCTAAGCCGCCTTTACCCGGCGTTACGCCACCAACAATTTTTGTTCCATATTCTAACATTTGTTGTGTATGAAAAAGGCCAACTCCGCCTGTAATTCCTTGTACAATTACTTTTGTATCTTGATTAATAAATACGCTCATTCCTATCCCCCAGCCTTTCTATTTCACTAGTGAAACGATTTTTTGTGCGCCGTCTGCCATAGATTCAGCAGCTGTGATATTTAAGCCTGATTTTTGTAAAATTTCTTTTCCAAGTTCAACGTTTGTTCCTTCTAAGCGAACAACTAATGGAAGGCTTAATCCAACTTGTTTAGTTGCTTCAACAACACCTGTTGCAATAACATCACATTTCATAATCCCGCCGAAAATATTAACGAAAATACCTTTTACATTTTGGTCAGATAAAATAATTTTGAATGCTTCTGTTACTTTTTCAGCAGTTGCGCCGCCCCCAACATCCAGGAAGTTAGCAGGGTCGCCTCCGTAATGCTTAATAATATCCATCGTTGCCATCGCTAAACCTGCACCGTTTACCATACAACCGATATTACCATCTAGTGAAATGTAGCTTAAGTCGTATTTAGATGCTTCAATTTCTTTAGCATCTTCTTCTTCAAGGTCACGATATTCAAGAATATCTTTTTGACGATACAGCGCATTTGAATCGAAGTTTAACTTCGCATCCAATGCCATAACGTCCCCGTCACCTGTTACAACTAGAGGATTAATCTCTGCGATTGAGCAGTCTTTTTCAACAAATACTGTATATAAACCTGTCATGAATTTAACTGCTTTTCCAACTAATTCTTTTGGAATATTAATATTAAATGCAAGTCTGCGAGCTTGGAATGCTTGTAAACCAATCGCAGGATCTACATATTCTTTAAAGATTTTTTCAGGCGTTTTTTCCGCCACTTCTTCAATTTCAGTTCCACCTTCTTCAGAACCCATCAATACAACTTGAGACGTTGCACGATCAAGAACTAAACCGATGTAGTATTCTTTCTTAATATCGCATCCCTCTTCAATTAACAAGCGCTTAACTTCTTTTCCTTCAGGGCCTGTTTGGTGCGTTACGAGGGTCTTTCCTAAAATATCTTGTGCATATGTACGAACTTCATCTAAGTTTTTTGCTACTTTGACACCGCCCGCTTTACCGCGTCCACCAGCATGGATTTGTGCTTTCACCACTGATACTTGTGAACCTAATTCCTTTGCTGCTTCAACTGCTTCTTCAACAGTAAAAGCTACTCGACCGTTTGGTACTGCAACCCCATATTTTCTGAGTAGTTCTTTTCCTTGATACTCATGGATATTCATTTCCCATCCTCCTAACATAATCAACCACAAAACTATACTGCACAAAATAGACTGCGCTTTCATTGTATAAAAATAATTGTCTAATTGTCTACTATTCTAGTGAAAAATATTGAAATAATAAGAAAATTGATATTTTTATGGAGATAGTACTTAACCATACCTTATGAAGGTGGTGAGACTCTGCGGACGTAAAACGTTGGGTTTATCATGTAAACCAACCTTCATAACTAAAGCAAACTGAGAGGAAAATAATTTACGAACTTCACCCGCTGCAATATCTCCACTTAAATAGGCTATATTCTTTTTGAGCCTAAAATCCCGCCCGTGAAGCATACGCTAAAAAACAGAGATATGCTCGGGTATCATGTTCTATTTTACTTGGTTTTTTATCGGCGCAAAAGATCGGCGATGTTCTGGCAAAATCCCATATTGTTCGATTGCTTCTAAATGTTGTTTTGTTCCATATCCCATATGTTTTTCGAATCCGTATGCAGGATAGCGTTTACCAAGTTCTTTCATCATTCGATCTCGCGTCACTTTTGCAATAACAGAGCTTGCAGCAACCGAAATGCTTGTAGCATCGCCTTTGATGATTGACTGCTGCGAAATAGGCACCGGCAGCTTCATCGCATCAATAAGCAGTTCATCAGGCTGAACAGCTAGCAATTCAATTGCTTCAGTCATTGCCTTTTTTGTTGCTTCATAAATATTAATAGAATCAATTACCTCTGCGCCTATAATCCCTATACCGATAGCGACAGCTTTTTCGCAAATTTCTTCATAAAACTCTTCTCGCTTTGCCTCTGATAACTTTTTTGAATCTGTGAGACCAGGGAGAAAAAAATTAGGAGGCAAAATAACAGCAGCCGCTACTACCGGTCCTGCTAACGGTCCTCTTCCTACTTCGTCTACTCCGGCAATATAGGTTGCTCCTTGGCTATATAATTCGTTTTCATATCTCATCATTTCATCAAACTGTTTCTTCAAGCGCTCAGCAGCTTCAAATTGCCTTTGTTTTTGAATAATAACCTGCTGCACACCTTTACGCTCATCTTGTGCATATGTCTTAAATAAAGCATCTTCTGAGCTTCTCACTTGCTTTAGATCCTCTTTTATTTCCTTAATACTCTTTTTCATTAGCTCCACCTTCTTTATATCAACTTTTTCGCACTGCACCTTTATATAAAAAACGCCTCATGCTGAAAAGGCAGAGGCGTTTTTTGTTTCAGTTCGCAATGTGTTGCTTACAGCTGTCGTTCAGCTTCATTTGGATCATCAAATGTAAAGGTACCAATTTTATCCGTTCGAATTTCTCGAAGAACAAGCTCAGCTGTTTTATCGTAATCCACCATGCCGCCACCCATTAAACAGCCGCGGCGCGACCCAATTGCATCAAACAGTTCTACAATATCTTCAGGGATTTCGATTAAATCATAACGCTGCTTTAACTGTTCTGGGTAATGGCTAGATAAGAATCGCAGAGCATAAACAGCGACATCTTGCATATTTAAAATGGTATCTTTGATAGCACCCGTTGTCGCAAGCTTATATCCAACTGTTTCATCTTCAAACTTAGGCCACAAAATACCGGGTGTATCAAGCAGCTCCAGCTCATTTCCTACCTTAATCCACTGCTGTGCCTGCGTCACACCTGGACGATCTCCGGTCTTGGCAATTTTTTTGCTTGCAAGGCGATTAATCAGCGTCGATTTACCAACGTTAGGAATTCCTACAATCATCGCTCGAATGGCGCGGGGTTTTTTGACTCCTTTTGCGCGCATACGGTCAAACTTCTCTTGAAGAAGTTCTTTGGAAGACGAAACAATTTGTTTCATTCCTTTACCTGCTTGTGCATCAATAGCCAAGGCATAAATACCTTGTTCTTTATAATAATCTAGCCACTGCTGAGTAACGCGCGGATCAGCTTTGTCCACTTTATTCAGCAATACGATTCTCGGTTTGTTCACGATAATCTCATCAATCATCGGATTTCGCGATGATTGCGGAATACGTGCATCAACCAGTTCGTATACAATATCAATCAATTTTAGCTTTTCAGTTACTTGTCTTCTGGCCTTGGCCATATGACCAGGGAACCATTGAATTGTCATATTTTACTCACCTTTTATTTTTTACTTTGCAAAACGCGCTTCTTTAATTGGCCAGTATACGGCACTCGTTTTACCAAGCACCTTGTCCATGCTCACAAAGCCAATCTGACGGCTGTCTTTACTGTAGCGTCGATTGTCTCCCATCACGAACAAATAACCTTCTGGCACGGTTTTTTTACCCGTTACGTCTTCTAGTTTAAAATCTTCGGTTAAATTACCGTCAATCACTTCTTTTTTATACTGATCTAAATAGGGCTCTTTATAAGCTTTTCCATTTACATACAGCGTATCATTTCGATACTCAATATGATCACCCGGCAGTCCGATAATACGTTTTATGTAATCTTTTTCCTCTGTAGCATGAAAAACAATAATATCAAAGCGATCAGGATCACCAATCTTATAGGAGAACTTATTTACAATCATTCGATTTTGATCATGCAGCGTAGGCATCATAGAAAGTCCATCTACTACAATCGGTGCAAACAAAAAATAGCGAATTACAACAGCTAACAGTACGGCAATGGCGATTGCTTTTATCCATTCCCATAGTTCATTTTTCTTTCGAGCCATCTTCAGTCCTCCAACTCTTATGTCATACCTTTATTTTAAACGATAATGTTTGAAACGCCTAATAAATAAATAGAATAAAAAAATGATGACTTGTGCGTCTATTTTTTACTGTCAGAGAACGAATCGTTCTAAAAAAACATTTGAAAAAAGGAGCTTGTATGAACAAGCTCCCCTTTACTATTATCGAATTTCTTTAATACGCGCAGCTTTACCACGTAATTCACGTAGGTAATAAAGTTTCGCACGGCGTACTTTACCGCGGCGCATTACTTCGATTTTTGCAATTTTTGGCGTATGAAGTGGGAATGTACGCTCTACACCTACACCGTAAGAAATCTTACGTACTGTAAATGTTTCGCTGATACCACCGCCACGACGCTTAATAACAACACCTTCAAATACCTGAACACGTTCACGAGTACCCTCAACGATATTTACGTGTACACGTACAGTATCACCAGGACGGAACGTAGGAAGATCTGTTTTTAATTGTTCTTTTGTAATCTCTTCGATTAATTTTTGCATCGCGTGTTTCAACTCCTTCCAACAGACGCTCATACCAATGCTTCTCAATCATTGCAGCGGAACATCGTTATAGGTGACCAGACATCTGCCCAAGCCACAAAATCTATCTTAGCACACTCTTATACCGTATGCAACAGAGTTTATGCATAAATTTCATGGATTTATGAAAGCTGATTTTCTTCTTTTAATTGAGCTACTAGTTTCTTTTGCTCTTCTGTTAGCTCCATTTTTTCAAGCATATCCGGTCTTCGAAGCAACGTGCGCTTTAAAGACTCTTTTTGGCGCCACTGTTCAATTTTTTTATGATTTCCTGACATAAGTACTTCAGGAACTGTTAAGCCTCTAAAATCAGCAGGACGCGTATAGTGCGGGTGCTCTAGTAAACCGGTGCTATGTGAGTCCTGTACAGCTGAATGATTGTTGCCAAGCACATCAGGAAGCAGGCGAACAACGCTATCGATCACAACCATTGCACCAAGCTCTCCTCCGGTTAATACATAGTCACCAATTGAAATTTCATCGGTTACCAGCTGCTCACGAATTCGTTCATCATACCCTTCGTAATGGCCGCAAATGAAAATTAGATGCTCTTCTGCTGCTAGTTCTTCTGCTTTTGCCTGCGTATAGCGTTCCCCTTGCGGACAAAGCAAAATCACCCGGGGCTTTTTTGCTGTTTCAGTGAGCTTTTCTACGGCGTCAAAAATAGGCTGCGGCGTCAATACCATTCCAGCACCTCCGCCGTAAGGATAATCGTCTACGTTTTGATGTTTGTTCGTAGAATATTCTCGGAAATTAACCACATTCAGTTCAACCGCATTTTTTTCCTGTGCTTTTTTCAAAATTGATTCGCCAAAAACACCGTCAAACATAGAAGGAAATAACGACAGTACATCAATTTTCATTAGTCCAATAACCCTTCCATTACTGTAATAACAATCTCTTTTTCATCTATATCAATAGATTGTACCACGTCGTCGATATAAGGAATGAGAACTTCTTTTCCGCCTTTTTTAACAACCCACACATCATTAGCTCCCGGCGTTAAAATTTCTTTGACCGTTCCTACCTCTACTCCGTCTTCTGTTTTTACTGTACAGCCAATAATTTCATGGAAATAGAATTCACCTTCTTCTAAATCCGTTAGCTGCTCTTCAGGAATTTTCACTTCGCAGTTTTTGTACTGCTCAACATCATTTACGTTGTGGTAGCCTTCGAATGTAAGCAGATCAAAATTTTTATGCCTGCGGTGGCTTGCTACCGTTACTTCCACCGGCTCGCTTTGCTTTTCTTTGAAGATATAAAGCTTATTTCCTTTTTCATAGCGCTCATCAGCAAAATCCGTAGTTGATACAATACGAACTTCTCCTTTTACACCATGGGTATTCACAATTTTTCCAACCTTAAACCATTTCATGCTTCTTCACCTCTATCTAATCTCAACAACTTTGCTATCTTTTATAATAATTGTTTTACTTTCTTTTATCTTTTCCCAATCATCGCCGATTTTTACCTCTACTAAGGCATCCAGTTCAGTTTCAACGAGTTCGCTCCCTAAAGGAAGCTTTTCTAATTGCGTCAGCTGAAAGTTCAACACTTCAATTTTTTCAAGGCGAGCGGATTTTTCTTTTTCAAATTGACTATGTAATAAAGAAGAACCTTTATTGGCTTTTTCCATGTGCTTTAACTGAAATTTCAGCTGTTCCATTTCCTTTTCAAGCGCCTGCTTGCGGTTTACAAAACGATTTTCAAGATCTTGTTTGCTTGCTTCAGTTAACACTTGTTTCACAACCACTTTTTGAATAATGTTCAAAACGTTCCCTCCGCCCTCAAGATAGTGACCTTGTGCTTTTTGCATGCATATTGAATAGCTGCTTCTTGCTCGCAAAAGACTTACTGTGATCAAAAGGTTCATCTTATCATAACATAAAAAAAGGGCGAGGTTATCCCTCTCCCTTTTTGATTACTCTTGAATTTTCACATACACTTTTTTACCTTGCTGTGATGCTGCTGCATTCACAACAGTTCGAATCGCTTTTGCAACGCGGCCTTGTTTGCCGATTACTTTGCCGACATCTTCTTGGTGAACAGTAAGGGTGTACGTCACTTGACGTTCATCTTCTTGTTCTTCCACTTTAACATCAGCTGGATAATCAACAAGCGGCTTTACAATTGTTTCGATTAGTGATGTCATCTCGAGTGAAATTATTTTCCTAATTTAGCATTATGGAATTTTTCCATGATGCCTTCGTTAGAGAAAAGGTTACGAACTGTATCAGATGGTTTAGCACCATTTTGTAACCATTTAAGAGCTAGCTCTTCATCGATTTTAACTTCAGCTGGTTGAACTACAGGATTGTAAGTTCCAACTACTTCGATGTAACGTCCATCACGTGGTGAACGAGAGTCTGCTGCTACGATACGATAGAAAGGAGATTTTTTAGCTCCCATACGTTTTAAACGAATTTTTACTGCCATTTTATAAAGCACCTCCGAATATGTTTCAACAAGATAATATAATATCAAATAGGTAAAATGTTTGTAAAGGTTTTTTTCTTAACACTAGAAAAATATTTTATTTCTTTTGGTTTTTCAGTCCAAATCAAGCGTTTTATCATGAAAAGAATGGAAGTTTCATACCCTTTTTCTTGCCTTTTGACATATTTGTCATTTGTTTCATCATTTTTTTCATGTCTTCAAATTGCTTAAGCAAACGGTTGACTTCTTGTACAGAACGTCCGCTTCCTTTTGCAATACGCTTTCTTCGACTTGCATTAATGATTTCAGGGTTTGTTTTTTCCGCTTTCGTCATAGAACGAATAATTGCTTCTACATGATTAATTTGCTTTTCATCAACCTGCAGGTTTTTGAGCCCCTTTACTTTATTGGCGCCCGGAAGCATACCAATTAGCTCATCAAGCGGTCCCATTTGACGCACTTGAGCAAGTTGATCTAAAAAGTCATCAAATGTAAATGACTGTGTGCGAAGCTTAGCTTCAAGCTCCTTTGCTTTTTCAGCATCTACATTTGCCTGAGCCTTTTCGATAAGCGTCAGCACATCACCCATACCTAAGATACGGGAAGCCATACGCTCTGGGTGGAATGCTTCAATAGCATCCATCTTTTCTCCAAGACCGACAAACTTAATTGGTGTATCGGTTACTGCACGAATAGAAAGCGCTGCACCACCGCGAGTATCGCCGTCTAGTTTCGTTAATACAACTCCAGTTAATCCTAATTGCTTATTAAAGCTATCCGCAACGTTTACTGCATCTTGACCCGTCATCGCATCGACAACAAGGAAAATTTCGTCTGGGTTAGAAAGCTCTTTGATCTGTTCTAACTCCTCCATTAGATTTTCATCAACATGCAAACGTCCCGCTGTATCAATTAATACATAATCGTGATGCTCTTCTTTCGCATGAGCAATCGCTTGTTTTGCAATCTCCACAGGACTTACTTGATCACCTAATGAAAAAACAGACATGCTAAGCTGTTTCCCTAGTGTTTCAAGCTGTTTAATAGCTGCCGGACGATAAATATCTGCTGCTACAAGCAATGGATTACGGTTATATTTTTTACGTAATAAATTGGCAAGTTTACCAGTTGTCGTTGTTTTACCTGCACCTTGAAGTCCAACCATCATAATTACAGTTGGAGCTTTTGGAGCTACTGCAATCTTGCTTTGCTCTCCGCCCATAAGTGCAGTTAATTCTTCTTGTACAACCTTAATAACTTGTTGTCCAGGCGTTAAGCTCTTAAGAACGTCTTGACCTACAGCACGTTCGCTTACGCGCTTAACAAAGTCTTTTACTACTTTAAAGTTTACATCGGCTTCTAAAAGGGCAAGTCTAACTTCACGCATCATTTCTTTAACATCAGCTTCGTTAACTTTTCCTTTTCCTTTTAACTTTTGCAGTGTGCTTTGCAAACGGTCGGCTAATCCTTCAAATGCCATATACGCCGCCCCCTAATCTAATTTCTCGAGCGAATCAAGAAGAGAAGAAAGCTTACTGTTCTTGTTTAAGTCAGCTGCAAGTTCGTCTTTCAGTTGTTGAACAATTGATTGACGCTCTTGAAACCGTTGAAATAACAATAGCTTTTCCTCATATTGTTCAAGCATTTGCTCTGTACGTTTTATATTATCATAAACTGCTTGACGACTCACATCAAATTCTTCCGCTATTTCACCGAGGGAATAATCATCCAAGTAATAAAGTGACATATAACTTCTTTGTTTGGGCGTCAACAGCGCCTGATAGAAGTCAAATAAGTAATTCATTCTTGTTGTTTTTTCGAGCATATGCACGCTCTTTTCAACCATTTGACCGCCCCCTTGTTAAGTGAAAAGCCTTTACATGTTATTAGTTTAACTAGGCTAGGTTTGAATGTCAAGTTTTTTCCTTAACACCTGACATTTTCCCATTTAAAAGAGATGGAGACCTAACTAAATCAATTCAATCTAAAGACGAACAAATAGAATAAATGAGCTAGTATGGATCACTTGTTACACCGCTGTTGATTTCCGTGCAAGACTTCGCTTTCCGCGGGCGGGCGATGAGCCTCCTCGTCGCTTACGCTTCTGCGGGGTCTCATCTATTCCGCTTTTCCCGCAGGAGTCTTCGCCTTGCCCTCCAATCAACAGCTAGAAGTAACTACATACATGAAACCTACGTTCACCATACCCATGAAAAAATCCGAACGAATTTGATTCTCCATCAAGAATCTCGATTCATCGTTCGGATCTTCCTTCAACTAAAATACTTTTGTCCCAGCCTCTTTTGAGATTATGTCTCTTTTTCTGTTTCTTCCTCTACAGCATTGGCAAATAATCCATAGATATATTGCTCCGTGTCAAACGGCTGAAGATCGTCTACTTTTTCTCCAAGTCCAACGAATTTAACGGGAAGCTTCAGTTCGTTTCGAATGGCAAGAACAATTCCGCCTTTAGCCGTACCATCTAGTTTTGTTAACACAATCCCCGTCACGTTCGTCGCTTCTGAGAATGTTTTAGCCTGACTTAAAGCGTTTTGACCCGTCGTCGCATCAAGTACAAGGAGTACTTCATGAGGAGCACCAGGAATTTCTCGCTCAATAACACGCTTTACTTTCTCTAATTCTTTCATTAAATTCACTTTGTTTTGAAGGCGCCCTGCTGTATCACATAATAAAACATCTGCTTTTCGAGCCTTGGCTGACTGAACAGCGTCATACATGACAGCGGCAGGGTCAGAACCTGCAGATTGCTTAATAACATCAACACCAACGCGTTCTCCCCATACTTCTAACTGCTCAATCGCACCGGCACGGAACGTATCTCCTGCGGCCATTACTACTTTTTTGTCCTCTTGTTTAAATTTATGCGCAATTTTCCCAATTGTTGTTGTTTTTCCAACGCCGTTTACCCCTACAAACAAAATAACCGTTAAATCATTTTGCTGCATATTCAGTTCACCAATCTGCTCTTCACCAGATTCATAAATATCAATTAATTTCTCAGAGATGACAGCCTGTACATCTTGAGGGTCCTTAATGTTACGGCGTTTCACTTCCGATTTTAAGTCATCAATTAAATCCAACACGGTAGCCACACCGACGTCAGCACTAATTAAAATTTCTTCTAATTCCTCAAAAAACTCTTCGTCTACTTGACGATAGCGAGACACTAGATCATTCACGCGTTCTGAAAAAGAATTGCGCGTTTTTGATAGTCCATCTTTAAATTTTTGTGTAACAGAATCCGTTTGCATTGTAATTTTTTCTTTTAGTTTCTTAAAAAAACTCATTCGTACCACCCTTTCATTCTATGAGTTAAACATATTGCTTTGATTCTTCTAAACGAACAGAGACTAATTTAGATACGCCAGATTCTTGCATCGTCACACCGTACAGTACATCAGCTTCTTCCATTGTACCTTTTCGGTGAGTAATAACAATGAACTGTGTTTGATTACTAAACTTGCGTAAATACGTAGCAAAACGATGAACGTTTGCTTCATCAAGCGCCGCTTCCACTTCATCTAGCACACAAAACGGCACTGGACGTACTTTCAAAATAGAAAACAGGAGGGCAATGGCTGTTAACGAACGCTCGCCGCCTGACAGCAACCCTAGATTCTGCAGTTTTTTCCCAGGAGGCTGGGCAACAATTTCCACCCCTGTATTTAATAAATCTTTTGGATCTGTTAATTTCAAATCCGCTTTTCCTCCCCCGAATAGTGAAGAGAACACTGTACCAAATTCATTGCGGATACGAGAGAAGGTATCAGAAAAACGTTTCTTCATTTCCTCGTCCATTTCTTCAATCACTTGATACAGAGTATTTTTCGCTTCGTCAAGGTCCGCTCGCTGCGTATTTAAAAATTCATAGCGCTCTGAAACGCGTTCATATTGTTCAATAGAACCTAAGTTTACGGTTCCTAATTCATCAATTGCCAACTTTATCAGCTTGATTTTTTTTCTCGCTTCTTGAATATCTAATGTTAAAGGATACTTTTCTTTCGCTGCTTCAAAGCTAATTTCGTACTCTTCTGTCAGCTGCTGCAGACGGCTGTCTAGCTCTACGTCAATTCGATTGATTTTGACTTCTTCATCTTTTAAAGCATCCGCAATTTGTTTGTACTGACGCTGCAGCTCTTTTATAATCCTCTCTTCGTCTTCAAGTTTATTCTGAGCTTTTAACCGCTCTGATCTGCAGTCATCCATTAATTTTAACGTTTCTGTCTTTTCTTTTATTCGCTCATGCGCCGCTTCTTCGAGCTGAAGTTCACCCGAGTCGTTGCTCGTGATTTCGCTGGTTAAAAGAGAAAGATCATCTGTAGCTTCAGACAAACGCTGAATGGTTTGATTAAGCTCAAAGCACACTCTTTCATATTTTTCTTGCTGATTTGTCAAAAACTGTTCTTTTTTCGCAAGAAGCACTTTTACTTCTGTAAGCTCATGTTGAACGGTTTCTTTAGACGTTTGCTGTGTATGCTTGCGTGCAGCTAACTCTTCAATGTTTTTCTCTAATACGTTTGCTTGCTGCTGATTTCCTTGCAAACTCGTATGCAGCTCATCAATTCGAGCGGACAAGCTTGTTTGATCTTGTCTAAAGCTAGCAATATCATGATCGTACATGGTTAAGCGGTCATTCACTGCTTTTTCTTCGATGTCAATTTGCTTTACTTCTCGGTCAGATTCCTGCTCTTTGTCTTTCAAGCGTTCCACAAATGCCTGCTGTTTATTAATTTCCTGTTGAAGCATTTCAATCTGTGACTTTTTCTCTTTCACATCTCGCTCAAGCACAAGCGTCTTTTGTTCCATCTCTTGTATTTTTGCCGTAATGGCTTCCACTTCACGCTGACGACCTAACAAAGAGTTGGACTTTTGCTTCATTGAACCACCTGTCATCGAACCACCGGGGTTGACAACATCTCCTTTAACGGTCACAAAACGATAGCGATGCTGTACAAGACGTGCAAGTTCATTCGCACCTTTCAAATCATCGACAACAATAACGGTTCCAAGTAAATTTTTAATAACTCGGTCGTACGTACCTTCGTATTTAACAAGAGATGAAGCGATTCCTACATACGCTTCGTGACTCTCTAGCATGGAAATAGTTTGGGCAGGAATATAACGGTCTTTTACAGACGTCAGTGGTAAAAATGTAGCTCTCCCGTAACCATGTTGTTTCAAAAAGCCAATTGCCTGCCGCGCACTTTGTTCGTCTTGAACGACGATATGCTGAGCTGCTCCTCCAAGCGCAATTTCAAGCGCTGTTTCATACTCTTTTGGGACATTAATTAACTCAGCAATCGCTCCTTTAATGCCCGTAAGCTTCCCATCACGCGCTTTTAACACTTCTTTTACACCGTGAAAATAACCTTCATAGTCTTCTTGCATCTCTTCAAGCATTTCTTTTCGTGATTTTGTCTGCTGGACATACTGATAAGCTTGATAAAGCGTAGACTCCTGTTTACGATAGGCTTGTCTTAATGACTCAAGCTGCTCTACTTGTTGCTTATACACTTGTACAGCTTGCTGAAGCTCTTGACGAAACTGAGCGAGCCTTTTGATCGCCGCTTCTTTTCGCTGTGTTAATTCACGGCGCTGTTCTACGTATTGCTCGTTGGATTTTGTTAAGCGCTGCTCTTTTTCAAACGTTTGCATTTTTTGCTGTTCTAAAAATGAAATTTCATTTCGAGCAGATGTTTGAGCGTTCGCTAATTCAAAATACTCGCTTTTCATCTGTTCAAGTTTTTCTTCTAAATTCTCGCTGTACTGTCTGAACAACTGTTCCTGCTCAGTAAGCTTCAGACGTATCTCTTGTACTTCTTTTTGAGATTGCTCAAGATCTTTTCCTTCGCTGTCTTTTGCTTTACTTAATTCTTGATGCTTATGAGTATACTCTTTTACTAAACGTTCCAGCTGTTCTTTATTTTGAAAGGCATTTTTCTTACGCTCTTTTAATACTTCTTTTTTGCCTTCTAGCTTTTCTACTTCTTCACTTACATATAGTAGTTTTTTATGTAAAGAGTCTAGTTGTTCATCTATTTGCTGAATGTGCAAACGAAGAGTCTGGATTTCTCCTTCACGCGTGCGAATATTCGTCGCGAGAGATTCTTCAAGCTGCTCGTGTTGAGCCATTTCAGCTTTTAATTTTTCCCATTTCTGATGAAGATCTTCAACTTCAAATACCGTAACAGCCACATCAATCTGCTCTAATTCTTCTTTTTTCTGCAAATAATCTTTTGCAATAGACGATTGAATCTGTAAAGGCTCTAACTGACCTTCAATTTCATGAAGAATATCTACCACTCGATTTAAATTTTCTTGCGTTTCGAGAAGTCGAAGCTCCGCTTTTCGTTTACGCGTTTTGTATTTTAATACACCTGCTGCTTCTTCAAAAATTTTACGGCGCTCGTCAGATTTACTGCTTAGTACTTCTTCTACTTTTCCTTGACTGATAATCGAAAAAGCTTCTCTTCCAAGTCCTGAATCCATAAATAAATCGACAATATCTTTCAAGCGGCACGGCTGGTTGTTAATAAAAAACTCACTGTCTCCTGAGCGGTACACGCGCCTTGTAATACTAACTTCATGATAATCAAGCGGGAGAAACTGGTCATCATTTTCCAAAGTCAGCGTTACGTCAGCCACGTTTACCGCACGGCGTGATTCGCTTCCTGCAAAAATAATGTCCTCCATTTTCCCTCCACGAAGCGATTTGGCTGACTGTTCTCCAAGCACCCAGCGTATGGCATCCGTAATGTTGCTTTTTCCGCTTCCATTCGGTCCTACTACCGCCGTTACACCTGGCACAAAATCTATCGATACTTTTTCTGCAAACGATTTGAACCCTGCAATATCTAATCGTTTGAGGAACATAGAAATCCCTCCTCACACATGTAATCTTTTCATAGCAAATCCCCCTTTATAACGAATACGTTAAGAGGGGGATCATTTTATTTCGTTTGACTTGCTCTAATTTTCGTAATAGCTACTTGAGCCGCTTTTTGCTCTGCTTCTTTTTTCGAACGGCCTACACCAACGCCGAGCTCTTCACCATTTAACGATACGCGAGATAAGAATTCGCGATTATGCGCTGGACCTTTTTCTTGCAAAACTTTGTATTCTAATTGTCCAACTCCATCACGTTGAATCACTTCTTGAAGCTGGCTTTTGAAATCCATCACATGAGAAAAAGCACCTTCATTAATTTTTGGAAAGACAACTTTTTTTAGAATCGTCACTACCGTATCAAGCCCTTGGTCTAAATAAAGAGCTCCGATAAATGCTTCAAACACATCGGCCAGTAAAGCCGGTCTAGATCGGCCGCCTGTCATCTCTTCACCTTTTCCAAGTAACACTAGTTTACCAAAATCCATTTCATTTGCAAAAGTAACAAGCGACGGTTCGCACACAACTGCTGCACGAAGCTTCGTTAACTCACCTTCACTCATCGTTGGATACTTTTTAAATAAAAATTGTGATACGGTTAGCTCTAATACGGCATCTCCCAAAAACTCAAGACGCTCGTTGTCTTCATACGGTCTTCTGCGATGCTCATTCACATAGGATGAATGTGTAAATGCTTGAAAAAGAAGCGCTTCATTTGTAAACTGAATACCAATTTCCTTTTGAAACTCTGCAAAATTTTGCTTGAATTTCACGTTCATCTTTCGATCTCGATTTGAATATTGTTTAGGCATAAAATACCTCCGCTTACCTGCTTCAATTGTTTCGTAGTTTTTTCCTAACATCTCTCATTATAAAACGAGGTATCCTAAAAGATACACTACCTTTTCAAAAAAAGATGTCTTTTTTTGAAATTCTTAAAAAGAAGAGAAAGCCCCGCTGTTTAACGGGGCTTTTCATACATATACTACAGATTAAATTTGGCTCTGTATGTAATTAACTGCATCTCCTACAGTTGAAATTTTTTCAGCTTCTTCGTCAGAAATTTCGATATCGAATTCCTCTTCAAGCTCCATTACAAATTCAACTACGTCTAGAGAGTCAGCACCTAAGTCTTCTTTGAAACTAGATTCTAGTTTCACTTCACTTTTGTCTACACCAAGACGATCAACAATGATTGTTGTTACGCGTTCTAGTACCTCTGCCATTGTTCTTCACCTCCCCTCAAGTCATTATAGATGATTTCCATCTAAAATACTATGGTTGAATAATAAAGTTTATCGGTCGCCTAGTAAACGTCCCTTTGTACTTTATCACCAAATTACACTTTTCGCAAAGTGCATTTTTTACATCACCATTCCGCCGTCAACGTGAATCGTTTGACCCGTAATATAACGGCTTGCATCTGATGCTAAAAACGCAACTGCGTTCGCAACATCCTCAGGCTGGCCGAAGCTTGCAAGAGGAATTTGCTTTAACATTTCCGCCTGCACTTCTTCATTCAATTTATCCGTCATGTCTGTTGCAATGAAACCAGGGGCAACTGCATTCACTGTAATATTGCGGCTTGCTAATTCTTTGGCAGTTGTTTTTGTTAAACCAATCACGCCTGATTTTGCTGCTACATAATTTGCTTGTCCAGCATTACCGCTGACGCCGACAATTGATGAAATATTAATGATGCGTCCTGCGCGCTGCTTCATCATTTGACGAGTAACCGCTTTTGTGCACAAAAATACGCCTTTTAAGTTTGTATTAATAACATCATCCCATTCGTCTTCTTTCATACGCATAAGAAGATTATCACGTGTGATGCCCGCGTTGTTTACTAAAATGTCTACTGAACCAAATGTAGAAATCGCTTCTTTTATCATTGCTTGTACAGAATCACTTTCTGCCACATTTGCTTGTACAGCAATTGCATCCGTTCCTAATCCTTTAATTTCATCCACAACTTCAAGAGCTTTCGCTTCACTGCCAGAATAGTTTACAACTACTTTAGCACCAAGCTTTCCAAGCTCAATTGCAACGGCACGACCAATTCCGCGAGAAGCGCCTGTTACAACCGCAACTTTCCCTTGTAACATCTTATTCTCCCCCTTTTAGTGCGTCAATCGTTGATTTTAATGATGTAAGATCATTAACAGCATAAACAGTCGCACGGCGATTTACTTTTTTCACAAGACCTGATAATACTTTTCCTGGTCCAATTTCAACAAAGGTATCTACACCTTTTGCAAGAAGTGTCTCAACTGTTTCTTCCCATCTCACTGGAGAATATAGTTGTTCCACTAGCTTGTTTTGAATATCTTGACTGTCAGTAACCGGCTTTGCTGTTACGTTTGCTATGACTGGAACTTTCGCATCGCTAAAGCCCACTGTTTCTAGCGTATCACGTAGTTTTTCAGCAGCTGGCTTCATTAAGCTAGAGTGGAACGGACCGCTTACCACTAGAGGAATCACGCGTTTTGCACCTTTTTCTTTGGCAAGAGCTCCTGCTTTTTCTACCCCATTTACCGTACCTGAAATAACAATTTGACCCGGACAGTTAATATTTGCAAGCTGAACAGCGTCGCCTTCGCTTGTAATTTGAGCGGTAACGGCTTCTAGATCTTCCGCTGACATGCCAAGCACTGCTGCCATTGTGCCTTGACCTGCTGGTACAGCTTCGTCCATATAGCGACCTCTTTTGTGAACAGCAACAACGGCATCTTTAAACGATAAAACATCAGCAGCCACAAGCGCACTGTATTCTCCTAGACTGTGACCCGCAACAAAATCAGGTTTAATTCCGCTCGTTTTAAATGCTTCAAGCAGCATTGTACTCGTTGTTAAAAGAGCAGGTTGAGCGTGATAAGTTAAAGTCAGTTCTTCTTGAGGCCCTTCAAAAATAATGTTTGAAAGACTGAAGCCTAAAGCTTCGTCAGCTGTATGAATCAGCTTTTTCGCTTCCTCTGTTCCGTCATATAAATCTTTTCCCATACCAACAGTTTGTGACCCTTGGCCTGGAAAGATAAAAGCAATTTGACCCATTTCTTACCTCTCCTTTTCTTCATTAGCAGTTTGTTCGATTGCTTTTTGAATAGTGGAAGACACATTGTTTTCCACCATATTTACAGCTTGCTTAATCGCGCTAAATACCGCATTCGCATCCGACGAACCGTGCGCTTTGATAACAGGCGCATGCAACCCAAAAAGCCCTGCTCCTCCATATTCACTGTAATCCATTTTCGCTTTTAAACCCTGCAGTTGAGGCTTTAGCACCGCTGCGGCTAACTTGCTTTTTAACGTGCTCATTAATTCTTGTTTAATCATAGAAAACAATGAAAGCGCCGTTCCCTCAATGCTCTTAAGAGTCATATTCCCTGTAAAACCATCGGTTACAACCACATCCGCTGCGCCGTTTAGCAAATCACGAGATTCCACGTTGCCTACAAAATTGAGATCAGCGTTTTTTAGTAGCTGAAAGGCTTGCTTTGTTAAGTCATTTCCTTTTTTATCCTCAGTTCCAATGTTCAACAGTCCCACTCTAGGAGCTTGAATGCCGCGTACTTTTTCGGCATACACCGACCCCATCACGGCGTACTGCAGCAAATGTTCAGGCTTGGCATCAACGTTTGCACCGACGTCTAGCATTAAAAAGCCTTTTCCATCTAGGGTCGGAAGCGTCGGAGCAAGTGCTGGACGTTCAATGCCTTTAATGCGACCTACAATAAAAAGTCCCGCTGTCATTAACGCACCTGTGTTTCCTGCTGAAATACAAGCATCAGCACGACCTTCGGCTACTTCATTTGCCATTAATACCATAGATGCTTGTTTTTTACGGCGCACAGCTCGTACTGGCTCATCAGTTGCATCAATGGTTTCTTCTGTATGAATAATCGAAATACGATCAGGATTTGTTAAATACTTTTTAATTTCTGATTCGTTTCCAATCAACGTAATATGTAATTCTTTAAATTGAGCAGTAGCTTTTTCTACACCTTCGATAATGGCTTTCGGTGCATGATCTCCGCCCATTGCATCAATAGCTAGTTTCATGTTGCGTCTCATCCTTTTTATTATTTATCCTTTGTAGAACGATACATTTTAAAAATGCCAGAGAACACTTGCTCTTGCCCTACATAGCTGTTTACCTCAACGGTGGTTCGCACTTCACTAGTTGACAGAACTTTCGCTTTTGCTATCACTCGTTCATGAAGCTTAACAGGGCGATGATAACGGATCGACGCATCTGCTGTGAGCGCTAGTTCGTTGTTAATAACAGCGACAGCTAACGAATTAGCTTGCGCAAAAAGGTGGTGACCACGAGCAATTTGATTACGCTGAAACACATGCTCTGTTTTCACATCAAAAATAGATATCGCTGATTGATCTAGTTCAATGTCGATAACTTCTCCAATTACTTCTTCAATCGGAAGCGAACGCACTTCCTCGTCTAGTTGTTTTGAAGCTACATGCTTAATACGTTCTCGCAGTTCAGGAATCGACAACTCTAGGCGGTCTAATCGAATTGTTTGAACGCTCACTGAAAAACGGTCTGCTAGTTCTTCATCCGTAATAAATGGGTTTTCTTCAATTGTCGTTTTTAATAGCTGCTGTCTTTCTTTTTTACTGCGCTTCATTCTCCACCATCCGAACTTTTAATACTAGGTACTAATAGCAGTATATAATCATTACCTTCTAATTGCAACATTTTTCACATGATGCATTCTTTGCAGTGTAATATGTATATTAATGGCTAACAGCCGCTAACTTTTTCATTCCTAGCTGCTTTTTATCTTTATGAACGAAAAAGCAATAGACCACGGCCTATTGCTTTTTTACTAATCAAATTTTTCTCCAGTTAATACGCCCGTTGCTTCTAATTGTATTCTCAGCAGTTTAAACTGATCTTCTGTCCAAAAGCTTTCGGAATTTACAAGTTTAGCAGCATCTTCTCGAGCCACTTCAAGCGCACGGTAATCGTGCACCATATCGGCTACTTTAAACTCAGGCATCCCGCTTTGTTTTCTACCAAAGAAATCACCCGGCCCACGAAGCTCTAAGTCTCTTTCCGATAATACAAACCCATCGTTTGTTTCGGTCATAATGGTCATTCGTTCTTTTCCAACTTCTGATTTCGGATCCGCGAGCAGAATACAATACGACTGTGCATCTCCTCGCCCTACGCGTCCTCTTAGCTGATGAAGCTGAGATAACCCAAAGCGCTCTGCATCATAAATGACCATCACGGTTGCATTCGGAACGTTCACTCCTACTTCTACAACCGTTGTCGATACTAAAATCTGCACGCCATTTACGCTAAACTGTTTCATCACTTCTTCTTTTTCATCAGGTGACAATCTTCCGTGCATGAGACCAACGCTTGCTTTTCCATTAAAATAGTGAGTGAGTGTTGCATGCACATCAATTGCATTTTGAACATCTAGCTTGTCCGATTCTTCAATCAACGGACAAATAACGTAAGCTTGTCTGCCGTCATGTATTTCTTTTTCAACAAAATGTAAAATGCGTTCAAGCATATCATGTTTTACCCAGTACGTTTCGATTGCCTTACGTCCTGCTGGCATTTCATCAATAATGGACACATCCATTTCTCCAAACACCGTAATAGCAAGGGTTCTTGGAATAGGCGTCGCCGTCATAAACAATACATCCGGACTCTCTCCTTTTTCACGTAAAACCCGGCGCTGCCCAACTCCAAAGCGGTGCTGTTCATCCGTAATGACGAGTCCTAAACTATTATATATAACTTCGTCTTGAATTAAGGCATGGGTACCTACTAATACATGAACATCTCCGTCTTTCACTCGCTGAAGCAGCTCTCTTCTCGCTTTTCCTTTAACAGACCCTGTTAGCAAGCCTACGCTGATTCCTACCTTTTCAAGCATCGCAGTTAATGACTCAGCATGCTGTTCAGCTAAAATTTCAGTCGGTACCATTAAAGCACCTTGATGTCCTGCTAAAACAGTGGCGTATAAAGCAACCGCTGCTACGACTGTTTTACCTGACCCTACATCACCTTGCAGCAAGCGATTCATGCGATAAGACGATTTCATATCGTGCGTAATTTCGTTTACTACACGTTTTTGAGCGTTTGTTAACGGAAACGGCAGCAAGTTCGTGAAATTTACCAGTTCGGTTGAATCAAATGCTTGCTTCATTCCAGGCGTTTCTTCTCTTTCGCGCTTTCTAAGCGCCTGCATTTTTAATTGAAAAAGTAGAAATTCTTCATAGACAAATCGACGTCTTGCTTGTTTTAAATCTTCATGATCACGAGGTAAGTGAATACTTCTAACTGCTTCTTCACGCGTTACTAGTTTGTACCTAGAACGAATAGAGGCCGGGAGCATATCCTGAATGCTACTGCCATAATTCTTCAACGCAAGAGAGACGAACTTCCGCATTCCTTTGACCGTTAAGCTGCCTTTAACTGAGTAAACAGGCTCAATCGTTTGATTTTTAACAAATGGAGAAAATTGAAGCTCCTGCAAATTAATCGTTTGCCGATGCTGATCCCATTTCCCCGTAACCGTAACAGTTTGATCGATTTCTAACTTTGATTTATAGTAAGGGCGATTAAAACAAGTAACCGTAATCAAATAGCGGTTTACCAGCAGCCGAAACGTAAGGCGCGAACGTTTTTTTCCGTAATACGTAAGCGAGGGGACGCTGTGAACTTTTCCTTCTACGGTGACCTTTTCATCGTGCTTTGCTTCAGCCAAATCTTTTAACTCATAATCTTCATAGCGGTATGGGAAATGTTCTAACAAGTCATGCACACTGTGAATATGCATATCCTCTAGTGCTTGTGCTGTTTCATCTCCGATACCTTTAATGGTTTTAATTGAAATAGTTGTTAGTTCATTCACTTTTGTTTAATGCAATACCAAAGATCTTCGCTTCAAGCTCGCGACCTGTTGGTGTTGCCGCTAAGCCTCCTTGTGCAGTTTCTCGTAATGCAACCGGCATTGTTTGACCAATTTTATACATAGCATCAATGACTTCATCACATGGAATACGACTTGTAATACCTGCTAAGGCCATATCTGCTGCAATCATTGCATTCGCCGCTCCCATTGCGTTTCGTTTCACACATGGAACTTCTACTAGCCCCGCTACTGGGTCACATACTAATCCTAGCATATTTTTGAGCGTAATTGCCATTGCTTCAGCTGCCTGACTCGGTGTACCTCCTGCCATTTCAACAATCGCTGCAGCTGCCATACCTGAAGCTGAACCCACTTCTGCTTGACATCCGCCTGCTGCTCCTGAAATAGACGCATTATTGGCTACAACAAACCCAAAAGCACCTGATGTAAATAAAAATTCAATCATTTCTTTGCGAGTTGGATTTAGCTTATTTTGCACTGCAAACAGCGTTCCTGGCACTACCCCCGCAGATCCAGCAGTAGGCGTTGCACAGATTGTCCCCATTGCCGCATTTACTTCGTTTGTCGCTACAGCTTTGCTGACTGCATCTAAAATTAAATTTCCAGATAAAGATTTTCCACTTTGAATATAGTTTTGAAGCAGCACTGCATCGCCGCCTGTTAAACCTGTAACAGACTGTACCCCTTTTAAACCACGTTCAACCGCCTCTTCCATAACCGTTAAGTTCCGGTCCATTTTTCCCATGATTTCTTCACGAGTAACTCCCGTGATATCTATTTCTTGTTGAATCATAATCTCTGCAATTTTTACATTTTGACTTTCTGCTAATTCTACTAGTTCTGCTACGTTTCGAAACATAGTAACCTCCGCTATCATTCTGTCTTATTTTCACTTTAGAATCATATATAATCATTCGACCCTTGTTATTCTCGCAGGCCGTTCCTATTCGCTCTATCCTATTCAACCATTCTTGTTACTTGAATAATGTGAGGCAATGTTTTTAACTCTTCAATTACATCATCTTCAATATTCGTATCCATTTCAATTGCCATGAGCGCTACTTCTCCGCGCTCTTTGCGAGATACTTCCATATGTCCGATATTAATTGAATGTTTCATCAAAATATTCGTAACGGTCGCAATGGCACCAAATCGGTCATTATGCACAACGAGAATAGCTGGATTCATACCTGATAAATTTAATTCAAATCCGTTCAGCTCCGTAATTTGAATTTTCCCTCCGCCAATTGAAATTCCAACAACCTCAATTTCCTTTAATCCGTCGCTCATTTTGATACGAGCTGTATTTGGGTGATCTGTAATGGCCGCTTCTTCAACAAACGTGACATCGATTCCCTCTTTTTCAGCTAAGTCCAAAGATTGCGGAATGCGCTGATCGAATGTATCAAAATCTAAAATACCGCCAATCAACGCTACGTCTGTTCCGTGTCCTTTATACGTTTGAGCAAAAGAACCGTATAATGAAACCACAACTTTTGTGGGCTGCTTACCAAAAAGTGTTCGTGCAACGCGTCCAATACGCGCTGCACCAGCTGTATGTGAACTAGATGGTCCAATCATTACCGGACCAATAATATCAAAGACAGATTTGTATTTCATAAGGATTTTCCCCCCGCTATTTAAACATTGTTATTACTTATATGTTACTTGAGCTTTCGACTTTTTGGAAGCTTTGTTTCACGCTCTAAAAAAATTTAAAAATTCTCATTTTTATTAGGAATTCACACACAAAAAAAGCGGTGTATTTATCCATAAAAATAGGATAATTACACCACTTTTTTTGCTATGTTATGCAGGAAAAGATGAATTATTTAAGCTGCTTCTTGCTCAGAAGCTACATCGTCTACTGTTTTAATTTTAAAGTTTTTAAAAACAACTGAACCTATAAATCCAGCTAATGCTCCCGCTAGTGCGCAAAGTACTGCACAAATTGTGACCTTCATAGGGTCATTAAACCCAAACATTACTGCAAGTCCTGCGATTGGTGTTGCCGTGCCTGCAGCATCATTTACCAATCCGAACAGAGCCACAACCACACCGGCTAGTGCACCTCCAATAAAGTTTGTAATGTAGATAGGAATCGGATTCGCTGAAATAATATTCGCTTGTGTTAAAGGTTCAACTGCAACTGAAATGGTTGTACGACGATCCCCAATTTTTAATCGATCAAACAGCACATAGTTCATGAAAGAAGAACCAAATACAGCAAGAGCTCCAATCGCCATAGGCAATCCCGTTAACCCTAGCATAGCCGTTAAAGCCATTGAGCTAAGCGGAGCCGTTGCTACCACTGTAATAACTCCCCCTAAAATAATTCCCATTAAAATAGGGCTAGCACTTGTTGTATCTTTGATAATTCCTCCGATATTTAAAAGCGTCGCATCTACAATAGGTGAGAATGCATTACCAATTAATCTTGTTAAAGGTGCTGCAATTAAGATGTTGCCTAATAAGTCTAGACCAGCAGGTGCCTTTTTCTCAATAAATTTCACTACAAACGCCATGAGGTATCCCGCAAAAAATCCAGGGAGCAAGCCTAGCCCTGAACACACCACCCCCATCATAAGAGCATATACAGGGGATACTCCTAACGCCAAAGCAACTAGTGCTGCTGCTGCAACTCCTCCCATTCCTCCTGCAGCCTTTCCAACTTCACCTAAGAATGAAATACCTAGTAAATCTCCTCCTACATATGACTGAAAGGCCTCTACGAGAAACGCAGCTACCGCTCCGCTTGCCAACGCCCCCATTGCTTTCATGCCATAAGGTGCTTTGTTGCTAAACAACCAGAATAAAAATAAAACTAATAACAATAAACCTGTTCCTTTTAAAATATCCACTGTTGTCTCTCCTCTCATGCTGTTTTCTTTCACATTTGACTCAATCAGTTTTCAAAACTACCATACAAACGGGTTCTTTTCAACTAATATACCTAATATACCGAACAATTATAACATAAAAAATAAAATAGTTCGTATTCAGCTTAAAAAACACAAAAAAAGCAGCACCCCTCGGGAGGGATGCTGCTTTTTTTGTTATTCAATTGCAAAAATGTAAGAATATAAAGGTTGATCTCCTTTATGAAGCTCTACCTCAACTTCTTCAAACGTTTCTTCTACAAACGATGTTAGCGCTTCAGCTTCATCGTCTGAGACATCCTCTCCTTGAAGAATCGTAAGGATTTCCGCTTCTTCATCAATCATATAAGTCAATAGCTTTTTCGCTGCTTCTAATTTCTCTGAATCTTTTACGACGATTTTCTTTTCGACAATACCCATAAAATCGCCTTTAGCTAATTCAAGACCATCAATATTTGTATCGCGAACTGCATACGTTACTTGTCCTGTTTTCACGTGCTGTAGAGCTTCTGTCATTGCTTCCTCGTTTTCTTTTAAGCTTTGCTGAGGATTAAATGATAGCAGCGCTGTCATTCCTTGAGGAACCGTTTTAGACGGGACAACCGAAACGTGACTGTCGACAACAGCAGCCGCTTGGTTAGCAGCCATCACAACATTTCCATTATTAGGTAAAATCAGTACCTGTTCAGCATTTGTTTCTTCAATCGCTTTGACAATATCCTCTGTACTCGGATTCATTGTTTGTCCACCTTCAATGACAACCGTTGCACCAAGGCTCTTGAACAATTCAGCAATTCCTTTTCCCATTGATACAGTAACAATGCCAAAGGGCTGTTTTTCAGCCTTTTTTACTGCAGGCTTTTCTTCATCTGAAACAATGCTGCTATGCTGTTCTCTCATGTTTTCAATCTTCATTTTAATTAAACTTCCATATTGCTGCCCATAGTTTAACACTTCCCCAGGATGCTCGGCGTGAATATGAACTTTCACAATTTCATCATCAGATACTACAAGCAATGAGTCGCCCCATTTACTTAAATCTTGACGAAACGTTTCTTCAGAAAATGTTTTAGCTGCAGGCTTATCCTCTTCCAGCCTTACCATAAATTCTGTACAATAGCCAAATTCAATATCTTCTGTATTCATATAGCTTTGCGCATGCTTATGATGCTCAGCATTTACGAGTTCATTCATCGAAGGAGCTGACATGGGTACACCCGGAAGTTTTTCACCTTTTAATTCAGCTAAAAACCCTTCATAAATTAAAACAAGCCCTTGACCTCCGCTATCCACTACGCCTACTTCTTTTAACACGGGTAAAAGATCTGGCGTGCGATTTAACGAAGCATTAGCTTCCTTAAGTACTTCTTCCATGAACAGAATCATATCAGATTGCTTTTTAGCAACAGCCGATGCTTTTTTAGCAGTATCCTTAGCTACTGTTAAAATGGTTCCTTCGATTGGTTTCATAACAGCTTTATAAGCAGTTTCTACCCCAAGCTCAAGAGCTTCAGCAAACTCAACTGTTGTAATCGCTGACTTTTGCTCAACCGATTTCGCAAAACCGCGGAATAATTGAGATAAAATAACTCCTGAATTACCGCGCGCCCCCATCAATAAGCCCTTAGACAAAGCTTGACTCACTTGGCCGATGTGATCAGATAGTTTATTTTTTACTTCTTTAGCACCAGAGGTAATCGATAAGTTCATATTTGTTCCAGTATCACCATCTGGTACAGGAAAAACGTTCAGCGCATCCACATAATCTGCATTGTTAGATAGATGCTGGGCTCCTTGAAGCACCATTTCTCTAAACCGCTTTCCGTCCAACGTTGTCATTGACACGAATCTTCCTCCTTAATTAAACGTTCGTTACACGAACACCCTGCACATAAATATTTACTGAATCAACTGTTAAACCAACCGTTTGTTCCAGCGTGTATTTTACTTTTGTTTGCACATTATGAGCAATTTCAGAAATTTTAGTTCCATAGCTTACGATAATGTACATGTCGATATGCACGTCATCCTCTTCTTGTCTTACCACAATACCTCGTGTAAAGTTTTCTTTGCGAAGAATTTCTGTAAGACCATCTTTAAGCTGATTTTTTGAAGCCATTCCGACAATCCCATAACAATCAACAGCTGCTCCTCCAGCAATTGTTGCAATTACATCTGTAGAGATATCAATTTGACCATACTTCGTTTTCATTTCGATGGACATACTCGTTCCCCTTTCTACTTTCATAGGTTATAAATATTCTACTATAATCAATCTCGTTTTAAAAGAGGCGTCCAGCTTGTCCCTTTTAAATATGACAGTACTTGGTATCAACTTGTCTCAAAATAAGTAATAGCCCAAGTTACACCTATTTCTACTCTCTATATTATTGAACATAGATTCATTTTATATGTCAAGGAAAATTTCTTGAAAGCTTTTCTCCAGAACTATTGCATTCTCTTTAAGGCTGTGATAAATTAATATAGTATTTCTCAAAACAGAATTGAGTAGTTTTTTTGGTGTTAGGAGGGAAAATCATGGCACGCAAATGTGTAGTAACTGGTAGAAAAGCTCGTTCAGGTAACGCACGTTCTCACGCAATGAACGCTACTAAGCGTAAATGGGGTGCTAACGTTCAAAAAGTACGTATCTTAGTGAACGGTAAACCAAAACGTGTGTACGTTTCAGCTAGAGCCCTTAAGTCTGGTAAAGTTCAACGCGTTTAATCTTTATAATGAAAAAGCACCATATTTTATGGTGCTTCTTTTATTATTTCGGCGTTGTTAATCTTTTTTGAACGAATTAAGCATGACCTTTACGATGCCACCTAAAAACTTTGGAAGTTTGATTGTATAGAATTTCATACTGTCCCTCCTAACCGTCTCCACACTTTATCTCCTTTTAAAGAAAGCCCTATTTCCTGCTCTCATTTTCCATACTTCATCACAAGCAACGTTTATCATTGCTTCTTACCATCATTAATATGCCTTTTGTAAATGAAAAAGTACCTCTTTGTTGAATAAGTTCATTGCTAATACATAAAGTTGAGCCGAGTTCTACTTCATGCTTATTGAGCGGATATTTGAAACCTTCTAGCGTAAGCTCTTTTACACCGCCTGCAAAAGGAACGAACGAAATATAGTGAAACTCTTTTAAACGATCAACATGATAAGTACCTGCTTCAAACAATTGAATGATATTTTGATTGTCAATCATTTGTACACTCGCTTTCTTTTTTAACCCTTTGTATAGGAGCTGAATGCTTCCAAACATGTGGTCAAGCCTTCCACCTGTTGCTCCAAAGATACAAATACTGTCAGGTTTTTGCTCTATCGCCCACTCAAAAGCAAGTTCCAAATCCGTTGCATCTTTTTCCGCAGGATACAATTCAACATCTTGTAATGCTTCTCTCACTAGCTTAAGCTGAGCATTTGTAATGGAATCAAAATCTCCAAATGCTTTCACCGGCAAAATGTCTTGTTGAAGAAGAAGGAATACGCCGCGGTCTACTCCTACCCACTTTATATCATTTGATTGGTGCAGGGGGGGCATATGTTCATCCGGTCCCCCTGCTAGAATATGAATTTTCATTATGTATATGCTCCTTTTCTATTAAAAAATGAACGAAATAAATATGTTTTCTTTATCCTAAAAGAAAAAGCTGCCGTGTACAAGTTCTACTCGTTGTACACAGCAGCTTTTATTACTTACGCTTGAACAGTTGTGCGAATTTGACTAATTGCGCCAGCTCGATCTTCTTGATTATAAATAGCTGAGCCAGCTACTAAGACATTTGCTCCTGCTTCCACACATTTTCTTGCTGTTTCTTCATTAATTCCTCCATCAACCTCTACTTCAATAGAAAGGTGACGAATTTCAATAAGCTGAGAGATTTGCTCAATTTTCGGCAGTACATTTGGAATGAATGTCTGTCCTCCAAAGCCTGGATTCACCGTCATTAATAAAATAAGATCGATATCTTCTAAGATATGCTTCACTACGTCAATCGGCGTGGCAGGATTTAAAGCAACGCCTGCTTTCATGCCGTGCTCTTTAATTAATTGAATGGTGCGGTGCAAATGAGTACACGCTTCAGCATGTACCGTTAAAATATCGGCACCTGCCTTTGCAAACATTGGAACGTATTGATCTGGATTTTCAATCATCAAATGCACATCTAGTGGCAGGGTTGTGACAGGGCGTACAGCCTCAACGATAAGCGGTCCAATTGTAATATTAGGAACAAAATGACCATCCATAACGTCTATATGGATGTAGTCTGCTCCACCTGCTTCAACTTCACGAATTTCTTCAGCAAGCTTTGAAAAATTGGCAGATAAAATGGAAGGTGCGATTTTTGTCATTTTTAATACCTCGGCTTTCTTTGCTTAATTTCCTCAATAAATTGCAAGTAATGTTCGTAGCGATAACTCGGAATTTCTTTTTGTTCGTATGCTTCTTTTACCGCACATTTTGGTTCTTTCACATGCAAACAACCTCGAAATTTACACTGTTCACTCAAACGCGACATTTCAGGGAAACAATCGGTTAATTCTTCTACTTCTAACGTTAAAAATTCCAGTGAGCTAAAGCCTGGCGTATCGGCTACTAAACCTTCACCAAACGAAATAAGTTCTACATGACGTGTTGTATGCTTTCCTCTTCCAAGTGACATTGAAATATCATTTGTCTTTAACTCAAGCTCTGGTTTAAGTGTATTTAACAGTGAAGATTTACCTACACCTGACTGTCCGGCAATAACCGTTACGCGATCTTCAAATAACGGCTGAATTTGTTCCATGCCTTTTTCTGTGACTGTCGACGTTAAAATGACCTCATATCCTATTTTACGATATTCTTCGGCATATTGCTCGATTTCTTGCTTTTGCTGCTGTGATAAAAGATCTACTTTTGAAATACAAATAATAGGTTCAATATGATTAGACTCCACTAACACTAAAAATCGGTCAAGAAGCATTGTGCTAAAATCAGGTTCAATCGCTGAAAAAACAAGCAGCGCCTGATCAACATTTGAAATAGGGGGACGAACTAATTCATTTTTACGTTCTTTAATTTCAAGTATATATCCTTCAAGCTTATTTTCCGCCTGAAATACTACATTGTCACCGACTAAAGGCGTTACCTTCTTTTTACGAAAAACACCTCGTCCTCGACATTGCGTTACTTGTCCGTCATGAAGAACATAATAAAATCCGCTAAGGGATTTAATAATTCTTCCTTCTGGCATAACCTCACTCCTATCACTCTGGATATTCAACGTCTTTTTCTTCAATAACTTCCCCGTCTCGGACAATTTTATAAGACGCTTTTTCATTTTCATCGACTAAGACCTCGAACGATTCTTTTGTTGTTTCAGTAATCGTTAGTTCTTTAGCAGGAACCGACATATCGTTATCTGCATCTTCGATATAAATTTGTACTTTTTGCGGCTTTGGCTTTTCCTCTTCTGTTTCAGTGGCATCGCCTGTTTCCTTTGCGTCGCCTTGTTCCATGCTTGTTTCCGTGTCAGTTTTTTCTTTATACGGAATGGTAACATCCACTGACACCGTTTGAGGAGCTTTTGGCTCTTTGCCCATTGAGACCGTAATGGTGAGCTTATCACCTTGCTCGATACTCTCATCCGCTGCAGGCTTTTGAGACATCACAAGACCTTTTTCAACAGTGTCGGAATACGCTGTTTTCACATCCACTTCAATATCTTCGTCTGATGCATAATCTTTTACGCTTTTTTCCGTCCAGCCCGAGAAATCCTTTAATGTAATCTTCGGCGGGCCCTTACTTACCCACAGCGTAACCGTTGTATCTTCCGGCACAACTTGTTCGGTTTCTTTAGGCGTCTGATCTGTAATATTGCCTTTTGGTTCTGTGCTTTCAACTTCGATGGATTGGATATCTTTATAATTCTGCTTTTCTAACAGGCTTTTTACTTCCGTAAAGCTTCTTCCAATGTACCGGTTAAATGCTTCTTTTTTCTTTCCCGTACTTCGATAAATAATGACGTTAGATCCTTCTTTGATAACATCTCCCGCTTCTGGCATCGTTTTAACCACGTCGCCTTCTTCCACCTCATTATCGGATATATCTTTAGGATTCTTCACTTTAAATCCTAAAGAAACTAAATCGGTTACTGCTGATTCATAATCTTGATTATGTAAATCAGGAACCTTTACGTCTTTTGGCAGTAATAAAGCCGGAATAAATGTAACGGCGGCTACGCTAGCAGCTGCCAGCAGCAAAAAAATTAAAACAAGCGTTACAATCAGCTTGCTTTTGCCTTTTTTCTTTTTCTTCTTTTTTTTCTTCGGCTTTAATTCTTCTTCCTCTTGTTCTTCGCGCTCTAAGTGAGGTGGTTTTCTCACAGGTACGTGCGTTTCTTCGGTTTCAACAAAATCCTCCTTAATAACTGGAATGGCTTTTGTCACTTCTTCGTCATCAGGCACCGTAAACCTTTGTTCATTATAACGATTTGGATGAACAGCAGACTGTAAATCCGCTTCGAGTTCTTCGACGGAACTGTATCGGTAAAATGGATCTTTAGTTGTTGCTTTTAATACAACATTCTCCACGCTTTGAGGGATAGATGGATTCCACCTTTTTGGAGAAGGTGTTTCTGTCTGTAAATGTTTTAATGCAATTGACACAGCCGATTCCCCAGAAAAAGGGACTCGACCCGTTAGCAATTCAAATAGGACGATGCCAAGCGAATAAATATCAGAACGCTTATTCGCAAGCCCTCCCCTTGCCTGTTCAGGAGATAAATAATGAACAGAGCCCAAAACAGAATTGGTATGCGTAATGGTTGTAGAACTTAATGCTACGGCAATGCCGAAGTCAGTAACTTTAATGGTATCATCATGATCAATTAAAATATTTTGAGGCTTAATATCCCGGTGAATAATTCCGTACTGATGAGCATGGGCAATAGCTGATGTAATCTGCGTCATAATATGTATGGCTTTATCAAGAGATAATGGTGATTCTTGCAGAATGTATTGCTTTAATGTCATACCCGGTACATATTCCATGATGATATAGTAAATATCTTCTTCTTCTCCAACATCATAAATGCTGACAATATTAGGATGAGCAATACTCGTAGCAGATTGTGCTTCTCGATGGAAACGCTTTATAAACGCATCGTCACTTGCAAAGTCTAAACGAAGCACTTTAATTGCCACATCACGATCTAAAATCATGTCGCGACCTAAATAGACGTTTGCCATTCCGCCTCCACCAATTACTTGCAATACCTTATAACGGTCGTTTAGCCGTCTACCTATTAGCAACACTCTCACCCACTTTCAGATGTAAAGTCCACAATTGCAAGTGTAATATTGTCTTCTCCACCAAGCTCATTTGCTAATTGAATCAGGCTCGTACCCTTTTCGTGAAGTGATGAACTTGTTGATAACGTTTCGTTCAGCTTCTGTTCCGTTACCTTATTTGTCAGTCCATCTGAACATAATAATAATCGATCTTCTTTTTCCACTTCAATTGTTTTTACATCTAAACTAACATTTTCTTCGGTACCTAGTGCTCGCAATAAGATATTTTTTCGTGGATGATGCTCAGCATCTTCTTTTGTAATTTGACCGTTTTTTACGAGTTCATTTACAAGAGAATGGTCTTCTGTCACTTGTTGAAATCCATATTCATTTGAAATATAGCATCTGCTGTCTCCTATATTACCAATCGCACAAAACGTATCGGCGCATAATGCAAGTACAACCGTCGTGCCCATGCCTTTACAATCTTCGTGCTCCTGAGCATACTGATAAATATCTTGATTAATTTGCGAAACATGCGTACGAATCCACTGCGTCGCCTCATCAGGAGACCTTACTTTGTCCGCTTCTTCCCACGCTATTTGCAATTTTTGAACCGCCATCTCACTGGCGACGTCGCCAGCTCGATGACCTCCCATACCATCAGCCACAATTGCAAGCAGCTGATTATGTTGGTTCAAAAATACCCCTCCGTTATCTTCATTGTGTTGTCTAACTCTCCCACGGTCTGTCATGAAGACAGTTGCCATACAATCACCTCGTCTCTTCTTTACGCTCCTTCGCACGTAATTGGCCACAAGCTGCATCGATATCATGACCTTGCTCACGTCGAATAGTCACATTAACGCCACGCTTTTTAAGCGTACGTTCAAATGCAAAAATCTGCTCACGTGGTGTACGAACATAATCACGCTCAGGCACATAGTTTACCGGAATCAAGTTCACGTGACATTTAACGTCTTTAATCAAATCCGCTAATTCCTCGGCATGCTCTACTTGATCGTTTACTCCTCCGAATAGACCATACTCAAAGCTAATACGTCTTCCCGTTTTATCCGTATAATATTTAATGGCTTCCATCAAATCAGGAAGTTTATACGCACGGTTAATCGGCATTAAGCGTGAGCGAATGTCATTGTTTGGAGCGTGAAGTGAAATCGCGAAATTGATTTGCATTTTTTCATCAGCAAACTTATAGATTTTCGGAATGATTCCACTTGTTGATACCGTGATATGACGTGCACCAATATTTAATCCATGATCACTGTTAATTGTTTTTAAGAAGCGCATCATTTCATCATAGTTATCAAACGGCTCCCCAATACCCATAATTACGACAGAGCTCACGCGTTCTCCTTGTTCATCTAACGCTTTTTGTACTTTTACTACTTGTGCTACGATTTCTCCAGCTTCTAAGTTACGCTTTAAACCTCCAAGAGTAGACGCACAGAACGTACAGCCGATGCGACATCCAACTTGAGTCGTTACGCAGACAGAATTTCCGTATTCATGACGCATAAGCACTGTTTCAATCGTATAACCATCATGAAGTTCGAATAAAAACTTCATCGTGCCGTCTCCAGACGTTTGCTGAACGACTGTTTTTAATGTCGTTAATGCAAATTTGTCTTTTAATTGTTCACGTAACCCTTTAGATAAGTTTGACATATCGTCAAAGTCCGTTACGCGTTTAACATATAACCAGTCAAAAATTTGTTTAGCGCGGAACTTCTTATCTCCATGTTCCACTAACCAATTTTCTAGGTCTTGCATTTCTAATGAATAAATAGATGGTTTTTGCGGTTTTTCTTCTGCTTTTGCTTTTCTTTTAGCTACTTCTTCCATTTTTACACCTTCTTCTGTAAACATGCAATATAAAATCCATCGCTTTGTGCATCTGGCAGCAATTGAATTTCACCATGTTTTACGTTTTGTTTAAGCTTTTGCGGCATGCGTGTAGCAAGCGTTTCGTCTTTTTGAAAATCAGCATGATCTGCTAAAAATGCTGCTACAACATCACCATTTTCGTCTCGGTCAATTGTACATGTACTATATACAAGGGTCCCACCTTTTTTTAATAAAGGCGCAACCGCATTTAAGATATCTTGTTGAATACGCGCCAGCTGTTTTACATCTTGCTCAGTTTTTGTATATTTCAAATCAGGTTTACGTCTCATTACACCAAAACCTGAGCACGGGGCATCTACTAAAATGCGGTCAAACATTTCTTTATCAAATTGTTCGCCCGCTTTGCGGCTGTCTTGAACCGTCGGCTCAATATTGGTAAGATGCAGACGCTCTGCCTGCTGGGCAATCAGCTTTACTTTATGATCATGAATGTCCAAGGAAATAACTTTACCACTGTTTTTAAGCTGCTCTGCAATATGAGTTGATTTTCCTCCAGGTGCAGCACAGCTATCTAAAATCAGCTCTTCTGCCTCTGCACCTAGCGCATGAGCCACTAACATAGAGCTTTCATCTTGAACGGTAAACATTCCTTCACGAAATGCTTGTGTATGAGCTGCATTTCCTTTTTGAACTTCTAACGCTTCTTCTACAAAATGGCCTGGTTCTACAACAATACCTTCTTTTTCAAGCGCTTCTTTTACTTCATTTTGCGTAAAGCGTGCACTGTTTACTCGGATTGTTTGTTTAGGGGCCATTAAATTAGCTAAACAGATTCGGCGTGTTTTGTCCAATCCATATTGTTCCACCCAGCGTTTTACAAGCCATAATGGATGACTCGTTTCAATCGCCAAGCGCTCCACAGGATTTTGTATTTCTTCTAAAGAAGGCGTGCCGCTGCGCTGAATGTTTCGTAAAACGCCGTTTACCATTGAGGCAATTCCTTTATGACCACGTTTTTTGGCAATTTCTACTGCTTCATGAAGGATTGCCCGGTCAGGTACTCGGTCTAAATACACCATTTGATAAAGAGATAAGCGAAGCAGCACTCGCACCCAAGGCTGAAGCTTTTTGGGATTTTTTAAGAAAGGCGCTAACCCGTAATCTAACGTATCACGTCTTTGAATCGTTCCATATACAATTTCCGTTAACAGCCCTGCATCTTTTCCTTGAATACCACGTTTTTGTATACTGTTATTTAACAATAGATTGCTGAATGCTTGATTTTTTTCAATAGCTAGTAGAATATCTAAAGCTATGTCTCGAACGTTGTACTTACTCATTGACATCCCCTAATACCGTTCCGACTTCAACAGATGTACCTCGTAAATACTGCGCTGCATCCATACGTTTTTTTCCAGCTGGCTGAAGTTCTGTCACTTTAATAGCTGTTTTATTTCCCGTTGCCACTACAAATCCATCTGCTTCGAGTGATAAAACGGTACCTGGTTTGCCTGATGCGGATACTTTCTCTCCCCACCAAATTTTCATAACCTGACCTTCTGCTATTGTATAAGCAACGGGCCAAGGATGAAGTCCGCGGATATGGTTATAAATTTCTTCTCCTGTACGGGCCCAATCAATTTTCTCCTGTTCACGCTTAATGTTAGAAGCAAATGTTGCTTCGTCATCGTTTTGTTTAACCGGCGTAATTTCACCTTTTACAAGAGAAGGAATGGTTTCTGAAAGCAATTTTGCACCAGCAGCACTGAGTTTATCATGAAGTGTGCCAACGTGATCACGTTCTTCAACCGGAACTTCTACCTGCGTTAAGATATCACCTGCGTCTAATTTTTCTACCATATACATAATTGTAACACCAGTTTTCGGCTTACCTTGTAGAATTGAATAATGAATTGGCGCGCCTCCGCGCAGTTCAGGTAACAAAGAAGCATGCACGTTAATACAGCCGTATTTAGGCGCTTCTAAAATAGGAGTTGGTAAAATTTGACCAAAAGCCGCTGTTACAATTAGGTCAGGCTCATACGCTAACACTTGCTTATATTCTTCTTCTAAACGAATCTTTTCTGGTTGCAGTACAGGTATTTCATGCTTTAACGCCTCAACTTTTACAGGAGGAGGTGTTAATACGCGCTTGCGTCCTTTTGGTCGGTCCGGCTGTGTAACCACTGCGACCACTTCATATCCATCTTTAAGTAATGTTTGTAAAACCGGCACTGAAAAATCCGGCGTTCCCATAAATACGACTTTCATCGTGTAAAACCTACCCTTCTAGTTCATCCTCTTCGTAATACTTTGTTACCTTTTCCGTGAACAATACACCGTGTAAATGATCAATTTCATGTTGAATTGCTCGTGCTAAAAACCCTTTTGCTTCTATAAAATAAGGTTTTCCTTTACGATTTTGCGAACGTACTTTCACATAATCAGCTCGAGCTACGTCACCAAAAAGGCCCGGAAAACTTAGGCAGCCTTCTGGACCGATTTGTTCGCCTCGTTGCTCAATAATTACCGGATTAATTAACTCAATTTTACCGTGTCGGTCGCCCACGTCTACCACTGCTACTTGCTGCAGAACTCCTACTTGAGGAGCAGCTAGACCCACACCGTCTGCTTCGAGCATTAAATCATACATGCCGTTTAGTAATTTCGCTAATTTATTATCAAAGTTTTTAACGATTTCACACTCTTGTTCAAGTACTTCATTAGGATGGTAAACAAGCTTAAGCTTAGCCATATAGGCACCTCCTTTATTCTTTCTATTTATATCCAAAAAGCTTCTTCTTTAACGCCATCAAGACGACTAGTTACATCATCGAATATGGATTCAAATCAATTGTAATTGTTAAATTCTCCTTCTGCATTTCCGCTTGATAACGTTCTAATATATATTTCAACAGCGGAATCAGGCTTGGTTCCAGCTTGTATTTTAACATGCATTGATAGCGATATCTATCTTTTATCTTAGCAATCGGAGATGCAACAGGTCCTAAGATCGTTGTTTGCGGAGAAAGTTTCTGACGCAGATACTGCGAAATTTTGTCTGTAACAGACACCACTTTCGCAATATTTTCATGAGATACCGTTACGAGCGCCAAGTAAAAGAAAGGCGGATATTTATGCATTTTACGAATTTCCATCTCCTGCTTATAAAACGCATCGTAATCATGCTGGCTCGCAAGTTGAATGCTGTAGTGTTCAGGCGTGTACGTTTGAATCACTACTTCTCCTGGAAGTTTGTGGCGCCCTGCTCTTCCGCTTACTTGGGTTAAAAGCTGAAACGTTTTTTCAGATGCACGAAAATCAGGTAAATTCAGCATCGTATCTGCTGTTAAAACTCCTACAAGCGTGACGTTTGGAAAGTCCAGTCCTTTAGCAATCATCTGCGTCCCTAGTAAAATTTGCGCTTCTCCACTTGCAAACTTGTTCAGGAGCTTTTCATGCGCGCCTTTCCGGCTTGTGGTATCAACATCCATTCGAACTACCCTAGCTTCAGGCAGCACTTTTGTTAATTCTTCTTCCACCTTTTGTGTACCGGACCCGAAAAAGCGGATATGTTCGCTGTGGCATTCTGGGCACTCAGTGTGAACATATTCTTCGTGTCCGCAGTAATGGCATTTTAATTTATTTTGATAGCGGTGATACGTCAGTGAAATTTCACAATGCTCACATGTCGGAACGTAACCGCAGTCCCTGCACATGACAAAAGAAGAATGACCTCTTTTATTTAAAAATAAAACAATTTGCTCTCCTTTTTCCAAACGGTCTTTCATCTTTTCAAACAGCATAGTTGAAAACATAGAGCGATTGCCGCTGCGAAGCTCTTCTCTCATATCAACGATATCCACCGACGGCATTGATGACTTATTCATTCTTTGCTTTAACGTCAGTAGCTTATACACACCTTTTTGTGCTCTTGCAAATGATTCAAGCGTTGGCGTTGCACTTCCTAAAATGACTGGACACTGATGATGCTGCCCCCGATAAATGGCTACATCTCTTGCATGATAACGGGGGTTTTCTTCTTGTTTATAACTGGTTTCATGTTCTTCATCAATAATAAGAAGGCCCAGGTTTTCAAATGGAGCAAATACAGCAGAACGGGCGCCTACCACAACGGATACTTCTTTTCGCTGAATTTTTCGCCATTCATCGTATTTTTCTCCAGTAGACAAGCCGCTATGGAGCACAGCAACCTTCGAGCCGAACCGCTCTTTAAAACGCTTGACCATCTGAGGCGTAAGTGAAATCTCTGGAACAAGCATAATCGCTTCTTTCCCTTTTTTTAGCACTTGATCAATTGATTGGAGATACACTTCAGTTTTTCCGCTGCCGGTTACTCCGTACATTAAAAACACATCGTGAAGGTTTTCTTCGATGTCATGCAGAATCGGTGCGATTGCCCCAGCTTGTTCATCCGTCAATTGAAATGGCTTTGACGGTGTAAAGTATCGATCTTGATAAGGATCACGGTATATTTCAATTTCCGTTTCCGCTAATAGTCCTTTGTTAATCAGCGCCTTTATAGGAGCGGAGGTAATCTGCAAATCTTCCGCTATTTCTTTTATTGCCACTTCTTCATTTCTATCCAGCATAAAAGACAGCACTTGTTTTTGTTTTTCTGCCTGCTTATTTAACTCGCTTATAAATTGCTGAATTGTTTCAAGGCTTTGATTGAGTTTTACGCCTTTTGCCGTTTTTTTGTTTCCTTTGTTTTTCACGACGTAGACGACTTCAATTAGACCTTTTTGAATATCACGGTGAAAAGCAGGCGTAGCGGCTGTTTTTTCTACTTCACTCCACTTCAGTGAGGATCTTGACTGAAAAAACGGCTTTACTTGCTCATGAAGCTGTTCGTATGTCTCTTTTGAAAGGAGTGACAGTTCTTTATCATATTTTGCTTTCATCGCCGCAGGCAGCATGACTTGAAAAGCGGATATCATAAAACAAAGCGTTTTTTCGGTTAGCCAGTGCCCAATTTCTAACAGTTCAGGAGTCAGAACCGGCGTTAAATCAAGCAGGTCAGTGATTGGTTTAACACGCTTCACTTCGGCCTCTTCTTTAAGAGCCACCACAAACCCTTGAACTTTTCTAGGACCAAACGGAACGACAACTCGCATACCCGGAATAATAATTCCTTTCCATTTGTCAGGAATAGCGTAGTCAAAAGCACGATCTGTTTGTTTAGCAGCCACGTCCACAATTACACTAGCTACACTCATTTTTTCAGTCCTTCTAACATTTCCTTCACTTCTTTTAACACCTCGGTAGCTACATCGTGTTTTGAAAGAATGGGAAGTTCCTTAGACTCTCCGCTTCGCTTATAGAGCGTTACAATATTTGTGTCCGTTCCAAAACCTGCTCCTTCTGTCGTCACGTTATTGGCTACAATCATATCCAAGTTTTTAGATGCAAGTTTCTTTTGTGCATATTCATCCACTTGTTCTGTTTCTGCTGCAAAGCCGACTAAAAGCTGGTGTTCTTTTCGCTCTCCAAGCGTGCGTAAAATATCTGTTGTTCTCTCTAGCTCTAATACTGCTTCACCAGGTTGCTTTTTCATCTTTTGATCAAACACATGCTTTGGTCGGTAATCTGCCACTGCGGCTGATTTAATGACAACATCTACTTCATGATAGCGCTGCATAACAGCTTCAAGCATCTGCTGCGCACTTTCAATTTGAACAACCTGCACCCCTTTTGGATACTCTAAATTCGTCGGTCCCGTTACAAGTGTTACTGATGCGCCTAACTTAGCAGCTTGTTCTGCAAGGGCATAGCCCATTTTCCCGGTAGAGCGATTGGTGAAAAATCGGACGGGATCAATGCGTTCTACTGTAGGTCCTGCTGTAACCAATACATTAATCCCTTCAAGGATCTTTTGTGTATCTGATACTTGTGAAAAATAAGAGTCGATTAGTGAAACAATTGTTTCTGGCTCTTCAAGACGACCTTTCCCTACATAACCGCATGCCAAATACCCTTCTCCAGGTTCTACAAAAGAATAACCAAATGATGAAAGAGTGCTCATATTTTTTTTCACAGCTGGATGATCGTACATATGAACATTCATTGCAGGCGCAATCCAAACAGGTCCAGTAGCAGCCAGCAGCGTTGTAGAAATCATATCATCCGCAAGACCATTTGCTATTTTACCTATCATATTAGCCGTAGCAGGAGCCACTAAAATTAAATCAGGCCAATCTGCTAAATCAATATGTGCAATCACAGATGGATCTTTTTCATCAAACGTATCTGTATAAACTGGGTTTCGAGATAGAGCTTGAAACGTAAGCGGCGTTACGAACTCGCGTGCTGAAGTAGTCATCATTACTTTAACTTCCGCTCCCGCTTGTACTAATTTACTTGTTAAAGCTGCGGCTTTATATACGGCGATTCCGCCGCTAACACATAATAAAATTCGTTTTCCCTTCATCATTATGCCCCCATCTATTTATCCCGCTCAACCAGCATCCGCTTGTTTACTCGGGTAACTATCTAAAGCTTTTCAATTCAATTATTATACCATTTTTGTAGTGAGACATTCACTATCCTGCTTGAACACGGACAAAAGCATCAAAAAAATAACAACCTATAAAGTAGGTTGTTATTTTTTCACTTACTGATGTTTAGAATCTTCTTCTGCTACACCTTGCTTATAGCTTAATTGTTCAGCATTAATTTCTTCTAAAGCACAGCCTACAAACTTATAAGAAACCGGCTTTTCAATCGGCGTATCATTGTGAAGCTGTAATTGACGTGCACGTTTTGCAGCTACTGTCACAAGCGTGTACTTAGAATCTAATTTTTCCATTAGGGAATCAATTGATGGATAAAGCATGTTTATTCTACCTCCAGCATTCTTTTATAGCGCGCAGAAATACGATCACGACGGCAGTGTTCAGCCGTTACGATAGCACGGATGCGAGCACAAGCATTTTCTACTTTGTCATTTTCTACAACATAATCGTAGGCGTCCATAAGTTCAATTTCTTCTTTTGCCACGCGCATACGGTTATTGATTAAGTCTTCTGTTTCAGTACCGCGGTTTACGATACGACTTTTAAGCTCTGATAAACTCGGCGGCGCCAAAAAGATGAACAAACCTTCTGGAAACGCTTCTTTCACTTGAAGAGCTCCTTGCACTTCAATTTCTAGAAATACGTCTTTTCCTTCAGATAACGTTTGTTCTACATAATCAACCGGGGTACCGTAGTAGTTACCTACGTATTCAGCCCACTCTAATAATTTATTATTTTCAATCATGCGCTCAAACTCTTCGCGTGGTTTAAAGAAATAGTCAACACCGTCTACTTCACCTTCGCGAGGCTTCCTTGTTGTTGCAGAAATAGAATACTGCAATTTAATGTCTTCTTGCTCAAACAATGCTTTTCGTACCGTTCCTTTTCCAACACCTGATGGTCCGGAAAGAACAATTAATAAACCTCTTTCAATCATCGGTTCAAGTGACCTACCCTTCTAATAATTCTTCTTTGTTTATAAGTCGCTGTGACACAGTTTCTGGCTGTACAGGAGCTAAAATAACATGATCGCTATCCATAACAATAACAGATCGTGTTTTACGTCCTTGCGTTGCATCTATTAAAGAGCCTCGATCTTTTGCATCTTGAATAATGCGTTTGATTGGAGCTGATTCAGGATGAACGACAGAGATTATACGATTAGAAGAAATAAAATTTCCAAATCCAACGTTCACTAATTTACCGCTCATAAGAAGCCTCCTGCTATACCAATATAATCTTTATCTTACACGAAGGCTATTCAATATTTTGAACTTGCTCTTTTATTCGTTCTAATTGTGCTTTCATACTAATAACATACTGAGCAATAGTACCATTGTTTGCCTTCGCACCGATTGTATTCATTTCACGATTCAGCTCTTGAACAAGAAAATCTAGCTTACGTCCTACTGAATCAGGTGTATTTAATGCTTGAATAAATTGTGAAACATGACTTTGAATTCGCGTAAGTTCTTCGCTAATATCTGCTTTTTCAGCAAAAATAGCTACTTCAGTCATCACTCGCTGCTCATCGAAAGTACCTTCTAAATAGTCGCTCAGCTTTCTTTTAATACGCTCGCGATATTGTTCAGCAACTTCAGGAGCAAGCTGTGTAATTTTTCCGCGAATGTCTTGAATGTCCTGTAAGTATCCCATTAAATCGTGATACAGCTCTGATCCCTCTCGTTTTCGCATATCCACTAACTGATGAACAGCAGCTTCCACTGCTTCAAAGATTGCACCATGAATACTCGTCTGATCAGCTTCTTCTTCATAAGTTGTCATCACTTCAGGCATGTGTAGAATGTCTTGAATTTGAACAGATTGTGATAGCCTATGCTTTTCTTTTACTTGCTGCAAAGCATTCATGTATTCATCAAGCAGCTGCCAATCCGTCTGCAGTTTCTTTTTTGCCATTTCTTCACCTGAAATAGTAACAAATAATTCTACTCTACCACGTTTTATGTATGTTTGAACGATTTTTTTTATTTTATCTTCAATTTCAATTAATTGTCTTGGCATACGAATAACAATTTCACAAAAACGATGATTAACAGACTTCATTTCGACTGTTACTGATCGATTTTCCACTTCCGCTTTTCCGCGGCCAAAACCAGTCATACTTTTTATCATTATCATCACATCCACTATGTACATCTTACATAAAAAGTATCATAAAAGAAAGTGTTAGCAAAAAAAAGAAATCTCTCTTCTCTATTCAACTTGTAAAGGCTGTCTTCATGAGTTTTCTCATTTGGGACAGCCTGTATTAAAGTATAACACAATTTATGAAGGTTTTCTTGTTAAAAGTGAACCGGCAAGTAAAAAAGTTGGAAGGCTTGCAAGTCCTAAAATAACGAGCCATTCCCGTGGTGCAATAGCCATTGTATGAAAAATAGGCTGCAGCGGCGGATAGTAGATGGCCACCAGCATAAGGATAATAGATGAAATAACAGCTCCTACAAGATATAAGTTCTGAAATGGATTGCGATCAAAAATTGATTTTTCACTTCGGCAGTCAAATACGTGAATAAGCTGTGCCATGACAAGCGTGGCAAATGCAATCGTCTGAGCATACTGCAACCGATCTGGGTCATTGTCGTAGACAATCATGAACGCAGCAAGTGTAGCAGCTCCAATTAAAAATCCACGGCTGACTACTTTCCACCCTAATCCTCTTGCAAAAATACCTTCGCGCGGATGCCTTGGATGGCGCTTCATCACGTTATCTTCTGGCTGATCTAAGCCAAGAGCCATCGCAGGCAAACCGTCTGTTACTAAGTTTACCCATAATATTTGAATTGGCACTAGCGGAAGCGGAAGTGCTAAAATCATCGCAAAAAGCATAACTAAAATTTCTCCTACATTTGATGCAAGCAAGTAACGGATAAACTTTCGAATATTTTCATAGATGTTCCGTCCTTCTTTGATCGCTGATTTGATGGTAGCAAAATTATCATCAAGCAAAACGAGTGAAGACGCTTCTTTTGCTACGTCTGTCCCGGTGATGCCCATCGCAATGCCTATGTCTGCTGCTTTAATAGCTGGTGCATCATTTACGCCGTCGCCCGTCATGGCTACAATGTGATCTTTTGCTTGAAGGGCTTTAACAATTTTAAGCTTATGTTCAGGTGATACCCTCGCATATACGTAAACATCATCCACTACTTGTTCTAGCTCTTCCTGCGTCATTTTGGATAAATCCGTTCCTTCCAAGACTTGACCGTTTTTCGGTAAAATGCCGAGCTGTTTTGCAATCGCCTGTGCTGTAATGACGTGGTCACCTGTAATCATAATTGTTTTGATGCCTGCGTCTCGGCATTCTTTGACCGCTTGCTTGACCTCTGGTCTTGGTGGATCAATCATTCCTTGAAGCCCTAGGAAGGTCAGGTCTTTTTCCGCTTCGTTCTCTGTATGAACGCTCTCATGATCTCCTAATGGCCGATAAGCAATAGCAATGGTTCGAAGCGCTTGGCTAGCTAACTGATCAATCGCTCCTTTTACTTCATTATGAACCGTTACCGACAGCGTTTGTTGTCTGCTTTCCCACAAAATATTTTTGCTGTTTATAAGCAACACATCCGGAGCACCTTTTGTTATGACATAGCGCTTATGAGATGCGTCTTCAATTACTACGCTCATCATTTTACGCGTTGAATCAAATGGAAACTCTTCAATAATCGTAAACTGCTTTTGAATGTTTTCTTTTGTCAGCCCAGCTTTCATCGCGGCAACAAGCAAAGCCGCTTCAGTAGGATCCCCGTCGATGACATATTCTTTATCTTTTCTCGAAATGGACGTTTGATTGCAAAGCAGACCAAACACTAAAAGCTGCTGAAGCGGTTTTTCACTCAGTGTATCAACTTCTCTTTCCTCTCGTGAAAATACGCCCTTAGGTTCATACCCTGTCCCTGATACCCTCCATGTCATTCCTCCCGACCAGAGGTGAGTAACCGTCATTTTATTTTGCGTTAATGTGCCTGTTTTGTCTGAGCAAATGACTGACGCGCATCCTAGTGTCTCAACAGCAGGAAGTTTGCGAACAATGGATCTTTGCTTAATCATGCGCTGTACACCAAGAGATAACGCAACGGTTACGATGGCAGGAAGACCTTCGGGTATGGCAGCAACAGCTAAGGAAACTCCCGCTAAGAACATACTGTATAAATCATGGCCTTGCAGCACGCCAATCCCGACAACTAATACAGTAAGTGCAAGAGCTACAACGATTAAAATTTTACCTAATTGCTCTAACTTCCGTTGAAGAGGAGTAATCATGGCTTCAGCATTTTGAAGCAAATCAGCAATTTGTCCCATTGCTGTTTTCATTCCAATCCCTACAACGATACCTGTTCCGCTTCCTCGCGTCACAAGCGTACCCATGAACGCCATATTATCCTGATCTCCAAGCGGCACTTCATCTCCTGACAATGCTTTTATTTGCTTGGCAACAGGCAAAGACTCTCCCGTAAGCGCTGATTCTTCAATTTCTAGACTTTTGCCTTCCATAATCCGAAGGTCAGCTCCGATACGGTCTCCGCTCGAAAACTTTACAACGTCTCCTACTACCAGCTCTTTAGATGGTAACTTAACCCATTTCCCTTCACGCATAGCTGCTACTTGAGGAGCAGAAAGCTCTTTTAATGCATGAAGAGATTTCTCTGCTTTTCTTTCTTGAAAAAAACCTAGAAATCCATTAATTACTACAATGGCAATAATAGCAATCGCATCGATGTATTCTCCTAAAAGCCCTGAAATAAGCGTGGCAGCTAGTAAAACCAGCACCATAAAATCTTTAAACTGCTCTAGAAACACAAGAATGGCTGGTTTTTTCTCTCCTTCAGTCAATTCATTAAACCCTTGTTGCTGCTGACGTGCTTTTACTTCTTTGTGTGTAAGACCATGCTGCCTGTCTGTTTTTGTTACTTCTACTATTGCTTTTTCACCTAATTCATACCATTTCATTGCATCTTTTCACACCCTTTTATTTGTAAATGCACCTATTAGATTGTTACAATCTTATATCGTATGCTTATTCAGACTCGTCCTAAAAAATGCTATACTTTTCTATAGGACAATTTTCAATTACTTAAGGATGTGAGCACTATGTCATTTGATGGTATTTTTACATATGGCATTTTACAAGAATTATCTGAGACCTTGGTTTCAGGACGAATTTCAAAAATATATCAGCCGTTTCCAAACGAGTTGATTTTACAAGTACGCGCTAAAGGTAAAAACCGCAAACTTTTAATCTCAGCTCACCCTAACTATTCACGCGTTCATTTTACAAACGAGCCCTATGAAAACCCATCTGAGCCTCCTATGTTTTGTATGCTTCTTCGCAAGCATTTAGAAGGAAGTATTATTGAACAAGTGTATCAGCTTGGATTAGACCGTATTTTAGTCATTGAAACAAAAGGACGAAATGAAATTGGCGACGTGACGTACAAGCAGCTTATTATTGAAATCATGGGAAGACATAGTAACGTTGTACTTGTAGATAAAGAAAAACAAACGATTATCGACAGTATTAAGCACGTTCCAATGGCCTTGAACAGGCACCGTACGCTTCTACCCGGAGCTCCTTACGTACTGCCTCCTAGCCAAGATAAGCTTCATCCGTTTGAAGCGGATGAAGAAACCGTGGTTAAAAAAATTGATTTTAATAGCGGAAAGTTAGCCACCCAGCTAGTGCAAACCTTCTCGGGGCTTTCTCCTTTAATTGCAAATGAAGTGGTTTTTCGCTCTGGCTTAGCGAATCGTTCTACCCTTCCAAAATCATTCGTCGAAACTATGACGCTGATTAAAGAAGGTCAGTTTACACCGACCATGACAACCGTTAATCAAAAAGACTATTTTTATTTACTAGAATTAACGCATTTAGAGGGTACGAAAAAAACGTATGCAACCATCAGCGAGCTTCTTGACCGCTACTACTACGGGAAAGCAGAGCGAGACCGTGTAAAGCAGCAAGCGCATGATTTAGTACAGTTTATTTCCACTGAGAAAAAGAAAAACGAGAAGAAAATAAAAAAACTTGAGCAAACGCTGCAAAATGCAGAAAAAGCATCTGATTATCAGCTAGCCGGTGAACTCCTTACCGCAAATTTACACCTTGTCAAAAAAGGAGATGCGAAAGTGGATGTTATTAATTATTATGATGAAAATAGCGGTACACTTACGATTTCATTAGATCCACAAAAATCACCGTCTCAAAATGCTCAAAGCTATTTTACAAAGTATCAAAAAGCGAAAAATTCCGTTTCGATTGTAATCGAACAAATTGAAAAAGCAAATGAAGAAGTACAGTATTTTGAATCACTTATTCAACAAATGGATACTGCTACTCACAAAGACATTGCAGAGATTCGTGAAGAGCTTGTGGAAGAAGGATATTTGCGCAACCGTCAGCAAAAACAAGCGAAAAAACAAAAAAACACCACGCCTACACTTGAACAATACGTTTCAAGCGACGGCACGACGATTTTAGTTGGAAAAAACAATAAGCAAAATGAGTATTTAACAAATCGCCTTGCTGCTCGTGATGACGTTTGGTTTCATACGAAAGATATACCGGGTTCTCACGTTGTTATCCGCAGCCAAGAGCCTTCAGAAGAAACAATTTTAGAAGCGGCTCACCTTGCTGCTTACTTTAGTAAAGCCAAGAATTCAAGTTCGGTACCCGTCGACTATACAAAAATTCGCCACGTAAAAAAACCAAGCGGTGCTAAACCTGGTTTTGTGACGTACGATAACCAGCAAACGGTGTATGTAACGCCTAGCGAAGAACTTGTACTGAAGCTGCGTCAGTCATAATAAAAACCCCCTTTCTATATAGAAAGGGGGTTTTTTAGTTTAGTTCATCCATGAAGGGTCTGAAGGATTTTCACGCCATTTAAATAGCTTGTCCATCGCTTCTTCTTCAATGTATCCCGCTTCGTTTGCCGCTTCTACTAGCGTAGAGTAGTCTGTTAGCGAATAAACTTGAAGTTCTTTTTCTTTAAACAGCTGACGCGCTTTTTCCAGCTCATATGTAAAGATAGACACAACTCCCAACACTTCACAACCCTGCGCTTTTAATGCATCGACTGCAGTAAACACACTTCCGCCAGTTGAAATCAAATCTTCAATTACAACTACTTTTTGACCTTTTGTTACTTTTCCTTCGATTTGATTTCCTTGGCCATGTTCTTTTGCTTTGCTTCGCACATAGCACATTGGAAGCTCTAGCGCTTCACTTACCCATGCTGCATGAGGAATACCAGCTGTAGCTGTACCAGCAATCACTTCTGCATTGGCAAAATACGTTTTAATTAAATGCTGCAGACCTTTTGCAATTTCTTTTCGCACTTTTGGGTAGCTAAGCGTTAGACGGTTGTCACAATAAATAGGTGACTTAATTCCAGAGGCCCACGTAAACGGCTCGTTTGGTTGAAGGCTTACTGCCTCAATATCAATTAATTGTTTTGCAATTTCTTTTCGTAGTTTTGTCATGGCGTAATACGCTCCCCTTTCCACTGCTGTAACATCTCATAATATGCTTTAAGCGGGTCTTTTGCTTTAGTAATAGAACGTCCAACGACAATGGCACTCGATCCATATTCTCTCGCTAGCTGAGGCGTTGCTACGCGGACTTGATCATCTACCGAATCTGTGCCCATACGAATACCCGGCGTTACGGTCAAAAAGTCCTCTCCTGCTGCATTTCGAATCGAAGGCACTTCATGAGTAGAACATACAACGCCGTCTAGTCCACTTTTTTTAGCAAGCGTTGCATAATGCGTAACCACTTCTTGCATCGAATGTGTAATGAGCTGCTGCTCTTTTAGCATTTCATCAGATGTACTCGTTAGCTGAGTAACCGCAATACAATCCGGGCGCTTTTTGCCAGCAGCGGTTCCTAAGTCAAGTCCTTCAATGGCTGCTTGCATCATGTTCGTTCCGCCGGCAGCGTGAACGTTAACCAAATCCACTTCAAGAGAAGCCAAAGACTTCATCCCTTGCTTTACTGTATTGGGAATATCATGAAGCTTTAAGTCTAAAAAGATCTGGTGGTTTTGCTCTTTTAATGCAGAAATAATGGATAGCCCTTCTTTATAAAACAGTTCCATGCCTACTTTCACAAATAATGACTCTTGTTGAAAAGGCATTAAAAACTGCTGTACATCGTTAATTGATGAAAAGTCAAGAGCAATGATTAGCGGTTGCTTCACGTTTTTTCCAGCTCCTTCCGATACATTCTGAAACATGCTCATATCCTAATGATGTTAATAGCCTTGGCAGTTCGTCAATGATGGTTGGACATACATACGGATCAACAAAGTTTGCTGTACCAACCGCTACTGCACTTGCACCTGCATATAGGAACTCAAGTGCATCTTCAGCAGTCGTCACTCCGCCCATACCGATAATTGGAATGTTCACTTTTTGGCTCACTTCATATACCATTCGAATTGCTACCGGTTTAATTGATGGGCCTGACAGTCCGCCTGTGCCGTTCGCTAAAACCGGCTGAGCTGTTTTCAAATCCAGACGCATCCCTAAAAGCGTGTTGATCATCGTTAAGCCATCCGCGCCAGCTTCTTCAACAGCCATCGCCATGTCTACAATATTGGATACGTTTGGTGATAGTTTAACATAAACTGGAACATTTGAAACATCTTTTACCGCTTTTGTTAAACGAGCAGCAATGACAGGATCTACGCCAAACGCAATTCCGCCTTCCTTTACATTAGGGCATGAAATATTCAATTCAAGTGCTTTCACATTTGATACGGTTGAAATTTCTTTTGCCACGTGCACATATTCTTCAATTGAAGCACCGGCTACGTTCGCGATAATCGGCACATCATATTGCTGAAGCCAAACGAGCTCTTCATTCATTACTTTTTCTAACCCAGGATTTTGTAATCCAATCGCATTTAACATTCCTGCAGATGTTTCCGCTACGCGAGGAGTTGGATTGCCAAAACGAGTTTCAGCAGTAGTCGCTTTAATCATAATGGCTCCAAGTGCATCAAGTGAATAAAATTGAGCATACTCACGCCCAAATCCAAAACAGCCGGATGCTGGCATAATTGGATTTTTCAAATCTAATCCTGGCAATGTCGTTTTTAGCATACTCATAGAAGCACCTCCCCTGCTTGAAAGACGGGACCGTCGCTGCAGATTTTTTTATACGCCGTAGAATCTTCACGTTGCTTGCATACACATGCAAAGCAAGCACCGATTCCACAGCCCATTCTTTCTTCTAAAGAAATGTAAAGCGGCTTGTTAGTATAATTATTTTCTAGTGCTTTTAACATCGGAGTTGGACCGCATGAAAACATAATGTCATATGAAAACTGCTGCTCGTCAATCACCGTTGTGACAAAACCTTTTGTTCCGTAAGAGCCGTCTACCGTTGCAATATATGTTTCTCCTAAAGCTAAAAACTCTCGTTCATAAAATACGTCTGCTTTTGATTGAAAACCCAGAACGTGAATAACCTGCACGCCTTTTTCACGAAGTCTTTTTGAAAGCTCATAGAGCGGAGGCACTCCAATGCCTCCCCCTACTAATAAAGCTGTTTGATCTGACTCTATCGCATCTAATGGAAAACCGTGGCCAAGCGGACCTAACACGTCAATCGACTGTCCGGCTTGTTTTTCGGCCAGCAGTGATGTTCCCGCCCCTTCTGCACGGTAAATCATCGTAAATTGTTCGTGCGTTTGGTCAATTTCTGCAATACTGATTGGTCTGCGAAGCAGTGGCAAATAGTCGTTGTTGACGCGGATATGCACAAACTGCCCCGGCTCATTCATGAAACGAACAAGCTCGCCTTGAAGGGTTAATTCATATACATTGTGTGTTAACGGTCGCTGACTGACGACTTGCATCATTTCATGTTTGATCATACGGTTGTCACCTCTTTGGTTGGACGCACTTTTTTCATTGGCGTTGTATGGAAGCTGATCGTTTCAAGCACTCGTAAAATCGCTTCTGCTGTATCAAGTGATGTTAAGCAAGGTACGCCATTCTCAACTGCTTCACGGCGAATTTTAAATCCGTCACGCGCAGGCTGTTTTCCTTTTGTTAGCGTGTTGATGACAAGCTGCGCTTCACCTTTTCGTATCACATCTAAAAGATTGTGATCTTCATGATGAATTTTATTTACTATTTTTACGCGAATGTCTTCTTTTGTAAACGTTGAAGCTGTTCCTTCCGTTGCAATCACCTGGTAGCCGATGTTAGCAAAACGCTTTGCTAACGCTGTTGCCTCTTCTTTATCTTTATCCGCTACTGTCATAAGTACTGAACCGTACGGCTTAATGGACATACCTGACGCAATTAGTCCTTTATATAATGCTTTTTCGTACGTTGAATCTTGCCCCATTACTTCTCCAGTAGATTTCATTTCAGGTCCAAGCGTAATATCTACACGGCGTAGTTTTGCAAATGAGAAGACCGGCACTTTTACGTAGACACCTTCTTCTTCAGGGTGCATGCCTGATTCATAGCCAAGCTCTCGCAAACTTGTTCCTAAAATAACTTTTGTTGCCACATTGGCCATCGGAATACGCGTGATTTTACTTAAGAACGGCACCGTACGGCTTGAACGAGGATTTACTTCAAGAACAAACACTTCTCCTTTTGATAAGACGAACTGAATGTTAAGCAGTCCAATAATGTTTAAGCCTTTTGCAATTCGTGTTGTGTAATCAATGATTGTATCTTTTACATCCTGTGACAGAGTTTGCGGTGGATATACAGCGATGGAGTCACCTGAGTGTACACCCGCGCGCTCTACATGTTCCATGATCCCTGGAATAACCACTGTTTCACCGTCTGAAATTGCATCTACTTCAATTTCTTTTCCAGTTAAGTAGCGGTCGATTAATACAGGATGATCATCGTGTACTTTTACGGCGTGTTTCATATAGTGAAGCAGTTCTTCTTCTTTATACACAATTTCCATTGCGCGTCCGCCTAGTACATATGAAGGACGTACAAGCACCGGATAACCAATTTCTTTTGCGACAACCACGGCTTCTTCAACTGAAGTAACCGTCTTTCCAAGCGGCTGAGGTACTTCTAAACGTGCTAGCGTCGCTTCGAACTTTTTACGATCTTCTGCTGCATCTAAGCTTTCAAGGGACGTTCCTAAAATCTTGACGCCTCTTGCTTCTAGCTCGTCTGCTAAGTTAATTGCTGTCTGACCACCGAACTGTACAACCACACCTTCTGGTTTTTCTAAATCGATGATATGCATTACATCTTCAATCGTCAGCGGCTCGAAGTATAATTTATCTGAAATACTGAAGTCAGTTGATACTGTTTCTGGATTGTTATTCACAATAATCGCTTCATATCCAGCTTCTTTAATCGCCCACACGGAGTGAACCGTTGCATAATCAAACTCAATTCCTTGCCCGATGCGAATTGGACCCGAGCCTAACACCACAACGCTTTTACGATCTGTAACAATCGATTCGTTTTCATCTTCAAACGTACCGTAGAAATATGGTGTTGTAGATTCAAATTCTGCTGCACATGTATCTACCGTTTTGTATACTGGCATGACGCCATTTTGTTTGCGGAAGTCATATACTTCACGCTCTGTTTGATTCCATAGCTTAGCAATCGTGCAGTCTGCAAATCCCATTTCTTTTGCTTCCTGTAAAACTTCTACGTTATGAATCTCTTCTTTTAATACATTTTCAAAAGCAATCACTTTTTCAAGTTTTACTAAGAAGAAAAGATCGATTTTGCTCCACTCATGAATTTGCTGAATCGTTACGCCGCGGCGAATGGCTTCTGCGACATAGAATAATCGCTCATCGCCAGCTTTGCGAATACGCTTTTCAATAATTGCATCATCAAATTCATGCGCATCTTTTAGCTCTAAGTGATGAACGTTTGACTCAAGTGAGCGCACAGCTTTTAAAATTGACTCTTCGAACGTACGGCCAATTGCCATTACTTCACCCGTTGCTTTCATCTGTGTACCTAATTTACGGTTAGCTGATTCAAATTTATCAAACGGCCAGCGTGGAATTTTAGATACGATGTAATCTAGTGCCGGTTCGAAACATGCGTATGTCTTACCAGTTACCGGGTTCATCATCTCATCTAATGTTAACCCTACTGCAATTTTTGCTGCTAATTTTGCAATTGGATACCCTGTTGCTTTTGATGCTAAGGCCGATGAGCGGCTTACACGAGGGTTTACTTCAATTACATAATACTGGAAGCTCTCTGGGTCTAGTGCTAGCTGAACGTTACATCCGCCTTCGATTTTAAGCGCTCGGATAATTGTTAGTGACGCATTTCTAAGCAGCTGGTACTCACGGTCGCTTAGCGTTTGGCTTGGTGCTACAACAATTGAATCCCCTGTATGAATACCGACCGGATCAAAGTTTTCCATATTACATACTACGATCGCATTATCGTTTGCATCGCGCATTACTTCATATTCAATTTCTTTAAAGCCTGCAATGCTTTTCTCAAGTAAGCACTGTGTTACAGGACTGTGTTTTAATCCACTTGTTACAATTTCAATCAACTCTTGCTCATTATTACAAATTCCGCCTCCCGTACCGCCAAGCGTATAAGCAGGACGCACGATTACCGGATAGTTTACTTGTTCAACAAACGCATACGCTTCGTCTAGCGTATGAATGATTTCACTTGCTGGAACAGGCTGATTTAGTTCATTCATTAATGAACGGAACTGCTCACGGTCTTCAGCTTGTTCAATAGCCGATAATTTTGTCCCAAGAATTTCTACGTTAAATTCATCTAAAATGCCTGTTTCGTGTAATTCTACCGCTAAGTTCAGTCCCGTTTGACCGCCGAGCGTTGGAAGTAATGCATCCGGGCGTTCTTTACGAATAATGGAGCTTACAAATTCAACCGTTAGAGGTTCAATATATACTTTATCTGCCATTTCTGAATCTGTCATGATTGTTGCGGGATTGGAGTTCACAAGAATAACTTTGTATCCTTCTTCTTTTAACGCAATACATGCTTGGGCTCCTGCATAGTCAAACTCTGCCGCCTGTCCGATGACAATTGGTCCTGATCCGATTACGAGAATTGTGTTAATATCTTGACGTTTTGGCATTAGCAATTACCTACTTTCTGATTGTTTTTCATAAGATTCATAAATTCGTTGAACAATCCGTTTGCATCTTCAGGTCCCGGTGATGCCTCAGGATGATATTGAACCGTAAATGCCGGATATTCTTTATGCTTTACTCCTTCAACTGTTCCATCGTTAAGCGCAACATGCGTAACTTCTAATGGCGTGTTGACAAGAGATGGCTCACACACTGTATAGCCGTGGTTTTGAGATGTAAGGGCTACTTTATTGGTTTTTAGATCCTTTACAGGATGGTTGGATCCACGATGACCAAATTTCATTTTTTCTGTATCTGCTCCGCATGCTAGCGCAAACAGCTGATGTCCTAAGCAAATTCCGAACAGCGGAACCTTTCCTAAAACCCCTTGAATCATCTCGATTGCTTCAGGTACATCTTTCGGGTCTCCAGGTCCGTTGCTTAGCATGATGCCATCTGGATTTAATTGAAGAATCTCTTGCGCAGTTACGTTATAAGGAACCACAATCACGTCGCATTGACGAGCTGTTAATTCACGTAAAATTCCGTGTTTCATTCCAAAGTCAACGAGTACCACTTTTTTACCTCTGCCTGGGCTTGGGTAAGACTGCACCGTTGATACTTTTTTAACGGAATCAGTTGGAAGCTCATGATTTTGAAGCTGAGCTACCACTTCTTCTACATTGACTTCCATGTTGCACACGCGTCCACGAAGCGCACCGTGCTGACGAATTTTTCGCGTTAATTTTCGCGTGTCGATTCCAGCTAATCCTGGAATGTCTTTTTGTTTTAAAAATTCATCTACTGATAGTTCACTTCTGAAGTTTGAAGGAGCATCACAAATTTCTTTTACAATCAAACCGTGTACAGCTGGTTCAATCGACTCAAAGTCATCGCGGTTAATACCGTAGTTTCCGATTAAAGGATATGTTAATGTCACAATTTGTGCACAGTATGATGGATCAGATAGAATTTCTTGATATCCTGTCATTCCAGTGTTGAAAACAACTTCACCTGTCATTTCTTTGTCGCTGCCGAATCCTTTTCCGATAAATACTGTTCCATCTTCTAAAATTAGTTGACGTTGCATGCTTTAACATCCTCCCATACTCGTTTACCTTCTACTAATGTCATTACCGGCCAACCTTTGCATACCCAGTTAGCAAACGGCGTGTTTTTACCTTTTGATACGAATTCTTCTGGATTAATTGCTTTTTCTGTTTCAAGATCAATGATGGTTAAATCCGCTGTTTTTCCTACTTCAATCGTTCCATAAGGAAGATTGAACGTTTGAGCGGGCTTGTTTGTTAAATACGATACTAGCTGCTCTAGCGTCATTACCTCTTTTAATACTAAGTTTGTATAAAGAAGCGGGAAAGCTGTTTCAAGTCCCACAATACCAAACGGCGCAAGCTCCATTCCTTCTGCTTTTTCGTCCGCTGTGTGCGGTGCATGATCAGTAGCGATAAAATCAAGCGTTCCGTCTAATAAAGCTTCAATTAATGCCTGTTGATCATCTTTTCCTCGAAGCGGCGGATTCATTTTAAAATTCGAATCAAGTCCCGGGATATCTTCCTCATTTAGTAATAGATGATGAGGCGTTACTTCTGCGGTTACGCGAATGCCTGCTTTTTTCGCATCACGAATGGCGCGAATGGATTCTTTTGTACTTACGTGACACACATGGTAGTGGCAGTTTGCTGCTTCAGCAAGCAGGACATCTCGTGCAATTTGAACTGCTTCGCAGATAGAAGGAATACCGTTTAGTCCATGTTCTTTTGCGAATTTCCCGTCGTGTACGCAGCCTTTGTTAATTAAATCATTATCTTCACAGTGTGCAACGATTGCTTTATCTAATGAAGCGGCTTTTTTCATCGCTTCTAGCATCATTCCTGTTGACTGAACGCCTACTCCATCATCTGTAAAAGCAAATGCTCCCGCTTCTTTTAAGCCTTCAAAGTCCGTTAGTTCTTTTCCTAATTGACGAGTGGTAATCGATGCGTACGGCAATACGCGCACATGTGCTGTTTCTTCAATACGCTTGTTTACCCACTCCATTTGTTCAACAGTATCAGGAACTGGACGCGTGTTGGGCATTGCAGCGATTGCTGTAAAACCGCCCTTTGCCGCTGCTAGAGTACCTGTTTCAATCGTTTCTTTCTTTTCTCCCCCTGGCTCGCGTAAGTGAACGTGAACATCGATTAAACCCGGTGATAAGAAGTTCCCGCCTGCATCAATGACTTCTTCATTCTGGACGTCAATGTGTGAAGCTATTTCAGCAATTACACCATTTTCAATTTTCAGTTCGACTTTTTCAATTTTTCCTTCATTTAACCATGTAGCATTTTTGATAATTGTTGTCATTATTAAGTCCCCTTTCAATTGGTTGTAGCGCTCTTGCTAATACTGCCATGCGAATGTACACGCCATTTTGCATTTGTTTAAAAATTCTTGAGCGTTCACATTCAACGAGCTCATCTGCAATTTCGACTCCTCTGTTCACAGGAGCTGGATGAAGAATAATGCTATGTGATTTCATTTTCCGCTCTCGTTCAACGGTTAATCCGAAGCGGCTGTGGTAGTTCTGTGCAAGCTCTGAAGTGTTCTCTTCATGCCTTTCAAATTGAATACGCAGCAGCATCACAACATCGACCGTTTCGATTGCTTCATCGATATCAAGATATGTACCGTGTCTATTCTCTTCATCTTTCCATTCTTCAGGTCCCGCAAAATATACGGTCGCCCCTAGTTTTGTCAGCATTTCAGCATTCGATCTCGCTACGCGGCTATGTCGCAAATCTCCGACTATTGCGACTTTTAATCCTTTAAACGAGCCGAACTCTTGGCGAATCGTCAGTAAGTCAAGCAGACACTGAGTTGGATGCTGACCGCATCCGTCTCCTGCATTAATGATGGGAATCGATACTTTTTCCTGCAGTTCTTCATAATAACGATCTTGCGGGTGGCGAATAACAACTGACTGAACACCGATTGAAGCTAATGTTTCAATCGTGTCATAAAGCGTTTCTCCTTTTTGGACGCTTGAAGTTGTTACTTCAAACGGAATTGTTGTTAATCCTAGCTGCTGTTCTGCCATTTCAAAGCTGCATCGAGTACGCGTGCTCGCTTCAAAAAATAAGTTGGCAACAAACATTTTCTCTTCCGGTTTCCATCCTTGTTTATTCGTTCGATAGTTTTCAGCGCTGTCTAAAATCTCTAGAATTTCATTTGTTTCTAGTGTTGAGACTGTCACTAAATGTTTCATATCGATTCCCTCCATTTTTGCTTTCCTCGCATTTCTTTATAAAAAACACCCTTTCTAACTTAGAAAGGGTGTAAGAAAACAAGCTTCGTCTATAACGCGCTTTTCACACACCCTTAGAAACCTCTCTGGATTTCAATTAAAAGGCGTTCTATGAAATTTTTCGTGCTGACGTTTGTTGAACTTTTTCTGCTTCTTTTATCTTCTCTTTCGGCAGAACTAGATTTAGCAGAACTCCCATGATAGCAGACAGCGCCATGCTATCAATCTTTACATGTTCTGAGATATCTAAGTGTGCTCCTCCGATTCCTAACACTAAGATAATCGAAGCAATCATTAAGTTTCGTTTTGATCCAAGGTCTACCTTTGCATCCACCATCATGCGCAAACCTGATGAAGCAATGATTCCGAATAAGAGAATTGAAATCCCGCCCATGACCGGCGTTGGTATACTTGAAATAAGAGCGTTGATTTTGCCGATAAACCCGAATAAAATCGCGAAGACTGCTGCTCCTGCTATCACAAATACGCTAAGCACCTTTGTAATGGCTAACACTCCGATGTTCTCACCGTATGTTGTATTTGGCGGGCCGCCGATCAGTGCAGCAAGCATAGTGGCTACTCCGTCTCCTAAAATCGACCTGTGCAGCCCTGGCTTTTCAATATAGTTTCGGTCCACAATCTTATTTAAGACGAGAATGTGTCCGATATGTTCTGAGAGTGTTACGACTGCTACAGGTACCATGATAAGCACAATCCCTAATGAAATGGACGGCGTGTATGTGACAAACGGCACGTAGAAGTGAGGTACTTCAATCCATTCTGCTTTCACTACCTTTGAAAAGTCTACTAACCCTTGTGTATAAGCAAAGATGTATCCGCCGATAATTCCCATCAGTACCGGAATCAGACTGATAATGTTTTTAAAGAAGATTGAGCAAGCAACTGTTATAGCTAGCGTCACAAGCGCAACCATCAGATAAGTTAAGCTGTAATTTCCTTTTGCATCGTTCATAGCCATGCTTACTGCTGTATTAGCTAACCCTAAGCCTATAACCATAATAACTGGTCCTACTACAACCGGAGGAAGTAACCTCATAATCCAATTAATTCCTGTTCCTTTTATAATCAAAGCAACGATTCCATACACAAGTCCGGCTAAGAAACAGCCAACCATCGTTTCTTCAGGTCCAAACGAAGCTTTTGCGAAAATGATTGGCGTGATGAACGCGAACGATGAACCAAGATAAGAAGGAATTTGACCTCTTGTAATGAGCAGGAAAGCAAGCGTTCCTACCCCGCTTGAAATCAAAGCAATTGCCGGGCTGAACCCGACTAGGAACGGCACTAACACCGTCGACCCAAACATTGCAAACAAATGCTGCAGACTCAATGTTAACCAATTTACTGCTTTTGGTTTATCATGTATATCAAGTACAAAATCTCGTTGTTGACTCATATGTTTTTCCTCCTATCACTATTAAAAAACCTCTTTACGCAGAGGCAAAGAGGTTTTCAGCATACAAGGAAGACGCTATACTGTAGTATAGTTTTCCTTATATAGTGACCCCCCTTTTGCAGCCTCACGGGACTACCATTTAAAAGGGTATATAATTTATTTTTCGTAAATAGACACGTGGTCTTTTTCGTCTACTTCCATTAAATGCACCGCAATTTTTTCACTTTTAGCTGTCGGTACGTTTTTACCAACATAGTCTGCTCGAATCGGCAGCTCGCGGTGTCCTCTATCCACTAAAACAGCCAGCTGAATGAGTTCAGGTCGGCCGATATCAATCAGTGCATCAAGTGCTGCTCGAACCGTACGGCCTGTATATAACACATCGTCTACTAAGATGACGTTCTTATTTGCAATATCTGTCGGAATATCTGATCCTTTTACGAGAGGCTCGTCATTGCTTGTCACTTTCGATAAATCATCTCGGTAAAGCGTGATGTCTAGTTCTCCGACTGGCAATGTGTTTCCTTCAATTTGTGCAATTCGTTCTGCTAAACGTTTTGCGATATAAATACCTCGCGTTTTAATACCCACTAGCACACAATTTTCGATTCCTTTATTCTTTTCAATAATCTCATGTGCAATTCGAGTTAAAGCGCGGCGGATAGCCTGTTCGTCAAGTACGGTAGCTTTTACGTTCACTGTTTTTCACCTCAAGTTGTTGACATAAAAAAATCCTCTTGCCTTGAGGCAAGAGGATTTGGTTTTAGACATATTTCTTCAAAAAGGCTACAAGTATGCCTTTTCTGCACCGTTTCCTTCTCAGCCTCTCTGGACTGTTCTTAAAGGTTCTTATTAAGTTAATACAAGTATGCCATCACTTATGGCAGTTGTCAACTTCTTTTTTCAATAAGCTCTAGCATCTCATTAAACTCTTTCGGAGCCGGTGCTTCAAATTCCATATATTCATTTGTACGAGGGTGAATAAAGCCTAATACACCTGCATGAAGCGCTTGTCCATCAATAGGAAGCGTTTTTTTCGGTCCGTATTTCGGATCCCCAGCAAGCGGAAAGCCAATATACTTCATATGAACGCGAATCTGGTGTGTTCGCCCCGTTTCTAGCTTACATTCGACAAGTGAAAAATCTTTAAAACGCTGTAATACAGTAAAATGCGTCACTGCATCACGACTGTTTTCATCAGTGACCGTCATGCTTTGACGATCTTGCTTATCGCGGCCGATTGGCGCATCAATTGTACCGTGATCGTGCGCAATTACTCCGTGAACGATAGCTTTATAGCGACGCGTCACTGTTTTAGCTACAAGCTGACTAACTAGTGATTCATGAGCTAAATCATTTTTTGCAACCATAAGTAAACCTGATGTATCTTTATCAATTCGATGAACGATACCAGGGCGCATAACGCCGTTAATACCGGATAAGTCTTTACAGTGAGCCATTAAGCCGTTTACAAGCGTGCCGCTATGATGACCTGGAGCTGGATGTACAACCATGCCGCGAGGTTTATTGACAACAAGCACATCTTGATCTTCATAATAAATATCTAAATCCATTTCTTCCGCTACTACATCGAGCTCTTCTAGTTCCGGCACTTCGATAATAATAGCGTCTCCTGTTTTACATTTATAGTTTCCTTTAACGGTTTTATCGTTCACTTTTGCGTGACCTTCTTTAATCCACTGCTGCACTTGTGAACGTGACCATTCTGCATTTACAGTTGAAAGTACTTTATCAATACGTTCTCCCGCTTGTTCTTCATTTATAACTGTTTCAATTACATTCATTCTTTATGCTCCTTCTTCATTTTCCCTTCAAACAGCGTCATAATAAACATGATGATTACTCCGACGACAAGTGCCGAATCAGCTACGTTAAAAATCGGAAAATCATACGTAAAGATGTATGTATTTACGAAATCAACTACTTCTTTACGGACCACTCGATCAATAAAGTTTCCAATGGCGCCGCCTAACATTAATGCTAGCGCAATACCGAACCATTTATCTTGTTTTTTGAGCTTTTGAATATAAATTATTAAACCGACTACCACAACCACCGTAATGAGATAAAAGAACCACATCTGTCCTTGTAAAATCCCCCACGCGGCTCCTCTGTTACGATGAGAGGTAATATAAAGAAAGTTTTCAATTACGGTGATGCTTTGTCCATAATACATTTCTTTTACAATCATCCATTTTGTTACCTGATCAATAAGTATAACAGCTAAAGCGATAAGATAATAAAACACAAACGTTTTCCTCCCGCAATAAAATCAAACGAATCCATACTAAAGCATTTTAGCACATAATTCATTTTTTTTCTCGCTTCTCACCATAAAACAAATAAATCTTCATTTGTGCGGGCCGTCGGCATTACTTTTAATTTATGGATAGACATCACTTCGCCAGTTAGTTCATCAATTCCAAACGCACCAACGTCAAGCTTTGCTAACGCGTGTTCTACATCTTTTAAATCCGCTTTAATCATTTCTATTACGTAACGTTCCTTTTCATCTATATAACCAGATTGTTCTGTAGCATATCTCACTAGGCGATCTTGTAATTCTTCTTTAATAAGAGCTAATTCCTGTCCAATGGAAAGATAATTTTCATACATGCAAACGCCTCCTGTGCTGATAAGATGAAGTATTAATGATGTTAGGTTTACCGAGTTTTCCATTGAATCTACAACACAAGTTTTTCCTAAGGCTTTAAATGCTTTATACCATTGTATTTGGGAATTTCGTACAGCAAAAAAACACGTCCAAAAAGGACGTGTTTTTGTTAATTACTGCTGAACGTAGTGATTTTTTACAACATCCGCACAGCGTGTACATAAAGTCGGGTGATCTTGATCTTCGCCGACTGTTGGTGATACAACCCAGCAGCGTTCACACTTCTCACCTTCTGCTTTACTTACAACAATTGAAGCATAGCTAAATTTCTGTGCTTCAGCAGGCGCTTCACCTTCTGCTACCTCAAGATCTGAAACGATGAAGAGTTGACCTACATTTTCAGAAATAGATGCTAACAGCTCTTTCGTATCTGCTGTTGGATACAGCGTTAATTTTGCTTCTAAAGACTTACCGATTACTTTTTCATTACGAGCTTGTTCTAGCGCTTTTAATACTTCATCACGAAGCTCCATGAACGCATCCCATTTCTCTACTAATTGATTTGCTCCTTCAATTTCTTGAACCCCTGGCATATCAACTAGCTGCACGCTTTCTTCCGTTACATTTGGAATGTGAACCCATACTTCGTCTGCTGTATGAGAAAGAATTGGAGACACTAATTTTGTTAACGATAATAACGTTTCATAAAGGACCGTTTGAATGCTGCGACGCTCTACATTATTTTCTGCTTCAATGTACAATACATCTTTTGCAAAGTCTAAGTAGAATGAACTCATATCAATTGTGCAGAAATTATGAACTGCGTGATAAATGCTTGAAAACTCATATGAATCATAAGATTTTTTCACTTTATCAACTAATTTGTTCAGCTTCACAAGCATGTAGCGGTCTACTTCACGAAGGTCTTCAACAGCTACAGCATCAGTTGTTGGATTAAAGTCCGCTAGGTTTCCTAGTAAGAAACGGAACGTGTTGCGGATTTTACGATATACTTCTGCTACTTGTTTTAAGATGTTATCAGATACACGAACGTCCGCTTGGTAATCTACAGAAGCTACCCATAGACGTAAAATGTCTGCACCCAGTTGTTTCATTACTTTTTCTGGAATTACAACGTTTCCTAATGACTTACTCATTTTGCGACCTTCACCATCTAAAGCAAATCCGTGGCTAAGTACCCCTTTATAAGGTGCTTCACCTGTTACAGCTACGCTTGTAGAAAGACTTGAATTAAACCAGCCGCGGTATTGGTCAGAACCTTCTAAGTATAAATCAGCCGGACGCTGTAAGTCTTCACGCTCTTCAAGAACAGCTTGATGTGAAGAACCAGAGTCAAACCATACGTCCATGATGTCTGTTTCTTTTGTGAAACGGCCATTTGGGCTTCCTTCATGAGTAAAGCCTTCTGGAAGCAAGTCTTTTGCTTCACGCTCAAACCATACGTTTGATCCATGTTCTCTAAATAGATTTGATACGTGTTCAATTGTCTCGTCCGTAATGATTGGCTCATCATTTTCAGCATAAAATACCGGAATCGGAACGCCCCATGCACGTTGACGAGAAATACACCAGTCTCCGCGGTCACGCACCATGTTATAAAGTCGCGTTTCACCCCAAGTAGGCACCCATTCTGTTTTTTCTACTGCTTTTAATAAATCTTCACGGAAATCTTTAATAGACGCAAACCACTGTGCTGTTGCACGGAAAATTGTTGGTTTCTTTGTACGCCAGTCATGTGGGTATGAGTGGGTAATGAAACTTAATTTTAACAGCGCGCCTTCTTCTTCTAGTTTGTCTGTAATCGGCTTATTCGCTTTATCATAGAATAATCCTTCAAACCCTGGTGCTTCATTCGTCATATGACCCTTACTATCAACTGGACAAAGAACTTCCAAACCGTATTTTTGACCAACGATAAAGTCGTCTTCCCCGTGTCCCGGTGCTGTATGAACACAGCCAGTACCAGCATCAGTTGTTACGTGATCGCCAAGAACAACTAAAGAATCACGCTTGTAGATTGGATGTTCAGCTACCACGCGCTCAAGTTCTGAACCTTTTACCGTACGAAGTGTCTTATAGTCAGCCCATTCAATTTCTTTAGCAACTGTTTCAATAAGTTCAGTTGCCACTACATATTTTGCTCCATCTGCTTCAACTACGCTGTACTGAAGCTCAGGATTGACAGCAATCCCTTGGTTAGCTGGCATTGTCCATGGTGTTGTCGTCCAAATGATGAATTTTTCATCTTGTTCAAGCACACCTTTACCATCTTTTACATTAAACGCTACGTAAATAGAAGCTGAACGCTTGTCATAATATTCAATTTCCGCTTCTGCTAAAGCAGATTCACTTGAAGGGGACCAGTACACAGGTTTTAATCCTTTGTAGATATAGCCTTTTTTCGCCATGTCACCAAATACTTTGATTTGCTGCGCTTCGTACTGTGGCTGAAGCGTTACATATGGATTATCCCAATCTCCGCGTACGCCTAAACGCTTGAACTGCTCACGCTGGCCGTTTACTTGTTCCCAAGCATACTGTTCGCAAAGCTTACGGAACTCAGCTACCGTCATTTCTTTGCGGTTTACTTTTTTATTTTTTGTTAAAGCTGTTTCAATTGGCAAGCCGTGTGTATCCCAGCCTGGTACATAAGGTGCGCAGAAGCCTGACATCGACTTGTAGCGAACGATAAAATCTTTTAAAATTTTATTTAATGCATGTCCCATGTGAATATCGCCATTCGCATATGGAGGTCCATCATGCAGGACAAATAGCGGACGACCTTCCGTACGTTTTTGCACTTTTTCATAAATATTCATTTCAGCCCACTGTTCTTGCATTTTAGGCTCGCGATTCGGTAAATTTCCACGCATTGGAAACTCAGTTTTTGGCATCAATAATGTATCTTTATATTCCATGTTTTACCCTCCAAAAAAAACGTAATTTTCATATCTTTTTGCACCATAACAAAAAGACCTCCTCATCCCAAAAAAGGGACGAGAAGGCCTCCCGCGGTACCACCCTAGTAGATTTGCTGCATGCAAATCCTCTTTGCATTCGTAACGTGAATAAACCGCCACTGCTTACTATCATCAGTTCAGCAATGGTACTCTAGGGTGATTTTCACTTTTTTGTCTGTTATCGAGCTCGCACCATCCTCGATTCGCTTTGACAAACTAAAAAAGCTACTGTCCCTGTCTCCGTACTGTTGGATATGAAATTTCATCTGTTACCAAATTATATGACAACAAAACGTGAGAAGTCAAGATGATGTCTTGACTAGTCAATTTTTTCTTCTAACGCTGGCATCTCATAATCCATTAACTGATCCCAGTCGTCGCTGTTTAACATTTCAAGCTGTGCTTCGATTAACATTTTGAAACGAGTTCTAAATACTTTAGACTGCTTTTTCGTCTCCTCAATGTCCATCGCAATTTTACGAGACTTAGACAGTGCTTCATTAATAATACGGTCCGCATTTTTTTCTGCTTCTTTTATAATGAGCTTCGCTTCTTTTTCAGCGTTTCGCTTTACATCTTCTGCTGCTTCTTGAGCAATTAAAATCGATTTATTTAACGTTTCTTCGATGTTAGTAAAATGTCCAAGACGATCTGTTAATTCAGATACTCTTCCTTCTAACTCCTTTTTATCACGCATTACCAGCTCATAATCTTTAATTACTTGGTCAAGAAACTCATTCACTTCATCTTCATCATATCCGCGAAACCCGCGATTAAACTCTTTGTTATGAATATCCAAAGGGGTTAAAGGCATCTAGGCCACCTCCGTGTTGTCTCATTACTCATTAGTAATGGTTTATTCGACATATTTTTAAAATTTCCTGCTAGTAGATCTCTTTATTTCTGCTTTCCTACAACAATTCGCCATTTTTCTTTTTTGGTTTTGCCTTCAAGTGAAACGATGCGACTTCTGCCATGACCACGAAGCGACAAAATATCACCTTCATGACATTCAAAAGAAGGCTGTTCAATGACTTTAAAATTTACTTTCACCGCTCCGTTTGCAATAAACGGCTGGACTTTTTGTCTTGATAAATTATGAATGGTCGACAGCAACACATCAAGCCTCATTGAAGAAACTGTATAAACTTGTTCAATCAGCTCTTCTTTTACCACATGAAGCTGCTCTCTTTGAATAGAAGAAAGTGAAACTTTTGCTTTTCCAATTGATGTTAAATTCATCTCAATATAAGAAGAGATTTCCTCTGCAGCTACAAGCTGAATACTATCTCCCGCTACCAAAATATCGCCAAATTTTGAACGACGCAGCCCTAAGGACATCGCCGAACCAAGAACTTGAGGATGTTCAATCGTCACAAACTTTTTAGGATAATTCAGCTCGTACATATGTAACTGAAAATCTCCGCTTTCAGGCACATAGTAATCCGGATAGAGCAGCGCACGTTTGCGTTCAGCAAACGGTTGTCCACCATCAAATGAAACTTGAACCTCTTCTTCAGTCCCAACAATAGCCGTCACAATCTGCTGCTCCCTTGGATCTAAAAAGTCCGTTAGCTTTGGGCTGTATTGATGTAGGACATCTTCTTTCCACTGAAGAACTTGGTCAATAAACCCATGTTCTTCTTGCCTAAAATGTTCATAAACAGACATATTATTACTCCTACTATTGGTATGTAAAAAAGGAATCCAGCGATTCCTTTTTTAAATAAACCCCACCACATTATTAAGTGACAGTACACCTCTTTCTGCAAATCGCAATAAAAAGATTGCGACAAGAGGTGAAATATCAATCATCCCAATAGGCGGAATGATTTTACGAAAAGGCTCTAAGTAAGGCTCACAAATACTGCCAAGCAGCTGACCAAACTTAGATGCTCTTACATCGGGTACCCAAGACATCAAAATGTAAATAATTAATGCCCATGAGTAAAGCCCAATCAATTGTGCGAGAATCCCAAAAACGATACTCAAAAACTACCACCTCTTTACGTTTGTTGTATCATGTTCTCCCATCATATCTGAAATGCTTCCGCTTACGTCTACATTATCAGGTGTACATAAAAAGATGTCGGTTCCAATTTTTTGAATGTCCCCGCCTAAAGCATAAACTGTACCACTTAAAAAGTCGACAATTCTTACTGCTTGATCTCGTTGAATGCGCTGTAAATTAACAACTACGACTTTACGATTTTTTAAATGATCCGTAATTTCTTGTGCTTCGGCATAGACGCGAGGTTCGCAAAGCATCATTTTGGATGATTTTTGAACGCTTTGTAAACTAATCACGTTTTGCTGCTGATTTGGCTGCTGACTAGTTTTCACTGGTCTCGACTGCTGTACAGGCTCTTCTACCGACTCTTCTTGTTCGTATTGTTCTTCTACATATTCAGTATCGTCATCAAGAGCAAAAAAACTTCTAAAGCGATTTTTCATACTCATCTTGAATTACACCTCCTTAACGTTCATTCCCAACTAACGTGGTTCCTAGTCGAATGAATGTTGCTCCTTCTTCAATTGCAATTGCATAATCGTTTGACATTCCCATTGACAGCTCTGTACACGGTGCATATGGGAGGTTTAGTTCTTGTATACGATCCTGCAATTTCTTTAGACCCTGAAAACAGCTGCGAAGCAAGAACTCGTCATCTGTGTGAGGAGCCATGGTCATTAATCCAACCACTTGGATATTTGTAAATGCTTCAAGGGATTGAATGAATGGAATCACGTCTTCTACAGTAAGGCCATGCTTGGATTGTTCTTCGGCAACATTAACTTGTACAAAACATTTTATACGATGTCCTGCACGTTTATCAATTTCTTTTGCTAAAGATAATCGGTCTAGTGAATGAATATAGTCAACTTTATCAATCACATTTTTTACTTTTCTTGTTTGTAAGCTCCCGATAAAATGCCAGGTCGCTTTCTCACCGATTGATTCATACTTTTCTAGAAGACCTTCATCCCTGTTTTCTCCGAGATGTAAAATGCCGGCATCCACTGCTTCTGCTGCTCGTGTTGTGGAAACGTATTTTGTTACAGCAATCAGCTCTACATCTTCTCGAGTTCGATTGACTTTTTTACACGCTTCAGCAATTGTTTGTTGAACTGCTTCTAGATTTTCACTTACGCTAGCTGTCACTATGTAATTACTCCTCCTTAAAGCCGATGAAGTTAAACATGCGCCCTGTTTTCCCTTGGTCGCGGCGATGTGAGAAGAACAGGTCATCTTCACAGCTTGTACAATACGACGATGTTAAAATTCGTTCCGGCAATACGCCTGCGTTTTGAATCAGCAGCTTATTGACTTTTTTTAAATTAAGCGCGTATTGACCCGGGCTTACTTCTTGATATCCATTTTGGCCAACTACTTCGTTTACTTGTGTAATGACGCGGTTATCGACAACATAACAGCAATCTTCAATCGAAGGGCCAATCGCCACGTAAATATCTTCAACCGGAACATTTTCTTGTTCTACCCAACGTCGAATCATATTTCCTGCAATATCTTTCACTGTTCCCTTCCACCCAGCATGAGCAAGACCAACTAAATGGTGATCAGGCGCATAGAAGTACAGCGGAACACAATCTGCATAACATAAAGCTAACAAAATATCAGATTCATTTGTATAAATGCCATCCGTTGCTTCTATGCCCTCTTCATACTTGTAGAGTCCTTTTGCACAGTCGGCTTTTGTTACTTTTTGAACAGTTGCTTCATGTACTTGTTCGGCACATACAAAGCTTTCAAAAGACATGTCTAGTTCGGCTGCTAAAATTTTTCTATTTGTAATAACATCTTCTACGTTATCGTTTACGTGAAGCCCTAGGTTAAAAGAAACAAATGGAGGCTTACTCACGCCACCATTTTTTGTGGTGAAACCAGCAACAAGCATATCATTCTTTTCTACCCAAGGGCTCAGCCACATAAACGACTCGTGATGGCTTTTTTTTAATGGCTCAGGATTCATGTATGTGACACATCCCTTGTTTCATTTGTTCTCACATATTGTACCACAGATTGCTAGGTGCTGTTGACAAAAAACTAATTCTCTTCAGGCTGAAATGCGTCTTTATAACGTACTAAAATGACATCAGAACCAATTTTCACAATATTTTTCCATGGAATCACAATTTCATCATCTTTTCCAAAGAAGCCTAATACACGAGAGCCTCCGATAATGACGGCCTGTATTTTTCCCGTTGTTAAGTCAATATCAATATCCCCTACATTTCCAAGTTTTTTGCCATCAGCTACATTCACTACATCTTTCAGCTGAAATTCTGAAATCTTTAACATGCTCTCTCCTCCTATAGCCAACTTCACTCCTTAGCCTATATATATTTTCAAATTTTCATTTCATGAAGGAAAAGCTTATTTTTTCTCTGCCATTCTCTTTCTATAGGCATTTTGTTTACTAATTACATATTTTTTCGTCAAGGGGCATTCTCAACCGGTAGCTAGAAGTCCTCACAGCACTAGAAAATCTGATATAAACATCTTTTGGCCATGTGTTATACATTGATACACACAAAATAAGCACCGTGTCTGTTTTTATAGACACGATGCTTATTAAGTTGAACATCAAATAAAGTGAATGGTATTAATTGTATGAACGCGAGCAGCTGCCAGTTTAGATAGCCTTTGTTAACTTTGAATATTTTTATTCATCTGTTTAATAGCAGCTTTTTCTAAACGAGAAACCTGCGCTTGAGAAATACCAATTTCTTCAGCAACTTCCATCTGTGTTTTACCTTGAAAGAAGCGCTTTCGTAAAATTAGTTTTTCTCGCTCGTTCAATCTTCTCATACCTTCTTGCAAAGCAATTTCTTCAATCCAAGTTGAATCACGGTTGCGTTCATCGCTTAGCTGATCCATGACATAGATTGGGTCTCCCCCATCATTGTAAATAGGTTCAAATAGAGAAACCGGATCTTGGATAGCATCTAAAGCAAACACAATTTCTTCATGCGGCACTTCTAGGACTTTTGAAATTTCCTCAGCTGTAGGTTCCTTGGATGTTTCACTCATAAGCCTTTCACGAACTTGAAGAGCTTTATAAGCAATATCACGAAGGGAACGAGAAACACGGATTGGATTATTGTCACGTAAATAGCGGCGAATTTCCCCTATAATCATTGGGACAGCATATGTAGAAAACTTCACGTTTTGACTTAAATCAAAATTGTCAATGGATTTCATTAATCCAATACACCCAACCTGAAATAAGTCATCAACAAATTCTCCACGATTGTTAAAACGTTGGATCACGCTGAGTACGAGACGTAAATTTCCGCTTACTAGCTTTTCTCTTGCTGTTCCATCTCCAGCCTGCATTTGTTTAAACAACTTTCGCATCTCTTCATTTTTTAATACAGGAAGTTTCGAAGTATCTACTCCACAAATTTCTACTTTATTTCTTGTCAACTCTTTCCCTCCTAACAGGAGATGATGTTCTGAATTCAGTATCTCCTCCGAAGGAAAAAATATGCACTTTTACAATTCTGACAATTCTCTACTAAAAAAGCTGATTGCATAAGATGCCTCTCAGCCCTTATGCAATCAGCTTTTTTACTTAAACCATTTTATTAAATTCTTTTCGCAGCCGTTTAATAATTCGTTTTTCAAGCCTTGAAATATAAGACTGAGAAATGCCTAGCATATCAGCTACATCTTTTTGCGTTTTTTCTTCTCCGCCGGCTAGCCCAAAGCGCAGCTCCATAATTTGCTTTTCACGGTCATTTAATTGATGCAATGCTTTCAACAAAAGTTTTCGATCTACATTCGCTTCTAGGTCTTTTGTAATGATATCTTCTTCGGTTCCCATCACGTCAGATAATAACAGTTCATTTCCATCCCAATCAATATTTAACGGCTCATCAAATGAAACTTCAGATCGAATTTTATTGTTGCGGCGCAAATACATTAAAATTTCATTTTCAATACAGCGAGAGGCGTACGTCGCTAGCTTAATTTTCTTTTCAGGATTAAACGTGTTTACTGCTTTAATTAAACCGATGGTGCCGATGCTAATTAAATCCTCAATATTGATTCCTGTATTTTCAAACTTGCGGGCAATATAAACAACAAGTCGCAAATTACGCTCAATCAACAGTGAACGTGCTGCTTCATCCCCTGATGGAAGTTTTTTCAAGAGAACTTCTTCTTCATCTTTTGTTAAAGGTGGTGGAAGAGCTTCACTTCCTCCTATATAGTACACTTCATCTGTTTTCAGCTTAAGTTTAATTAATAATTTGTACCACCATAATTGAAATCGAATTCGATATGTAGCCATTCTATATCCTCCTTTATTTGTTCACACCTTTTACGATGCGGAACTTACTTCTCCAATAACAATAAGCTTCGGATGAACAATACATTCATATTGCTTCTCCACTGAAAGCGTTGTATGACTAATACCTACTAATACTTTAGTGATTTCAATCGTGTTGGACTGATGCACCAGCCTTACCATATCTGGCTTTAGAGCAAGCAGCAGCTGATTGGCTTGGCCCACGCTTCGATAAGGGACAAAGCGGACTCTTGAATACCACTCTTGATCAATATCTTCGCTGTGTGAAAAGGATTGGACATTTTTGCTTAATTCCATTAAGCCTTCAGGCAATATTTCTTTTAAAGAATCTGCTGTAACAATCATAACCGGGGTTTTCGTCAGCGGATCTACAAGCTGGTTTCCACTATCAATAAGTCCTTTCATCGACAGCGTCTGTTCGTTTAAAATTACTTCTACATCTACCAGCTGATCAAATGTAATATTTTTCATTCGCAAATCATCAACTCGTGCCTTTGAAAAATAAGATAATAGCGGAAAACCAATAAGAACAAATATCCAGCTAATAGGATCACCAAACTGTGGAGACTTCGTATCAACCATTTGATTAAGAACAAGGAACTGATCTTGAAATAAAAAGTGAACGCCCATTAACCCTCCACCAACAACAAAGGTTGCAAAATAAAACGTTAATAAATTCTCAAAGAAAAAGCGCAGTCGTTTATAACCAAACGTCACCAATACCATAAAAAAAGAGAATAAAATTTTAATAGCAGGGTGAACCATAAGATGAGAAAAAGGCGTAAACATGAGAAGGACAATCAATGAACCGATAAAGCCGCCAAGCAAAAGCCGCCACCACTTGTAATTCCGTTTAAGTACAACTGCACATAACATTAGCAAGATCGTATCTAACCCAAAATTCAGCATCCATATTAAATCTAAATAGATTGGCAATGTTTATAACCTCTCCATTCTTTCTGAATTTTTCTGTTAAAAATTAGTATATAGTACATCCTATTAGAAAGTCTGTCAGTTCATGCCGAGAAACAAGCAGTATTTTTGAGGAAATCATTCGATATTTGTCACACCACTTTTAGAAAAAAAACACAAACCCTTTGAAGACATCATATTGACCATGTCGAATGTTTTTTATATTCTTTTCGAGTTTTCTAGATTCATCGCATAAAAAAAGACCTCTGTATAAAACAGAGGTCTTGGCTTTTTATTCTCTTAGCGTCTACGATTACGGTTTCGTAAGAATGTTGGAATATCTAGCGCATCTTCAGACTGTGGCTGTGATGGACGCGTATATTCTTGCTGTACAGGTTCTTCACGCTTTACTTCACGCTTCGGCTGCGGAGCCGGTTGCTGTGTCGATTGCTGCATACGATTCGCCGATAATGAAGGACGGCCTGGTTTTGGCTGTGATAAATCCTGATCACTAAAGCCAGTTGCAATAACTGTAACAACAATCTCGTCTTTTAGGTTTTCGTTAATAACAGATCCAAAGATCATGTTTACTTCTTGGTCAGAAGCCGAAGCAACGATATCTGCAGCTTCTTGTACTTCGTAAAGACTTAGGTTTGTACCGCCTGTGATATTCATTAATACACCTTGAGCTCCATCGATAGATGTTTCAAGAAGTGGACTTGAAATAGCTTTTTTAGCCGCTTCAGCAGCACGGTTTTCACCAGTCGCAATACCGATACCCATAAGTGCCGATCCTTTGTTAGACATAATTGTTTTTACGTCAGCGAAGTCTAAGTTAATTAATCCAGGAACTGCGATTAAATCTGAAATACCTTGCACACCTTGTCGTAATACGTTATCCGCTTCACGGAACGCTTCTAGCATTGGCGTGTTTTTATCAACGATTTCTAATAAGCGATCATTTGGAATAACAATCAGCGTATCCACTGCTTCTTTCATTGACGCAATGCCGCCTGCCGCTTGAGTAGAACGCTTACGGCCTTCAAACGTAAACGGACGAGTAACAACACCTACCGTTAGTGCTCCTAGTTCACGAGCAATTTGGGCAATGACTGGAGCTGCACCAGTTCCAGTTCCTCCACCCATACCAGCTGTTACGAAAACCATATCTGCACCTTTTAGTGCTTCTTGGATTTGTTCCTTACTTTCTTCAGCTGCTTTTTTTCCAACTTCTGGATTAGCACCTGCACCTAATCCTCTTGTTAATTTAGCGCCGATTTGCATTTTTGTTTCAGCTTTTGATAAATTTAATGCTTGTGCATCTGTATTAACTGCAATAAATTCTACACCTTGGACGCCATGTTCAATCATTCGGTTAACCGCGTTGTTACCGCCGCCTCCGACACCGATTACTTTAATCGTCGCTAATTGGTCTACACTTGTATCAAACTCCAACATGATAGTTCCTCCTAATTCTTCGAAATTACCAATCCGTAACGTTAATCAAAGAAGTATCCAAAAAACTTCTTCATTAAATTTTGGTCATTTTTCTTTTTCGGCTGCTCAGCTGATTGTTGCGGCTGCTGTGGTTTCGGGCTAGGTTTGATCATTTCTTGCTCAATCGGCTCTTCTTCCACAACTGGCGCTCCAATTTCCCGGCCTTGTATTTTAGCATTTTTGTATGCAAATTTTATTAATCCTACACCTGTTGTATAATGCGGCTCACGTACTCCGATATAATCAGGCACTGCTATGCGCACGTTATTCTTTAAAATTTCTTGAGCTAGCTCAAGAATACCAGGCATCGCTACTACTCCGCCTGTTAAAACAAATCCTCCTGGAATATCTTTGTATCCTAGGCGATTCACCTCTTGCGTAATCATATCTAAAATCTCTTCTAATCTAGCTTCAATAATATCAGAGATTTCGAGCTGGTTAAACTGCTGATGCTGATCGCTTCCAATGATCGGTACACTAAATACTTCTTCTTCAGAAGCATGATCATAGAAAGCATGTCCATGCTTTATCTTAATATTTTCCGCATCTTCAGTCGATGTGCGAAGGCCAATCGATAAATCCTTGGTAATGTGCTCTCCGCCAACAGCTAGTACATTTGTTACTTTCAAATGTCCTTGGTCAAAGATCGCAACAGTTGTTGAACCTCCACCGATATCTACCAGTGCGACACCTAAGTTTTTTTCATCACGAGATAATGCAATTGAACCAGCGGCTAGAGGCTGTAAACAAATATCGCTGATTTCTAAACCAGCTCTTTCTACACAGCGTAATAAGTTATGTAAAACCGTTCTAGATCCTGTTATGATTGTGCCTTCCATTTCTAAACGTACCCCAATCATACCTCTAGGATCGTTAATACCTTCTAAGCCATCTACAATAAATTGCTTTGGAATAACATCAATGATTTCACGATCTGGCGGGATAGACATGACTTGAGCAGCATCAATTACTCGATGAATATCTTCGTTTGTAATTTCACGATTCTCGCTTGATACGGCTACTACTCCGTGACAATCCTGTAAAAATACATGATTTCCGCTTATGCCCACTACAACCTTTTTAATTGTAATGCCTACCATTCGTTCAGCTTGTTCTACTGCTTTTCTAATAGATTGAACTGTTGCATCTATATCAACGATAGAACCTTTTTTTAGTCCGTGTGATTTAACATTCCCTACACCAATGATATTCAATGAATCGTTACTCATCTCTCCGATGATCACTTTCACACTGGATGTACCGATGTCTAAACTAACGTATATTTCATTGCTGTTCATTCTTTGGCACCTCCTTTTTCTTTCTGCACATGTCATCTTAATAAATTAAGAAGAACAACAATATTAATTTTTTATTATATGAAAATATTCAACAAATACATCTGTTTCCCTTTTGTAAAATCAATTTTTTTCAAGTTTTTCACAGACTTTATCTCTTTGAAAGAACAAAACGTTCTGGTTTTGACTTTTTTTTAGATTTAAGCCTAAAATTCACTGAAAAAAGCTATTTAACTACAAGTCTACACTAAGATGTACACTGAGAAAAGCGAAACTTACCTAGAACAAATATTACATTTCCATTTCACAGCACCGGAGAAGAAAATCATATGTATGCAGAATACTTGCATGTGATTATACAATGTACAAGGGCTAGTTTGCCAGTCTCAGCTCATCTATTTTCTTTAATTAACACTTATAAAAAATAATTACTGCTTGCTCTTTTTATAAGGTTTAAATGCATATCCTTCTTCTAAATCAATAATACCTTTTTGATCATCACTCAATTTACTTGCAATAGCTGGGTAATGAACAATTTTATCAGAGAAGTTGCTAATTTTCCCGCTTACTTCACGCGTATCATTCATAAATACCTCGATGTGAAGAGGTTCTGATTTTGTCGGCGCATAGTAAATCTCAGAAATAGCCCCTTTTATACTCTTCGGCGTTTTAGCTAATTCTTGAACCATGCTTTGTATAGCGTCTCCGTCTTTCCAGTCAATTAGCAACGGAGCGTCAGATGACACTTTCTTAGCGCTTACTTCTTTTAAAACTTTTCCATTTTCATTCACAGGGAAATATTTATTCCCCGAGGTTACATATGCAATTCTTGCGTACTCTTTTACGTCGATTACGACCTTATTAGGAAATGTTTTGTGAACGACAGCTTCCTTTACCTCAGGGTTTTTTTCGACTTTTTCTTGAATTTGATCAGCATCAGCTTTCCAGTAGCTGGTTTTTTTGGACAGACCACTTGCTTTGACAATATCCTTATTACTTACATGTTTATTCCCTTGTACTTCAATGTTAGAAACATTGCTCAGAGAAGATTGAGAATATACAATAAATAAAATAAGGATGAAAAAGAGTGATAAATACAAAATAAGCCGTCTATTTGCTTTTTGCTTTCGCTGTTCTTGCAGCTTCGGTACACGATCTTCTAAAACAATTAACTTACCTTTTTCCATTTTTTTCACCCTTATCCATTTGAGAAAATAAACGAGGAATTACCATCTATTTATTTCCAATCTTTGCTTCATGAGAATATCCCCATTATAGCATAGAATAAACACATAAAAGCTACCTTTTCACGCATAACCATACAGCGACGGGCTGAGTAATTAGCGACCGATAATCTCAACTTCTGTATGAATATCAATATCGAATTTCTCTTTAATTGTCTTCTTAACGTGAGCAATTAAATTCAGCACGTCTGAAGCCGTTGCATCTCCTGTATTGACAATGAAGTTCGCATGCTGCTCACTAATTTGCGCACCGCCCACGGAAAAACCTTTTAAGTTGGACTTTTCAATTAAGTCTCCTGCATAATTTGGAAGCGGATTTCTAAAAATACTTCCTGCACAAGGGAAATTCCAAGGCTGTGTTTCGCGGCGATAGTCTTTATTTTTCTGCATGACCGCCACAATATCATCTTTCGTTCCCTTTTTCAAACGCAGCACGGCTTCCACACATACTCCAGGACGATCTTTTTGTAGAATTGAATGACGATACGAAAATTGAAGCTCTTCATTTGTCAGCCACTCAAGAGTGCCATCTTCAAATAAAATCAGCGCTTTTTCAACTACGTGAGACATATCAGAACCATGGGCGCCTGCATTCATATAGACAGCGCCTCCCACAGATCCAGGAATTCCACTTGAAAACTCCAATCCAGACAGACCTTGTTTTGTAATAACTGTTGCAAGCTTGATGCTAGGGTATCCCCCACCTACAGTAACCGTCTCTCCATCTACTGTTAAATCATCTAATCCGGCTCCGAGCTTAATAACCACACCTTCGATTCCCTTATCAGAAACAAGAAGATTAGAACCTCGACCAATCGCTCTCCATTTTACGCCGTGTTTTTTAATAATATCCATTGTAACTTTTAAGTGATCAACAGAATCAGGTTCTACAAGCACATCTGCTGGACCACCAATTTTCATTGTTGTATGTTTTGCTAGCGGTTCATTTTCACGAACCTTTCCAATATTCGCTTCGACTAACTCTTTTACTAACGCTTCCATAAGAACCTCCTAAAACCCTCTTTGCTGTTATAAAACTTTCATGTCAATGCGCTCTTACTTCTAATGCATAAGAATAATAAGAACAGATTCATAACTAAGCAGCAGCACCTTGTAAGATACCTTTTTTCTACGAAGGCACTCTATTCTGTTGTCAATTTCATCATTTTTATTTATCGTATGACATTCACCCATAGAATGTACGTTCATCTGCTATATAAAGTAATTTTTGATTGTTTTTTTATCGTTTTTCATTTAGAAGTTAAACACATGCTGACAGTCATAAAAAAACGCTACGCTCATAAGTGCACATACGTTCACCTAATCACTAAGATAAAATATTTAACCTTACACATCATACCATAGTTGGACTCAAATTTGGTTATCACAACATTACATTTTAAAAACATTTCATACAAAAATATCATCTACCTGTAAAAAATCGAAAATAAACCGCCAACAAAATCCGGCGTGCACTTGGATTTAAGATGACGGTTTACTTCAGTAGACCATTGCCTACTTGACATTATACAATTTTTTTCAATTAATAGCGAGAATATCTACTAACATTTAACAAAACTCCAACTGCTGCCAGCATGAGCGTCAGCGATGATCCCCCGTAACTTAAAAATGGAAGCGTAATTCCCGTAACAGGCATAAGACCTGTTACCACGCCTATATTAATCATGACTTGAATCGCAACCATTGAAATAATTCCTAAGGCTAAAAATGTTCCGTAAAGATCAGGTGCTCCGAGCGCTACTTTAATTCCTCTCCAAAGCAATAAGCTAAACAAAAGTAGAACGAGTGTTCCACCGATGAACCCGAGCTCTTCTGCTAGAATGGCAAAAATAAAATCAGTTTGCGGCTCCGGCAGATAAAAGAACTTTTGTCTACTTTGCCCTAACCCTAATCCAAGCAATCCCCCCGGCCCAATTGCATAAAGAGATTGAATGATTTGAAACCCGCTTCCAAGCGGATCTTCCCAAGGATTTAAAAATGAGGTGATGCGTTTAATCCTATAAGGAGCCGATAAAACAAGCCCTACAAAACCGGCAACACCAAGCAACCCCAGGCCTGCAAAGTGACTTACTTTTGCTCCTGAAACAAAAATCATTACTAAACAAGTTCCAACAAGCACCGTTCCCGTTCCTAAATCCGGCTGCATCATAATAATGCCAAACGGTAAGAAAACCAGTAATAACGCCGGTAACATTCCTTTTCTAAAGGATGTAATTTTCTTCTGGTTTTCTGATAAATATTTCGCTAAAAATATAATCATAGCAAACTTCATAAATTCTGAAGGCTGAATCGAAAACGCTCCAACTCCTATCCAACTTTGCGACCCATTCCGTACTAGCCCTACTCCCGGAATCAATACAAGTACCAGCATAACAAAGCAAATGATTACAATTGGCTTCGCCCATGTACGCCACATCCAATAATCAATATTCATGATGACAAACATAGCGCATACTCCAAGCCCTGCAAATAAGAGCTGGCGTTTAGCAAAGAAAAAAGAATCATCAAACTTGTATGTAGCCCATACCGCACTTGCGCTGTATACCATGATAAGGCCGATGGTTAGCAAGGAAAGCGTAACGATTATGAGAAAAAAATCTGGGGTAGACCTTTTTGTCGACACTGTCACACACCTCTAAAAATAGATTAGGGCTAGTGTATTTTCTAGGTGTTTAGACAAGCCCTTATTTCAGTTTATGCACAGATTCAATAAAGATGTCACCACGTTCTTCAAAAGTTTTAAATTGATCCCAGCTTGCACAAGCAGGAGATAATAAAATAACATCTTCTTCATCTGAACAAGCATATGCTTCTGAAACTGCTTGTTTAACATTATCGACACGTTTTACAATTTGTATTCCCACTTCTTTTGCTACGCGTTCAATTTTAGGAGCCGTTTCACCAAACGTAATAACAGCTTTCACATTTTTAAACTCTTCTTTTAAATCATCAAATTCATTGCCGCGATCGAGTCCACCTGCAAGTAGAATCGTCGGCTGCGAAAAAGCGGAAAGAGCTACTTTTGTAGCAAGCATATTCGTAGCTTTAGAGTCATTATAAAACTTACGTTTGTTGATCGTCGTCACGTATTGAACGCGGTGTTTAACACCAGCAAACGTTGTGAGCACGCGGTAGATAGCTTCATTTGAACAGCCGTACAGCTTCACAACGGATACAGCTGCTAAAATGTTTTCTTGATTGTGTTTGCCTGGTAGCACCACATCTTTTAACGACATCACTTCTTCATCTTTAAAGAAAATTGTTTCGTTTTTAATATACGCTCCTTCTGTCGTTTGAGCTGTAACAGAAAAAGGTACTTTTGTCGCTTTAACATCTGCACTAGCTTTCATCACTAGCTCATCATCCGCATTAATAACGGCAAAGTCTTCACTTGTTTGATTGTTAAAGAGATTTGCTTTCGCTTTGATATATTCCTCTTTTGTGCCATGATAGTCTAAATGAGCATCAAACAAATTCAATAATAAAGAGATTTTCGGACGGAATTTTTCAATTCCCATCAGCTGAAAAGAAGAAAGCTCCGTTACAATTACATTGTCCTTTGTTGCTTTTTGCGCTACTTCACAAGCTACTGTTCCAATATTTCCAGCAATCAACGGCTGCTTTTGATCTTCTTCTAACATTTTATAAATTAGCGTTGTTGTTGTTGTCTTCCCATTGCTTCCCGTAATTCCGATAAAAGGAGCTTCGCTAATTTCATAAGCTAATTCTACTTCTGTTAAAATCGGAATATTTCGCTTTAATGCTTCTTGCAACAGAACATTTGAATACGGAATCCCAGGGTTTTTTACAATAACATCCGCTCTGTTTAAAAGCTCAAGCGGATGATGTCCACAGACAACTTCAATGCCCGTTTTTTCTAATTCCTGTGCTGCTACGTTCTCTTCGTACGGTTTTTGATCATTAACGACTACTTTAGCACCAAGCTGTTTAACTAGCTGAGCAGCTGCTAAACCGCTCTTGGCTAATCCTAGAATAAGTACTTGTTTACCTTGATACGTATTGACTGATTTCATTTAAATCCACACCTCGATATAAATTCCAAGCATTGCAAATAATAGTCCTACAGCCCAAAAAGTCATAACTACGCGCCATTCTGACCAGCCGCTTAGCTCGTAATGATGATGAAGCGGGCTCATTTTAAACACACGTTTTCCTGTTGTTTTGAAAGATGCGACTTGAATAATAACCGATAGTGTTTCAATGACAAATACACCACCGATAATGACAAGCAAGAATTCCATTTTCATTAAGACAGCCACCGTAGCGATAGCTCCTCCTAGCGCTAAAGAACCCGTATCCCCCATAAATACTTTTGCAGGATGGGCATTAAAAACTAAAAATCCTAACACAGCTCCTACTACAGCAACTGAGAAAATAGATAGTTCAAACTGCTCAGCATTCCAAGCAAGAACTGCAAATGCACCAAAAGCAATCGCACTTGTACCAGAGACAAGTCCGTCTAATCCATCCGTTAAGTTGACCGCGTTTGAAAAACCAACAAGCCAGATGATGAGGAAAACAACATAAAACCAACCTAAATCGATTGGGTCTTTAATTCCTGGAATCGTCACTTCAGTTGAAAACTCAAACTGTCTTGCAATAAAGTAAAAAATAATTGAAATGACAACCTGCCCTAAAAACTTTTGTTTAGATGTTAATCCAAGGTTACGCTTTAACACTACTTTTATAAAATCATCTAAAAATCCTAATAAACCAAATCCGATTGTGACAAATAATAATAGAAACGTCTTATATGTAAGTTCTGCATATTGATTGACCATAATAAGAGTTGCCACAATAATAGATAATAAAATCATGATACCGCCCATTGTAGGTGTACCTGATTTTTTCTGGTGAGATTTCGGGCCTTCATCACGAATACTTTGACCAAACTTTAATCTTCTTAAGAAGGGAATAAAAATCGGCGACAATACAACCGTAATCAAAAAGGCTACGCCGATTGTCAATAAAATTGATTGTTCTAGCACGATGTTCCCTCCTTAACTTCCAACTCATACCGACTCATTTTTTTCTCTACCCATTTCATTACTACTTTCGCTCCTCAATCATTTTGCGTGCTACTTCTCGATCGTCAAAATCGAATACTTTTTTACCAATAATTTGATAGGTCTCGTGCCCTTTTCCAGCAATGACAATAACATCATCTGCATGCGCTGCTTCAACTGCATAGCGAATAGCTTCTGCACGATCAGCAATTGTCACATAGTTATCTGTCTCCAAGCCTTCTTCCATATCTTTCAAAATAGCTAATGGATCTTCACTTCGTGGATTATCAGATGTCAAAATAGCTTGTGAACTGTATTCAGCTGCAATCCGAGCCATGATTGGTCGTTTTGTACGATCTCGATCTCCGCCACAACCAACAATAACATATATATTGCGTTTTGCGAATTCTTTTACAGTTTTTAACACATTCTCTAAACTGTCCGGCGTGTGGGCATAATCAACGATAACCGTAAAATCTTGCTCCGCATCAACCACTTCAAAACGGCCAGATACGCCTTCTAGCACTTTTATTTCCTCGACAATAACTGACAGAGGGATACCTGATACTAAACATGCAGCCGTAGCGGCTAATACGTTGTAGACGCTGAATTTCCCAATAAGCTTCATTTCTACACGAACCGTTTCTGTCGGTGTTGTCAAGTCGAACGTTGTGCCACTGTTTGTAATTTGAATATTTGTTGCACGAATATCACTTTCACGGTCAATACCATAGGTAATCACTGTAGCAGCCGTGTTTTTAATATATTCTTCAGTTGCCGCATCATCGGCATTAAGAACAGCAAATTTAGGACGATTATGGTTATAAGCATTTCCTAGTTGTGCAAATAGCAACCCTTTCGCACGACGATAATCTTCCATTGTATGATGATAGTCCAGGTGATCTTGCGTTAAGTTACTAAATACCGCCACGTCAAAATCGCACCCGTGTACGCGTCCTAAGTCAAGCGCGTGAGATGATACTTCCATCATCGCTACTTCTACATTCTCCTCGGCCATTTGATGAAATGTTTTTTGAAGCGTCAGCGATTCAGGAGTTGTGTTTTTCACATCGTACGACGTATTACCAATACGAATTTCAATCGTTCCAATTAGACCCGTCTTTTTATGTTGTGATTTAAAGATATGCTCAATTAAATGTGTAATCGTTGTTTTTCCATTTGTTCCTGTTACACCAATTAAATGCATTTTTTGTGTGGGCTGATTGTAAAAAGCATCTGCTAGTACTGCCATTGCTCGCTTTGTACTTTTCACACGTACAACAGGCACTTCTACATCCACAGGCTTTTCTGCTAAAATTGCTACTGCCCCTTTTTCCACAGCCATCTGTGCAAAGCTATGGCCATCAACCGTATAGCCGTCTATACAAATAAACAATGCTCCGGGCTTAACTTCTCTTGAATCCATTTCAATTGATGTAATATCAATATTCTGTTCAGGAAGCTGAACAAAATCATGTAAATGTGTTAGTAGTTCTCGTAAATCCATTCCTACCATGTCCTCTCTATTTGTAAAGTGAAACGTTTGTTATAAGACGCTATGGCAACTATCCCTCTTTTTCTAGCACCTAACCTATTACATTTTACAGAAAAAGAAGCCCGGAGGGAACACCCCCAAGGCTTATTTGTTGATTTCATGTTCACGAGCAGAGAAACCTGCTGATTATCATGCAAGGAAGAATAATGGTTTATATAGATTTTTATTTTCCCATATAAATTCTAACCGTTTCGCCTTCTTTAACTTTCGTTCCGGCTGCAGGAGACTGCTTGACCACCTTATCTCCTTCGCCACTCACATCTAATTTTAAATTAAGTAGCTGTTCTTGTAACTCTTTTTTTGACATTCCTACGACATTTGGTACTTTTATCATTGGTGTGTCCAGCCACGTTAACTCTTTTTCAATTTGTCCTTTACGCGGCTTAACATCCATCACGCGCAAACTGTCTTCAATCATTTTACCTACAATCGGAGCTGCTACAACTCCACCAAACTGAATGGTGCCCTTTGGATTATCAACCGCAACATACACGACAATTTCAGGGTTATCTGCTGGTGCAACACCAATAAAAGAAACGATGTGATTATTTTTTAAATACTTTCCATTTTGAGCTTTCTGGGCTGTACCCGTCTTTCCACCAACGCGGTATCCTTCCACAAAAGCTCCTTTTCCGCTTCCTTGTGCTACTACACTTTCAAGCGCAAAACGCACTTGCTTAGACGTTTCCTCGGAAATAACTTTTCGCTTAGCCACCGGCTTATGACTGCTTACAACTTTTCCAGTAGTTGGATCCACCCACTCTTTTGCGATATAAGGTTCATAAAGCGTTCCCCCGTTTACGGCTGCGGAAACAGCAGCTACTTGTTGAATAGGCGTAACAGCAACCCCTTGCCCAAAAGCTGTTGTAGCTTGTTCAACCGGTCCTACTCGATCAAGCGGGAACAAAATCCCTTTTGCTTCCCCTTGTAAATCAATACCTGTTTTTTGACCAAAACCAAATTCTTTAATGTATTTGAACAATTTATCTTTTCCCAAACGTTCCCCAAGCTCCACAAAACCAGGGTTACATGAGTTCTGTACAACTTCTAAAAAAGACTGCTGTCCATGTCCGCCTTTTTTCCAGCAGCGAAGTCTCGCTCCCCCAACTTCCGCGGCTCCATCATCGTAAAATTGGTCTTTTAGTAAATCCACTTTCTTTTCTTCAAGAGCAGCTGCCAGTGTAATAATTTTAAACGTTGATCCGGGCTCATATATGCTCCAGATTGGAAGGTTGCGATTATACACTTCTGGCTTCACATTTTTAAAATCCGTCGGATCAAAGCCTGGACGACTTGACATACCTAAAATTTCACCGTTTTTAGGATTCATGGCAATGGCAATCATACCATCTGGGTTATAAGCTGTCTGAGCATTATCCAACTCACGCTCCATGATCGTTTGCACACGTGAATCAATGGTCAACCTCAAATCCAACCCGTCCACAGGTGCTGTGTAGTCATCAGCTATATTGGGCATCTTTTTACCTTTAGCATCAGAATATAATTTAACTGAACCTTTTTGTCCTTTTAGCTCTTTATCATAATATAATTCAAGGCCTGTTAAACCTTGATTATCTACTCCCGCAAAGCCTAATACATGCGACAAATAACTTCCAAACGGATAGTACCGCTTAGAATCCTCAGCTATGTATACGCCTTTTAAATTTAAATTTCGCACTTCATTTGCTTTCGCATGTGAAATCTTTCTTCCTTCAGGGCGTAAATATACGCTAGAAGAAGCTTTTGTTATTTGTTCATATACTTTTTCTTTTGATGCTCCCAGTACTTTTGCTAACTTTTCAGCCGTAACAGCTGGATTTTCAACTTGTCTTGGCATAACTAAAACGGTCGGTGCACTTTTATTTGTAGCAAGTGCCACATCATTGCGATCTAGTATCTTTCCTCTTTCTGGTTCAAAAGGAATATTCCGACTCCATAAGTCTTTGGCTTTTTCAGTTAGCGTATCCCCAGTCAGCAACTGTACATATCCAAGCCTTGTATCAATAATCAAAAACACAATAAAACCGACAAACAAAACAATGGCTAGCCTTTTACGAACTGTGACTCCTGATACCCGCATATATTAGAACCTCCTCTGAATCGGCTCGTTCCAATATATGCTTGTACAGGATTCACTAGAACTTATTTTCTAGTCAAGTTGCTTATCGTCTTTTTTACTGTCAGATTCACTTTTTTCTGTTTCTTTTAACTTGTTTAACGTGCTTGAAAATTCTTTAGGTGTTTCAAGTTCCACTTTCAGGTACGTTCCTGCTTTTAGCGGATCTCCTGCTTTAATACTTTGGCTTACAACATAACCATTTTCAAGTGCGCTAGGTCGAACGTTGACAAATTCACTAAAGCGAATAACGTCACGATGTGAAAAACCTGTTAGATCAGGCATTGTGGCTTTTCCGTTTGTCTTAATGAACACGCGTTGACCAGTGACAATAGTATCAGAGGTCGGTGATTGGCTTTCTACCGTATCTCCTTTACCTATTACAACAGGAACAAGTCCTTTTTGTTTTAAGTCTTTCACGGCACTATCAACTGATTCATTAACGTAAGATTTAAGCGTGATTTCTGAATCCACTTTCTTTTCTTCCGTTTCCTTTCCGTCTTCATCCGTTTTTTGAGGCTCCACTCCTAAATACTGCAGGCTGTTTTTCATCACCGGATTAAATACAGCCGTAAGCGGCGCAGTACCCGTCTCTTGAGGCGTGAGAGTTGGATTTTTAACGGCTACATAGACAAGCAGCTTTGGATCTTTAGCAGGTGCAAAGCCCATAAAGGAAATGAAATTTTTCCCGTGCCCATGCAGGTAACCTCCGTTAGGACCAGGAATTTGAGCTGTTCCCGTCTTTCCAGCGACATCGTATCCTTCAATCGCGTAAGGTTTCCCTGTTCCGTCATCAGAAGAAACAACGGTTTCTAAAATATCTAGCGTTTCGTTTGCTGCTTTTTTAGAAATAGGTTGTCCTACTACGGTAGGTTTCGTTTTCTTAATCGTTTTTTTATTTGTTTCATCGACTACTTGTTTAATCACGTAAGGCTTCATCATTTTCCCGTCATTTGCAATAGCAGTAGCCGCTTGAATTTCTTGAATAGGCGTAAAAGCAGACGCCTGTCCAAACGCAGTGGTTACTCGATCTCTCGGGTACTTCGTTACCAATTTGCTAGAGGCTTCGTTTGGCAAGTCAATTCCCGTTTTATCCATAAAACCAAACTTGTCCAAGTATTTATACAAACGGTCGGTGCCCAATTTTTCATTGGCTAAAATGGCGACCGCTACATTTGAAGACCTTTGAATTCCTTCATTAAATGTAATAGCTCCCCAGCCGACACCACCGTTGTGATCGTTAATCGGAACGCTGTTTTTCGTTACTTTATAAGATCCGGACTGATAGCGGTCTTCGCCGTTATAGACGCCTGCATCAATCGCTGCCGCTAGCGTAAAGATTTTCATCGTTGAACCAAGTTCATAGCTATTTTCAACAAACGGATTACGATAAGAAGTGATATCACGAATATTTGGGTCAAATGAAGGGCGGTTTGACATCGCCAAAATTTCACCGGTTTTCGGATTCACCACCGTTGCCATTAGCTCTTCCGGTTTATATTCTTTAGCAGCAGCTGTCATTGCATCCTCTAAAAACGTTTGAATTTTTTCATCAATCGTAAGCGTGACGCTGTCTCCATTTTTAGGAGCTACAATCGACTCTTTTGGATCTGGAAGCTTAATTCCATTTTTAGCAGCTTCGTATTTTACATATCCATCTTCTTCAGAAAGCTGCTTATCAAATACTTTTTCAATTCCCATTTTCCCTACGATTTTACCCGTATCATCTTTTTGTGCATATCCTAAAATACTTGAGGCGAATACACCGTTTGGATAGAAACGCTTCGAATCACGTAAAAACGTAATACCTGGGAGATTTAATTTCTCAATTTTTTGCTTTAGCACGTTATCAATGTCACGGCCTCCGGGACCAAGTTCGACTTGGAATGCTTCCCTTTTAATTCCTCTCGTTAACATGCTTTCAATTTTTGATTCGTCCATATTTAATAACGGCGCTAGCTTTTTAGCCGTCTTTTCAGGGTCTACCACGTGCTGTGGATGATTTTTATCTTCTGATTGCGATTCCTTCAAAATCGCGACAACCGTATAAGCACCCGTATCTTGTGCGATTGCTTCTCCATTTCGATCGTAAATCGTACCGCGCTGTCCTTCAATTTTGGACGTTCGCGTATGCTGTTTTTGTGCAATTTCGGCTAAAGCTTCTCCGTCTGCTTTGCCCGTCGCTTGGATGTAAAAGAACCTGATGGCTAATACAAAAAAGAGCAATGCAAATATTAAAATTAATATTGCTGCTCCTGTACTAATATTGCTATTTTTTCTTGGCGTAGTCATCACAATTAATCGTTAACGACTTTTACGTTATTTTCATTCAATTTTAGTCCAAGTTCTTTTGCTTTTGTCCAAATACGATCGTATGCACTTAACTCTGTTACCTGTAATTTTAACTCATTGTTTTTTGCTTCTTGCTTGTCAATCTTTCCATCGAGTGATTGCACTTCTTCACTGATGCTATAAAGCGAAGATTGATTTGAAATGATTTGCACAGACCCAAACAGCATGAGTGCGACAAATCCAGAATACACAATTTTTTCACCAACCGTGATTTTTCTTTTTGTCTTTCGAACAACTTGACGTACCGTCTTTTGCTGCTTCTGCTGCTGATCTTGCTCTCTCACTTTGTATGCTACATTGTTCATTCTCGTCCCCTCCTCTTTGATTAAACCCTTTGATTACACTAATTTCTCAACAATTCGAAGCTTTGCCGAACGCGCTCGCTTATTTTCTTCTACCTCTTCTTCTGAAGGTAAAATAGGTTTTCTTGTAATAACTTTCATTTTAGGTTTAAATTCTTCTGGAATAACCGGCAGTCCATGAGGAAGCTGCGGAACCGTACTTGCATTTTTAAACGCTACTTTACAAATTCGGTCTTCAAGTGAATGGAAGGTAATAACACTTACACGTCCACCTTTTTTAATAACATCCATAGCCTGTTCAATTGCATCTTCAAATACTTGAAGCTCATCATTTACAGCAATTCGAATAGCCTGGAAAATCCGTTTTGCCGGATGTCCGCCTGTTCGTCTAGCTGGTGCTGGAATACCATCTTTAATAAGGTCGACCAGCTCTAGCGTCGTTTCAATTGGTTTAGACTCTCGATATGCTTCAATTTTGCGGGCAATCTGTTTTGAAAATTTTTCTTCTCCATATTGGAAAAAGATTTTCACAAGCTTTTCATAAGGCCACTCATTTACTACGTTGTACGCAGAAAACATTGAGTTTTGATCCATGCGCATATCAAGCGGGGCATCATGATGAAAGCTGAACCCTCGCTCTGGTGTATCCAACTGAGGAGACGAGACGCCGAGGTCAAACAGTACTCCGTCTACTTCTTCAATTCCGTGTTTCATTAGCTGCTCTTTTAAATAGCGAAAATTACTTTTAATTAGAATAACTCTGTCTAGATACGGGGCTAATTTCTGTTTTGCATTTTCAAGAGCGACATCATCTTGATCAAACGCAATTAATTTCCCTTTTTCTGATAGCTGTTTTACGATATATTCACTATGACCTGCTCCGCCAAGCGTGCAGTCGACATATACTCCATCCGGCTTAATATTTAAGCCTTCCGCTGCTTCTTTAAGCAAAACAGTTGTGTGATTAAACATTATGACACCTACTTCTTTCTAAACTACTTAGTTATGTATACAAAAAGCAAAAAACGGTGTTTTTCTTTGATATATATACACGTTTATATTATATATCAAAGTTCAACATTATTTCAGCTATTTATATAAGAATTAAGTAGAATTTTGTCTTTTTGTCACAAATAGTGTCATTTTGTTAAAAGTAGGACATATTCGTAGAATAAAATGTCAGGAATATAAGGTTTTTTTGTGTAATTAGAAATAAATACCTTATGAGGATCCAATTGGTTTATATTCACCTTGTAGACTTGTTCTCTTTTCCAAAATAAAAATCCTGCTTTTCAGCAGGATTTTATTAGACATAACAGACTTTTAACTGGTGATTTAATTCGACTTCAGCACTTAGTAAATCTGACACAAATTGCATACCATAGCCGTTTAAATAATACATAATATTCCACATGCGTTCTTGTGGAGCATTGTAGGGACGAAGAGCAAGTTCAATTTGAGCATATTTTGAATGCTTCACATCGTGCTTAATTAGCTGTTTGGATTCGACAATCTTTTGAATGGTTTCAAACTGCTTTTGAATAATCGCTCGATTTTTAAGCATTACTTCATCAAATGTTTTGTCTTCTTTTTGAATATTTTCACGAAGAGTTTTATGAATTTTTTCGAAATCTTCTTTCGCTTTTTCAAAATACATTTCGTACGGGTTGTGAACTTCTGTCTTAAGCCAGTGCTCCCTCTCTGCATCTACGCCTTCGTTAATTACGTTCGAAAGGTCTAACTGAAGTTCATCCATATACTTCTCGATATGTCTTTCTACGATTGCATAGGATAACCTCGGGACCACGGGAGGCATTTTAAAGCTAAATAAAGAAAATGCTTTTTCAAGCTCTGCCCAATACGCTACTTCCCCGGGACCTGCAATAAACGCAAGGGTAGGAAGTAAGTACTCCTGCATAAGAGGCCTAGTCACAACGTTATTACTAAGAAGCTCGGGCGTTTGTTTAGCAATTTGAACCAGCTCTTCTTTAGACAGCGCGAGTTCATTTTGCTTTCCAACAAACTGCTTTTGTTCTGCATCTCTTTCTAAAAGTACTCTGTTTTCGTTGTGTGAATAAAAGAGATGGGCAGTTTCTTCTCCCACTTCAATCATTCGTCCGTATTGTTTTTGGATCTCTGTTTGCTGCTTCATAACGGCTGACGATAATTTGTCATTTTGTTCAATTAACGTCACAAAGAAAGAAGATTCAATGCTACGCACTTCTTTAGAAGCTGCATCCATTAAAATAAGACCTGACTCTGCGAACATTGTGGTAACCAAATGAGCAAAGAAATCGACATAGGTACGTGATTTATCTAAGGCCTCTAAAACAAAGTGTAACACCTGATTTGTATGCGCCGTTTCGTTAAACGTTTGAAAAACATCACGAACCCAGCTTCTACAGGCCTCATGATCTAGTTCGATTTGGGAAACCATTTGCTTTTTCTTTAAAGAATGCTTTAACGTTTTCTTTAAAAGCTGATTTTTATGCTCTGTGTATACATGATTGATCTCAGCAAAATCATGATCTTCTCCAGCAATCCAAAATACCGGAAGCACGGGCACGTTTAAAGCTTCTTCTTGTTGTTTAGCTAGCAGCACAATCGAAATCACTTTATGAATTGTGTACAAAGGACCCGTAAGCAGCCCCGCTTGCTGACCTCCAACGACCACTACGCTGTTAGGCTCTTTTAGCTTTTCAATATTTTCAATCGTCTTAGAAGATGCTCCGTAGCGCTTATTAAAATCAAGCAGATACTCAGCAAGTTGTTCTCTTGGATAAGACTGCTTTTGAACATCTGTTAAACGTTTTTCATATACGTCTTTTTCGTGTATATTATAATGAAAAAAGGAAAGTGCTTGCTTTTCACCTTTTATGTAATCGTTCGTTAGTTTGTTTCCCGCCTTTAAAGAGACGTCTGTAATCTCCATGAAAGAACTTCCTTTCTTTTCCTAATACTTATATTCTCTACATATAGCTTCATTATCCATAATGTAACTGCTCACGTCTAGTAACATGCTTCACAGAGAGGAAATACGAAAAGCGATCCCACCTATATTTAACACAATATGTGCAATAAGAAACAAAACGAAATTCATCCGAAAGAACCCTTTCGCAATGAGCTTCATTTCTAAGTCATGTTTGACTTTCCAATGTACAAACATCATAATCATTGCTACAACTAAAAGGACTAACGCAATCAACCACAAAAAAGAGTGCCCGAAAATTTCCACAGCTGCATAATGCACGGACAAAATAAGAAAAACCGTAGTAATGTATGTTGCTATGTGGACAGATTTCCTTTTATTTTTCGTCAGTTTGCGTAAAAGCATGTATAGAATAAAAAAACCGACGAGCGGCAGAGTGACAAACGTCGCAAAAACTCCAGCAATAAAACTTCCCATGTTAATCACCCTTTTCTTCTTCGATTCCTTTTATTGACCCATATAAAAAGTCAACAATAGGTGTCGACGTTCTTTTTTCAGCAGCTTGTGTTTGGATATAACCTAAAATAGCATCAATTTCTGTTTGCCGCCCCTCCTGTATATCTTTTAGCATAGAAGATTGATTTGTACTTGTGCGCGAACAAACCCCCAGCGCATTTTCCCAATAATTAAAAGCTGAACCTAGTTCTAATACATCCGCAATCTCTTCAAACAATAGACGCATCGTTTTATAAAAGTAGCTGTTGTGAATCAGCTGCCCATTTTTCACGCGATACAGCGCCGTAAGAGGATTGATGAGCGCATTTACAACTAATTTCTTCACCAGCATCGCATACCAATCTGTTTCAATCACCCAAGGAAAATTCACAATTGGTAAGATAGACTCCATTTCTCCTCTGTACGAAGCAATACGGGTTGTTCCTATTCCTGTATGATGGACGCTGCACATATTTGTACGCATTGCCCCATGTTCAACTGTACCCAAATAGAGATTGCGTTGCGGAAGGTTTTTGAGAACTTCAATATGGCTCATACCGTTTTGGATAAACAAAAGGGGAGTATGTATAGTAAGGGTTTTTATATTAGGAATAATCTCTTTTAAATGATACTGTTTTACAGTAATAATGATTAAATCTGCTTCTTTTATGTTTTTTTCCAGAGGGATAGCACTGACTTTTTTAGGGTGATGTTCCCCTTGTCTATGTAAGGTAATTCCATTTTTGTTGATACACTCTGCTTGAGTTTGTGTTTTCGTGTACAAGGTTACATCATAACAATCTGATAAATACGCGCTAAACAACAGACCTAATGATCCGCCTCCAATAATACCTATAGTTTTCATTGTATTTTTTGTGCCTCTTTCTATTATTGAGTTTCATTTTAGCAAAAAAATGCTTTGAATTAAATGCATTCTTTAAATTTTACCTATTCATATAGCCCGTGTGATTAAAATCACCGGGCTTATTGTAAATTATTTAGAGTGATCCCGTTTTTTTCTATTATACGGGATACACCGGATGTTTACGACGGCTAAAGGTCACATTCTTTGTTTCATATAATCGAAAGCGGTCAATTAAAGTTCGACGCAGTTCGTTAGCAGGAACGATGTCGTCAATAATAAGTTCAGAAGCCAGCGTATAAATATCGATGTGTTCTTTATACTCCTGCTGTTTCTGTTTAACAAACATAAACCGCTCTTTCGGATCTTCAATTTCATTAATTTTATTAGAATAGACAGCATTTACTGCAGCTTCAGGACCCATTACGGCAATTTGAGCAGTAGGCAATGCAATGCAGCAATCCGGTTCAAAAGCTGGACCAGCCATAGCGTAAAGTCCTGCGCCATAAGCTTTACGCATGACTACGGAAATTTTTGGAACTGTAGCTGAACTCATCGCTGCAATCAATTTTGCTCCATGTCTAATGATGCCTGCTCTTTCTACTTTGGTTCCAATCATAAATCCAGGCACATCAGCTAAAAATAGCAAAGGAATATGGAATGCATCGCACAGTTGAATAAATTTTGCTCCTTTATCTGCTGAATCTACAAACAGCACTCCTCCTTTGACCTTCGGCTGATTGGCAATAATCCCTACTACTTTTCCATCTATTCGTGCAAGCCCTGTTACCAATTCGGCGGCAAACAGTTTTTTCACTTCAAAGAAGCTCCCTTCGTCAATAAGGGTATCAATTGCTTCATAGATATCAAACGGAACATTTTGATTCTCCGGAATTAGTTCTACTAAATCCTTTGTCTGCTTAGGCTCTTTAGCTTCTTGTACTTTAGGCTTCTCTTGATAGTTTTGTGGAAAGTACGTTAAATAAGATTTGGCATACGAAATAGCTTCTTCTTCAGAATAAGCTAACACATCTCCACACCCGCTAACGCTGCAGTGCATATGTGCTCCTCCCATTTCTTCTAGCGTAACCTTTTCTCCAATAACAGCTTCTGCCATACGCGGCGAACCTAAGTACATAGAAGCATTTCCCTCTACCATCACAACAATATCACAAAATGCAGGGATATAAGCCCCTCCAGCTGCTGACGGACCGAAGAGCAAACAAATTTGAGGAATGACGCCGGAAAGTTTTACTTGGTTGTGAAAGATCCGTCCAGCCCCTCTGCGGTTTGGAAACATATCTAATTGATCCGTAATACGCGCTCCAGCAGAATCCACTAGGTACAGCAAAGGCACATGTAGTTTTTCTGCTACTTCTTGAATCCGAATAATTTTCTCTACTGTTCTGGCCCCCCAAGATCCTGCTTTTACAGTAGAGTCATTGGCCATTACACAAACCGTTTCACCGTTTACTTTTCCAATTGCGGTTACAACACCGTCTGCTGGCAACCCTTCGGCCTTATTATTCGCAAACATGCCGTCTTCTTCATATTTCCCGTCATCAAATAAAAGGGCTAAACGTTCTCTTACAAAAAGCTTCTGTTGTTTTGCAAGTTTCTCTTTGTACTTTTCAGCGTTGCCACGCTCTACTTTTTGACGATTTTCATCATATTTTTTCTGAGATTCACCTGTATGTATCATGATATCTCTCCTTTATGAGTTATGAAATAGTCACCAAAACGTCACCTTCGTTAACAAAATCCCCCACGGCTATATGGACAGTCTCTGCAATACCGGCTTGATCGCTTTCAATAGGAATTTCCATTTTCATAGATTCTAATACAACAACAACTTCTCCTTTGGCTACACTTGCTCCTTGCTGAACAAACACATTAAATACCATGCCTGCCATCGTCGCTTTGATTTCACTCATTGTGGTGCTCCTCCTTTATTTAATACTGTTGATAATAACGATGTGTTATAGGTGCCTTTTTCATATAACTCTTCATTTAACAGCTGCTTAAATAGAGGAATATTCGTTTTGATTCCCTCTACGACAGCTTCTGTAAAATATGATTTAGCTAGTTCAATTGCATTTGCACGCGTACGACCAGTAATAATAACTTTTGCAATCATTGGATCATAAAAAGGTGTAACCGCATTCATATCACTGTAGCCGCTATCTACGCGTGCATAAGTTCGCTCCGGTAAGTGATAAGCCGTAATTTTTCCAGGAGCCGGTAAAAAAGTAAACGGATCTTCTGCATAAATTCGAAATTCAATGGCGTAGTTATTTGCTGCTATTTCTTCTTGCACACGAGGAAGCTTTTCACCGCGCGCAGCTAAAATTTGCCACTTAACTAAATCGACCCCTGCAATTTGCTCGGTGATCGGATGCTCAACTTGCAGCCGTGTATTCATTTCAAGAAAATAAAAATTTTCATCTTCATCCACAATAAATTCTACCGTACCTGCATTATAATAACCGATCGCTTTAGCCGCTTGAACGGCTTGGTTTTGCATGGCTTGTCGCGTACTTTCTTTTAAAGAAAGCGCAGGGGCTTCTTCAATCACTTTTTGATTTCTTCTTTGTACGGAACAATCGCGTTCAAAAAGATGAACGACATTACCATGCTGATCTCCAAACACCTGTACTTCGATATGTCTTGCGTTTGTGATAAGCTTTTCAATAAACATTCCTTCATGACCAAAATATGCTTTTGCTCTTGCTTTTGTTGAGGCATAAACTTGTTTTACTGCTTCTTCGTTATCGCAGCGCACCATCCCAATTCCGCCGCCTCCTCCGCTTGCTTTTAACATAACGGGATATCCAATTATGCCTGCTACTTTACAAGCCTCTTCAACTGACGTCACATCGCCTTCGCTGCCGGGGACAACAGGTACACCCGCTTCTTTCATCGCAGCACGAGCAGCAATTTTGTCGCCCATCATCGAAATGATTTCGGGAGAAGGACCGATAAAACAAAAACCTTCATCAATCGCTCTTTTAGCAAATGCACTATTTTCCGATAAAAACCCATATCCAGGGTGAATAGCGTCTACTTTTTCTTCATGACTAATTCGCAGCAGTTCTTCCACATTCAAATATGACTTTTGCACAGGAGGCTCTCCAATTCGACGTGCTTTCGTAGCCGCTTGAACATAAGGAAGTTCTGCATCTGCATCGGAATAGACAGCCACCGTTTCAATGCCCATTTGTTTGCATGTATGAATAATACGAAGAGCAATTTCTCCTCGATTTGCAATCAGTATTTTTTTCACCTTTCTCTCCCCTTTCCTCAAATTTCTACTTTCACCCATATAATTCTACAATAATTTTAAAACTCCTCTGCATTTTTTGAAAACGCTTTCCGATTGAATTCCCCTTCCCTTTTGCTTCCTTTCTAAAAATTGATACTTATAGTAATGTATTCTTCGTATTTAACTGAAAGAATTCATTTTTCTTTATGCGCATTGAATATTCGTTCACCAATCACGAAAACAGAATATTTTGTATTTTTGTTATATAATATTAGATGAACGAAACAAGCCAGTTCGTTCATCTAGCAAGGAGATAAAACAAGGGGGATATGGGATGAATTACGAAGTGAAGCATTTAAAAATTAACTTTAAAACGCTAGAAGAGTTCAAGAAATTCAAAGAATATGGCATTCAAGAACTTTCAATGCTAGAAGAATTACATGCCAAGATTTCCGATAATGAAATAAATTCTCCGTTTTACGGCATTTATTTTGGAAATAGCTTAGTGGCTCGCATGAGTCTCTATAAGCGAAACAAACAGTACGATCAATATTTCGAGCCGCCTCAAACGTATATTGAAGTGTGGAAACTTGAAGTGCTCAGCGATTTTCAGCGCAAAGGATTAGGTCAAACGCTCGTTGAATATGCGAAATCTTTTCAATTACCTATCAAAACAAGCCCACGAGTAAAATCGAGTGATTTTTGGTCAAAAATGGGGTTCGTACCTGTAACGTATGATATCGATCGTGATTTGGGAGAAAACCCTCTTATTTGGCTACCAAACGGTGTAAGCGAACAAAAATAAACAGCTGATTTCCAGCTGTTTATTTTATATCTATGTGGTATATATGATCAACATGAAGTAGGGAGCATTCAAACTATCGCTTTACTTTTGAACTTTTTCTAAATTTAAATTTTTATCCACTTGAAATTTCACTTTTCTACTTTTTTCATCCTCTTTTAATACAACCATTTTACGAGCCCTCTCCATAATTTCAATAAGAGCTTTATAGTCATCTTCCACAATTAACAAGTTGTTTTGCAAAGCTTTTTTTTCTTTTTCCAAAATCGTTACTTTCTCTTGTAAACGTTCAATCTTTTGCTGCAGTTCTTCATTAGCTTCGAGAAGCTCCGACGAGTGTTTTTGCCCTTGATCTACATTTTCTAAATACTTAATTACCTCGTTAAGCGAAATATGTTTCTCTGCTTCCATATATGATAAGCGTGCAGGCTGCTCGTCATCTTTTGAAACAGTTCTTGCTTTTAATTCTTTTCTCTGTTTTTTCGCAAGATCAATACCAGTCTTGTATTGTTTGCGCACAAAAGAATTCCAGCGGAAGCCACAAGCTGCTGATGTTCGTGTAAGTTTCTTCCCCACTTCTTCAAATGCAGCTAGCTGAGTGCCACCTTCACGTATATGACGCAGTACAATTTCTGCGAGTAATAAATCTTCATCTTGAGTCCATGCATCTTGACGAGAAGAAGTCATTTTTCTATCCCTCCTTATCCGTACTTATTAAATGAATATGCACCTACTAGATAAGATAGACTATTGTTCCTCTTCTCAATCAAGAAAATCTTTCATATACTTTGAAGCAGAATGGGAAACCCGTGATTCTTTCATCTTTCGCTTATTAACTATATTCCTATGGAAATGCAGTTCATAACTATGTTTTTTTAACCATGACCTTTTGAACCGCTTCTTCATGCTCAGGCGACTCCCACAAAATCGAACAGCGATGAATTTCTTGTTCCATTCGATTCCAAACCTGGCTTTGCTCCCATTTCTCAATAGCGACTTCTTTGTAAGCTTGCAATACCTGGGTCGATTTATGAGTAATAGGCGCTAACCACTCCTCGCACCTCATAGTTAGCTCTTTAAACGACGTAACATAGGAAAGAAATCCAATTTGCTTTGCTCGTTCTACTCCATACAGCTGAGCACTGTAGATCATTTCCATCGCTTCTTGATAACGCAGCTTTTCAAGAAGAATAGTTCCTCCTCCCCAGCCTGTTGTAATTCCTAAATTCCCTTGAATAAAGCCCATTTCGCTATGTGTTGCACTTATACGGAAGTCACATGCAATCGCAAGCTCACATCCTCCTCCAACTGATGTTCCATTCAGAAGGGCAACTGTTGGTTTTGGGAGTGTTAAGATATCATAAAGAATTTCCCCCATTTTCGTTAACATTTGAGACGCCTCTTTAGAAGTCTTTAGCTCATGAAATACGCTTAAATCTCCTCCACTGCAAAATGCGTCTGAACCAGCACCTGTAATTACAAAAGCTTTTACTAACTGATTATGTTTCACATAATCTACAGCTTGCTGCAGTTCATTCATAACATCATAATCAATGGCATTACGCTTTTCAGGACGATTAATCACAAACGTAGCAATGCCTTGGCTTGTAGTGAACAGCTCGCTTTTTTTCATCTTTTTTCCTCCTTATAGACAAGGTATGAATCCTTTTACAACAGTAATTGTTTATTTAAAAAGAGTTCTTGTTCTATAAGGAAAATCCTTCTCTTCCAAAGGGCAGAGAAGGAAAAAAGGCAAAAAAATAAAAGACCCTTTAAGAGGGTCTTTTATTTAAATAAGCAATTATTTGCTTACTACGTCATTTCCTTTGTAAGTACCACAAGCTTTACATACGCGGTGTGATAGTTTCATTTCACCACAATTTGGGCACTCTACCATACCAGGAACTTGTAATTTAAAGTGCGTACGACGCGTTCTTTTCTTCATTTTAGATGTTCTTCTAAAAGGTACAGCCATTATTCCCACCTCCTTAAAAGAATTTTAAAATCATATGAAGGCCCGAAAGCCGGATCTTCGCATTTTTATTTCTTTTTGTCTTTAAAGAAATTTTCGAGTACGGCTAAGCGGGGGTCTACTTTTTCCTGCTGTTCTTCTTCGGTAACAACTTCCCAGTCTTTTCCTGACTGTGGAGCTGCTCCTGCCGCTTGCTGATTTTCACTAAATACCTGCAGAGGAATTTCAACAATAATTAACTCTTGAATCAAAGGTTGTAAATCAACCGTTTCTCCCTCTACAACGCGTACTTCAGCATCTTCTTCATAATCAGCATTCACATTCAATAAAAACGTTTCAGTTGCGTTAATTTCAAACGGATACGGAACGTCAACTAATGTACGAGCACAAGGCAACGTCATTTCTCCTGAAATCTTAAGGTGAAACGTTACTTTCGAAGAGCTAATGTCGGCTCTTCCTTTCACGTTTACATCTGACATTCTACGAATTTGAGGATCAGCATTCATAAACTCCTTGCCGTCAATCACTTCGTCAAATGTTAGACCTTTATTTTGCAACTGATACAATTGATGTATTGTCCATTTCATTGTTAATCACCTCAAGGCAACAAAGGTTATTATAGCTTTCACAAGATTATTTGTCAATATTTTTTCTTTACACTATAATGTACTTAAATATGCTTTTTTGTAAAAATTTCTTACTTTCATAAAAAAATGTTTTTAAAACAAAGAGCTAGACTAAAAATAATAAATTAAAAGGAGACATTATGCAAGCAGTTGGAATAATTGTCGAATATAATCCTTTTCATAACGGACACGCTTATCATTTGCAGCAAGCGAAACAACAAACCGGAGCAGATTGTGTGATTGCTGTGATGAGCGGGCACTTTTTGCAGCGCGGAGAACCTGCTCTTGTATCGAAATGGTCCCGCACAAGAATGGCTTTAGCCGTTGGTGCAGACTTAGTCGTTGAATTACCCTATGCTTTTTCTACTCAAAAAGCTGAAACATTCGCAAGCGGCGCTATTTCTATTTTAGAATCCCTTCACGCTGACTTTGTATGCTTTGGCAGCGAAAATGGCAATATTGACTCATTTGCCCGCACCGTTGATTTGCTCGAAGCTCATGAATCAGAACTATCCATTTTAATTCAACAAGAGATGAAAAAAGGAAACAGTTATCCAAAAGCAACTTCCAATGCTTTTTTACAGCTTTTCACGGAGGCTCCTATTGATCTATCTCAGCCAAATAATGTGCTTGGAATGAGCTATGTAGCTGCCATTAAAAAACAGCATGCATCTATTAAACCATATACGATCACTCGAATTCAATCACATTATCACGATGATTCCCTGTCTTCCTCTTTTATTTCAAGTGCTACAAGCATACGTAAAGCTATTTTTGACAGCAGCGGCCATGGGGACCTGAGCAAGCATATGCCAGTTAGTACGGCAAATGAATTAGCAGCTTACAAACAAGCACACGGACAGTTTCATCATTGGGAGCATTATTTCCCATTTTTGAAATATAAATTATTAACTACTCCTCTTTATGACTTACAGCGTATTTATGAAATAGAAGAAGGTATTGAACATCGGCTGCTATCTTATATTTCTTCATCTACTTCATTTGAAGATTTTTTAACAAATGTTAAAACGAAGCGATATACGAGAACCCGTTTACAGCGCATGTGCGTTCACCTTTTAACCAATACAACAAAAAGTGAGATGCAACAAGCTGATCCTTATATTCGCTTATTGGGAATGTCAAAGACGGGACAAGCCTATTTAAAAACAGTTAAGAAAAAGCTGTCCCTTCCTATTGTATCCACTGTATCACAATGTAAACTAAAAGAAATTGATACCGATATTAAAGCGACACATGTTTATAGTATGCCGTTTCAGGAGCCTCTGCGCTCTCAGTTTATGAAACAAGAATATACGCAGCCCCCTATCATTTGGCCATAAAAAAATCGTCTCTTGCAGACGATTTTTTTATGGTTTCAGCTTTTCTAAATATATTACGGCATCCGAAAATGAATCTACGGGTACAATTTTCATATCACTGTTTATTTTTTTAGCTGTCTTCACTGCTTCTCGGTAGTTAGAGCCCGCGGCCCCTTTTTCATTTGGTGCAAAGAAAATCTCTGCTCCTTCTTTATCTGCGGCTACAATTTTTTGCGAAATACCTCCGATTGGTCCTACCTCTCCTTTATCATTTATAGTCCCTGTACCTGCAACGCGGTGGCCTTTTGTCATGTCCTCTTTAACAAGCTGATTATAGATTTCAAGCGAGAACATCAGTCCTGCTGAAGGCCCTCCTATTTTTTCAGTATCAATATGTATATCGGGCTTAACTTTTAATTCTTGATTCGTTTCTAAGGCAATTCCTAGACCTACTCGTTTAGGCTCATCAGGAAATGCTTTAACTTTTAGAGTATGTTTGCTTTCTTTGCCATCTCTTTTTACATAAATTGATACTGAATCTCCTGCTTTTTTAGTCGATACGTAGTTGATTAAGTCCTCAGCAGTTTGAATTTTTTTCTCGTCTACTTTCGTCACTACATCTCCAACATGAAGTTTTCCATGTGCAGGCATACTTTCTACAACATATGTAACATAAACGCCTTTATTGTGATAGGAAACGCTCTTTCCAGCTGCTTCATACGCTACTGAAATAGCGGCATTTTTTGACGTATCCATCATATGTAATTGCCTTGTCGAGTAATCTTCATCGCTTTCACCTTGCTGCAAAATTTGCTTTGTAGGGAAAATTTCATGAAAGTCCTGTATTTTCGCAAGACCATATGAAAGAGGAGTTGCTCTACCCATTCTTACAGTTGTAAGCATAAACGTCCCTTTTTCATGGTATCCATCTTCTACTTTAATAATAGGCGCAAGTTCTTCTGCCATTCCAGGCTTTGTAATGTAGTATGGCAATGGATAAAAACAAAGCATTGCCACCACTGCAATAACAGCCAAATATACCAAAATTCTAATTCTAGATTTCACTTTTTTTGTTCTCCTTCCAGTGATCAATTGCTTGTAGAATAGAAGGCAACTGCTCATGTGCTGCTTGTTCACCAATTGAAATCATTTCTTGAATGTTTGTAAACGCTCTGGAACTAAAAGTATCGAGATTAGGACGAATCATAATGTCTGAAACAATGGACCGATGAGCTACTAACTCATCTTGCAAAATATCTAAACTTTGCATAATGACATCAAAAATGGAGCTGATTTCTGCATTCACTTTCGCTTTTGATACATCGACTCCAATGACAATATCAGATCCCATTTCTTTTACAACCGATACAGGAATACGGTCCACTACCCCGCCGTCTACAAGCAATCGCCCATCAATTACTTCGGGAGCAAAGATTCCTGGAATTGAAATACTTGCTCTCACCGCTTCAGCGATAGGGCCTTTTTTAAACACCACTTTCTCTCCTGTTTTCAAATCTGTTGCTACAATGGCAAACGGTATAGATAACTGTTCAATGTTTCTATTTTGCGTAAAAGTGCGAACTAACGATTTTACTCTTTTGCCCGTAATAAATCCCATTTTAGGCACGGTAAAATCCAAATAATACTTTCGTTTGAACGTTAGCGCCATTTTATAAAGAGTTGCTAGTTCAATACCTGACGCATATAGTGCACCAACTAAAGCTCCCATGCTGCTGCCAGCTAGAAAATCAATAGGAATATTATTTTCTGTTAGCGTTTTAATTACTCCTAAATGTGCAAAACCTCTAGCTCCACCTGAGCCTAACGCAACTCCTATTTTTGGGCTTTCCACTTTACCTGCCCCCTCGTTTTACCTTATAGACTTCTAAAAATGTAAAAACATTTGATGAGCTTCTCTATCATTGTTGCCCTGTCTTCGGTAGGACTATTCTTCATTTTCTATTTGTTCATTTAGTATGAAGCTAAAGATATGTTTTGCTCAATCCACGGTGGTTATTAAGCATTATACTATACTGAAGGTTGTTTTAAGAAATTCTTACTCTTCTCTTACTGCGTACACTAGAAGTGTATTGATTTATGTATATGAATTGTATTTTCAAATGTGACAAGACGCCTTTTTATTCAGTATGAATTTATTTTCTCCTTACTCGTAGGCATAAAGTCGATGCATAGCTTCGTATATTGATATATAGAAGAACTTGTACATTTGCCTAAAACTCCTCATTTCATTCATATCAAAATGACGTGAGCTTAGAAAAGGAGATGAATCGTTCGTTGAATAAATCGATGGTGAAAACACTTCTGCTCGGGACGAGCGTAACACTTCTCGCTATTGCGCTTATTGTATATCCAAAAGAAGCGCTAGAAGGTTCAGTAAGAGGTCTCAACACATGGTGGAAGGTCGTCTTCCCTTCTCTGCTGCCCTTTTTTATTGTTTCAGAAATGCTTATTGGGTTTGGCGTAGTAAAGTTCATTGGAATCTTATTAGAGCCGTTTATGAGGCCTTTATTCCGAGTACCTGGAGTAGGGGGTTTTGCTTTAGCAATGGGTATGGCTTCTGGGTTTCCTTCAGGTGCAAAAATTACTTCCCGGCTGCGCCAAGAAAAGCAGCTAACAGCTATTGAAGCTGAAAGACTCGTATCATTTACTAACTCATCTAACCCTATTTTTATTTTTGGAGCCGTGGCAGTTGGCTTTTTTCACAATCCAGCTGTCGGTATCATATTAGCTCTCTCTCATTACATAGGGAATATTTGTGTAGGACTGGTGATGCGTTTTTATGGATCAGCAAAACCTAAAGAACAAGTAACTCAAAAACCTTCTTTATCGTTAGCTTTTCATGAAATGCATAAAACGCGATTAAAAGATAAGCGTCCTATCGGGAAGCTTCTAGGAGATGCGGTTACTTCTGCTGTTCAATCTCTCTTAATGATTGGCGGTTTTATCATTTTATTTTCTGTATTAAACAAACTTTTATATGTTACTCATATCACGGCTATTTTAAGCAGCGGTTTAGCTTATTTATTTTCCTTTTGTCATATAGGGACTGAACTGAGCCTCCCCTTTATGTCAGGGCTTTTTGAAATCACGCTAGGAAGCCGTCTAGCAAGTGAAGCGCCAGACACGCTACTTTTTCATCAAATTATCATTGTTAGCTTTGTATTAGGCTTCAGCGGTTTCTCCGTTCAAGCACAAGTGGCTAGCATACTCGCCGAAACAGATATTCGATTTTTCCCGTTTTTTATTGCGCGAATTTTTCACGGCTGTTTTGCGGTAGTATTCACTATCTTTCTATGGGGTCCTCTTCGAGAATCCATTACTACTTTTCAAGCATCTGAAGGAGCACTGCCTGTTTTTTCTCACTTAGAGTCTGTTACGATTCTATCGCAGTGGCTAAACGTGTACGGTCCGCTCTTAACAATTTTTACGCTTTGCTGCTATATTTATATATATTCAAAACGAACGTTTCTTCATCGTTCCTAGTAAAAAAAGAACGTGCACCTCTTCTTATCAGCAAAGAAAACGTCACGTTCTTTTTTATCTTATTTTTGAGACAGCTGTTCAAATTTTTCCGCAAGCGCTTCTCTAACAAGGGGAGGAACTAATTCAGAAATATTCCCTCCATATTTAGCTACTTCTTTTACAATACTAGAACTTAAAAACGAGTATTGATTATTTGTCATCATAAATAACGTTTCGATTTCTTTATCTAATACGCGATTTACAGATGTGATTTGCATTTCGTACTCAAAATCCGATACTGCACGCAAACCTCTTAAAATGGTCTTTGCCTGCTTTTCTTTTGCATATTCCATTAATAATCCGCTGTACGACTCTACTACCACATTAGGAAGTGATTTTGTTACTTCTTTCAGCAAAGCTACTCGCTCTTCCCCTGTAAATAGAGGACTTTTTGAAGAGTTATTTAAAACAACCACATAAATCGTATCAAATACATTTGCGCCTCGTTTAATAATATCAAAATGTCCATTTGTAACTGGATCAAAGCTTCCTGGACAAACAGCTATACTGCCCATACGTATCCCCTTTCTACATCTAACAGCTCATTGATTTATTCAACTGATTCTTCTTCTTTGTATGTATAAATAGAAACACCAATGATACCGTACGTTTCGTTTTTTATTTTTTTAAATAAACCAATCTCATTATCTAAATGTACATCATGAGAATGCTCCGCTACAATAATTCCTGTTTTTGCTAGAAGATTTTCTTCACTTACCGTTTCGATAAGCGCTTTCAACTTTTGTGCTTTATACGGTGGATCAAGCAAAAGTAAATCGACAGTCAGCTCCCTTTTCTTTATCGCTTTCAGTGCACGTTCTGCATCATTTCGATACACTTCAGCGCGTTCTTCTAACCGGCAAGATGCTAAGTTTGCTTTAATCGTCTGAATCGCTTTGCCATCCCGATCCACAAAAATGACTTTATCTATTCCTCGACTTAGAGCTTCAATTCCCAAGCCACCGCTTCCACCGAACAAATCAAGAGCTGTTCCACCTTCAAAAAACGGTCCAATCATATTAAAAATAGCTTCTTTCACCTTATCTGTTGTAGGGCGGGTTGAGTATCCTGGAACCGCCTTTAACGCATGGCCTTTATATGAACCTGCTACTACTCTCATCCTTATCACTACCTTACTTTTACTTCCTTATTCTTCATTATCCTAACATATTTTGAATTACAAAGACTAGCAAAAATCCTCAATTTATTCAATGCTGTATACATTCTGTGCAATAACCCAGCAGCTTGCTTTTATGGTGGACTTTTACGACCGTGTCCTTAGATAAACTGATTCCCTTCTAAAAGATACACCTATGAAGATCATTCGGCATTTAGTTCATAGAAGATTTCCTTTACTTTAATATGTCATAATAAACGTAAATCCACCCTTTTTCTCTGTCATGTTATCAGTCTTTTATGTTTTAAAAAGTGAATTTCACAAGACAGGTATATGAACGTTTAAAACGGACATACTGACTAGTAACAACATCATCTAACCGATGTTGTTGCCAACCGCGGAGAAGACTTACGTTTCCCCATAAGTTCTTCCTCCGGTTTCTCCTCTCCCTTTGCCTTCATCAAGGTGCTTGTAATCGCAGAGGTGATTACACCCCTTTATTGAAGGGCCCTACAATGAGTAGTTGTAGGGATTTTTTTATTTACTCTTAAAATATTCAGTGATACATTAAACTACGTGAGTTTGCTTTTTTAATACATAGAGGGGGAAATACATATGATTCAGCGTTTTATTGAGCTCGGAGAAGGGTATTCAGATATTTATGAGCTGTTAGAGATTGTCAAAAGCAACAAACATCGTCTTGCTCATCTTATTATGCTGCGAACAGTAAAAGAAGATCGACAAGTAGCTTCTTTTGTCGCTGTCTTGCATCCAACAGCTGAAGGGAATTTCCAACCGCTTTACATTTGCCGAGAAGGAATTGTTTTAAAACAAAACGACAGCAAGCGCGTTGAGTTATTTAAACGAGCAGCTGAGGAAGCGGGAAAAGAAATTGTGGTACTCGATGTCAAACCATCTACTACATTTCCAGAAACAGCACTATACTATCAGCACCTTATTGGCATTTTGCGAATGAACCGCTTTATTCCGCCAATGCAATAATCTCATCTTATCCCTACCTATTCGTTTGCTAAGGGCAAGTAAAATAAAAAAAGGAATGTACATCACATTCCTTTTTTGTTTAAATTCCTATCTTATAGTCATATTCCTTCGCTTTATCAGGCTTTGAATTTTCGAATTCTGTTTTTAAAAACGGCCGATAAGAAGGATCTACTTTCTTCACAAAAGGTAGAGACTGAAGTTTATGGATTGTTTTTTCAATGCCATCTTGGTTGCAATATAAGACAACATACTTTAATTCTTTAGATACGTAATGTACATTTCCGTACTTTCGCAATGCTTTTGCTTGCTTAACAGAATGCACATACGCCACAATTCCTTGACGTTCAACAAACATATTTAGTTCCCCTTTTGCATACGTTATATTGGTTTTCTTTATCATAAATTCTTTTATATGAAGTAGGTGCTTTATGTATGAATTTAGATGATATCTGGATGCTCTTTCTTACTCATTTTAACGAGCACGGAGCTATTGAACAAGTCATTTTCAAAAAAATCACAAATATACCCTTTTTGTATATAAACACATCAATTAAGCGTAGAAAAATAGATGAGCTTCTAGAAGCTTCATCTATTTTTGCTATATCCAATACAAATGCTACGTGGCGCTCGACTTTTGTCAGAAGTCAGCATCTTACTTATGTCTATCAACATAGGTTTTACGTTCCACAGCGTAAAATGGCCTGCTGCGGAAATTCCTGTGCTGATTGCATTCGATTTATACAGTGAACGGCTTATGCGCTGCACCCACAGCTTCCACCAGATCCGCAGCCACCGCCGCAGCTGCTTCCCGTATCAAAAAACGGATTTCCCGTCGGTACTTTAACGTGATCTGAAACAGCTTGACCAAGGATAACGCTAATTTCATCAAGCAGCTTTTGTAATTCATTTTCTGCTTTTTTGAACGTAGCGATTGTCGCGTGTAAATCAACTTGACGCTTTACATCACGTACTTGTCTCGTAATGGTTTTATAATCAGGATGATATTTTCCAAATCGCTGAACATCCTCATACTGTTCCTTTATTTTCATAAATTCAGCAATTAATGCCTGTGCATGTGAATCTTTTTTTAATCTATATAAACATTGACGATAGTTCTCGGCTATGTCTGATTGTAACACCATGTTAGCTACGTGATCAGACTCATCGAGTAATTCAACAGTTCTCATTGTTGTCAGCATGGCTGTGCACCTCCGTTTTTATCTTATCACGTTTTGGACCTAAAGAAAAAGAACTTGCTAAAACAGCTTACACTGATTTCCTACAAGTTCTACTTTTTAACTATATAATTTCAACCGTAAAGGTATTCCTCACTTGATAACTTTCTTCTTTAGATTTCATTAGTTCAATCGTAACAGTATGAGATCCTTTTGGAAGATCACTTAAAACAAAGGCTGCTTGCTTCATTTCTTTAAATGGTTTTCCATCTACTGTGATTTGAAGGAATCCACTCTCTGTTGAAAATGAAAACCCGCTTAGAATACATTCGACGTATACATTCTGTCCTTTCACATGCTGATGTACCATCAGTGAAGGTTTTGCATTCATTGCACCAAAAGTTTCAGCTACCCGCAGTTGAGAGGAAATTTTAGTTTCAGGTTTTGGTTTATCATGGTTGCATCCTAGCAGAGAAACTACACATAATGCCGTCGTTAATAGTAAGCGCATAATACCATTCCTTTATCATTCGTTTCTCCATAGTGTTTACAAACTCTTTGTTTTTACTCATGACGTGCAAAAATCTCTGCATCGCTATGTATGCAGAGATCATTGATTTTTCATGGATTGAAACATATGAAACATCATGTTTGCCATTTGAATCGAATTCGAAAACTTTTCGACTTTATGAGGAATCGTTTGTTTATAGTAGTGTTTGGATTCTAATTCAAATTTCTCCAGTTCTTCAGGATTTCTAGATAAACGCCGGTACCACATTGGCTGTTCACGAACGAAGTCGTTGAGTTTAGGACGAGACTGCATATACTCATATATATCTTTTCTCATTGCGTTTAATCTTTCCTAAAGCCAAATGGATTCCCTGGCCCGGAAGCTGCTCCTCCACCTGATGGCTTAGATGGTTGAAATTGCTGCAGTACTTGTTGAATATTCGAAATGGCTGAATTTACATTTGTGATATGATTTTGCATTTGATTCAAGTCCATGTTTTTCAGCGAGGATACAATTGTACCCATAATATCTTTTTTCTCCTCTTTCTCCCCTGTTGCAGCAGCTGGTTCAGCCTTTGCACTTTCTTCTGAACGATATGCCTCCCACATTGGATCTTCTGCACCGAATAAATACCAATCTTCATAAAGCTCTTTCCACGTTTTTTGCTGCTTTCGAACCTGTTCCACTAATTTTGGATGTGATTTTACAAATTGTTTAAATTCCACAACGGACGGATGAAGCTCTCGTTTGGTTTCCTTCACAGTCACTCACCTCATACTTAAATATAGCCTACTATATCTTAGAAAAAGAGAGCTCGTTTGGTTCGCCTATTTCAAAAAAATTTTATAGCTGTTTTTTTGAAGAGACACGAACTGTGAACCAGTATGTAATGAAAATAGATAAAATGCTTAGCCAAAATGTAAAATAACCAATCTCAGACATATACGCATTGAGCATGCTGTATCTTGGCATCATAGAAAAAACGTAATCAATGATATCGTTATGCACAGTCCATACAGCGGCAACGGCTAAATGCCATAATTTAATCCGATAAAACGGTACGTATAAAAGCCCTTGAAAAGCCATTGCTGCATGAGAAGCCATTAACATGAGCATCATCCAATCAATGTATCCTGTTAATACATAGACCAACATATTCATTACGACGGCCCAAATACCGTATTTAAACAGCGTGATCATTGCTAAAGCTTCAAATAGTGAAAAATGTTTTCCAAGTAAAAGACCGATAAGTACAATGACAAAAAACAAGCTTGCTGTTGGACTATCAGGCACAAATAATAAAAACTTCTTAGGTGTTTCTGCTAATTGACTACCATACCAAATATATCCATATATTGTTCCCAATATATTCACAATCAGCAAAAGCGTTAAAAAACGCTTATCTTTTAAGGTATACCATAACCAAGCCATTTAGAAAGCCTCCTTTACATTTGCTCTCTTCTTTATTATGTACAGTTTTTGGACAATAGCAAGCATCTATCTCCTCGACGTAAAACACCACATTAAATAAATTCAAAAAAAAACCAGCCCTTTGGCTGATTTTCATTATTCTTTTCCTAAGTTGCCGACAAATTCCGATAGCGTTTTCAATTCTTTATCTGAACCTTTGAAAACACCTTTTGGCATATTGCCTTTACCATTTTTTGCGATATTGGCGATTTCTTCAGGAGATAAATCAATTCCTGTTAAAGCCGGAGCCGCAGGGCCTCCCTGTAAGTTATCACCATGACAGGTCAAGCACGTTTGCTCTTGCATGATTTTGTAGCCTTCTGAATTTTTGTCAATCGTTACTTCTTCTCTAATTTTCCCTTGCTCTTCACGTGCTTTCCAATCCACCTGTGTCGCTGACTGCCACGTTAGGAAAAAGACTGCTGCTATAGCCAAAAGCATGAATCCTGTTGCAAACGGTCTCTTAGCTGGTCTTCTTTCTGGTCCTCGATCAATGAACGGAGCAAGCATTAATGCGCCAAATGCAATCCCTGGAATAATAAATGCACCTATAATATTATATGGCCCAGAAGCAAATGAATATTTAAGCAATTGATATAGGAACAAAAAATACCAGTCAGGAAGAGGCAAATAGCCCGTATCAGTCGGATCAGCAATACGTTCAAGAGGAGATGGATGAGCAATGGTTAAACATAAATAACCAATTAAAAAAACTGCTCCTACCATCCATTCTTTTAGTAAAAAGTTTGGCCAGAATGCTTCTGTTTTCCCTGGAAATTCAGAGTAATCTTTTGGAATATTAGGTTTTCGTTCTGCAGGAACACGTGAATCTCCAACAAACTTCATCCCTTTACCACGATGCATGTTCTCCCTCCTTTTTCTCACTGTTCTAGTGAAAGCACTAACAACGGAGTATGTGCTTGATGCATATGATGACTAGTGTGATTGACTAACTGAATAAAGCGTATAAAATTTTATAAAGGTCCTGAAATTCCTTGTTTACGAATCATTAAGAAGTGGGCACCCATTAAGCCAAGTAGGGCTCCGGGTAAAAAGAATACGTGAATGGCGAAAAAGCGAGTTAGTGTTTGCGCACCAACGATGTCTGGATGTCCTGAGAGTAATGTCTTCACTTGCTGGCCTATAATTGGTGTGGATTCAGCAATTTGCAAACCTACTTTCGTTGCAAATAGCGCTTTCATATCCCACGGCAACAAATAACCTGTAAAACCTAAACCTAACATAACAAAGAAAATTAACACACCCACAATCCAGTTTAACTCGCGGGGTTTTTTGTATGCTCCTTGGAAGAAAACACGAAGTGTATGTAAAAACATCATGACGATAACCAAACTTGCTCCCCAGTGATGCATACCTCGAACAATTTGTCCGAAAGCGACTTCATTTTGCAGATAATAAACGGATTCCCATGCATTTTTTATATCTGGTACATAATACATGGTTAAAAACATGCCTGATAAAATTTGAATAACGGTAACAAAAAACGTCAATCCACCAAAACAATACACAAATGCTGAAAAATGATGTGCAGGATTTACGTGCTCTGGCACTTCATGATCGGCCACATCTCGCCATAAAGGAGTAATATCTAGCCGTTCATCCACCCAGTCATAGATTTTATTCAACATCTTCTATGCCCCTCCTTGTGGTTTGGCTTTTCCTAGATATAACGTACCGCCTTTTACTTTTTGAACGTATACATCTAACGGTCCCATCGGTGGTGTCCCCGGTACATTTTTACCGCTTTTTTCATACATTCCCCCATGACAAGGGCAGTAGAAACGATGTGGATAGTTTTTGTCACCAGCCCAGTTAACCGTACAGCCTAAATGCTTACAAATTGGTGACAGCGCGACGATTTCACCTTTATCAGTTTTGTACACCCAAGCCGATCTTGGTTCTTCTGATTTATGCCACGCATCAACTTGCTTGATTTTAAAATCGACACGTTTCGGCTCTTTCGTAATGTCTTTAACCTGCGCTACAGCTACTAAATCCTGACCCGCTTCTTTTTCCAAAATTGGATCTACTGCAAAGCGCACCATTGGCATTAACATTCCAGCAGCCATGAATCCCCCTACACCAGTGAGCGTATAGTTTAAAAACTGTCGTCTTGATACCCGATCACCCATGCTTTTCCCCCCTTTAAAAAAGTTCAGTCCAGAGAATTTTGGACACATGATGGACCATTCTATTAAACTAGGACATAATCATGATATATTAATATTTCTGGAAGGTCAATACAATAAAAACCTAAAACATGGAAATAATCTTTATTTTTCTAAATTTTTTGTCATTATTTTGTTTGCGCTTTCATTACTTATTCTACAGCCTTTTTTAAACACTCCATTTCTCTACAAAAATCGGCAAGAGCTGTTGAACTTGTTCATGTATGAGCGTATACTTATGCGACTCATCTATATGCTCAAGCGGTAAAGCAGGTATCCAAATGCAGTAAGCCCCTATTTCTTTTTCATACTGCAGCCAGTCTCGGTCGCTGGTAAGCACAAAAAGGTGTTTTACTTCATTGTCATTTATATGCTCATTCCAACGAAGTAATGTTTCATAAACAGCAGCTACTCCATCTTTTTTTAAGTATGTAAAACTAGGTGTTAAAATCACTCTCCCTTTAAATTGCCTCTCTAATTCTTCAGCAAGAGCAGTCGTATATTCACTCATAGATGCAGTAAGCTTTAAATCTTCTCCAAAATCAATCGGAATGAGTGGAACCAATACGGTATCAACATAACTTTTGGATTGTAGATACACATCCATTTCCTTGGCCTGAAGCTTCAACTTTCTTCTCCTCTCAGCAAGCTTGCTAAGGCTTGTCTTATTTATTTTCCAAAATGAATAAGGAGATAAAAAAAGAGATTGACCTTTTTCTAAGAAGCTAGCCAATCTCTCGTTTATCTACTGTACATAATGGTTATTTAAATATTCGCTTAAGCGCTGAAATTCCTCTTTATCATTTTCATCTAATGCTTTATCAATTAGTTCCATGATTTTTGATCGTTGAAATTTCTGAATAGATTCTTCTAATATTTGCTCAGCTAATACTCTGTCTTTTTCATTTGTTTGATTAGCCTTTGGCATATACGGATTGTCTTCCAGTACAGCAACATATTGAGGCGATGAATACAACGATCGGAAGTTTAATTGAATATAAATATCTTCTTCTCGATTCAAACGAATATCATGAAATGATTTTTCTGCATCGGTTGTCATGATATTTTCTTTATAAAAACGAAATGGAGGGTCTTCCACACAGTGCGTAGACATCACCATCCCGCGAGGACAAAACTGTGCTTGCTCAACGAAGTGAACTCGTTTCATCAATTGATCATGGCTCATCAAATAATTTAAAATCCATACACATTCTCTTCGCTTTAGCTGATAATTCGTTAAAAACCAGCGAACAAATTCTTTTTTCTCGTTGACAGTAACAGGGGTCGTCATATTCTCACTTCCCTCCTCTGTGTTTAAACTCTCAGTTAAAACACCTTTTACAATTATTTATTCCACACGGCAGCAATAAAATCCTCTGAACTATTATTTATTCTTCTAATTGAAATAATATGTCTTGAATTTCAACAGCTGTTGGATCCATTGCTAATAAGGCTTGGAAAATTCTCTTCGCTTTCGAGCGCTGTCCTTCTTCTAATAAGAAGTAGCCATACTCTTCTAAAAACGCGTACTCTTCTTTAAAAACAGTGTATGCAGATTCATAGTATTTTAGCGCTTCTTCATAATTTTCCAATTCTTGGTGAGCTTTTGCTAAATCCCATTCAAAATGAGGGTCATGCTCATTATATTCTTTGGCGTGCTCGATATTCTCTACTACATCTTCGTATCTCTCTTGACTCATATAAAGTTTAGAAAGAGTTAAAATAGCTTCAATGTACCCTGGATCTAATGCAATCGCTTGTTGAAATGCCGCTTCAGCCTCTTCTTCTAGACCGCGCTTTAATGCAATTTTACCTTTAAAAAAGTAGAGTTCTTTTTGAAATTCATCCTGCGCAAGACCTTCATTGACAGCCACCGCAGCCTCTTCTAGCATCTCTTCATGTTCATATGATTTCGCTAAATATAAATAAAGAGAATGGTACTCACGATCTAGCTCCTTTAGTTCTGTGAACTTTTCAATAGCGGTCTGATAATGACCTGCTTGATACGCTGAAATCGCATATTCAAATAGTGTGTTAATCTCAAGCTTATCTTTTAGCGCTTGATCAAAGTAAGGAAGCGCTTCTTCGAACTGGCCGATACCTGCTAAACTTTCAGCTAATCGCTGACGAAGATCCGTGCCGTTAAATTCTTTTTCTGTTTTTAACAGTGCTTGATAAAAAGGGATTGCCTTTTGGTAAATTCCTTGACTGCTGTAAAATTCACCGAGCCCAAAATCAATAACCGGTTCATTTGGAAGCATTTTTTTCGCTTCCATTAACTTTTGCTCACTTACTTCACTAAGGCCTTGCATTTGATATAAATCAGCTACAAGAAGCAGAGCTGGCACGTAGTTATCATCTTCGCTGCTAATTTGATTTAAAATATGAATTGCTTCTTCTTCTTCTTCTAAATCAATAAGCATTTCAGCTTTTAATAAATACAGCTCACCTTCTTCTGGGTATTTAGTGATGAGCTCGTCTATTAAAGGCAGCGCATCATTTACTAATCCCCACTCCTGCAGCTGTTCAGCCATTAAAAATTTTTCTTCGTCTGTAGCTTTATCTTTTAATTCATGAATAAGGGCAAGACCTTTTTCAATTTCATTGGATTCTACGTAACCTATCGCGCGGTCTAGTTCTTTCACACACAATTCTCCTTTATTATTACATTCACTTTTTATATAAAAATAAAACGAATTAATTTTCTATTTTTTCCAAACTCAAAGCAAGAACACATGCTTCTATACACCATGATAAAATAGTTTGAGCGTTTGTTCAACAAATCAATTTGAATACGCTTACATTTTTTCTGATAAAAAAAGGAGAAGAAAACTCTCCTTTTCTTATTCGCTTAGTTTATCAAGATCTTCAAAGAAAGTAGGATAGGAGACGTGAATGGCTTCACTTCTCTTTAGTGTTACATCCCCTGTTGCAATGGCTGCTGCTACCGCAAGCATCATTCCAATTCGATGATCTCCGTAGCTGTCTACTTCACCGCTTTGTAAGGCCGTCTTGCCTTCAATAATGAGGCCATCAGCTGTTGGAGTAACAGAGGCACCGAGCTTGCTTAACTCCGTTGCAACCGTATCGATACGGTTGGTTTCTTTTACTTTTAGCTCTTCGGCATCTTTAATAACCGTTTTCCCATTCGCCTGAGTCGCCAAAAGAGCGATCACTGGAATTTCATCAATTAAACGAGGAATTAAATCGCCCCCAATTTCAATCCCTTTCAACTGAGACGTTTCAATCGTCAAATCGCCAATAGGCTCTCCATTTTGAATACGTTCATTGGAAATTGTAAGGCGTGCACCCATTTGCTGAAGCACATCAATAATACCTGTTCTTGTAGGGTTCAGTCCGACGTTTTGCAAAACAATTCGGCTGTTTGGAACAATGGCTCCTGCAACAAGAAAGAACGCAGCTGAAGAAATGTCGCCAGGTACGTATACATCCGTTCCACGAAGGGATTGTCCTCCTTCAATACTTACAGTCGTTCCATCTGCTTCTACGTCTACTCCAAATGCACGAAGCATACGCTCTGTATGGTCACGTGATGTAAAAGGCTCGGTTACTTTTGTTGTGCCTTCCGCATGAAGTCCCGCTAGTAAAATTGCTGATTTTACTTGTGCACTTGCTACAGGAGAGTGGTAATGAATTGCTTTTAAAGCTCCTCCTCTAGTGGATAAAGGCGTATATTGGCCATGCTCACGCCCATCAATCTTTGCCCCCATCGAACGCAGGGGCACCGTAACGCGGCTCATTGGACGCTTGGCAATCGACTCATCTCCAATTAGAGACGTATGAAATGCCACACCTGCAAGAATCCCCAGCATTAAACGAGTAGTCGTTCCTGAATTTCCTACATCTAGGATTGAGACAGGTTCACTTAATCCTTCGATACCTTTACCTTCCACTTCGACATACTCGCCTTCTCTTTTAATCGATACGCCCATCTTTTCAAAACAAGAAATAGTACTTAAGCAATCTTCACCTGCTAAAAAATGATTAATCGTTGTTTTCCCTTCTGCCATCGCTCCGAACATCACAGCTCTGTGAGAAATCGACTTATCCCCAGGAATAGAAATTTCTCCTTGAAGAGATGAAAGATTAGTTTTTAATTGTTTTCCACTCATTTAATTCACACCTTTCAACATTAGTACATTAAGAAATAAACGTCTGATATTGATGCTGATGGAGACACGCTCTTGCTCGCTTTCTATCTTCCTCTGTTTGAAAGCTTAAACGTAATACTCCGTATATGTCTTCTCGTGTTTCTAAAATTCGAATGTTTGTAATACTGATTTCATCTTCTGCTAAATAACTCGTTACTTCTGAGATAATACCCGGATAGTCAGGAACATCTACATAGAGATCATAAAAGGATGGAATCGCTCCTTTGGTTCGTACAGGAAGCTGGTCTCTAAATTGTTTCGCTTGTGAAAAATATGTATAGATATCGTTCGCGTCTTTTCGTTCGATCATATTTCGCACGTCGTTCATCTCTTCGAGCCAGTGGTCAAACATCGAAAGAAGCGCATCTTGGTTATGAAGCAAAATATCTCTCCACATCGCTGGACTGCTTGAAGCAATACGTGTAATATCACGAAACCCTCCAGCTGCAAGCTGCGAAACTAGCTGATTATCTTGTTGGTAATATTCTGCTTGATGAACAAGGCTTGCAGCAATAATATGAGGAAAATGGCTAATGACACCTGCTAATTTATCATGTTCTTTTGGTGACATCACAATAATTTTAGCTTTTGTACCACTTAGCAATTCCTTTAAGCTGTCTAAAGCCTCCGAAGAAGTAGAAGATGAAGGTGTTAATACATACATTGCATTTTCAAATAAATGAGCTTTAGAAGCAGCTACTCCGCTTTTATGAGACCCAGCCATTGGGTGACCACCGATAAACTCAATGCCTTTAGCAATAAGAGTCTCCGCTGTCTTCACTACTTCTTCTTTTGTACTTCCTACGTCTGTGACGATGACAGACTGTTTGAGCGTAAAATGTTCTAACTGTTTTAGCACTTCCGCTGCTTGGGTGACCGGAATTGCAATAACAATATAATCTGCTTGCTCAGCGCCTTGTTGCAGAGAAGAAGCCGCTTGGTCAATTACACCTAGGGTTTTAGCAAGCTCCAGCTGCTCTTGGTTAATGTCAAAACCTATTACATCAAGATGGTGATGCGTCTTTTTTATATTAAGTGCCAGTGATCCTCCAATTAACCCCAGGCCTATAACAAAAACATTTTCTTTCACTTTCCTTCACCTCATTGTACATATGAAGATGAGAGTGTGAAATCACACTCTCATCTTTTACTATATTAGGTATTAAGCTTTTGCCGTTGCTTGGTTAACAAACTGCTGAAGCAATTCAATGATTTGTTCATTTTGTTCTTTTGTTCCCACCGTAATACGAACCGAAGTTGGGAAGCCTAATGCATTCCCGGAACGAACGATAAATCCGCGCTGCAATAAAAATTGAAACACTTCATCGCCTTGACGACCAAAATCAATTAGAACAAAATTAGTGAAAGAAGGATAGTAGTTTAAGCCATTCTTATCACAGAAAGCATAGTATTGCTGCAAACCTGCTTCATTTTTCTTTTTACACTCTTCAATGAACGCTTGGTCTTCAAGAGCAACAATTGCTGCTTTTTGAGCCATGCGGCTTGTATTAAAAGGTTCACGAGCCGGCTCAATTTTTTGTAGCAATGATTCGTTTGCAATACCGTAACCAATACGCAAAGAAGCTAAGCCGTATGCTTTTGAAAATGTGCGAAGTACAATTAAGTTTTCGTATTCATTCAAAAACTCTACCGTATTCGGGTAGTCGGCTTGATCTGCTGCATACTCAAAATACGCTTCATCCATAACGATTAACGTATGCTTAGGAACTTGTTTCATAAAGGAAATTAACTCATCGCCCTTCACATACGTTCCCGTTGGGTTATTAGGACTGCATACCCATACAATTGTCGTATTTTCATCAATTGCACGAAGCATAGCATCTAAATCATGATCTCCGCCGCGCAGCGGTACTTCACGAATTTCTGCACCTTCAATTACGGCATTGTGCTTATATTGAGGAAATGATGGCGTCGGCATGACAGTATTAGTATCAGCTGATAGCAAAGCTCGGCAAATAATTTGAATGACTTCATCAGACCCATTTCCAAAAATCAGCTGATCTTGCTCTACACCTACGTGTTTTGCTACGGCTGCACGCAGTTCAGCTGCATAACCGTCTGGATAAAGCGCCATATTTTCGATTTCTGCAGCAATGGCCTCTTTTACTAAAGCAGAACTGCCGTAAGGATTTTCATTGGATGCTAATTTTACGACGCGATCTAAATTAAATTCACGCTTCACTTCTTCAATTGGCTTACCTGGTTTATATGGAGATAAAGTTAGTAATTGTTCTTTTACCTTCAACGTGTTACACCTCGCATTTTTGTATAGGCGAAACGATGGATGCAACATACTCCTCAATTTGATTTAATCCGTCTCGGCGTGTATCCTTATTTAAAAGAACTTCTTCAAGCTGGCCAATTTTATTAACAATTGCACTCCCAATTACAATGCCGTCGCTATGTTCTTTTAACACCTCTACTTGTTCGCTTGTTGAAATCCCAAAACCGACGGCAACGGGTATAGAAGCTGCTGCTTTCACATCTTCTAAAAAGGTGCCAATATCAGCTGGCAACGTAGAGCGAACCCCAGTAACGCCTAAAGACGACACGCAGTATAAGAAGCCCGTTGCATCTGCAGCGATTTTTTTGATACGCTCTTTAGATGTAGGAGCAACCATTGAAATGTACGCAACTTCATTTTCAGCAGCAAGCTCCCGGATACGGCCACTCTCTTCGTACGGTAAATCCGGAATTAGCACTCCATCTATTTCATTTTCTCGCATTAACGCGAAAAAGGATTCTAAACCTAATTGTAACACAGGATTAAAATAGGTAAAGAGAATTACCGGTATTTTCACACCTTTTTTTCTCATCACTGATACAAGCTTAATGGCTTTTAAAATAGACATACCGCCAGATAAAGCTCTTTTAGACGCCTCTTGAATAATCGGACCATCTGCTAAAGGATCGGAATACGGTACGCCCAACTCTAAAATAGAAGCACCTTGCTTTTGCAAAGACAAAGCAATATCCACCGTTGCATCTTCATGAGGATCTCCTGCTGTAATAAATGGAATAAATAATGTTTCATGTTTAGGTAGTCTCGCTTCAAACGTATTCATGTTCTTCTTCCTTCCCTTCTAGCAAGTTTACTAATGTATGAACGTCCTTATCTCCTCGACCTGACAAGCAAATTAAAATCGTCTCTTCTTTCGTCATGCTTTTAGCCAGTTCAAATGCTTTTGCTAACGCATGGGCGGATTCAATAGCCGGGATGATTCCCTCTGTTTTCGCCAGCAGCTGAAGAGCTTCGATTGACTCATCATCCGTTACACTTTCATATTCTACTCGTCCAATAGATGAAAGGTGAGAATGCTCTGGACCGATACCCGGATAATCCAAACCTGCTGAAATAGAATAAGGCTCTGTAATTTGACCATTTTCATCTTGAAGTAAATACGTGAGCGTTCCGTGAATAACACCTTTTGTGCCTTTAGCCATTTTAGCAGCATGAAGGGCTGTATTTAGTCCTTTCCCTCCTGCTTCTACGCCGATCAAGCGTACATTTTCTTCTTTAATAAAATCATAAAACATGCCGATTGCATTACTGCCGCCTCCGACGCATGCCACGACAGCATTCGGAAGCTTGCCTTCTACCGCTGTAAATTGTTCTTTTGCTTCTTCTCCAATAATTTTTTGGAAATCCCGAACCATTTTAGGATAAGGATGCGGTCCAATTGCCGAACCAATTAAGTAAAAATGATCTTCACAATGTTGAACCCAGTAGCGAATTGCTTCATTTGTTGCATCTTTTAACGTTTTTGTTCCAGAAGTTGCAGGAATGACTTCCGCTCCTAGAAGCTTCATGCGAAAGACGTTTAAAGCCTGACGTTCAATATCTTCTTCTCCCATGAATACTTTACATTCCATTCCGAACTTTGCAGCTACTGTAGCTGTGGCTACTCCGTGCTGACCCGCTCCTGTTTCAGCAATAATTTTTGTTTTTCCCATACGTTTAGCAAGTAAAATCTGTCCAATGGCATTATTGATTTTGTGAGCACCCGTATGATTTAAGTCTTCACGTTTCAAATAAATTTTTGCCCCGCCGAGTGTTTCTGTAATATTGTCAGCATATGTTAAAGCCGTTGGTCGCCCTGAGTAGTTGACGAGTAAGGATAGATACTCATCTTTAAATGCCGGATCTTTCATTGCTTCATTCAAAGCTGCTTCTACTTCTTCAAGTGGTTTCATTAATGTTTCAGGTACGTACTTTCCGCCAAATTCACCAAAGCGGCCAAATTCATCAGGATGATTGTATGTCATAGTATGATCTTCCTTTCAATCTCTATAATTTTTGTATAGTCCTTCGTTCCATTTGTTTCAATACCGCCAGAAATATCAATCGCTCCAGGCTTGTAGGGTAACAAGTTCTCAATGTTAAAAGCATTGATTCCTCCAGCAATAAAGCATTTTTTACCTAACTTTTGGGCAGCTGATTCATACTGAGGAACGAAGCTCCAATCAAAAGCGACTCCCGTTCCTCCGAATTGTTCTTTGACCTTGCTATCAATTACATAACCGTCAGCTTCTTCATATACATACATTTGCTGCAGCGTCTCTTTATTGTGCGGGAGTGCTTTCCACACTTCATATCCATGCTGCTTTAACTGACGTACTTCCTCAGCTGTTTCTTGCCCGTGGCACTGAATAACATCTAAATTTGTCGCAGAGGCAATTTCAAGTATTTGATCTACCGGTGTATTTACGAATACACCTACTAATGAGACTTGTTTTTTAATTTCATCCGTTACAAACTCATTTACTCGTTCAGGCTTTACATATCGTTTACTTTTAGGATAGAAAATAAAGCCAATGTGAGTAGCAGCCGACTTTTCAATTAAAGCTATATCTTCTTTTGACCGAATGCCGCAATACTTAATAAGCATATTCACTTTCCCCAAACAGCTTTTCAATCGCTTTGGTTTGATTATCCTGTCTCATAAGCGATTCTCCTACTAAAATAGCTTTTGCTCCCGCTTCTTTTACGTAAGAAACATCATCGTATAAGTAAATGCCGCTTTCACTCACTAACAGCTGTTCTTTCGGAACGTGCTTGGCGATTTCTTTTGTCTGCTCCACGCTGGTTTCAAACGTATGAAGGTTTCGGTTATTAATTCCGATAATCTTCGGCGTAAATACAGCTAACAGCTGTTCGAGCGTTTCTAAAGAATGCACTTCTACTAAACAATCTAACTCTTTTTCAGCAGCTTGAAGATAAAGCTCTTGCAATTTTAAGGGTTCAAGTGCTTCTCCAATGAGTAAAATAGCATCGGCACCGATTCTTGCACTTTCTTCCACTTGAATGGAATCAATGATGAAATCCTTGCGAAGCACAGGGATAGAGACATGCTGTTTAATATCACTTAAAAACGTTCGATGTCCTTGAAAATAGTGCTCATCCGTTAACACAGACAGAGCATCTGCTTTTCCTTCTTCGTAGGCTTTAGCAATTTCCACAGGCTGAAAATTCTCTTTTATTAATCCTTTGGAAGGAGAGGCTTTTTTCACTTCTGCAATAAGAGCCAGCTCTCGATTGGGATTTGATAAAGCTTCTATAAATGATCGTTTTGTAACATTTTGCTGCTCGGGTAACTGTAAGTTTTGAATTTCTTCTTTTTTTGTTTCAATAATTTTATTGAGCATGTTCAACCACCTTTTTCGATTTCAATCGTTGTAATTGCGTGTATGCAGCACCTGATTCAATTGTTTCTAAAGCTACAGCTACTCCTTCTTCAAAAGTAGAAACGTTTCCGCTAACGTAAATAGCTGCAGCAGAGTTCAACACGACTGCATTTTTAGCAGTTAAATTACTTTTATTTAAAAATAGCGCTTCAATAAGCTCTGCACTTGATTTCGCGTCTTCTACCACCAAGTCCTCAAGCTTCCCTCTCTTTAAGTGTACATCCTCTGGTGCAAGCGTATATTCTGTAATGACATTGCCTTGCACTTCTACAATATCTGTTACATCCGTGGCACTAATTTCATCCAAACCGTCTCTGCCCGCAACAAGCAGGACATGGTTAGCTCCCAGTACAACAAGCGCTTCTGCTAATTTTCGTGCAAGCTCAATGGAATAAACGCCAATTACTTGCTTTGTGCAGTTAGTAGGGTTTGCTAACGGACCTAATGCATTAAAAACGGTTCTAAACCCTAATTCCTTTCTAGTAGCAGCAACGTGCTTCATAGCCGGGTGATAAAGCGGCGCAAATAAAAAGGACATGTTGAGGTCAGCCACCGCATTTTTCACTTCTTTTTCATTTCCTTGAATCCATATATCCAGATGTTCTAACACGTCTGCACTTCCGCTTTTAGAGGACACGGCGCGATTCCCGTGTTTCGCAACCTTTACTCCAGCAGCAGATGCCACAATCGCACTAGCCGTCGAGATATTAAAAGTAGAGGCCCCATCTCCTCCCGTACCGCATGTATCTACTACTTTTAATTCTTCTAGAGAAATAGCATTCATATTATTTTTCATACCTCGGACAAAACCAACAATTTCATCTACCGTTTCTCCTCGGTACGTTAAGATGGTTAGTACGCTAGCAATTTGAGCTGCCGGGACTTTACCGTTCATAATATCATTCATAATTTTTTCTGCTTCTTCCGCTGAAAGTGACTCGCCGCGCAAACACTTTTTTAACAATTCTTTAAACATATACATCCTCCTTTTTATCGTAGATGTCTTGAGCTAATTGAATTGTTTTAATTAAAGCGCTAGCTTTATTGCGGGTTTCTTTCCACTCAAGCTCCGGTTTTGAGTCAGCAACCACTCCTGCTCCGGCCTGGATATAAGCGGTCTGGTCTTTCAAAAGAATTGTCCGAATCGCAATGCACGAATCAATGTTTCCATCAAATCCGAGATATGCTACGGTTCCTGCATATACATTTCGCGCAACTGGTTCAATTTCATTTAAGATTTGCATCGCCCGCACTTTTGGAGCGCCAGATACGGTACCCGCTGGAAATGCAGAAAGCAGCGCATCAATAGGATGTACTTTTTCGTCAAGGCGTCCTGTCACCTTAGAAATCAAGTGCATGACGTGCGAAAAGTTAACCTGCTGCATTAATACCGGTGTTTGGACCGTTCCATACTGTGCAACTCGGCCGATGTCATTTCTTGCTAAGTCCACGAGCATATAGTGTTCTGCCCGCTCTTTTTCATCGTTAATTAAGTCTTCATACAAGCGCGCATCTTCTTCTGCATCCCTGCCTCGTCTTCTCGTTCCTGCAATTGGATGAATCTCTAAATGGCCGTTTTCAATTTGAATCAACCGCTCGGGAGAACTTCCAATTAGTTCCACACCCTTTACTTTCACGTAAAATAAATAAGGAGACGGATTAACTAATCGCAATACTCTGTAAATATCAAATCCAGCTACTGTCGTATCAATTTGAAATCTCTGCGACAATACGGCTTGAAAAACATCTCCGCTTTTAATGTATTCCTTAATTTTTTCCACATCTTGCACAAATTTATCTTTTTGGTATGACGATGTCACGCCTTCAAAGCTAACTTCGCGCTGCTCGCTTTCAAACATCATTGGCTTTTCTTTCACCGTCTGCGCTATTCTTTCAACATATCGATTGATCTCTGCTAGAGCTTCACCGTATTTTTCTTTTTTCTGCTGTTCTTTATCTTGTTCATTAAGCTGAATGTAGTGAATCACCATAAGCTCTTTTGTTTGATGATTATAAGCAAGCATCGTTTGACAATAGATAAAGTGAAAAGTAGGCATGTTCAAATCGTTTTGGGCATGTACGTTTACTTTTTCAATTTGCGATACTGCGTCGTAGCTGATAAACCCTACTGCTCCTCCTTTAAAAGGAAGTGCAAGGTCTGGTACTTTCACTTTCAGCTCTTGCTGAATTTTACAAAATACCTCTTTAAAGCTGCCTCCGTGCAGCATAGGTTGGAGCTGCTTGTTTTTTGCTAGATAGGTTCCGTTTTCTTCTTCTACATACAAAAATGGATTCAAGCCAATAAAAGAATAATTGGACCATGGTGATGATTCATCATTACTTTCAAGCAAATATACCGCTTCATCTTTTACTTGTTGAAAAAGATCAACAGGTGTCATGCTATCGATAAATATTTTTTTTATAATTGGAATGGTTAAATACTTTGTAGAGTCTTCTAAAAAAGAAGTATACGTGTTCGTCATATCTTTCAATCCTCCATTTCATGGAGAATGAGAATAGATGAGGTTATATAAAAGAGGATATAATAAATAAACCCAAAGACACATCAAAAATGGGCCTTTGGGTATACGAATGGTAAAATTCACTCAACTAAACTCTGCTCAACTGTCTCATTCTCGTCTACCCTAATCTCAACTAAACTGTCTATTGTTTTCTCATAACTAAAATTTCTAAACTAACTTGTTACCAATTGTAGTACGTTTCAAATTCATTTGTCAACTACTATCTACTTTGCTTTAAACTAAACTAAGCTTTAAGCTCTTCATTCAGCAGCTTAAGAAGAACTTCATCTTCTACTTGTTGAACAAAAGGTTTGCCTATGCCTTCAAGCAGTACCATATGAACATTGCTTGATTTAGACTTCTTGTCTGCTTTCATTCTCACGAGCAGTTTTTCAGCTGAAAGATGGTTTGGGACAGACGTCTCGTAGCCAAATTTTTCAAACCATTTCGCAATGTCCTCCACAGAGAACTGGCTTTTCCCAAGCATATTGCTGACTTTCATAGCAAACAGCATACCAATCGCTACGCCTTCTCCATGGCTGATTTGTCCATAGCCGCACTCTGCTTCGATCGCATGACCTAGCGTATGTCCAAAGTTCAGATGAGCGCGAACGCCAGCTTCTGTCTCATCTTCTTTTACAACAGATGCTTTGACTAAAATACCGCTTTGAATAGCATAAATTAATTTTTCATCTTGTAAATCAGTCAACGATTGTATATTTTGCTGAAGCCATTCATAAAATGCTTCATCGTGAATAAAAGCGTGTTTAATCACTTCTGCAAAGCCGGAACGCCATTCTCTTTGAGGAAGCGTTTTAAGAAGATCAATGTCATAGACAACCGCTTCAGGCTGATAAAAAGCACCAATCATATTTTTTCCAAGCTCATGATTAATGGCTACTTTACCGCCTACAGCACTATCGTGAGCAAGAAGCGTCGTTGGTACTTGAATAAAAGAAACTCCTCTCATGTATGTAGCTGCTACAAATCCAGCTAAATCACCAACTACTCCTCCGCCAAAAGCAATAACTAGCGCATTGCGATCAAGCTGCTGTTCGAGCGCAAATGTCTGACAATCGTAGTAATGTTGGAATGACTTTGCATGTTCACCGCTTGGTACTACGTATTTAGCCACTTTAAACTGCGTCTCAATCGCTTTTACAACCGCTTCTCCATAATATGAATCTACAGCTAAATCAGTGATTATTAACACGGACGACAGATTAGGTTTTACACTCTCAATAATAGAAGGCAGCTTTTCAATTAATCCACTTCCTAAATAAAGAGGATATGTTTTGGATAAAGTTTGAATATCAATTTGCAACATTAAAACTCCCTCGCATGTGCACGCATTTTCTCAATATTTTCAGCAATTAAATCAATTCGGTCTTGTCCAAACTGTTCGATTAGTGCATCAGCCAATTCCCAAGCTACAACGGCTTCTGCTACAACACTTGCTGCCGGTACAGCGCAGCTATCTGAACGTTCGATGCTTGCCTCGAAGGCTTCTTTCGTTTCAATATCAACACTTTTTAATGGCTTGTAAAGCGTTGGAATAGGTTTCATTACACCGCGTACTACAATAGGCATACCTGTTGTCATACCACCTTCAAAGCCGCCTAAGTTATTTGTTTTGCGGGTATACCCATTCTCTTCATCCCATAGAATTTCGTCATGAACTTCGCTTCCTGGTCTGCGAGCCGCTTCAAACCCAATCCCAAACTCAACGCCTTTAAATGCATTAATGCTCATAACAGCTGCAGCAATCTTCGCATCTAATTTACGATCGTAATGAACATAGCTGCCTACTCCTGCTGGCACGCCTTCAATAATAACTTCTACTACGCCTCCGATAGAATCGCCGTTTTTCTTAGCGTCATCGATTGCTTGCATCATGTCTTTCTCAACAGCTGAGTCAAAACATCTTACTGGAGAAGCTTCAGTCGCTTCTTGAAGTTCCTCTAAGCTTTTGTATTGAGGCGGATTTGCCTGTACGCCTCCAATTTCTAATACATGTCCAGCTACAGAAATCCCGAACTGAGCAAGGATTTGACGAGCCACAGCACCTGCTGCTACCCTTACAGTTGTTTCACGAGCTGAAGAACGTTCTAATACATTTCTCATATCGCGATGACCATATTTAATAGCGCCGTTTAAATCGGCATGCCCTGGTCTTGGTCTTGAGATTTTACGCTTTACTTCTTCTGATTCTTCTTCAGAAATTGGCTCGATGCCCATAATTTTTGTCCAGTGTTTCCAGTCGTTATTTTCTACCGCTAACGTAATAGGAGAGCCTAACGTATATCCGTGACGAACACCGCTTAAAATTTCCGCTTGATCTTTTTCAATTTGCATACGTCGTCCGCGGCCATGCCCTTTTTGTCTTCGCGCTAAATCTGTATTGATATCTTCGGCTGTTAAAGGAAGTCCTGCCGGAACACCCTCTAAAATAGTAGTCAACTGTGGACCATGTGATTCTCCTGCTGTTAAATATCGCATAATTGTACCTCCGCTTAATATGTATTATTCGTCAGAATTTTTCCATTTTTAAATATGACTATACCATACTATAACATAAGAATGTACAAAAAGTTTCACCTCAGCTTTTAAGAAATCGCTTCAGGTTATCTCGGTTAAATGGTCTTTACTTTTCTGTAAAAAAACGTATCAGCCGTTTCAAATCCATACTTTTGTGGAGTAAAAACCTGTTCTGTGCTCCCTACAAATAAGATACCGCCAGGTGCTAAAGCTCTGCTAAATTTTTCGTATAAAGCATGCTTTGCTTCATCTGTAAAATAAATAAGCACATTTCGACAAACAATCAAGTCAACGTTTTTCGGAAAAGAGTCTGACAGTAAATTATGTTTTTGAAAAGCAACTGTATTTTTGATTTTTTCATCTAGTAAGTACCCGGTTCCTCTTTGTTGAAAGTACTTATTTTTCATCGAAACAGGCATTTCTTGAAGTGAACGTTCGTCATAAAAGCCTATTTTTGCTTTTTCTATCACTTTTTCATCCAAATCGGTCGCCAATATAGAAATACGCGAAAGGGGAAAAAATGTTGATAAAACCATCGCTAGCGTATACGGCTCTTCACCTGTCGAACAGGCAGCGCTCCACACTTTCAGCTCTGTTTTTCCTTTTACAAGAGTCGGTAAAATTTTTTGCTCCAATATATCCCATCGCTGATAGTTGCGATAAAACTCTGACACGTTAATCGTCATCCGATCCAAAAACTCCTCAAGCAGTTCGTTGTTACTATTCATTGCTCGATAATATTCAAAAAAACTAGAAAAACCCTTTTTTTCATACAGGGAGGTGAGGCGTCGTTGCATTTGCGACTGCTTATATAGTGATAAATCAATGCCTGTTTTTATTTTTATTTTCTCCACAAACGCGTCGTATTCATCTATCATTTTTGACTCTCCTTTCTCATTTCTATACGTTTATGTTAGACGTATAAAGAAATAAAACCTTTATGTACGCTTATCTTCTTAATTAATATATCGGAATACATTATGAAAATGTTTATGTAGGGAGTCTTCACAATCAGTAGCCTAAAAACCTATTTATAAACACAATAAAAAAGACGAATGAAAATTCATTCGTCTCGTTGCGCTATCTAAATTAGTAAATCCAAGCGTCTGCGTCTTTTTTATAGAAAGTCAGCTCTTCACTTTCAAAGAATAAGCTGATTTCACGCTCCGCACTTTCTGGTGAATCCGAGCCGTGAATAACATTCTTATCGACAATCAGTCCATAATCACCTCGAATAGTTCCAGGAAGCGCTTCTTGAGGGTTGGTTTTCCCCATCATTTGACGTGATACTGAAATCACGTTTTCACCTTCCCATACCATAGCAAAAACTGGACCTGATGTGATAAATTTCACTAACTCTCCGAAGAAAGGTTTCTCTTTATGTTCACCGTAGTGTGTTTCAGCTAATTCCTGCGAAATATGCATAAGCTTAGCTCCAACTAATTGAAAACCTTTTTTCTCAAAGCGAGAAACAACCTCACCAATAATGCTTCTTTGTACCCCGTCTGGTTTGACCATTAAAAACGTTTTTTGTATCATTTTACTCTCCACCCCTGAAGTTTATGATATGTAAACAAGTTTTGAAAGCGCAATCACACCTCATGAAGATATTAACATTGTTTCGAGCAGTTTACAACTTATGAAAGTAAATAAATCAAAATTTCCGTTTTCCAATGTATTTCGCAATTTGATGTAGCGTTTTTTTCGCCTTGTTTGGCGGCAGTTCTTCTAAAATGCTCATCGCTTTTTGCAGATAACGATCGCTCATCTCAAATGAACGTTCAATGGCGTTAGAAGATTTAATATCAGAAATAATTTCATTGATCAGCTCTTGCTCATATTCCTTCTCGAAAAGCTGTTCTACTTTATCTCGAAACTCAGCATTTTCAATGGCATACAAAACTGGCAGCGTAATATTTCCTTGTAGTAAGTCGCTGCCAACTGGTTTCCCAAGCTGTTCTTCTGATGAGATAAAATCTAAAATGTCATCGGTAATTTGAAATGACATTCCCACGTAATATCCAAACCAAAATAAACGTTTATGTATATCTTCATGAGCTCCCGCTGCAATTGCGCCTAACTGACAGCTTGCAGCAATTAGCAGTGCCGTTTTACGTTTAATTCTACGCAGATACACGCGTAAGTTTTGGTTTAGGTTGTATTTGTCCTTAATCTGTTCAATTTCACCGAGCGTTAATTCCACCATCGTATTAGATAAAATTTTATGTGCTTCTACATCTTTAACCTCACTCATAACTTCAAGTGCACGAGCAAAGATGTAATCCCCTGTATACATAGCAATACGATTGTCCCATTTTGCCTTAATTGTTGGTTTTCCGCGTCGCTTATCAGCGTCATCAATAACATCATCATGAACAAGAGACGCCATATGAATCAGCTCAAGCGCTACTGCCACATGTTTGATTTGGTCGATGTTGTAATGCCCAAATTTAGCTGCCAACAAAACAAATACAGGGCGAATTCGTTTCCCCCCTGCTTGTAAAAGGTGAAGAGAAGCATCTGTGATAAGTGTTTCATCGGTATGAACAGTTTGTTCAAGTTCTTTCTCAATAAGGGTAATATCCGTATTCAAAAAAGCGTACATCATTTTTAGTTTCATTGGACTCACCTTGCATTATATATTCATTCTTTACTCCTTATCCTACAGGCTGTTGCACCTGTAGGACAAGCTTTTTCTTTTTTATCGTTTGTACCCTAGATGCATCGCTGCTACTCCACCTGTGTAAGATTTCACTTCAACATCTGTCAAACCGGCTTCACGGAACATGTCAGCCAATTGCTTTTGACCTGGAAAGTCCCTAGCTGACTCTTGAAGCCATGAATATTCATCATAGCTTTTAGCAACCATCTTTCCAAGCGCGGGCATAATATACTTAAAATAAAGCAAGTACATTTGTCGGTAGCCAATCATCGTGGGCTGAGACGTTTCAAGGCAGACCACTTTTCCACCAGGTTTCACGACGCGCTGCATTTCCTTTAAAACTTGAAGGTAATCGGGCACGTTGCGCAGTCCGAATCCAATCGTTACATAGTCAAATGAATTATCTTCAAAAGGAAGTTCCATTGCATTGCCATGTAGTAAGGTAATATTTGAAAAAGGTGAGCTTTTTACTTTCTCTTCACCAATCTTTAGCATATTTTGACTAAAATCCAGGCCAACTGCCTCTCCTGTTTCTCCAACTGCTTCAGCCATGGCCAGCGTCCAATCTGCAGTTCCGCAACAAACATCTAAAGCTTTTGTTCCTTTTTGAACATTCATTCGCTTCATCGTATCTTTGCGCCATGCCTTATGACGCTGAAAACTAATAACAGAATTCATTTGATCATAATTTTTGTATATTTTTTCAAATACGCCATGGACACGCTGTTCTTTTGATTGCTGCATATCTCTATCCTTCTCCTACGACATTTTTCAGCACTTCTAAGCTAGATGTAAGTTCATCTAAGTGCTCTCTTAAAAACTCATTCATTGCAAATTTACTTCGCAAGTATCCTCTAACAATATTTACAGACTGTTGAGTATACGAATAAAGGTATTCTTTTATTTGTTCTTGATTCATGCCAATTTGTTTGCAATAGTTTAGCAAGAGAGTAGGCTCTTTTTGCTGTAATGACTTTAATTGCTTTAATATCCCGTTCAAATACGCTGCATGTTTTAAAAGTTCTTTCCACTCTTCACGTTCAAAATAGTCACATAAGCATCTTACAAACGATGATTCTGCTGCTAAAAAACTATTCATAACGTCGTGTGGATTAGTAGAGCGATTGTTATAAATGTGTATCTTAGCGATATTAATTTCTTTAATAGCAGATGCTATAACTTTCATTAAATTCAGCTGGCTGCTTTGAGCTAGATAGTAATAGTACAGGCCGCTGTAATAATCTCCTGCCAAAACTACCAGCTGCCGCTCATGCAGCTTCCCTTCATTTCCGCTAACATTTTGAGTGGAGACTAGATCGTGGGTATCAAGTGCGGTTTGAACGAGCATCACAGATAGCACAGAGCTGTTCTTTTTTTCTTCTTCCATTGAAAGAGTGTCTAAGAACGAACACATGTACAGTAATCTATTTTCATCAATACGCGGATGATGAATATATTTTTTTACATATGGATGACTTAATTCAACATGAAGCTGTTCTTTCATGTTGGCCACAATATCATAGATGGTTTTTACGCTCATCATCCTTGTCTCCCTTTCCATCACTATTTGTTTAAAGTTCTTTTAACTCCAAATCGATAGTGTCAATTATAACATAATTACATTATAAAATATCCTTTAAATTCTTTTGAAGCTTTTTAACGGTTTAAATCTTTTAGCTGCTCATCCGCTTGAATACCGTTCATCTACATACCATCTTCATTTCTTAGACAGTAATTTAAGATATTGCTTTTAGTTTCACCATGTTTTTCCTGTTCTTATTCATTTATTTTAAATATAAATAAAAGCAGGAAAATCCCTGCTTATTTTTTCGTATCGGATTCAATTTCTCCGTGAACAGTCTGAATGACAGCTTTGCCACGAATTTTAATTGCAGATGTATGCTCAGTAAACTGCGCAATCATTACTTCGCCTTTATCTAGTTTTTCTGAATGATGAAATCGCGTATCTGCTCCTCGCGTTAAGCCAATTACGTTAACTCCATCTTCGACCGCTTTAATGACAATATACTCTGGCGTTCCTTTTTGTGTCATATTCTCTTCTCCTTCATCATCCACATTATGATTTAATCAGTGATAAAACTTCAGCTCTAGAACTTGCATCGTGTTCTAACACTCCACGCACAGCAGAAGTGATTGTCATAGCCCCAGGCTTTTTAATGCCTCGCATGGTCATGCACATGTGCTCTGCTTCGACTACTACCATTACCCCGTGCGGCTCTAATGTTTCCACAATAGAATCCGCCACTGTAGATGTAATTCTCTCCTGCAGCTGAGGACGTTTCGCAACAGCTTCTACCGCTCTTGCCAGCTTACTTAAACCGGTCACTCGTCCGCCTTTCGGAATATACGCAACATGAGCTTTTCCGTAAAAAGGAACTAAATGGTGTTCACACATAGAGTAAAAAGGAATATCTTTTACAAGCACTAGCTCTTCATGATCTTCTCCAAAAACGGTTTTAAAATGCTCTTTTGGATCTTCATTCAACCCTGAAAAGACTTCTTCATACATTTTAGCTACTCGCTTTGGTGTATCTAGTAACCCTTCACGGTTTGGATCTTCGCCAATCGCTTCTAAAATTAGTCTCACAGCTTGTTCGATCTGTGGTTTATTTACAGATGACATGTTGTTGCCCTCCAATTCGTTGCATTACGACTTTATGAAAAAAATTCTAGCATATGTATATACCAAAGGCAAAAAAGAAAGGTCGCAAATGTGCGACCTTTCAAAGCTCTTCATCAACGGCTATGAATAAAGCCATTTTATGTAGATATTATTTTACAGCATCTTTAAGAGCTTTACCTGGTAATCTACTATTAAAAATATAATACTAAAAAAACACAAGGGTATCAACAGGTAAATAGTATTCAAAGTTCACTAACTAATCTAAATGTTCAGTGAACCTTATTTAAAGAATGAGTAATACATACAGTATAGGAAATGACATTAGTTTTTAACAGGCTCTTAACAGGCTCTTTGTAGACTCTTACAACAACAACAACCATTAAGTTCTAACATAGTGGAGAGATACAGACTTAGGGACTTATAACAAAAATTAAAAAGGTATCACTATATTTGAATGCAACTACGTTAGAAAAGAATAAATAGTTGAACCCTCATATTCCTTCGCTATTATACATATCAATATGGGACATCCTAATTATAAAGGTATGTATAAACCATAATTTCAGGAGGAATGTAGATGCGTAAATGTATCATTTGTTTATTTACCATTGCTTTACTGTTAAATTTAATCGCTTGTTCATCCACTTTAGCGAAGGAGGTATCCTATCCCAAAACAATAAAACAACAAATTAGGGCAAGTCTAGTTGAGTCAGTAAGAAATATTGATGTATCAGGACCACTAAAAGTAGTAAAGGTAACAAAGGTGCCGAAGCATAATTATTACACTGCTTTATTTGAGTTAAAAACTAAGTCGATGCAATATTTAGGTGATGCGTCATTTATCAAAGAAAATGGCAAGTTTAAGCAAGTCGGTGCATTTAGCTTTGCAACAGATAAAGTAGAACAAACAACCATAACTGTAAACAACAAACTCTACAACGTTATTTATGGAGAAAATAAGGACAAACGCATTGGTTCAATTAATGCTGAATTGCTGAATAATCCATTTAAATATTCTATTGATGTTGTAGATGCCCCTTATTTTGTTCATTATCAACAGTTACCCTCACGTTTCAAAATGAAGGATGCGTACCCAACTAAACTAAACTGCTTTAATCAATCTCATCAAGAGATGACATGGGGTGAATGCGCAAGATAGCCCCATTAACGCATTCTTTTTTATTTATCCATATTAATTTATATATTTGCGGAGTAAGTACGTATAACAGTTTAAATAATTTCTTTTGATAAGAGCACACTATTTATTAGGAGGTGTGTATTCTTATGAAAAAAATAACTCTTATTACACTGATTGCATCTATTCTCTTACTCGTAAGCACTAGCATAGACGCTAAGGCACTTGCTTTTCCTGAATTACCAACGAAAGAAACATCTAAACAGTGGAGTGTTGAGGTTACAAAGCCAAATACTGAAGACCCTAACTTAGCAAAAGCAAAAAAAGGTGTTTATCACACCTATAGTCTAGACGTGGAAAACATAGGAAAAGACGTGCGTGATGTAAAAGTTCAATTATTTCGCAATGAAGCCAATTCGATTACAAAATACGGACTTTTGCCAACTACGGAACCACCACAACTTTCTCAAAAAGGTGGACACCCTTATCGTATTTCTAATTTCGGTTTATCTGAAAAAGCAACCGATTTAAACATTGTAATAACGTGGAAAGAACAAGGTGAAGAAAGAGAATACCAAGAAACGTTTACGTTTCATCAAAAATAGAGCCTCAGAATTAATGAGGCTCTATTTTAACGCAAATAAATCAACGTATCATTAGGTGGCTTATTCTAGAATCCTGTAAACCCTCTAAATAAGTGCGTGGTTAGAAATGCTGTTATGTTCGTCATCCAATCAAAGAATAAAATGAGACTCATAGTTATTGTTAGATAACCACTCATTTTTGCTATCCTACTTGCATATTTTTTTATCCACCCTGCTTTCCCTATAAAAAAAGACATGATAATAAAGGGTAAAGAAAAACCAAGCGCATAGGCACACATGTACAAAAAACCTTGTCCAGTATATAAACCTAAGCTCATCACTGTTCCTAATATCGGTCCTACACAGGGGGTCCAGCCAGCTGCATATCCTACACCAATCAAAGTTGTGCCTAGATAGCCTGATGGTCGATTTTTAAATGTCAGTCTTCTATCAGCCATTAAAAACCTTGGTTTCAGTATTCCTACCATAACTAGCCCAAAAAATAGTAGCAAAACTGCGACGAATTGGCGTATCAAATCGCTATACTCGAAAAAAAGGCGATAAAGATATGTAGTTGATAATCCTAGAACGATAAAAATACTAGAAAAACCTATTACGAAACAAAAAGTATGCAACAAAGCTATTTTGTTAAACTTATTTTGCCCACTTTTTAAATCTTGGACTGATACACCTGTTATATAGGATAAAAAGGCAGGGTATAACGGTAAACAGCAAGGTGATATAAAAGACAATATACCTGCTCCAAACGCGACGAAAACATTTAACGAATTCATAAAACATCACCTACTCATTGTATAGTGTATTGATTTCGATGAAACTTGTAATCCTTCGGGAATACCGTATTGAAACCAATTGCCTCGCTCTCCAAATCCTCCAGGATTATAATAATAAAGGTTTCCATCAATTTCGGTTACAGCCGTAGGGTAAAGAGGATTTCCTGTGTAAACGTAGACACCTCTTTCTTCAGTTCCGAAAGGGAACATACCACGCTCATTTGGCATTACTATTTTTATTGGAATACCGTGGTAATAAGGCTTCAGTCTATCTCGATAATGAGCAAACTCATCAAAATGACTACCAAAAGAAATTGCTCCATTGAACCATTCAGCATAAATAATGGTTAAAAGTAAGCAACCGATTAAAGATAAATGTCTTTTATTTTTTAAATTAATGGGTATTTCATATTTAGACAGAATGAAACAGATTAAAAGAAGTAACCCAATTTCTACAAAAGGCAGCCATAGATACATGGAGACATACTCTAATGAAAAAGGTTCAGGAAGTAGAAAAAGAAGGTAAAGTACTTGAAAGATAAGAACATTCTTCAAAGCAACAGTACGTCTCAGAACCAAAACAAAGAGCCACATAAAAATAATAGCAATCGTGAAAAAACTAATTATCACACTGTTCACCCTCTTTTTCTTAGTATGACAACTAATAAGGTTTGTCCTTAATTTTTATTCAAAGAAGGAAACTAATATTAATAGTAAATTAACACAAACTAAGTATTATCTATACGAAAAGGAGACTCACCTTGAAAAAAATCATGGTCAGTTTAAGTTTTATTTTATGCTTAATTGCTTTTAAGGAAGTTGTAGAAGTTAGTGCTGAAACTGAATACGTACCTCAAAATAAGCCACCCACAATAATGGAATTAGCTTTTCTTAGAGAGCTCGGACCTATTATATTGAATACCATGGAAAAACATGGTGACCCACAACTTTTCACTTCTGGGCGTATGGAGAAAATAATAAGAAATAAACAGAATGACTTTTATGATGTAACAATAAGAGTAGTAGGATATGAAGGACCCATTAATCCTCCCTACAAATTAATACGTATCACCTTTCGGTTTCCTGGAGAAAATTATACAAAACATAGCGTCATACAGTATACACATAGAAATATTACGCCTGATGAATTTAGCAATCTCAGCAAGTTCGTTGATAGGTAAGGCGACTAATATACTTAATTTTAGAACAACAGTGATTATGTGTAAAAACAAACCAAGCAATATATGGACTGAGGTGTAGGTTTATAAAAACAAATCTGAGGTTTGGATTCATTATTTTGTGTATTCCACTTTCTTTAAGCATGTGTAATGTAGTGAAAGCAAGTTTGGACGATACCCCTTTACCTTACTTGGAACCAAAATGTCCAGATGCTTCTTCTACGGTTAAAGTTAACGAAAGGGAAAAAGAAGAGGTACTTCTTGCATTGAACAAATTAGTACCAAAAGCTTATCCCTACAAGGAAAACAGCATATGGAAAGTAGAAGAAGCAAGACCACTATCATCACCACAAACATTTCGACCATACTACAACTTAGCAAAAAACTTATGCGGGACAGGTGTTGCCAAAAATTCTTGGTTCATAAAATTACACTTCCCAAAAATCTCGCAAGGAGTAAGCGCATCTACTGGAATTATGTTTATCGCAAAAAATTCCAATAATGAATGGAACGTTTGGTACACATACAAATAGATGATATGAAATGGTAGGAAGTTCCTCATATCCATAAACTGTTACATAATAAAAAAAGGGCGCGGAAAGTTATTTCCACGTCCTTTTACGTTACTATCCATATTTCGAACTACTTATAACGAAGAATTCTAAGCTGGGTCTCTGCATTCATACACTTCATGAGGTTTCAACTTTCTTACTTTAAATGACTTCATCTCCCAACCGTTGGTGTGATAATCACTTCTAATAGTCACTGTGAAAATATGAGAAGGTGGATTATGAGGACCAAAATAAGACATCCCTTCAAGTGTTGCTTCAAACATCATGGAGCCTGGATGGTCCAATTTTTTTATAGATAACACCCGCCGACAATCAAACCGTACTCCCTTACTATTTTTTGCACCGTAATATTTTTCTGCTGCCTGTGTCATTTGGGTATCTAATAAATCTATCACAGCATCCTCTAAAATATTTTCTCGTGTTGCTTTTGTTTTAGTTGGAAGATTTGCCCCTACAGGGGCTGCTGAAAGAGTTATGAAGACAAATGTCATGATTATAGATAAAGTCCATAGACGGTTTTTCATTCCATTAAATTCCTTTCATATTTGATTCAAGAATTAGGTTCAGAACCATCATAATCACCATTTTAAAACGATTAATTGCACGTTTTTATTACTCCTTGCAATACAGGAGGTCCAAGCTTTTCAGTTTTCGAATTCGAAAGACGAACCTGTACTTTCACATTTTTTATATCTGCCGTGATTAAATCAAAGCGTCCCGCCCACGTAGGACCATCCTCTTCTGGCGTTGGATACATACGAAATCGCCAACTAATTTCATTTGGTATGGTTGCATATCCTTCATAACTATCATATTGACCGTAAGACGATGGTGTTGGGAGATGAGCTCCTAGAATACTGATATTTGTTCTAGCGATACTAGATGTTTTTAATTGAACTTCGTAAATTAAAGCTGACCCCTTAGCGTTTTTTAGTCCCTTATTGATAGGGTCTAATGCAATCGTACAGGGCATTTTATCAGCATGTGTTTGAAGTGGATAAGTAACTGTACTTACGAGTGTAAATAAGACAAAAACAAAAGTTTTCATGTAGTATAGCTCCTTAATTTTTTGTTATGTTTCCCTATACGGAGCTAACTTATAACATTCTTTATATGTACGTGCTAACGGTGTATGTGTAATCTACTGTAAATATACCTAAGAACTCTAAAATGTTTATATTACCTATTAAAAATCAGCCAAAGTACACTAATAATTCAGAATTTTTAGTGTAATTTGAGTGAACAATGTATTATAATTCAAATTATAAGTTGTTGGAATATATTTGAAAGTTCAATTGTAGTACCTACCTCAATAACATCTATATAAATAGAAGGGAGATAAACAATGAATCAATCAAATCGACAATCGGAACACTATTCGAAAGATGAAGTAAGAGGAATTATCATTAACATGTTCTATGCTGCTACTGGGTTTGAACCTTACGAAGAGCTTATTGGGTTATTCACCTACATTGGGATTCAACGAACTGCTGAAGTCCTATGCTGTTACAAACAGTCTAAACATGTAAGAAATCCACTAGCTTGGTTTAGAAGAGCTATACAAGAGGGATACAAACCTTCAGACATAGCCGTGAAAAAGGATAAGAAAGTGGCAAGAAGAAACACTTACTCTTCGAGTAAACCATCAGATATTGAAATATATAATTGGCTGGAGGAATAACTGAATGAGTTTCGCTGATTTCTTTGTAATTGCCGATATATTAGATAACGATAAGAGATTGAAAGCCTTCGCTGAATACTACAACAAACTAAGAATAAATGGTTTACATTATACGAATTTCTTTGCCGAAACTAATGTTATTTCCATTTGCACCCCTAACCATTCAACCCACCATGAAGCAACATCATTTCTATTACAATGTAAAAATGAAAATTACTCAATAAACACAATTCGTAACTATGGATACCAAATGAAAAAGTTACTGGACTTTCTAATGCTTTGGGACATGGACATATTAGATGGAGATTTAATGATAATCCTAACTGGTTTCGTTGACTATTTACGACTAGTTGAAACCAAAGGAACTGCTGACTATCCTTTACCCGATAAAGCCATTGAATGGGCTGCTTTGGAATATGTACCTCTTCACAGAGAAGCGAGAACAGCAGGAAAGGTACTAACAATTCAAATGGACGAGTACGGTGGCAGAGAGAAGGTTCCATGGGGAAAATTACCTTCATCTTATGTTTCAAATATCGTATCCCTTGCTATTAAATATTTTATTTTCTTAAAGAGACGAACGCATAAATACAGTTACCTTAATCTCGGAGAGATTCCTGTAAAGAAAAAATACAAAGAAACATTTCTCTCAGGAACCTTAGGCAATGTTCAAGTTTCAGTATTCGATATTAAATACATTATGGACAGAGCTGGAATCGGGATAACTGGCTCTACAAAAAGATATACAGCACTCAAGGAAAGAATTCCTACAGTCACAGAAATGAATGTGTTCTTTTCATCTTTGCCTACAAACAAAAGACAAAACACCTTCTTGTTTCACATTTTAAAATGTTTTGGACTAAGAGAATCGGAAGCTGCGAACCTAATGATAGACACATCAACTTTACCAAAAAAATTACTTCGTTTAAATTACTTTGAAGCAATCGAACATTTGAAAGACCACTTACGTGGTGATGTTGAATTTGTTCCTAACATTGATAAGTGGGTATGTAACGTCGTTAATAGAAATGATGCAATCGGTCATTTCCAGTCAAGAAATAAATCGTCCGAAGATAGAACAATACCCCTTTTCTTCTCCCAGGATGAATTTTCATCACTCTTACTTGATGCACTGAAAGAAAGAGAATTAGTAATGAAAAGAGCAGGAAGTGAACACCCTTACTTATTTGTATCTAGGGCACCTTCTCGTATGGGCAAGCGTATCACTGGAAGAACGGTCTATGACAAATTAAAAAACACCTTATCTAATTACTTAGATAAAGAATCCGTTTTGCAAGAAATAACGCCACATACTTTCAGACATTATTATGCAACATACTGCCTAAGAGTACTAAAGCACTCTGTTGAAGATGTACAACGTCGCCTAGGTCATTCAGATAAAGAAGTTACTTTAGGGATATATTCACATTATTTACACGATAACAACAACGAATTAGAAGAAAAAGCAAGGGACATAAGTGACACTTTCCGTGTTGCATCTAAGGGGTGAAAAGATGGAATGGATACCATTCGAGGAGTTTGAGGAACAAATACACAAATCCACTAGAAAATCTGTAACAAGAGAACGTATAGCAAATAACAGAGTAGTTGTAGGACAGCTCCAAGAGCGATATCCTTCAGGTAAAGAATGGCTCTCATCACCACTTGAAGAAAAAAGCATTCAATTTGGAGACACATCTGAACTAGGTTATATCCTATTTTGGGCGTGGCAAAAAAAGATATATTTAAACTTAGAGTACAGACACCTTCTGTATAACTATTTAATTCAACGTTATGGTGTCGCAGGGTCAGCCAATCGTATTAAAAAATGGGTCAGAGAATCTCCTCTACTCACAGATAATGAATGGGAAGTTATAAAGGCGACATCTAAAACAAAGAGAAAAGTTATAAAAGCAGTTGTATTTTTAATTCTTTTCTCAATGAAACCCTTTGCTGAATTAACAGACGATGACTTAGATAAAACGCCTTTAGTTTACGAAAGGCTTATGAGTAAAAAGATGGTTAACGACCTGAGGCTGAAGCTAGGCTACACTCATAAGATTGTAAGAAAATCTCGACCTAGCCATTGGACAACCATCCTCTTTACCCACCCCTCTTGGGGTGAAATGTTTAGAGAATATCATAATTATCTTGTTCGGGCTAATGCCAAGCCAATTTATATTATCAGAGTTGGTCAATGCTTAAAAATTCTAATGGATTATCTAGAACTTCATTCCTTAAAAGACTGCTCTCAATTTACATGGGAGGATTTTGAATCTCTCACTAATTTTCTATTAAGTGACAATAGAGAAGTCAGTAGCGCTAATGTAATGATTGCTAAATATAAGAAATTTTTTTTATGGGGAGCCAATGAAAATGGTTCCTTTCCAAAAAAATTAGAGTTTCCTGAGAGCTTTTGGAAAAGCTTAAGCAAACAGGCAAAAGAACGCAGTAGAAAAGGAAATGGTCGTGCGTTCACAGATGAAAATATTGCTGATGAGATTGTTAAGATTCTTACAAAATACCAACCTGAAAATGAACTAGAACAGCTATGCCTATTTTTTTGGAGGATTATAGTTTCTTGTCCTGCGCGCTTCAGCTTTGTGCTTAACCTTCAAGCTGAAGATGCCTTACAACGCCTTCCTAACGAGCCAAATGCTTATGGAATTTATTCACGGAATGCAGATAAAGCAGGAAACAAGGGCGGTCAATTTCCTTTTGTAGATAGATTAGGAATTGATGCGGTTAGCGCTTTGCAAACAAGAGCAAAAGTAGCGAATTTCCCTACGCTCTATAATGATGAAACAAAAGATAGGTATGTCCATTTATTCCAACTTTCGGAATCTCCGTGGGTACTTAATAGACACATTGTTTGGGAGTTTTTCAATAATAAAATTAAGCCTAAAGTATCCTCTATTTTAAAACTCGAAGAGTCGTCTTTAGGTGGAGCGCATGGGTTCCGTCATCATATCTTAACAGAGATACTCAAGCAAACTGGAAGTTTAGAAGCTACACAAGTTGCAGCTGGACACTCAAATTCTACCATGACCAAAACTTATATTAAAAGCGCTCATGCAAAGAAAGCATTATTATACAGAGCTATTGACAAATACGAACAAGGTGAGATAACTGGCAAGTTCTACTTAAGGCTTATTGAAGCGTTAACTACTAATGAACCTACAAGTGAATTACTTTATGACTTAACAAAAGAGCTGACTATGGAAGAATTCATCAAGAAACACGGACGTAGAACTGAAATGGGATTTTGTTTTGATGAAGATGGTACTTGTAGACACTACTTGAAATGTTGGAGTTGTCCTAGCTTTATGATGACACGAGAAGAAATTGAAGGTGCTGTAAAGCTTTTGAAGGAGTTAACATTCCAGTTCATTGAGTTTAAGGATGAAAGTGTAGACTTTAGTTATGAGAATACTATTGCTCAAAATAAATTAACAGCCATAGGATTAATCAAGGAAAGATTAATGGATTTAAAGATATCAGAAGAAGAAATTACTTCTATGGTTTTTAATTAATTGGAAAGGAGCACAAAATGAACAATAATCTCCTCCCCCTGAAACAACGCTCTATAGTAATTACAAATGTACCTGTAGAGCTTGGTGTAAAAAGACATTTCAACCACTTTGAAAGAAATACGCTAAACGAGAAAACTGTGTCTCAATCGTTTTTTGATACACCAATTGACTATTTTACAGAACTAAAATCATTAACCAAAGGTGAGGCTGGTTACGCTCTAAAACTCGCGTTTTTCCAGCGTATACAGTTTAATTTAAGCGACGCTTTCCAGTCTCCTGTTAGCTACGTTCATTACCCAATTGAACAACTGGACAATTTTACAAAGCTCGATGAGCTTTTTGAAAAAAATTACGATTCCTTTGATAAAATAAATGCGAACGTTCCAAAGGCTAGAGCCAATTTTAAAAAACGAGTTACTCAAACTGTGTTCAAACTATGGCTATGCGGATATGGGCTGTTACAAGGTTATACGTTACGAACTATTAGCGACACTGAAATTGAATATTTAATGACAAGAAACAAGAAAGTGGCTAGATTTGTAGCGATGATTTTAAAAGACGAACCCCTTTCGCATATTACCCTTGTCCCTAACACCCAAGATAGAATTACTATCCTAGAATCTGAAAAAGCAAAATGGGATATCTTGACAAAAGAGAATGCATGTGAAATTGCTCAGCATCTTTACCATTTCACATTTGAAATTTTAAAAGGCAAGGCTGAAGGTGGCTACCTTTTAACTTTTCATCTTGAAGATGGCACAACGCAACGACAAGCTCTATCTTCCATCAGATGGGGAACGTTTCGAGCTTATTCCAGTGCTCTAAGAAAATTTGCGACGCTTATGATTCAAAACGGGTACATACTTTCAATGGAACAAGCCCTCTCGGGCGGCATCATAGACACCCTTTCATCAGAACCTTTCCAAACACTTCCTAAGAACGATAAAGGCAATATAAAAACTTCGTTGAGAATTTGGTTAGAATGTTACTCTAACATAAACAGTTTGAAAATAAATATCAACCGAATTATTCCCATAAGTGTTTCTAATAAAGAAAGAACATACGGTAAGTTACTTAATTTTGGTTCGGTTCACGCTCTTATCTCCACTCTCCTAGAAGACCAGTCTGATACGTTTGACGAAAATAAATTATTCCATTTAAGAGCTAGAAGAGCTTGTTTAATTCAGCTAGTAACTGGAAAACGTTTGGCAGAGGTCTTACTTTTAAAAAAGAATTGCCTACCGAGAGATGCGGAAGGCAACGTTTTTATACACTTCCATAAAACTAAAAACGGTGAACCGCATACCCTGCCTGCTACAAAAGATTTGGTTCAATGGGTCCAACAGCTTCAAACAATGGCACCAAGTTCAAAAATTAAAATATCAAGCGAAGAGTATTATTATGGTGATGATGAAACAGATTATCGCTTATTTGCGAATATTTATGATGATGGACCTCTTTTAGTATCAAGTATTAATAATTTTTTAAGACATGTTCAAGAGAAGTTATGGAGTAATGTCAGTGCCTCTAGATACTACACTAGTCACGACTTAAGAAGAATGAATGCTGTTTACATGAAAATAAAAGGAAAAAGCACCGAAGATATACAAGAACAACTAGGGCAACTAAACATTGACTCGCAGTTGCCCTATTTGGAAACCAAACCACCTGAGATACAGGCTTACTATAAGAAAATAGCTGAAAAAGGAATTTGGAGTCATTTAGTAGAACTCCCAGAATCTCAGCAACCTGCCGACGGAACTCCTTTGGAGCAAACATTGAAACGGGCACAAAAACAAAGCTTGACCTCAGAAGGAAAAGAAAGTACAAAACTGTTCTTAGAAAACATAATTAGTAAGGTGGAGAAACAAAAAGGGAAATTACCTAACAATACAGGAAAACAACCCTTATCGACAGGTTTCCCAATAAGAACCCATAATTGCTTGGCAACGGAGATTGTAAATTGTGGTCATACTGAACTTCATTGTTTTAGTTGCCAAAAGTATATGCCTGATAGCGATAAGCTCGAAGAGCACAAAGCTGAAATATTACGGTATATACTCCTCTTATCTCATAATGATGATTTAGCAAAAAAGAACAAGTTAGAACGAGAAGTTATTACCTATCGTTCAGAAGATATTAAAGAACTTTTAAATGAGACCTTCCAACACCTTTTTAAAAAATTTGAAATAGATGCGAAAGCAACAAAAAACATTGAAAAGCAACTATATTCCAAGGCTAAGACTTACTATCGTAAATACAAAAAAACCAAACCTACCCTCACGTTTCTAGAAGCCCTTATCTTTCTTAAGGAAGGAGTCATAAATGGCTAACAACAAATACACAAAAGATGACCTGTATCAAGTAGCTCGTATAGTGAAAAGAACCTTAAGGAATCAATTTAGTAAAGGTAGCCGTTCAAAAATCACCAAAAACGAAGTTTTTGATATGATTTACCCTAAACTGGGTTTATCTAGCCGCAGAAGCCTTTGGAAAAGCCCCTACATTGATTACTTAAACACATGGTATTCTCAGCTCGAAGAGGAAGTAAAAGAGCTTAAAAAAGAATCTGAGAGGTTTGAAGAACTTTACGCTAAGCAACGAAATAAAAAAGTTGAGGATTTCGCGAGAGCACTTGAACAAAAAGAAAAATATATTTCTCTACTCGAAGAACGGATTAAGGAATTATCTAATGAAAATGAAGAACTGCGCATTGCTTACATGGGAAAATATACAAAGATAGATTTAGAAAAGAAGACTGAGTTTCCATTCTGAATTTATTTTTTTAATTTTTTAATTCCTTAAAAATGGTCGTTAATTCTTTTTCCTTAAGTATTAAAAAAAAGCTCACTAGAAGAGATTCTAATGAGCTTTTTTTTATGATTTTTCTGGACACTAATACCTTAGTGAACTTTGAAATCGCTACAAACCTTGGTATGTAAGGCGCGAAGCCCTTATTTGACCGCGTCTTTCAATGCTTTACCTGGTTTGAATGCAGGAACTTTGCTAGCAGGAATTTCGATTTCTTCGCCAGTTTGTGGATTGCGTCCTTTACGAGCAGCACGTTCACGTACTTCGAAGTTACCAAAACCGATAAGTTGAACTTTGTCCTCAGCTTTTAAAGCTTCTAAAATTGTATCGAAAACAGCATCAACTGCTTTTGTAGCATCCTTTTTTGAAAGCTCACTTGCTTCTGCAACAGCATTAATTAATTCTGTCTTGTTCATGCCATTCACCTCCTCCCAAAATCGGATCATATAATAACTAAAAACCTTGTTAGAAAAGGAATCTAGTAATTCGTTATATCTCATTCTTTAACAAAACAAATGGATATTATACATAGCCTATGTATCGACAAGCCTAATCATAAACGATTGAACTAAATAATTCAATGTTTTTCATTCATCTGCCGGGTGTATGTAGTGAAAACACTATGATCGATCGATTTCTGTTAAAAGATTAACATATTGAACAAGGCATAGCAAGCAGAAAATAACGCAGGAATAGGATAACCACGCGATCTATCACAATATATGTAAAGTTTTGTATGATCTATCCAAAAAAGAAAAGGCTCCTTTATGAGGAGCCTAACGTTATATTCTTATAAAATAATCGCGATTAAACCTCCAGATCCTTCGTTAATAATCCGTTCTAGCGTTTCTTTTAACTTATATCGCGCATTTTCAGGCATCAGAGACAGCTTTCCTTGGATCCCTTCTCTTACGATTGAACTTAGAGAGCGGCCAAATATATCTGAATTCCAAATTGAAAGCGGATCATCTTCAAAGTCTTGCATCAAATAACGAACTAATTCTTCGCTTTGCTTCTCCGTCCCGATAATCGGCGCAAATTCTGATTCTACATCTACTTTAATCATGTGAATAGAAGGTGCCACTGCTTTTAAACGAACTCCAAAACGCGATCCTTGGCGAATAATTTCAGGTTCATCAAGGCTCATATCTGAAAGCGAAGGTGCAGCTACACCATAACCTGTTTGTTTAACCATACGAAGTGCATCAGAGACTTGGTCATACTCGGTTTTTGCATGCACAAAGTCTTGCATTAACTGCAGCAAATGATCTCTTCCGCGAATTTCTACTCCTACGATTTCTTTCAAAATCTGATCATATAAGTCATCTGGAGCGTATAAGTCAATTTCAGCAATTCCCTGCCCCATCTCAATTCCGGCTAATCGAGCCTGATCGATAAACTCAAATTGGCTAAATTGCTCTACTACCCGTTCAACGTCTCTCAGCCTCTTAATATCTTTTACCGTTTCTTTAACGGCTTCTTGATAGCTTTCACGCAGCCAATGTTTATCTTTTAAAACCATTACCCAGCTTGGTAGATTAACGTTGACTTCTAATACAGGGAACTCATATAGTGCTTCTCTTAATACGTTCATTACATCAGTATCGCGCATGCTTTCCACACTCATCGCTAATACTGGAATATCATATTTTTCATTAAGCTTTGCACGAAGCTTTTCTGTATCAGGATGATATGGCTGTACGGTATTAATAACCATGATAAATGGTTTGCCTACTTCTTTTAGCTCATTAATGACGCGCTCTTCTGCTTCTACATAATCTTGACGAGGTATATCTCCAATTGAGCCATCTGTTGTAATGACGACACCAATCGTTGAGTGTTCTTGAATTACCTTTCTCGTTCCAATTTCAGCTGCTTCGTGAAATGGAATTGGTTCTTCATACCAAGGTGTATTGATCATTCGAGGTCCGTTTTCATCTTCGTACCCTTTAGCTCCTGGCACCGTATATCCTACACAATCTACTAACCGTATGTTAACTTCTAGCCCGTCATCTACCAAAACATTAACTGCTTGATTCGGTACGAATTTCGGCTCAGTTGTCATAATCGTTTTTCCAGCTGCACTTTGTGGTAGTTCATCTTGTGTGCGAGCTCTTTCTGCCTCGTTCTCGATGTGAGGCAGGACCACCAGCTCCATAAATTTTTTAATAAATGTAGATTTCCCTGTTCGAACTGCTCCCACCACACCTAAATATATATCGCCTCCTGTACGTTCAGCGATATCTTTAAATACATCCACCTTTTCCAAAAGATCCCCTCCGATCTATGAGTTCATGGAATATGACATCCATTGCGAGAGTAAATTAGGACACTATATAGTTATGACGTTGTCCTATTAAAATATGACTTTTGATAGAAAAATTTATGATTTTTTCATGCACATGCTGACTTAGTCATTCTGATTATCATTATTGGTGTACAAGAAAGAGAAAACCCCTTCTCTCTGAATATTATTCAAGGAGAAGGGGTTCATGACTTATTTTTTAAAAAATATTGGTTCATTCTTATCGTTAACTGTATAAGGAAGAGAGTAAGCTGGTACAAAATCACTGTTTTTCACAAGGAGCTTTCGTATATCTTCACCCGGTTTGTAGGAGCTTTTATGCTTTTGAATGGCATCATACAAATCAGGACGATAATCCACAAATACCTCTCCCTGTCCATTAACAATTAAAGAAAGACTATTCCCTGTATACGGACTAGTAACTACAGGAGGTTCTTTCATATTCAATTTTTTATAATTAATAGAGAATACGCCGGGAGCGATAACATCTTTAAACGGTACGTACCCTTTATGATTTTGACGGTATATATTCAAATGTACATTAACATCTTGAATCGTATCCGCCATTCGTAAGTCTAATAATTTAACCGTAGGCTTTGTTTCTGCATCCACAAGCACGTACGCAAATATCCCTCCGCTTTCATACGAATTCCCAGGTGCGTCTTGCATGTATCTAGGAACAATTTTCGTAAAATCAATCGGATATTTTTGATAAATAGGCGTGTCCATATCTTTCGTTTTTATCGGCAATAAGCCTCCGCTTTCTTGTTTAAATTGATCAACCGCCGTTTGCACGGAAGCAACTTGGTCTTTATAAGGAACTTGATTTTGAGACATTCTTTCCTCCGGGTACAAACAACCGGATAATACAAAAATGGTTACCCCAACAATAGACGTCAGCATGAATTTTTTCATTTATCTCACCCTACCATATGTACATTAAGCATCTGTCGGACCGCTCAATACAACAATTACCATAATAAGACCTGCTACAATCATGAGCGAATAGGCAATGAAAGCGAGTACAATTTTACCAAGGCGGTTCGTGATTTTATAACGACTAAAGTAAATAGAAAATACCGAAATAAACATAAATACAATGGAACCCAATGAAATCCACATCTTTAACAAACCTGGCGACAAATTGCATCCACTCCTTTTTTCACCGCTATTATAACATAAGGACTTATAGTTAAAACGAATATTGATAGAACTTTCTAAATTAACTATTTATTTACCCTCCAGTGATTCATGTTCTATAGTAATTACTTTCCTATTAAATTGACAAATTCCTGCTTTTTCACATAAAAAAATCGAAGCGAAGGGGGCTCTTCGCTTCGACTATAACTAAATATTCCCATACTAACAGTTCTACTCATCTTTATTTACACGTTATTTTATGCAAGTAAATGGTTTTGGGTATCACCAATTGCCTATTTTTTCATATTTCTTTGCACTTAATTTAATTTTTCTCCTAAAACATTCGCTAAATCTTCCATTTCATGTGTTTTAGTACGAGACATAAGCGCGTCTACTGCATCTTTTGCCTTCACATCATTAAAGAGTACATTATATAAAGCATCAGCAATCGGCATTTTTACGTCATATTTTTGAGATAGCTGGTAAGCTGCTTTCGTCGTGCGTACACCTTCTACAACCATTCCCATATTTTCTAATACTTCGTCTAAATTTTTGCCTTTTCCAAGAAGATTACCAGCGCGCCAATTTCGAGAATGAACGCTTGTACACGTTACAATCAAGTCTCCAATCCCTGCTAAACCTGAGAACGTCAGAGGATTGGCGCCAAGCACAGTACCTAAACGAGCGATTTCAGCTAGGCCACGAGTCATAAGAGCGGCCTTCGCATTGTCTCCATATCCAAGCCCATCCGTGATACCAGCTGCAAGAGCAATAATATTTTTTAACGCTCCCCCAATTTCCACACCAATAACATCAGGATTTGTATATACACGGAAGTACTGTTGATTATTAAATAAATCCTGCACTTTTTCTGCTGCTTGTATATTTGTTGAAGCTGACGTCACGGTTGTCGGCTGCCTTCTACTTACTTCTTCAGCATGACTCGGGCCTGATAAGACAACAATGTCTTTTGTGTCAATTTCCTGTTGAATCATTTGAGATATACGTAAAAGAGAATCCGGTTCAATTCCTTTACTTACGTGAACAATTGTAAACAGTTCATCGGTAAGGGCTTTTAGCTGCTGCAACACTTCCCGAATGGCCTTCGTTGGAACAGCTAAAATAAGGGTTTCAACACCCTCTATTGCCTTTTCTAATGACGTAAAACCTTTAATCTGATGAGGAAGCTCTACATCAGGCAGATATTTTTCATTCTGATGCATCTCGTTGATTTGATCAATGACTTGTTGTCTATGTCCCCAAATGCGAACATCGTGTCCATTTTCCGCCAATACGAAAGCTAATGCAGTTCCCCAGCTCCCTGCTCCTAGTACAGCTATTCTTTCCACGCCGATCACATCCTCTGTTATTTTCTTGGTCTTGCAATAATTTTAATTGGAGTTCCTTCGAATCCAAAAGCTTCACGAAGCTTATTTTCTAAGAAACGTTTATATGAAAAATGCATTAACTCAGGATCATTTACAAACACAACAAAAGTTGGTGGCTTAATTGCTACTTGAGTTGTGTAATAGATTTTTAAGCGGTTTCCGTTGTGAGTAGGCGTCGGGTTCATCGCTACTGCATCCATAATCACATCATTTAAGATGCTTGTTTCTACACGTACCGCATGGCTTTCGCTTGCAAGATCAATCATTGGCAATAGCGTATGCGTACGTTTTTTCGTTTTAGCTGAAAGGAATACAATTGGAGCATATGTTAAAAACTGAAAATGCTCACGTATATTTTCTTCAAACTTTTTCATTGTTTTTTCATCTTTTTCTACTGTATCCCATTTGTTCACAACGATTACAACAGCTTTTCCAGCTTCTTGCGCATAGCCAGCAATTTTCTTATCTTGTTCAATAATACCCTCTTCAGCATTTAATACAATTAAGACAACATCTGAGCGTTCAATTGCCTTTAATGCACGAAGTACGCTGTATTTTTCAGTACTCTCGTACACTTTTCCACGCTTTCTCATTCCAGCTGTATCGATTACAACATATTCTTGATCTTCTTTTGTAAACTTTGTATCAATGGCATCGCGTGTCGTACCGGCTAGATCACTGACAATAACACGGTCTTCACCTAGAAGAGCATTAACTAATGAAGATTTCCCTACGTTAGGACGACCAATTAATGAAAATTTAATCACTTCTTCTCCGTAATCTTCGTCTTTTTCTTTTGGAAAGTGCTTAGCTGCCTCGTCTAGCAGGTCACCTAAACCTAAACCATGCGTTCCTGAGATTGGGAACGGTTCTCCATATCCTAGTGCGTAGAAATCATAGATTAATTCTCTCATTTCAGGATTATCTACTTTATTAACGGCTAGGACGACGGGCTTTTTGGATTTGTATAAAATTTTCGCCACTTCTTCATCAGCTGCAGTAATTCCATCGCGTCCATTCACTAGAAAAATGATTACGTCCGCTTCATCAATTGCAATTTCTGCCTGCTGTTTGATCTGTTCTAAAAATGGCTCATCTCCAATGTCAATACCGCCAGTATCAATAATGTTAAAGTCCATATTCAGCCACTCACCTGAACTATAGATACGATCACGAGTTACACCCGGAATATCTTCTACAATAGATACTCGCTCTCCTACAATTCGGTTGAAAATTGTTGATTTTCCTACGTTGGGACGACCAACAATCGCAATAATTGGTTTTGGCATACGATTCTTCCCTTTCCTTGATCTTTTTTATGTATCGGCAACCAGTCTTTAATCGACTAAAGGTATTTATCTACATGTACAAATAAATAAGATCATTCTTTTTTCAAAAATCGAGGCCATGCAGCGTGGCATGACCTCTACTAATCGATCATAAGCGATAAAGCAGGCTTTTTATCAGCCCTATCTTACACTGAGCTGATTAACTGCCTATCCGCTGAATAAGCATTACTCTTTCAATCAAACAATTTTATCAAAAATCACCGGTAACAACAATATAATTTTACGAAATCTCTTCTTCTATTTGTAAGTACTTTGCTTTTGCCTATGAGACTTCAGCACGTACAAATCTAAATAAGCAGAGAAATAAACCAGCATCTCCCAAATAAACATAGCTCCTACTGCTGTTGCTAAAACGTCGAGTGTACGAAGAGACCCTACTTCATAAGATGCGATATCTCGAATGACAACTGCATATAAAAAATCTCCTCCCACTACACCTAAAATGATCGCTGCGAATCTTTTTTCAGCATCTTTAACCACCATAAAGCAAATATATAAGATAAGTCCAGTCAAAATCCACTTACGATCAATAAAAATCCATACAGGATCATAGAGCTCCAGTAAACAAAAACTAGCATAGGCAATTATTATAATGCCGCATACAATAACATAATATAACTGCTGAATTCTACTGTAGCCTGAAGCATAAACACACGCTACCCCCACTAAAAACAAAGCTGTGTAACTACATGAAAACTGAGTCATATGCATGTTCATTCCGCTTAGGAGTATACTGATTAATATAATGGCTGTTACCTTCCAACGCCTAGATGTTTTGGGCATAAAAAATGTCGTGATAATCCATCCCATCCACGAAAGCCAATAAAAGAAAATTCCGTCCACTGAATATGGCACCTCCCTATCTGTCATCAGTATGTATCAATTTTGTAAAACTTAATCGGGATTTTAGAATAGAAGCGGTTATTTGGGACAACCTATCAGAAAAAAGGAGGGAATCTAGAATGGGAAAAGATCGTCAAGAGAAAAAATTAAAGGAATCAAAACGAGTTGAATCTGACCGTGATCAAGGACTTCACTATCCGGGAGCAACTAGTTTGCAAAGTCCTGAAGAAGCGCGAGAGTTAAATGAACATAAATAAAAAAATGCGCTGACTAAGTCAGCGCATTTTTTATTTTAAAACTGGATGTGAAACAGGATAAGAACGTTCTTTCTGTACTGTAAATAAAAAGAGAACTCCTCCCACTAATAATAGTGCTCCTGACAGATAAAACCCGAATTCCATACTTCCGAGTTTATCTGCAAAATATCCGGTAATGTAAGGTGCAAAGATAGATGACAGCATGCCGCTAAAGTTGAAAAAACCGTACACTTTAGAATACATGGAAGAGGGGGTAATATCCGCCATATACGAAATCAAAATAGGATCTAATGCTAATTTCCCTATCAGACCGTACACAATTAAGCCGATTAATAGCCAAGAATAACTCTCTGTGTAAGGGATAAAAAATTGACAGAAAGCACCCGCTACTGACAAACTGACAATTAATGCTTTTTTATTTAAAATTCGATCAGATATATAACCAAAGAAGATTGCTCCTGGAATAGACGCCCAAGGTACTAGAGATGCTATAATGCCTGTTTGCGACCCTTCTAATCCTCGTGAATGCTGTAAATAGTAAGGAAGCCACGTCAGCATGCCAAAAAATCCGTAAAGAGAGCAGAAGATTAAAACGTATACAAAAATATGATTTCTTGTAAATAATACTTTTAGCGACTGCTGTGTTCCTTTATTTAGCGAATTTTTTCCTTGCTCCCTCTGCTTATCTTTTACAAAGAAAGCTATTAAAATGGCAATTACTACAGTTGGAATAGCAAATAAGTAAAAAGTAAACTGCCAGTCTTTTTCTAACGTATATGTAATGTATGTAGAACCGATAAAACCAAGTGATATACCAAAAGCCATTCCACTATTGATGAGCGCAGACACTAAACCCCGGTATCGTTCGGACGTGATGCTCGAAGAAATTCCGTATTGTGAACCATAATACGTTCCTTCTCCAAGGCCTGTCAGCGCTCGTATGAGTAAAAACATACCGAAAGTAGTCGTAAGTCCTGTAAAGAATGTGGAAACTCCAAACAGGATGTATCCAGCTACTAAAATCTTAACGCGACCAAATCGATCGGCCAAAAAACCCGTTGGAATCTGCATAGCTGCATACGCTACAAAAAACACGGTAGACATTAACCCAAGTTCCGCTTTATTAAGATCCCACTGTGCACCGATATCTCCCATAACCGGAGATAAAATATTACGATCTGCATACATGAAAACCCAGCCTAAAAAGAAAAGAAAAATTGTAAATATAGGATGTCCCTTTTTCATTACGCCACCTCTTTTTCTGATTTTTCTGTTTATTTAACTTATTATAAGAGACAAACGTTTGGGATTTCATGCTTTTTGTCATTTCTTCTGCCATTATTTTTTGTTTTTTAAAATGAAAACGAGATCATTACCTCTCTAAAGAAATAAAAAAGCACGCAGTCAACTGCATGCTTTTTTATTACCTGTTATTAAATATTTCTATAGATACATTTCGCTGGGTCAACCAGCTATGAGTATCCCCTGTAATAACTAGAGGCATTTGCTGAAGCTCGGCAATAGAAGTTGCTCCTAACGCAGCCATGATGAACGTTAACTCCTCATGCAGCTCGGTTATCTCTTCTACAACTGCTTCTAAACCAGACTTCATTAAAATGGATAAAAAATATCCTGCCATTCCTGTTGCAGAAGCTCCTAACGCAATAGACTTAGCAATATCCATAGAGGTTTGAATACCTCCTGAACCGATAATGGACACACCTTCTACATGCTGAGATACTTCTGCTAAAGAAGCTGCTGTGGAAATTCCCCAATCATTAAAGAAATGAAAATGTTTTGCTCGTCTTTCATTTTCGATTTTCGAAAAATTAGTACCACCGTACCCACCAATATCAACGATTTCAACACCCACATCTTTAAGTTTTTGAACTGCTTGAGCGCTCATCCCAAAACCTACTTCTTTAACAATTAAAGGAACGGTTACCTCTCGGACGATTCGTTCAATACGATGTAATGCATCGGTAAAATCACGATCTCCTTCTGGCATGACCAGTTCTTGTATGACATTTAAATGAATTTGAAGTCCATTCGCTTCAAGCATATCAACCGCTTTTTTGGCTTGTTCAACTGTAGCTTCACTGCCTAGGTTGGCAAAAATAATTCCTTTAGGGTTTTCTTGACGCACTACTCTGTATGATTGTTCTTCATTTTTATCTTTAATCGCAGCCATCTGCGATCCAACGGCCATTGCTAATTGACCATGATGAGCAATTTGGGCAAACGAACGATTAATCCGTTCCGTTTCTTGTCCCCCTCCACCCGTCATAGCATTTATAAAAATTGGCGAACTTAACAAAAGTTCGCCAATTTTTGTATCAATATGAACATCGTGCACGCCTGTATTTGGTAAGCTATTATGAACGAAGCGAATATCATCTAGCCCGTGCAGCCGATGCTGTCCCGTTTGAATCGCATGATGAATGTGATCAATTTTACGTTTTGCTCTGCTCACGAATCATCACCATTACTTATCTTAATTTTTTTAATTGATCTCCAATCATATCACCTAATTGGAAACCTTTTGACTCTTCTTGTAATTCATAGTCACCGTAATCTTCTTGTTCTTCTTCCTCAAGATCACGAATGCTTAACGAAACGCGTCGTTCTTGTTCATTCACATCAAGTACTTTTACCGTCACTTTTTCACCTTCAGAAAGTACTTCATGCGGTGTTCCGATATGCTTATGTGAAATTTGAGAGATGTGTACAAGTCCTTCTACTCCAGGTAGAACTTCCACAAAAGCTCCAAAAGATACAAGTCTTTTAACGGTTCCATCTACTACATCACCTTGGCGAAGCTTCGTAGAAATGTTGGACCATGGACCTTCTAACGTATCTTTAATAGATAATGAAACACGCCCAGTTGATTTGTCAACAGATAATACTTTGACTTTCACAGTATCTCCCTCAGCTACTACATCTGAAGGTTTTTCTACACGCGTATGTGAAAGCTGAGAAATATGCACTAACCCATCGACTCCGCCTACATCTACAAACGCCCCAAAGTCTGTTAAGCGCTGAACGGTTCCTTCTAAAACCTGACCTTCTTTTAATGACTCAAGAACATTTTCTTTTTGTTGTACAAGCTCTTCTTCTACAACTGCACGATGCGAAAGGATTACGCGATTTTTTTCTTTATCTAATTCCACTACTTTGACTGTAAGAGTTTGATCTTGATACTCTGCAAAATCATCGACGAAATGAGTTTCAACAAGAGAAGCTGGAATGAACCCTCTTACACCAATATCTACAACTAATCCGCCTTTGACAATTTCTTTGACTACTGCTTCAAACACTTCACCTGAAGAAAGTTTTGCTTCTAAACCTTCCCATGCTTTTTCAGCATCTACAGCCCGCTTAGATAACACAAGTAAATCGTCTTCCACTTTAATTACTTTCGCTTCGACTTCGGCACCTTCTTGGATTACATCGCCTGCTTTTTCAATATGTAAGCTCGCTAATTCACTAATTGGAATAATACCGTCTAGTTTGCTGTTAGGTACATCTACATACACTTGCTTTTCTTCTACTTTCGTAATAGTACCTTTTACTGTTTCTCCTACTTCTAATGATGTTACCTCTACTTGATTCATATCTTCTGTCATCGTCTTTTCCTCCTCCAATATCCATCTACAATATGTATTCCCTTGTAAGAGTTCTTCACTCTTTTAGCTCATCATTATTGTATATAGCTCTGTATAGAAAAAACTCTCTTTGTTACTAACTTCTAATAAATAGAATCTTTTGTCAAGTCATAAGGTTACAAACTATTGATATTTTTCAATTAATTCAGCAATGCTTTTCATAATAACGTCGGTTACTTCTTCGGCTGATGCCTTTCGTTCGCGAAGCTCATCCATCTGAATTGGCGGTCCGTACACTACTTTTAACCTTGCAAAGCGCTTATATGGACCAATAACAGCGCAAGGCACAACAGCTGCTTTTGAACGCAAAGCAAAAAAGCCTACTCCAGCCATTCCTTTTCCTAATTTCCCATCTTTGCTTCTTGTTCCTTCTGGAAATAACCCAAGCACTTTTCCTTCTTTTAAAATCTTTAACCCTTGGCGCAAAGCTTCACGATCTGCCATCCCGCGCTTTACAGGGAATGTTTCTAACTTTGGCAGGACCGTCTTCAGAAAAGGTGCTTTAAACAACTCTGCTTTTGCCATAAACGAAATAGGCCTTGGACATGTCACACCTACAGTAGGCGGATCTAAGTTGTCAATATGATTTGAACAAAGCAAAACTCCGCCTTCTGAAGGGATATTTTCTGCACCGATTACTTCATAACGATAAACTGGTGTTAAAATACCTTTTACAATGGCACGTGCAAACGTATAAAAGCTCAAAATCATCCAATCCTTTCTTTTGTAATAGAAAGTATTTTTTCTACAACTCCTTCAATCGATAAGGAAGTTGTATCGATTTCAATTGCATCTTCAGCTTTTTTAAGAGGTGCTACTTCGCGCTCAGAATCCAGCTTGTCTCTGCGGGCAATTTCTTCTTTTAAACGCTCTAAATTTGATTCAAAACCTTTTTTTATGTTTTCGTCATGGCGTCTTTGTGCTCTTTCATCCACAGATGCTAACAAAAAGATTTTGACTTCTGCGTGAGGAAGCACATGTGTACCGATATCACGTCCATCCATTACAACGCCTCCATCTTTAGCAAGGCCCTGCTGTCTCGCTACCATCTCTTCACGAACTGCACGATGTTTCGCCACGATGGATACAGAGTTGGTTACTTCTGCGGAACGAATTTCACTTGTAACATTCTGTCCATTTAAGATTACTACCTGTCCAGATTCAGAGGGTTTTAAATCGATTACTGTTTCGTTAAGCAAATGCAATAGCTCTTCTTCATTTTGTAAATCTACCTGGTTTTTCTGCGCTTGATACGTTAGAGCACGATACATCGCTCCTGTATCAACATAAATATATGATAAGGTTTCTGCTATAATCTTTGCCACTGTGCTTTTCCCAGCAGCTGCAGGACCGTCAATCGCAATTGAAATTTGTTTTTCCATAAGTGCCTCCCTTAATTTCAAAACAGGAACAAACCACTTTCATCTTTTATACAATGAGCCATTTTATATGAAACGTTTATAAACGAAAAAAAGAGCAGGGGGTCTTCTCCTGCCTGGTGTTCACTGCATGTTTCTTTCCTAGTTATTCTACCATACGTCCGACTACTGGTCGAATGTTTCAATAATTTTATTAAAATTATTTTTGCTAACTCCCTCATACTGAATAACCTTTGAGAAATATGTACTGTGACTACTAGATAGTAAAATACATTGGGCAATTATTAAAAACACAAATTGAATAACCACTAATTTAATTAAAATCCGCTCTATCCGATTCATCTTTTTTCTCCTTTTGTAAGAAGTGATACCTTTGCTTACAGTTTAGGAAAGAGAAGTTTTTTTTATACGCTAAAGAAGACCTTTTCTCCTTAGGTCGAGCTGACGCTTTAATGTATAACGAATCATCATTTCTTTCGTTTGTTTTTCCATATCAATAAATTTAATAGATAGCTGACCTACTTTACAAGAAGTCGAGGCGGTAATTCGTACAACTTCCCCTTTTAATTCAAGATGCTGCAAAGTACCCTCACTATTAGGAAGACTTAATCGTACAACAACCGAATCTTTCTCATTAAAAAGCAACGAGTGATGGAATAAGCCGGCTATTCCACCTGCACTGATGTTTTTAGTCATGATTTCCATTACTTCCTGCTGTTCTTGTTCACTTCCTATCACCGCCTTCACTGTAAGCGGCACACGGAAAAAATTTCTTCTTTGAATGGATTTTAACTTTTTATCGCTCGGGTAAAAGAGCTTCACAACAGGCATGCCTTTTATTTCACGCCCTGTTACTTCAGTTGGAAAGGTATATACATTTTGATCATATCCAATAAACGTAGCAAGCAATTTTGTACCTTTTAGTAAAAAGTACTTCGCGGCGTTTCTTCATTTAGCGGATATCTAATATAAATCACGTCTTCCGTAAACTCAACTACCTTACATCGATATGTTTGTTGTAATGTAGAATCTCTGTGCTCGCTCTCTAACGTCAACCTCATTCCCACCTTTATCATCTGCTCTCTCCTTCAGTTTCACTATATACACTTTTTCCCTTTATTTAAACAAAGTCAAATATGTTTATTTTGTAAATAAAAATTAGTTATTTAGACTCAAAAAACTTGTTCAATCTAAAAAAAACGGTGTCTATAGACACCGGTTTTTATCAACTTTATACTTCATTATATAAAGGTTCTGAGTTTTGCAGTTTTTCGACTTTTTCTTCAAACCCCGTATCGGCATTGATGAAAATACGATACGTATCATTTTTTATTGTCCCTAAAAACTCATAGCATAGCACTTCTTCGTTTAAATCATTCGTAATAATTGCTAAGCGGTCTTCCATCACTTTTACATTCGAGTTCAGCTTGGTTTTCGCCTGTTCTTTCGAAATTTTAGGTTTTGGAATATCTCTTGTACGATGTTTTAATAAGAAGTCTTTAGCTGAGAACCCAATAACAGATCCATCTTCTAAGGACATTTTCATTTTAACTGAATCCGGATAAATCCGAACTCCACTTTCCGTTTGCTCTACGAATGTAAAGACTCCCATATTATCGTATTGAGCGCTTTCAGCCATCACTAGACTTTCAAAACGATGATCTTTTAAAAACTTATTCGCTTTGTTCATAGCATCGTTTAAACTAATATTTTGTTTTTTAATATCTCGATCTTCGAGCACCCAAAGCGGATATCCACCTTTTTGTGTAATATCCATATACGTCTCTTGTTTAGTCTTTGGATCTGTAATAGTTAAGCTGTAAACCTCATAATCGGCATCTTTTCCGCTCTTTACAATATGAATTTTTTCATTTCCTTTTAAATCTAAAAACGAGCGCGCCACTTGTTTTGCAACATCTTCACTAACTTCTCTACCTTTTAATTGGTGAAAAGCATTTTTTTCCTGTTCATTCGTTGCATTCATAACGCCTAAATCTGTTTCGGCAAAAGAATCCATACTTTTTTCAACGGTTTTTAATCCGTCAATAATCGTATTGTCCCCTTGCTTTTCTTTTGTAGCTAGGGCTAGCTCAACATCCATCCAGCGCAAGTTATTATCAATGACTAAATGCTGTACTTGGCGCATTTCATTTTGAATTTCGCCTGACTGATCATAAAGCGAATTTAACGTTTTATACTCTTTATCTGTTAAAGGTGATTTGCTTAAATCCCTTACTGCCACTTTATACGTAAAGTCACCAACATCTGAAAGAAACTCTTCTGTTTTATTGAACGGTAAAAGCGATAAAGGCAGTTGTCCTACATTGTTATGAGCTTCAGAAGTTAAACGCCATACCTCTGCAAGCGCGGGCGAAAGCTGATCTCTCGAACTCATGGCGAGCGTGCCACCGATTTTATCATTTAATAAATCTAGTTGATATGACAAATCATGAAATGCTCGTTGATACGTATTCTCTGCTTGAAGCAGCACAGCATCTTTCTCTTGATGTTCACTGTACCCCCAATACCCTACACCTACAACACCAATAGCTAATAATACAATTAAAATTGTTCGAATCATGTTTCCTTCACCTCTCTTTATCGACAGAAAATGTGTTTCCCGATTTGCTTAATTTGAGGACGTGACCAAATCCATGCGCTTGTTGCTGTATCCGGATTAAAGTAATAAATAGCATTCCCAGTAGGATCCCATCCGTTAATAGCATCCATAACCGCTTTTTTAGATGTCGGATTAGGCTCAAGCCAAATTTGCCCATCTGCTACGGCAGTAAATGCACGCGGTTCAAAAATAACCCCAGCAACTGTATTTGGAAATGATGGACTGTTAACTCTGTTTAAAATAACGGCCGCTACGGCTACTTGGCCATTATATGGTTCACCCCGTGCTTCACCATGTACGGCATTCGCCATGAGCTGAATATCATTTTGTGAAAAACCGCTCGGTACGTTCACAGCTGTTGGCTTTTGTACTTTTTCTTTCTGTTGTTCAGAACTTCCTTTAGAAGTATTACGCTGCGGTTGACTGGCAGGTTTTTTTGCTTGAGAAGATCCGTTTTGTGCTTTTTGCTGACCATTGTTCCCGCTGCTTTTTCCACTACTACCGTTTCCTTTAGACTGTTGATCAAGAGGCTGACCGCCATAATGCGTAAACTTACTCCCTTTTCTAATTTGATTCTTCACATAGTTTTCGTGATATTTTGTTGCATTGGCTAATTTAATCTTTGTTTGCCAGCCTGCTAAACCGTCAATCTTTTTAATGCCAAATTCATATTGGAAATTTCGCAGTGCCCAGTATGTGCTCCATCCAAATACACCGTCAATTTTCCCATTATAATAACCTAAATACTGAAGTCTCGACTGCAGCTCAATAACGTCATCTCCAACTGCTCCGTGTTGAATGACTTGATTTGAAAACGCGTGAGCGGCCTTTGGACTCACAACGGATGCTGCAATAAATGAACATATGCATATGAGACATGCATATTTTTTAAAACATCGAAATGATAACATGACAAAACCTCCTACATCGTATGTAACTGATAAGATGATAGGAGTATTTTTTGTAAAGGTTGTTTTTTTATACAAGATGCGCAAAATTTACCGAAATGAAAAAAACTCAGCTCGTAAATCTTTCAAAAAAGATTTACAAGCTGAGCCTAGACAATCGATGGCTGTTTGGCCTTTTTTACTTTTCTTAACGCCAGCCACCATAAATAAATCATGAATGGAATAATAATAAATACCCAATGATCCATTGTTTTTAAAATATAATCATATGTTCCATGTAAAATGAGCGGCGCAAATACGGAATACAGCGTCCACTTCGTTTTTTCTTTTCCTTCAGAAAACTTTGCTTTCCCTAAATAATACCCCATAATAACACCGAATAAAGCATGACTAGATACGGGTAAAAAGGCTCTTCCTAGCGCTGATTCTAAACCATTTGCAAATAAATATAAAATATTTTCAACGGTAGCAAAACCTAATGAAACAGCTGCCCCGTAAACAATTCCATCATAATGCTCATCAAATTCCACATGCTGATAAATCGTGAAATATAAAATGAACCATTTGAAAAATTCTTCTAAAAAGCTTGTCGTAAAAAATGCTTCAAGAAAAGGTGATTGAAAAACGTGTTCTTCACCAAATACATATTGAATAAACATAATTGGCAAAACAAGCATGGCTCCAAAAATAAATGTTTTTAATACCATTGAAATCGGCTCAGTTTCGTATTCATCTTTCAAATAAAAAAAACTTAACAATGCCAATCCTGGCGCAATGCCTGCAGATACAATCGCCAACATAAATAGCGCCTCATCTCCTCTATTTTTTTTAATAGTAACATGTTATCTTTAGGATGAAAATCTCCGTCTATAATGTCCTTATCTTTATATGTAAATGCTCACATAACTTGCTGTCGATTTACAAAGCCTAACAAAGACCTTAAACAAGTATACCAAAAAATGTATCATACTTATATGAAAAATTGAAAGGAGCTCTCTATGAAAACTGTTTATATTCTTCACACCGGCGGCACAATCTCTATGAAAGAAGACATGGCAACTGGATCGGTAACACCAGATATTCAAAATCCGCTTCACCGCTCAACATCATCTGTTTCAGGTATGGCCAATGTAATCGTAGAAGAAGCATTTCATCTGCCTTCTCCTCACATTACTCCTAATGAAATGCTTATACTTTCAAAAAAAATACGCGATAAAATTAATGAGGGCAAAATTGATGCAGTCGTGTTAACCCACGGTACGGACACGCTGGAAGAAACCGCTTATTTTTTAGATTTAACAGTGCATACAGATATTCCAATTGTCTTAACTGGAGCCATGAGATCAAGCAATGAGATTGGTTCAGACGGTCCTTATAATTTTATATCTGCGGTTCGGGTAGCTATTAGTGACGGTACAAAAGGAAAAGGCGTCTTAGTTGTGATGAACGATGAAATTCATACAGCAGAAAATGTGACTAAGACCCACACAAGCAACGTGGCAACATTTCAAAGCCCTCAGTACGGTCCAATAGGATTAATCACAAAACGCGGCGTATCTTTTCACCACATGCCTACAGAACACGAATTTTATCCTGTCAATCAGATAGATAAACAAATCACTTTATTAAAAGCTTATGCAGGAATGGACGATCAGTTATTTCAGGCAGCGGCTTCAATGAATGTTGATGGACTTGTAATTGAAGCCCTTGGCCAAGGAAATCTCCCTCCCCTTACACTTCCGGGAATTCAATTGCTTTTACAGCGAAAGATACCCATCGTGCTCGTTTCTCGCTGTTTTAATGGAATTGCTCAAGATGTATATGGATATGAAGGCGGTGGCAAGCAGTTAAAAGAGATGGGCGTTATTTTTTCAAATGGCCTCAATGGTCCTAAAGCACGCATTAAACTGTTAGTTGCTCTACAAGTAACAACGAATCATGATGAATTGCAGCAGCTATTTAATCATTAGTAAAACAACGCATAGAAGCCTATGCGTTGTTTTTGTTGATAATATGAGAAGCTATTGATTTTCCATGAAACCGTCCATTTTCAATAAAGATTTCATTAGCATTATTTCCTGCAGCAATCACACCGGCGATATAAATTCCTTCCACGTTTGTTTCCATCGTCTCTTCGTTAAAAGAAGGGCGGCCTGTTTCATCATCTAATTCCACCCCCATTTTTGTTAAAAACGAGTGATCAGGGTGATAGCCCGTCATAGCAAAAACGAAATCGTTACTAATCGTAGATTCTTTCCCTGCCTGCTCATATGTTACCGTTTCATCGGTTATCTTTGTTACATGAGCATTAAAATGCATCTGAATCGTTCCATTTCGCACCAGCGCTTCAAATTCAGGCAATATCCAAGGTTTTACGCTAGGGGAGTAATCTGAGCCACGATAAATAACCGTCACCCTTGCATCACATTTCACTAATTCTAGAGCTGCATCGACGCTAGAGTTTTTTCCGCCTATGACGACTACATCTTTATCAAAGTACGGATGAGCTTCTTTGAAATAATGAAATACCTTTGATAAATCCTCACCAGGAACATTCATGTAATTAGGATGATCGTAATAGCCCGTAGCTATAATGACATTCTCCGCTTCGTATGTCTCTTTAGATGTTGTGACAATAAATTGATTTTTCGCTTGTTTGTCTACTTGCAAGACACGTTCAAACGGCTGAATTCGAACTTGCTTGCGCTTCACCACTTCTCGGTAGTAAGCGAGAGCTTGATTGCGCACAGGCTTACGATTTTCTGTAATGAAAGGGACATCCCCAATTTCTAGTTTTTCACTGGAACTAAAAAACGTTTGGTGTGTCGGATAGTTATAAATTGCATTCACGATATTCCCTTTTTCAATTACAAGGGCATCAATACCTGTATGTTGAAGCTCAATAGCTGCTGAAAGGCCGCATGGTCCTCCGCCAACAATAATTACTTTTTCTTTCTTCATGCCTGTCACTCCTTCAGTTGTAAACGCACCTTTTTTCTATTTTAACGCAGTGTAAAACAAAAAAATCTCCTCATTAATGATAGGAGATTTTTTCTATTTACGCAATTGTTCTGCTGTTCTGTTTTTAAATCCAGCCTCTGAAACGAGAGCCTTCTGCCATTTTTCTTACGCCTATCATATAAGCAGCTAGACGCATGTCGACTTTTCGAGTTGTAGAGGTTTCATAGATGTTATTAAATGATTTAACCATTACTTTTTCAAGCTTTTCTTCTACTTCTTCTTCCGTCCAATAATAACCTTGATTATTTTGCACCCATTCAAAATAAGATACTGTTACACCGCCAGCACTTGCCAAAACGTCTGGAACTAATAAAATTCCTCTCTCTGACAAGATGCGCGTTGCTTCAAGAGTTGTTGGTCCATTTGCTGCTTCTACAACAATATTCGCTTGAATGTTATGGGCATTTTCTTCTGTAATTTGATTTTCAATCGCAGCTGGGACTAGGATGTCACAGTCAAGTTCCAGCAGTTCTTTGTTGCTAATTGTATTATTGAATAATTTCGTTACTGTGCCAAAGCTATCACGTCGATCTAATAAATAATCAATGTCTAAACCATTAGGATCATGCAGCGCTCCGTATGCATCGGATATCCCTACAATTTTAGCGCCAGCATCGTGCATGAACTTAGCTAAAAAGCTTCCTGCATTTCCAAACCCTTGTACTACTACCCGTGCACCTTGTAATTCAATGCCTCGTTTTTTCGCTGCTTCACGAATACAAATAGTTACTCCTTTTGCAGTCGCTGTTTCACGGCCATGCGAACCACCTAAGACAAGTGGCTTTCCAGTAATAAAGCCCGGTGAATTAAATTCATCAATACGGCTGTATTCATCCATCATCCAAGCCATAATTTGTGAATTTGTAAACACATCCGGCGCTGGAATATCCTTTGTTGGTCCAACAATTTGGCTAATCGCCCGAACATATCCGCGGCTTAAACGTTCTAATTCTCCAAAAGACATATTTCGAGGATCACAAACAATTCCACCTTTTCCTCCACCGTAAGGAAGGTCAACGATTCCACATTTTAAACTCATCCATATAGATAGAGCTTTTACTTCTTTTTCAGTTACGTTTGGGTGAAAACGAATTCCACCTTTCGTAGGACCAACTGCATCGTTATGCTGCGCTCGGTGACCTGTAAAAATCTTAACTGATCCGTCATCCATACGAACAGGAATTTTTACTGTCATCATTCGTAATGGCTCTTTTAATAGTTCATACACTTCATCAGGATAGCCTAGTTTTTCTAACGCTTTATGTATCACTGTTTGTGTAGATTTTAAAACATCATGCTTTTCTTCTTGACTATTTTTACTGTCTTGCATCTTGTCGGCTACCATCTGTAAACCTCCTAAAATGTATCGAAAATTATTCGTTTTTAATTGAATGGTGCTTCTTTCATGACATAGTATACACCCTTAGTTTTACATTGCAAAGGAAAATATCGAACTTTTAGTATTTTTTGTGCTCTCCCAAGAAAACGCTTCCATTAACTTTACAAGTTATGCTACAATGTTTTAAGTCTGCCTCTTTTCTAGTATGCTTTAATCGTCTTAAAAAATAAAAAACACCCGGTGATAAAGAGCACTTTCAACAACTTTGTACAAGCTGAAAGTGCAGCCACTCTTATTTTAATAAAAGTGCTTTATCCTTCACGGGTGTAATTATTTTAATTAAACAGTTAAGAAAAGATAGAGTTAATATACTCCAAAGCTCTCTTTTCTACTAACATTTTCCCATATTCATTTACGCGGTGCTTTGTAATTGTAGAGGGATTTCCATACTCCGCCAAAACCGCAATCATATTCCCAACTTCAGCTGGTGACAGCATGTGATAATCTAACAGCACGTAAAAACGTTTTTCGAATGAATAGAGCACACTATCCGTATCGTAAAAGTTTGACATGCGTTTGGTCAGCTGAATGATATCTTCAAATGAATCAAACTCAAAAAACATGTCTTCGCTTTCATCTAGCATGACCTGCATTTCAATGAAGTCCTCGAACTCGTCTTCATCGAACTCACCATAGCTGGTTTCTTCTTCATACTGCTTTGTCACAAATACAACCATTCCCTGTGCTTGAAGTGAAAAAACTTCTACCGAAAGAGAATTTGTGGGTTCAAAGTTCAGTTCTTGAGAAGCTTGCTCTATCATCTCACGAAAGAGCTGTTTTACTTTGAATGTATCTGTCCATAGGTCTTCTTTTGTTAACCCTCTTTCTTTTAAATCATCGTAGGTCAAAAAAACTTTTAGCTTATTATAGTTTAATCGTTCAAGCCTCATTAGCGTCCCTCCCCGCTTGCACTCATAACCACATGGTTCGATAATGCAGTATATGTATTTTTTGGAAAACGGTTCGTGATATTTACTTACGAGTTTACAGGTTTATGATAGGAAAGACAAGCTATTCTCAATCAATTTCTGCTAATTTTTTTGTTAGCCAGCTGTTCCACTCTTCTTTTGTATTTCCTAAAATAAACGGCTGGGCCTCGCCTTTTCTTTTGCTATCTAAACCATCAAATACATAACCGCCTAATCCTACTTTAAGATGCGGGAATTTCTTTATCATTTGGTTCGTCAAATTTAGTGTTTTCTCGGCATTTTCCATCATTGTGCATGACATAAATAAAAACGTTGGGTCTACTTCTTTAACAATTAACTCAACATCTTTATCTTCAATGCTGCTTCCTAAATAAATAACCTCAAACCCTTTACGGCGTAAAAATAGCGTAAAGACTAGGAGTCCCACTTCATGTGTCTCATTAGGCCCGCATACAGTAATCGTTTTAGGCAACAAGCCATTTGAAGGCAGCGAATAAAAAATCATGCTGATACGTGTTTTTAATACTTGAGTCGTATAATGCTCATGAGCACTTGTAATTTGCCCTTTTCCCCACATATCCCCAACCGTCACGAGTAGAGAACCCAAAATATCAATAACCACTTTTTCTACCGAATACAGGCTAAAAGCATGATTAATTAAATCCTGTGCTTTTCCTTCTTCAAAAGATAAAAGCATAGTTAACAGCTCATCCCTAATTTTTTGAGGGGAATCTACTTCTCCTTCTTCTTCAAACGATCCTACTGTACTACTTTCCGTTTCTATTAACGAAACCGCTTGACTAATAGTAAAACCTCCGCTCACTTTTTCCGTGAGCCATTTTAATTTCCGCAAATCTTCCTCTGTATATAACCGATGCCCCGATTCATTGCGGACAGGATTTAAAATTTGATAGCGTCGTTCCCATGCGCGCAAAGTTCCCGGCTGGATTCCGACCATATTTGAGATGGCTTTAATATTATACTTCCCTTCGTGAGCCATACGTAACCTCCAACTACTCTTCGTGAACTGTATCTATTAATTGAATTATAGGATAAGTTATCCTGTGTGTAAAATTTGTATATGCTATGTAAAGAGTTTGTTCAAGGCTATTCTTTCCTTTTTAAAGTGATATAATGCGTCTGTGCACGAGCTTGTAAACGGAGAGGCAAGGAGGTTGTACCATATCCGTTACTGACAAAAAGAGGAACCTGTTTTTTCTCCTTCAGCCCTCCTAATTCATACATACCAAAATTAAATAAGCGTATCTGTCCTCCGTGTGTATGTCCGCTCAAAATTAAATCTACTTTTGATTCTTCATCTACATAATAGATAATATCAGGGTTGTGGCTTAGAAGAATGGTAAGCTGTTCAGGTTCAATTGAAGAAACAGCTCTCTTTAGATTCACCTGACCTTCTGATAAATCATCTACTCCCACAAAATTGCATGTAGTACCATGTTGAGAAACTGCAAAAACATGCTCGTTTTTAAGGGCAATGACTCCTTCATCTTTAAGCATCTGCTTCAATTGCATTTGACTTACTTCGTAATCATTATTTCCCCATACAAAATAGACGGGTCCTAGCGTTTTAAGCTTTTGAATATTTTGACGAGCACGCAATAAAGGCACTCCCCCTTCCAGTAAATCACCGCCTATGATCACAAAATCTACTTCACCAGGTATTTTTTTCAACAGCTTCGACGAAATTGTTCGCTTATGTATATCCGATATAAAAAACAGGCGCAAAGGCTGCTGATTTTCGGGAAATGTTGATAAATGAATCGTTCTTTCTTCTACATACGTACGATGGGCTTCTGAAAACATAAAAATCAGCAAGCCTATGCCTAACGCTAAAATAATTAAAAGAATAACCATATATTCTCCTTCTTTTCATTTTATACACGGTGTGTTTCTGTTAAAGAAGAAAGGGCATAAATTGTCGCAATTGTTAACAAACCTACTACTTGATAAAGCGCAATTGTACTTAACGATAAAATTCCTATCACACACAGACATGAAACAAGATATTCATGCCATTTTACCTTATAGCCTTTTAGAAACAACCGACTTTGCAGAAACACTTTACGAACTGCCGCCGACAGACAAAAAAGAGCGGTGAAAAATAAGATTATAATACCAAACACATCTAACGGATGTAAAATCATTCGAATAAGTAAATATGTTAACGAAGCTTTTGAGCCTACAGCCGTTAAACTGCTGATATAATAACTGCATAACCACGCAGCCAGCAAGTTAAACCAATCCCTCACAAAAAAACCCCCTTCACTAAACTTCTATGTAAAAAGAGGCTTTTTCATGCGATTCTATTTATTTTCATGATATAAATTAATTCCATAAGTTGACTGCATCCAGCGGAACGTTTCTTTTCGGTGCTCCCATGTTTCAGGCGTCGCCCATAGCTCTTTGCTTCTTTTAATAATCTCACAGCGCAAATCTTGAAAAGTCTTTTCTGCTTTCTCGCTTTTTTTCTGCAGCTGTACAGTATAAAAATAAAGTGAGACGGTAAGCAATAAAAACATCAAATGCCCTATGCTGCCTAACAAAAAGGAAAAAAATTCGCTAAATGTACTAAAAAAACCGCTTTGAAAAATGAAAAAAAAGTAGCTAATGACAGCCGTTACACTGGCTAAAAACAAAAGCTTCCATTTTTTCTCTTTAGCTCTCAGCTTATTAACCGCTTCTTTTCTTTTAATAACGCTCGCTAATATATATTGAAGTGGCTCGTCGCTTTCAAAGTCTATCACCTTGTTTTTCATCATTCCACCCCCCTCATATGCTAGTACAACATATGAGTGAACATAAAAGATTATGTGGGTAGCACTGAAAATAATGGCTGTTCCCTTCACTTTTACTGCATTATTTCTTCTGGCTGTGCAGATTTCCCTTTTGACTTTCGTATCTGTAGGCCTAATAAAAAATCAATGAGAAAATGAGTAAAAATAGTGACATACAAATTTTCAGTCCACCAAAAAAGTAACCCTATTAAAAAGCTTAAAACCACAACCGAAATAAAAAGAAACCACTTTTTCAAATATCGAATGTGAACGAGTGCAAATATGATACTCGCCCAAAACAGGCCAAACTGAACTTGTATAACCCCTCGAAATAATATTTCTTCTGAACATGCAACGATTAGGCAAATAAGGGCTAGATGAAGAATAGAACGATTAGCAAATAAACGTTCATTGATTCCTCCGTCATCGTATAAATGCTCAGGTACATATTTCATTAGAAGCGTATCTCCTCCTACTACCAAGAGAGCCATTCCTCCCCCGTACAATAAAATAGAAGACCAATCCAGCTGAAAAAACTGCAAAAAGGAATTCCATGAATCGAATGTAAAAAAACCGATGCCTACAGCAATGAAGCAGATGAGCAGCTGTGTTACATATAAATTTTTAACCAGCTCTGCATCTGTCATGGATGAAATAAGCTCTTGCTGTGATTTTGCCATTATATCTCTCCTTGACGAAGCAAACGAGCTAATTCTAATTCCCAGCCTTGAAATGTCCATTGCTCTTGCTCACCATTTGTTTTTTTATAGCCTTCTAAATCCAAGCCGCAGCAATCGCAACAATTCTGAAGCTCTGATCTTCCCAGCTCATTGAAATAACCAAGCAGCACCTGACGACGACATTCTTTTGTCTCAATAAATCTCTTCATCGCACGATACTTGTCATGTTTGTTTCGGAGACGTTTATTTACAGCTGCAACAATCGTTTCATGCAGCGATTCAGGAATTTTCCAGGGTTCAACATGGTCATTTTTCACTACATTTTCTCTGTGTAAATAATAACGAATAAATCGCCAATGTGTTTCTTGAATACCCACTGTATAAAGAAAATAAGACTCTACTTGTTTTAAAGGAATGGCCTGATCATGATTTCGTAAATACGACAAGCAGTATAAGATGATATCTGAAGAAGGAAGCTCAATTTCAAGCAAAGAATGAGCAAAATTATCGTCCCCTTCAGCATAAAGCAAGATCGCAATACTGTTTCGCTGATCGCGTCCGCTTCTTCCAATTTCCTGTACGTATGCTTCTAGCTGCGTAGGTGTATGAAAATGAATAACAAAGCGAACATTCGATTTGTTAACCCCCATTCCAAATGCACTTGTGCAACAAATGATATCAAGCTGATTTTCTAAAAATTGCTGTTGAACAAGCATTCTTTCATTCGGTTCCATTCCGCCGTGGTAATACTGCACTCGCTGTATCCCATTTTCCTTTAGAAGCTGTGTTAATGCTTCTGTCCAAGAGCGGCTGGAACAATAGATAATTCCCGGACTTTGCAGTTCACTAACGTACATCAGTAATTTCTCTTTTTTCTCTTCAATACTTGCAACAAAATCAACTTCCATCGCAATATTACTTCGGTTCATGGAATAGATGTGCTCGTTGACAGCAGGCAGCGATAAGTAGCGCTTAATATCTTCCACTACTTCCCTGGTCGCAGTTCCCGTTAGTGCCAGACATAGCGGACTGCCAAGTTCCTTCCATATATCTCCTAACTGAAGATAATCCAAACGGAAATCATGTCCCCACTGAGAAATACAGTGCGCCTCGTCCACAACGAAAAGGCCTACCTTTGCCTGCTTTAATGCTTCTACTACAGCAGCATTTTGCAAAATTTCAGGAGATGCATAAATAAAACGATAAAAAGCTAAATCTTTTAGCGCCCGTCGTTTTTCTTCTTGTTGTAGGAAACTATTTAAGGCAATAACTCGCTTTTCTCCGCTTGCCTTTAGTTGTTGAACTTGATCTTCCATCAGTGAAATTAAAGGCGATACAATCAGCACCGGTCGGTTCAACAAATAAGCTGGGAGCTGATAGCACAATGATTTTCCTGTTCCTGTAGGAAGAACCGCTAACACATGATGACCTGTTAAAATATCTTGAATGATCTCTTTTTGTCCTAGTCGAAATTGGCTATAGCCAAATTGTTTCTGTAGAAGTTGTTCTATTTTCACATCAAACACCACTTTTTTTAGTATCAGGTAAAATGTTTTGCTAATACGAGACGAATCTGAAAATAGGTGACGTCGTCTTTTACTTCTTCCTTTATCACCTTTAATTTATTTGTATGCAAACCTTCAAAAGCCGAGATAATTTCTTCCTGCTGCCTAGGCGATACGTATGCATCGATTGAAAAAGATGGAACAAACAGAGCTAATTCTGCAATATGATCTTCAATTGTACTTTCTTTTAAACGCCTTATATAAGCAATTTCTTCAAGCGTCTTGCCTTTTTGAAGCCAGCTATACGTTTTTAACGTCGAGCTCGTCAAAGGCAATTCTAAATATAGATCATGTAAAAAAGAAGAAAGCACATGAAAGCTTTCATTATTTTTACTCACTTTTTCAATGATATAGTGAATAACCCCTAAAAGTTGAATATGAACATAATGCTCATCGAGTTCATATTGATATGCTAACTGATTTTTTGTAAAGCCTACTCTTTGGTATCCAGTCAGTTGCAAAACAAAAAGAGACGCATCCCGCTCCGTACAACCTTTCAAGCACGTTCGGAGCTCTTTGAATAGCTCGGCGGCTAACTCTTGACGCGTTTGCTTTTGAGACATAATATACGTTTTGACCCATTGAATGACCTCAGGATTTTTGGAAATGGGTAAAAACCCTTTTTGAAAATACTGTAGGTTTGATAAGGTCTGAATGAACAAAGTGATTCTTGCTAAAAATAATTGAGTACTGCTTGCGAATTTCCATCCGTCCAAAGCTGGATGAAAAGGCCGAGCCGTCAGTTCATCTTCAAGCCGTGCTCTTCCCTTATCTGTCATCATATACTTTTGATTTTCAGTTTCTTCAATATACTGCTGTTCTTTTAAATATGCAACGCAGGTTTCAAAAGACCGTTTATCTAAGTAAAGAAATGACTGAAAAAGAAAAGAAATCCCAAAAATTTTCCCGTCTTGAATGGTTTGAGCTGACTTTTTACCTGTTAATAAATGATAAATACCATAGGCGGTTCGCTCACCTTTTAACTGTTTTATACAAAATAAAATGCTAACTTGAATATAATTCAAAGGTGTCAACTTCCTTTCTCATTCATTGTACCAAAAGTGACCAATAGCATGTGAGATAAAGGCTTTTTAGCTTTTTCCTTTATGTATCAAAACGTTTGGATAAGTGAAGAAGCCTTGATTTGATAAGCATTCTCAGTGACTTTTCTATTGAAAAGTTTTATAAATCATTTTACAATGAATAAGGAGAAATTTCACTCTTGATTCGCGAAGAGATTATATAATGAGAAATTTTCGAACACTTTACAGGAGGTCTTGTTATGCCAAAATATACAATTGTTGATAAAGATACTTGCATCGCATGCGGCGCTTGCGGAGCAGCAGCACCAGACATTTATGATTATGATGATGAAGGTATTGCATTCGTAACATTAGATGATAACCAAGGTGTAGTAGAAATTCCAGAAGATCTAGAAGATGATATGATGGATGCAATGGAAGGCTGCCCTACGGATTCAATTCGCGTAGCGGATGAAAAATTCGAAGGCGATGCTAATAAATTCGAATAAGTAATAAGCAAACCTGTAGTAGTACATGCTGCAGGTTTTTTTATATATAAAAATCGCTCTCCTTGGGAGAGCGATTGAATTAAACAGCAACGCGACGCGTGATCCATTGCTTCATTTTTGAAAACAATAAGACAAAAATAACCCCTGTTGCTGCTCCTTTTATTAAGTTAAACGGCAAAATACCTGCAACAATATATTGACGTGCTTGCTCACTAGACATTTCTGGCGATTGTAAGAAGATCGTATACGCAGGTAAAAAGACATAATAATTTAAGACAGCCATGAGCACCGTCATTACAACCGTACCCGTAACCAAACCTATTGTTACGCCTTTAGCTGTTTTAAATCGACGGAACATGTATGACACAGGAAGAACGAACAGTAAACCAGCCACAAAGTTTGCCACTTGACCAACTGGAACCCCTGTAGCACTTCCTTGAATTAAATAATTCAATAAATTTTTTATTCCTTCTACTATAACAGCAGCCATAGGTCCAAATACAAGTGCTGCTACTAGTGCAGGAATTTCGCTAAAATCAATTGTTAAAAACGGAGGTAATCCAGGAATTGGAAAGTTAATCATCATTAAAATATAAGCAATACTACTTAACATTCCTAGTATAACCAGCTTTTGAGTTTTCTTACTTTGTTGCATCTTTCCTCTCTCCTTCTTTGTGATCCACTCTTCAAAGAAGAAAGGTTCAACTTTATATCCCCACGCAAAAACCTCCCAACAAATGATTCGTTGAGAGGAGATATGGCAGGCATATTTAATAAACGTTCATCACATTAGGTTTTGAACGCTGAACCTCCACCTTCTCCCATCCAGACTGTACTGTCGGCTTTGGAATTTCACCAAATCTGCTCCTATGTATTACATATAAGCTCGCGGGCTCAAAACAATTTGTTTTTTACCGCCGGTCGGGAATTTCACCCTGCCCCGAAGATAGACCAATATTTAATTATGAATTTATTATATGTTATCTCGAATTAAAAGTAAATAAAGAAGTTTTTTAATTCCTATTAAATTGATGTATTTTATAAACTTCACTTTTATTGTTATATGTAAAATTAAGAAATAAGTGCATAACTAACGCCATCATGACATATTTATAGTTTCAATTTTACGTTTATGATTGTGCATTTGATAACTAATTGTAAAGTTTGAAAAATATAATTGACAGAATTTTTTTAACATGTTAAATTATCAAATATTTGATGATAGTAAAATCTAAGGGAGATGTTCACGTCATGTATAATGTGTTAGTAGCTGATTCAATTAGCAATGAAGGTCTTGCTCCACTACTCGAAGCTCCTCAGGTGAATCTTACGCGAAAAAAAGTTGAAGAAGTTGAGAATGATTTGCATACGTACGATGCGCTTTTAGTACGGAGTGCTACGACGGTTACAGAAGATTTGCTGGCAAAAATGCCGAATTTAAAAATTGTTGCTCGCGCTGGAGTAGGTGTCGATAATATTGATATTGAAGCCTCAACCAAACGAGGGGTTGTCGTTATTAACGCGCCGAACGGAAATACCATTTCAACGGCGGAACATACATTTGCTATGATGGCTAGCTTGTTTCGGCATATCCCTCAAGGAAATGCGTCAGTTAAAGCGCGCGAATGGAACCGCTCAGCATTTGTTGGAACAGAGCTTAATCGCAAACACCTGGGCATTATCGGATTTGGACGAATTGGCTCTGAGCTTGCCAAACGTGCAAAAGCCTTCAATATGAACGTTCACGTTTACGATCCTTTTTTAACCTCTTCCCGAGCTGAAAAGCTAGGCGTAGAACTATTATCCCTGGATGAATTACTAGCAGCAGCGGATGTAATTACCGTGCACACTCCGCTTACTAAAGAAACAAAAGGATTGCTCAATCATGACACATTAGCTAAAACAAAAAAGGGGGTGTTTTTATTAAACTGCGCACGCGGCGGGATCATTGATGAAAAAGCCTTAGTTCATTATTTAGAAATTGGCCATGTTCAAGGTGCAGCTATTGACGTATTTGAAGTTGAACCGCCGCTTGATAACCCTTTGTTACATTTTGATCAAGTTATTACAACTCCCCATTTGGGCGCTTCTACAAAAGAAGCCCAGCTTAATGTTGCTGAAGACGTGGCACATGACGTTCTGCGTTTTCTAGAAGGTAATCCTGTAAGTTCATCCATTAATTTGCCAACGCTTTCTAAAGAAATTTTTGAAAAAATTCAGCCGTTTACGAGCCTTACCAAACAAATGGGAGCTATTTTATCTCAATGCATGCGAGAACCTGTTCAGCATATCTCTATCTCCTACGGAGGTACAGTGACGGATTTGGAAACCACTTATATTACACGGAGCTTGTTATCAGGCTTTTTAACTCACCGTATTGACTCACCTGTTAATGAAGTCAATGCTTCTATGATTGCCAAAGAACGAGGAATTACATTTGGTGAAAAAACATCAGAAGATACGCAAGGATATTCCAATATGATTGACGTTACAGTAACAGGCGAACAGCGTACATTTACCATTACGGGCACCTATATAGCAGGATATGGACCTCGAATTGTTAATATTGATTCATTTGATATTGATTTTTATCCAGAAGGTCATCTTCTTTATATCCGCCACAGTGATCAGCCCGGAGTTATTGGAAACGTAGGGAAAGTACTTGGAGATTTACGTATTAACATTGCTACCATGCAAGTGGGCCGTAAGCAAAAAGGCGGAGAAGCCATTATGATGCTCACGTTTGATAAACTTTTAGATGATTCTGTCATCACTTCATTAAAACAAACAAGCGAGATTGTGACCATACAGCGTATTGAATTGTGACATTCAAAAAAAGAGCCTTAGCGGCTCTTTTTTTATGGACTTATTTTTAACACTTGTCCTGCATTTAACATCGTATTCTCTAAATGGTTCCACTTTCTTAGCTGCTCCATATCTACTTCATATTTGACTGCGAGTTCAGATAACGTATCTCCTTGATGGATAAGAATACAGTTATCAGAAGCATGATGTAACTGCTGAAAAACCGTCGCAGCTAAATCGCTTTTTACGTATGCCGATAGTTTTTGCTTGTCCAATTTAGCAAGTGGGTTCACTGCATTGGTTTTATCCGGATTCCAATTTCCTTGATGAACTTCAAAATGCAAATGTGCACCTGAAGATCGCCCTGTATTGCCAACTCGTCCAATGTTTTGACCTGCGGCTACACGATTTCCTTCTGCAACAAAACGTTCCTCTAGATGAGCATAGACCGTTTCGTATCCATTCGTTTGTTTGATAAAAACAACTTGCCCATATGTATTTGAATAATAAGAGCGGCTCACCACTCCTTTTGCAACAGCATACACCTGTGTACCAACAGGTGCTGCTATATCAATTCCAAAGTGTTTGGCGTGACGAGAACCAAATATATCAGTTAAGATTCCTTCAACCGGCCACTCCCACTGCTTCTCCTCTGCTTTTACCATTTGCCCGCCCAAAAATAAAAGACCTATACACAATCCCATTACTAATACAACTAATATTCTTCTTAATACGTCAATCATGAAGAAAGAACCTCCTATGTAGATCATTGCACACAAAACATACTATATGCCAATTCCTTCTCTTTTAGACTTTTTTATAAAAAAAAATAAAGAGATGTGATTCTCCACTGAATCACATCTCTTTGCTATTCTTATTATTTCAGCCGAAGAAAAACTGTTATTTAGCATGTGTTTACTTTGGCAGTTTGATAAAGAAAGTTGTTCCTTCATTTAATTCACTTTCAACCGCAATGATCCCTTGATGTGCCTCCACGATATTTTTAGCGATCGCAAGCCCAAGACCAGTTCCTGACTTTCCTCTCGTTCTGGCTTTATCCGCTTTATAAAATCGTTCAAATACAAATGGAAGATCTTCTTTTGGAATCCCTGCTCCTGTATCTTGAACAGAAAGATGGATTTCCGATTGACTTTTATCAAGATGCAGCCTTACTTCTCCGTAGTCATCCGTATGACGAATGGCATTATCAATTAAGTTTGTCAGCACTTGTTCCATTCGATCTGAATCAATCATCGCTTCAAATTCATCTTCTATTCTTCCATTAAGAGACAGTTTAATATGTTTTTCTTTAGCTAACCCTTGAAACTTACGCAAAACACGTTCTGTAAATTCAACCATTGCTACAGATTCTAAGTGAAGCTGCACATGTCCCGCTTCCATTCGCGCCAAATCTAAAAGTTCATTTACAAGCCGGCCCATACGCAGTGATTCATCATAAATCACCTGTGCAATTTCTTTCTTTTCTTCATCCGTACTTGCAATATCGTCAATGATAGCTTCACTATAACCTTGAAGCATAGAAATAGGTGTGCGCAATTCATGAGACACGTTTGCAATAAAATCTTTTCTGGATTTATCAAGTTTACGCTCTTCAGACATATCTCGTAGTACAGCTACAGCACCGCGAATTTTCGTTTGATTATAGAGCGGTGACATCAAAATAACCCACGTTTTCCCTTGAATTTTCAACTCTGCACTTCGTTCCGTTTCAGTCTCTACTACCGTTTGAAACAAATGCACGACGTTTGCTGGAAGCTCAGGCACCTGCTGATTGTTGACATCCTGCTCGTAATACCAAGTCTGAAGAAAATGTTCCGCTGGAGGATTGGTAATTAAAATCGATCCGTCTCTACTAAACGTAATAACACCGTCTGCCATACTGCTTAAAATACTTGAAAGCTGTTCTTTTTCCTGATTGAGCGCATTGAGATTAAACTTTAACTGCCTGCCCATTTGATTAAAAGCAATCGCTAACTCTCCAATTTCATCGTGAGTTAAAATAGGTACTTTTGTATCAAAATTCCCTTTTGTTACTTCAAATGCCGCCTGCCTCATTTTTCTAAGAGGCGCTGTAATTCGTGTGGATAAGAAAAAAGCAAAGATAGTAGTTAAAATAATAGCAATACCTGCAGCTAATAAAATGAACTTAGTCGTATATTGAGCGGGTTCTTCAATTTCAGAAAGAGATTGATACAAATAAACGCCGCCTGTCGGTTTGTTATCTTTCATTAAAGGTACACCGACAACAAACATTAAAGGCTCATCACTCGTATCTTTCTTTGTGGTCATGTACATTTTTTCCCGTACTACTTTACCTTTTTCAACCACTTGATTTAGCTGATCGTTTTGTTTAACAATGGCCGAAATAGCTTTCTTATTTTCTTTATCAGGATGTGTGGAATGCCAATAAAAATCTTTATCTTGGACAATAACTACGCTTGCTTGATCTGCAAGTTCACGAGCAATGGATAGTCCTAGTTTTTCATCGTCCGTTTCCTGCACAATGGTAGAGATTTTAGCAGCCGTTTTAGTTAAACGGTTTTCTGCATCTACAACATGATAATTTTCAAAAAACTGAAGCAGTAAAATGGTCAAAATAAATAAAACAAGCGTGACGAGCAATAGGATAGTAAACCATAGTTTACCAACTACACTTCTCCAAAACATCAGTTATTTTCAACCTCAAATTTATACCCTACTCCCCAAACGGTTACAATCATTTTCGCCGCTTGTGACGATACGCGATTTAACTTTTCACGCAAACGCTTGACGTGCGTGTCTACCGTACGAAGATCCCCAAAGAAATCATAATGCCATACTTCACGCAGCAACTGCTCTCTGTCATATACTTTATCTGGCGTTTTTGCAAGGTAGCATAATAATTCATATTCTTTTGGAGTTAAGTTGACTTCTTTTCCATCTGCTGTAACGCGATGTGCATCATTATCAATCGTTAAGTGATCAAAGACAATAAGATTTTTCACGCTCGTTTCTGGCTGAATAAACGTTGTTTGAGAAGAACGTCGAAGCAGTGCTTTTACGCGAAGAACTACTTCTCTTGGGCTAAACGGCTTAACGATATAATCATCTGTACCTACTTCAAACCCTTGGACTCTGTTTACTTCTTCCCCTTTAGCTGTAAGCATGATAATAGGAGTTGCTTTTTTCTCGCGAATTTGTTTACAAACCTCAATACCATCTATGCCAGGCATCATTAAATCTAATACAATCAAATCATAATTTATGTGTAACGCTTTTTCGATTGCTTCATGCCCATCGGCTGCTTCTTCAATGATGTATCCTTCTTTTTCTAAGTACATTTTTAACAATCGTCTAATGCGATCTTCATCGTCTACTAGCAGTAATCTTTGTTCATTTTGCATGTATTTTCAACCTCCTAGTCTTAGTGTACAAAAAAAAACTGGCGAGTTCTACTTATGATACCCAAACAATGTGACAATTCGTGAACACCTTGACGAAAAACAGCTTTGTTCACCCAAAAAAACAGCCTATATGATGGCAATAGGCTGTTTTTATATTTTTAATGGTTACGCATATGAATGTAAACCTGCAATAACTAGATTCACAGCCACTAGGTTGAACATAATGATGGCAAACCCGACAACTGCCAGCCAAGCTGATTTTTCACCGTGCCATCCTTTAGACAGCCGAAGATGAAGAAAAGTGGCATAAAATAAAAAGGTGATCAGCGCCCACACCTCTTTAGGGTCCCATCCCCAAAAGCGCGTCCAGGCCATCTGAGCCCAAATCATAGCGAAAATAAGTGCTCCTAGTGTAAAAATAGGAAATCCAATTGCCACTGCTCTGTAGCTTACTTCATCAAGCAAGTCGCTGTTTACTTGTTTCACAAGCGGCTGCAGCGCGGCTCCAATTCGCTTCCGTAAAATGAAACGAACCAGCCAATATAATACAAAACCGCCGGCTAACGACCAAATGACCGTATTTAATTTTTTAGCATTAATAATAGCCGGCACATCAACGAGCGGCTGTATTTCGTTCCCCACTGTCCACTCACTTTGATGAGGTCCCACTAGCGGAACCATATGATATACTACTTGTTCTTGTTCTCCACTTTTATTAACCCAATTAAATGTTGACTCGTAGTGAGCCGTATTAAAAGCCAGCGTCACCGCTACAAACCCAAGCGTACTAATAAGCGTATACAAGATGAATTCCAGCCAAAATGCTTTTTTGTTTCGCTTGGATTGATCAATCGTTTTGATTAAATAAATCAATCCTGCGACAAAGCTAATGGAAAGCACGGCTTCACCCGTAGCTGCGGTTGTAACGTGAATATGCAGCCAATTCGTTTGGAGAGCCGGTATCAGCGGCGTAATTTCAGTTGGAAACATGCTTGCATAAGCAATGATTAAAAGAGCCACCGGCAATGCAAAAAGTCCAAGCATGCTAAGACGATAAATAAAGTAAATAACAATAAATGCGCCAACAAGCATCATGCCAAAAAACGTGGTAAATTCAAATAAATTACTAACAGGAGCGTGGCCTGATGCAATCCATCTTGTAATGAAGTAGCCAATCTGTGCAATAAAGCCGATGATGGTAACCGCAATTCCAAACGTTGCCCACTTTGTTTTCTTTTGAGCTGCTCGCTTATCTCGAATAGCTCCTCCGAAAAAAAAGGTTGCAACTAAATAAGCAATAAACGCCACATACAGTAAATTACTACTTATACTCGCGTAATCCATGCTTTTTCCTCCTATTTCGTTTCTTTATCATTTTGGTCCTTAAGCTGTGTAAGGGATGTTGATTCTAACAAACCATTTAATTCTTTTTTAAGACCATACCAGTTTTTATTTGTATGTGCGGCTAACCATATCTCACTATTGACTTTTTGAATCCACATGCGACGATGATTCCAATACATCCCTTGAATCACACCAATCATAAAGATTGCTCCGCCAATTCCTAAAAACCAAAGTGTATAGTCTCTGCGAACGGTTAATCCCGTTACATTTTTCGTTTCCACACCAGCAAAGGTCATTTTATAATCGTTGTTTCCTAGCGGCTCCAAGTTTTCTCTAATTCCAACAAAAGCAACTTCGCCTTTTTTATGCTGAGGCGTAATCATTTTAAATACAAAAGCTGGATTGTTAGGCACTCTTGTCTTTGTATTTGGATTTCCTTCATCATCGAAGAAAAAGTCTGGAAAGTAACTCATGAGCTTGACTTTATATCCGTCTTTTAGATCATATGTTTCTTTGGGATTATGTAAATCTACTGTAAGTGAACCAACGTTTTTATTTGCATTTTTATCTGTTAAATGGAAAGACATAGAGCTGAACTCATTTAATTTGAAGTCCACTTGGTACATGGCATACCCTTCAAACTTAAGCGGCTGATTCACACGAATCTCTGAATCTTTTATTTTCTTTAACTTTGGATCTGCTCCTGGTATAAGCTTTCCTTCGCGCTTATACAGACTAACATCCGCTTCATATTTTTTGGCTACTTTATTATTCCCTGCACGATCAATTGCTTCTTGAAACACGGCGCTTTCACTATCTTTATCATATGTTTCAACAGTAAAACGATGGTTTTTCAAAAAATACTCTCCGTTCGTCCCAGGAATAACTTTTGTTTCACCTTCACGAATCCAAAGAACTTCATCTATATACATGCCTGGTACAAATCTAAGCATAGCACCTAGTAAAAAGATAATGAGACCGATATGATTAACGTATGGACCCCATCTTGAGAAACGTCCTTTTTCAGCCAGCAGATTGCCGTTTTCTTCACGAATAGAGTATCTTCTTTTTTTAAGCATGCTTTTTACATGTTCATAATCTTGATCCGTCCACGATGACGTAGTGCTATATAAACGCTGTCTTTTTAAGAAGTTTGGATGTTTTGTTACACTCTGCTTTTTTAGAGCTCGATACAAAGGCACTACTCGATCTAAACTACAAATGACTAACGACATTCCTAAAGCAGCAATTAAAAGCAAGTACCACCACGATTCATAGAGATGATGAAAACCTAACTTATAATAAAGCTCTCCTGTCCATCCATATTCCTTTTGGTAATACTCATTTGCTGTCACATTAGGAGGTATGTAAGCTTCTTGAGGATAAATGGTTCCGACTGCAGACGCAACAAGCGTCACAATAATGATCCAAATACCTACCTTTACAGAAGAGAAAAAATTCCATATTTTATCGATAACTGTTTTATTGTACGTTTGCGATCGCCTTGCGCTTCCTTCATAACGCATATCTACTAATTTTTCAGTTATTTCTTCTGCAATTGGCTTACCACAGGCTTCACACAAAATCGTACCATGCGGGTTAACGTGTCCACATTCACATTTTACGTGTTTCATTGTCAACACTCCCTATGGTTTAATTCGTTCCATATATTCTTTTATTTTAGATTCTTCCAATCCCCCAATAAAGCTGTCTACAATCTTTCCGTTTTTATCAATTAAAAATGTAGTGGGAAGAGGATCTATCCCGTACGCACCCAAAACTTGTGAATCTTTATCCATCAAAATTGGAAAGGATAGCCCATACTGTTTAGCAAACTGCTCTACTGCTATATTCGTTTCTCCAACATTAACAGCTAAAATTTCAACACCTTGCTTTTTATATGTTGCATACTGCTTTTCCATAGCCGGCATCTCTTGTTTACAGGGCTTGCACCATGTTCCCCAAAAATTCAAAAAAACGCCTTTACCTTTGTAATCTGATAGCTGATGAGTTTCTCCATTAACATCTCTTAATATAAAGTCAGGTGCCTCATCTCCTACTGATACCTTTTGTTTATCAGCAAAAAATTGGGCATAAAGGGTATATCCAACCGCGCACAGTAAAACTGCTAATATAACTGTTCGAATAATCAAGCGCTTTTTTTTCATGGCACGAACTCCTTTTAACCGCTTTCAATACGCTTTTTTTCTACCATTATATCATTTTTTTGGTAGTGGCTTTCCAATAATATTTCGACGTTTCTGTGAAGTCTTCCTCTCATTCTACAAGTTCGACATTTTTTCAAAAAACCTTGCTTGATTTTCTAATTCACGACATTTTTCATAAAAAAAACAGGTAAGTGAAAATTACTTACCTGTTTGAGACATTGAATATAATTGTTTGACTTCATGCGCTGTAAGCTCACGTGCTTCTCCTGCATTTAATCCGCGTAAATCTAAAGGTCCGTAACGCTCACGTTTTAACTTTAATACAGAATGTCCGATTGCATCGAACATGCGACGCACTTGACGATTTTTCCCTTCGTGAATAGTCAATTCTACAATCGCCGTCTGCTTGCTTTTATCAATGGAAAGGACTTTTGCACGAGCTGGTGCTGTTTTTCCATCCTCAAGCATCACCCCGCGCTGCAGCTGTCTGATTTTTTCACGACTTGGAATTCCTTTAATTTTAGCCACATACACTTTGTCCACTTCAAATTTCGGGTGCATTAGCTGATTGGCAAATTCACCATCGTTTGTTAAAAGAAGTAAACCCGACGTATCATAGTCCAGACGTCCAATCGGGTAAATTCTTTCTTCTACATGTGGAAAGAAATCAACGACTGTTTTTCTCCCCTTGTCGTCGTTAGCAGCTGAAATCACGCCTCTTGGTTTATATAACATAAAATAAACGGGCGCTTCGCTTTCTACCGGCACTTCGTCTACTTCAATTTTATCGTTAGGACCTACTTTCGTGCCCAATTCTTTTACAACTTTTCCATTTACTTTCACTCGGCCTTGGCCGATTAATTCTTCAGCTTTACGTCTTGATGCTACACCTGCGTGAGCAATCACTTTTTGTAATCGTTCCATTAACACTTCACCTCTTGTAACATCTTACTTGTTTACGAAGTAATACACAAGTCTATTTGCCACACAGAGGTAGAATTTTCGATTTCCTACCGGCCAAACACAAGGATTACGATGACAACTGATGCAATAATCCCTACCAAATCTGCCAGTAAACCGACCTTCAACGCATCTCCCATTTTTTTAATGCCAACCGCTCCGAAATAAACCGTTAAAATATAAAACGTGGTATCTGTACTTCCCTGCATGGTCGATGCCAAACGACCAATAAAAGAATCAGGTCCGTATGTAGAAATTAGATCCGTCGTGATACCAAGAGCGGCCGTTCCAGATATCGGTTTGATAAGAGCTAAAGGTACAATTTCAGCCGGAACGCCAACTGCTTGCAGCATCGGTTTTAGAACAGATAAGAAAAAATCAAGTGCTCCTGAGGCTCGAAAAATAGAGATGCTCACTAACATGCCGACTAAGTAAGGAATGATGGAAAAAGCAATTTGTAAACCGTCTTTCCCTCCCTCTACAAACTTTTCATACGTAGGAATTTTTTTGTAGGTTCCGTAAAGTAAAATACATCCTACGATAAGAGGAATAAACATCAATGATACTTGATTAAGCATAGTCATTTTCGTTTTCCTCCTTTTCGTGTACGTCGATAATAAAAGAAGCGATCAATGATGATAGCTCCTATCGTAGCTACAACAGTTGCTAAAAGTGTTGTACCCACAATTTCAGTAGGATTAGCCGAGTTATACGTAATCCGAATCGCAATAACTGTGGTCGGTATAAGCGTTAAACTGGTTGTGTTAAGTGCTAAAAGTGTGATCATAGAACGGCTTGCTTCGTCTCTGTCGCCGTTCAGCTTTTTAAGCTGCTCCATCGCTTTAATGCCAAGAGGAGTTGCCGCATTCCCGAGCCCAAACATATTCGCCATCATATTGGACAATATGTACCCTAAGGCCGGATGATCTTTTGGAACATCAGGGAAAAGTCTTGTAATAATGGGTCGAAATAGTTTCGCTAACTTGTCGAGAAGCCCTGCACTTTGAGCAATATTCATCATACCTAACCAAAAGACCAGCACGCTGATTAACCCAATGCTGATGGTCACCGCTTCGCCTGCTCCTTGAAAAATTGCTTTGTTTACATCACCAATTTTCCCATTTATAATCGCAAAAACAATTCCGACAATGGTCAGCAGCATCCAAATAATATTAACCATCTGTTTTTGCTCCAGACTGAATAAACATTAATCGCTTCACTCTATCAAAGAAACCTTCTTGTTGCTCGGCATGCTTTTCGAAATAAATAGGAACACTGTCAATCGTCTCTCCACTTCTATAAATATCGAGCTTTCCTACGACGTTTGGAACTTTCCCTGTTTCTTTCCACTGCTTTTTAGGCTGAATTAACGTTGTTTTCACTTCTACAGAGCTCTGTTCTTTCTTTGTGAGCGGATAAACGACATTTCGTTTAATATACAACTGATCTTTATAAAAAGAATCCTTTATATCTGTCAATTCACCTTTGGCAGCTAAACTGGTCATATCATATTTATCAAATGCATTTTCATACATGGAAATGTGATCGTTCCAATCATCTGGAGCATTAATCGTTACGGCGATTAAATCCATTCCATCTTTTGTAGCAGTTGTCACAAGCGTTCGTTTTGCTAATTTTGTATATCCTGTTTTCCCACCAGTACAATATGCATATAGTGTTGTCAGCAGTTTATTTTTGTTTTTCCACACTCGATCCCATTTCTCCTCAGGGTGCTTCATTCGATAGACTTTTGTTCCTGAAATCTCTTTAAAAATTTTATTATTCATTGCATAGCGCATTAGCAGAGCCATATCGTGCGCTGTTGAGCGATGATTTTCATGATCGTCTAATCCATGCGGATTTTGAAATGTTGTATTTGTCATGCCAATTTCTTCTGCTTTTTTATTCATCAAATAAACAAATCCGTCTTCGCTTCCTCCAACGGCTTCTGCAATAGCTACAGCAGCATCATTACCTGAACGAAGCATCAAGCCATATACTAAATCTTTTAATTTTATTTTTTCACCTTCAACTAAATATACAGAAGAACCTTCAACGCCAACTGCGTTGTGGCTAACGGTAACTGTTTTATTTATTTTGCCAGATTCAATCGCCAGTATTGCTGTCATAATTTTTGTGATGCTAGCAATTCGGCTAACTTGATCTGCATTTTTAGCATATAACACTCTCCCTGATTTCTGTTCCATCAAAATAGCACTATGAGCACTTACGCTCCCCGCTGCAGATGATATGGAAGGCCAACCGCTGAGACATAGCAATACAATAAATAGATAGATGATACTTTTTTTGCTTCTTTTCATGTCATCCCCGTCCCTCTACCTGTTTGTACAAGTTTATGCTCGTCTTTTTTGGTTATGAATGAAAAGATTTGTCCATACAAAAAAGGACATAGAAAAAACTCTATGTCCTTTTACGTTTTTACTTCATTTCTTGAAACGATTGAAAAAACAAATCTGCTTCTTGATCGGTTCCTTCTTGTAATAAATCTTCTGGAAGCGGCGGCAGCTCTTCGATACTTTTAAGGCCAAAATAGCCTAGAAATTCTTTTGTGGTTCCGTATAGGATGGCCCGCCCTGCGCCTTCCGCTCGTCCCACTTCTTTTAATAGAACCTTTCCAATTAAAGTTTGAAGAGGTCTTTCCGTTTTCACTCCGCGAATCTCTTCGATTTCAGCTCTTGTAATGGGCTGCTTATACGCTACAATAGCTAATGTTTCAAGCGCTGCTTGTGATAATGATTGATTAGCCGGAGCTTCTACGAGCTTCTCAATATATGGTGCATACTCTTTTTTTGTGACAAGCTGGTAGGCCCCTCCTATTTCAACAAGTGTAACTCCTCTGAACTTACACTCTTGTTCTAAGCCCTCCAAAGCACCTTGAATTTCTTCATGAGGCTTTTCTATAATCTCAGCTAACCGACTAATCGATAGACCTTCATCACCAGAAACAAAAAGTAAGCTCTCAATAATAGCCTGTAGATTATTCGTTGTCATTCCTCTTCATTCCTTTCTCGATACGATACATAAAGCTCGTCTAGATTGTGCTGCTGCTCTACAACGATTTCATTTTCTTTCATTAGTTCCAGCACAGCTAAAAACGTTACAACAATATGATCACGCTCTTGATAAGGAAACAGCTGATAAAAACTTTTTTTCCCTTTAAAGGCTTTTAATTCATTAACAATCTCACTCATGCGCTTGTCAATTGGAATATCTTGTCTTGCTATTTTCGTCTGCATAGGCTTTTTGTTTTGCTTTCGTTTCATCAACTTTTGAAAAGCACTTAGCATATCGTACAGCGATATATCCAACCCTTCATCCTGAGGCTGCGTACGTTCTTCTGCATTTATTTGCACATTACTTGGAGGTTTTGTATACACATGACTTTGGTCTTCTTCCAGCTTTTGAAGCTCTACTGCAGCTTCTTTAAACTTTCGATATTCAATTAAGCGCTGCATCAATTCTTCACGCGGATCTTCTTCATCAACCATTTCAATCTCATCCATATCTTCTTCATACGTAGGCAGAAGCATTTTACTTTTAATTTGAAGCAAAGTTGCTGCCATGACTAGATACTCACTGGCAACGTCTAGCTGAAGCTCATTCATTGTATGTATAAACATCATATATTGCTCAGTAATTGTCGCTACTGGGATATCGTAAATATCAATTTCAAATCGATTAATCAAATGCAGAAGAAGATCTAAAGGTCCTTCAAACGCATCTACTTTTACACTATACTCCACTTTTATCTCACCAACACTTTTCAATTGCTTGTCATTTCTGCTGCTTTACATAACGTTACTATCATTAGTATAGAGGATTATAGACACATGTCCAATACAAATTAACGTAAAAATAGGTCATTTGCCCATACAAAAAGTTTAAACATACATATGATGTCAAGGTAATAACATTTTGAAATGACTGAAGGAGGAACTCGCATGGGTGAAAAATCTTGTGGATACGGTAGCGGTTTCGCTTTAATTGTTGTACTGTTTATTTTATTAATTATTGTTGGTTGTTCTTGCTTACGCTTCTAACCACACATATTGAATAAAAACAAACGTGTTCGCCATACCTTGAGCACGTTTGTCTCTTTAAAGCACCGCGCTGATGAATAGCTAATTTTTGTGATACACTACATATAGAGTCTTACCAGGAGGGAACAAGATTGTATTCACAAGCCTATATTGATTATTTAGTTCATTTTCATGGCGACCGGGATTACTTTGAATGTCATGAACTGCTAGAAGAACACTGGAAAAAAGACGAAAGAGGACACCGCAGTATTATTTGGGTTGGCCTTATTCAAATTGCTGTTTCACTCTATCATCATCGACGCCAAAATTTCGCCGGAGCCAAAAGAACGATGCAAAAGGCGCTGGCAATTTTAACGAAAGAAGAAGAAAATATTGCACAGCTTGGACTTAATTATCCTTCACTGCTTAAACTTCTTCGCAAACAATTAGCTTTAATCGATACCTATCAGCCATATAAAAGTATTAACTTGCCCATTGAAGATCCCGCATTGTTACGAGCTTGCAAACAAAGAAGCACTGACAAACAGCTTGTCTGGTTATCAGCTTCTAATCTGCAAAATGATGCAATTGTTCATCGTCACAGCACGCGAGATCGCTCAGATGTGATTGCGGAAAGACAAGCGAACTTATTGGCAAAACAAAACAACAGGTAGCCAGAAGCTACCTGTTGTTTTGTGATGACTAAAATGTGAAAGAAGCTTTCGCCCCTCAACTAATCATACTTTTCTTTATTCATCCGCCTGACACTTTTCATAAAACGGAGCGATGATTTCACTCGGCTTAATTTGTGCAGTCGTATACATTTCTTTAAGAGCTTTAATCATTTTTTTGCCAATGCCCTGTTGGCGGTGTGAAGGGTTTACACTGACGTGTTGAACCTCAATCAAACTTTTATCGAGCATGGAAATGCCAACAATCCCAATAATATCTTCTTCTTGCTTCCAAAGATACAGCTGCCAATGTTCGTTTTGCTCATATTCTTTCATCGTTTGTTGAAGTTTTTTTAAATCTTTTTCCGTAGGTACAAACGATAGAAGACCCATGGCAATTTTTTCATAGTTTCGTTTATAGCGAATAAGCATACGATTCTCCCTCGTCCTCAAACTTTCCTACAAATTAATGCGCTGCGTTTTTTACTGCTTTTATCATACAAAATTTATAAGTAAATAGCAATATTACACAAAAGCTTGTCCTATGTCATGCGTGTATGAGAAACCTAATCTATTACGCTTTTTGAGCTGTTGCTCGAAGAAAAAACGCCGTAACCCCCTGTAAAAGGTTGTTATGACGTTTTATTAGTTGATATCCATTTATAGCAGTATGCTCTTATTCTTCCCAGACTTTTACTTCTTTCATTACGTCGCCATTTTTCATTTTTAACACTGTATCAAGTCCTTCTGTTACTTTTCCAAATACAGTGTGAACACCGTTTAAATGAGGCTGTGGCTCATGAACAAGAAAGAACTGACTGCCGCCTGTGTCTTTACCAGCATGCGCCATTGATAGAGAACCCGCTTCGTGTTTGTGAGGATTTCCTTCTGTTTCACATTTAATTGAATAACCAGGGCCGCCAGCACCTGTACCTGTTGGGTCGCCTCCTTGAGAAACAAATCCAGGAATAACGCGGTGGAACGTTACGCCATTGTAGAATCCTTCATTGGCTAACTTTTCAAAGTTTTCTACTGTTCCTGGTGCTTCGTTCGGAAATAAATCGATTAGAATTTTTTCGCCATTTTCCATTAGAATACTTGCTTTTTTCATATAAATGACCTCCAATATATGTATTAGTACCGCTATAGGCTCTATTTCCCCCGTCAAAGCGGCAAAACGTAAAAGTTGTAAATGCCACCTAGGGTAGAACCTTTACAACTATAAACTCACTCTATTCTACTACAAACAAGCTCATGAATTCAATGAATGCACTTTTTCACTTTCTTCTCGTAGGGCTCTAAATAAAAAATAGTAGTTGTGAGATGGAACTTTTTATAGTATCATCCGTCTAATACAGTAATGGAGATACATAGATTTCATTTCATTTAGAAATCTACGCCTCTAGACTGATTTATGGGAAAATGATGAATTGACTCTGTTACTTCAGACCTGCCCGTATTATAATAGGGCAAGTATGGGATTAAAGGAGGAAAAAGGTTTGAAATTAACGATAAAAGCAATGGTGGTGGCATTAGGTCTTCTTCTATTCCTAACCGCACCCTTAAAAAGTTTTGCAGATGCTGCTCCAGGCGATGTTATTATTACATTAGGTCAGGACTTAACCAGCTCTCAGAAGCAACAGGTATTAAATGACCTTGATGCACCAAGCAATGCTCAAACAGTAACCGTGACAAACCAAGAAGAGCATGAATATTTAGGTGACTTTATTCCAAAGGCTACTATTGGATCTCGTGCTATTTCATCTTCTAGTATTACACTTGGCTCAAAAGATTCTGGTTTAAGCGTATCAACTCAAAATATTAATGGTATTACAGACGACATGTATATTAATGCTTTGATGACCGCAGGCGTTAAAGATGCAAAAATCCAGATTACCGCTCCATTTGAAGTATCTGGTACAGCTGCTTTAACAGGTATTATGAAAGCATATGAAGTTCAAACAGATCAAAAAATCCCAGAAGAAGTAAAAAAAGCAGCCAACGAAGAGATGGTCCAAACATCTGAACTTGGTGAAAAAATCGGTAAAGAAAAAGCAGCGCAGTTTATGGCAACGATTAAAGAAGAAATTGCCAAAGAAAATCCTCAAACAAAGGATGATTTACGCACGTTAATTCAGCGAGTGGCTGATGATTTAGGTATTAAATTAACAGATTCAGAGCTTAATACACTTGTTGACTTTTTCAATCGTTTAAAAGATATGAACATCGATTGGAATCAAGTAAAAGACCAACTTTCTGCGACAAAGGAAAAAGTAACAACATTTCTTCAGTCAGAAGAAGGCCAATCATTTCTTGATAAACTAAAGCAATTCTTTGTTGATATTATTGATGCTATTAAATCGTTATTCTCATAAAAAAGAAGAGCCTCTTGAACAAGAGGCTCTTTTTTTACGTTAATCACTCGTTACTTTTTTACCGTCACTTTGTATTTCACGTCATTTTTTACAATGTCTTCATATGTTTCGCGTTTTACCACTAGCTGTGCTTCTCCATCTTCTACAAACACGACAGCTGGTTTTGGCAAACGGTTATAGTGGCTTGCCATAGAATAACCGTAAGCGCCTGTACAAAACATCGCTAATAAATCATCTGGGTTTGCTTTTGGAAGGTGTACATCCCACATCAGCATATCCCCCGATTCGCAGCACTTACCTGCGATGGATACGAGCTCATCACTCTCATCATTCATTCGATTGGCAATGACCGCTTCATATTTCGCTTGATACAGCGCAGGACGGATATTGTCGTTCATTCCTCCGTCAATCGCTACATATTCACGTACATTAGGTACATGTTTACGAGAACCAATTGAATACAGGGTCGTTCCAGCATCTCCTACAAGAGAGCGGCCGGGCTCAATCCAAATTTCAGGAATTTCTACTTCTAACTGTTTGGACTGCTTTTTGACCTCTTCTATAATAACTTCCACATACTGAGAAACAGGGATAGGCTGATCTTCTTCCGTATAACGAATACCAAAGCCGCCGCCTAAATTTAATACTTGCGGAACAAATTCTATACTCTGTTTCCACTCTTTCATTTTTGCAAAAAGCTTTTGAGTCGCCATAATAAATCCCGTTGTTTCAAAAATTTGCGATCCTATATGACAGTGAATACCTAAAAGTTCTAGACCCTTGCTATTTTGCACAAGACGCACAGCTTCGTCTGCTTGACCATTTTGAAGGTCAAACCCAAACTTAGAGTCTTCCTGCCCTGTCAAGATATAATCATGGGTATGAGCTTCAATTCCAGGTGTTAATCTGAGAAGAATAGGCATCTTTTTTTGACACTGTTCCGTTATTTCCTGAAGCAATGCAATTTCATAAAAATTATCAACTACAATGCATCCTACATCTTCTTTGATGGCCATTTCTAGTTCCGCCCGGCTTTTATTGTTTCCATGAAAATGAATACGTTCTTTCGGAAAGTCAGCTGCTAAAGCCGTATACAGTTCTCCTCCCGAAACAACGTCTAACGAAAGACCTTCTTCATGAACGACTTGAACCATTGCAATTGTAGAAAAAGCTTTGCTTGCATAAGCGACCTGTGCTTTTACCCCATGCTTTTCAAATGTTTCTTTAAATCCTCTAGCACGCTGCCGAATTAAAGCTACGTCATATACGTAAAGGGGTGTCCCAAAATTTGATGCTAATTCAACCGTATCAACTCCACCAATTTCAAGATGACCCTGTTTATTTATGCGACTTGTTCCGTGTAAAAACATGTTTAGACCCCGTTCCTGTGTATAGTGTAAAAAAGACAGTTAACGGCAATTCGCTGCTAACTGTCTAAACATTTATTATTTTCCATATTTAAAACAAATCTATCACATCTTCATACAGGTTTCAACCACATATTTTGTTTAAGGTTTGGCAGGCTGGCGGTCTTTATCCTGCGGATGCACAATACTAGGTCGCGGATTTGCTCCAGGAACCGGTGTGCGAATGATAATCTGCCATAAAGCCTGCGGATTAAATGGCAGAAACGGCCACAAATAAGGCGTATTCAATGATTTTAGACGCACCATGTAGAGAATGATAGCCGTTGTCGCAATAAGGAATCCTGGAGTATGAAATGCCGCAACAAAAATTAATAAAAACAATCTCAGCATCTTATTTGCCACTGCTAACTCATAGCTTGGCGTTGAAAAAGAACCAATGGACGCAATAGCTACATAAAGAATAACTTCCGGAACAAACAATCCTACATCAATGGCAATCTGTCCAATGAGTGCTGCAGCAATTAAACCCATAGCAGTAGCAAGCGGTGTCGGCGTATGAATGGCGGCCATCCTCAGGAACTCAACCCCTAGATCGGCTAAGAAAATCTGGATAACTGTCGGAATATTTGTTGCTTCGTTTGGCCCAATAAATTGCAATTTTGCCGGCAGCAGATCTGGCTCAAGTACAAATAACAGCCATAGCGGTAATAAGAAAAGAGACGCAAGAATTCCTAAAAACCGTATCCAGCGTATAAAGGTACCTACAGAAGGAGACTGCCTGTATTCTTCTGCATGCTGCACGTGATGAAACAGCGTAGTTGGTGTAATAATAACGCTTGGTGACGTATCGGTAATAATAATGACATGCCCCTCTAGTACATGGGCTGCTGCTGTATCAGGGCGTTCTGTATAGCGTACCATCGGAAAAGGGTTAATTCCTTGTTTGACTAAAAACTCTTCAATGGATTTGTCAGCCATAGGCAAACCATCTACATCGATAGCTTCCAGTTCATCTTTTATCAGTTTAACCAGTCCTGGATCAGCTACCCCCTTTATGTACCCAATCGCTACGTCCAGTTTCGAACGTTCGCCTACCTTCATAATTTCAAAACGAAATCTTCCGTCACGGATTCGTCTTCTCGTTAACGCTGTATTGATAATGATGTTTTCAGTGTATCCATCTCTTGCTCCGCGAATCACTTTCTCTGTATCCGCTTCTTCAGGCGATCTGCCGGGATACGTACGCACATCGACTTCAAAGCCAACTTCTTCACCGTCAATTAAAACGAATAACAGTCCTGATAAAACAGAAACCATTCCATCATCTAACGTTTTTAAAGGCTTTACTTGCTGATGAATAAGACGGTTTTCAACAATATCTTTTAGCTTCGCTTTTTCAACTTCATTATCATTAATTTGAACGAGCACTTTTGTAATTTCAATAATAAATGAGCTGTCGCATAATCCTGTTACATAGTAAACATGAACTTCTCGATCCAAAATAAGTAGTTTACGCACGCCCACATCAAAACTTGTGTTCATACTAGCGTTTTCTTTGAACCACTGATCGTTTTTTTGCACTTTTGAAAAAATAGCTGTTTTCTGCTCTGCTGGCTTACCCAAACGAACCGCTCCTTTCTAAAATAAGTCTTGCTGCTTTTTCAGTAATCGGACATCCAATTTCAATATCGTCCATCCTAGCCATTTTGCCGATATCCCCTATTCCTACAACTAAGGGAACATCCAGCTGATCCAAGCAGTAAACTGTATCTCCATTAATTCGGCCGACTTCTAACTCTTGAATTCCGCTTTTATCCACGCCGTAATGCGATAGTTCTCCAAAACGATCGATGGTCACATCCACTCTTGTCCATTCGCTTTGATGGGTGCGTGATGCAACGGCGATCACTCCAAGAACTTCTACTTGAGGATGCTTTGCTACGTGCAGCAAAGCAATTTCTCCTGGTCCTTCCTCTAAGAAACCGCTATCGTCGAACATCACAAAGACGGGATCATATGGTGCTTGAAGGATTAAATCTACCGTTTGACTACCTGTTAACGTAGTAGGGTTTCCATATGATCTCGAAATGCATCTGCCACCAACCGATTTAGCTACATGCTCAATTGCTTTACGTGCATATTCATCGCCATCGGTTACAATAATGACCCTTCTTTTTTTCATAATCTTTTATCCTTTCGGTTTAAAGATTAACGCGATAATAAAAGCAAATAAAATAGCTGCTGAAATTCCAGCCGAGGTAAGTTCAAAAATACCAATCCCAATCCCAATAAATCCATGGTCATCCGCTTGCTTCATCGCTCCGTGCAGCAAAGAATGACCAAAGCTTGTAATTGGAACCGTCGCTCCGGCGCCAGCAAATTCAATTAACTTATCATAAAGACCAAATCCATCTAAAATCGCTCCTGCAACTACAAACGAACTCATAACGTGCGCTGGAGTAAGCTTAGCAAGATCAAGCAGCAGCTGCCCAATAACGCAAATGATTCCTCCTACAACAAAAGCTATTACATACTCCATTGATCATCCCTCCCCAATATGTTCTAAGACGACGCCATGAGCAATTGTTGGAATTGACTCTTTTTGCTGAATCATCGTTGGACTTAAAAGAGCTCCTGTTGCCACCATAAACACTTTCTTTAAGTTTCCGGATTTTAATTCATTTAAAATATGACCATACGTGACAATAGCCGAGCAGCCGCAGCCGCTTCCTCCTGCAAATACATTTTGGTCAGGGCGATATACCATTAATCCGCAATCATTATGGTTGGTTGATATATCGTAGCCTTCGTCCTTGAGCAGCTGTTTTAAGATCGGACTTCCTACACCAGATAAATCTCCTGTTAAAATAAGATCATACTCGCTTGGAGAGACGTTTAAGTCTTCCAAATGCCTTTGAATGGTATCTGCAGCAGCTGGTGCCATAGCGGAACCCATATCGTTTGCGTTTTTAATACCATAATCCATCACCCGACCAATCGTTGCAGACGTCAGACGCACAATACCTTTTTCCTTCGAGACAAGCGCTGCCCCTGCTCCCGTAATGGTTGCCGTTGCTGTATCTGGTTTTTGTCCTCCGTACTCGGTAGGATTTCGAAATTGGCGCTCAGCCGTTGCATTATGACTGCTCGCTGATGCAATAACACGATTAGCAAATCCCGCATCCACAAGAGCTGCTCCTGTTGCCAATGTTTCCATTGATGTGGAGCAAGCGCCAAACATACATAGAAATGGAATTTGATTATGCCGAGCTACAAAATTAGCTGTTACGTTTTGATTTAATAAATCTCCAGCCAAAAACAAATCAACGTCTTCATATGATAAATTTATTTTTTGTAAGCAGGAATCAATGGACTCCGTCATCAGTCTTCTTTCAGCTAACTCCCAGTTGTCTTCTTCACAGTGCAAATCTTTATGTGTAATATCAAATGTTTCTCCTAACGGTCCATCTGCTTCTTTTGGTCCTACTGCTGTTCCTGTAGCATTAATGTAAATAGGATTTTCATAAACCCACGTTTGCTTTCCAGTTTTTCTCATAATCCCCCTCTTTTCATAGCAAATAAGTTTTAAAAAGGTAGCGAATGATTCCTACAACGTAAGCTGAAACCGTTCCAAATACAATTACGTTTCCAGCCAGCTTGAACATGTTCGTCGCAACTCCGAGAACAATTCCTTCACTTCGATGTTCAAGCGCTGCACTCGTCATGGAATTGGCAAAACCCGTAACAGGAACGGCTGAACCTGCACCTGCGAATTGACCAATACGATCGTATATCCCAAATCCGGTTAAGAGCGCAGATATTAAAATAAGGGTTGCAACGGTAGGATTACCTGCATTTTTTTCATTAAAGTCAAAAAATGCAATATAGAAATTTTGAATTGCCTGTCCTAATGTACAAATGATTCCCCCTACCAAAAAGGCTTTTAGGCAATTTGCCAAATATGAAGGCTTAGGCTGAAATGGTTTAATGCTTTCTTGATAGTTATCTTTTAATTTTTGATTATTTGCCATGTTACATACATCCTTTTCTTATTGATTAACAAAATAAATCCAATGAAATAATGATCCGCATACTTTGCCTAGTACAATGGCCATTAACAATAAAATAAGCTTGCCTTCCATTCCTATTCGCTTCGTTAACGTCGGCAATACATTAAGCACTTCTGTTAACGCTGCTGCCAGCATTCCGATAAAAATACCGCTCGTTAAACCTATGATCATAATAAGCACCGCAGGAAACTGCCACGTGTATTGATGAAGACTGCACCACCCGCCTGTAACAGCACCACCCACGACTCCCCATTCATATGCTTGAATATATTTCATGGTTTTGGTCAGCTGCATCAAACGCGGAATAATGCCCAGCACCGTTAAAAATGCTACAAACCCAGCACCTGCAGCCAGTCCTCCCGCAAGTCCAATTACAATGGTCATCACAATGTTAATGATCATCAATTTTTTTCATACTTTCTTTATTCTCGTGCATAATGACGTATTGATCTAAGTCTTGCTGGTAATTAAACATTTCGACTTCGAGAGGACTAGGCTCTTCATTAATTCGTTTTCTAAAGACGTGGTTAAAAAACAGAATCATTCCCAAGCCTAAACCGATAGAGTAAGGCACTTGAATCAGTAAAGGCTGCTTATCTCTCAGACCGGTTAGCATATAGAACAATTTTTGATGTACTTGTCTCATACTCACATCTTCGTGAAAGTTCATAATCGCTAAAGCAGCTCCGATGAAGAGAAGAAACCAAACAGCTAGAAAAAACAAAAAGGAATATTGTTTCTTTTTATACACGACTTCTACAATCGTTTGAGCGGGTCCAATCGTCTGAATGTCTAAATGCGGATACTGAGAGGCAACTTTTTCAATTACCTTCATTAAATCAACAATGATAATATTTCGATCACTCATACTTACTTGATATACAACTAGCTTTTCAATTTGCTTTTGAACGGAATCTCCTGCTATAACCATTGCTAATTGTCCAATATTTACAGCCTCATCAGGTTTTACTTGAATACGATGCCTCATTTTAAGATAAAGAACGTTTTCCATTCATATCACACCTTACGATTCATTATCTCCCTGTACGTGTAGTATGGATTTTCTTAAATTTTCTAATTCACGTTTCTGAACAGACCATTAATTACCAAATAAAAAAGCAATCCGTTTCACTATTCTTCTTTGAATAGCAAAACGGATTGCTTCTTAACAATTACGTATCATTCATATGCAGCTTCATTTGTTTTAAGATTTTCTTCTCAAGCCTCGATACTTGCACCTGGGAAATTCCCAGCCTTGCGGCAACTTCGGACTGAGTTTGATCTTTGTAATACCTCAAATAGACAATGAGCTTTTCACGTTCATCAAGTTCTTCAATTGCTTCTTTTAAGGCAATTTTATCAAACCACTTTGCTTCCGTATGATCAGCAATTTGGTCAAGAAGGGTAATTGGATCTCCATCATTTTCATAGACGGTCTCGTGAATAGACGAAGGAGCACGATTAGCTTCTTGAGCTAGCACTACTTCTTCAGGAGTGAGATCCAAATGTTCTGCAACCTCAGCGACTGTAGGGACGCGTCCAAGTAATTTGGAAAGCTCGTCTTTTGCTTTACGTATTTTATTGCTCATTTCTTTCAGAGAACGGCTAACCTTTACCGTGCCATCATCACGAATAAATCGCTGAATTTCACCAATAATCATCGGAACAGCATATGTTGAAAATTTAACATCATACGATAAGTCAAATTTATCAACGGACTTTAATAGCCCTATACATCCAATTTGAAATAAATCATCAGGCTCATAACCACGGTTAATAAAACGTTGAACAACCGACCAAACGAGCCGCATATTTTTTTGGACGATTGTATCTCGTGCAATTTGATCACCTTGCTGACTGCGCTTGATGAGGTCTTTAACTTCATGATCCTTTAAATACGGTTCGTTTTTATTTTTTTTGACCTCCACATCCATTGGCAAGTCTCCTTAATTACATAGCGCTTTACTATTTGTTAAGTGCTTTTTTAAATATAAGGTCGTACCTTCTAATACAGTAGACTCCACTCGAATTTCGTCCATAAAGTTTTCCATTATGGTGAAACCCATTCCAGAACGTTCTAGATCTGGTTTCGTTGTGTATAAAGGCTGCTTTGCTTCATCCACGTTATCGATACCAATTCCTTCATCACGAATCATCAGCTCGACTACACCGTCTTCATGAAGCGTCACAGAAATATATACGACACCATCCGGATTGCTTTCGTAGCCGTGAATAATAGCATTTGTTACTGCTTCAGATACGACTGTTTTAATTTCTGTTAACTCATCCATTGTTGGATCTAACTGCGTAATAAATGATGCTACTGTGACGCGGGCAAACGATTCATTTTGACTAAGCGCGGAAAATTGGAGGTTCATTTGATTTTTCATTATGCCACCCCCAATTTTTGAAGCGCGTTTTCTTCACTATGTTCAAAACGAATAATTTTAAATAACCCTGACATATTAAACAAACGTTCTACGGCAGGAGAAATAGCGCATACAACCATTTCCCCGCCGTTATTATGAACCTGTTTGTATCTCCCTAAAATAACCCCTAAGCCAGAGCTGTCCATAAAGGATAGATGCTGTAGATTTAAAATCAAATGGCTGATAGATTCCTTCTCTATCGCTTCTGTGATTTTGCTTCTTAGCTCTTCTGCCGTATGATGATCTAATTCTCCTGTTAATCGAACCAACAAGACATCTTGTTTGAATTCCAATTCAATCGAAAGACTCACTATACAAACCTCCTCGGAAATCTTATAGTCAGTCTTTCGCTGCCGACAGAATAGAATCCTTCTCACCGACAAAACTAGTTCTATTTCGTCACATTTAGCTGTTTAAGATGTTTGAGAGAAAATAGAGAATGTACGTTTAAATAGCTTCCACCAAGAAGCAGCATCAATATCTTCTTTTGCAAGAAGCGGTGAAGAACTAACTACTTTGTTATCCTTCTTAATGGTCAAAATTCCAATTTTGTCGCCTTTTTGAATAGGAGCACTTAGCTTCTCATTCATTTTCACTTCTGTTTTAACGTCTTTGGCTGCATTTCCTTTTTTCAATAAAACAGAAATAGGCTCAGACGTAATAGCTGTTACCTGATCTTCGCTACCCTTATTTACATCTATCTTGGTAATAACGTCTCCCTTTTTGTATAAAGGCTTCGTTGTATATTGACTGAATGCGTAGTCTAACATTTTGGTTACTTGATTATTGCGGTCTTTTGGAGTGCTTGCACCGAATACAACCGCTAACACACGCATATTTCCCTTTTTAGCGGTAGCTGTTAGGCAATACTTGGCCTGACCTGTAAATCCCGTTTTGAGTCCATCAACGCCGGGATAAAACTTCACTAAGCGGTTTGTATTTACTAACCAAAACTTCTTATCTGTATCCGTGCGTAAATAAGCTTCGTATTTACTTGTATAGTTAATAATTTTTTCATACTTTAGTAGCTCTCTGCCCATCATTGCCATATCATGAGCTGTACTATAGTGATTTTCTACGGGCAGACCTGTCGGATTTTGAAATTTTGTATGAGTCAAACCGAGCTCTTTCGCTTTTTGGTTCATCTTTGCTACAAATTTTTCTTCTGATCCAGCTAAATATTCAGCCATTGCCATAGAAGCATCGTTACCAGAACCTATTGCAATCCCTTTTAACAGATCATTTACCGTCATTTCTTCTCCGGGCTCTAAAAAGATTTGTGAGCCTCCCATTGAAGCGGCATATTCACTTGCTCGCACTTTATCTTTTAAGGTAATTTTCCCTTTGTCCAAAGCCTCCATAATTAAAATCATTGTCATAATTTTTGTCATACTGGCAGGGGGAAGTTCTTGATTACTATTTTTTTCGTATAGAATTTTTCCTGTATCCCGTTCAATTAAAATAGCTGACCTAGCACTATCAGCAAGCTCAGAACTCTTTTTTTCTGCGGCTAAAACAGGTTGCGTCATAAGTGGAAATAAAAATATGACAACGAGTAACTTTACAATAGTTCGCTTCATCTCCACAAACCTCCATTCTTTATACAACCTATTTTTTCCAAGGTATAATCGATTTATACTAAACGAAATAAAAAAAGCATCGAGAAGTTCTCGATGCTTGAAGTCATATTTTCTTATTATTTTTGATAAGCTGGAAGTTGCTTTACTACTTCTTTTACAAGCGATAAAAACTGCTGTTTTACTTTTTCAGTCGTTTCAATCACTTCTTCATGATTTAACGGCTGATCTAAAATACCAGCTGCCATATTAGAAATACAAGAAATACCTAGTACTTTCATACCTGCATGGCGTGCCACAATAACTTCTGGTACTGTAGACATACCGACCGCGTCTCCCCCGATAATGCGAAGCATGCGTACTTCAGCAGGCGTTTCATATGTTGGACCTGTATTTCCTACATATACACCTTCTTGTAAGGCAATCTTCAAATCAGCTCCTACTTTCTTCGCCAATTGACGAAGATCCTTGCAGTAAGAAGTTGACATATCCGGGAACCTTACTCCAAAGTCAGAGTCATTAGGTCCAATTAAAGGGTTGGTTCCAAAGTTATTAATATGATCAGAAATAATCATTAAGTCTCCTGGATTAAAGGATTCGTTCACTCCACCTGCTGCATTCGTTACAATCAACGTTTCTACACCGATTTCTTTCATTACGCGCACCGGAAATGTTACTTTATCAAGCGCATATCCTTCATAAAAGTGAAAACGTCCTTGCATAGCTACAACCGGTACATCATGAATGGTGCCAATTACTAATTGACCAGCGTGACCTTCAACTGTTGAAACCGGGAACTCAGGAATGTCGTTATATGGAATTTTTACCGCGCCTTCAATTTCGTCAGCTAATACCCCTAGTCCAGAACCTAAAATAAGCCCAATTGTTGGTGTAACAGCTGATTGATTTTTAATATATGCTGCTGCTTTTTCAATATATTCTTTTTTCATACTCCATTCCCCCTGCTTAATTCAGCTCTTTTAAAAAACTTTTTCCATGCTTAGGCATTGTTACGCCAAAATTTTCTGCTACCGTTGCGCCAATATCGGCAAAAGTTTGACGAATAGAAAGTTCTTTTCCTTCTTGCATGCCTTTATTGTATACAAGAAGCGGCACGTATTCACGCGTATGGTCTGTACCATGATGAACAGGGTCATTTCCATGATCCGCTGTAATAATCAATAAATCATCTTCTTTTAATAAATTAAATACTTCTTCTAAGCGTGCATCATATTCTTCAAGTGCTTGCCCATATCCTTGTGGATCACGGCGATGGCCATAAAGAGCATCAAAATCAACTAAATTTAAGAAACTTAAGCCTGTGAAGTCCATGTTTAATGTATCAACTAGCTTATCCATGCCGTCCATGTTCGATTTGGTACGAAGAGATTTTGTTACCCCTTCTCCGTCGTAAATATCAGAAATTTTACCGATAGCAATAACATCGATGTCATTGTCTTTTAATTCATTCATTACTGTACGTCCAAAAGGCTTTAATGCATAGTCATGACGATTGGATGTACGTGTGAAGCTACCTGGTTCACCTAAAAACGGGCGAGCGATAACACGTCCAATCATGTATGGATCATCAAGAGTTAATTCACGAGCAATTTCACAAATTTTATACAATTCATCAATCGGAACAATTTCTTCATGAGCAGCAATTTGCAAAACAGAATCCGCTGATGTATAGACGATTAAGTCACCTGTTTCCATATGCTGCTTTCCTAGCTCATCCAAGATTTCTGTACCAGACGCCGGTTTGTTCCCGATGATCTTTCGACCTGTTTTTTCTTCTAATTGTGAAATTAGCTCTTCTGGAAATCCGTCTGGAAACACATTAAAAGGCGTATCAATATTAAGACCCATAATTTCCCAATGACCTGTCATTGTATCTTTTCCTGCAGAAGCTTCCTGCATTTTTGTATAGTAAGCCAACGGTTTTTCGGCTTTATCAATTCCTTTAATTTCACGGATATTGCTTAGGCCAAGCTTAGCCATATTAGGCATATGAAGACCGTTGCAGTGCTCTGCAATATGACCAAACGTATCAGCACCTTTATCATTGTATTTTTCAGCATCCGGTGATTCACCGATACCTACTGAATCCATGACAATTAAAAATACGCGTTTATATGTATGCGCCATTTTATTCCCTCCAAATATCAATTTATTTATTCTCTATAAAATTCCCGTTTGGAAATAATTTAACCATCATCTCTTATTGGTCAGAAGTCTGACCTCTCTATTAGTATAGACGCTTTTTATTTTTTTGTACACAGGAATGAAAGTGTTTTCAATCAAAAAACCAATGTCTATGAACTCATTGGACATTGGAATCTTCCTACGCTCGCGGATGAAACTGATTGTATACATCTTTTAAACGAGCTTTTGTGACATGTGTATAAATTTGAGTGGTCGAAATATCCACATGCCCAAGCATTTCTTGAACGGCTCTCAAGTCCGCGCCATTCTCTAACAAATGAGTAGCAAACGAATGCCGTAAAGTATGAGGAGTTAATTCTTTTTCAATTTTTGCTTCAGAAGCTAACTTTTTTAATATTTTCCAAAACCCCTGCCTTGTTAAGCGCCTTCCGTGATGATTAACAAAAAGTGCTTTGTCCTGTTCCTTTTGCTTTGTTAAAATACTCCGGCTATGCTGTAAATACTCTTCAATAGCCTCTGTGGCCAACCTTCCGATGGGGACAATTCTTTCTTTATTCCCTTTTCCGATACAACGAATAAATCCCATCGTCAAATGTGCATCATCAATATTTAAGTTGACGAGTTCAGACACACGAATTCCAGTAGCATAAAGCAATTCAAGCATCGCTTTGTCTCGTATGCCAAAAGGCGTCGAAGTATCAAACACATTTAACAGCGCCTCTACTTCCTCTGCATTTAACACTTTTGGCAGCTTGCGCTCAAGCTGCGGAGTATCAATATGAACGGATGGATCTGTATCCGCTGCTTTTTCCCTTAGTAAGAATTGATGAAAAGATCTAGTTGAAGCCACATGTCTCGCAATCGTTTTAGATGACTTTTGCTGATCACTTAAATATTTCAGAAAATTAACTATGTGGAGTCTTGTTACTTCATTAAATGATTTCAGCTGCTCTACATGCTCTAAATATTGAGCATATTTTTTTAAATCTCGTTCATACGAATCAATCGTATTTTTCGCCAGTCCCCGCTCTACTACTAAATAATGAATAAAATCTTGAATTTGATCATTCAATAGCCTCTACTCCCCGTTTTGATAAAACATAAATAAACGCTCTAGCCACGTCTGATCTTTGTTAACACTTGCTTGCATGACCTTAACAGCTGAACCCGACGGCTCATCATAACGTTTATAATTTTGATACTCTTGAGATACCCATATCATTCCAAAATAAAACAAAAGAGTAAACCCGGTAAATAAGATAAATACTTTACATGTATTATATACCATTTCAACCCATGATTTCATGTAAACAATTCCTCCAATTTTTGATTCTATTAGAAGATATGCCAATTGGGACAGGTTTTATACATGTTTCTTATCTTATATGCCGAGTTCTCTCCTGATCATTTCCTTCCTTTCTATAAAACCATATAGCTTATAACCTCGTCATTTCATTATTTTCTATTTATGTACAACAAAAAACCTTCTCCATTAGGGAAAAGGCTTTTACTGCTTGTCTTCTTTATCCTGACAGCGATGGCAAATGCCATGAAATGTCAAGCGGTGATCTTTAATTTTAAAATTCCATTGCTTTTCCACAATTTCTTCAACGTCTTCAAGCAAATCTTCTTGAATTTCGTCCACAGATCCACATTCCATACACACAAGGTGATGATGAAAGTGTGCGGCTCCTTCTTGTCTTAAATCGTAGCGAGAAACGCCATCGCCAAAGTTTATTTTATCAACAATTTTAAGTTCAGTTAACAATTCTAACGTACGATAAACAGTTGCCAATCCAATTTCCGGAGACTTTTCCTTGACGAGGAGATATACATCTTCGGCACTTAAATGATCCTCTTCATGTTCAAGAAGTACTCTTACAGTCGCCTCACGTTGAGGTGTCAATTTATAGCTAGCTGAGTGCAACTGCTGCTTAATTCGCTCAATTCGACTTTCCATAATTATTCCCTCCCTCGCCATTCACTAATCCATTATATCAGATGTGTCGAGGGTGTCAAAATAAAGTTATTATTAATAAGAAAAAAGAATTCTTTTTATTTAATACTTATTCTTACTTATTTAATAGAGCCATTACACTTTTCATTAAAGTAGGTGATACGTAAGCTTCAACTGTAGCTGCACAGGCAACCAAACATATCATTGCAATCATGGTACCGCTATAGCGTAAAAAGGATGCGGAAATAGGCTCCGCTGTTTTTTTAAAAAACTGCTGCCGCACAAGCTTCAAAGAAAATGCAACTGAAGCTGCAGACAGGATCAGAAATGCCGGTATGAGAAAGATATTTTGCGGCATAACAGATACAAAAGATAGTACAAACCCAGAGAGTCCCATTTGATTGACTAAAAAACCTACGGTAAAGCCAATCACCATTCCTTTTAAAAATAGCAAAATCAACACCACAGGCAAACCAATAATTGCAATTCCTAATATCCAAATGAGCCCCAAGTATTTAACATTGTGAAAAAAACTTTGCTGAAACATTTCAACGCTGCTTGCTACTTCTCCATTCTTCACCTGTCCGAAAAACCGGTTTAAATAGAAGTACAGGTCTTCTTTTTGATCAAGCGTCAAACTATTTACAACAATAGCCCCAAAAATGATTCCCATTAAAAACAGCACGGTCACAAACAAATAAATAGAACTGTTTTCTTGAAAATGTCTTGCATACGATAATGGCAATTGTTTTTTTCTCATCGTCTTCCTCCTATTAATCGCTTAATAGAGTGTATGATAGAGTACAAAAACTATGCCAAGAATCTTTTAAATCTATCACATGGAAGAAAGGGCCGTTCTGCTTAATAAAAAAACGGGCACCTCTATTAGTAGATACCCATTTTTCTATTCAGCTTAATAGCCCATCTGCTTTGAACTCACAGTCGATGAGCACTACATTTTCTTAAAGAGTTAGAAGTGCCCGCATACCTGTTCTTTCCTAACATCAAATTACATTTCAATGTAAACTGCTAAATTGCTAGATTACCGTTCATATGTAAAAGAAAAACTCTCTTACTCTCCTAATCCGCTTTTCAACTGTAAGTATTGCACAGCATATGCTGTTTTTGCATCATAAATTTCCTTGTTTTGAATAAGAGTAAGAGCCTCATCTACGGTAACTTCCATCACTTCAACAAATTCATCTTCATCTAATTCCGCTTTGGTGGTCATCATTTTTAAATCCTCCGCTAAATAAAGGTGAACCAGCTCATCCGCAAAACCTGGTGATGTATAAAAAGAAATAATATGGCTAAGCGAATCCGTTGTATAGCCTGTTTCTTCTTCTAACTCACGTTTTGCCGTGACAATCGGCTCTTCTCCTTTTTCTAGCTTGCCGGCTGGAATTTCGACTAAAATACGATCCATCGGTCTACGATACTGCTTGACCATAACCATTTTATGATCGCTTGTTAACGCAATGACAGCTACGGCTCCAGGATGCTTAACTACTTCTCTCGTACTCGTTTTTCCGTTTGGAAGCTCTACTTCTTCTAAGTACAAATCAATCACTCTTCCTCCAAACAGCTTTTCAGAAGACAGCATTTTTTCTGTTAAATGATCCATTTTCTACACCTCGTTCTATTTTTTTGACTCTTACATATATTCTATCATACGAATCTTGGGAGGTAGAAAAAATGAAAGTTTATGTTCATGAGAAGCAAATCATTTTGGTCGGTAAAGCATGGGAAATCAAACAAAAGTTAAAAGAATACGGCGAGCAATTTCAATATGTTGATGAGTGGACCAAAGCTATCTCTCAAAATTTCAACTCTTACAAACAACAAGCAGACTGCAGACACTAATTGTGCTGCAGTTTTTTAATCTTCTTATTTGAGTTTCCCTCTATCATAGCGCTACAATAGATAGAAACAAATAAAAAATAAGGAGTGACATATATGGAAAAAAGACGCTTAGGTACTTCAGATTTGCTCGTCAGTACATTAGGTTTAGGATGCATGTCTCTTGGAACGGAACAGAAACACGCTGTCAATATGATTGATCAAGCTCTGGAATATGGCATTAATTATTTCGATACAGCAGATTTATATGATTTTGGCTTAAACGAGGAGTTTGTGGGACAAGCCCTAAAAAAACGCAGAAATGATATTGTTTTAGCCACAAAAGTAGGAAATCGCTGGAATGATACAAAAGACAGCTGGACATGGGATCCGTCTAAAGCTTACATAAAAGATGAAGTAAAAGAAAGCCTGCGCCGTCTTCAAACGGATTACATCGATTTATATCAACTGCACGGAGGGACCGTTGAAGACAATATTGAGGAAACGATTGAAGCATTTGAAGAATTAAAACAAGAAGGCGTCATTCGCTACTATGGTATTTCATCTATCCGCCCGAATGTGATTCGAGAGTATGTGCAAAACTCTTCTATTGTCAGTGTAATGATACAATACAGCTTGTTAGACAGACGTTCTGAAGAAAGTGCACTTCCTCTTTTACATGATAACGGCATTAGCGTTGTAGCCAGAGGTCCAGTAGCTAAAGGGTTGCTAACCGAAAAAGGAGAGCAAAAGCTTGCTGCATTCCAGGATAAGGGCTACTTAGATTATAGCGGTACGGAATTAGCAAAAACGATAGAAGCATTTCGTCACGTACGACCAAATCACTCTCTGAATTCAACTGCACTTCAATACTGTTTAGCTAATCCTACGGTAGCCTCAGTTGTAGCAGGAGCAAGCTCTTCTTCTCAGCTTCGTGAAAACGTAAAAGCTGTCGAGGCCTCCCCGCTCCAGCCTATTGAAGTTAACAAGCTGCAATCGATCTTTAAAGCAAATCAATATGAAGCTCATCGTTAAAAAATAAAAGCGCCGATAAAGGCGCTTTTATTTTTTAAATTCAGACCATTTCAAATCACTTTCATTTAACAGCTCTTCAAACGACTTATTTTTTTCTTTTTCTTTTCGAATTCGAGCAGCTTCTTTACGCTCTGTTTCTTTCTGCTCTTTTTCTTTTAAAGAAAGCGCCTGTTTTTTAGCTTGAAGCTGTTTTAATAAGCTATCATTTAGCTGATCTTTGATACTGAGCTGATCATTTTGTTTTTGTGCTGATTGTTTTTGCTTTTTTTTAGCCATCACAATTCCCCCGCTACTTTAATTGAGAGATATTGTATCATATTCTTGCTTTTGTTACCAAAAATCAAAATGCATCTAGTTTTACATGTTCATCAATGATTAAAGTTGGCTCTGTAGACTGTTGAATATCTTCTACCGTATAGCCTTTCGCTACTTCGACAAGTTTTAGACCTTCTGCCGTAATATCAATGATCGCTCGATCTGTAATAATACGATCCACTACTCCTTTTCCTGTCAGAGGGAGGCTGCACTCATTTAAGATTTTAGGTTCATCTTTTCTTGTCACGTGTTCCATAATAACAATGATGCGCTGCGCTCCGTGAACTAAATCCATTGCACCGCCCATTCCTTTAATCATTTTTCCAGGAATCATCCAGTTCGCCAAGTCACCAGTTTTTGAGACTTCCATGCCTCCTAAAATCGCAATATTAATATGCCCTCCGCGAATCATTCCAAACGATTCAGCACTGTCGAAGTAAGAAGCCCCCTTTGTCGCCGTTACGGTTTCTTTGCCTGCATTAATTAAATCGGGATCTACTTCTCCTTCTTTCGGATATGGTCCGATTCCTAGCAGACCGTTTTCAGATTGAAGTACCACCGTTTTATTATCTGAGATATGATTAGCCACAAGCGTTGGAATACCGATTCCAAGGTTCACATAAAATCCGTCCAAAATTTCTTTTTCAGCACGTTTTGCAATTCGTTCTCTCACGTTCACGCCGTTTTCAATCATGAAAAATCTCTCCCCTTTTGTTATTTTTGAACGGTTAAACGCTCAATACGTTTTTCTTGTTCACCAATAATTAATGATTGAACATACACACTCGGTGTATGGATAATATTTGGATCAAGTGAACCTGTTGGATGAAGTTCCTCAACTTCTGCTATCGTCACTTTTCCTGCTGCTGCAATCATTGGGCTGAAATTCCGCGCTGTCTTGTTATACACTAAGTTCCCCATATGATCAGCCTTCCAAGCTCTGACCAAACTAAAATCAGCTTTTAACGCCTCTTCTAATAAATATTCTTTCCCATCAAATACACGTACTTCTTTTCCTTCAGCAATTGGTGTTCCCACTCCCGCTGGTGTATAAAATGCAGGTATGCCCGCTCCGCCGGCGCGAATCTTTTCAGCTAGCGTGCCTTGAGGTAGCAATTCTACTTCAATTTCTCCTGACAATACTTGTCTTTCAAACTCTTTATTTTCTCCCACGTAAGAACCAATCATCTTTTTAATTTGTTTATTTTTCAGAAGCAGTCCAAGTCCCCAGTCGTCTACGCCGCAGTTATTTGAAATTACGGTTAAATCTTTTACCCCTGTTTCAACTAACGCTAAAATCAAATTCTCTGGAATTCCACATAAACCAAAACCACCGACCATAATCGTAGCACCGTCGTGAATATCTTTCACCGCTTCTTTAAACGACGTATGTACTTGTTTCATACATAACCACCCCTTCGTTATTTTTGAAAACGCTTTCTAATCTATTATAAAAGATTTTTATTTCTTTTTAAATATATATATAACTGAAAATTATAATTTAATCATTTTTTTGTCAAAAAAGTTATATTACTAGACAAAGTAAGGAGAAAAACAAAAACGCCACAAGTTCCAAAGCAGTATGTTTGGAATCTGTGGCGTTGTGATATAGCTTTAATGTTTGTTAAAACTATATCAAATTAAGGACGTTCAACGATTGTTGCAACGCCTTGGCCTCCGCCAATACATAACGTTGCTAACCCAAGTTTTGCGTCGCGTTTTTGCATTTCATGAATGAGTGAAACAAGGACACGTGTACCACTTGCACCAATAGGATGTCCAAGAGCAATTGCTCCACCATTTACGTTTAAAATATCATGGTTAAATTGAAGTTCACGATCCACAGCGATTGACTGTGCAGCGAATGCTTCGTTTGCTTCTACTAATTGAACATCTTCTAATGAAACAGCAGCTTTTTCCAGCGCCTTTTTCACTGCACTTACAGGACCGATTCCCATAATGCTTGGGTCTACTCCGGCAGTTGCATTAGCTTTAATAGACACTAATGGTGTTAGGCCTAACTCGTCTGCTTTTTTACGGCTCATTACCACTACTGCAGCTGCACCGTCATTAATACCAGATGCATTACCAGCTGTTACAGAACCGTCTTTTTTGAAGGCCGGACGTAGTTTCCCTAGACTTTCAGCCGTTGTGCCTGCGCGTGGGAACTCATCTTGTTCAAAAATTGTTACTTGGCCTTTTCTTCCAGGCACTTCTACCGGTACAATTTCATCTGCGAAACGACCAGATTGAATAGCTGCTTCTGCTTTTTGCTGACTTGAAGCTGCAAACGCATCTTGTTCGTCGCGAGTAATTTCATATTTATCACACAGGTTTTCAGCTGTAACGCCCATATGGTAGTCGTTAAATGCACACCATAATCCATCTTGAATCATGCTGTCGACTACTTTTTGATCGCCCATTTTAAACCCGTTGCGTGCATTTTTTAATAAGTATGGTGCTTGGCTCATGTTTTCCATTCCACCAGCAACAATCACATCAGCATCCCCAGCAAGAATCGCCTGTGTAGCGAGATGTACTGCTTTTAGTCCTGATCCGCATACTTTATTGATGGTTAATGCTGAAACAGTTTCAGGTAAACCTGCTGCTAAAGTTGCTTGTCGTGCTGGATTTTGTCCTAAACCTGCTTGTAAGACATTTCCCATAATAACTTCATCTACTTCGTTTGCTGATACCCCTGCTTTGTTTAAAGCTTCTTTAATTACAGTACCACCTAAAGTTGTTGCGGATACATTTTGTAAGCTTCCCCCAAAGCTGCCGATTGCTGTACGTACAGCGCTTACAATGACTACTTCTGTTTGACCCATGTCGAAAACCTCTCCTTACTGTTTGATTACTGTGATTAACTGTCACCTGTATTACTTTCGACATCGCTTGCGAAATTCCTCTTTTTTTGTAAAAATTTATAATTTTTATTGAATTTTAATTTTTTAGAATTAAAATAAGTATTAGTAAGCGTTTACATTGCGGAAGGGGAGCGGTTTATGGGATTTCCTGAAAAAGTAACAATTATAGAAGTTGGTCCACGGGATGGACTTCAAAATGAAAAAAATTTTGTTCCAACTGATAAAAAAATTAATTTTATCAAAAAATTAAAAGAAGCTGGACTATCCGAAATAGAAATTACATCCTTTGTTTCTCCAAAATGGGTTCCTCAAATGAAAGATGCTTCTACTGTTGCAAATACATTTCAGCCTGATACATGCCGAAACATCGTACTTGTGCCGAATCAAAAAGGCTTGGAAAAAGCACTGCAAGCTGATTGCCGCTCCGTTGCGCTGTTTATTGGCGTAAGCGATACCTTTAATCAAAAAAATATTAACAAAAACACCAAAGAAGCTGTACAAACGCTGCTCCCTCTCATTCAACAGCTTAAGCAGCAAGAATGTTTTATTCGAACTTGCGTTTCCACCGCCTTTTATTGCCCGTATGAAGGAAAAATAAATGAACGCGACGTGCTGACTCTTTGCGAAAGCTTTGTGGAAGCTGGAGTGGATGAGCTAAGCGTTGCTGATACAATTGGCATGGCAAATCCTAAAGATGTATTTTCACTTTTCTCGAAATTAAAACAAAGCTTTCCCCACACGTTACTTGCTGCGCACTTTCACGATACGAGAGGATTAGCCATTGCAAATATCTACGCAGCTCTGCAAGCCGGTATTAACAGGTTCGATTCATCCGCTGGCGGGTTAGGTGGATGTCCATTCGCTAAGGGAGCAACAGGAAACGTAGCTACGGAAGATCTTGTCTTTATGCTTCATGAAATGGGTATCTCCACTTCTATTAATGAAGAAAAGCTGCTCGAAGCGGTCGCTTTTATCGCTCCTTACATTTCAAGACCGATTGAAAGCAAGCAATACTCTTTGTTTGCACAGCGTTAAAAATTAGGTTTTTAGGAGAGCGATGCTATAATAAATAATAGCTATATTAACAAAAGGAGCCGCTAATCATGAAAAAATGGCTATTATTAATAGGAAGTGCTTTCGGAGCATTTGTCGCTCTTGGCATCTTTTTTACAAATCAAATGATGTATATCCGTAAAAAGACCGACAAAGTAATTATTGACCGCGATACGGAAGATGGCTTTTATGATGAGAAAGTCTATAACACTCTTCCTAAAGAAGCATTTGTGCTTCCTTCTTCTCTAGGCTATAACATAGCTGGGACCGTTATTAAACAACACGACAACAACCGATTTATGATTCTTTCGCACGGAGTTACAGTTCATTCACTGAACTCTATGAAATATGCTCGGCTTTTTCTAAAGCTTGGATGGAACGTCGTCCTTTATGATCACCGCCGTCACGGCAAGTCTGAAGGGAAAACAACGAGCTACGGCTATTATGAAAAGCTGGACCTTCAATCCGTTGTTCACTGGGCAAAAGAACAATTCGGTTCAACTATTTCCCTTGGTATTCACGGGGAGTCTATGGGAGCTGCGACCACTCTTTTGTATGCTGGAATGGAAGATGGAGCGGATTTTTATATTGTCGACTGCCCTTTTTCTGACTTGGAAGAACTTCTTGCCTATCGTCTAAAACAAGATTTCCACCTACCCAAACAGCTTGTGATGCCAGCAGCTAATATTATTTTAAAATGGCGAGAAGGCTATTCATTTAAGGACGTATCACCCATTTCAGTCGTAGATCAAATCAAACATCCTGTTCTGTTTATTCATAGTAAAGAAGATGACTATATTCTTCCTAAAATGACGGAGCAGCTGCATGCCAAAAAAATGGGAGCAAAGCGGATGTATTTGGCACCTGTAGGCACTCATGCCCGCTCGTATGCTGATAATCCAGGGGAATATGAACAAGTTATTGAATCATTTTTAGAAAAAATACAAAAAGAAGCGCTTTAAAGCGCTTCTTTTGTTTTATCGATAAATGACATGCGCGGATTTAAAATTTGAGAAGGACATTTTAGCATAAAAGTATATGCACTTTCATTGTAATCAATCGTCATATTATCATCTAAAAATACTTGCTTTGTTTTTTCGACAAGAACAGGAACAAAATTTGTCTCGATGGTTACATCATCGCCCTCTTTTTCATCAACAATCCATAGCGTCGTTACACCGCTCACAACACAGCCGCATCCATCCGTATCGTATTTTAATTTTAAATACAGTAAAGAATCTTTCCCGTACTTTTCTTGTACTTTTGCTATCGCTTTATCAGTAAAGGTAATATTCATTTTCCTTTAACTCCTTTTAAACTAATTGTATAAACAAACGAAAATTGCTTATATAATGAGTATAATACACATCTCGCTTTCATTAAACTCTGGCGCTTCATATAGATGTGTACAAAAAGGAGGTTTTTCTATGTCAAAAGTACAAATTAAAGTAATGGATAACGGCTCTTTCCGTGTCACTGGAGACGTTGAATTAATTGATGCAGACGGCAACAAATTTGAAACAAAGCCGACATTTTCACTATGCCGATGTGGCCAGTCGCAAAAGATGCCCTTTTGCGACGGAAATCATAAAGGGAAATTCGACTCTTGTGTGCGCGCTGCAAAAATTTTAGACGAGCAGTAGATTCATAGAAATACAACCTTACTGAACGAAAGCATTAACGCAAAACATTGGTAACCTGTGGTTAAAGCACAGGTTATTTTCTATTAAACGCATCCCCTGCCAATTTTTCTACGAGCCCTGGGGCAAGCTGATACATCTTCGAACCTATGTTCATCCACTTAGGCAAGTTGACTTCTCGTTTTGGTTTCCCAATAATATGGACCGTTTTTTCAGCTACGTATTGAGGTGTTAACATAAACTTTTCTACACTTTTTTCATAGTTTCCTGATTGATCTGCTATTGAAAAGAAGTTGGTTTGAATAGGACCTGGATTCACTGCGGTCACATAGATATCTGTTTTCGCTAATTCCATTCGCAAGCTGTTGGTAAACCCTAGCACGGCATGTTTAGAAGCTGAATAGCCACTGGATTTAGGCGTTGCAAGTTTGCCTGCTTGAGAAGCAATGTTAATAATATGTCCTTTGTTTTCTTTTAGCATATAAGCTAAAATTTCTTGTGTACATGCAATTAATCCAATAACATTGACTTGAAACATTGATGCAATTGTCGAAATAGATGCTTCTTTCACTTCTTCAAATACACCAAAGCCTGCATTATTAATCAGCACATCAACACGCTTAATTTCACTCATCATTTTCTGAACAACTCTTTTGACTTCCTCTACGTTCGCTACGTCAGCTCTATATATGTAAGAGGTAATCCCATACTTTTGACTAATTTGCTCAGCTACTCGCTGCAGCTTTTCTTCTGTACGTGCAAGTAAAACGGGGACGCCCCCTCTTTTGGCTACTTCATAAGCTAAATGTTCTCCAAGACCTCCTGAAGCGCCTGTAATCACGACATGTTGGTTCTTTAACGAGGATTTCAAATATAACACACCTTTTTTATAAGTTAAGAGCACACAGAATAAATAAGCGTACTTCCTTTTTCAAGTGTACTGATTTTATTTGCATCTTCTAAAAAATCGAGCTGACCAATTGTTTCAGAAAGAGTTAGCCCTAGTTCTTTTTCATAAATAGTAGGAAATAGCTGTTTGCAAATATCAAACGCTGTTTGAGGGCATTCTTTTATCATGCTAAGTACTTTATCCGCTCGGTCGCTCTGCTTTTGTAACCTCTCTTGTACAAGTTCACGAACATGTAACACTTCATCTCCATGACCTGTATAGATACAGTTTATCTCTAAGTCAAGCAGCCGTCTTAATGAATGATTATATTGAAGAAGCGTTTTAGGTCGCTCGCCGCTTGGTTTCATAGGAGGTTCAATAAGCGGATTAGATGAAATATGCTTTAACAGCAAATCTCCTCCAATCATAACCGCTGTTCTTTCATTGTATAATGCAATATGGCTTTGAGCATGCCCCGGCACTTCAAGCACTTTCCAACTCTCTAGGCCCGGAATGTAATCTCCTTCCTGTACAGAGGTTGTAAGAGAACGGTGACATGAATACTTCATTGATGCTTTTAAACGTTTTAAATAGGGGCGAAACCTTTCATCTACGCCGGCTTTCATAAAGTGATCTTCAAAAAACGCATCGTACCACTCAAAAAAATTCGGATTTTGGGAGATCCAAGGCTGATTTTTCGCATGACCGACTATGGCGATATCTTTATCAAAGAAATCAAGCATTCCTACGTGATCAGGATGGTGATGGGTTAGGACAACTTGCTTAATATCATCTGGTTTTAATCCTATTTCATTAAGCTTTTCTTTAAATACAGACCACGCTGCATCCGTTTTAATACCAGCATCGACTAACGTAACGGTCTGACCTTTTATAACAAAAACATTCACATCTCCTACCGCAAAAGGAGTAGGCAGCACAATTTTATATAATTGCTCATTCATCTGTATCTTTGCTCCTTTACCATCGTATTTTCTTTTAAGTTTACACGATTTTTCCCGTTATTTATACAATTGCGTTCGTTTTCTGAAAATTACATTGACATCCCTCTCTTTTTCATTGCATAATGACAGAAATATAGTGAAGTTTTATTCATATCTTTAGATAACTATGCATTTTATAAAGAAGAGATACACAAACACAAACCTTTAACAGATACTGAAATCTCAGTATCTGTTTTCATTGGATAGCAAATGACTGGAGGAACTTTAAATGAAAACGGATTTAAACATCGCCTTTATTGGAGCTGGATCAATGTCTGAAGCCATGATCTCAGGGCTGCTGTCAGATAAAAAGCTTCGCCCCAATCAAATCACCGTAACGAATCATAGCAACGATAAAAGACTTCACGAGCTTCGAAACGCCTATGGGATTAACATTACGCGTAATCATGCCTTGTTAATCGAAAAAAGCGATATCGTTGTGCTTGCTATTAAACCAAAAGACGTAGCGGAAAGCATCGATACGATTAAGTCCTATATTCGTCCGCACCACCTCGTTCTCTCTGTTTTAGCAGGTGTATCGACTGCCACAATTGTGAACTTGTTTGACCAAGAAATAGCGGTTGTAAGAGCTATGCCAAATACATCTGCCTCTATTGGATTATCGGCTACAGCCATTGCACCCGGCAAGTTTGCTACAGCAGAGCATATGAACGTTACTACTGCTTTATTTGAAACGATTGGTACGGTTACAACTGTAGAGGAAGAGCAGCTTCACGCTGTAACAGGACTATCTGGAAGCGGACCAGCGTACGTCTATTATCTAGTAGAAGCAATGGAAAAAGCAGCTGAAAAACAAGGCTTGGATACGTCAGTGTCAAATGAACTAATTCTTCAAACTCTTATCGGTGCTGCCGAAATGCTGAAACAGTCACCTAAAACGCCAGCCGTACTTCGAAAAGAAGTGATGAGTCCTGGCGGTACAACAGAAGCAGGAATCGAACAGCTTATTTCTCATAACTTCCAAGAAGCCATGATGCAGTGTATTGAACAAGCTACAATTCGCTCTAAATATTTAGGAGATACGATTGACGAAAAAATCGCGAGTAAACGTTCGTAAAGGTTAACCTCTTTCTAAAAAACGAAAGAGGTTTTTTTATGATTAAAAATGGATAAGCAGATTATGCGAAAGAAAATTCAATGCGGTGATATAATAACTTTTGTTTAGAGTATCGAAATAATTGGAGGTTAAACCGAATGACAACAAAACTATTTTCACCTTATACAGTGAAAGATGTAACATTAAAAAACCGAATTGTAATGTCACCAATGTGCATGTATTCATGCGAAAAGGAAGACGGCGTAGTAACCGATTTTCATATGGTTCACTACACAACTCGTGCGGTTGGACAAGTAGGTCTCATTATGGTTGAAGCCTCAGCTGTCGTGCCACAAGGTCGTATTTCAGCTCAAGACCTGGGAATTTGGAATGATAAGCAAAGAGACGGATTAACAAAACTTGTGACACAGCTAAAAGAAAACGGTGCAAAAACGGCCATTCAACTTGCACACGCAGGACGTAAAGCAACTGTTGAAGGCGATATTTATGCTCCTTCTGCTATTGCTTTTGATGATAAAAGTAAAAAACCGGTGGAAATGACCACAGAACAAATTCATGAAACGATTTCTGCCTTTAAAGAAAGCGCTCGACGCTCAAAAGAAGCTGGGTTTGATATTATCGAACTTCACGCGGCACACGGTTATTTAGTACATCAATTCCTATCACCGCTAAGCAATAAGCGCAGCGACGAATATGGCGGCAGCGCAGAAAATCGCTATCGTTTCTTAAAGGAAATTATTGAAGCTGTGAAGACAGAGTGGGACGGTCCTTTATTTGTCCGCGTTTCTGCTTCTGACTATACAGAAGGCGGATTAACAGTAGATGATCACGTTGCATTTGCAAAATGGATGAAAGAACAAGGCGTCGACTTAATTGATGTTAGTTCCGGTGCTCTTGTACATGCTCCAATCAACGTATACCCTGGCTATCAAGTGCCGTTTGCAGATAAAATTAAGCAGCAAGCGAATATTGATACAGGCGCAGTTGGGTTAATTACAACTGGACGACAAGCAGAAGAGATTCTGCAAAGCGAACGCGCTGATTTAATTTTTGTTGCGCGCGAACTTCTACGCGATCCGTACTTCCCGCGCACAGCGGCAAAAGAACTAAATGAAACACTTTCAGCACCCGTTCAGTACGAACGCGGATGGTAAAAAAAGACGAGGATATCCTCGTCTTTTTTATGAAATCGTAAACCTTTTTAAGTCTTCTGCTATATCGGTATTCGGAAAAATTTCTTTTGCCCCTTCTGCTAACCGGCTGACTGCATCTCCTTGGTAACGCGAACTAATATGAGATAAAATAAGACGCTCGGCCGATGCTGTTTTAGCAATTTCAGCGGCTTCTTTTGCAGTGGAATGAAAATAGTTGTAAGCCAGCTCTTCATCTCCCGCTGCAAAAGTAGCTTCATGGATTAACACATTCGCATGCATAGCAAGCTGAACACTTTGCGTACACATTCTTGTATCTCCTAAAACCGTGATAACCTTCCCTTTTTTAGGCTCTCCTACAAACTCTTGTCCATTAATAAGACGCCCATCTTTTAATACTACTTCTTTCCCTTCTTTTAACTGCTGATAGTGAGGCCCTGGGGGAATACTCATCTCTTTTAAACGCTGAACGTCCAGTGATCCTGGCAAATCTTTTTCGACAACTCGATATCCATAAGATAAAATGCCATGTTCAAGTTTGCCAAACTCCACTGAAAAAGTTTCATCTTCAAAAATCGTTCCACTTTCACTTTCCTCTTCTATTTCAACAATCTCTAGAGGATATTGCAGGTGAGTTTGACTTACAGCCAGCGTGACTTCAATAAATTCTTTAATTCCTTTTGGTCCGTATACAGTAAGCAGTGATTCTCCGCCTTGAAACGAACGGCTTCCAAGGAGTCCAGGTAATCCGTAAATATGATCACCGTGAAGGTGCGTAATAAAAATTTTCTCAATTCGCCTCGGTTTAACGGTTGTATGTAAAATTTGATGCTGTGTTGCTTCCCCGCAATCAAAAAGCCACACCGCCCCTCTTTCTTGCAAAAGTTCGAGCGCAAGAGATGAAACATTCCGCTGTTTTGCCGGTACTCCTGCACCCGTTCCTAAAAATAACAATTCCATTTTCTACTTCCTCCTTCACACGCACAAAAAGCCTGTAAGTATATTATACAGGCTTTTTGCAAACTTACCTATTTGATGCTGTCAAGCGCATACGTAATAGTAGCTAATAACAGCTCAATATCACTTTCCTCAATATTCAACGGCGGTGAGAGCGTGAGAACATTATTATAGCCGGCTACCGTTGCTCCATTTTTACCAATAATGACTCCTTTGCTTTTGCATTTGGCAATCACTTCATTTACAAGATTAACGTCTAACGGTTCCTTCGTTTGCTTATCAGCTACAAGTTCAATTCCGATTAAAAGCCCTTTGCCTCTTACATCTCCAACGTATGGGTGGCTATCAATAAGCGGCTTCATCTCACTTAATACGTAAGCACCGAGCTGTTTAGAACGACCAAAAAGATTTTCTCTCTCCATAATTTCTAAATTCTTTAATGCTAATGCACACGCAGCTGGGCTGCCTCCAAATGTATTAACATGGCGAAAATACTCGTACTGATCGCTATCTTTAAACGCTTCATAGATTTCTTTTTTAACAGCGGTTGCAGAAAGCGGAAGGTATGCGCTTGTAATTCCTTTTGCCATGGTAATGATATCTGGTTTTACGTCGTAATTCATAAAACCAAAGGCTTCTCCTGTACGACCAAAGCCGCAAATAACCTCATCTACAATTAGAAGTGCACCGTGTTTTTCACACGTTTCTTTTACGCCTTTCATATAATTTTGAGGCGGTAAAAGAATTCCTCCACCTGTAATAATTGGCTCCATAATAACAGCGGCAATGGTTTCGCTTAGCTCCCACGTCATGACATTGTCAATATCTTTTACGGATTGAAGCTCTTCTTTTGGCGCATGGTAATCATCTTGCCCTCGGTACGAATCAGGCGGCGCAACGTGAATAAAACCAGGAGCAAGCGGTTCATATTTATATTTACGCTGAGCTTGACCTGTTGCTGCTAGTGCGCCCATTGAATTTCCGTGATACCCTCGGTAACGCGAAATAAATTTGTAGCGAGAATGCTCTCCTTTTTGTTGATGGTACTGACGCACAATTTTAAAAGCCGTTTCGTTGGCTTCCGATCCGCTATTCGAAAAGAAGATAACATAGTCATCACCTAGCATTTCATTTAGCTTCTCTGCTAGTTTGATAGCAGGTACGTGAGATTGCGTGAGTGGAAAATAAGCCAGTTCTTTTAGCTGTTCATAAGCTGCAAGCGCTAATTCATCCCGTCCATACCCAGTATTTACACACCAAAGCCCTGCCATTGCATCTAAGTAGCGATTTCCTTGTTCATCTGTAATCCAAGCCCCTTTTGCTTTTGTAGCTACTATCGTTGCATCCGGGCTGTATGGTTTCATTCCATGCCATACATACTGCTCATCTTTTGCACGCAGATCTTTTTCATTTTGACTGACCTGTACCATCCTATTCACTCCCAAATCGCTAGCGCGTATTTTTTCTGTATGAAAAGACTTCGACAAAATGCCGAAGCCACTTGCTATATTCATCTATATGTTAAAAATCAAAGCGTGATGTAACCATCTTTTTACGTGTAAAAAAGTTCAAACCGTCTTTGCCGTTTACATGCAAATCTCCGTAAAAAGAGTCTTTCCAACCGGAGAATGGGAAGAAGGCCATGGTAGCAGGTACTCCTACGTTTATGCCAAGCATACCGGCATCTGCTTCTTCTCTAAATTGACGCACCGCTTTAGCATCTTTTGTATAAATCGTTGCTCCATTTCCAAAACGAGATTTTTCCATATAACGAAGTGCTTCATCTAATGTGTCAGCGCGAAGCAAGCTTAGTACAGGTGCAAAAATCTCTTCTTTAGCAATGGTCATATCAGGAGTTACGCGGTCAAAAATCGTTGCACCTAAGAAATTGCCTTCTGCATGTTCATCCATTTCTTTACGTCCGTCACGAATGAGTTCCGCTCCTTCTTTCATGCCAAGTTCAATATAATCCAGCACTTTATCACGGTGCTCTTTTCGAATCACAGGTGTTAGAAGCACTTCATCGTCAAAGCCGCTTCCCATAATTAATTCATCCGCTTTTTGCTTTAATTTTGAAACGAATTCATCGCCTTTCTCACCAACCACGACAACGGCGCTGCAGGCCATGCATCGCTGGCCGGCACTTCCATAAGCCGAGCTGATAATATGTGATACCGCTTTATCCATATCGCAGTCTGGCATCACAACATGATGATTTTTAGCTCCGGATAGAGCCTGAACTCGCTTCCCTTGAGCTGCAGCTTGTTCATAAACATATTTTGCTACCGGCTGCGATCCGACGAATGAAATCGCTTTAACTTTTTCATGTTCAATTAATCCGTTAACAACATCATGTGCACCGTGCACAATATTTAACAACCCATCCGGTGCTCCGGCTTCTGTAAAAAGTTCAGCAAGTCGCGTTGCTAAAAGCGGCGTTCGCTCAGACGGTTTTAATACAAACGCATTTCCACATACAATTGCAAGAGGGAACATCCAAAGCGGTACCATCATCGGAAAGTTAAAAGGTGTGATGCCGCCGACTACACCAAGTGGAAAACGGAACATTTCAGAATCAATTTCTTCCGCTATGTTATTTAATGATTCGCCCATTAATAAAGTAGGAGCACCCGCAGCAAACTCCACGCATTCAATACCGCGCTGTACTTCACCGTAAGCTTCTTTAAAAGCCTTACCGTTTTCTTGTACAACTAATTTAGCTAACTCTTCGTGATGCTTAACTAGTAAATGCTGAAACGCAAACATTAATCTTGCTCGTTTTGGAGCAGGAACGTTACGCCATGTTTCAAATGTTTTTTGCGCTGTTTCCACCGCATTAGCTACATCTTCTTTTGTAGAAAGCGGTACTTTTGCAATCACTTCTCCAGTCGATGGGTTAATCACCTCTCCAAATTCTTTTCCTGCCGTATCAACCCATTTTCCGCCCACGTAATTTTTTAAAACTTGCGTATCATTATTCACAACTGACATATCGCTTGGCCTCCTCGAAAAATAAGAAATGACAAATCTACCTTTATTATTGAATAAATAAATGGTGGTTGCATTAGACAAAATGTGAAACAACTCTAGATTCTCGTTTCACATTTTGCGCAGTGAACTCGGAGAAAGCATGAACTAAAATGAACATATAGTAAAATCAGCCTCAACATAAAAAACAGCTGTTTCCAGCTGCTTACTTATCCGTTTATAAATTCCGCGCGCGACTTTTTCATCATAAACAAATATTCATATGCCATAATCATAAACTCAATCGCCAGTCGTTTTTCCGGCTCCATAAAATCTTCACCCAGCAGCTTTTCTAGTTTTTCAATGCGGTGATACAGCGTTTGTCGGACAATGTATAGACGCTTAGCCGTCTCTTGTTTAGATCCGTTGCATGCTAAATAAATTTTTAATGTTTCCATGAGTTTTGCATTGTACGTCTCATCATATGTAATAACGGGCTGCAGATATTCAAATACCACTTCCTGTAAGTCTTCATGCTGATGCAAAAGCGAAATAATTCGGTACATATGCAAATCATCATAAAAATGAATAATCGTTTGTTTTTGCAGCATTTCTTGAATGGAAATCGTTTCTTTAGCCGTTTCATAGCTTTTATGCATACAGTCAAGCTGTTCACAATATTGGCCAATTCCGATAAAGCTAATGGCGTTCCGCTTTGAATTTTCATCTGATTCGTATTGATTCATCCAGCGATGAAGGCTGTTTTCTAATCTCTCTCTCCATGTGCTAACCATTCGTTTGTTCAAAAGAATAAATAATACTTCGCGATTTCGCTCGGAGACTAATAAGTGAAAGCCTTCTTGTTCAAAGATGCTTCGCAAGATAAGCTTAAAATACGTTCGATCAAACTTTTCCCGTCTTTGCCACTTACAGCAAACAACGACACCTCCGCGAATAGGAGAGTCTGAACACACTTCGTGCATAGAGTCTTTTATTTGTTCAAGAGTTAACTCTCCGTTCATCCATTTCGTCATCCATTCGGTTTCATCTACTCTTTTTTTCTCTTCGACATATAAGTCCTTCAAAAAATGCTGAGCAAGTGCAGTTGCCGTCCGGTCAACGGTGAGCACTTCAAGTTCTGTTAATGCTTCATTTATAGAAGCGACATACAGCTGAGCATAATCTTGTCCTAATAAATGAATAGGCTGCTCCGTAAAATGCGGACTCTCATTTTCACTGCTTATATAATGAAGTAGAAGCTGCTGTTTGAGCAAGTCCATCTCCGGAGCAAAGGTAAGTAATTCATTTGAAACTTTAAGGCCGACAAGAAGCCCTGTAGATTCATATAAGCATTGTAAGATGACGGCAGGATCGTTAACTGTTAACAGCAGCTGATTTAGCCTATGAGAATACTGTTCTAAATCGGAAATCATTTGATAATGCTGATTAATTAAAAGCGAGTGGACATCTTGCGTAATTTCAACGAATGGAACTTCCTCATGAAACAAAATAATCGGGAAATCACATTCGTTCGCTTTATCAATCACAATTTGCGGAATCTTAGAAGTATAAGTGCCAAGTTCAATACACAGTCCTGATGCCTTACAAGAAATTAATTGCTGAAGAAATGATAAACAAGATTGAGGATCTTCTCCCCAGCCTACCCCTGTTGATAAAATGAGCTCATTTCCTTTTAGCAGCTCATTGATGCGCGTCACTTCCATCACGTGCACCCACTTCACAGAATTAGTAAGCCCTTTCTCTCCAGCTATTACTTCACAGTTTACAAAATGTTTCCTTGTTAAAATCTCTGTTACTGTTAAATATGATTTCAAGTCAACACCGCCCCTAGCGAATTTCACATCATGTCTCCTGGATCATTAACGCGTATTTCGCATATGTGTAGAACAAAAGCTATATCTTCTTACATTATATTAAATATTTAGAAGAAATAAAATATTTAATGAAAGAAACGAAAAAAGCTGTAACGATAAGAGATCGTTACAGCTTCTGAGCCGTTTGCTGTAATTTATTAAAAAAACCGTGGCGTTTAACCGCTTGTTCTTTAATTCGGTGAATTTCTTTTTTATAAAAACGCAAATCTTGTAGTGACACTGCATTTAACATTTCCATTTTTAATTTATCAATAATTTTTGTTTCTTCTTGTGTCATACACTGTGTAGCTTGATCCATCCGTGTCACACCCTTTTTGTATTTAGTAGATTCATTTTGAAAACGTTCTACTATAATATTTACTACAATTTACTAGATAACTAAACCTTTTCTCTTTCGATGTAAACGAAATGTAACAACTGTAATACAGTGAATGGATAATATCTAGTTATTTTGCTTCAAATCTAAAACGAAAAAAACAAAAAAAAACGGATCACTTTTGTCAGCCAATATAGTAAAAAACTTATAGGTATTAGTAAATAAAGAAAAAACCATGTCTTTTCAGACATGGTTCATTTTTATACTTGTTGAATCAACACGGATGAAAAATATTTTCTAGCATCCGCCGTCAATATATGAAGCGCTTCTTGTTCGGTTTGGTTATTTTCGGTGCGTTCGAACGTCACAAATGCCCCGCTTAGATTCTCTGTTACGGCCGTTATTTTAAATCCCTTTTGCAGCAAAAAATCAATCTTTTCTCGCTCTGCCATATATTCATGGTAACTTGACATTTCCCTACCCCCGATCTATTTCTTCATCTGTTTTTATAACATTAATTTTTCAGCTTCGTTAGCCGTATTTAACTCGTTAAACTTTGCTCTTTTTGTATACTGTCCGTAGCCTTTTTGACCAACAAACAGCTTATCTTTTACAACAAATTCTCCGCGGCAAAGCACTGAAACCGGCTCACCTGTGACTTTCATTCCCTCAAACGCGCTATAGTCGACTGCCAGATGATGCGTTTTGGCTGAAATCGTACGTTCAACAGAAGGGTCAAATATAAGCAGATCCGCGTCTGCACCAACCGCTATCGTTCCTTTTTTCGGATACAGTCCGAACAGTTTAGCAATTTTAGTTGATGTTATATCAACAAACTGATTTATATTAATTCGCTTTTTCACCACTCCTTCTGAAAATAAAATGCTCATGCGATCCTCGATAATAGGTCCTCCGTTTGGAATCTTCGTAAAATCTCCTTTTCCTAGATCCTTTTGACCGTTAAAATCAAACGAGCACTGATCTGATCCAATCGTTTGCAAGTCTCCGTTACGCAAAGCATTCCATAAAATATCTTGGTTCCACTTTTCACGTAAAGGCGGCGACCATACGTATTTTGCTCCTTCAAAATTCGGTTTTTCTAAATAGGTTTGGTCAAGCGTCAAATACTGCGGACACGTTTCTCCCCAGATATTTACACCTTTTTCCCTTGCTTCAGCAATCTTTTTAACCGCTTCAGCGCACGATACGTGAACAACATAGAGCTGTGAGTCAGCCAGCTCCGTTAGCACCGCGGCTCTTCCCGTAGCTTCTCCTTCTATTTCTGGAGGACGAGTCAGTGCATGATAGATAGGATCGGTTTGACCCTGCTCTAGTGCTTGTGCCGTTAAATACTCAATAACATCTCCATTTTCAGCATGTACCATCACAAGCGCCCCTAGTTTTTTAGCTTGCACTAGCGTTTGATACAAGGTAGCATCATCTGCTTGAAAAACATTTTTATAGGCCATGAATACTTTAAAAGAAGTAATTCCTTCTTTTTCAATAATCGTAGGAAGCTCATTTAATACATCTTCTGTGATTTCTCCAATCATTAGATGAAAGCTATAATCGATAGCCGCTTTTCCTTTTGATTTTTCATGCCATGTGCTGATCGCTTTTTGCAGCGGTTCGCCTTTATTGGTTAAGCAAAAATCGATAATAGTTGTCGTACCTCCAAAAGCTGCTGCTCTTGTGCCTGTTTCAAAGTCATCTTTTGTAACAGTGCCTCCAAACGGCATATCTAAATGAGTATGAGGATCGATGCCTCCTGGGAATACATAGTTGCCTTTCGCATCAATCACTTCACATCCCTGCTCTTCAAAAGCCGAGCCGATTGCCGAAATAACTCCATTTTCAATTAAAATATCGGCTTTATACGTATCTGTTGCTGTCACTACTACACCATTTTTAACTATTTTCTTCATTTCTTCATCCCCTTTGTATTTATACGTCTAATCGCTGCACAGCCGTCGCTTGTAAAGCAGCTTGGCGTTCATTCCACGTCATTGGAGGCTGTTCATTTGGTAATTCAACCATGGATATCGCCCCGTCCACAGGACATACAATCGAACATAAATTACAGCCTACACAATCTTCTTCTCGTACTTTTAAATAAGATTTCCCCGAAGGATCTTTCAGCATATCAATGCATTGATGAGAAGTATCTTCACAAGAAATATGACACTTATTGCAGTTAATACACGTATCCGGGTCAATGCGAGCCACTACTTTATAATTGAGATCTAAGTTGCCCCAGTCGGAATATTTTGAAACGGCTTTTCCTACAATGTCACTTACTTTTTTGATTCCTCTTTCATCCAAATAATAATTGAGACCTTGAATCATATCCTCTACAATGCGGAATCCATGATGCATAGCTGCTGTACATACTTGCACACCTGCAGCACCCATTAACATAAATTCGACGGCTTCTTGCCAGTTCGAAACGCCTCCCATACCTGATATTGGAACGTTAATGAATGGACTTCTCGCACATTCAGCGACCATATTTAAGGCAATTGGCTTAACAGCAGGGCCGCAATAACCTCCGTGAGCACCTTTTCCTGCTACGTGTGGAATCGTATTCCATGAATGAATGTCTACTCCTGCTAAACTATTAATAGTGTTAATCATACTAACAGCGTCAGCACCGCCTCGAACCGCTGCTTCTGCTGTAACTGTGATATCTGTGATATTTGGCGTTAATTTAACAATGACCGGCGTTTGGGCAACTTCTTTAGCCCAATACGTTTGTTTTTCAACCAAATCGGGGACTTGCCCAGAGGCAGCACCCATCCCTCGTTCTGCCATTCCATGCGGACAGCCAAAGTTCAGCTCTAATCCATCCACTCCTACGTCTTCTACTTTTTTGACAATCTCATGCCATTTTTCTTGCTGAGGCTCTACCATAAGAGAGGCGATAATTGCGTGGTTAGGAAACTTCTTTTTAGTTTCATAGATTTCCTTCAAATTGACTTCAAGCGGACGATCGGTGATTAACTCAATATTATTAAAGCCAGCTACGCGCTGACCGTTGAAGCCAACGGCAGCAAATCGAGAGGAAACATTTAAAATCGGATCACCAAGCGTTTTCCAAACTGCGCCTCCCCATCCTGCTTCAAATGCACGCTGCACTTGATAACCTGAATTGGTTGGCGGTGCGGATGCCAGCCAAAACGGATTTGGTGATTGAATACCTGCTAAATTTGTTGTTAAATTTGCCATAGATTTCTCCTCCTCCTGATTTTAAGCTGTTTCCATTGTTTCTTTTGTTAACTGCATATGAATATTTAACGCCGTTTGTTTTCCTTGCTGAGCAGCTGTCACAACCATTGCTTCTCCTTGCCCTTTACCAAAAATAACGTCTCCACAAGCAAATACTTTTGGATTTGATGTTTGGAACGTCTCTTGATTAATTAAGACAACTCCGTCTTCATGATGCAGCTGAAATTGTTGAATCAAGGATAGGTATCGTTCTTGACCAATTGCTTTCACAACAGCGTCGACTGGAATCGTAAACGTTGAACCTTCAACAGGAACAGGCTTCCTGCGGCCGTCTGCATCTGGATCTGTTAACGTCATTTTTACGCATTCAATTCCGCTCACCTTACCATTTTCATCTCCAATAATTCGTATAGGAGCTGTTAACCAACGGAATTCAACACCATCTTGTTTCGCAAATTCAAATTCAAAATCATAAGCCGTCATTTCTTCTCGTGTACGACGGTATAAAATTTGAACATTTTCAGCCCCCAAGCGCACGGAACACGTAGCACCATCAATCGCAGTATTTCCCGCACCAATGACGGCAACACGTTTATCCACAAATTCTGTTGATAACGCTTCTGACTTCGTTTTTTTAACGAAATCAATCGCATCATACACACCGTCTAGCTCTTCACCTTCAACATGTAGAGAAGGCACCTTACTCATACCAATAGCTAATACAACCGCATCATATGACTGCAATAATTCGCTTGGAAGAATATCTTCTCCAATTCTTACGTTCGTTTTAATTTTCACATCTAAGCTTTTTACTTGTTCAACTTCCCAGAATGAAATCGCTTGAGGAAGACGAAAAGACACGATTCCATATGTATTTAACCCTCCTGCTTGTTTTTCCGCTTCAAAAATGGTTACATCGTACCCAAATCGCGCCAATTCTCTTGCTGCAGAAAGACCAGCCGGACCTCCACCAACAATCGCTACTTTTTTGCCATTTGCTTTTCCTTTCTCAAACAGCACCTGTTCATTTTGAATAGCCCAATCCGTTGCGTAGCGCTGCAAATCTCCAATCATAATTGGTTTTGTTGAATGGTTAAGCACGCACGCTCCTTCACATAGTTCATCGGTTGGACAGACTCTCGAACAGCTTGCTCCTACGGGATTAGAGGACATAATCGTTTCAGCAGACCCTTTTAAATTGCCCGATGCAATTTTTTTAATAAACGTCGGGATGTCAATTCCTGTAGGGCATGCCTGAATACAGGGTGCATCATAACAGTACAAACATCGATTAGATTCTTCGACTGCTTCTCTATTGGACAACCCTTTTTCTACTTCATTAAAGTTTTGAATGATGGACTGCAAACTTTCCGGTGATCGCATTGCATCAACCTCCCAAAGATACTTGTTGATAAAACCTAAATTGAAAGCGCTTACATATTTTTTATATACGTTATTTTCAACTTCTAATTTGGTAAAATGTATTACTATCTTTATTGTACAAAACGATCATCTTTTCTTCATTATACATTATGTTAAAAAATTCAGACTATTTACTATTCACTATGTAAAAAGCCTTGCTTTTATATAAAAGCAAGGCTTCAACTATTATTTTGCTACTTCCTTAATAATCGACACTACTAGTTCAGATGTCTTCACTAGTTCTTCTACCGGAATCTTTTCATTTGTTGTATGAATGTCTTCATAACCAACTGCTAAGTTTACTGTTGGGATATCAAAGCCTGCGATTACATTGGCATCGCTTCCGCCTCCGCTTTGAAGCAAGCGTGAAGGACGATTGATATTAGCTACCGCTTTTTTAGCAACTTCGACAACATGATCTCCATCGCCAAATTTAAAGCCTGGATACATCACTTTAATATCAACTTCTGCACGTCCACCCATTTCTTGTGCAGCTGTTTCAAACGCTTCCTTCATTTTCGCTACTTGTGCTTCCATTTTTTCTGGAATTAACGAACGAGCTTCTGCTAAAATATCGACGCGGTCACATACGATATTCGTTTGCGTTCCGCCTTCAAAACGTCCGATATTCGCTGTAGTCTCTTCATCAATACGTCCAAGCGGCATTTTAGAAATGGCTCTTGAAGCAATAGTAATAGCAGAAACGCCTCGTTCAGGAGCTACACCTGCATGAGCTGTTTTTCCATAAATTGTTGCATTTACTTTTGCCTGCGTCGGAGCAGCAACAATAATGTCTCCCACTTTGCCATCACTATCTAAAGCATAGCCGAATTTTGCCGTTACGAGATTAGAATCAAGAGCTTTAGCGCCCACTAAGCCAGATTCTTCTCCTACTGTAATAATAAATTCAATTTTTCCATGCGTAATTTTTTCTTCTTTTAATACCGCGATTGCTTCTAGCATTGCTGCTAAACCTGCTTTATCATCAGCACCAAGAATCGTCGTGCCGTCACTTTTAATATAGCCATCTTCAATAGATGGTTTAATACCGTTTCCAGGTACTACTGTATCCATATGAGAAGTAAAATAGATTGTGTCTACGCCTTCTTTTGTAGCTGGCAGTGTGCAGATTAAGTTGTTGGCTCCGTGGCCTGTTTTTTCTTTGGCATCATCTTCTACTACTTCGACACCTAATGCAGTAAATTTTTCTTTTAGTACAACAGCAATTTTTTCTTCATGCTTTGTTTCTGAATCTACTTGTACTAATTCAATAAATAAATCAACTATTCGTTGTTCATTAATCATAATATGTAATCCCTCCAAAAATAACCTACAATGGTATGTTACCATGTTTCTTTGCTGGACGCTCTTCCTTTTTATTGTGCAACATTTCAAGCGCTTGTATTAATTTTATTCTTGTTTCCCGAGGATCGATAACATCATCCACCATTCCAGCGCTTGCCGCTACGTAAGGATTAGCAAATTTCTCGCGATACTGTTCAATTTTTTCGTGTCTTGTTTCATCTGGGTTTTCACTACCCCGAATGTCATTTGCAAAGATAATATTTGCAGCACCCTGAGGACCCATAACAGCAATTTCTGCATTTGGCCATGAATACACAAGGTCGGCTCCAATCGACTTACTATTTAAAGCTACGTATGCACCTCCGTACGCCTTTCGCAAGATAACCGTGATTTTCGGAACGGTAGCTTCGGAGTATGCATATAAAATTTTAGCACCATGACGTATAATTCCGCCATGTTCCTGCTTGATACCTGGGAAAAAACCTGTAACATCTTCAAATGTAATAAGTGGGATATTAAATGAATCGCAAAATCGAATAAACCTTGCTGCTTTATCTGAGGAGTTAATATCTAAACTGCCTGCCATTACTTTAGGCTGGTTACACACAAGTCCGACAACTTTTCCATCTATGCGGGCAAAACCAATGACAATATTTCTAGCAAAGTCTTTTTGCACCTCAAAAAATGAGTGCTCGTCCACTACTTGGTGAATGACTTGACGCACATCGTAAGGGCGCACGGCATCAAATGGGACAACATCTAATAAATCCGGACGATAATGATCACACTCTGCCTTTGAGGCTAAAGGAGGCTGCTCTTGGCTAGACTGAGGAAGATAGCTTAAGAGCGTTCGTACTTGTTCTAGCACCTCTTGTTCTGTTGAACCTCTAAAATGGGCATTACCGCTAATTTCGTTATGAACAGCTGCTCCTCCAAGATTTTCAGAGGAAATGCTTTCTCCCGTTACGGTTTCAATTACTTTTGGTCCGGTAATGAACATTTGACTTGTTTCTTCTACCATAAAAACAAAGTCCGTAATTGCTGGTGAGTACACGGCTCCGCCTGCACAAGGACCCATGATAACAGATATTTGAGGCATGACACCAGAATAAATGGCGTTTCGATAAAAAATATGACCGTATCCATCAAGAGACATGACGCCCTCTTGAATACGAGCCCCACCTGAATCATTTAAACCAATAAACGGTACGCCTGTTTTAGCTGCTAAATCCATTACGTGCGCAATCTTTTTAGCATGCATTTCGCCTAAAGCACCTCCGAACACTGTAAAATCTTGCGAAAACAAATAGACTGAGCGACCGTTTATCTTGCCGTAACCTGTTACTACCCCATCCCCTGGACCTACTTGACTATTCATACTGAAATCAGCACACCGATGTTCAATGAATGGATTTAACTCGACAAATGTATGTTCATCTAAAAGAATTTCAATTCGTTCACGTGCTGTTAGTTTCCCTTTATGGTGCTGTTTTTCAATTTTTTCGTCTCCTCCGCCTAACTCGATCTTCCGGCGTTTATCGTACAATTCATTTAATTTATCATAAATGTCAACCATGTTTCTTCTCCTCCTCTAGTGTTTTTTCACAGAGCTCATAAAGAACACCGTTTGCTGACTTTGGATGCAAAAAAGCAATGGAAGCTTCCCCTGCGCCTCTTCGCGGAATATCATCAATCATTTGTACACCCTTTTCCTTTAACTCTGTAATTCGCTCTTCAATTGTACGCACACCTAAAGCAACATGGTGAAGACCTTCACCTCTCTTTTTGATAAACGTACCGACTGCACTGTCTTCAAAAAGCGGCTCTAATAATTCAATTTTTACGTTGCCGCACTGAATAAAAGCAACTTTTACACCTTGTTCTTCTACTTCTTCTACTTTTAATAGAGACAATCCCAATACCTTTTCATAAAAAGGCAGGCTGTCTTCAATTGATTTTACAGCTACTCCTATGTGATCAATTCCTTTTATCACTTTCTCACCTCTTAAAAAAGCGTTTTCATTTACACATATTCTTGAAAACGAAAGAAATCTCCTGCTCCCGTATGTACAGAAAGTTGCTTGTCTAAGCAGCAGAAGACATGTAAAATAAGAAAAAAACGTGTAGGAGGATTTTGGTTGTATGTCTAATAAGAAAATCCAAAAGACTATTGTGTTTTTAATGCTTCTTGTCATGTTAATATCTACGCTTTTAGCAGGACTTGCCATGTGGTTTTAATTGGGACTGATGACTAAAAACATAGATGCATTGCTGTTTCTTTGTACAATGCAAAAATATAAAAAAGACTGGTGACTAGTCACCAGTCTTTTGCTGTATATTCAAAATGCCTTTTTGAGCAGCTAACTCTTCAAAAGATTGATCTGTAGATACAATCCATACTTTTGTACCTAATGGCACTTGATCATATAAATGGCTTACTTCACGATTTTCTACGCGAATACAGCCATTCGATACATATTTACCGATGGAATCCGGCTGATTTGTGCCGTGAATGCCATAAATACGTCCGTCAGTCTCTCTTGCATCAAACCCAATCCACCTTACACCTAGAGGGTTTTGAGGAGCGCCTCCCCCAATGTTACTTCTTCGATAATAGGGGTTAACAGCTTTTACTGTTACCGTGAACTCTCCTTCGGGCGTCAGATTAACTGTTTTCCCCGTAGCTACTTTGATAATTTGTTTAATTTCTTTATTTTGAATATAAGCAAGCTCATTGCTTTGTTTATTAATAATAATATAAGGATCATTTAGCAACGGATTTTCTCCTAATGGCCAAACCGGAGATAGTAGTAAAAGGATAAAAGCAAACACATGCAAGTAATCCACCACCTTACGTTAGTCCTAAGTAAAAGAAAAGAGAGGTATCTCTTTTCCCTTTTAGTGTTCGTAAGCACGATGAACAACATGCATGCTGTTTAACTTATTTTTAAGGTTTGTTTAATAACCAAATATTGTTCAATTTCTTTGACTACGTGCAATAAATCGGCACGTGCTTCAAACTCTTCCCGCGTGTTCGGAAGCGGCATCTCTGCAAACGCTTCTCGTAAATGCTGAAGTTTGGCTAAAAATAATTTCGCTGTATTACCGGGGTGGATAGATAGACTTAATTCTTCAATGAAATCAGCAATCATGTAGCGCTGTTCCACCACCAAATCAATAGCGGTAATGAGAGGAAGCGTACGTTCAATAATTTCAAGCTGTTTTTCGCGAATTTTAAAGTAGCGGTAATAATAATTTTCCCCGCGCACAAAGTGATTTTCTACATCGCGAAACGCAAGGCTTTTTGCTTTTTCTAAAGTTTTTACTGTATCCGCAATTTCCTTACCGTCCCAACTGCTGTCATTCGTTCTGAGGTACAGGGCAATTTCTTTTAACATCGACCGGAAATTCTCTTCAATTTCTCGCTGATACGTGCGAAGCTCTTGATCTAAACTTGGCATATATAAATTCACAAGCAGCGCAACGCCTATCCCGATTACAATCAAGCCAAGCTCATTAAAGACAATTCCCCATGTCATATTGCCTTTGGAGTAAATATGAAGCAAAATAACGGAACTTGTAACAATCCCTGCATTGACTTTGAATATAACCGTCACCGGAATAAATAAAAGCAGCATCAGTCCTATCACAAGTGGATGATAAGTAATCCCTTCAAAAAATATAAATGAAAACAGAATGGATAAAGAACAAGCAATAAAACGATCGCTTGCACTTCGCAACGATTTTTTCTTTGAATTTTGAATGCATAAAATAGTGATAATTCCAGCTGATACAAAAAATTCGAGGTGAAAGAACTGAGCTATAATAATAGCTAGTGATGTACCGACGGCTGTTTTAATTGTCCGGTACCCAATTTTAAATTTCATTTTCTAGACTCCTACATGTTAGTTTCTTTTTAGTGTGATAAAATACTCTATTCCTTATTAACACGAATAAAAAAATAAAACAACCTTAAATTTGGCTATACCGTATAATTGTCAATAAAAAAGTGCAGAAAAGATAGTACTCTTCCTGCACTTTTTTTATTATAAAATCTTTTCTAAAAAATCTTTAGCACGCTTACTTTTAGGCGCTGAGAAAAATTCAGCCGGAGGCGCATCTTCAACAAGCACACCGCCGTCTAAGAACAGCACACGATCCGCTACTTCTCGTGCAAATCCCATTTCATGCGTTACAATGACCATCGTCATTCCTGTTTCTGTCAGCGACTTCATTACATCTAGTACTTCTTTTACCATCTCTGGATCCAAAGCTGATGTTGGTTCATCAAACAGCATCACTTTTGGCTCCATTGCTAACGCTCGCGCAATAGCTACACGCTGCTTTTGACCGCCCGATAAGCGGCTTGGAAACTCGTTTGCTTTTTGGGCAAGTCCAACTTTTTGAAGTAATTCTTTTCCTTTAGCAACAGCAGTTTCTCTTGACATGCCTTTTACCGTCATCGGAGCATACGTTAAATTTTCAAGCACTGTCATATGTGGAAACAAGTGAAAATGCTGAAATACCATTCCTACGTTTTCACGCACGCGCATAATGTTTGTTTTTTTATCTGTAATCACTTGATCGTTAATTGAAACTAATCCGCTCGTCGGTTCTTCAAGCAGGTTCATACAGCGTAAAAAAGTAGATTTACCAGAACCAGAAGGACCGATAACAGCTACGACTTCTTTTTCCTTAATCGTAGTTGAAATGCCTTTTAAAACTTCATTTTTACCGAATGATTTGTGTAAATTTTCAACGTTAATCACCTTTTCTCATTCTCCTCTCGACTGCTTTACCAAGGAGCGTTAAGCCCATTACCATTACATAATAAATCAATCCTGCAAAAATCAACGGTTCAAGGTAGGCAAATTTTTCTCCACCTACAATGTAAGCACGGCGCATAATGTCCAGTGCTCCAATAACTGTGACGATAGCTGATTCTTTTGTTAATGTAATGAACTCATTCATTAAAGCAGGTAAAATATTTTTAAGTGCCTGTGGCAAAATAATTTGTCCCATCATGCGACGATAAGGAATTCCTAATGCTAATGCCGCTTCACGCTGTCCTTTATCAACAGCTAAAATACCAGCACGAATAATTTCAGATATATATGCTGCGGAGTTTAGCCCAAACGCAGCAACGGCCGCTGGAAACGGGGCAATATCAAACCCGAGCAGCTGAGGTAATCCAAAGTATATTAATAATAATTGCAGTACAAGCGGTGTTCCGCGAAACACGGACGTATATGCATCCGCAAACCATTGAAGAGGTTTATTGCGGCTGATTTTACATAAAGATAAAATAACTCCCAGCACAAACCCTAAAATTGCTGAAGCTAGGACTATCTGTATCGTTACCCCTATCCCTTTTAAAATATAAGGCATAGAAGGCACGATTTGCGAAAAATCCAAATTCATGCCTAGTTCCATTCCTCTCTAACTATCATTCTTATTTTTGGTCGTCAAACCACTTAACGATTAATTTATCTAATTCACCGTTTTCTTTCATTTTCTTTAATTCACGGTTAAAGTCATCCGTTAGCTTGCTGTCTTTCGGAAATGCGATTGCTGATCCTTTACTTGAATCTGGACGTCCTGTATCGGACATTTGCAAGCTAGTGTCTTTTTTTACATACCCTTTAGCTACTGTATCTTCAATAATGGCTGCATCGATACGATTTGATTTCATTTCTTGAATTAGTTCCGGAATACGGTCACGCGTTGTTACTTTTACTCCGTCTACTTCTTTTGCAATTTCTTTTGCTTCGTCTGCTTGGATAGAAGAAGTTTGTACACCAACTGTTTTTCCTTTTAGTTCTTCTGCATTTTTAATTGGTGCATCTTTCTTCGATACAATCATATTTTTTGCTTCATAATATACGTCTGAGAAGTCCACGTTCTTTTTACGCTTTTCAGTTGGCGTCATACCAGCTAAAACTAAATCGACTTTATTAGATTGTAAAGCTGGAATTAATCCGCCAAATTCCATATCTTTCACCTGTACGTCATAGCCTAACTTTTTACCGATTGCTTTTGCTAAATCTACGTCAAATCCGATCGCTTCACTATCACCTTTTGCTGTATCAATATATTCAAATGGTGGGTAATCTGCTGATGTTCCCATTACTAATACTTTTTTATCTTTGTCGTCGCTGCTTGCTCCTCCATTAGACGTTCCTTCTCCCGCTCCGCATGCAGCTAAAACGCCTGCCGTTAAGAGACCAATTGCCGTTACCGATAACCACTTCTTCAATTTCATCTTCGTTCCCCCTAGTTTATTCCTTACATTATTTTTTAAAAATTAATAATATTATGAAATAAGTTTTTTGCTATTGCAAGTAAATGTCGAAATTTAAATATATATTCATATAAATGTATTTTAACACAACGTTATAAATATGCAATATCTTTTTTAAATATAAGTTTCACTATTTGAAAATACCTTTTCTCAACATTTTCCACTCTCTAGAAAGCTTGTATATAGATAGATTAAAAAATGCATAAAAAAAGAAGCCGTTCAAAACGGCTTCTCGATTACACTTCTTCACAGTGCTGTTCGAATGCTTCTTGCAGCTTCATAACAACTGACATTGGCTCGTGGCCTTCAATTTCATGACGCTCTACCATTGTGATAATTTTTCCGTCTTTTAATAAAGCGAAAGATGGAGATGAAGGCGGATAACCTTCAAAGTATTCGCGTGCACGTGCAGTTGCTTCTTTATCTTGCCCAGCAAATACTGTAACCAAGTTTGTTGGACGTTTATCATAATGTACAGCGTGCGCTGCAGCAGGTCTTGCGATACCTCCTGCACAACCGCAAACTGAATTCACCATTACAAGCGTTGTGCCAGGCTTTTTAAACGTTTCATCTACCGCTTCAGCCGTCGTTAATTCTGTATAACCAGCTGCTGTAATTTCTTTACGGGCTTGACGAACAACGTCGTTCATAAACAAGTTAAAATCGATATTCATTTTCATACCTCCCTTTTACTATCTATTCTTTATCATAGCAAACGAAAACTAAAAAGGCGATTGCTTTGACTCATTTTTTCTTGGGAATCAAGATTAAACAAGAAAAGACATGGTGATACTATTTTTACAGCTAGAAAACCATACTCTTAACTCCCTAGTGTAGAAGGATCCGCATGAAATGCAGGGTCCTTTTTTACATTTCCTTCATCGCCTGCTGATAGATTTTAATCAATTGTTCGAGAGCTTCAGCCATTGTGACATCTCCCGTCATCATTTGTTTTTCAACATCCCCTAGCGTTTGCTTAACTAAAGGATGTTCATAAAATGATTCTTGTAAATATTCATTAACACTTGCTTGTAACCATGCCTTTATTTGCTTTTGCCTTACTGCATAAAACAGATCATTTTTATTCATCCATTCCTTATATTCGCAAATTATCTTCCACAAGTGTTGAAATGATGCTTCCTCATAAGCAGAAGTTGTGATTACTTGTGGTTTCCACCCTCCAGAATGACCGTGAAGAAAACCGATTACGCTTTCGTATTCTATTGCGGTCACTTCTGCTTTTAACCGGTTATCTCCATCTGCTTTATTTACACAAATCAAATTAACCCATTCAAGCAGCCCTTTTTTAATTCCTTGCAAATCATCTCCCGCTCCAGTTAAAGCAAGAAGAACAAAGAAGTCTACCATCTCTTTTACAATCATTTCACCTTGGCCAACACCCATCGTTTCAACAAATATGATGTTATACCCAGCGGCTTCACAAAGAAAAATTGCTTCTCTCGTTTTAAGATGAACACCTCCAAGTGTTCCTTGAGAAGGTGAAGGGCGGACAAAAGCGTTCTCTTGTTTGGTAAGCAGCTCCATTCTGGTTTTATCTCCTAAAATACTTCCTCCAGACAAGGTACTGCTTGGATCGACTGCCAAAACCGCAACGGAATGGCCATTTTTGCATAGGTACGACCCGAATTTGTCAATCAGCGTACTTTTTCCTGCTCCGGGTACCCCTGTAAAACCAATGCGCACTGAATGCCCCGTATGAGGATAGATTTCTTTAATCAGCTGTTGTGCTATTACTTTATGCTTCGGCGCTTTACTTTCAATTAAAGTAATGGCTTGAGCTAACGCTGTTCTTTTCCCTTCCAGCAGCCCTTGTTTATAATCTTTTACCGTTTTTAATTTCACCAATTGTCTTCACCAACTATTCTTCTAACCGTTTCTTTATTTCATGTAAGACGGAAACGGCCGCTTTTGGGATTACTGTTCCAGGTCCAAAGATAGCAGAAGCGCCGTGTTCTAAAAGAAATGAGTAGTCTTGTTTAGGAATAACGCCTCCGACAATGACAACAATATCGTCGCGCTCTAATTTCTTTAACTCATCGACAAGCTGCGGTAGTAACGTTTTATGCCCAGCTGCTAAAGAGCTTATGCCAATCACATGTACGTCATTTTCTACAGCTTGCCTTGCTGTTTCTTCAGGCGTTTGAAATAAAGGACCGATATCGACATCAAATCCAAGGTCAGCAAAAGCTGTTGCAATGACTTTCGACCCTCTGTCATGACCGTCTTGCCCCATCTTCGCCACTAAAATTCTTGGCCGCCTTCCTTCTTCCTCTAAAAACTCAGCCGTAAGCTTTCGAACTCCTTCTATTTGATCTCGATGCGCAAACTCCGCACTGTATACACCGCTGACTGACTTAGAAGTAGCCTGATGTCTTCCAGCTACTTTCTCAATAGCTTCTGAAATTTCACCTAGTGTAGCTCTAGCTCTCGCAGCTTCAACCGCAAAAGCAAGGAGATTTCCTTCACCTGTTTTGGCACAATTATCCAGCCGATCAAGCGCTTCGACTACCGCTTGTTCGTTACGTTCACTGCGCACTTTTTTTAACTTTTCCAGCTGCTTCGTTCGAACTGCTGTGTTATCAATATCAAGAATATCAAGAGGCTCTTCTTGCTCTGGCTGGAACTGATTAACACCTACAATAATTTCTACTTGCGAGTCTATTCGTGCTTGTCTGCGCGCAGCGGCTTCTTCTATCTTCATTTTAGGTACGCCTGCTTCTATTGCTTTTGTCATTCCGCCCAGCTGCTCTATTTCTTCAAGGTGCTTCCACGCTTTTATCATTAATTCATTCGTTAATGATTCCACATAATAAGAGCCTCCCCAAGGATCAATAACGGAACAAATCTCCGTTTCGTTTTGCAAATAAAGCTGCGTATTTCGGGCAATTCTAGCTGAAAAATCAGTCGGAAGAGCAATTGCTTCATCCAGTGCGTTTGTGTGAAGCGACTGCGTATGACCTGATACTGCAGCTAGAGCTTCGACACATGTTCTGATAACATTATTAAATGGATCCTGCTCAGTCAGGCTCCATCCAGACGTTTGAGAATGCGTTCTAAGAGCTAGAGATTTAGGATTATCCGGCTTAAACTGCTTCATTAGTTTTGCCCACAGCAGCCGCCCTGCTCTCATTTTTGCTACTTCCATAAAATAGTTCATGCCAATTGCCCAGAAAAATGATAGCCTCGGGGCAAACGCATCAATTGAAATTCCTGCTTTCAAGCCGGTTCGCACATATTCAAGTCCGTCTGCAAGCGTATAAGCAAGCTCTAAGTCTGCCGGAGCACCTGCTTCTTGCATATGATAGCCTGATATGCTGATACTGTTAAATTTCGGCATGTATTCTGCTGTATATTTAAAGATATCCGCTATGATTCGCATTGACATCTCAGGAGGATAAATGTACGTATTGCGCACCATATATTCTTTTAAAATATCGTTTTGAATCGTTCCAGCCAGCTTTTCTTTTTTCACCCCTTGTTCTTCAGCTGTTACGATGTAAAAAGCCAAAATAGGAAGCACCGCCCCGTTCATCGTCATCGACACAGACATTTGATCAAGCGGAATCCCTTCAAACAGCTGCTTCATATCAATCATTGAATCAATCGCCACGCCTGCTTTCCCTACGTCTCCAACAACTCTTGGATGATCAGAGTCATAGCCTCGGTGGGTAGCGAGATCAAATGCAACGGACAGCCCTTTCTGTCCAGCAGCTAGGTTTCGGCGGTAAAAGGCATTGCTTTCCTCCGCCGTTGAGTATCCTGCATACTGCCTAATGGTCCAAGGCCGATTCACATACATCGTTGCATACGGCCCTCTCACAAACGGTGGGACACCAGGTGCAAAGTGAATAAAGTCGAGGTCATCTCTGTCTTCTTTTGTATACACTGATTTTAATTCAATTTGTTCATTTGTTTGAAAAGAAGTGAATGAACTTTGAGCTACGCCATCTTCCCGTTGCTGCTTTGAAAATGATAATGGAATATTAGAAAAAGAAGGCTTTTTATACATGAACTTCTACCTCCAAAGCACATAATAACTTCTTAACGCATTGAATAACATTCGTCTTAGGATGTATGACGCTCATTACACCTTTTTGCTGCCACTGCGTTTTGCGTGATACATGTTCTTCACCCACTACATACACATAAACGGAATCTTCCTCAAAATAAGTCATCGCTTTTGTTAAGAGCTTTTCAACGAGCTCATCACTTCCACAGATCACATATGCTTCATGTTTTTGTTCATTCATCCAATCTGCTATCTCCACATAGGAATCTATGTTTTTAATCGTTTCACACGCAAACCCTGCGCTTTCAAATAAAGATCGGGCAATCTCAGCTTTTTTACGGCTACTAGGATCGGCGAGCTCCATAATGCCAATGCTCATTCCCTTTGTATAAACCCGTATTTTTTCAAACTTCTCTGCTGCTCTCCACTTAGTGAGCGGCACTACTTTTTCAGGCCGTGACTGCTTCGACATTTGCTTTAGCATCCATCCTGCTGTTACCCCTTTAGAAGCTAGCTTTGTATAGTCGTCTAGTGAAAGAGTTGATGGGGACTCCGAAGCATGCTGGTCACTGTATTTATCCATTTTTCTTTCTTCTTTTTTAGATAGGGTGCTTTTTATCTTTTCGGATGCAGCGTGTTGCTTAGGAGTATAGTGTGTGACCCCGATCAAGCGCTCAATTCGGCACTCTATATTCTCTTGTCTTTTTACTCTCATTTGTTCAACTTCATCTTGAATTCGCCCTTGTTTTAAAGCTTCTTCCATTCCGCCGCGGTCTTCAATGTCGCCAAATAACTCCCAAGCTTTTGTCATTAATTCATGTGTGTAAGCTTCAACGTACCAAGAGCCTCCGGCAGGATCCATTACTTTTGATATATGTGTTTCATGCTGCAAAATTAAGTGAGTATTACGGGCAAGGCGATGAGCAAACTGAGAAGATGAGGATGTGACGGAATCATATGGTTCAATATGCAGACTATCCGCTCCTCCTACAATAGAAGCAAATGCTTGAACCGTGCTCCTTAACGCATTTGTATACATGTCTTCTTTAGACTGTGTAACATGTGACGTTTCCGTGTGGATAAACGGTACTGAAATGACCGTTTCATCAAAAGCACGAACCACATTTGCCCAAAGCATGCGAAAAGCACGAAGCTTTGATATTTCCATAAATAAATGTGAGCTAATTGAAAAAGAAAATGTCATGTGAGGTAAAACTTGATGTAAGGACAAACCGCGTTTCATGCATTCATCAATATACTGCACCCCTGTAGCAAGCATATAAGCTAGTTCTTGAACAGCGTTTGTACCGCTGTTATGGTAAGGAATGCTTGATACAATGATCGTTTTGAGCTCTGGAACATTACTGTGAGCCAAACGTGTTGCATAAGCTAAATGATCGTATAAATCTTGAGTAGAGAGTGGAACTCTCCCGTATTCAGCAAGCGTGCCGAGCGGATCCATTCCAACCGTGCCTGTTAGCTGTCTCATATCAAAGTCATGTTTGACACAGTATGCTTTTAGAAAAGAAAGAAGTGGAACGGATGTACATCCTGTATTTAAAAATAAAGGAACGGCTTCAAGAGCTACATGTTGAAACAAATGAGCAACATCATCTAAAGTAGAAATTGAAACGCCTGAAGCTACTTCAGCTTCTGTTGCTTCATGATTGGCTTTTCCTTGCCTCATCGCTTCACTGCACGTAAAAGCGGCCGTATTTTGTCCATTTCTCAAACTGTTTAAAAGAAGTTTATTGCTCTCTTTAATAGAAGGTAAGTCGATTTTTTGGGTGATTTCCCATTCCCCTAATATGTATGATTCTTTACCGGCTCCTCTTAAACAATCTATTCCCGCCGGACTCTGCTGCAAATAGTCTAAATGCACAGTATCACTTTCAAAATAAAGCGGTTTCAAAAAGATGTTTTCTAACGTTTCTTTTGGGCGGAGCGCGGTGTTTTTGCTAACTTCCTGTGCCCAATCTTCTTTAGGTGTACGTGTAAATTCATGAAATGATAATGTATTTGTTTTCATTTCCATGCCCCTTTACAGTTAATAGCTGCCTGCTAAACCTAGATGATTACACTTTGAAGTTTGATGATTCTTCTTTTATTTTAATACATCTTTTACAAATTGTTCAATCATTGCTTCAAAATAAAAAAGCAAATGGAGAAAGCTCCATTTACTTTTTTTAATAGACGGACGTATTCTCTTTAGACGTAGATTCTAAAATCTCTTTAACTCTTGCCAAAAATCTGCCGCACACCAAGCCGTCTAACACGCGGTGATCAAGCGATAAACATAAGTTAACCATATCTCGAACAGCAATCATGTTATCAATAATAACCGGACGTTTTACAATAGATTCTACTTGTAAAATAGCCGCTTGTGGGTAATTAATAATCCCCATTGATTGCACGGAACCAAATGAACCTGTGTTATTAACAGTAAACGTTCCGCCCTGCATGTCTTCAGACTTCAATGAACCCGTACGAACTTTTTGCGCGAGCTCTGTAATTTCACGCGCAATGCCTTTGATTGTCTTTTCATCGGCTTGTTTAATAACCGGCACAAATAAAGCATCGTCTGTTGCAACAGCAATGGATACATTAATGTCTTTTTTCTGTACAATACGGTCTCCTGCCCACATTGAATTCATTTGAGGGAATTCTTTTAAAGCCTGAGCCACTGCTTTTACGAAGAACGCAAAATACGTTAAATTAAAACCTTCTTTTTGTTTGAACTCCGTCTTTAATGAATCACGATAAGAAACTAAGTTCGTTACATCGACTTCAACCATTGTCCATGCATGCGGAATTTCATGCTTGCTGCGAAGCATATTTGCTGCAATAGCTTTACGCACGCCTGTAACAGGGATTTCTTGATCTCCTGCTGCAGACACAACTGGCGTAGGCTGCTGCGTTTTTGGACCAGCAGCTGCTACGGGTGCTTCTGTCTGAACTGTTGGTGCAGGTGTTTCTTTCACTTCAGCAGCTCCACCTTTTTCAATAACAGCTAAAATATCTTTTCTCGTGATGCGACCGCCCGCACCTGTTCCTGTCACAGTATCTAAATTAATATTATGTTCTTGTGACAGACGCATAACAGCTGGAGAGTATCGACTTTTATTTGATTGACTGTCCGCTGTTTTTGGCGCTGATTCTTCTACAGTTTTATCAGAAGCTTCCTGTTCTTTTTGAGGTACAGTTCCTTCTACTTCAATTAAACAAATCACTTCTCCCACAGGCAAGGTATCGTCTTCACCTGCAATTAACTCTTTAATTGTTCCACTAAAAGAAGAAGGCACTTCAGCATTTACTTTATCCGTCATAACTTCAGCTAACGGGTCGTATTTATTTACGTGATCTCCAACAGAAACGAGCCATTTGCTAATCGTACCTTCTGTTACACTTTCACCGAGCTGCGGCATCGTAATTTTTTCAATAGCCAATTGATACAACTCCTTTTAAAATTGAGCTAATTCTCTCATTGCTTTTTCTACTTTATCTGGATTCACCATAAAATATTTTTCCATTGTTGGTGCATACGGCATAGCTGGAACATCAGGGCCAGCAAGACGCTGAATTGGCGCATCTAAATCAAATAAGCAATGTTCAGCAATAATAGCTGCTACTTCGCTCATAATGCTGCCTTCTTTGTTGTCTTCCGTTAAAAGCAGTACTTTACCTGTTTTAGAGGCTGCTTCAATAATAGCTTCTTTATCAAGCGGATAGACCGTTCTCAAATCTAAGATGCGTGCTGAAATACCGTCTGCTTCTAGTTTTTCAGCAGCTTGAAGAGCAAAGTGTACACAAAGACCATATGTAATAACCGTGATGTCGTCTCCTTCTCTCTTTACATCCGCTTTGCCAATCGGAAGTACATAATCATCTTCAGGCACTTCTCCTTTAATCAAACGATAAGCACGTTTATGCTCAAAGAAAAGGACTGGATCATCATCACGAATAGCTGCTTTCAATAATCCTTTTACGTCATAAGGCGTAGAAGGCATCACAATCTTTAACCCTGGCGTATTGGCAAATAGTGCTTCAACAGATTGTGAATGATAAAGAGCACCGTGGACGCCGCCGCCGTAAGGAGCACGAATTGTAATTGGACAATTCCAATCATTATTAGAACGATAGCGAACTTTCGCTGCTTCTGACACAATTTGATTGACTGCAGGCATAATAAAATCAGCAAATTGCATTTCAGCAATCGGGCGCATTCCGTACATTGCCGCTCCGATTCCTACCCCTGCAATGGCAGACTCTGCAAGAGGTGTGTCAATGACTCTTTCTTCTCCGAACTGTTCGTACAGTCCGTTGGTTGCTTTAAATACGCCGCCTTTTTTCCCTACGTCTTCTCCTAATACAAACACGCGGGAATCTCTTTCCATTTCTTCACGAATGGCCATTGTTACTGCATCAATATATGAAATAACCGGCATATGTTCTCCTCCTTACTCACCGTACACGTATTTTAAAGCCGATTCCGCTTCTGCATAAGGAGCGTTTTCAGCATAATCTGTTGCATCATTAACGATATTCATAATATCATCAAGCATTTGTTTTTCTCGTTCATCGGTTAACACGTTAACCTCTTTTAAATAAGTCGCAAAGTACGCAAGCGGATCACTCTTTTTAGCTTCAGACAATTCTTCTGCTCCGCGATATGCACGATCGTCGTCGTCACTTGAATGGGCCGTCAAACGTTCTGAAACAGTTTCAATAAGCGTAGGACCTTCTCCTCTGGATGCACGATCTCTTGCTTCTTTTACCACTCGGTATACTTCAAGTACGTCGTTTCCATCAATTGTGTAGCCTGGCATACCATATCCAATCGCACGATCAGATACTTTTGCGCAGCCTAGCTGCTTTTCAACCGGAACAGAAATCGCATACTTGTTATTTTCACACATAAAGATAACAGGAAGCTTATGAACACCTGCAAAGTTCGCGCCTTCGTGGAAATCTCCTTGGTTAGAAGATCCTTCTCCAAACGTGACAAACGTTACTAAGTCTTTTTTCTCCAATCGTCCTGCTAAAGCGATTCCTACTGCATGAGGCACCTGTGTTGTAACCGGAGAAGATCCTGTTACAATTCGCTTTTCTTTGTAGCCAAAGTGACCTGGCATTTGACGACCTCCTGAGTTTGGATCTTCTGCTTTAGCAAACCCAGAAAGCATTAAATCGCGCGCAGTCATCCCAAATGCTAGCACAACACCCAGATCCCGGTAATAAGGTAATATGTAATCATTCTCTCTGTTTAAGGCAAAAGCTGCGCCAACTTGAGCGGCTTCTTGACCTTGACATGAGATAACAAACGGCACCTTCCCTGCACGGTTTAATAGCCACATACGCTCATCAATTTTTCGTGCAAGCAGCATAGTGCGGTACATTTCAAGTACTTGTTCATCAGTTAATCCTAATGATTCATGACGGTTTTTTGTCATGTTTAAACCTCCTTTAATCATCAAAAATGAATCGCTTTTCCATCTACAGCTAATGAAGCTTCTCCCATCGCTTCTGAAAGGCTAGGGTGAGGATGAATGGTATGAGCAATTTCCCATGGTGTAGCATCCAATACCTTTGCAAGACCCGCTTCAGAGATCATATCCGTCACGTGAGGTCCAATCATATGCACACCAAGGACATCATTTGTGTCGGCATCGGCAATAATTTTAACAAATCCCTCTGCCTCTCCATATACAAGAGCTTTTCCCACGGCCTTAAAAGGAAACTTTCCAACCTTCAGCTGAAATCCTTGCTGTTTTGCTTCTTGTTCTGTTAATCCTACACTTGCTGCTTCCGGGCTGCTGTATAAACATTTAGAGATTGTTGTATAATCAATTTTCAAAGGCTTTTCACCATGTAAATGCTCAACAGCTACAATTCCTTCATGAGAAGCTACGTGTGCAAGCTGCAGTCCACCAATTACATCTCCAATTGCGTAGATATGAGATTCTTTTGTTTGATAAAAATCATTTGTGGCAATCACACCATTTTCTACTACGATATCGGTATTCTCGAGACCGATTCCTTCCACATTTGCTTGACGCCCTACAGATACAAGCAGCTTTTCCGCTTTATATTCTTGCATATCGTCTCCTACTTGAGCCGAAATTTTCACCTGACCATCAATAGACAATGTATCAGCCATTACTTTAGCAGAAGTAATAATGGTAACTCCTTTTGCTTTTAAAAGCTTGGTCATTTCACGAGAGATATCTTGATCTTCTGTTGGTAAAATACGATCGCTGTATTCAACAACCGTTACATCCACATCAAAATCTGTCAACATTGACGCCCATTCAATTCCGATGACGCCGCCTCCTACAATAATAATGGAAGCAGGAAGTGTTTCAATCTTTAACGCTTCGTCTGAAGTAATCACTTTCTCTCCGTCAATCGTTAAGCCAGGTAATGTTCTAGGACGAGAACCTGTTGCGACAATTACATTCTTTGGAATAAGCATTTCATTTTCTTCACCGCTGTTTAATTCGACGGAGATGGTTCCTGGCATAGGAGAAAAAATAGAAGGTCCTAAAATACGTCCAATTCCTTCATATACGTCAATTTTACCTTTTTTCATTAACTGTTTGACACCATTATGTAACTGTGAAACAATTTCTGACTTTCGTTCTTGTACACGTGCATAGTTCAATATCACATTGGACGTTTCCACGCCAAATCCACTGCTTTTTTTAGTGGTTTGATATACTTCTGCACTTCTTAGCAAAGCTTTGCTTGGGATACATCCTGCGTGCAGGCATGTGCCGCCTAACTTATTTTTTTCCACAACCGCTACCGATAGACCTAACTGAGAGGCACGAATAGCTGCTACGTACCCTCCAGTTCCACCGCCGAGAATGACCAAATCATATTCTTTTGCCACACTGCTTCACACCTTTCTGCAAACGCTATTAAGCGCCTTTATATTCCTTCACTTCTTCTTCACCTGTAAGCACTCGGAGAGCTCCTTCAGCTAGCGCTTGAAGCTCATTTTCTCCAGGATAAACAATGACATCTGCAATCCACTTTACATGATCAATAATCAGCTCAACAAACGCCTTTGAATAAGCAATGCCTCCCGTTAAAATAATGGCATCTACTTTCCCATGCAAAACCGTACTGGCAGCTCCAATTTCCTTTGAAATTTGATAGGCCATTGCTTCGTAGATAAGCTTGGCTTTTTCGTTTCCATTTTTCATTAGCGCTTCGATTTTCTGCACGTCGGATGTGCCTAAATAGCCAACAAGCCCGCCTTTTCCCACAAGCATTTTCATAATCTCCTCGCGGTAATACTGACCTGAAAAGCAAAGGCGAACTAATTCACCAACCGGTACACCGCCAGCCCGCTCTGGACTAAAAGGACCGTCGCCGTGCAGGCCATTGTTCACATCAATTACTTTTCCGCACCTGTGAACCCCAACTGTAATGCCTCCACCCATATGGGTAACAATAACGTTCATTTGTTCATATGTGCTATTCATTTCTTTAGCCACTTTTCGAGCAACCGATTTTTGATTCAGCGCGTGAAAGATGCTTTTCCTTTCCATAAAAGGAGTTCCTGAGATACGAGCGATGTCACTCAGCTCATCTACCACAACTGGATCAACAATGTACGCTGGAATATTTAATCCAGACGCAATCTCAAACGCTAAAATCCCGCCTAAATTTGAAGCATGATGGCCGGCGTAACCGTCTTTTAAATCTTTGAGCATGGCTTGATTTACTTCGTATGTGCCGCCTTCAATCGGGCGTAAAAGCCCTCCTCTTCCACATACTGCACTTAATTTAGATAAATTAATCCCTTCTTCATCAAGTGCCTCTAAAATCGAGTTTTTACGGAACTCATACTGTGCATATATCGTCTCAAACTGATTCATTTGCTGTGCATCGTAGCGGATTGTTCGGTCAAAAATTGGTTTATCGTTGTGAAACACGCCAATTTTTGTGGACGTTGAACCCGGATTTATTATCAGCATTCGATATTCGTGCATATCCAACACATGTCCTCCTACCTTCTCATTCTCATAAACGAAGGCTAGGTCGAAAGGATTTCATTTATTCCTTTTGCCTAGCCTTCAGCTCAAACATTAGCGCGTATGACGTCTACTTAAAATATGCTGTCCATTTTGTAAAAATTGACTGCGTGAACGACGCAGCTTTTCAATTCTTTCTTCAGCTAAGCGATCTGCTGCTAGATAGGTTGGAATGCCATCTCGCTTTGAGATTTCAACTACCTTTTCAATATTATCATAAATACCTTCAACTTTTTTCAGCGCACGCTCACGGTTATATCCAACTAGCTCATCAGCTACGTTAATAACGCCTCCTGCGTTAATAACATAGTCCGGTGCATATACAATGCCTAATTCATGAATTAAATCACCGTGACGCGTTTCTTTCAATTGATTATTAGCCGCCCCTGCAATAACTTTTGCTTTTATTTGAGGGATCGTTTCATCGTTAATCGTTGCTCCGAGTGCACAAGGAGCATAGATATCACATTCTACACCATAAATATCGTTCGGGTCTACTGCTTGTGCACCAAATTCTTCTACCGCACGCTGAACAGCTTCTTTATTAATATCCGTTACAATAAGTTTTGCTCCTTCTTCGTGAAGGTGACGGCATAAATTATACGCTACATTTCCTACACCTTGAACAGCTACTACTTTTCCTTCCAGCATATCTGTTCCAAATGCTTCTTTTGCTGCTGCTTTAATTCCTCGGTATACACCGTAGGCTGTGACTGGTGATGGATTGCCTGATGAACCAAAAGCAGGAGATACACCTGTTACATAATCCGTTTCCTCATATACAATATCCATATCCTCTACCGTTGTGCCCACATCTTCTGCTGTAATATATCGACCATTTAACCCTTGGATAAAGCGACCAAATGCACGGAACATCGCTTCATTTTTGTCTTTGCGAGGATCTCCGATAATAACCGTTTTCCCTCCTCCTAAATTCAAGCCTGCTGCTGCATTTTTATACGTCATTCCGCGTGATAAACGAAGCGCATCTTCAATTGCAGCCTCTTCTGATTCATACGTCCACATTCTCGTACCGCCTAGAGCTGGTCCAATTGTTGTATCGTGAATCGCAATAATGGCTTTTAAGCCTGAATCTTTATCTTGGCAAAATAATAACTGCTCATAATCGTATGTTTCCATATAGTCAAAAATTTTCATTGTTAGTGCCTCCTAAGAATTCTGTTGAGCGACGCTGATAGCGAGCGCCAGTGAGTATAATTTACTTTCTGCTGAATCTGCTCTTGATGTTAAGACGACTGGAGCTTTAGCCCCCGCTAGAACAGCTCCAACTTTTGCTTTAGCAAAATAAATAAGGGATTTATATAGGACGTTCCCTGTTTCAATCGCAGGAACGAGTAATATATCTGCTTGACCGGCAACTTCACTTTGAATGCCTTTTTGCTTGGCTGCTTCTACATTAATGGCATTATCGAGTGCTAAAGGCCCATCAATAACGCAGCCTTTAATTTGTCCTCTGCGGTTCATCTGTGTAAGAAGTGCAGCCTCTACTGTTGCGGACATCAAAGGGTTCACAACTTCAACCGCTGCAATAGGAGCTACCTTTGGTACCTCTATCCCAATCGAGTGAGCAACGTTTACCGCATTTTGAATGATTTGAACTTTCTCTTCAAGAGACGGCGTAATATTCATAGCCGCATCTGTTACAAGAATAGAGCGATCATAGTGAGGAACGTCAAACACAGCTACATGTGATAAAACATTGCCCGTACGCAGACCATGCTCTTTATTTAACACAGCCTTTAAAATAAGCGATGTGGATAAATTTCCTTTCATTACGATATGCGCTTGACCTTGCTGAACTGAACGCACAGCTAATTGAGCCGCTTCTAAAACAGACTCCGTATGTACGACCGTCACAGCCTTATGAGTAAGTAAGGATGGGCGGTACTGCCTGAATAATTCATTAATTGTCGTTTCGTTGCCAAACAAAATAAATTCAGAAACTTCCCTTGACACAGCTTCATACACTGCCTCAATTGTTTCTAAGTCTTCAGCTGCAGCAACAGCAACAGTTAATGAAGACCGCTTAGCAACCTGAGATAAGATGGTAGCAAGAGTCATTGAACGTTCGACCTCTCCTTTTTCATTCTGTCTTTTTCCCTGTTTCAAAAAGCATACTGCGCGTTTATGCAGTCACCTAAAATACATGCAAGATTTGTGCCACACTCTGCATATATTACATAATATAGCTGCTTATATCCGTTCTTACGCACAAAAAATTTTTTTTATTGATTCTAACGACAAATAGAAAGAAAGAATATCCTTCTATTTATATGCAATAAATTGCACACCATGCACTTTATTGCATGCTGTTATTTGCAAGATTATACTTTTCCAGCTTATAATACAAGGAACGAAGCGAAATATTAAGCTGTTTTGCTGTTTTCGTTCGGTTATATTCGTTTGCAAACAGCACTTTTTGAATAAGTTCCGCTTCATAGTTTTCCATCATGTGCGCTAAGGTCTTCCCTTCGAACACTACTTCCTCATTTACCTGACTTTTTTCTTTTTTGCTCTTGCCTTCAAGTGAAGGGAGATGAACAGAATCAATCCTTGTTTCCGTATAGTGCATATAAATAATGGCTCTGCCTAATATATTTTCAAGCTCCCTGACGTTCCCTGGCCAGTCGTATGATCTTAATGATTGTAAAGCCCGCTCTGTTACCCCTTCAACATGCCGACCGTAATCTTGATTAATTTTTGTAATTAAGTGTGTAACAAGCGCTTCAATATCCTCTTTTCTCTTCCGAAGAGGAGGTATGTGAATCGGAATTTTGTTTAGCCGATAATACAAGTCCTGTCTGATGCTTCCATCAGCCATTCCTTTTTCTAAATTCACATTCGTAGCTGCAATAACGCGAACATTCACCGGAATAGGAGTCGTTCCCCCAACGCGAATAAGCTCTTTTTCCTGAAGCACCCGAAGCAACTTAGCCTGCATATGAGCTGAGAGCTCCCCGATTTCATCTAAAAAGATGCTACCGTTATTGGCTTCTTCAAAAACGCCTCGTTTCCCGCCTCGTTTTGCCCCGGAAAAAGCTCCTTCTTCATAACCAAAAAGTTCACTTTCAAGCAAAGACTCAGAAAGCGCAGCACAGTTAATCCGGACAAATTTATTAAACTTTCGGCTGCTCGCATTATGAATCGCATGTGCAAACAACTCTTTACCTGTCCCAGATTCACCTCTAAGCAAAACAGTAGCTGGTGTTTTAGCAGCAAGTCTAGCCTGCTCAATTGCTAACTGAAACTCTTCAGACTGACCAATGATATCAGCAAATGAATATTTCGCTTCAAGCGTTCGGATAATTTGACGCGCTCTTTTGAGTTCATTTGTAAGCTCTTGAATTTCAGACATATCATGAATAACGCCAACGCTACCTTTTAATTTTCCATCGACAATAACGGGGGCAACATTCACAACTACGTCTCTTTTACTCGGACCAAGCCTCATTCTTACTCCTCGAACGGGACGCCTTGTTTGCAGCACCTTCATGTGCATACTGTCTCCTTCAGAGATATCGGCAGTCGCAGGCTGCCCAATAATATCCGTCTTTTTTAAACCCGTAATTCTCGTATAAGCAGGATTAATTAAAATCCCTCTTCCTTCTTCGTCGACAACCGAAATAGCTTCCTCAGAAGATTGAATAATAGCTTGAAGCATGGTTTGTACTTCTTTTAAGTTCGTAACTTCTTCTGCCAATCCGACAACGTCCGTAATATCTTTAAAAATCGAAAAGGCCCCAAACAACTCTCCATTCTCGTCGAGTATTGGTATTCTAGTTGTAATTACCTTCCGTCCGCTATCTAACACAAATTCACTATTTTGATCAATCGTTTTTGTATGAAGAACATCAACAAGTTTACTATTTGGAATGACTTCATGAAGATGCTTACCAATTACATCTCTGTGTGAAAAGTTCGTCAAACGCTCGGCACTTTGATTAAATAGCGTAATATATCCATTCCTATCAATCACGACCATCGCATCATGAGCCGCGTTAAAAATAAGATCATATTTATACGATTCTTGTTTTAACCGCTGAATTAACTCTTCTTTTTCCTCCATTAAATTTGCCATAATTTCAGCAACCAATCTCGGCACTACCAGTGCATCAGCTGGTTTGCTTCTCTGCAATTGTTGAAAGACGCCTTGTTTACCTGTTGTTTCAACAATGACATCGAGCTGCTTTGTCATATAAGGCTCCCAATTCATTCCGGTTGAAATATCTTGTTCTTGCGCATGCAAAACAGCCGGCGCGTTAGCTCGTACGTCTACCACACCAATTACTTTCATAAATTCGGTTTCCAACAAGATTTTCAGAATAGCTAATCCGCCTTTGCCTCCTCCAACTATCAACACATTTTGCATATTTTTTCACCTTTTCTACTTAATATGTACATATTCCGTGCAAAATATTGCATATACCTATCATATAAAAAAAGAAACGCTCTTGACAATTTATTTAGTTCTTTTATGATTCAAGTATAACGGTTTCAAAATGTAAACGCATTCATTTTAAAAAAAGAGAAGCGAAAGGAGAAGTTATGGTTCGAATTATCGCCCTACTAATCTTACTTATTCCTGGTATACTCGCTGGCTATGGCATTAAACTTATGAGAGATATGATTTTTGGCATCCTGCAATCCCCGTTCCCTTCTTTATTTTTGCAATTTTCAGTCGGTCTTCTGTTATTTGTAATCGGCCTTGGATTTGTTGCTGGCTTTATTCTGCACAGAGACCGCAAGCGAAACAAAGTTCAAAACAGATTTCAAAAAGATAAAAAAACATCGCATTAATGCGATGTTTTTTTACGAAAAGCGCCCCCCAAATTGCTTCACCATTTTTTCCGGATAATCAGTAATAACGGATTCACATCCATATTTCCGAAGCTGCTCAGCTAATTTTACATCATTTACTGTATAAGGTCGCACTGGAATTTGACAATCTTTTGAAGCGGCTACATTTACTTCATTCACGGTACGGTGATTAGGGTGAAGAGCTTTTGCGCCAAGATGCTGCGCATATACCCAAGGCTCATACATTGGATAAGAGTATAAAATGGCTGTTTCCATTGTAGAATCCAAAGAACCTATTCGAGCTAAGCTGTTATGATTAAAAGATGAAATCATCGTTCGATTCTTCATCTTGTATAAATAAATTAAATCTAAAACTTTCATTTCCAAGTATGGATAGTCAAATATGTTGTTTTTCAACTCAATATTTACACTAATTCCTTCGCCTGAAGCCCACTCCATTACTTCATTTAACGTGGGAATTTTGCATACTCCGTACTTTTTTTTGAACTTATAGCTCGCATCTAATTTTTGTAAATCTTGATACGTAAAATCTTTTACATACCCTTTTCCATTTGTCGTTCGATCTACTTTTTCGTCATGAATTACAGCAAGTTCTCCATCTTTTGTCATATGCACATCAAGTTCAATTCCGTGTGCTCCAACTCTCGCTGCTTCTTTGAAGGAAATCATCGTATTTTCAGGAAACGTTCCAGCTGCGCCGCGATGACCAATTACAAACATACTTGCTCAACTCCTCTATTATCACTTATTATTAACTTTAGCATTACTTAATAGTGAAAGCACGAATTTACTGTTTATACTTTTTCACTTTCATTACTTTATATGCAAAAGGAGGTCGTTGTGTATGAGACCACTGCAAATTTCACCGGATACAGCCGTAAAATTAGCGGAACAATTAAATATCCCCCTCGAGCAATTAATGCATATGCCTCAGCATATTTTGCTGCAGAAACTTGCTGAATTAAATGCGAGCAAAGATAAAAAAGGATCTGAATAACAGATCTTTTTTTTTGGTTTTCTATTCCTAAAAATAGTATCACATTCTTTTTTCAGCTTCCACAACATATATTAGAATATTTAATAATATAAATGTATTTTTAAAAATGCTTTTAAATAAGGAATTTAATACTTTTTTGTGTATATTTAATTATTTTTTGATTTTTCCATATAATTTCATTGACGAAATTATTGTTTTTCTACTAAAATAAAAATACATTATATTTATTCCAGTACTTATATTCTGATTTTTTGATCAATTCAAATAAAAGGATTAGATAGTATGAGAAAATTTTTAGGGGGACTTCATTATGCAAGCAGCTGTACCACACGAAAATCAGCAGCCAAATGAGTCTAGGAAAAAACATCCTCCTGGACTGTACTTATTATTCGCTACTGAGGCATGGGAAAGATTTAGTTATTATGGAATGAGAGCCATTTTGGTTCTTTATTTAACTGCTACCGCTGCTCAAGGTGGGCTCGGTGTAGATAAAGCAACTGCACTGAGCTTATATGGAACATTCACTAGTGCTGTCTATATTACACCGATGATTGGCGGATATTTAACAGACCGCTTCCTCGGAAGAAGGCTAGCCATCACTATCGGTGGTATAATTATGGCACTTGGGAATTTTTCAATCTTTATTCATCAAAGCGTAGCCGCTTTGTATATCGGACTTGCTTTATTAATTATCGGAAACGGATTTTTCAAACCGAATATCTCCACTTTAGTCGGAGATCTGTATGAAGAAAATGATCCTCGCCGTGACGGTGCTTTTACCATTTTTTATATGGGTATTAACTTTGGCGCATTTTTTGCACCATTAGTTGTTGGATTAATGAGTTACAAATACGGATTTTTAACAGCAGCTATTGGAATGGTTGTTGGACAAATTTTATTTAACTTACTAGCTAATCGCTATTTAGGTGATATTGGGAAAGAGCCTACAGGAAAAGTTCACGCAGCAGCATCTCAAACATCAACTGCTCCGCTGACAGCACGAGAAAAGAAAAGAACGGTTGCTATCGTTATTTTAGCCTTCGTTGTTATTGCTTTCTGGACAGCTTTTGAACAGGCTGGAAGTTCTTTAACACTATATGCTCAAGATCAAATTGATCGTCAAATAGGTAGCTTCACGGTTCCAACAGAGTGGTTCCAATCATTGAATCCACTGTTCATTATGATTTTAGCACCAATTATGTCACTAGTTTGGTACAAGCTAGGAAATTCAAAACGCGGTGATTTTAAAACACCAACAAAAATGGGCATGGGACTTGTAACAGTTGGATTAGGATTCTTACTTTTAATTCCAGCCGTTATGTATACTGGTAATGACCCAGCTTTAAAAGTAAATATCCTGTTTATGATTTTTACTTACTTCCTGCACACGCTAGCTGAGCTTATGATTTCGCCAGTAGGATTGTCCATGGTAAGTAGACTGGCTCCATTAAAGCTTGCTTCTCTTTTAATGGGCGTATGGATGGCAAGCTCTGCTGTTGCTAATAAACTAGCTGGTGTTCTTGCATCTTACACACAGTCACTAGGTTATTTTGACATTTTCAGCTTAATCGGAGCTGTGACAATTGTACTTGGAATTGTTGTTCTGTTCCTTTCAAAACCAATTGCTAAATTAATGGATTAAAAAAAGCAGCCTTTTCTGAAGGCTGCTTTTTGTTTGATATAAACATACACTTCAAATTTTTTAACGTTCAGGAAAAGTAAAAAGACCAATGAATCCTTAAAATTCATCGGCCCTGCGGTAAAAAGTTTATTGGTTTTCAGTTTGATATCTAGTGTAATTTTCAAAAGTTTATCGGCATGTACTCTGTATTACAAAAGGTATAAACTCACTCAAAACCCCGTAATTCCAGCAGTCCTATCCCTTTCAACTCGCTTTATGTTCAAGGCGTAATTTATCCGCAACCATGGCGATAAATTCACTATTTGTCGGCTTCGCTTTTGACATGCTGACAGTATATCCGAATAATGAAGAAATGGAATCAATATTTCCTCGGCTCCACGCAACTTCAATTGCATGACGAATGGCGCGCTCAACGCGGCTTGCCGTTGTATTATATTTTTTTGCAATGTCAGGATACAGCACTTTTGTAATCGATCCAAGCAGCTCAATATCCTTATATACCATTGAAATGGCTTCTCTCAAATATAAGTAGCCTTTGATATGAGCAGGTACACCAATTTCGTGAATGATGCTCGTAATGCTGGCATCTAAATTTGCTGGTTTACTGTCGCGATGCGAACGCATGGAAGAAGATGAACGTTGCATAAATGAAGATGTTTGTCCGCTAACTTGACGAATATGATTCACTAAGTTTTCCATATCAAACGGCTTTAGAATAAAATAAGCAGCTCCTAAATCCACCGCTTTTTTCGTCACGTCTTCTTGTCCAAATGCTGTTAGCATAATGACATTTGGATAATTTTCTTTTTTCATTTCTTTCAACTGACCTAAAACTGCTAATCCATCTAGATGCGGCATAATAATATCTAATACAAGAACATCCGGATCTTTATCTTTTAAAATGGATAAACACTCTTGTCCATTGTAAGCTACTCCGATTACTTCCATGTCTTCTTGCTCTGAAATATAATCTTCAAGCAAACCAATTAGTTCCCGATTATCATCAACCAAGCATACTTTAATTTTTTTCAATGCAGCTTCCTCCTCAGTCCTTTATGTTATACGTCGTTTCCTACGTGTCTCTATTCTTTATTCTAAAGGACAAATTCGACAATGCAACATTATTTCCTTTATTTTTTTAGAAAAAAGTCTTTTAAATGGAATTTATTCGATTTTCTCTTATTTTCTTTGTTTTTCGACGTTTTTCTCTTACATTTACGACAATAATTTTTATCAAAAAAAGCGAACTAATGACAACATTAGCTCGCTTTTTTTCGATTATTTTTATAAATATCAATTCCTGCTTCGTTAAGCATCCATTCAATGTGGACACCGTAACCCGAGGTAGGATCATTTACAAAAACATGTGTAACCGCTCCAATAACTTTCCCGTTTTGAATAATCGGACTTCCGCTCATTCCTTGAACAATTCCACCCGTTTTCTTTAGCAATTTAGGATCTGTAATTTTAATAACCATTCCTTTAGTAGCTGGAAACTTTTGAGGTATAGTACTCATGATTTCAATATCAAATTCTTCTACTTGATCATCATCTACCACCGTTAGAATTTTAGCTGGTCCTTCTTTTACTTGATGAGATAGGGCAATTGGCATTGCTTTATCCATTATTCCGTTTTCCATTGTTGAAGACAATTTTCCAAAAATACCAAAAGGACTATTTCGTGTAATATTTCCAATGATTTGTCTATCTTCAGAAAACCTTGCTAGCTTTTCTCCGGGAACGCCGTTAGAACCTTTCTCAATAGATGTAACGGTCGAACGGACAATTTGGCCATCTTCTACTACGATTGGCTTTTTTGTATCCATATCCGAAATAACATGGCCTAAAGCCCCGTATTTTTTAGATTTTGGATCATAAAAAGTCATTGTGCCAATTCCTGCAGCTGAATCACGGATGTATAAACCGATTCTGTAAGCATAATCTTGTTTATCTTTTAACGGATATAGCTTAGTGTCAAACTGCTTTTTTTCTCTTAAAATATGCAGATTTAGTGGTTCACCCGTTTTCCCTGCCTGCTGAATAAACGGTGTAATATCACTCATTTTTTCAATCGTTTTACCATTAATCTTCGTTATCATATCTCCAACTTGAATACCCGCAATTTCACCAGGAGATTTTTTACCTTTTGCCGTATCTACTTGATGATAGCCTACAACAAGAACACCTTTTGAATTTAATTTCACACCGATTGATTGTCCACCTGGAATGACTTTAAAATCTGATAATACCTGCACGTCTACACGCTTTACAGGAATGCCGGCCAAATGAAGCATCAATTCTTCTTTGCCTACTTGCTTGCCTGCTACGGTCAGCTTCGCCTTGTTACTTGTTACATCGTAAACAGGTGATGAAGCTTCTACGCTAAGCGGTAATGTCGTATTAATTTTTTCTTTTTGCTGTTCAAATAAGACGATTTGTTTTGGAATGTGTATATATTGTTGCACAACTGGAATAAATCCTACAAAAATGAACGAAACAAGGAGAATCGCACCAATTATATGTCTGTATCGATTTTGCATGTTTTCACTCTCCTCGCTTCCTCGCCTAAATGGCTACACATTTAATTTAGCCTTCTTAGAGCGCATTTATAACAGAAGTTCAGAGAAAAATGAAAAGAAGTGCAAGGAAACATTTTCAGTTCTTCAATTTTGTATAAAAAAACACCTTTAACACATACTTTCACGTGTTAAAAGGTGTTTTTTTAAATGGTGTGCTTCATCTTATCCGCTAAATCTAAAAGCTCTTTGGCATGTTCCTTCGTTAAGCTTGTAATTTCAGCTCCTGCAATCATTCGACCAATTTCTTTGACTTTTTCATCAAGAGTTAATGGAAGAACAGACGTCGTTGTACGATCACCTTTTATCTCCTTGGCAATAAAGAGATGAGTATCTGCCATAGCTGCTACCTGCGGCAGATGAGATATACAGAGAACTTGTGAATCAACGGAAATGGCATGGATTTTTTCCCCGATTGATTGAGCTACTCTTCCGCTTACGCCCGTATCAACTTCATCAAAGATAATAGACGTCACACCTTGATGCTTAGAAAAAATGCTCTTTAACGCCAGCATGATTCTTGAAAGTTCTCCGCCTGAAGCTACTTTTGCAAGAGGCTTTAACGGTTCACCAGGATTAGTAGAAATATAAAACTCTACGTTGTCAATTCCATCTTTGGAGAATTTTATTCTTTCTCCATTTACTTCAACATCATTTTTGCCTGCATTTACTACAGAGAATTTAATTTGAAATACGGTCTTAGCCATATACAGTTCTTGAAGCTCATGATGGATGCTGTCTGTTAACTCTTGAGCAAGTTTTTTTCGAATAGCTGAAACGTTGTTAGCTTCTACTAATAAATCCTGTGCTACACTGTTTAACTGTTCTTTAATCTTGCTCACGTGCGTATCGCGATTTTCAATACGATCAATTTCATCTTCAATTTGCGCTGCATATTCTAGAATTTCGTCTACACTTTGACCGTATTTACGCTTTAAGTGATTAATTTCATTTAAACGCGCTTCAATAAAGTCTAGGCGTTTAGGATCAAATTCTAATAAATCAAGCTGCTGACGAATTTTATAAGACGCGTCTTCTAACTGATAGAAGCTCGATGAAATCATTTCAGAAATGTCGGCATAGTTTTTTTCTAGTGAAGAAATATCCTCCGTATGATTCATTGCTACGCCTACCCAATCTAAACCTTGATGTTCACCGTGCAGCGCATTGTACGCATCGTTTAGTGACGTATAGATCTTTTCAAAGTTGGAAATCTTCAAACGCTCTTCATTTAGTTCCTCGTCTTCATTCAGCTGCAAATTTGCCGCTTTGATTTCATCTAATTGAAATTGAATGAGGTCTAGGCGATGTGCCATCTGCTGTTCATTTTCAGTTAATTGATCTAACTGTTTTTTTAACGATGTATATCTAGAAAATACCTCTCGATACTCCGTCAAAGCCTCTTCTACTTTTTCACCTCCATATTGATCAAGAAGAGTTAAGTGACGATCTTGATTCATTAAATCTTGGTGTTCATGCTGTCCATGTATATCAATTAACGTCTGTCCAACTTCACGTAGGATAGCTAACGTTACGAGCTTACCATTGATCCGGCAAATACTTTTCCCATTTGTGGTAATATCTCGGCGAAGCACAATCATTCCATCTTCCACTTCCAAACCGACTTGTTTGGCTTTTTCATGACTTGGATGTTGTTCTTCATCAAATAAGAAAAGCCCTTCAATTTCAGCTCTGTCTGTTCCGTGGCGAACAAACTCCGAAGAGCCTCTTCCACCTACTAACAATGAAATGGCATCAATAATAATTGATTTTCCCGCTCCTGTTTCGCCTGTTAATACCGTTAAGCCTTTTTCAAATGAAACAGAAAGTTCATCAATAATCGCAAAATTTTTAATGGATAATTCAGCTAACAACCTGCTTCACTCACCTTTATAACATTTCTAAGAATCGGTCTGATATAATTTGCGTATCTTCAGGAGTACGGCAAATAATCAAACATGTATCGTCTCCACAAATTGTTCCTAATATTTCATCCCAGTCCAAATGATCAATTAATGCGCCAATCGCATTTGCATTTCCCGGTAATGTTTTCATCACCAACATATGCCCAGCTGAATCAATTTTCACAAACGCATCCATAAGAGAGCGCTTTAACTTTTGCAAAGGATTAAAACGTTGATCCGCAGGCAAACTGTATTTGTATCGACCGTCCATCAAAGGTACTTTGACTAAGTGCAATTCTTTAATATCACGAGAGATTGTTGCCTGTGTTACATTAAAACCTTGGTTTTTTAAAATATCTACCAATTCATCTTGTGTTTCAATATCATTATTCGTGATAATATCACGAATTTTAATATGTCTTTGCCCTTTATTCATGTTGGCACCTCACATTAATATGTAATCTTCTTTTTATTTTGTTGTTTATAAGTCTTTCACTAATTAAGTATCATAATGTGTTCAACTTGATTATGCACCTTTTGTATAAAGAGTCATAATCAAATCGCCAATGCTAAGTCTTTGCTTAACATTGGCCATTATTATTTTTTCTCTTTTAACGTCTTATGTGCTTCTTCGACCACTTCACGCACAGTAAGCGGAGCTTGATTTTCACCAAGTTCACGCTCGCCTTTCCAGCGCAGATGAAGAAGAAATTCGATATTTCCATCTCCTCCTGTTATCGGTGAATACGACATGTTATATACATCGTATCCTTGACGAAGGGAGAAATCCACCATGCCTTGAAAGACCTCTTCATGCACTTTTGAGTCACGCACGATTCCTTTTTTTCCAACTTGTTCTCTTCCAGCCTCAAATTGTGGCTTGACAAGCGCAACAACATCGCTGTGTGGAACAAGAAGTGTTTTTAACACAGGGAGAATGAGTCTTAAGGAAATAAATGATACATCAATAGAAGCGAATTCAGGCAAGCCTCTTGATAAATCAGCTGGCGTCACATAACGGAAATTTGTTCGTTCCATTACTTCTACTCGTTCATCTTGACGAAGCTTCCAAGCTAGCTGATTATAGCCTACGTCTAGCGCATAGGACATCTTCGCTCCATTTTGAAGCGCACAATCGGTAAAGCCTCCAGTAGAAGAACCAATATCAATCATAATTTTATCGGCTACATGGACATTAAATTCTTTAATCGCTTTTTCAAGCTTAAAGCCGCCTCTGCTGACATAGGGCATCACTGCACCTTTAATTGTCAGCGGCGTATCGCGTTCAATTTTCTCTCCCGGCTTATCCAAACGGACTTCATTTGCATAAACAAGTCCTGCCATAACTGTACGCTTTGCTTTTTCTCTTGTTTCAATCAAACCTCGTTCTACTAATAATACATCTACTCGTTCTTTTTTCGTCACTTAACTTCAAGCCTCTTTTGTGTTGGTGTTACGAGTTTTTTAACTCGATTTATAATCTCTTCTTTGGTTAAGCCAATTTCTTCTAAAAGTTTTGTTACGCTGCCGTGCTCGATAAAACGATCTGGAATCCCCATACGTTCAACGCGCGTATCATAATAGCCGTGCTCTGATGCAAACTCTAACACTGCGCTTCCAAAACCGCCTTGAAGTACTGCTTCTTCTACTGTCATCACAGGCTTATTTGTTTGGAAGATCTCATGAAGCATTTTTTCATCCAGCGGTTTAATAAAACGAGCATTTACCACTTTTACGCTGATTCCTTGCTTCTCAAGTTCTTGTGCTGCATCCATAGCCATTGAAATCGTTGTACCAAACGTTAAAATGGTTGTATCTGAACCTTCTTTTAATACGTCCCATGTACCAATCGGAATGTTTTTCAGTTCTGAATCTAGTTCAACACCTAATCCGTTTCCTCTAGCATAGCGCATGGCAATCGGACCTTCTTCATAAGTCAAAGCAGTGTGAACCATGTGCTGGCCTTCATTCTCGTCCTTTGGCATCATAATAACAAGGTTAGGCAAATGACGTAAGAATGCAATATCAAACACGCCTTGATGCGTTTCACCATCAGCACCTACTAGCCCAGCGCGATCAATCCCAATAAATACATTTAGCTTCTGACGGCAAATATCATGAACCACTTGATCGTATGCACGCTGTAAAAATGTAGAATAAATAGCTAAAAAGGGCTTCATATTTTGAGTTGCAAGACCAGCTGCCATTGTTGTTGCATGCTGCTCTGCAATCCCAACATCAAACATGCGATGCGGAAACTCTTTTTGAAATGCTTCAAGCTTTGAACCTACAGGCATTGCTGGCGTTACTGTTACGATACGCTCATCTTCCCTAGCCATCTTCAATACCGTATCGCTTACTAGTTTACTCCAAGCAATTGGAACATTTTTGTCTTTAATAAAATCACCGGACTCAATTTTGTAAGGGCCTGTACCATGCCATGCTCCGCTTTTATCGCTTTCCGCTGGCAAATACCCTTTCCCTTTTTTGGTAATAACGTGAATCAGTACCGGTCCTTTTGTTTTCTTTGCATATTGTAACGTTTCCAATAAATCGTCATAGCTATGGCCATCAACCGGGCCTAAATACGTAAAGCCAAGATCTTCAAAGAACATGCCTGACACGACCATGTACTTTAAGCCATCTTTTACACGTTCTGCCGTTGCCGCAAGCTTACCTCCTACTGCAGGTACTTTTTTCAGCAAGACTTCAAGCTCATCTTTTACCCAGTTGTATTTGCCCGCCGTGCGCAAACGTCCTAGAATGCTGTGCACAGCTCCCACGTTAGGAGCGATAGACATTTCATTATCATTTAAAATAACGGTCATATCCGTTTGTTCGTCCCCGATGTGGTTAAGCGCTTCAAGAGCCATACCACCTGTTAAAGCTCCGTCACCAATGATAGGAACAATGTGAGCTTTTGTTTTTTGCAAATCTCTTGCAGCAGCCATTCCCATTGCGGCTGAAAGAGATGTAGAACTATGTCCAGTTTCCCATACATCATGCTCACTTTCATCACGCTTTGGAAAACCGCATAACCCTTTATATTGACGGATCGTATCAAACTCTCCCGCTCGTCCTGTTAAAATTTTATGGACATACGACTGATGACCGACGTCCCATAAAAATTTATCTTTTGGGCTATCGAACACTTTATGGAGTGCAAGCGTTAACTCAACAACCCCCAAATTTGGTCCTATATGACCACCAGTTGCAGAAAGCTTTGTAATTAAAAAACGACGAATCTCTTCACTTAGTTCTTCTAATTGTGGTACTGACATTTTCTTTAAAAACTCAGGATTTTTTATCGTTGTAAGATCCAAGGTGGATCACTCACTTTCGTACTTGTTATAAAGTTACCTTAATACATTGTCTATTGTTTTATACGTATAGTCAATTTTTAGTATTTCCTTATTACTTACAATACCTTTGATATTCTATCAGTAAACCAGCGATATTCAAAGGAAAACAGTGAAAAAATAGCCGCTAACACAAATGTGATAACGGCCACCAAGATATTGTATATGTCTTTCAAACCTATGCACTACGCTTTTATACAGTAGTAAAATCATTATAGCATAGCCCCTATTGGGACTCAATCTTATTTTACTGTATCACTCAAAAAACCTGACAGAAATCGTCATTAACTATCACGTTTTGCTATATATAAACAAATTTCTTCTAGTAATCCGTGCTTAATTTGAGCTTGACGTAAAGAGAGAAGTGCTTGTTCAACATGATACTGTAACTTTTCTTTGGCCGCTTCCATACCTAATAAAGAAGGATATGTCGTTTTTTCATTTTCTGTATCACTGCCAATTGGCTTTCCTAATTTTTCTTCAGAACCTTCCACATCTAAGATATCATCTTGAATTTGAAACGCTAATCCTACATGTTTACTGAATTCTTCTAGTAGTTCTTGCTGTAGAGGAGTAGCTTTTGCAAGAATAGCTCCTGCTTTTACGCAAAAGCCTAGCAGCTTCCCAGTTTTGTGAAGATGAATATATTCAAGCTCGTCTAGCGTGAGCTGCTTTTTTTCGCCTTCCATATCCGCAACCTGTCCGCTAATCATACCTTCTGTTCCGCTTGCTTTTACCAGTTCTGTAATGAGCTGAAGCTTCATATGTGATGTAATTTCAGGATGTGCTGCTTCGGAAATTAGCTGAAAGCTATTTGTTAAAAGAGCATCCCCAGCTAATATAGCCGTCGCCTCGCCGTACACTTTGTGATTCGTCGGTTTTCCTCTTCTTAAGTCGTCATCATCCATACTAGGTAAATCATCGTGAATGAGAGAATATGTATGAATCATTTCCACTGCACAGGCTGTTTCTAATCCCATGCTCTCGTCTTTTCCAAACGCATGTAGCGTTGCGAATAACAGCACTGGGCGAAGTCGCTTTCCTCCTGCCGTAAGAGAGTAAAGCATGGATTCTTTTAAGTTAACGGGAGCGTGTAATGCTTTTACCACTTCAGGCAAGCGTCTTTCTACTCGATCTTTTGTAAAAGAAATATACTCTTTTAAATTCATTTCACTCACCATCACTCTTCCTCCTGTACGGAGAATGGCTCAAGCGTTCCGTCTTCACGTAAAATAGTTTCCATTTGCTTTTCAATATGCTGAAGACGATCGTGACAGAATTTTGAAAGAGTCATTCCTTCTTGGAATTGTTGAATTGCTTCTTCTAAAGGCACGTCGCCTTCTTCTAGCTTGTTTACGATGGTTTCTAACTGTTCCATCGCCTCTTCAAACGTATACTCTTTATTTGTCGCCATTTTTCATCGCTCCTCTATTTTCGAAACTTCACACTGCAATTGTCCATCCGTCAAACGAACGTTTACCACATCGCCTTTGGATACTTGTTGGGTTGATTTAATTAACTCTTTTTTTTCATCGTATACTAAGCTGTAGCCTCTTTCCATTGTTTTTAATGGACTAAGCGTATGTAATTTTGACGTTGCCGTTGCAAATAAAAGCTGTTTTTGCTTTAATAGCTGCTGCATCTCTTTTGTCAGCATTTTCGTCAGCTGCTGTTGACGCTCTGCCGCTTTCGTTAACTGATGCTCGGGGTGATTGCGCAACAAAGCGGCTGTTAGCTGCTCGTAGTTCGTCCGTTTATGCTCGATGTACCTTCTACCTTCACGATAAAAACGCTCCATCAACTGATCTAACTGCTGCTCTTTTTGCTCGACCAACTTTTGAGGATAACGAAAAGCATATGACTTCTGAGACCGTTCAAGCCTACGGCTACTAGACTGCAGCATCTCTTTCATCGAACGAAGAAGACGGATATTTCGCTGAGTCAATCTTTCTGTAATTTCACTGATATGAGGCACAGCCAATTCCGCAGCACCCGTTGGAGTAGGGGCGCGAAGATCTGCTACAAAATCTGCAATTGTAAAATCGGTTTCATGTCCAACCGCTGAAATAACAGGAATATGAGAAGTGAAAATTGCACGAGCAACGCTTTCTTCGTTAAAAGCCCAAAGCTCTTCAATTGATCCACCACCGCGGCCAACAATTAATACGTCTGCTTCTTTACGACGGTTTGCTTCTTCAATTGCCTTGATGATAGACGGGGCCGCATTCACTCCTTGAACAAGAGTGGGCATAACAATAATGTTCGCGTTATATCTGCGCTTTAATGTCGTAATAATATCACGTACGGCGGCTCCAGTAGGAGATGTAATAACACCTATTGTTGTTGGATACTTCGGCAGTTTTCGTTTCCTAGCAGGATCAAATAAGCCTTCTTTTTCCAGCTTTTTTTTCAGCTGTTCGTAGGCCAAGTATAAGTTTCCAACGCCGTCAGGCTGCATTTCTTTTACGTACATTTGATAATTTCCGCTCGGTTCATAAACCGAAACTTCAGCTCGAATGAGTACATTCATTCCTTCTTCAGGCTGAAAATTAAGCTGACGGTTATGCCCAGCAAACATAACGGCTGCGATACGAGCATTTTGATCTTTCAGGGTGAAATACATATGTCCTCGACTATGACGTTTAAAGTTAGAAATTTCTCCTTTAATCCATACATCTTGCATGTGAGGGTCTACATCAAACTTGCGCTTAATGTATCGTGTAAGAGCCGTAACGGTTAGATAACGCACTTCACTCATCATTTTGCCTCCTTTGCAGTCACCCTCTCCCCTTTATATAAAGGAGAGAAGCATTTTAGTCACTTGATTTGGCAAGATGAACCTTTATTTAGATAAAGTTGTTAACACTTTAGACAATACGCCATTGATAAACTTACTTGATTGATCATCGCCAAACGTTTTCGCTAATTCAATCGCTTCATTTAACGTAACGCTCGTAGGAATTTCTTCTTCATACTTCATTTCATATACGGCAATACGTAGGATAACGCGGTCTACAGTAGCTACACGATCTAACGTCCATTTTTCTAAATGATTGCGTAAAAGTTCATCAATTTCTTGCTGATGTTCAACCACACCTAGCACGAGACTTTCTAAAAATTGATCAGACTTTTCATTTTGTACAACATTTCCGATTGCCTCCATTGGCTCGGTCTGCCCTAAATCATGCTGAAATAGTGCTTGTAGTGCTTTTTGGCGTGCTGTATGTCTTTTCATTATTTTTGCTCCTTTATTTATCTTCTTCAACTAGTATACCTAGATAATAGCATAGTTTATGAAACGATACTTCATTGTTCTTAGACGAAGTTTGTAGAACACGAAAAAGACCGTCTTTATGACGAGACAGTCTTTTTCACTTTACCATAGCTTGTGTCGAAAAGGAACAAGTAATCATACGTTATTCCATTTTAGCAACAGCCGTTAGGTAAACGTTTGTTTTATTCAACTTCTTCAATATCAGTTTTTTGCGTATCAAACTGAATCCCTACGATATGAATGTTTACTTCATCGAGATCAATAGCTGTCATATTTTTAAGGGCTTGACGAATGTTATCTTGTACTTGTTGCGCTACGTTTGGAATAGATACACCAAACTTCATCATACAAAACACGTCTACTTTTATCCCGTTTTCTGTTAAGTCCACTTTTACACCTTTACCGTGGTTTTTCTTTCCTAGTTTCTCCACAACGCCAGCTGCAAAATTTCCTCTCATTGCAGAAACGCCTTCTACTTCAGAAGCAGCAATACCCGCAATGACTTCAATAACCTCAGGAGCAATTTCTACTTTGCCAAGAGAATTTGGGTGTTCTTCCATTTCTAATACATGATTTTCATTCATGTACAGCACCTCCTATAGTTTATATTATACTAAGAATTCATTACGTCATATAGCTCAAGAAACTTCGTGTTGAATTCACCGCCAACAAATTTTTCATGATTTAATAGTTTTTGGTGAAAAGGAATAGTGGTCGCAACGCCGTCGATAACAAATTCATCTAATGCGCGCTTCATTCGTTCAATAGCTTCCTCACGAGTTGGCGCATGAACAATCAATTTAGCCACCATTGAATCATAGTAAGGTGGGATAGCATAGCCCGGGTATGCAGCAGAGTCTACGCGCACTCCGTAACCACCTGGTGGCAAGTACATTTGAATCGTACCTGGTGATGGCATAAAGTTTTTCTCTGGGTTTTCTGCGTTGATTCGGCACTCAATTGCCCATCCGTTAAATGTCACTTCTTCTTGCGTAAACGGTAAAGTTTCACCATTTGCGACTTTGATTTGTTCTTTAATTAAGTCAACTCCTGTCACCATCTCTGTAACAGGGTGTTCTACTTGGATACGCGTATTCATTTCCATGAAGTAAAATTTGTTTTCATGATAATCATAAATGAATTCCACGGTTCCGGCTCCTGTATAATTAACGGCTTGAGCGGCTTTAACAGCAGCGTCACCCATTAATTCACGCGTTTTTTCGTCTAATGCTGGAGAAGGTGTTTCTTCAATTAATTTTTGAAGACGGCGTTGAATCGAGCAATCACGCTCTCCTAAATGTACAGTATTTCCATGAGAATCAGCCAATACTTGGATCTCAACGTGACGGAAATCCTCAATGAACTTTTCAATGTACACACCAGGGTTACCGAAAGCTGTGGCAGCTTCTTGCTGCGTAATTGTAATACCTTTGATAAGCTCTTGTTCGTTTTTCGCAACGCGGATTCCTTTTCCTCCGCCTCCTGCCGTTGCTTTAATAATAACAGGATAGCCAATATCATTGGCAATTGACATACCGTCTTCCACTGACTCTACAATCCCAGTTGAACCTGGAACAATTGGCACACCCGCTTCACGCATCGTTTCTCTAGCTACGTCTTTTGTTCCCATTTTGTTAATAGCTTCAGGACTTGGTCCTACAAATGTAACATTACACTCTCTGCATAGCTCTGCAAAATCAGCGTTTTCAGCTAAAAAGCCGTATCCAGGGTGAATGGCGTCACAGCCCGTTAGCATGGCAACACTCATAATGTTTGTAAAGTTTAAATAGCTGTCTTTAGATGATGTTGGTCCAATACAATACGCTTCGTCTGCTAATTGTACATGCAAAGAGTCGCGATCAGCTTGAGAGTGAACAGCTACTGATTCTACACCTAACTCTTTACACGCTCGAATAATTCGAACCGCAATTTCTCCTCGATTCGCAATTAATAGCTTTTTAATCATATTTACCGCTCCTTATTCAGGCTTTACTAAGAAAAGAGGTTGACCGTATTCTACAAGTTGTCCATTTTCAACTAATACGTCAACGATTTCACCTTTAACTTCTGCTTCGATTTCATTAAATAATTTCATTGCTTCTACGATACATACAACCGAATCTTTTTGTACTTTATCTCCAGGAGTTACGTATACATCTGATTCTGGTGATGATGACGAATAGAATGTTCCTACCATCGGAGATGTGATTTTATGTAAGCTTTCATCAACCGCTGGGGCCGCTTGTTCTTCTTTTGGTTGAGCAGACTGTGCTGCTGGGGCTGGCGCTGGAGCCGCTGCTGCCTGCGGTGCAGGTGCTGCCGCTTGTTCAGGAGCCGAAACGACTACTTGCTGCGCTTGTTTAGAAACAATTGCGTCTTTTTTCTTCATCTTGATTTTGGAGCCTTCGTGCTCATAGGTGAACTCCTCGATTGATGATTGATCAACTAGTTTAATGATCTCACGGATCTCTTGAATTTTTAACATATTGAACACTCCTACCTCATGAAAATAGAATTCTCTACAATGTTAATAATACGATAGATGGCTACAGCCATTCAATTCGTTTGGCAAACATTAAAAAGAAGTTCCACTTACTTTATGATAACTTTTTTAGCGTTATCGTTTTATAAATGGAAACATAGCTTTACAGATGACAATACTTGTGAAAACACTTGTCACCTAGTACTAATATAAAATTATGAAACCTATTATAACCGAAGTGAAAAAAGAAAGCCATGTTAAAATTTTTACCGTCTCGCTTAGATTTTAGTCATTTCATAAAAAAGAAGTGTAAACAACCCAAATTTACGGCTGTTTTACACTTCTTTTATTCCCTTTATTTAGTTGGCTGAAACTCTACTGCTACTTCTTTTGGACCCATTTCTTTTTTGACTAGCTGAATAATTTGGTTTGCTTTTGTTTTTGAGTGTTTTTCTGTCTTAACGGTAATTTGTACTTGCTTTCCATCTGCTCTTACTAGCGCGTCACTGTATCCTTTTGCTTTAATTAATGTTTCCAGCGTTGCTTCTTTTTCCCCTAGCTTTGATAATTCATCAATTTTATCCATCGCCTTGCTTACTTCTGCAGGCGTCACGTTTTTTGATGCCGCTACTTCTTGATACTCTTCTTTTAATTGACTTCTTTCATCATTTAATTCCAAGCGAAGCGCCGTAAATAGCTCGTCGCTATCTGTGCTTGATACAACAGCTGATTCTTTTGCATTTTTAGCCGTTTCTTTCTTTACGCCTTCTGCTGAACCTTCAGTTTTTGAATCTTCTTTTGTTCCTGACTTCTCATCTGCCTGTTGTTTTGTATCTTCTGCAGGGGCCTTGTCATCAGCCTGCTTTTCGTTTTGTTTTTCATTGTCTACTAGCGCAACATTACTCTGAGGATTTTCTGGCGTTGTCATATAGTACACCGATAACACAACAACTAAACTTAACATTGTTAATAACCAAACTGTTTGCTTTTTTAATAACATATTCATTTCCCCCTCATCCTTTTTTCGCTAATACTGCTACTCTATGACTTGGTATATCGAGCGCTCTTGTCACAGCTTCAATGATAGATTTTTTTACCTCGATATTATCAGCTCCTTTAGCGACAACTAACACACCTCTTACTTTTGGCTTTTCGGTTTTGACTACGACAGGCTTTTCTTGTTCTCCACTTCTTACAATGACCAGCTGTTCATCTGTTGAGGAATCTTCAACTTTACGAGTCCCTCCTTCACGATCCGTTTCATTGGTCGTTTGCGATTTCGTTACGCTATTTTTTTCATATATTTTGGATTCTGTTGCATCTAGATTCACAATTACTTTTACCTTACTTACGCCTCTAACTTGGTCTAAAATATCTTTCAATTCTTCCTCATACCGCTCTTCATAGCCTGTCATCGTTGTTGTCTTTTTGGAACTAAAAGCCGGAACATCCTGTGATACCGGCGGTGCGCTGGTTTCTTTGCTTGCACTCTTTAATAATCCGCCTGAATTCATAGATGTTGTGAGTGAGTTGCTAAACACCATAAAGATAACGCCTGCAGCTAGTAAAATACCTATATACATTAACTTTGAAGGTTTCTTCGTAGTTGATGACTGTTTAAGTGAAAAGAACCGCTGAAAAAATGATGGGTCACCTTTTTCTGGCTTTTGACTCATTTCGTGTCTCCCTCCTCCATATTCACAACAACTTGGCCTTGTTTTACGTCCCATTTTGCTGCTAAATAGTTGGATACTTTCTTGGATTCTGTTGGTTTGTTTGTTTCGATCGGTGTGGAGGTATCAATAGAAATAACTTTCACAGCTGAAACAACCTCGGAATCATTCGATGCTTTTTCACTTACGGCAACTGAAATGGATTTAATATTATCAGCGGTAGGTTCGTCGTTCGGCTTTTTTGTCTCAATGTGAATTCGATCAATTGCTACACCATACTGATCCATCAACTCCTCTTTTACATCTGCCTCCATTTGGACAGCCATTTGTTCTAAAATATATGCACGTTGTGAAGCTTGTATTTCTTTTTTCTGATTTTCTATTGAATTTTCTACCTGCTGATCAGATCGAATAGATGACAAACTAAGTGATTTCAGCATTTGATTAACATCCACTTTAAAAATTTGAAAAACGGGTGTAATAATAATCAGCATTAAGAGGAGTCCAACCACCAGCTTCGTATACTTTTGAAAGCTAGAATTGGGCAACAGTAAATTAATAATGGTAGCTAATAAGATAAAAAGAACAATATTGGTAATCCACGTTGTTAAGGCCTGCAATTTCTTCACCTCACCATCATTGTGACGTTGCTCGCTGTAATGATGACCGTTAAGCATAAGAAAAACATAAGCGAGACAACCGCAAGCGCCGCAAAAATATAGATGACGCTTTTGCTGATAATGCTCAAGCAGGAAATAACCGGTCCTCCTCCAATGGGTTGAAGAAGAGCTGCTGCTAGCTTATAGATAAAAGCTAACGTTAACACTTTAATGGCCGGAAACGCGACGATTAACAGTAAGACTGCTACTCCGGCAATACCTACTGAATTCTTTAATAGAAGCGAGGCACTGATGACTGTATCCGCCGCATCCGTGAACACACGCCCTACAACAGGTATAAAGTTCCCTGTGACAAATTTTGCTGTTCGAATCGTAATACCGTCGGCAACAGCCGACGTGGCTCCTTGAACGGATAGTACACCTAAAAAGACGGTTAAGAATATCCCAAGCACGCCAATGCTTATATTTCTCAACAGCTGAGCAAGCTGTGTAACCTTATGCTCATCTGAAATCGTACTCACAATGCTAAGCAGTGCTGAAAGAAAAAGTAACGGCATCACTACGTATTGAATAAGCAAACCGCTTGTGTTCATTAGAAACAAAATCATCGGATGAAAAAAGGCTGCCGATACAACTCCTCCTGATGATGCCATTAAGGCAAGCAGTAAAGGCACCAGCGCTAAAATGAATTTGGTCATGGTCTCAATCGCTCCCGTTGCATAAGAGATGGCGATTTGAAAGCTATTAAGAGCAATGATGATCAAAACCATATATACAAGCGCATACGCTACTTTACTTACGGTTTGCTGATTAAACGCACTTTGGAGCGTTTGCAAAAATACGCTAAAAACCGTTAGCATAATGAGCGTACCGAGGAGCTTTCCATTCGCTAACACTTCATGAAATAAAAACTTCACAAGACCTCCTAGCCATTCTTTAAGAGAGAACTCTTTTTCTCCTTTTAAAAAATCGACTAAACTTCCCTTCTGACTCTCGGGTAAAAAGCCGCCGTATTGGGTAATAATATCGTCCCAAAACTGTTTGACTTCATCGATACCGAGCTTATCAATTTGTTCATTGACAAGTTCTTGCTGCTTCGGGGGTTCGGAAGCTTGTACATTTTCTGGAAAGAAAAAAAAGAGGAACAAAAGAAGAGCGAGTATATTCACTTTAAACGTCCACCGCTTCATTTCGTCACCTCATATTAAGTAAAATTAATTGGGCAGCATTGAAATAATCGTTTCAATAATGACCGTTAAAATAGGAATTGCCATGGAGAGAATCAGCACTTTTCCACCTAATTCAATTTTAGAAGCAATGGCACCTTGCCCTGCATCTTTCGTAATTTGAGCACCAAATTCGGCGATATAGGCAATACCAATAATTTTCAAAATGGTTTCCACATAAATCATGTTAACGTGGGCATTAATCGACAGCCGCTCGACCATCTTAATAATCTCGTAGATTTGATTAATTAAAAAAAGAAAGATCACGGATCCCACGAATACGACAAGTAAAAAAGCAATAGGTGATTTATGTTCTTTTAAAATAAGAGCCAAAAATGTAGCTACTAATCCTAAGCCCACAATTTGAAGCATTTCAATGGCAAATCACCCCTCTACCCTTGAAATAAAAAAACCGATTTGATTTTTTGAAATAAGTCCTCTACAATCGAAGCAACCATAAATAAAATATAAATAAAGCCGATGAGGGTAACCCAATTCGCGTAATCTTTTTTTCCCATCTGTTCGAGTACGGTGACTAAAAAAGCTACGACGATACCAATCCCAGCAATCTGAAAAATGGTGTTCATATCAATTCCCACATTCAATCCTCCTCCATCGCTACATCAATAGGATGACCAGTAGCAACCCAGATAGAAAGCCTAAACTTTTAACCATTTTTTCATAGCGATTCTGCTTATCAACTGCATCTTGTTCTTCGCGTTCGAGATGGTTCAGCGTCAGTAAGATGTGCTTTTGCTGCGAATAACGATCATGCTGGCCAAGCGTTTCACCAAATTGTTTTAAGATTTCTAGTTCTCCTGTTTTAAGTGCGGTTTGTTTCCAAAATTGGTCCAACGTCTTTTCCCAAGCTTCCTTGACACTTTCAGTACCTTCTTTTAATTTCATTGAAAACTCATTAAATAAAGAAGCCAAAGGATTAGGAAGCTGTAGAGATAACAAATGAGCAACTTCTTGAAGAGGACGATTGCTGTACATAATTTCCGCTTCTAACGACCGAAGAGCCGTTTTTAATTGCCTGAGCTGCCTAGGTCTTGCACTAAGCTGCTTTGCAAACTCAAATCCTGTGTAAGTGGAAGCAAATAAGATAAAGATGGCACCAAACAGTTTCATACACCATCACCCTTTACTATTTTCAATAAGCGACTTTTCAGCGGACATTTTCATGGAATTATAGTGCTCATCGTAGATAGCCTGAAGTGTTCCAGGACCTCGGCTGTTCGATAGCACAACATACCTTTTGAATACGTGAAGTTTCATTAAAGCTTGCAAAGTGGGACGCTTCATTAAATCGTCAATGTCATAGCCATGAACAGTCATAATGACACGAACGCCAGCATTAACGGCTTCAAGTACAGCTTTACAATCTTCTTCACTTCCAACTTCATCCACGATCAGCACATCGGGGCTCATGGAGCGAATCATCATCATCATGCCTTCAGCTTTTGGACAGCTGTCTAATAAATCCATTCTAGATCCGAATGTATGCTGAGGAACCCCTTTAACAGCCCCAGCAATTTCTGATCGTTCATCTACAATCCCTACTTTAAACGGAGGAATCTTAGAGCGCTCTATGCCAGTACTTATTACTCTGGCTAAATCACGAATCATGGTTGTTTTTCCTGTTTGAGGGGGTCCTATAATGACCGTACTTTGCCAATAGCGATTGTATAAAAAAGGAATAAGCTGATTCGAAATGCCAATCTTTTGTTTAGCAATCCGGATATTAAAGGATGATACATCTCGAATCACACGAACCTGTCCATTTTCCGTTACAACTTTTCCCGCTAGTCCAACCCGGTGTCCGCCTTCAATGGTGACATATCCTTTTTTCAATTCTTCTTCAATCATATAAATCGAAAACTGGCTTAATTTATTTAAGATAAATAAAGCATCTTCTGCGGTTGGAAGATACGATTCGAAATAAGGCTGATTGTTGATTGTAAATTCGACAGGTCTTCCTATGCGCACTCGAATTTCTTCTAATACATGAGAATGGTTTGTTACATAAAATTCAACAGTCTTTTTTAAATTAGGCGGAAAGATTGCAAGTATTTCGTTTAACATATTCATCCCCTCATATTTGAACTCACTTCAATGTATTATGAGCTTGACCATTTTATGCCTACCTTTTATTTAAAAACACCGATTAAAATGAAGAGCACTCCTACTACAATCATGATTAATTTTCCAAAAGATAATTGATCTGCTACGGACACTAAACCTATAGTGAAAGAACTCACCATTACAATGGGACCAACAAGCGCTAACATTCCATTAATCATTAACGCTTTTTTCACATCATTGTTTGTGACAATTAAAATAGCGGCAATAAACTCAATAAATGAAGAAATAAATCGAAGGCACGCCATCGTTAATACCGTACCGTTTAAATGATCCAACCACTGTTTCATAAGCCCCTCCTATATCTCTGCGTTGTTTAGTACAACCTATGCAAAATAAGGAAGAGTTAGCACAAAAAAACACACAAAAAAGGCAGAGAATCATTCTCTGCCTTTTTTGTGTGTTTGCAGCTTGCTTACACTACCGAATTACGCGCGTGATACGTAGCTGCTGTCTGTTGTGTTGATAATTAATACGTCGCCTTCGTTTACGAAGAACGGAACGTTTACTGTTAAACCTGTTTCAACAGTTGCCGGTTTTGTACCGCCGGAAGCTGTGTCACCTTTAATACCAGGTTCAGTTTCTGTTACTTTAAGCTCAACTGTGTTTGGAAGTTCAACACCTAATGTCTCACCTTGGTACATCATAATTGCTACTTCCATATTCTCTTTTAAGAATTTTAGTTCATATTCAATTGCACTCGCCGGAAGCTCTAATTGCTCATAAGACTGGTTGTCCATGAATACGTGCTGATCACCGCTTGCATATAGATATTGCATTTTACGGTTATCAATTTGAGCTTTTCCTACTTTTTCACCTGCACGGAACGTTTTTTCTTGAACAGCTCCTGTACGAAGGTTACGTAGTTTTGAGCGAACGAATGCAGCGCCTTTACCAGGCTTTACGTGTTGGAAATCCATTACACGCCAAATACCTCCGTCTACTTCTACTGTCAAACCTGTACGAAAATCATTTACTGAAATCATGAAGAAATCCTCCTACATTTTATAAAATAATGAACTCTTTTGATGAGTGCGATAATGCCTCATTACCTTCTGCTGTGACGATCGTATCATCTTCAATACGAACGCCCCCCAAGTCTGGTATGTAAATACCTGGTTCAACGGTTACAATCATACCTGGCTGCAGTACATCTGTAGATTTCACAGAAAGTGATGGGCCTTCATGTACTTCTAGCCCCACGCCGTGACCGGTCGAATGTCCAAAATACTGGCCGTATCCGTGTTCTGTAATATAATCACGCGTTAGCGCATCTGCTTCTTTACCCGTCATACCTGCTTTGATGCCGTTCATTCCGTTAAGCTGTGCTTGCAGTACGACATTATAAATTTCTTTTAGCTTATCACTTACTTCACCGACGGCAAATGTTCGTGTGATATCTGAACAGTAACCATTATAGTATGCGCCAAAATCAAGCGTTACAAGTTCGCCTTTTTTAATTACTTTGTCAGAAGCAACACCATGCGGTAGAGCTCCACGATGCCCTGAAGCAACAATTGTATCAAAGGATGAAGATGTTGCGCCTTGTTTTCTCATAAAGAACTCCAGTTCATTAGATACTTGAAGCTCTGTTAAACCAGGACGAACAAAGGTTAAAATATGTTCATATGCTGCATCTGCTATTTTTGCAGCTTCCTTTAATATCTTAATCTCTGAGTCACTCTTTATCAAGCGTAAGTTTTCGATTGCGTGCGAGATTGGAACAAGTTCAGCGCCGATATGCTTATCAAATAATTGATGCTGTCCATATGTAACATAATTCTGTTCAAAACCAAGCTTTTTAATTCCAAATTGTTTCACTACATTTGCTACTTCTTCTACAATAGGACCCTTGTGCTGAACGATATCAAAACCTTCTGTTTGACTAGTTGCTTGTTCAACATAACGAAAATCTGTTACAAATGCCGCTTTGTCTTCAGAAATGATAACGACACCAGCGGAGCCTGTAAAATTAGTCATGTAGCGTCTGTTATATTCACTTGTAATTACAACACCGTCTACATTAAACTTTGAAAACTGTTCGCGTAGTTTTTCGATCTTCATTTTATTTCCCCCTTAATTGTAAAAGTGCCTGCAGGGCAAGCTCGTATCCGTATAAACCTAACCCGACAATTTGACCATGTGTAACAGGTGCCGTCACCGAGTGGTGGCGAAACTCTTCACGCTTATGTACGTTCGAAATATGCACTTCAATAACAGGAACAGATATACTAGCAATCGCATCTCGAATGGCATAACTGTAGTGAGTAAAAGCACCAGGATTGATCATAATACCATCAAATTTCTCATCTGCTTCGTGAATCCAGTCGATAATTACACCTTCGTGGTTAGACTGTACGCACTCAACTTCTACTCCGTGGTCTCTGCCTGCTCGCTGAAGTTTCTCTTCAAGATTTTGAAGATTATCTGTCCCATATACCGCTGGTTCGCGTACGCCTAAACGATTTAAATTAGGACCGTTTATTACTAAAATCTTATTCATCTTAATTCAACACTCTCCCCTACTACGAACCCTTTATGCAGCTCACTTATGTGAATTTGCACTTTATTTTTCTTTTTAAATCATTATATAGAATATATTAGCATACGTTGGAACATTCACACTACTTATTCGCCGTTTGAAAATCTGTAGACTCATCTTTTGTTTGAAGCTCTGCAGCTTCAAAAGAAATGGAATATCCGATGAATACACCATATAAAATATAAATACAGAGGGATGAAATAATCGTGTTAGCTGGAAGCTCTCCAATTGTTTTTAAGTTAGGAAAGAGCGGATTCAAAACAACGAATACAATTGCCCACCATAATAAGCCGTAAGCAAAACCTATCCAAATTGTTTTAAACTTCTTTAATAGGACGTAGTATAACAACCCGACAATAATAGATAATACCCCTATAAGAAAAATACTGACAATAACACCTATTCCTTTATCTTTCCAATCACCTAATGCCCATGGATCTAAAAGCATATTTGGATTGATAACACTAAAGCTAAACAGATAATTTAAATAGCCAATAAAGCTCCAGAAAATCCCTCCAAAAAAGGAAATAAAAATGGCTTTAAATAAAAAAGACATTTCCTGTTTATGCGTAGGGTGGTTATCCTGTTTTTTTTCATGCTGTTCTTTAGGTTCTGACACATTAATCACCTCTTGATGTAGTATGATCTTTTTTCTCATTTCCTACCGACTCATTTCTAAGTTTTTACGTTTATTACTCTTCCTATACGCAAGAAGGCAGCCTGATATCAAAGAGACATTTCAAAACTATCTTCAACCGAGTTTCATAAACAAATTTTATAAGTAAAAGGAAAAAATTCATAACAGGGGTGTGGAGACGAAAAATATTGGCTAAACTAGATAACATGCATCCGCCTAGAGGTTTATTTGATTTTGCTGTAGAATATAAAATACTAAGAAGTCTAGTCTAGTTAAGTTAGGTTGGTGCCTGAAATGTCTAAATTACAAAAACCTGCGTATGGTGGTCAAGCCGTTATAGAAGGTGTCATGTTCGGTGGCAAACGTATGATGGTGACGGCCATTCGCCGCAAAGATCAATCTATTGATTATTTTCATTCAAAAAGAAAATCAAATTCCGTACTCACTGCTTTGAAAAAAATTCTTTTTTTACGAGGAATTGCTGCTATTGTTGAAGCCAGTGCAAACGGTACGCAGCACTTGAACTTTTCCTCTGAACGCTACGACGTGAATCCAGAAGATGATGTTCAAGTAGCAGCAGAACAACAAAAAGAGAAAAAAGAATCAAAACTATCTTTAATATTTGGCGTTGCAACTATTGGTGTAATATCCTTTCTTTTCGGGAAAGTACTATTTACATTGATTCCTGTGTTTTTAGCACAATTGACACGTCCTGTTTTCACTTCAAGTGTAGCTCAAGTTTTTATTGAAGGAGTATTTAAACTATTATTGCTCCTTGGCTATATTTATGTGATTTCACAAACGCCACTTATTAAACGGGTGTTTCAATATCATGGAGCAGAACACAAGGTCATTAATGCATATGAAAACAATGCTGAACTTACGGTAGAAGCCGTTCAAGCACAATCTCGACTTCATTATCGCTGCGGAAGTAGCTTTATCCTCTTTACCGTAGTTGTAGGAATGTTTGTCTACCTACTAGTTCCAACGGATCCTCTTTGGCTACGAATTGTGGATCGCCTTGCATTAATTCCAGTTGTCCTTGGTTTATCATTTGAAGTGTTACAGTTAACCAATAAAGTTCGTCATGTCCCTCTTCTTCGCTTTTTAGGTTATCCCGGTTTATGGCTTCAGCTTTTAACAACCAAAGAACCAAAAGATGATCAAGTTGAAGTTGCGATTGCTTCATTCAAAGAACTTTTACGCGTTGAAAATGAACTTTCTTCTACCACTGACGAACAAGTTGTCTAATCCACACCGTTTTGCTTTCTTTTTTTACTATTTTAGGAGGTGAACAAAATGAGACGTCCATTCGTGAAACCACTTGTATATGGTCTAATCGGGTTAGGAGTCATTGGCTTTGCATTTACGTTGATTACAGATCCAGCTGTTTTATTACGTCAAGCAGGTTATATTTTTCTGTTTATCATTTTGTTTTACTTAGTTTATCGGTTTATTCTCCGCCCTTCTCAGACAAAAGGTCAAGATAGAGGCTATGTGCGCGCGGTAAAGCAATCAAAACTGCGTCAAAAAGAAAAAGAGCGAGGCAGCAACAAAGTTGATATGCATACGTACCGAAGCTCAAATAAGCGCCCGGTAGCCAAATCAACGAAACCGCTAAAGAAAAAGAAAAACAACTCACACTTGACCGTCATCGAAGGTAAAAAAGGAAAAAAGAAAAATAGAGCATTCTTTTAAAAAAACAAGGAGAAAAGCCTCCTTGTTTTTTTAATAGCACCATTTTTTCAAAAATGCCCTTGTACGCTTTTTACCAAACGCAATCAGCTCTTCCTTCCGTTCTTCTGTGAGGGTAAATTCTGTCGCAAAAACTTGATTAACTGGTAAAAAGATAATATTTTTTTCGTGGCGTTTTGAAATATGTCTCGCATCGTGCGCATCTTTCATCGTCTCAAAAAGAGCACTGAATAAACTAACGGCATTTTTGATTTTATTCCGCTCCCTTTCTTCATCCTTCGGGCTCAGCTTCACACCAATTACCGGTCGTTTCTTAAGACTTTTATCATCCTCAAATAGAAAAATTGGAAAGTTGCTTAACACGCCCCCGTCGACTATTAAACTGCTTGGGGTAGATTTTAATTTAACTGGCTCAAAAAAATACGGAATGCTGCAGCTCATTCGAACAGCTCTTGCTACAGAAAAACGATTCGGGTCGATTTGATATTTAGGCAAATCATCTGGAAGAACAAGCATCGTACTGTTGGTCAAATCTGAAGCAATAATACGCAGCGATTGATCAGGCAAATCAGCAAATGTACGAATTCCTCTGCCCCGCAATTTCTCAGCAATCCACTTTTCAAGCCTTTCCCCTTTATATAATCCCATTTTCCAATATAAAAACAGCCATTTCGTCAAGCTTGATGGTAAAAAGGACATTCGCTGATCTAAAAAAGAAGATAATTCAATTTCATTCATCATTTCGATAATTTCTTCACTTGTATAACCGGCTGCTACAAATGCACAAATAATGGAACCCGCACTCGTTCCGGCTAACCGCCGAAAGATCAAGCCTTTTTCTTCTAGAGCTTGTAAAGCGCCAATCAGTGCAAGCCCTTTAATACCGCCACCCGAAAACACTCCGTCGACGTACACAGCCTCTCCTCCAAACTACCCACTCTACATTTGTAGTCGACTCAGCAACAAGTTATGATAAAAAGAAAAAAGCAGTGACGCTATCGGCCGCTGCTTTTTTCTTATAATGTTTGTTCTTCTTCGTTTCGTTTTTGTACATTGCGAAGATCTTGAATACGATTATGATTTTCTTCAAAGTATTGAACTAAATCTCCAATTCGATCGATGGAGTTCCAGCTTAAATGATGTTCAATTCCTTCTACGTCATCATAAATATTTTTCTCATCTACGCCAATGATGCGCAGTAGCTGTTCTAAAAGCTCATGGCGATAAACAAGACGTTTTCCAATCTTCTGTCCCTTAGCTGTTAAAACAAGGCCTCGATATTTTTCATAAATTAAGTACTCATCTTTGTCTAGTTTTTGAACCATCTTCGTTACAGATGAGGGGTGAACCGCCAATGCATCAGCAATATCAGACACTCGAGCGTATCCTTTATCTTCAATTAGCATATATATTTGTTCAATATAATCTTCCATACTCGGTGTAGGCATGAAATCTCCCCCAATTAATATTATGTATTGCTATAATAAGTCATAAATGTCTGTTTCTTATAGTGATATCGTGTTCATGTTTGATAATCTATGTGAAAAAACGTGTAAATAAAGCGATGTCATAAGATAAAACTGGATAAAAGACATTCAATTAAAATCATACTACAATGCTTATTCAAATACAAGAACCGTTCGCTTTCACTTCTTATTTATGCCCCACTTTTATACATAATAAAAGCTGACTCGTTTGAGCCAGCTTTTACTAGTTAATCATGATCAAGATTAAAGGCCGCATTTCAGCTGTGCGCCACAGTTTGTACATGTGTTGCATCCGCCCATTTCTTCTACCGTTCCTTGACGGCAAACCGGACACGTATTACCTACTTCAGAACCAATTGTTACATCAGTTGAACGAATTTCATTAATTGTATCAACTAATACGACGTGCGGTTTCGTTTCTTCTTTTGGGGCTTCAATTTCTTCATCAAATGTATTTTCTTCTGCTTTTAGCGTTAAGACTTGTGCATCACGGCTTCCGTCTACGTACACCGTACCGCCTTTTGCTCCGCCTTTATACAGACGCTCGTACACTTTTTGAACTTGCTCTACTGTATAGCCACGAGGAGCGTTTACTGTTTTACTAATTGAGCTGTCAATCCAGCGCTGAATCACACATTGAACGTCAGCGTGAGCTTGTGGTGCAAGTTCCATAGCTGAAATGAACCATTCAGGAAGATTGTTTGGATCTGCTTCTGGATGCTGATCTAAATACTCTTGAACGATATCAGCTTTTACTTCAATGAACTTACCTAAACGGCCGCTTCGGAAGTATGAGAATGAGAAATAAGGTTCAAGACCAGTTGATACTCCAACCATTGTTCCAGTACTACCTGTTGGCGCTACTGTTAATAAATGAGAGTTTCGGATACCGTGGTCTTTAATGTTCTCACGAATATCTTCAGGCATTTTTTTCATGAAGCCTGTATTTGTAAATGCTTCACGTAAAGAAGCCGTTTCAGCATCTGTTTCGCCCACTAAGAACGGGAAGCTTCCTTTTTCTTTTCCAAGCTCTACAGACGCGCGGTAAGCCGTTGTTGCAATTGTTTCAAACACTTTATCTACTAACTCATTGCCTTTGTCAGAGCCATACTCTGTTTCACAATAAATAAGAAGATCGTGAAGACCCATTACACCAAGACCAACGCGACGTTCGCCAAGCGCTTGCTTTTGGTTTTCTTCTAAGAAATAAGGAGTTGCATCAATAACGTTATCTTGCATTCGAACGCCAGTTTCAACTGTTTGACGTAACTTTTCAAAGTTAACAGTTTTCGTTTCTTTATCTGCCATTTGCGCTAAGTTAACAGCAGCTAAGTTACAGACAGAAAATGGTGCAAGTGGTTGTTCACCACATGGATTTGTTGCAACAACGTGCTGACCGTATGCTTGAGCATTTGTCATATCATTAGCATTGTCAAAGAAGAAAATGCCTGGTTCAGCTGAGTACGTTGCACAAATATTAATTAAGTTCCATAGCTCTTTTGCACGGATAGTACGATACGTACGAACTTTGTTTCCTTGTTTTTCCCATTCGCGTACATCGCCTACTTCGTGCCAGTTTTCGTTGTAGTTAGCCATCTCTTCTTTTGAATAGCTTTCTACATCTGGGAAGCGAAGTTCATATTCACCGTCGTTTTCAACAGCATCCATAAAATCTTTTGTTAAGCATACAGAAATATTTGCTCCTGTTAAAAACTCTGAGTTATGAACGCTGTACGTTCCGCCTGTTTGCAGCTTTTCTTCTGCATCTTTAATGATTTTTTCACTGAATCCACCAAGACCAGGAATTTGTTTATAGTTAATGATTCCTTGGTACATCGCTTCTTCAGACTCTGTTAAAGGCGTGAACTTCAATTTATCTTGCGCATGTTTTTTAATCATTTCGTCATTTGTGTTTTCAATTAAGAAACGTAAAATGCGAGGGTTTTGCATTTTAGAAATAATAAACTCTACAATGTCAGGATGCCAGTCGGCAAGCATGATCATTTGAGCCCCCAATTTGTTACTCTTCGTAAAGAAGGGTACGGTCATTTCTGCCGTACTCTTACACTTTCATGTAAGATCAGACTATATCATCAAAGAAGAAAATTCCTTTGTCTCGTGCCCCATAACCACGTTGCCGTTTGCTATGGTTTACTCCTTCCTTTGCTTCCATCATAACACCTACTTTATTCACTAAAGTTTTATTACATTAGAACTTTTAGGAAGTTTCAATAGTCGTTGAACCTTTATCTTCGTTTCCAAAGACACTTGGCTGCTGATTGCCCAATCTTTCCTCTTTTCTAACCATCACGCTCATCGTTGCCGATCACGTTGTGGTGAAGAAAGCTCTAAGGGTGTTCCAGCAATTCACGAGATTACGTCGCCGGTTTGTTAACGACGCGACCCACCTTGCTCAACAAGATGCGTCAGTTTAGCAATATCATCCAACCATGAAACCGAACCAGATGATTTGCCGTTTACACCGCGAGCCAGCGTGTTGCGCGGGCGAAGAGTTGAACCATTCGTTCCAACACCGCCTCCGCGGCTCATAATTTCCATTACTTGTTTGCGGTGTTCTGAAATACCTTCACGTGAATCTTTTACATAAGGCATTACGTAACAGTTGAAATACGTTACGTCTGTATCAGCTCCTGCACCGTAAAGAACGCGGCCAGCTGGTACAAAGTTTAGCTGAACAAGCTCTTGATAGAACTTTTCAAACCACTCTTTGCGCTTTTCTTCCGTTTTTTCAACCGAAGCTAAGCCTGTTGCATTACGTTTCGCAATTTGCTCGTAGAAGACTTCTAGAGGCTTTTCAATTACATCTAGCGAACGAGTAATTAACCCTTTTTCTGCTTCATCAGGCGATAAAGCACCTCTAAACTCATCTTCTACCTTGACAACAGCGGTCTTTTGCTCAAAATTAATGCTTTCCACATAGCCAAGTCCTCGTGCTGGAAATTTTGGATCTTCCTTTACTGTTAGAACAACAAAATCTCCTTCTGATAACGTTAATTTTTCCGTATCTTTAAACGCATAGCGGTCTAACATTACCAATCTTGAAACACCTTTATGAGTCAACTTCATATCCGGTGTAATCGGATGTACTTGCGGAAAGCGTTCAATATCTGAATTGAGCTTTTCAACATTCATATTCACTTTTTGATTTAACAAAACAGTCATTCTCACAACTCCTTACCTATCGAACATCTATAAATTTATTAACTCTTTTTCCTTTAAAAGGAAAAAGAGTTTTTCAATCAACTATCAATAACTTACCACACGGCTCGGACGAATTCAATATATAGTATTTGACACTTATCCAAACATCTACATATAGAAGGGTGTCAAGTGAAATATTTTTTTTTTCGTAAAAAAAGTGTTTGACTTTTCTTCCCTATGTATTCTATTAGCCAAGAATTATTTCTAAAAATTCCAATAAAAAGTGCAACTTATAAGAAGTTGCACTTTTATCTATTTCCCTCCACATCCGTTTAGCGCTTAAAGTTCCATTCATCCGATCCATACTTTGTGCGCGCTAGTTCTTCTACGTATGCTTCCTCTTCTTCAGACAGTGTATATGGTTCTAAATCAATATCAAGAGCTGAAGCAAATCCTTTATAAAACGCTTCTTTCGCTTCTTCAATAGAGATTTTGCGGCCCGCAATTGCATTAATCGCTACCGCTTTAGAACGAAATGCCCGCTGCATTCTTTCTTTAACGCGATCATTTGGATAATTAAATACGCTGAATAATTTATCTTCATCAATCTCTAACAGGATAGAGCCGTGCTGTAAAATAACTCCTTTTTGTCTTGTTTGGGCACTTCCTGCAATTTTGCGGCCCTCTACAACTAGTTCATACCAAGAAGGAGCGTCAAAACACACGGATGAACGAGGGTTTTTCAAACTATTTTTTTCTTCTTCTGAACGAGGAATAGCAAAATAAGCCTCGAGCCCTAACGAACGAAATCCTTCCAGTAAACCTTCAGAGATCACGCGATATGCTTCTGTAACTGTCTTAGGCATGTTAGGATACTCTTCAGATACAATTACGCTGTAAGTAAGCTCTTCATCATGAAGCACGCCCCTGCCGCCCGTTGGACGTCTTACAAAGCCTAATCCTAATTCTTTTACTTTATCAAAGTTAATTTCTTTTTCAGCTTTTTGAAAATAACCGATTGACAGCGTTGGAGGGTTCCATCCGTAAAAACGAATCGTAGGTGGAATTTCCCCTTTACTATGCCATTCTAATAACGCTTCATCTAACGCCATATTGTAATAAGGCGAACGGTTGTTGGAATCAATAAATCTCCACTTTGCTTTCATCTACCTCATCCTCAGCTATATGTAATATAAAAAATAAATCCGTTTTTTAGTCTACCAAAAGATTGGGCTAAGGAAAAGCAAAGAGCAACATAAAACTGTGAATTCAAATGTGGTAGTTTTTTCATTTTCGGGAAGAAATCCGCTAGATTCAAGGCAAAATCGCTTTACTTCTAATTTCATTCACTTATATAATAAGAGTATGGATTTTGTCGAAGAAAGGAAGAATCAGCATGTCAGCAATTACAGCAGTACTCATTTTACTTGGAGTAATCATCATATACTCTGTCGTTATGTTCTTTTACCAACGTCGCATAATGAAAACGTTAACTGAAGAAGAATTTCGCACCGGCTACCGCAAAGCACAGCTAGTTGATATTCGCGAACCGAATGAATTCGAGAACGGACATATTTTAGGCGCACGAAATATTCCTCTTTCACAGTTCCGTATGCGCATTAAAGAATTTCGTCCAGATCAGCCAGTCTACATCTATTGTCAAAGCGGAATGCGCACAGGACGTGCAGCACAAATGCTTCGTCGCCACGGTGTCCAAGAAATCTATGATTTAAAAGGCGGCTTCAAAATGTGGAACGGTAAAGTAAAAAAGAAAAAATAATGGTATGTTATATAGAAAAACCTCGCCCAAAAGGCGAGGTTTTTTGTTAGACGTTTTGAACAGCCTGTTCTTTCTGATAACGAAGGACTGGTTTTCTCGCTGCCAGCGTTTCGTCAAGGCGCTTCACAACCGTTGTATGCGGAGCTTCCTGCACGACTTCAGGCGTCTCTTCTGCTTCTTTTGCAATTTGAATCATCGCATCGATAAACGCGTCTAGCGTTTCTTTCGACTCCGTTTCCGTTGGTTCGATCATCATGCACTCTTCTACGATAAGCGGGAAGTAGATAGTCGGCGGATGATAGCCGAAATCAAGCAATCGTTTTGCGATATCCAATGTGCGCACGCCAAGCTTTTTCTGACGTTTTCCTGATAAAACAAATTCGTGCTTACAGTGACGGTCAAACGGCAGCTCATAGTGTTCTGCTAAACGACGCATCATATAGTTGGCATTTAACACGGCATTTTCCGTTACGGCTTTTAAGCCGTCTGGACCCATTGAACGAATATACGTATAAGCGCGAACGTTGATACCGAAGTTTCCGTAAAACGGCTTTACGCGTCCAATTGACTGAGGACGGTTATAATCAAAGTGATAGCCTTGTTCTGTTTTTACCAGCACTGGTTTAGGCAGATACGGAATTAAATCTGCTTTTACACCTACCGGGCCAGAACCAGGGCCTCCACCTCCATGAGGACCTGTAAAAGTTTTATGAAGGTTTAAATGAACAACGTCAAACCCCATATCTCCAGGACGAGCTTTACTTAATACTGCGTTTAAATTTGCACCATCATAATAGAGCTTGCCACCTGCTGCGTGAACGATTTCCGCCATTTCTAAAATATCTTCTTCAAATAACCCTAGCGTATTTGGATTTGTCAACATTAAAGCAGCTGTATCAGCTCCTACTACGCGGCGTAAATCCTCTAAGTCCACTAAGCCATGTTCATTTGATTTCACCGTTACCGTTTCAAATCCTGCAACTGTTGCCGAAGCCGGGTTCGTTCCGTGAGCTGAGTCTGGAACAATGACTTTTGTTCGCTGCGTCTCACCATTTGCTTCGTGATAGGCACGAATCATCATAAGTCCGGTCCACTCGCCATGAGCACCTGCTGCTGGCTGAAGTGTTACTTCATCCATTCCTGTAATTTCTGTTAAATGCTCTTGTAAATCATATAGAAGTTCGAGAGCACCTTGAACCGTTTGCTCATCTTGAAGCGGATGGATATGCGCAAATCCAGGAATGCGTGCTGCTTGTTCATTCACTTTTGGATTATATTTCATCGTACATGAACCAAGCGGATAAAATCCTGAATCCACTCCGTGATTTCGTTTTGAAAGCGCTGTGTAATGACGCATAATATCAAGTTCTGATACTTCAGGAAGCTCAGGAGCTTCTGTACGCACATACGCTTTTCCAAGCAGTTCTTCAGCATTTACTTGCGGCACATCTAATTCAGGCAATGAATAGCCGATTCGCCCTTCTTTACTGCTTTCAAAAATAAGTGATTGATTTTGATTAAGCATGAAGATCCCCCAATTCATTTACAAGTTGGTCAATTTCCTCTTTTGTACGGAGCTCTGTAAAAGCAAGCAGCATATGATTTTCAAGCGCTTGGTTATCACGGCTAAGATCATAACCGCCAATTATTTTTGATGCTAATAAATGATTGTTTGCTTCTGTTACCGAAACAGGAAGCTTCACGACTAATTCGTTAAAAAACGGTCCTTCAAATGCTACATTTATCCCTTTTGCCTTTAACGCTTCATATGCATAATGCGTTTTTGATAAGTTTTGCAGCGCCATTTCTTTTACACCTTGCTTACCTAAAGCTGTCATTGCAACTGATGCCGCTAAAGCATTTAACGCTTGATTTGAACAAATGTTAGACGTCGCTTTATCGCGGCGTATATGCTGTTCACGAGCTTGAAGGGTTAAAACAAACCCTCGCTTACCGTTTTCATCCACAGTTTGCCCTACTAATCGCCCTGGAATTTTTCGCATAAGCTTAGACGTAGTTGCAAAGTATCCGCAGTGTGGACCTCCAAATTGACTTGGAATACCAAATGGCTGTGCATCTCCAATAACAATATCCGCTCCGAAGTCTCCAGGAGGTGTCAATAAGCCTAATGACAAAGGATTACTGGAAACAACAAACATGCATTTTTCTTGATGAGTAATTTCTTCAATTTCTTTTAACGGCTCGATTTGCCCGTAGAAATTTGGATATTGGACAATAACAGCTGCCACGTCATTTCCCATCTCTTTTTCTAATGCAATCATATCTGTTATGCCGTCTGCTGCAGGGATTTCTACCACTTCAATGTATTGACCCTTCGCATACGTTTTTAAAACATCTTTTGACTCAGGGTGAACGGCCGCAGAGACAAGTACTTTTTTCTTTTTGGTTTGACCCGCACTAAGCATAGCGGCTTCTGCTAAAGCAGTTCCTCCGTCATACATAGAAGAATTGGCCACGTCCATTCCCGTTAACTCACAAATCATTGTTTGAAATTCAAAGATGGCCTGAAGTTCTCCTTGAGAAATTTCTGGTTGATATGGAGTATAGGCCGTATAAAATTCCGAACGAGAAATAACATGATCAACAATAACCGGCATGTAATGATCATAAACCCCTGCTCCTAAAAAAGAAGAATAGTCTTTTAAATGAGCATTTTTAGCAGCCATATTATTTAATTCTTTTAATAGCTGAGGCTCTGAAGCAGCTTTTTTAATATTGTATTCTCCTTGAAAACGAACGCGCTGCGGAATATCTGAAAATAAATCATCAACAGATGAAACACCAATTGCTGCTAACATTTGCTGCTGATCTTGTTCTGTCATTGGTAAATAGCGATGTAACATGTTAAATTCCTCCCCAAAGCTTACTTTGAACGTTTATAAAAAGGTGTTGAAACCACTTTTGCCTTTAAGCGTTTTTTTCGAACCTGCACTTCCACTTCTTGACCAAGCTCTGAATACTCTGCTGATAATAGCGCTAAACCGATGTTTTTCTTTAGTGTAGGTGACTGTGTACCTGTTGTCACAAACCCAATTTGCTCTTCGTCTGCAAATACTTCGTAACCGTGTCGTGGTATACCTTTATCAATCATTTCAATTCCTACTAATTTACGAGGCGCTCCGCTTTCACGCTGTTCTTTTAGCACTTCTTTTCCAATAAAGCTGTCTTTGTTTGTTTTTACTGCAAATCCAATTCGAGCTTCAATTGGCGTAATATCTTTTGAAAGCTCTTGGCCATATAAAGCCAAAGTAGCTTCAAAACGAAGTGTATCGCGAGCTCCTAATCCGCAAGGCAACACACCGTCAGCACTGCCTGCTTCTAAAATAGCCGTCCACAAGTGAGAGGCGTCAGCTGAAGAACAGTAAATTTCAAATCCATCTTCTCCGGTATATCCTGTACGTGAAACAAGAGCTTTTACATTCGCTACTTCTACATCATCAGCAAATGTAAATGGCTTTAATAAAGATAAGTTTTCGTTCGTTAAAGTTTGTAGAACTTTTTCTGCTAAAGGACCTTGTAAAGCTAGCTGTGCAATTTCATCAGATTGATTAACGAGCGTTACATCTCCTTGTTTGTGAGACGCTAACCACTCATAGTCTTTTTGAATATTAGCAGCATTTACGACTAGCAAATACTCTTGATCTGCTTTTTTATAAATAAGCAAATCATCTACCGTGCCTCCGTCTTCATAACACATAGCCGTATACTGCGCTTTTCCATCTACGAGAGTAGAAGCGTCATTTGTCATCGTGTGCTGAAGAAAAGCTAAGCTATCAGCTCCTGTTACAAGAATTTCTCCCATATGAGAAACATCAAAAAGACCTGCCTTTGTACGTACAGCTTCATGCTCTTCTTTAATAGAAGAAAATTGAACTGGAAGAGCCCATCCACCAAAATCAATTGTTTTGGCACCATATTTTTGATAGGTATCATAAAGCGGCGTTTTGTTTAATTCTGTTGTCATATTCATGTCCTCCTCTTTTTCACGTGAAACTTTTCATAACGGGGAGTTTTCAAATAGTGTGGGGATCACTATGTATCCAAACAAAAAAGGACAGAAAACCCCCTACTGTATTTAGTAGGAAGTCTCTGTCCTTTTCACCTGAAAGTTTACCTATAAACAAATAGGTTTGCCTCGTGGGTGGTCTATAAACGCATAGACACTCTCCAGAGCTGCGTCAAACAAGAGTCTTTTTGCCTGAGAGATTCACAATTTTATTGCTTGCTCCTTCGGCGCTACATTCAAGTAGTCTCTCCCCGTGTCATCATTCGCTTCTATAAAGTTGGTAAAGTTGGGCATACTACTGAAAGATGTATCTATCTTTATTCACACAATCATTTGTAAAGTGCTAATCTATTTTCTTTTTAAAATTTTCTAAATATATTTTTATCCTACCTGATTCTTATCATTTGTTCAATAAAAATTTTTCACAAAGGAGCATTTTTATTATGAAAGTGAAATTAAACATTGATGAAACATGGGAAGCGGCCTTCTCGACTAAATTGGAGCAAGACGGCCCTTGGTCTGCATGGGATTTGTATAAGCTTGCCTATGAAATAGAAGACCAAACGCTTATCTCAGAATTTGAAGGACTACAAAGCCCAAAACACCTAGCCGATTTAACGCCGCTTCCTCATCAGCTCGAAGTAGCCAAACAAGTAGTTGAAACAATGAATGGGAAAGCCATTTTAGCAGATGAAGTAGGACTTGGGAAAACGATTGAAGCGGGGTTAATTTTAAAGGAATATATGATTCGCGGACTTGTTAAAAAAGTTCTCATTTTAGTTCCAGCTTCGCTTGTTTCACAATGGGCTATGGAATTGAATCAAAAATTTTATATTCCCGCAGTCCCTCAAAGAAAATCATATGTGTGGGATCAGTGTGACATCGTTGTGTCTTCAATTGATACAGCAAAACGTTCTCCTCACCGAGAAATTGTGCTAGAACAAGACTACGACCTCATCATCATTGATGAAGCTCATAAACTCAAAAACAACAAAACAAAAAACTATGAATTTGTTCAAAGTCTGAAGAAGAAATTTTGTCTGTTGCTAACCGCAACACCAATTCAAAATCGAATTGAAGAAATTTTTAATTTAGTCTCTCTTTTGAAGCCTGGACATCTCGGCAATAAAGACTATTTTGAAGAGTTATTTTCTGCTAAAAAACGTTCTTTGCAAAATGATGAATACTTAAAAGAGCTTGTTAACAAAGTTATGATTCGAAATCGCCGCCACGACACGGGTATCGAATGGACAAAGCGAATTGTTCAAACCATTCCTGTCGAATTTTCACCAAAAGAACGCGAACTATACGATGCGATTACGTCTTTTAAAGGAAACGGGCTTCACCCTTCAAGCGCTTTTTCAATTTTAACCTTGCAGCGAGAAGCCTGCAGCAGCCGTGAAGCTGTGTATATGACCTTAAAAAACATGCTGGAACGTCAAGAAGATCAAAACAGCGCATTAACGGAACATATGATTACTCCGTTAATGGAATTACTTCAGCAAGTGCCGCAAAATGCAAAAGCAGAAAAAGTGCTAGAACTCGTTCAAAAAATTGATGACAAAGTTATTATTTTCACTGAGTATAGAGCAACTCAGCTGTATTTACAGTGGTATTTAAAACAGCATGGAATTACCTCTGTACCGTTTAGAGGAGGATTTAAGCGAGGTAAAAAAGACTGGATGAAGCAGCTTTTTGAAAGCCACGCGCAAGTATTTATTGCCACTGAAGCGGGCGGAGAAGGAATCAACCTTCAGTTTTGTCATCATATCATTAACTATGATCTACCGTGGAATCCAATGCGTCTAGAACAGCGAATTGGAAGGGTCCATCGTTTAGGTCAAAAACATGATGTTCACATTTACAATTTAGCAATTCAACATACGGTCGAAGAACATATTTTAAAATTGTTATACGAAAAAATAAATCTTTTTGAACGAGTTGTTGGAGAGTTAGATGATATTTTAACAAAGCTTGATTTAAAAAATATCGAAGAGCATATTCAAGATATTTTATTTCATTCACGGAGTGAAGGAGAAATAAAAATCAAAATGGAGAACTTGACGTCTATTATTCAATACGAAGACAGCGAGGAGGATCAGCATGCAGCAAACTGATATTCATCAATTTTTAAAACGTTATTTTCTAGCTAATAATTGTTCTATTGTAACAGAAACACCGTCTTATCTGACGGTTCAATTAACGATTGAACTCGATAAAGAATTGATGAATCGTCCATTTTATTGGCACTATATTGAAAAGACAGGAGGAGAAGCAACTCCTGCTTCCCTCACTTTCATTACAGACCCAGCATTTGAAGACGATTCCGTTCAAGGAGAACGAATTCATTTTGGTTCACCTAGGCTGCACCAAATTTTCGCTTCTACTCAAAAGCTAGGCGGGTTTATTCACTTGTATGAACAAGTTGCATCAGCTCAGCCAACAAATCAGCCTTTACACCCTTGGCTTGCATTAAATATTAAAGTCTCGTACAAATGCGATCGTAAAAAAGATGAGCTCTTGTCGCTTGGCATTAATTTAATCAATGGACAAATTATTGAATCATTTCATGAATTAATCATTAATCAAAATTTGTCATCTAAAATCTCAGACTATTGCTTTACTCTCTCACCTTTTATTAAACCTAAAAGTGCGATCGCACGACTCACATCATATGTGACTGACTATGTTAAAGCTCAGCCAACTGAATGGGCTGAAAAAGCGCAGGAGAGATGGTATGAAGACTTAGCGCTTCTTGATCATTTTTACGAAACAGCAGAAGAGCTGCCAGAAATATATATGACAGAAAAAACAGCGCTTCAAGAACTGTACGAACCAACTATATTATTTAAGTTTATAAACGGTGGCTTATTTTACATATCGCCCGAAACGATGTCTCGTCAATTTAACAAAACACAAGCCGGTTAAAAAGAAAGATGAGCATATCATATGCTCATCTTTCTTTTTTCTTTCGATACCACAGCATAAACGACAGCGGAATCATCCCAAACCATCTGTTTGCAAAAGGTGCTCGCTCTTCTTTTTTTTGAATCTTTTTCGTTTTCCTTTCTTCTTTTGGCTGATCCATATATTGTACAAATTGCTGAGTCATATATTTTACATAATCATTCGTTTTCATATAATCATCTCCTCAGCACTATTATATCCGGAGAGAAAGAGACTTAATCCGTCCACTTCACAATGTGTTGATCCTTTTTTTGAATATATGCCGTTTCCGTCAATGCTCTTCCTTGCAATGTTTGACACCTTATTTTTAGGATAATTATCTGTTCATCTTCACTTACTACTTCGTATGAAACCGTACCAGTTTCTAATACTAAAGGTGCAGATGGGGATTTATTATGTTCTTTTATTTCTTTTTTCACATGTACAACCGCATTTTCTAAAAGATGCTGCAGACGATTTTTCTGTTCTACTTCTTGATAAAATGAACTTTTCGTCACAAAATATGTGGTTTGCTGAGCTACTAACAGAAGAAAAAGCGCACAAAATGCTAAAACAACCGGTAGAATAAATCCTTGCTCGTTACGTTTCATAAGCAAGCATCAAAAACGTCGTAATGGTTTCTTCTCTGACTTTGTTAAAACCGTCTGTTGAACGAATCAGCAGCCTTTCCTTTTGCTGTTCATACATAATATTCTTAATATGCTGCAGCACAACTTCATGGCCACTTTCATCCACTCGTCTTCTTATCTTGTCTTCATAGCGTTCATAAGTGATGATCTGGTTATTTTCCATTTTCAAAGTAAGAGTAGTCGCATGAATTCCCACTTCTTTTGCTTCTCGATATTCCATAGCAAGTTGATTCACAAAAATTTCCCACTCCATTTCATTCATACTAAAGTCTGGATTATATGTTTGCTTGGCTAGCGGAATGATAATGGGCAAAAACGAAACGATGATCAAAAAAAGAGTAAAACTGACTAACATCTCCACAAGCGTAAAGCCTTTTTCACTTTTCACTTTAACATCACATCACACTTCTTTTTCATTTTCTCAGTGGAATCTGTCCATTCTACACAAAGCTTTTGAGTACTCTCTCCGTTCCACTTCAGATAAAACGCAACGTTTTCTTTTACGATTTTTTCTCGCCGTTTATATCCTGCTTCATATTTATATTTCAATAGCTCTTCGTGCAAGATAGCATCAGCTTGGTACGAAACATATTGCTTCTTTTCTGCTTCCTTCATCTGAACATACAAAGGAATAATTGTACCGGTTAGGAGTAGAAGCATGCTAAATGAAACAAGCATTTCTAACAGCGTATAGCCCTGCTGACCCTTACATCTTGTCCACATAAAAACGGCCTCTACCTATTTGAAAAGTAACTTTGTATTTGAATTTTTGGTTGTTAATAAAAATGGTCTTTGCTTGAGAAATATTTCCGTTTTTGTTGTATTGTATCGTGGAATTTCCGCTTCCAAACGCGATATGAATGGTGGAGTCATAGGTGCGTTTATAAAGAACGGCTCGAGAATCAGAAACAATATATTCTGTTCCCTTCGATGCGAAGCTAATTTTAATTGGAGATTCTCGGTTCATGGCTGTCTGCTGCACATAAAACGTGTCGCTTTGCAGCTGTCGCAAGAATAATGTGATTTTGTAATATTCCACAAGCGGCCGAATGGTTACGATAATGGAAAACATCATCACTTGCACAATAAATAAAACCATTAGCATTTCAATGAGAGTGAATCCTTTTTGCTTAAGAAGAACCACTAGCTGTAACCTTTCCGGTACCGTCAATTTGAATAGCTTGACCATTTGGACATACGGTGCCTTCTTTTAAGTAGCCTCCTGCTTCAAGCTCTTCTAGGCTTGGTGTTTCGCCGTTTTCAAGTTCATATACTTGTACCTCAGCCTCTACGGTTTTGACAAGAGCCGAGCAGCCTTTGTTGTTAATAACAGTATTATGCTTTAACACATTTGGAATCATAATGAGCAAAAGCACGGTAATAACAAGCATAACAATTAACATTTCAATAAGAGTAAATCCTTTATTACCTTTTAGAATCATATTCTTTCACCTTTCTACAAGCTCGACATCACTTCTAACATCGGAAGCATAACAGACATATACATAAGCAGAATGACAATCCCGATGAATAAAAATGTAAGTGGCTGTACATATTTTAAAATACGAAAAATAAATTGTTCCATTCTTTCCATCATAAATAAACTGTAATCATACAGCTCTTGAGAAAGCTCACCGTTCTGCTGTCCATGCACAATAACTTGAGCCAAGTCTTTTTCATAATGAGATTTAGCTGAGACGATATGATCTAGTCGCATTCCTGAGGAAAGTTGATCTGTAAAAGCAAAAGCTTCTACTTGAAAAAATGGATGATGCTCCTGCTTTTGAAAAAGAGCAAAGCATTCATAAATAGATAAACCGCCGTTTAATAAATTGCTCATATGAACAGAAAAAAAGTAAGAGTTAAATAGCCTTGTGAATGTTCGGATAACGGGAACTCTCATAAAAAGCTGCATTTGAACTACTGGAGGCAATTTTTTGATATAAATCACATAAAACAAAGAGAGGATGATTGGCATACTGATGACTACAGGTAACACAAAAGGAAAGAGCGACATCCCCTTCATAAACAGGAGGATAAACGAAGACTGTTTGTTTCCAAAGGATAAGTACAGAGCTTCAAACTGTGGAAGTAGAACCGTACTTAAAACAAACAAAACCGAAAGAATAAACAGGAGTAGCAACACGGGATATTGAACAAGCTTTTGAAATTTCTTACGATGCCTTACTTTTTCTTCAATCATTGAGCTACTTTCTTTTAAAGCAAATTGAAGATTTCCATGCTGTTCCGCAAAATATAAATAGCTTAAAATATCACGGTGAAACTGAAGTTTAACAAAAGCATCGTGTAAAGATTCTCCTCGTTTTAATTGTTCAAGACATTTTTCAATATCCGTTTTTTCTTTTTTAGATACTTGAAACGTCAAAAACGAAAGAGCTTGAGAAAGAGTGTATCCTTTCTCTAAAAGTTTAGAGACCTGCTTAAGAATTTTAGCTTGCTGAGCAAGAGACCACCTTTTTTGTCTGTTTGTCTTTACCCCCATCCGTCTAGCGAATGCGGATATAAATAGCCAAGCGCGATTCCTTTCAGAATAACATCTCGGAGCGTTTTATAATCATAATCCGCATTTTCTCCTTTCACTTCTCTCATCACTGCGCTAAGCTCCTTGCCGTAAAGCAATTCATATATACTGGACTGACGATGCTTCCTCATTTTTTTACATACGGGGTGGCATTTTCCGGGACACAGCGGACAGCGAATTTCTACAAGGCGCTGCGCGGCTACTGCTACAAGAGTCTGTTCCATTTCTTGAAAGCTAACTCCAAACTCAAGCAGCCTGTACAAAGAGCCTTTTGTATCTTTAGTATGCATCGTTGTCAGAACCAAGTGCCCGGTAAGCGCCGCTCTCACAGCAATTTTGGCTGTCTCACTATCTCTTATTTCTCCCACCATGATAATGTCTGGGTCATGGCGCAATATGGCTTTTAAACCACTCGTGTACGTAATCCCTGCGCGTTCATTTACCTGAACTTGAAGCACGGTTTCACTCGGTTTTTCAATAGGATCTTCTAGAGTAATGACATTTCGATTTAAAAGGTGTTTTACTTCGTGTAAAAGAGTATATAAAGTAGTGGTTTTACCTGATCCTGTAGGACCGGTAAAAATAATCAATCCATGAGAGAATTTCAAGAGAGAAATAAGCTTTTTAGTATGTTCAGGAAAAAGAGATAAATGTTTGAGAGATGTAGATTGTTGATGCGGTAAAAGCCTAATAACAAGACTTTCATCATGAGAAGTAGGAAGAGTCGATAAACGCAGATTTACTTGGTAGTGATCAATGGAAGTGGTCAAGGCACCATTTTGAGGTTTTCTTCGCTCACCAATATCCATTCCTCCTAAAAATTTAAAATGCGAAATGAGCCGTTCAGACATTTCCTTCGAAATGACTCTCTTTAAAATAAGCTCCTGGTCAATTCGCAGCTGAATCACAGCATCTTTCTTTCGGGGCACAATATGCACATCAGAACTTCGGCACTCACATGCATCTCGTATAACGTAAGTAGCAAACTGTTCAATTTCGGTCAAACGATCATCGCTCCTTTATTTGTAATAAAGATGATTGTTAAAACATCTAGAACAGTAATTTCGACCTTTTTCGAGATTTCCCTCCTTCTTTTTTTATTTTTTATAAATTTTTTAGTATACGTTTCTTTTTTTCGTTTCAATCCTTGTACACAGTGTACAACTTCTGTACACCTCTAAACGATTACATAAAAAAAAGACAACGTGATGTAAACTCTACGCTGTCGTTTTATTCGGTATTTACTAAATTGAGCTTTTTTATCATGTACGCTTACACAACTAGAGACGCAAGACTTGTTTTTTTCTTGACTAAATTTTTAAGAGCGGATTCGTTATAGCCTACTACAAGCTTTTTGCCATCTGTTAAAATTGGTCGGCGAAGCAAACGGGGATGCTCAATTAATAGATTGACTACTTCTGATAACGTCATGCTGTCCACATCAACATTTAACTTTTTATATTCTTGACTCCTTTTAGCAAGAAGTTCATCCATCCCTTCTGTTGTCATGGAAAGAAGTTCAAGCATTTCTTTATGAGTAGGTGTTTCTCTAAATAAATGACGCTCTTTAAAATTTATATCTTCCTTCACTAACCACTTTTTCGTTTTACGACAAGATGTACAGCTCGGGTACGTATAAAATTTAATTTCTTCCATATGAAACCCTCCCGTTTTTTAGTTATAGTTTGTTTATATATATTGTACATGTTTTGTATAACATTTGTATAGAATTTCGCACACGTTTTGTATAACTTTTTTCTTCTGTCGTATTTCAAGGAAAAGATAGCGTTTTCAGGAAAGGAAGGATGTATTATAATGGAAAAGTATCGATATAGTTTCATAAGTGCTTTCTAGTGCTTACACAACGATGACATTCATCATGACACTAACTAAGTGTGATAAAGGAGGAAATGGACGTGGAAAGAATGTACCGTGTAATGGGGTTCTGGACAGCAATTTTTACTGTAATGTTTTACCTCGGTCACATGCATAAGACTTCTTTACTCTTTTTAGCTCAAACAGGCTTTTTTGTAATTCTTAGTTATTTAAAGCTGTCTGAAAGAATGTACATTTACGTTTTCGGAGCATATTTGACCGTCTTTTTTGTGGGGTTCACGTACTGGTCAACTTTTATGATGACACCAGGACAGTAAAGAGAAAAGCGATGGGCTTCCATCGCTTTTTGTATTCTTAAAAACCATTTAGAAAAGGATTTTGATCCATTTCGTGTCCCACAGTTGTTTCAGGTCCGTGACCGCTTAGTACAAGCGTATCTTCTGGAAGGGACAGCAATTTCGATTCGATGCTTTCTAACAGCTGAGCTTGATTACCTCCAGGTAAATCTGTGCGTCCGATGCCGCCTGCAAAAAGCGCGTCACCAGATACTACAAAGTTACCCGGTTTGAAATAATATGAAACGCTGCCAGGAGAATGACCAGGCGTTTCATACACCTCAAATTGGAATGAACCGATTGTTAAATTGCCTTCGGATGAAATAATATCGGTTGCATCTGGAGCTGTGATTTCTCCTAAGTCAAAAAATTTCGAACCGTTTAAGTCACTATTATGAAGCCATTCTTTTTCGTTTTTATGTACATAAAGCGGGATAGAGTAGTGATTCTTCATCTCCTCTACTCCTCCAATGTGATCGAAATGAGCGTGTGTCAGCAAAATAGCTAATGGTTTATACGTTTGTTTTTCGAGAAATTCAACCAGCTGTTTTCCCTGAGCTCCCGGATCAAAAATTAAACATTCTCTTTTTTCGTTAGCAACGACGTAACAATTCGTTTGAATAGGTCCTAGCGGTATACGATGATAGTTCATAATGTGTCCTCCTTGTAAAATTTATTTCCGTTATATGCATTATCATACACACATCATCTTATAAATGAAAGTAAGGACCATTCTAAGCCAAAGAAGCGAAAGAAAGATTGGTTTTCATCTCGACAAACGGTTAGAAAAGTTTTACAATTAAAGGGATAAGCTAATGATAGCGCTTTAATTTTAAGTTGCCTAAAGGAGGTTCCTTCGAGTGGGTCTTATGATTATTTTTGCACTAACAACATTGCTAGGCGTATTTGCAGCTATTTCATCTTTTAGAAATAAAAACATATTAGGCATTGGTTTTTCGGTACTAACATTCGGTGTATTCGGATGGTTTACCGTGATGACCATTATACATCACGGCTATCCGGCGGTACATCATTAAAAAAGCCATGCAAAGCAGATGCTTTGCATGGCTTTTTAAATAGATAGATAATCCATTGCCGCAACTAAAATAGCCCTGGTCGGATTATACACGCGCGATATTTGAGATAAAGGCAGCGGATTAATTCCTTTCCCCAGTTCTAAGGTGAACCCCAGCTTTTTCTTTTCTAAAATAAACCAATCCTTAAATCCCGCGTGACTATCAATCGTTTTAACTGCTTTATAACCACTTACCCTTTCAAAATAGCTTGCTATTTCCTCTGCTTCCTCCGGCTCTTCATTCATATACCCCCAATAAAATTCTTCTCCTTGGGTATGTAAAGCAATCACACAATCAAAATCATGACGCTCAACGAGTTTTACCATTGCCTGAGCTTCAGGTTCAGAGAGAGATTCATAGCCTGGAAAATCTCGATAATGCGGCGCTTTAGGTTCTTTACGCTTTTTTTCGATTTCCCAATAAGCTGGAAACTGATTGTTTAAGTCCACCCCTCGGATATTTGCTTTCCAACTTTGAAAATCTGGAAAATCTCTCCCTATTTTAGAAAGAAAAGACGCATAAGGTTCACTTACAGCAGGACCTTTTAAGACCAGATCTACTCCGTCTGGGTTAACAACCGGAACCGCAGAAAGCGTAATTTGATCAAAAAGAGCTCTTGCATCCTGCCCATTTAACGCCTGGTCATAGTGAAGAGCAGCTAAATAATCTTCAATAAACTGTAGAAGAACATTCGTGGTAATCCATTCATTAGCATGAAAAGACGCATTAATATGAACCTTTCTCTCTCCGTTTCCAATTAAAATATGAGGGATCGGCTTTCCAAGTACGCTGCACCCTATCCATTCAAGAGAACCATAGGGATAATACGTCAAAAGTGTTTGTATATCTTTTATTGTTCGCGTGTAATCGTATGGCTTTTGGATATCTACAACTCGCATAATCTTCACTCCTTTACACTATGTATATGTAAAGATTAAAAAGATACATGATAAAAAAGCGCTTTGACATTTAGTCAAAGCGCTTTTTTATCTCAGTTGGATTCTTGCTTATTATTCAAAATAAGATTTAACTAACCAAGCTCCTCCAATAATTCCCGCATCATTTCCTAAAGTAGCAATTGCTAGTTCAGCACCTTGCGCTACGCGAGGAAATGCAAAACGTTTGAAATAATCTCTTACCGGTGTAAGTAATACCTCGCCTGCACGAGACACACCACCGCCTAGAACGATCTTCTCAGGGTTTAATGCATTAGCAGAGTTTGCTAGTGCTAGACCTAAATGAAAGGCAACTTTGTCTACAACATGCATAGCTAACTCGTCTTTTGAACGAGCTGCATCAAATACATCTTTAGATGTGACTTGTCCATTTTGCTCTAACACTGTACGAAGCTCACTTGGTTTGTCCGTTTCCGTTAATTCTTCCATTGTTAAACGTACAATTCCAGTTGCTGAAGCAATTGTTTCTAAACAGCCGGTTTTGCCGCAGTTACATGGCGCTCCGCCTTCAGGAATAGATGTGATGTGGCCGATCTCACCAGCTGCTCCATTTACACCTTGTACAATTTCACCGTTGGCAATGACACCGCCACCAACACCTGTGCCAAGCGTAACACAAAGCAAATCTTTTGCTCCGTCTCCAGCACCTTTCCACATTTCTCCAATCGCTGCAATGTTTGCATCATTGTCTACCACAACAGGAAGAGAAGTTTCTACTTCCAAGATATCTTTGATAGGAAACTTTTCCCACCCTAAATTGACAGCTACTTCAATCGAACCGTTTGCAAAGTTGACAGGCCCCGGTGCACCAATACCAATTCCCACTAACCTTGACTTTACTTCTCCAAGATCGTTTAACTTTTTATCAATTGCTTTTGCAATATCCGTTGGAATTTTACGGCCTTGCTCGCTCACATCCGTATTGATTTCCCACTTGTGAATGATTTCTCCATAATGATTAATAAAGGCCATTTTTATTGTTGTACCGCCTAAATCAACTCCAACTAACCATTTGTCATCCATGTTCATTCATCCTTTTTCTCTTTTTGTTGTTTTAACTCTCGACGAAGCAAAAGAATTGCCATTTGATAATCACGTACATCAATCAAATTAGACTGATATAACTCTTTCACTTCCGCTTCCATCAGCTCTAAATCAGCAGTACGATCGCCCACGTATATAAAAATGCCGAAGGACTTTAATAATTGTTGTACATCATATAACGTATTCATTCTGTCACCTTTATCCTATTTTCTAGGTGATATGATTCATTTATTTTGAGATAACTCAACAGTCATTCAGTCATAAACAGCGGCCGTATTTAACGCCCACTGCTAGGTCTACATATTAATATTCTAGTAAACGTTCTCACAATAGTAAAGTATAAAATATTAAATTCGTCATTCCACAGTTTTAATTTTGTAGCTGTCGCTTCAGCTTTTCATATTTTTTACTTTGTGGTTCAAGCGCAATTGCTTTATCTATATTTTTTGTAGCTGCTTGAATATCATTCAATTTGATATTCACCAGAGCCAACTTGTAATAAGCTTGATGATAAGTTGAATCATACTTTATAGCTTGCTTCAATTGATTTTTAGCTTCTTTATAATTTTCAAGGTAAAATTCAGCACTAGCACTGATGAAATATACGTCACTATTGCTTGTCCCTTTTTCAATAAAAAGCTTAATGGCGTCCTTTGCTTCTTCATACTGCTTCTGCTGAAGATACGTAGCGGCTACGCTGAGTGCATAGGGCTCATCTTGATAAACAGAACGCTCATGATATCCATAAAAAAGCAGACTTCCTACTAATAAGAGCGTGCAAATGAAAGCCGGAATTTGAATATAAAGCTTTTTTTGTTTCGGTAAACTGACGATGCTCGCAGCTAAAAATCCGCCAACCAAGCCTCCAATATGCCCTGCATTATCGACGTTCGGCGCAACTAACCCAAAAATCAAGTTAATCACAATGATAACAATGAAACTCGACCCCATTGTTCGAAAAAAGAAGCGCGGATTTGTTCTTGCTAAAAACAATAAAGCTCCAAAGCAACCAAAAATGGCGCCTGAGGCCCCTGCCGAAATAGACGTATTCCATATAAAACTTCCTAGAGCCCCTGCAAACCCGGCAAATATATAAATAAAGACAAAACGCCCGCTGCCATATATCCTCTCTACAAGCGTTCCTAGGTAATACAAGGCTACACTATTCATAAGCAAATGCAGAAGTCCTATATGCAAAATCATGGGTGTAAAAAAACGCCACCATTCTCCTTCCATGATTAAGGGGTTGTATTTAGCTCCGTATTGAATCAGAGTGAGCGTATTTTGTGTACTGCTTTTCCACTCCAGAAATAGAAACATTAAGATTTGCAGCGCTAAAAATATATATGTAAAAATAGGTTTTCCATCCCCAGCTATTTGTTGTTCTTCGCTTTGTTTTTTCTGCACAAAAAGCACAATTTCATTTTTCCACTGTTCTATTCGCTGGGCTTCTTCTACGGAAGAGAAATTGTCTGCGCTTTCTAATGTAAGACCAAGCTGTTCGAATAGAGGTTCATAAGCACTTGCTTTCTCTGCCGTTAGTTGTTCAACGTAGCTATTCACTTTAGAGGGACTTGGCGCACTTTCTAAGGATTGCTCTGTATAAAAAGGATCAAAATCCGCAAAGTAAATCGTGTTAAGAGTAAGCGTTGATTTACCGCTCTGCTTTCGCACATTCTCAGCTCTTTGTAATGCATATAATACATCTTTTTGCTGCTCAACGGCTGATTTGAAATTCCGGCGGACTATGCGGACAATTGACTTGTCTTTGCGATGCGGAGATTGAAACCATAACTCTGAAGCATCAGCTTTCATCGAAATCAACTCATATGAAGAATGGCCAAGCAATTGCTGTGCCAGCTGCAAATAATAAAAATCTTGCCTAGACAAATAGTCACCTCCTCATACTCTCTATATGTAAAGATGGCAGAAAGCCAGGAAAAAAGCAACGATTTTCCCTTTTTCTTTTTCTACAAAAAAACACCTTACAGGCTCGTAAGGTGTTTTTTATGTATCTTTCGCTCTTAGCGGAAGACCTGCTTCATTAAACGATCCCGAACAAACGGCAAATTAAAAAATGAACGAACAGCTAGACTGCGGATAAACGAATTTCCAAACAACGAATTTAAAACACGGTATCTCATTTGGTAGCCCAGCGTTCCAACGACTAAAAGCGTAAGTACTAATACAATATGTCTCATTTTCAAGCCTCCTTACGTTTACTTTGCTCCTATGACGAACATTTTATGCTCTTATATAGGTAAAAGCAGTATAAGGATTCCGCCTGTAAAAGCAGCAAGCAAAATAGAAGCAAGATTCACAACATCATTGTTAAAAAAAGTTATTCCTTTTTCTTTTACCGTTGATTTACGACAATGATCTTTCCGTTCCGTTTCAATACCGCAGCTTTGACAGCGAAAGCGAACTTGCACACTTGCTCCAAGAAGAGTGTCTATAGCGTTGCCAATAAAACCAAAGCACCCGACTAGCAATATACTACTCAGCGATACGGATGGAAAAGCAAAATAACAAGCGGCAGCAATAAGAAAAGCTCCGGCTGCTCCGGCTACTGTGCCTAACAGCGAAACGGCTCCTGAGGTACCCGCTTCTACTCTCTTTAACGGCCAAATGTAAAACGGCGGCTTCTTACTAAGAGACCCTATTTCAGATGCCCATGTGTCGGCATTAGCAGCTGAAATACTGATCATAAACATCCACATGCAAACAGGCAAAGCTGTTGCAGCATATAACAAACCGCAAGCAGCAGCTACACCTCCGTTAGCAAGGACTTGAATATAATCTCGCCTGTCGTGCTTTTGCAGCTTTTCTTCTAATACACGTTTTTTTTCTTTTTTGTACTTACTACACAACGTAGAGGTGCTAAAAAATAAGAGTAAGAGTAAAAAACCTTGAAGCGAAAAACCGATATAAACGCTCGCTCCTACGATAAAAGACATGCAGGCTCCCGATACAGTCAGTGCTTTTGCTATGTAGCCTGCTCCTGCCATGAGTAATATTACGATTATCATGACAATATCAAACGGATTCACAGCAAATAAGCTCCTTCTCTGTCAAAATATATTCAACGGGAACATCGTGAGATTCATATGGAACCTCTGAAACGACTTGACAATCAAACGCAAGGCTTAGCTTATGTCCGGTATAGTTTGTTAAGTAACGGTCGTAATAGCCGCCACCATAGCCGATACGATATCCATTTTTGCTATATACCACGCCAGGAACAAGGAGTAAATCAATTGAAGATTTTGAAACGGGAACAGTTTCTTCAACAATTGGTTCGGCTAAACCGTAGTAAACTGTTTCAAGCTGTGAAAAATTCGTAATCTCGTAGAAGACCATTTGAGATGTTGTGGGGTTGCACTTTGGAACAGCTACTTTCTTTCCATCTTTCCAAGCACGTTCAATGATAGCTTTCGTATTAACTTCTTTATTTCTTGAAACCGTAACTGCAACGACTCTAGCTTCTTTCCATAAATAAGTTTCATACAGTGCATTTGCTATGCTCGTTGAATGTGCCTCGTGCTGCTCTTCAGAAATTAAATTAAGAACGCGCTTCATCTCTTTGCGCAGATGAGATTTCATTTTAATTCCCCCTATAAAAAAAACAGCAGGATTGTACTCCTACTGCTTACTTTGTTTCACGATGAAGTGTAACTTTTTTAAGTCTTGGGCTGTATTTTTTTAACTCAAGACGATCTGGGTTATTACGCTTGTTTTTAGTTGTAATGTAATTACGGTCACCAGTTTCAGTGCAAGCTAATGTAACGTTTACGCGCATCTATTTTCCCTCCAAACATTATAAACATAAATCAGACTTTAATATAATATCATTTTTCGAAAGGAAATGCCAGTCTGTTTTTTTGAAGAAAGTCATTTAATTTTATTTCTTCACTTTTTCTTTTGTCTTAGAGCCTGAGCTCCTTCTCTGCTACGCTTGTATAGATGAAGTTTCTTGAAATAAGCAGAATTCTCTTTATGAGAGGTGTACTTCCTTTCTTTTAAATAAAAACCATTATTTACACTCTTTGATACTCCTGTATTTTTTCCACAAAATATGCCGAAAGCTTCTTTGCAGTCTGAGTGTTTAACGCCTCTGAATAAATATTTAATACGGGCAAGTGACCATCTGGCAAAATAAGCGTCCATTCGTGGGGATCGTGGTAAATTTTCAAGCCATCAATTACATATACTTGTTTACCGATTGCTTCTTCTAATAGCTTCTTCATCACTTGTTCTTGAATTTCTAGCGGACATGAAATATAGCGCCAGTTCATATAAGCGTGCGGGACATATTGAATCATTTCAGAAATTCTCCGCTGTTGCACCATGATTAATTCTATCAGCTGACATAAAGCGTACATTGCATCTAACTGAAATTGAACGGGACCCAAAAGACTAAGCAAATCACGTTTTTTTGCTTTTGTCCTCATAAATGATTGATTGAGAGATTGAGCAAATGTTTCTAGTGTGGATGAATAGTGTATGGGAATAGGAACGAATGCTACTTTTTTTGTCATGTATACGCTATAAATATAAAGCGACATAATTTCTGAATCATTTACACTGCAGCCTTTTTCATCATATAGAGCAAATGTTTCTCCATCTTCTTTAATCTGAATACAAAAAGACAGCTTATTTTTTTTAATCATTCGTTTGATTTCTTCTGTTTTCTCCCATTTGTTTAAAAACAAAACATGGACACGAAGACGCTTACATAATAATTCGACAACTTCCTGTATAAACGGCGAACAAATCACGCCAATCCGCATACTGTCTTCTAATAAAACATGCTGATTAATTGATTTCACTAAAGCATCCGAATACTCTTCACGGATATTGTGTATGCTTGTTTCTTTAAGTGGAACAGAAGTCGTTATGTTTGCTTTTTTAGCTTGAAGGTACATCCGCTCAATCTTTTTTTCAATAAGCTGATTAACTAATTGCCCTTTCTTATCATATATTTCTAAAAATAGGCCGCTGTTTTTGGTATCAACACCAATATAAATACCAATGCTCGTTTGTGAAATCATCATGTAATATCGAAACACAGGAAGAGCTTCTTTTTTAATATCATACACAGCTGAATGCTTACTTCGTAAAAAAGAAAAGCATTCTTTGCGAAGTTGAACGGCTTCTGCTTCATCATCGCTTGCTAGACAGAACGACCCTTGATGTTTGCATACAAGTAATAAAGCATTATATAGTCTTTCTCGATCAACGGATGAATGTACATACAGGCGACCATTTTTGAAGATAGAAACATCTGGTTTTACAGAAAGTTGAGGTAGCACTTGATTTTCAGCTACTGTATCTTGGACATACGTAGTCATTGCTTGAACATTTACATAGGGACCTATCGTAGCGTTGTATAAAAACGATTCTGCCCCCACCGTTACGTTTTGAAGCAAAATCGTTTTATCGATTGCAGCATGTGCTTCTACGATACTATTGGTTCCGATAATCGTGTAAGGACCAATAGAAGCACCTTTTTTAATCACCACATTTTCTCCTACGTAAACAGGATCGTAAACAGTCACCCCTTCTTCTATGAGCGCGTCATCTGAGACAATACTTTCCTGTCTATTGCCAAACCACTTGCTCCACAAATCATAGTATGCTTGACGATAATGGTGGATTTGCCCAATATCAATCCAATAATCCTCCGTTACAAAACTACACACAATATGGTTATATTCCAAAAGAAGCGGAATAATGTCAAAGCTAAAATCTGTAGGACCATAAGAATTCACGTAATCAAGAACGGATTTTTTGATCACATACACTCCCGTATTAACCAATCGGCTATTGGCCTGTTCGTAGGTCGGTTTCTCTACAAACCCGGTGACTCGATGCCCTTCATCTACCGTCACCACTCCATAACCCCGCACGTCGTTTACTTCTTTTGTAACAATGGTCATTTCGCTTTTTTGTTCATAATGAAAATGAATAACGTCTTGAAGATTAATTTCTGTTAAGGCGTCTCCACTAATAATGATACAGTCTTCCTCAATAAAGGCTTCTGCTCGCTTAATTCCACCCGCTGTTCCAAGAGGCTCTTTTTCGATAAAATAAGTAAGCATTACTCCCCACTGAGAGCCATCCCCAAAGTATTCAATAATTTGTTCATGCCTATACTGCAGCGTAATCCCAATCTCTGTAATTCCATGTTTCTTAAGCAGTTCAATGCTATATTCCATCACAGGTTTATCATAAAGCGGCAGCATAGGCTTTGGAATAGTATAGGTCAGGGGCTGCAGTCTTGTTCCTTTACCGCCAGCAAGTATAATGGCTTTCACTTTTTTGCCTCCCTCCTTTTTTTATCCTGGCAAATGTGATGTTGAAACAGCTTACTTGTATCAATAGCGATTTTTTCCCAGCTAAACATAGTTGTTGCTTTTCTATACCCATTTTCGCTGATTTCCGCAGCCTTTTTTTCATTTTTCAACAAAAATTCAATACAGTTGATTAATTCGAGCGTATCTCCTCGAGCAAACGTCAGGCCCGTGTCGAAATGTGAAACAATATCGCTTAGACCTCCTGTATCGGCAACGATAGTTGGCTTCTTAGCTACCATCCCCTCTAAAGCCACAATCCCAAAAGGTTCATATAGACTTGGAAAAACAACCATTTTACAAGTTTGAAGAAGCTGATTTCGTTCGTTGTCGGTAATGTATCCAATAAAATACACGTATTTGTCTAATTGCTTTTCACTTACCTGTTTTCGAAACTCATGAAGTAAAGGGCCTTTTCCTGCCACAACAAATTGAACATCTACTTGTTTTTTCTTAAATATTTCCGCTGCTTCAATAAATAGCTGAAATCCTTTTTCATATACAATTCGTCCAATCGAAAAAATAATAGGGGCCTTTCTAAAATTATATTTCTTTTGTAAACTTTCTTTTAACCGCTCATTGACTGCGTCAACTACTAGCTGCTTGTCAATTCCATTTGGAAATATAGCGATTTTATCTTGCTCTACATGAAATAAAGTGATTAATTCTTTCTTCATATAGTCACTGCAGACAATAATTGAGCTTGATTGTCGAATCAGCTCCTCTTCTTGCGAGTGAATTTTCTGCTGCATGTCATTATGAATACCATTATTGCGCCCATGTTCTGTCGCATGAATGGTTGTAATTAGCGGTCTATCCGTTTTATCCGCTAAACATTTTGCTGCGGATGCAACAAGCCAGTCATGAGCATGAATAACGTCAAAAGATAACTTGTAACCTAACTGCAGTCCTCTAAGAGCCATAGCCACGTTCAAACTGTTTACCCATGTCAAAAAATCCGGATGATGAGGCTGCAGGCTTTTAACTCGGTAAACGTGAACACCATATAAACGCTCATACTCCGGCAGCCCCTCTACATACGTTGTTAATACACTAACGTGATGGCCCGCCTTTGCTAACGCTCTGGATAAATCAAATACATGTCGTGCAAGTCCTCCGATAACTAGAGGAGGGAATTCCCATGCAAGCATTAAAATAGAGAGACCGCCTTTATATTGATTTACTGATAAAGCCGCCGGCTCTATCTCTTTTATAGGGTATAAAAAAGAACTTCCTGAAAGAAAACTATTTTCACTATCCATCATTGGATTCTCTTCGTGACAAAGAAAATCAAACAGCTTTACTTGCCTTTCGTATTCATCTCTGACCTTTTCAAAATTATAAAGCCAATCGCTGCTACTTAAAAGGAGCCACTGTCGGTAGATGGCATTCACCACGCTAGGATTTTTAGAATCGATAACATCTAGCATTGCCTCTGACTTCTGTACGGTTGAAATAAACAATTGATTGTTCTCACTGACAAATTCGGCGCTTTTTGTTGCACCGTAGAGCGCAAGAGTTTCGTTTTGGTGAAACTGTATATCCCTCGCGTAATCTAAAGGATATTGAAATGTACCGCTTGCTGCTTGCATTCGCTGAAAGCCAAGCGTGTCCTTAGCTTTCAAATCCAAAACAGCGCTCGCTTTATTCATTGTTCCTTCCTCAACTTGTTTTCCTTGCTTAGGATATGGAAACAGGATAATGCCAGCAGGCGACTTTTTTAGTTCATCTGTTGATGACTTCACAAATGTATAGCGAATTTCATGAGACTTCAGCAGCATATCTATTTGATGAGTGTATTCTCCTTGTTGTATAAAAAAACCGACGGGCTTTTTTTCAAAAAACTGTTGAAAAACACGTATTGCTTCTGTAATTTGGAGATTTAATGTTTGTTCGGTTTTAAGGATGGAAACAAACGCGTTCGTTACGGTAGTAGGAATACATTCCATCATGTTATGCTGAAAGAAATACTTGCAGGCTGAGAATAGGCTCCCGTCCCACTTTGTTAAAAAAGAGAGTGCTCTCTGATGCTGCCGGCTTGAAAACTGGTGTAAATATTGAGCATAACGAGTGTTAAACTCCTCGTCGTTTAATACGTTCAAAAACACAGAAGACATCACGGTTGTTGTACCTATCAATTTCTTAGACTCAATTTGATCTAAAAAAGGGATGAATTCGTTCGTTACTTGTTCAAACAGCGGATACTCATTCTCTACTTGAATTACATGTAGCAACGGATAATGCATATAGGTTAAAAGAATACAGTCATCACTATTCATATTGCTTCTTCACCTGCTCCAAGTCATTTGAATATAAGGAATATGTGCTAAATTCATTTTGAACACCTTGGTGAACTTTTACAGGTTCGTACATCCAACCTAACGAAGTTACATTCACTTGTTCATGTTTTTCTTTCATCAAATAAACCGGATTCGAACGAAGAAGGGAAAAAAAACTTCCTTCTTTATCTTGAATGCCAATATCTATTACATACGTGCGCTCACTTTCCAAGCTATTCATAAACATGAAGTCTTGCTTAGGGGTAAGGCCCTTCATATAATAGCGGTTTGATTCATGGCCGTTAAAATGAAGACCTGTTATATCATACGTACACATAGCTAGATTCAATTCTTCCCACCGTGTCGAAAACATACTTTCTACCATCTCTCGAATATGCTCTGAAAACGACCAGTGAACATAAATACGAGATGAGTCAAGTTGAGTAGCTATGCACACATTTAAGTTTTGAATAAGATTAGCAGCCACTGTTTTATCACTTCGTTTCTTAGATTGTTTTTTCTACATACAAGTGCCGTATAAACTTATTAACATCTTACCATTCAGAAAAAGTTGCCACAATAAACGCAATTTGTCGATTTGTGTTAAAAATTCAGGTTAATATAGTGATTGTAATTTACTAACAAAAAAACCTCTTCGCTTATTAGAAGAGGTTTTGCTACTATTCATTTAAATCGTAGCGCTTGCCTTTCACAAGGTAAAATACGCTTTCCGCTACGTTAGTGGTATGATCAGCCATACGCTCTAAATAGCGGGCTACAAATAAAAGCTGTGTAATTTGGTTCATGGCCTCCTGCTTTTCCTTAGCAAGACTTAAAAGTTCTTTGATTGTTATTCCGTAAAGCTCATCCACTTCATCGTCCATTTCCGCTACTTTTTTAGCTAACACAAGATCTTCCTCGTGATAAGCTTTTAACGAAAGACTCAGCATTTCAATCGAAATATCGTGCATTTTCTTCACATGTTCTAACGGCTTAATTAATTCTTCATTTCCAATTCGTATAGCCGATTTTGCTACGTTAACCGCAAAGTCCGCCATACGCTCAACATCCGAAGCAATTTTAATTGCCACAATGATACGTCTTAAATCGATAGCCACCGGCTGTTGCTTTGCAATAAGTAAGATAGCTAGGTCATTAATTTCTTCTTCTAAATCATCAACGTATGCATCGCCGTCGATAATTTCTAGCGCCAGCTCAACGTTGCTTGTTTGCAATGCTTCAATTGATTTTGATAGCGCCTCATGCGTTAAGCGCCCTATTTCTAATAATTTTTCACGTAATATCTTTAAATCACCATGAAACTTTTCGCGTACAACCACTCATCCCATCTCCTTGTATGTCTTAACCGAAACGACCTGTAATATAATCTTCTGTGCGTTTATCAGATGGCATTGAGAAGATTTCATCTGTTTCTGCGTACTCTACCACTTCTCCATTTAAGAAAAATGCTGTTTTATCTGAAATACGTGCCGCTTGCTGCATATTATGTGTAACAATAATAATGCTAAAGTCTTTCTTTAATTCTTGTACTAACTCTTCTACTTTTAACGTTGAAATTGGATCAAGTGCAGAAGTAGGCTCATCCATTAAAATAACGTCTGGTTCAATAGCCAAGCAGCGCGCAATGCAGATACGCTGCTGTTGTCCACCTGACAAACCATTCGCATTTTGATTCAAACGATCTTTAACTTCGTCCCAAATAGCTGCTCCTCGTAAACTTTTTTCAACAATTTCATCTAGCTTTTTCTTGTTGCGAACGCCATGAATTCTTGGACCGTACGCAATATTATCATAAATAGATTTCGGGAACGGATTTGGCTTTTGGAAAACCATTCCTACTTGCGTCCGTAGCTCTTCTACATGGTACGATTTATCAAAAATATTTTTCCCTCTATACTCAATTTCACCTGATGTACGGACAATTGGGGTCATTTCTACCATACGATTTAACGTTTTAATATATGTTGATTTTCCGCAGCCTGATGGACCGATGATCGCGGTAACTTCGTTAGCATGAATGTCTAAATCAATATTTTTTAAGGCATGTGTGTTGCCATACCATAAATTCAAACCTTTTGTTTTATATACAATTTCTTTTGTTTGCGGAGTATTCACTTTTTCTTTGTTAGTCAATTCCATTGTTATTGCCATTGGATAATCCTCCTTCATCGTCTTTAACCGTTTTGAGCACAATAAAAGTCTCTCTATGTCTATTTAATATCTATTGTTTACTATCTATTGTTTACTATCATTGTAAATACGAGAAGCCAAAACGCTTCTCCTTATTTTTATCATTTCCTATTAACCCTTACACTTACAGAATAATAGTCGACTATTAATTGTGTTTTAACTCAATGTAAAGCTTTTGTAAACGAAGGTCTATCTGCGTATTTTTTAGGTAAAAAACTAGTTCTTACGACTCTTAAATTCAATAAAAAACCATATATGTAAAGATTTTTAATAAAAAAAGAAGCACTGATTTTATCAGTGCTTTAATTGGCGTCGTTTGCAATGACAGCCTGTTGATTCTCTTCTTGATCTTTTACTTCTTGTTCGCCTTTTTTCTTTAAATCAAAATACGTATCGAGCGCAGAACGAGCAAGCTCTTTTGTAATGGTATTTGGTGCACTTGGCACAAATGCCGATGGTACAACGACAGCTACTGCAATTTCAGGATCATTTGCCGGAGCAAAGGCCACGAAGTTTGAATTATTAACTTTAATCGGATCTCCTCCGCTTGGGTTTTTCTCATAGGCTTGTGCCGTTCCTGATTTACCAGCAGGATTATAGTTCGCTGTATGAAAAGCTGCATATCCTGTACCGCCTTGTTCTTGCGTAACGCGCTTAAAGCCATTTTGAACATCTTTAATGTATTCTTCTTTCATCGTGATACGATTTAACACATCAGGTTCAAATGAATGCTGCGTACCGCCAATTTCATCGGTTTTAATCGTTGGTTTTCGGATTTCTTTTACTAGCTGCGGCTTGATCCGATATCCTCCATTAGCTATTGCAGAAGTATATTGAACAAGCTGCAGCGGCGTGTACGTATCATACTGACCAATTCCTAAATCAAGCGCCGTACCTGGAATATCGCTTCCGCCTTGGACACCTGTCGATTCGTTATCAAGGTCTATGCCTGTTGATACGCCTAAGCCGAACTGACTGTAGTAAGAACGCAGTTCGCTGAATGTATCAGGTTTAATCGGTAAAGTCATGTTCTTATGGTACTGTAATCCAGCCATAGCCATTACCGTTTTAAACATAAATACGTTGGATGAATATTTTAACGCTGATGAATACGTTAATGGTCCTAATCCTTCAGCCTCAGCTGATTTTTTAACGGGTGTTCCTTTAATTTTTAACGGTTCATCGACTAACACTGTATTTGGCTTAATAGCTCCTGAATCTAAGCCAGCTAGAACCGTCGCTCCTTTTACAACAGAACCCATTGTATAAGATGTTGAAATATTTCCTAATGCAAAATCTTCTATTTTAGGCACTCCAGTCTTCTTATCAATGGTGTATTTTTTACCTGCCATCGTTAAGATTTCTCCTGTGTGAGGATCCATCATAATCACAAAAGCACGGTCCAAAAATTGCGTTCCTTTCATTTGCTTTTTGGCTAAAAGCTGGTCCGTAATTTGTTTTTCTATTGCTTTTTGAAGCTCCATATCAATGGTTAATACCAAATCACTGCCGCGTTCACCTTTAGACACTTGAAGTGTATCAAGGAGATTTCCTTTATCATCTGTTACATACTGGACTTTTTCTTTTTGACCGCTGAGCTGAGCTTCGTATTGCTTCTCTAAATAGCTCGTCCCAACTTGGTCATTTCGGCTATAGCCTCTTGACAAGTAATACTGCACTTTATCTTTGGGCAGTCCCTCGTTGGCAGAGGATACATTTCCAAGCAAAGTACGGAGAGTGCTGTTTTCTGGGTATGAGCGATCCCAATACGTTGTTGTATCGACACCTGGAAGCTCATCTAAATGCTCACTTACAACGGCATACTCTTCATTTGTCACACCGCTTTTAACAATTTGTGGCGTGTTAGAATAACCTGCCTCCATTTGACGCTTAATAGCCAGAACTTCTAAATCACCTTTTAAACCTTCTAAATCTTTTTTAGAGATGCGGTCCAACTGACGTTGATACAGTTCGTCATCAGTCATTTCACCGTCTTGAACTTTTTTGCGATCAGCTTGCATAATTTTCTGCTCCGCTTTTTTAGGGTGAAGCATAATCCAATAATCCTTCATGTCGCGTTCTGTAATTTTTACCACATTTTTAGCATCTTTATTCTTTTTACTTTCTGGAATATCAATCACATTTGTGGTGTAAGGAACATCGATCATAGTGGCTAACTTTTTAGCGATGCGTAGCCTTTCTTCAGCTGTGTTTCCTTGAAAACGAGTATATGTAATCGTATTTAAAGAGGTATTATCTACAATTACGCGGTTATAACGATCGTACATTTTCCCTCGGGGAACAGGCGTACTGACTGTAACGTCCTGTGTTTTTTCGACTTCTCGTTCGTAATTCTCACCGTACACAATTTGAACAAGTCCCAACCGCAAAATTAATACGGAAAATAGGGCAAATACGGTCAAGAAAAGTAAGTTCACACGAAAAGGCACGTGACTTTTTCTTCTTTTTTTCTTTTTCATACCAACACCTACACTTTATAAAACATATATACCATAACACCATAAAATCAGACATTTAGCAAATAAATAGACACCTGGCAGGTGCCTATTTACGCAACGTATTTATTCTAAAAGAAAAGCGAGACATTTTCCATAGTACAAATGAAGGAGCTGACAACACTCTAAGCTGGAGATTCTCCGTCTCCTTCATTTAATACTGGGGGAGTAACCGTAGTTTCTTTTTTGTGTAGAGGCTGTGAAATATGTCTCACACAAAAGTAAATGATTGTATGCCCTGCTCCAACAATAGCTAATAAAATGGGAATACTTTTTGCTTCATCAAAAAACAGTACAGCTATTAAAAATAAAGAGATGGAAACGACGCGTCCAATATTCAGAAATACTTCTCTGACAACAATGTATTCGATTCTTTTTGAAACAACGTCTTTTGCTCGTCCAATCACATCGTACGTTAGAGAAATGAATGGAACCAACAAAATAGGATAGGCAATGGCAATACAAACAGCATATATAATTAACTTTGGATACGATAAGTTAAAGATAAGCAAAAAGACTGCTCCATAGAGAAGGAGTCCCCCTGTGAAAATAAATCGAAGGCGATTTTTTTGCTTAATAAATCTTGAGGCTACATAGTATCCTACAAACGCAACCGCTGAATTCACCAGTCCATATGTCCCTAAAGCTAATTCACTTCCCGTCGTAATAAACACCATGACGGATACAACAAAAATGAACGTACCTTCACGCAACCCTTGGAAGAAATGAGCTTGCAATATTCGATTCCAATCTTTATTGACTTTTCGTTCAGCCCATACTTCTTTAAATTTGTATACTCCTTCCGCTGCACGTCTTGTAATAAAAAAACTAAGCACAACGGCCCCAATAAATAATAGCAGAGATACACCAAAGACAATTTTATACCCAAGTGATTCATACAAAGCGGAAATAACGAAGCCCGCTCCTAAAGGACCAATCATCCCTGCAAAAGAGTTTAAGATTCCTAAAAATCCGTTAAAAAAGTCTCTTGTATCAGGTTCTGTAATTTCAAAAGTTAGCACATTAAAAGCTAGCCAATAAAAGCCATATCCTATACCCAGCAGTCCACCAAGCAATACTAAATACTCGGCTGCGTTAGCTCCACTGATTAATACAGCGATATAAAAAACAGCTAAAAAAGATACACCTAACCTTAAAACCACAACCCGGTCAATTCGTTTGGCCCATTTACCTGCTAAAATAAACGTAAGCGGCTGAAGCACCACTACCGCTAAATTATAAATAGCGAGATCCGAAAATTCGCCTGATTGTTTCCACAGATAAATGTTAACAAACGAATTGGAAATTGAAATAGCCAAGGCATAAAGACCGCCTATAATTAAAAGCAAAAGTAAATCTTTACTAACTTCTACATCTCCAACTACTTTTTTTAATAAAGGCATATCAAAAAACTCCTTTTCTCTTCTACACCTAGTGTGTGAAAAAGAAAAGGAGATATGTAAAAGAATTGGAAAACAAAAAAGCCAGTAAAGGTAATAATTACTTTACTGGCTCTTAAATACGTCTTTAACTTATTTTGCAGCGTCGTAACGCTTAGCAACTTCGTCCCATTTTACAACATTAAAGAATGCTGAAATGTAATCTGGACGGCGGTTTTGGTAATTTAAGTAGTAAGCGTGTTCCCAAACGTCTAGACCAAGGATTGGCGTTTTGCCTTCCATTAATGGGCTATCTTGGTTTGGTGTGCTTATTACTTCTAATTCGCCGTTGTTTACAACTAACCAAGCCCAGCCAGAACCGAAGCGAGTTTTAGCTGCATTTGCAAATTCTTCTTTGAATTGATCAAAGCTGCCGAATTTGCTAGCGATAGCGTCTGCTAATTCACCAGTTGGAGCACCGCCGCCGTTAGGGCAAAGGATTGTCCAAAATAATGAGTGGTTCGCATGACCGCCACCGTTATTGCGTACTGCTGTACGGATATCTTCAGGAACAGCATCTAAGTTTGAAATTAACTCTTCAATACTTTTGCTTTCTAGATCCGATTTGCCTTCAACAGCAGCGTTTAGGTTTGTAACATATGTGTTGTGATGTTTTGTGTGGTGAATATTCATTGTTTCTTTGTCGATATGTGGTTCCAGTGCATCGTATGCATAAGGTAGTTCTGGTAATTTGTAAGCCATGAATAATTCCTCCTTCAAAATATGTAAGCATTTTGGCGCAAAAGCACCGTATACATTTAGATTAGCAAATTTACCCTACTGTTTCAAATAAAAAGTACTTAATCCATGATTTATATTTACCTAATTCCCATTCACTATTCTTTTAAACATAAAAAAGCTTCTTTTTCTTAAAAGAAGCTTTGAATAGACAATAGTATGGCGGAGGAAGAGGGATTCGAACCCCCGCGGGCTTTAACACCCCTGTCGGTTTTCAAGACCGATCCCTTCAGCCGGACTTGGGTATTCCTCCAACCGTATAAATGGTGGACCCTGCAGGACTCGAACCTGCGACCGGACGGTTATGAGCCGTCTGCTCTAACCAGCTGAGCTAAGGGTCCCCATGGCTCCACAGGTAGGACTCGAACCTACGACCGATCGGTTAACAGCCGATTGCTCTACCACTGAGCTACTGTGGAACAATATGAATTATGTATATCACAAATGTAAATTGAGAAATAGCGGCGGAGGGGATCGAACCCCCGACCTCACGGGTATGAACCGTACGCTCTAGCCAGCTGAGCTACACCGCCATGGCTCCACAGGTAGGACTCGAACCTACGACCGATCGGTTAACAGCCGATTGCTCTACCACTGAGCTACTGTGGAACAATATAACATTTACTAGCGACATTAAAAATTTAACATGTTTCTAGCCTAAAGTCAATATATTATTTTAAAACAGCGTATAAAAAATATGCAATCATCAAAAGTTGAATAAATCCTTTTGAGATAGCGCCACTAAAAAACCCAATAACCGAACCTACTCCAATTTTCACTGCGTTGCTAATCGTTGTTCGATGAACAATCAGTTCTCCCACGACCGCTCCGATAAACGGACCTAAAATAATTCCAAATCCCGGGATGATAAACGGCCCAACAAGCAGCCCAACTGTACTTCCCCACACACCTGCTTTAGTACCTCCGAATTTTTTTACACCGATAATATTGGCTATATAGTCTGCTAAAAAAAGCGCTATAACTAACAATCCTTGTATCACCCAAAATAACCAGCTATAGGAACTAAAATCATAAAACAAACCGTATATAACAAACCCTAGAGCTACAAATAGCACGCTTGGGATGATGGGGTAAACCAACCCAACAAACGATACAACAAAGCTAATGATAATTAATGCCCAACATAAAATAGCCATGCCCGCACCTATCCTTTTTATTATTACTATTTATCATACAATAACTACTCCTATAAAGAAAGACCTTGCACCACGAGACCTTCCTTTATTTTACTTTCGAATACGTCTTCAGATAACGATTTTCGAGTGGCACTTCTGCAATATTAACAGCACGGTCCTCAAGCTGCCGGTAATATCCTCAAAAACAATGACAGCAAAACCTGTACATATACGTTTATTTAAGCATAAGATGTGCTTTTGACAAAACGCTCCATGGCATCATTGTAATTGGGAACGGTTTCTAAAATCTATTGTAAACCTTAAATTTTCGCTATAAAATAAGGTATAATCAGAATTTTTAATAGTAGGAGGCTTTACAATGAGCATGCTGAAAAAGATGGCATGGAGTTTTACTTCCTTCCAAAAAATAAGGTCGCTTCGCTTTGAGCATACGAATAAGACGATTGGCTTTGTGTTGTTTTTAACACTTATTTCTTTGCTGCCTACATTTTTCTTTATGACTTTGACGATTGTAAACGGCTATCATATCGCTACTACAGATCTTCCGAAATCTGTTTCTTCTTTTTCTATTTCAAATTCGCGGCTTACGTCAAGTCAGCCTTTCACAAAAAAAGTAAACGGTACTGCTTTTATCTTAAATTCCTCACAATCTATTGAACAGTTTCATTCTTCTGCTCATGCGATTGGTTTTTTAAAGGATGGAATTTACATCACGACTAATTCACAAACACAAACGTATTCATATGATTTATTAAATTGGCATCATAAAGAGAAAAATGAACTGTTAAACTTGCTACACGAACAAAAATCTTCTTTATACATACTGGTCCCTATCTCTATGCTTTTACTGTACGTATTAACATCTGGACTAAACTTTCTTTTCATTACCTGCCTCGCTTACCTTGGAAAACTGATTGGGCTCATTACTAAAAAGCAGCTGCCTTTCAAACAGCTATGGGCACTGAGCGCTTATAGTATGGTAGCCTTCACGTTGATCTATACGCTATTTGAAGCTTTTTCCTTGTCTCTAGCAACACATAGCTCTCTTTACTGGATAGGAACATTCTTCATTTACTTGTTGCTTATCATAGGGCTTCCTATAAGAAAAAACGTAAAGCCTAATAAAGAGATTGAGACCTAACAAAATCAATCCAATCTAAAGACGAACAAATTGGATAAATGAGCTAGTAGGGATCGCTTGTTCCACCGCTGTTGATTTCCGTGCAAGACTTCGCTTTCCGCGGGCGGCCGATGAGCCTCCTCGTCGCTCACGCTCCTGCGGGGTCTCACCTATTCCGCTTCTCCCGCAGGAGTCTTCGCCTTGCCCTCCAATCAACAGCTAGAAGCACCTACATACAAGAAACCTATGTTCACCCTACCAATGAAAAAATCCGAACGAATTTGATTCTTGATCAAGAATCAAATTTGTTCGGAGCTTCCTTCAACTAAAATACTTTTGTCCCAGCCTCTTTATTTCTGTACAACTTTTTTTCTTACCATTGCAGAAGAAAGAATTTTCAACTGATACAAAACCCATAAACCTCCTGCTGCGAGCAGGATAAAGCTATAAATAAACATCAGCCTTTCATTATGCATCCACATTTCAAAAATAACAGGCCCTAATGCTACTCCTAAAAATCTCACCGTTCCATAAATGGATACAATAAACCCTCTTTCTTCGTCTGAAGCCGCTGAAGTAATCATCATATTAATGCACGGAAGAACAAATCCTAAGCCGCCAAAGGCGACTGTCAAACAAAACATCAAAATAGGAAGCGTGTAAATAATTGTTAATACTCCAAACATCACGAATAAAAGAATCATTCCTACTATCATTAATTTTTTCATGAGCTCTACATCTGTTTTGATTCGCTGACCGGTCCAATAAGAAACGAGCGTCATCGCGCCAAGAGGAAATAAAAAAGCGGTTCCTTTTAAAAAACCGTCTATATGATACGTTTCCTCTATTAAAAAAGATAAGTAATATAAAATGCCAAATAATAAAAACAACCCCAATCCCCCGACAAAAAATAAAGGAAAAAGCGATTTTCTTTTATCATAGACAATCTGAATGGCTCTCTTTAAATATTCTCGGACAGATACTGAATCCGAACCTATTTTCCCTTCTCTCACATAGATGACTATACCTACTAAAGCAGCGCCTGCAACTAAAGGATAAACAAAAAATGCGGCATACCATACAACGAGTGCTGCCGATGCTCCGATTATAGGCGCAACCACTTTTCCAGCTCCGTTATACACTTCTAAAATCCCGAGGACTTTTGCTCTTTTTTCCCCTATAAATACATCTCCAGTTAATGCCATTGCCAACGTTGTAGTACCAGCAGCTCCAATCCCTTGAATCACTCTGCCAGCCATCAACACAGCAAAACTTCCAGAAGAGAACGAAGCGCTACTAGCAGCGACAAAACTACCGATTATCATCATGATGAGCGAATACATAATTAACTTTTTACGCCCATATCGGTCTGATAAAATCCCCACAGCAGGAATACACAATGCAGCTGGAATCGAAAATGCACTCAGTATCAAACTGGTTTGAACTCCGCTTAAGTGAAGCGATTTTTGAATGCTCGGTAGCAGAGGAATGAGCATGGAATTCCCCAGTACCATGATTAAAGGCAATAAACCTAATGAAACAATCATTAATTTTTCTTTCAATTTTCGTTCTCCAATCATATTTAAGTAGGACAAGCATAGGCTTTACACATAAGCAAAAGAATGAAGGAGGAGCACAATGAAAAAGCTATGTGCATTAGCCGCTTTCGCTTTTATCGGATATATTTGTCACTATGACATTAAATACGGGACCATTCCTACTGCTACTGAAGCAGTTCAAGTCAGCAAAGCGCAGCCTGCAGAAACAAAAGCCGCTAGCTCTTCTTCCACCTATACAAAAATAAAAATTAAGCCAGGCGATACAGTTTTGTCCGTAATTGAAAAGCTTACCAAAAAATCGATACCGGTTTCTATGAACGAAATGATTACAGATTTTAAAAAGTTAAATAACGGTACAGCGCCTGAGGATATTCAAATTGGAAAAACGTATAAGTTCCCTATTTACAAGTAATGACAGCATTCTTCTTGTCAAGATGGGATAGTCATTGTTAAAATAGCTAGGGTAGTACTTTCTACTAGTTATTTTGTTCATAAAGAGTTATTCTATTAATGAATTCAAATTCTTGATTTCATTTTGAAGGAGAGATTATCACGTGAGTGAAATTATACATCGTACAAAAACACGCCCGGTTAAAGTTGGAGATTTAACAATCGGGGGCAGCAACGAATTAGTTATTCAAAGTATGACAACCACTAAGACACATGATGTTGAAGCAACGGTTGCAGAAATTAAACGTTTAGAAGAAGCAGGATGCCAAGTTGTTCGTGTTGCTTGCCCAGACGAGCGCGCAGCAGATGCAATCCCTGAAATTAAAAAACGCATTAACATTCCATTAGTTGTGGATATTCATTTTGACTATCGCTTAGCATTAAAAGCAATTGAAGGCGGAGCGGATAAAATCCGTATCAACCCCGGTAATATCGGACGTCGTGAAAAAGTGGAAGCTGTTGTAAATGCTGCAAAAGCTAAAAATATTCCAATTCGTATTGGAGTTAACGCCGGTTCACTTGAAAAACGTATTTTAGATAAATACGGCTATCCGACAGCAGATGGCATGGTAGAAAGTGCACTTCATCACATTAAAATTTTAGAAGACCTTGATTTCCATGACATCATCGTGTCAATGAAAGCATCGGATGTTAACTTGGCAATTGAAGCGTATGAAAAAGCTGCTCAAGCATTTGACTACCCTCTTCACTTAGGAATTACAGAATCCGGTACATTATTTGCAGGAACTGTAAAAAGTGCAGCAGGTCTTGGCGCTATTTTATCTAAAGGAATCGGAAATACATTACGTATTTCTTTAAGTGCGGATCCTGTAGAAGAAGTAAAAGTTGCGCGCGAATTGCTAAAATCATTCGGTTTAGCTTCCAATGCTGCAACCCTTATTTCTTGTCCAACTTGCGGACGTATTGAAATTGATTTAATTAGCATTGCTAATGAAGTTGAAGAGTATATTTCAACTGTAAAAGCACCGATTAAAGTAGCGGTACTTGGCTGCGCTGTAAACGGTCCTGGTGAAGCTCGTGAAGCTGATATCGGCATTGCAGGAGCACGCGGTGAAGGCCTTCTATTCCGTAAAGGTGAAATCGTACGTAAAGTTCCTGAAGAAACAATGGTTGAGGAACTAAAAAAAGAAATTGATAAAATTGCTGCTGAATATCACGCAAAGCAAGAAGCTGAAAAAGCTGCAGCTAAATCATAATCAAAAAAAGCGAGGCGCATATGCGCCTCGCTTTTTTTATGAAAAGAACGGTAATATAAACGTACCGACAATAATCGATACAACTCCGATCCCTATTGCCCATGCTCCTAGCGTAAGTGCTCCTTTTCTGCGTGCGATAAACCCTAGAATAATCCCAGCGGCACCAAGAATAATTGGTAAAAAGAATAGTGAAAGAATCGAAAGCACGAGTGCGAAACGACCGTATCCCGTTCCTTCTCCTCGTCCAGCGACTTCATGATTGCGATCAATATCTATAACTTCACGCTCTGCATGAGGCTCTCCTACTCGGTAAGGAACACCTACTTCAGCTGCAGTTTCTTCCATGAAATCAGCTTCATATACATCTTTTCTACGCCTTTGTTCTTCATTCTCCATGCTTAATCCCTCGCTTTCGTAAATAAGGAGCATTTATAGTATCTGAATGCGAGGAAAAATTATAAGTGTTAATCTTATACAGCTGCTCATTTCCTTACAAAAAATATCTACATACACGATTACCACACCGTGTGATCATCATTACGTTTTTTCTCAAGGCGTATAAAAAGTATTACTGTTTCTCTTTGGGCTTTATGTTACACTAGACAAGAATAATCAAGCATCTAAGTAGAATAAACGTATTAAAGGAGTGCACGTATTTGACGAAAAAGTTTGGAATTGACATTGATGGAACTGTTACCTCTCCTGAAACTTTTGTTCCTCATTTAAATAAAGCCTTTAACTTAAATTTAACACTTGAAGATATTACAGAATATGATTTCAGCCCTTTTGTAAATGTATCACCTGCAGAATTAGGAAAATGGTTTAAAGCAAATGAACGCTCTATTTACGAAACTTCTCCACTTGCAGACGACGCAAAAGCGGTTTTACAAAAATGGCATCAAAAGCATAAATTATTTTTTATTAGTGCAAGGCACGATAAGCTATTGGACGTGACGGAAGAATGGTTTCAAAAAAATGAACTATCGTTTCATCACATTGAATTAGTTGGCTCTCATTTTAAAGTTGAGACAGCAAAACGATACGATGTTGATATCTTTTTTGAAGATAAACATGATAATGCTTGTGAAATCAGTGAAGAATGCAACATTCCCGTTATCTTATTTGATACTCCTTATAATCGCTTACCTGTTCCAAAAGGAGTGGTTCGCGTATACAATTGGCTAGAAGCGGATCAGTGGGTAGCCAGCTGGTTAAAAGAACAGCAAAAATAAAAAAGAGAGGTGCATAACGCCCTCTCTTTTTTATTGATTACATTCTATACATTGTCCATAGATTTCAAATTTATGGCCTGTAATATTATATCCTCGCAAATCCTCGTCTACATACTCCATAGGACAAGCTTCAATTTCTTTTGTTTTTCCACAATCTAAACAAATGAAGTGGTGATGATGATGAGCGGTTGCACATTTAAATCGAAAGTGCTTTTCGCTCGAAAGCTCCGTCATTTCAAGTACGCCTAATTCCACAAACAATGATAAATTACGGTAGATTGTATCAAAACTTAGACCAGGATAATCAGGTTTCATGTATTCTAATACATCTTTTGCCGTTAAGTACTTATTTGACTTTGAAAACAGGGCAAGCATTTCTTCACGTTTTCCTGTATGTTTATATCCTTGATCTTTTAATAAATGAATGGCTTCAGTTAAATTCATTTTTGTTTCCCCTTCCGTCCTTTATTAATCATAATAGATATGATTAAAATAACAACAGCGATGACAACAATTGTACCCCCTGGTGCTAAATCCAAGTAGTACGCTGAAAATAATCCGCCTAAAACAGATATTTCACCAAAAATTACCGAAAGCAGAATCGTTTGTTTAAAGCCTCTAGCTAAGCGAATACTTGCTGCTACAGGAAGAGTCATAAGAGATGACACCAATAAAATACCGACGATACGCATCGATACAGCAATGACAAGAGCAACCATCACAATAAATAAAAAGTGCATCCACTTCGATTTAATTCCAGAAGCAGAAGCATGCTCCTCGTCAAAAGATAAAATAAACAATTCTTTATATAAGAAAAAGACAATAGCTATTACAAATACGGCTATTACAACAACTGTCCAAAGATCCGAACGACTTACCGCACTTACGCTTCCAAACAAATAATTCATTAAATCATTATTAAAACCGTCTGCCAGCGAGATACAAATTGCACTAATACCAATTCCGCCCGATAAAATAATCGGAATGGCCAGCTCTTGATAATGCTTGTAGACCCCTCGAAGCTTCTCAATAAAAAGAGCGCCTGTAACGGAAGATACCATTCCTAAATAGACGGGGTTCACTCCTTGCATAAACCCTATTTTCTGACTAAGAAGTAAGCTCGCGGAAATCCCCGCTAGCGTCACGTGACTTAAAGCGTCTGCAATTAAAGAAAGGCGCCTCACTACGATGAACGTTCCCAATAAAGGAGCTAAGACGCCAATAATCATACCGGTTAAAAATGCATTTCGTAAAAACTCAAATTGAAATAAACTGCTTATCATACGTGCTGCCCTCCATGATGATCATGGGTTAACACATGAACATTATGACCATAAAACATAGATACATCATGTTCACAAAGCTGTTCGAATTCTTTGGCATTCCCATGAAAGTGTAGAAATTTATTTAAACAAGCAACGTGGGTTACCTTTTCTGAGACAGTGCCAATATCGTGGGTAACAAGCACAAGCGTAATTCCTTTTTCTTTATTTAACTTTTCAAGAAGCTCATAAAAAGTGTACACATTTTGTGCATCCACTCCGACTGTTGGCTCATCTAAAATTAACAGCTCGGGTTCACTTACAAGCGCGCGAGCAATAAAAATTCGCTGTTGCTGACCACCCGATAATTCTCCTATGTTTCGATTTAAAAATTCACTCATCCCTACTGCTTCTACCGCCTCTTTTACTTTTTGTTTGTGAGAAGCATTCATAAAGCGAAACAAACCTAATTTTGAAGTAAGACCTGTTGAAACCACTTCAAAAACGGTAGCAGGAAAGCCGCTGTTAAAACTATTCGCTTTTTGCGATACATATCCAATTTTACTTCGTTCTTTAAACCTTCTCTGATCTTTTCCAAATAACCGAATTGCACCTTGAGATGGTTTTTGCAAACCAAGTAAACATTTAATTAGCGTTGATTTTCCAGAACCATTTGGACCAACGAGACCCAAAAAAGCTCCTTTTGGAATTGAAAAACTTATATCTTCTAATACATTCACTCCATCATATTGAAATGATAAATGATCAATTTCAATAATATCAGGTGTACTCATATGCGCCTCACCCTTCTTTTTTTATATTTCTCCATACAAAAGAGGGCACGGTTTCTATCGTATACTCCGTTACCCATTTACTTTCTCAGAATCATTACGATTTAATCATTAATGTAGTATACAGGATTGTCTTTTATTTGTAAACTAAGCCGTTTCACTCATTCGCTTTCTTGCCTCCGTAAGTTCATCCGACTCAAAATTTTGTTTTATTACACAATATAGGCACATCTTTCTTTTTTATTCATAAACTGTATATGACGAGGAGGTAATCATATGAAAATTGTACAGCAGATTGTCAATAAAAAAGTAAATAACATTACCCCGAAAGAGCTTTTAAAGTATAGCAAACAATACAACATCCCCCTTACAGATCAGCAGGCACACACCCTTGTATCCGTCATTAGACAGCAACCCGTAAATATTTATAACCTTGAAGAACGCCGAAATTTAATCAAACAAATTGCTCAAGTAACAGATCGCGAAACTGCCAAACGAGTGAACGAATTATTTCAGCAGTTGATGTAAAAGAAGAGGTCATGTCTATAGACATGACCTTTTTCAATCACATATGAAATTACATAAGCTTCTGTTTTAACTCTGAATCAAAGCTTTGTGCACGGATCATATCAATTTCTAATTGATATGGCGCTTTTTTATTTTTCTTATCTTCTCCTACATAAGGAGTTTCTAGAATTTTTGGAACCTCTTTAAACGCTGGATGATGAACAATATAATTTAGTGCACCAAATCCGATTTCACCAAATCCAATATTTTCATGACGGTCTTTTCGAGCACCGCATACATTTTTACTATCATTGATGTGAAGCACTTTAATTCGCTGTATTCCTACCGTCTTATCAAATTCATTTAATACACCATCAAAGTCTTGAACGATATCATAACCAGCGTCATGAACGTGACATGTGTCAAAACAAACAGAGAGTTTTTCGTTGTGCGTCACACCGTCAATAATTTGTGCGATTTCTTCAAAACTTCTTCCACACTCTGTTCCTTTTCCAGCCATTGTCTCAAGCGCAATTTGAACTTCTTGGTCAGCTGTCAGAACTTCATTTAGTCCTTTGATAATTTGCTGAATACCAGCATCTGCTCCAGCGCCCACATGAGCCCCTGGATGAAGAACAATTTGCTTCGCACCAAGAGCATGAGTGCGCTGAATTTCAGACGATAAGAAATCTACTCCAAGCTCAAATGTTTCGGGCTTTGTTGTATTTCCTAAATTAATGATATAGGGAGCATGTACAACAATATCTTTCATTCCATGCTCTTTCATATGCAAAAGACCAGCTTCAATATTAAGCTCTTCAATCTTTTTACGACGAGTATTTTGCGGAGCGCCTGTATAGATCATAAACGTATTTGCTCCGTAAGAAGCAGCCTCTTCACTTGCTCCTAAAAGCATCTTTTTGCCGCTCATCGATACATGAGAACCAATTTTCAACATTACTTTTTACACCTCTAACCTATTGCGATTAACGATTGTTGCGTCTTTCACTACGCTTTTTCTTTTGCACATATTTTGTAATTTCACGAGCACGTTTTTTCTTATAGCCAGGCTTTACTTTCTTCGGCTTTTGAATAAAACGATGTGCCTCTTCTCCCACTTCATCCGCTTTCTTCAGACGCTTTTTACGGCGGTTACGGTCATCAATGGAAATCCATTCTTGCTTTTGAAGATCTTTGTTTACAAACTCGATCCCCATTTTCTCTAGCTTATTTACTGCATCTTCATCTTCCACATCGAAGATTGTAGCAGCAATTCCAGAATGACCGGCACGAGCTGTACGTCCTACGCGGTGAATGTAGAAATCTAGATCTGAAGGAAGCTCAAAGTTAATTACGTGTGAAATTCCTTCAATATCAATACCGCGAGCTGCTAAATCTGTCGCTACTACGTATTGAAATTCTAAATTATTAATTTGCTTCATCATTTTCTTACGGTCACGAGGAGATAAGTCTCCATGAATTCTTCCTACTTTTAAGCCTTTAGACAGTAGGTCATCTGCTACTTCGTCCGCCATTTTCTTTGTATTTGTAAAGACGATAGCTAAATAAGGGTTATACGAAATAAGCATATCATGCAGTAGCTTAAACTTGTTACGATGACGTAGTGGAACTAATACATGCTCTAATTTAGCCGCTGCCGCTTGCTTAGGCGAAACATGCGTAAATTTTGGATTTTCCATGTATTTTTTTAAGAATGGCTTTAATTTTTCAGGAATAGTTGCTGAAAAAACAAGCATCTGTAATTTTTCAGGCATATTGCTTGCCAAACGGTCCACATCTTCTAAAAATCCCATATCAAGCATTAAATCTGCTTCATCTACTACTAGCGCCTTTGTTGTATACACTACTAACGCTTTTTCATTTACTAAATCAAACAAACGAGCCGGTGTTCCTACAACAACTTGAGGCTGCTTCTTTAATTTGTCGATTGTACGCTGCTTATCTGTACCGCCGATAAAACATTTTGCTGAAATTTCTTCTCCTTCAGCACTGTGTTTTGTTAGCTTTAATACTTCTTGATAAATTTGAGAAGCAAGCTCACGAGTTGGAGCAGTAATCACAACTTGTACTTCTTCTTTTTTAGGGTCTACCTTTTCAAGTAAAGGTAATAAATAAGCGTGTGTTTTGCCCGTCCCTGTTTGTGACTGACCAATTACACTTTCCCCTTTTAAAACGGAAGGAATTAAGCGCTCCTGAATCTCTGTAGGCTGATAAAAACCTAATTGTTTAATTGCTTCTATTAAAAATGGTTGAAACTCAAAACGTTCAAAGTTTGTTTTTTCCATAATAGTCTCCTTTTTTACATTCACGTTCATCTTTTAAGGCACAATATATGATTATAATCGATTTTTCCTTCTGTGACTACTTCTCATTCATATTACTAAAACTTATTACCTGTTTCAAAAACATTTTATCGCGAGTTGCATACCATAGTAAAAGAAAATCTACTTTACTAAAGGAGGTGCGTCCTTTGCTACAGCGAAGACCACCATTTCCCCCCGGTATGCAAAGAAGAATGATGCCAGGAATGCCACCACAAAATGGCTTTGGGCAACCTGGTAACTTTGGCCAATTTAATCCATTACAGCAGTTCCGTAACTTTGCCCAGCAAACAAATGCTCAACAATCATTTTACCCGAATCAGCAAGGCCTGAACCGTGGAGGAGGTAACTTCTTAACTCGCCTATTCCGAAGAGGCGGAAATAGAAACATACCATTTCAACAAGCGGCTGCGGCTGCTCCTCGAGGTTCTTTGTTTTCTGGCCTTTCAGGAGCCCAAGGTACTGCAGGAGCGACTAACTCTTCTTCCCTGCTTGGAGGTTTGCAAGGATTAACGAACCCTGCTAACTTGAGCTCCATGATGGGAAATGTTCAACGAGTATTAAAAGCAGCGGAAACGATGGGACCTATGATTCAACAATACGGACCTCTTGTCAAAAATGCTCCTTCTCTATGGAAAATCTATCAGGCCTTGCGCTCAAGTGATGACACAGATGAAGTACTCGAAGCAGAAGGAACAGAGGTTTCTGAAACTGATGAAAGTAAAGACAGTAAGGTTTTATCAGCAGGCGCAGAAAGCACGGATTCCTCCGATGATGAGCTGGATTTCTTCGAAGAAGAAATTGAACATTCATCGAGAGATCGGGTGTCTAAACCAAAACTTTATATTTGATAAATCCGCTGATTCCTTAAGGAAATACAGTGAGTAAAAAAAGAATATCTTTGTATTCTTCCTTCCTCTTTTATATAATAGAAGCGAGTTGAATTGCTCGTCAGGATTATGATGAGGAGGAAATTGAAATGAAAGTTATTAAAATCGCACCGCGCGGCTATTGTTATGGTGTAGTAGACGCAATGGTCATTGCACGAAACGCCGCTTTAGATAAATCATTGCCTCGACCAATCTATATCTTAGGAATGATTGTTCATAATAAACACGTTACAGATGCGTTTGAAGAGGACGGCATTATCACACTGGACGGTGCTAATCGCCTAGAAATCTTAGACCAAATAAATGAAGGAACCGTTATTTTTACTGCGCACGGAGTATCTCCAGAAGTAAAAGAACGGGCAAAAGAAAAAGGCTTAACAACAATCGATGCTACATGTCCGGATGTTACAAAAACCCATGACCTTATTCGCCAAAAAGAAAAAGAAGGTTATGACGTTATTTATATCGGAAAAAGAAATCATCCTGAGCCAGAAGGTGCACTTGGCATCGCACCAGATATCGTTCATTTAATTGAAAAAGCAGAAGACGTAGCCCATTTAAATATTCAACGTGAGAAAATCATTGTAACAAATCAGACAACAATGAGTCAGTGGGACGTTGCAGAAGTAATGGAAAAGGTAAAAGAAAAATATCCGCACGCTGAAGTTCACAAGGAAATTTGTTTAGCTACACAAGTTCGCCAAGAAGCTGTAGCTGAGCAAGCAGGTGAAGCAGATGTTACAATCGTAGTAGGAGATCCTAAAAGTAACAATTCAAACCGTTTGGCTCAAGTATCAATGGAGATTGCCGGCACTGAGGCATATCGCATCGGTGACATCTCAGAGCTTCAGATCGAATGGTTGATGAACGCGAAAACCGTAGCTGTTACGGCAGGTGCATCTACCCCTACTCCAATTACAAAAGAGGTCATCAATTTTCTAGATCAGTTCGATCCAGAAGATGAAACAACATGGACACGTGAAAAAAGTGTGCCTCTTTCAAAGATTTTACCAAAAGTTCGAACAAAAAAATCGTCTTAATAGACGCAAAAGAAGGTGTTGACATTCGTCAACACCTTCTTTGTTACATAAACGTAAACGGATTTGTGTCTACTTTTGAATCAAATACTTCACACTCAAAATTTTTCGCAGCAAAAAGATTGTTTAATACACGCGTTACGCCTTGTCTCATGACTTTTTCAACATGATGACCAGGATCTACAACGTTTAATCCCATTGCCATTGCATCATGAGCAACATGGAAATACAAATCACCTGTTACATAGGCATCTGCTCCGCTAAATTTTGCGTTTGTAATATATTTGTTTCCGTCTCCGCCAAGAACAGCTACTTTTTTCACTGTGGCATCCATAGACCCTACTACTCTGACACCATCTACATCCAATGCTTGTTTAACGTGAGCGGCAAACTGTTTTAACGTCATCTCTTCTTTTAACTTACCCATTCGGCCAAGTCCAAGCGTCTCGCCCGTTTGTTCAACTGGATAAATGTCATAGGCTACTTCTTCGTAAGGATGAGCACTGAGCATGGCACGAATAATTTTATTTTGTTGACTCGCTTCAAAAATAGTTTCAACCTTTGTTTCATTTACACGTTCTAACTCTCCTTTTGAGCCAATGTATGGGTTGGCTTCTGAAGAAGGTTTAAATGTGCCTTCGCCTTCTGTTGAAAACGTACAGTCACTGTAAAGACCAACATGTCCAGCTCCTGCCTCACAAATAGCTGTGCGCACTGCCTCAGCGTGATTTGAAGGAACAAATACAGCTAGCTTTTTCAATTGAATAGACGTTGTCGGAACCAGCACTTTTGTCTCTTGTAACTCCAACGCTTCGGCTAACAAGTCATTTACTCCGCCTTTAGCTATATCTAAGTTTGTATGGGCAGCATATACGGCAATATCATGTTTGATGCATTTCTCTAAAATACGTCCTTCAGGAAGATCCGTAACCACTTGTTTTAGAGGTCTAAAAATAGGAGGATGATGAGCAATAATTAAATCCACTTGTTTTTCGATTGCTTCGTCTACGACTGTTTCAAGAACATCTAACGTTACCATTACTTTTTTTACAGGCTTGTTTAACGTTCCAATCTGTAAACCAATTTTATCTCCTTCAACCGCTAAATGCTTGGGAGAAAATGATTCGAATGCTTCAATTACTTGAAATCCGTTAGGGATTTTACTCATTTTAACGCCTCCTCAATTAATGAGATGTCTTGGGTAAGTTTTTGAAGTTTTGCTTTGCTTTCCTCTGACTGAGCCTGCTCCATTTGGCTGACAATTTGTTTAAGATGAGTTAGTTCATGCGTCCACTTTGTAATAAAAGCAGAAGAGCGTTTTTCTTTTAAAATAGGGCCCATTAATACACCGGCTTCTACTTCACCGTTATAAGGAGCTAAGGCATTTCCGGGTTCAGCGACGATGACTTCATACATACGACCGTCTTCTTCGATGATTTTTTCATCAATGATTTCCCAGTTGTGTTGAATCAGCCAGCTGCGAATATGATGTGAACCAATATTCGGCTGAAGCACAAGTCTTTTTACTCCTTCTAACTTTGTTTTTCCTTCTTCTAAAATCATCGTAATAAGCGTTCCGCCCATTCCGCAGATTGTAATACAGTCTACTTCATTCGGTGATATTACTTCTAGGCCGTTTCCTTTTCGAACATCAATAACGTTCGTTAAGTTTGTTTTTTTAACCTGCTGAATAGCAGATTGAAGAGGACCTTCTGTAATTTCTCCTGCTACGGCGCTGCTAATATATCCATTTAAATAAGCAAAACACGGCAAGTATGCATGATCTGAGCCAATGTCTGCTATTTTTGCTCCCAAAGGAATCGACTTTACTACTTCTTCAAGTCTTGTTGATAAGTTTAATTCATTCATTTTGTCACCTATTCTCTATGTGATTACTGTTCATTATTTTAACATAGATAGGTACATGATTCCTATTTCTCTTCATGTTTTCCTTTTAGCTGAATGCGTCTAAAAAAGTTATAAAAAAAAAGCCTGCTTTATAAATGAGCGGCTTTCCAGAAAATCATGTTTCTGAACTCTATTTAATTTCTGATACCCATTTAGCCATTTCCTTCGCTTTTTCCGGAGGAACCAGCCCAGGCGGCATGTTTCCTTTACCGTTTACAACAATATCTGCAATTTCGTCTTGAGAAACTTTTTTCCCAATTCCTTTTAACGAAGGACCTACTCCACCTTGATATTGATCACCGTGACAGCCAATACAAGTTTTTTGATAAATTTCTTCTGGTTTAGCTGAAGCCTGCTGTTCCGCGCCCCCGCCTTCTTTTTCAGCCGCAATTTCTTTCGCATTGTTCAATCCGTTGAACGAAAGCGTTAACATTAAAGCAATCCCAATTACCGCAATTAATAAAAATGGTATTAGCGGATTTCGCTTCACTCACTATACCCCCTTTATGTATTCCCATCCCTAGAAATAACAAAATAGTATAAGCACTTTTATTTTACTTGAAAATGCTCATAAGTGAAAGGGTTTTATTTACATAATTAACTAATTTCTTAGTGCTTATCTTAACAACCAATTTGCCTTGCAATAACCGAGCGCTGAATTTCCGAAGTTCCTTCTCCAATTTCTAAAAGCTTAGCATCCCGTAAATACCGTTCCACGTGATACTCTTTCATGTAACCGTATCCTCCATGAATCTGAACAGCTTGACTGGCTACTTCCATACAAATTTCAGAAGCGTACAATTTACACATAGCAGCTTCTTTCGTAAATGGCTTTCCTTGGTCTTTTAACCATGCTGCTTTATACACCATATTTCTTGCTAACTCAATTTTCATCGCCATATCAGCTAATTTAAACTGAATCGCTTGAAATGATGAAATAGCTTTCCCAAATTGCTTTCTTTCCTGCGCATATGACAGTGCTTTTTCATAAGCAGCTTGAGCGATTCCAACGGCCATTGCTCCAATTCCAATTCTTCCTCCGTCAAGCGTCATTAGAAATTGTTTAAAACCTTCTCCTCTTACACCGAGTAAATTCTCTTCAGGCACTTCAACATCCTCTAAAACGAGTTCAGTTGTATTTGAAGCATGTAGACCCATTTTCTCGTAATTGTCTATTACGGTAAAACCTCGAGCTTCTGTAGGTACGATAATAGCTGAGATTTCTTTTTTACCTTCTGTACGATTTGTAACAGCTGTTAAAGCTAAAAACTTTGCATAGCTGGCATTCGTAATATAGCATTTACTACCATTAATCTTAAATGTTCCATCCTTCAACACTGCTTCGGTCTCCGTTCCTCCCGCATCACTTCCTGCGTTCGGTTCGGTTAAACCAAACGCTCCAAAAGATTCCCCCGAGCATAAAACAGGTAGGTACTGTTCTTTTTGCTCTTTTGTTCCGAATAGATAAATAGGTGCCCCCCCGAGCGAAACATGAGCTGAGTATGTAATTCCTGTAGAGCCACAAGCTTTACTTAATTCCTCTACGACAATAGCAAAACTAACCGTATCTGCTCCTCCGCCTCCATACTCTTCAGGAAAAGGAAGGCCCATCACACCAAGCTCACTTAACTTTTTAAAAACATCAAGCGGAAATTGTTTACTTCGATCGCGCTCTAATGCATTTGGTGCTACTTCAGCCTCTGAAAACTCTCTGAGCGTCCGTTGAATCATCTTTTGTTCATTGGTTAATTCAAAATTCATTTTTATTCCCCCTAAAAAAATGTATACGCTTACATTATTTAATTATAATTCATTTTTGTAAATTTTCTCAACTTTTAAAACGTTTTAATTTTTTCATGTTATAATAGAAGAGTACTAATCAAAGCAAGAATAAAATGATAGCGATTCCATTTTTCGGATGTTTAAATGTAATTTGAACAGCTTACGCTTCTATAACAAAAGAATATAAAGGAGCATTTGCAAAACGAAGGACAATTCAGTAAAATATATGAAAGAAGAAAAGTTGGTAAAAAAATCAATATACTTCTTCAAAATGCGTTTTTATGAAATTTATTCCATAAAAAATGGATAGCCCCTTTCCTCAGGGAAAGAAGCTATCTCATAAGCGTTATTTACGCTTTTATCTATTCTAAGAAATCTTTTAAACGTTTGCTTCGGCTAGGGTGACGGAGCTTACGAAGCGCTTTAGCTTCAATTTGACGAATACGCTCACGCGTTACGCCAAATACTTTTCCTACTTCTTCAAGCGTACGCGTACGTCCATCGTCCAGACCAAAACGGAGTCGAAGAACATTTTCTTCGCGATCTGTTAACGTATCAAGGACGTCTTCTAACTGCTCTTTTAATAATTCATACGCAGCATGTTCAGAAGGTGATGTTGCATCTTGGTCTTCAATGAAGTCACCTAAATGAGAATCGTCTTCCTCACCAATTGGTGTTTCAAGAGAAACTGGCTCTTGGGCAATTTTTAAGATTTCACGAACTTTTTCTGGTGTTAAATCCATATCTTCTGCAATTTCTTCAGGAGATGGTTCGCGACCTAAATCTTGAAGAAGCTGACGTTGAACACGAATTAGCTTGTTAATCGTTTCAACCATATGAACGGGAATACGAATCGTTCTTGCTTGGTCAGCAATCGCACGAGTAATAGCTTGACGAATCCACCATGTCGCATACGTACTGAATTTATAACCTTTGCGATAATCAAATTTTTCTACCGCTTTGATAAGACCCATGTTTCCTTCCTGAATTAAATCAAGAAACAGCATACCGCGTCCAACATAGCGTTTAGCGATACTTACAACAAGACGTAAGTTTGCTTCAGCAAGACGACGTTTCGCTTCTTCATCGCCTTCTTCAATACGTTTTGCTAAATTGATTTCTTCCTCTGCTGACAATAAGTCAACGCGTCCGATTTCTTTTAAGTACATACGAACTGGATCATTAATTTTCACACCAGGAGGTACACTTAAATCATTTAAATCAAACTCTTCTTCTTTTGACAGTTCTTGAATATCGGGATCGGCATCGTCATCATTTGCTTCAGATTCACTCATTACTTCAACACCTTGTTCTCCAAGGTATTCATAATATTCATCCATTTGATCGGATTCAATTTCGAAGTTCGCCATACGCTCTGCAATTTCTTCGTATGTGAGCACACCACGTTTTTTTCCGATTTCGGTCAATTGATCTTTTACTTGTTCAATTGTTAAATCTGAATCAAGTTGTTTTGATTGAGCTGATTTTTCAGCCATCAGATCCCCTCCTTCCAAAATTTTAAGGAAAACCTTCTAAAAGTGGGACTAATACGCAATATCGTTTATTTTAACGTTTTTTTTAACTGTAAAATTTCCATTGCTATTGTCGCAGCTTTTAAATAATCTTTTTGACGCTCTGCTTCTTGCTTTTCTGCTTCTTTTTTTTCTACCGCTACCCTTTGTGGGTAAATCAATATAGTTTGGATATAATCATTCAATGCTTGCTCCGACAATTCATCATTAATTGACATCATCGCCAGTTCTGAAGCTAGACTAGACAACGAAGACTCGGGCAACCGTTCGATAAATCCGCTCGGATTAGGCTCATGTCCTTCCTCGTAATAGGCATACAAATATAGAACAAGCGCACGATGTTCTTCGACATTGAACTGACCTTGAAGTCGGTCTTGAATTCTAAATGCTACATCCTTATCTTTCAACATATGAGCGATCAAAAAACGTTCTGCATTTTGATAAGCCGGTAATAAGCTTCTCTTTACGACTGGTTGTCTATTTATATTATTTCGATTTGGAGAATCATTATCCTTTTTCTTTTTTTCAGTTCGATACACTTGATACTGCTGTTCTTTAAGCGCATCTAATGAAATGGAAAACTCTTGTGCCAATTGGCGTAAATAATGATCTCGTTCTACGGCTTTCGTAAGGAGACTTATTTCTTTCAAAACGTCTTCAATGTATTGCATACGTTCAGATTCATTTTGTAGATTTCGTTTTCGGCGGAGATACCTCATTTGAAATGCCATAAAGGTCAAGCTGCTGTTAATAACATCATTTTGAAACTTCTCTGCCCCGTATTCTTTAATATAATCATCCGGATCATAACCATCCGGCATCACAGCAATCTTAACGGTACAACCCACATTTGTTAAGATAGCAGTTGCTTTGTGCGCTGCTTCAATTCCGGCAGAATCTGCATCATAGCAAATGATAACGGACTCTACATTTCGGCGAATAATCTTGGCTTGTTCTTCTGTTAAGGCAGTTCCCATTGTTGCAATTGCGTTTGGACACCCCGCTTTAACAGCCGAAATAACATCTGCAAATCCTTCAAATAAAATAACTTGCTGATTTTTGCGTATATGTTTTTTAGCGCGGTGAAAGTTGTAGAGTGTGCGACTTTTGTTAAAAATAGAAGTTTCGGGACTGTTTAAATATTTAGGCTGCCCTTTTATCTCTTTTAGCAGGCGCCCTGAAAATGCAATTGTTTTGCCTTGCAAGTCAGCAATAGGAAACATAATTCGATCACGAAAACGATCAAAGTACGTTTCATCTTGGTTGCGTTTAATGATTAAACCTGCATGTTCCATCTCTTGCGGATTAAACCCACGTTTTGTTAAGAACTTACTTACAAATTCCCACGAATCTAAAGCAAAACCTATCTCAAATTCATCGATAATTTCGCGTGAAAACCCTCGATTTATTAAATAATCATAAGCATCTTGGCCTTCTTTTGTATTTACCAATAAATGATGGTAAAATTTCTTTAAAAGCTCGTGTGCTTCAATCATTTTATTGCTAGGCTTTTGATTATCTTCTTCATGAGGATGTATCTCATGTTCGAAAGGAATATCTCCTTTTTCAGCAAGCTGCTGAGCTGCTTCCGTGAAGGACAGTCCTTCTAATTCCATTATGAATGAAAATGAATTACCTCCTGCACCGCATCCAAAGCAATGATAAATTTGTTTATCAGGCGATACTGAAAAAGATGGTGTGCTTTCCCCATGAAACGGACAGAGTCCAAAATAATTGCGCCCTTGTTTTTTTAGTTGTACATAATCGCTTATGACGTCGACAATATCTACTGAATGCCGAATACGGTCGATTACTTCATCAGGAATTCGATTTGCCATAGTAACAGCTCCGTATTTCATATAATATTCTTCACTAAGTGCTAAATTCCTGCAAGTTTCGACAACATTTTTTCAAAAGCTTGAATGAAATGCTGGCGATCTTCTTCACTAAATGCCTTTGGGCCTTTAGTATGACGCCCTGACCGTCGCTCTTTTGCAGAAACATAGCGAAAGAAAAGCACCGTATTCATTTCGTCGTCATTATAGTACTTTCCACGAGGAGACAGTGCGTAAACCCCTCGACTTACTAACATGCTTGCTAAGCCAGTATCTTGAGTTACGACAATATCCTGCTTGACTGCGTGATTTAAAATATATAAATCTGCGGCTTCCTTTTCTGCATCCACATAGACCCATTTTCCTGGTGTAGGATTTGTTTGCATGTGAGCATGGGAAGCAACAAACACAAGCTCGATGTCATATGTATGTGTAAGTTCAACGATTTCTGCTTTAACAGGGCATGCATCAGCATCGACAAAAACTTTACTTTTTCTTTTGCTATAACTCTGTATTCTACATCCCTCCAGAGATTCCTTCTAACAATTTGTTATTTCCTGTAGATGGCATTTGTCGAATACTTTTTTCGATTTTGACTTGACTTTTATATAAATAGTTTATTCGTTCTTAACAAAGTCTAAACCTAAAACTATTCTTTTTTATCACAATTTTTTATTATAATATAAACAACCTATATTTTCTATACAAAAGTCACTTGTTTTTAAAAGTTCTGTCATATTCATCTTCGGTATATTTTTTTAGGCTTACAGTCTAAAAAAATAAGAAAGCAATCTCCTTTATGTCACGCACAGAGGAGATCCATCGTTTATTTCTTTTTGATGGTATTAAGAATGATACCAGCTGTTTCTTCTACGGCTCTGTTGGATACGTCAACCACTTCACAGCCGATCTTATCTACAATCCCTTGGAAAAATTCAAGTTCTTCTTTAATACGGCCAATATTAGCATAAATTGCTTTATCGTTTAGACCAAGAGACTTTAAACGCTCTTTACGAATATCGTTTAATTTTTCGGGACTAATAGTAAGCCCTATACACTTCTCAGGTGATACGTGAAACAGCTCTTCTGGCGGATCTACTTCAGGTACAATCGGAACATTGGCTACTTTTAAACGCTTATGTGCTAAAAATTGAGAAAGAGGTGTTTTAGACGTTCTTGATACACCGATTAATACGATATCCGCTCTAAGAATGCCTCTCGGATCACGCCCATCATCATATTTCACTGCAAATTCAATGGCTTCTACTTTCTTAAAATAATCTTCGTCTAATTTTCTAGCCATGCCAGGCTCATAGCGAGGAGAAAGTTGATAAGAAGATTGAATTTTATCAATTAAAGGTCCAATAATATCAAATACCTCTACCCCGTTCTTGGACGCTTCTTGAATTAAAAATTCTCTCATTTCGGGCTTTACTAGCGTAAAGCCAATAATAGCGTTGTTCATCTTCGCTACTGAAACCACTTCTGAAAGTGTTGCGATGTCCTCTACGTAAGGTACTCTTTTAATTACAAAGTCTGTCATATTGAACTGACTTGATGCAGCCTTTACAACTAGTTCAGCTGTCTCACCTACAGAATCCGAAATGACATAAAGACATGGGTTGTTCATATTTTGTGCATCCCCTTTTTAATCCTTTTTCACTTATAATACTTCATCATTTGCTAATGCTACTAGTAGTTTTGTAATATTTGTTTTGGTAATGCGTCCCACCACTTCAAAATTGCCGTCTCCCTCTTTAATAACGGGCATAGCATCAATCTGTTTTTCAATTAAGATCTTAGCAATATCAATTAACAAATCTTCGCGATAGCAATATGTAATGTTGGGCATTCTCGTCATGATAATATGAACAGGAATAGATGTTAACTCTTGCTTTCCGATACTCGCGCGCAATAAATCTTTACGCGACAGTACTCCCACTAGCTGAGATTTCTCATCCACTACAAAAAGGGTCCCCACGTCTTCTAGAAACATTGTACAAATAGCATCATATACCGACACATTTTCGTTCACGACTACCGGGATAGACTGATATTCTTGCACCTGTATTTTTTTTATTTTATCTGTAAGAAGCTGTGCTCCTGTTTTACCTGTGTAAAAGTAACCTACGCGCGGTCGCGCTTCTAAATAACCAGCCATTGTTAAAATAGCCAAGTCCGGTCTTAGCGTTGCCCGCGTAAGGCTAAGCTGATCTGCAATATGCTCACCTGTAATAGGTCCTTCGTCTTTGACAATTTGCAAAATTTGTTCTTGTCGTTTGTTCAGTTCGATTGTACTCACCACCTAATCATCAAATGTGACATACTATTTATAAAACATTATATACTTTTTAAGCAAAAGTAAAAGCTATAACTTATTAATTTTAGCATTTTATCTTTTTAGAATGCCGTTTATTTTACCACGGCTTTTCAAAAAAAGCAGGCATTACACTTACAATAAGCGAAACTCCCCCTTTGCTCCACAGTAAAAAGGGTGTCCCCTACATACTACGAGGCACCCTAGCGACAGCAATTCCTTGCATATCACTGATTATCTTTCCTATTTCTCATCAGAGAGCGATTGTTTTAAAGACTCCATCTGATTCAAAAACCGCTTTGTTTTTAAAAACAATCCTGAATATTCTTCGTAATATTGATCAATTACAAACTTTAATTGTTTTTTTGTTTCGGGCTTAACAGAAATAGAACCTAACCGCTTTAAATCAATGTAATAAAATAGTCTTAATAGTTTAACCGTCATCGGACTAATTTTCAAATGATAAGGATCTTTTTCTAAGCATCGATGACAAATAAACCCGCCTTCTCGAATGGAAAAATGAAATGTTCCTTCACCTTGATGACAGACTGCACATTCATTTAATGTAGGGTGAAGACCTAGAACGTTTAACATTTTCATTTCATAAATAAATGTTAAGATTTCTGCATCATACTCTTCGTTTATATAATGAATGGTTTGGTGCAGCAGTTCAAATAGAAATGGATTGGGTTTATTGTTGTCAGTAGCTTTATCTGTTAATTCAAGAATATAAGAAGCATACGCTGTTGTGAAGATATCTTCGCGTATGCTTCTCATAGATGAGATAACTTCTCCTTGATGGAGAGTACCCATTCCTGAACCTGCTTGTATAAAAAAGTATCCATACGTAAATAATTGTGTGACGGAAGCTAAGCGACTATTGGGCTTTTTCGCCCCTCTTGCCATGAGTCCTACTTTTCCGAGTTCACGTGAATAAATGGTGACAATTTTATTTGATTCACCGTAATCATTCGTTCGAATGACAATTCCTTCACACTTTTTAAACAATCATCATCACCGCCATCTTACAGAAGGCTAAGACAAGGGAGAATTGAGACTTTCGCTGTTGTCCTCATATGTTTCGGGTCTTTCTTTCACTTCATTTTCAAGTTCCTTAAAAATGAGATAAGTATCAATGCTACCTGTTTGTGAAAAAATGTTCCAAGTAAAATTCAACATAGAACTCCCACCTTTCTAACCATAAAGATCAGATACATATTTCAATTCCTTATGTTTAGAATAGCCTTCCGACGTAAAATCATGTAACACAATTTTTTACAAATTACCTTCTTTTATGAAGGGGTATAAATCGACGCAAACAAGCACTCAAATGATTAATATTCGTCTTCTCTAAATCCAAAGTCGCGGAGATGCGTCGCTCGGTTTCGCCAATCTTTTTGCACTTTCACCCATAGTTCTAAAAACACTTTTGAACCTAAAAGGGCTTCAATGTCTGCTCTTGCTTTTCTTCCTACCTCTTTTAACATCTTTCCTTGCTTTCCAATTACGATGCCTTTTTGTGAATCTCGTTCGACGATAATTGTAGCGCCGACGTAAACAGCGCCATTATCTCGTCTTTGCATAGAATCCATCACAACCGCAATAGAATGAGGTATTTCTTCCCTCGTTGCATGCAGTACTTTTTCACGAATTAATTCCGTAATAATAAAGCGTTCTGGGTGATCCGTTACTTGATCTGCCGGGTAATATTGCGGCCCTTCTGGCAATCGCTGCTTGATTTGATCAAGCAAACGCTCCACGTTATTTCCTTGTAAAGCTGAAATTGGCACAATTTCAGCAAAAGGATATAAGTCTTTATACGTCGTGATAATTGAAAACAATTCGTCTGGATGAATTTCATCAATTTTATTAATCACAAGGAAAACAGGCGTTTTTGTATCTTTTAAACGCTCGATAATAAATTCATCGCCTCGACCTAAGCCTTCTGTTGCGTTAATCATAAATAAAATTAAATCTACTTCTTTAAGCGTATTTTGCGCTACCTTCATCATAAAGTCGCCTAATTTATGCTTTGGTTTATGAATTCCAGGCGTATCAATAAACACAATTTGTGCATGATCTTCCGTGTACACACCCTGAATTTTATTTCTAGTTGTTTGCGGTTTGTCACTCATAATCGCAATCTTTTGACCAATTACTCGGTTCAAAAAAGTTGATTTCCCTACGTTTGGTCTTCCAATAATTGAAACAAAACCTGACTTAAATTCATTATTACTCATGTAAATCCTCCGATGAAAATGCTCCTGGAAGTAATTCTTCCACAGTTAATTCTTGTATGTCATTTTTTAAATTGGTTAATATAACTTTCATTTCTTTTGGACAAAGCTCAGAGATTACTTGTCTGCATGCTCCACACGGAGAAACAGGACGATCAGTATCAGCTACTACAGCAAGTGCTGCATACTCTCTATCTCCTTCTGAATATGCTTTAAATAAAGCTGTACGCTCAGCACAATTGCACATGCTATAAGCCGCATTTTCAATATTGCAGCCGCGATAAACCTTTCCATCTTTCGTCAATAAAGCTGCACCAACTTTAAATTTTGAATACGGTACATAAGCCATTTCACGAGCTTTTTTCGCCTCATCAATCAGTTCGGTCTTATCCATTTATCCGCTCTCCTTTTGCGCTTCTACATGTCGTTTAACTTGTCCTTTTTTATTATACCACGGGGTGTAAAGAACCAAAAAGATTCCTTTTTAAAACAAATACTTTAAGAAAATAATTCCTCCTATAAGGACAGCAAAACACGCATAGACCAGCACCGCGGCTGCAGCTGCATCTTTTGCGTGTTTTGCTAGTATGTGATATTCAGGAGAAACTAAATCTACAACTTTTTCAACCGCTGTATTCATTAACTCCAAGCTGAACATGCCTGCAATCAGAAGCAGCACAACCGTCCATTCACCAGCTGTAATTGACAGCACGGTACCTAAGAGAAGGGCGATGAAAGAAGCTGCTACGTGAATTTGCATGTTTCTCTGTGTTTTACAGACATATATAAACCCTTCTATTGCATAACCAAAGCTACTGACAACTTTAGCTATCCCTTTTTTATCGCGAGAGTCCATATTGTTCTAAAATATCTTTTTGACGTGTAAACATCTCTTTTTCATCTTCTGATGTTTCATGGTCATATCCAAGCAAGTGCAAGAAACCGTGAACCGTTAAGAATCCTAGCTCCCTCATAAACGAGTGATTGTATTCTTCTGCTTGCTCATGAGCTTTTGGAATCGAAATGACAATATCCCCTAGGACTCTTGGCATCTCGTCTCCGATAATTTGCATTTCATCTTCGCCCATTTCTTCTAGCGCAAACGAAATTACATCCGTTGGCTGGTTTTTATGGCGATATTGATGATTGATTTCTTGAATTCGATCATTATCCACAAATGTAACAGATACTTCTGCATCCTCTTGCAAATTTTCATATATAGCAGCAGCTTCAAGCAGCTTCTCCAGCTCTTTTTGCTGCTCTTCACTCACTTCGTTTGTTTCATCAATAAAATCAATAACTAAACTCATACCTTCACCTTCTCTTTTTTTATCTCTGGATATTCGATTCGGGAATGAAAAATCCCATTTAAAGTTTCACATAGTGCTTGGCGAATTAACTCTAGCTCTTTGAGCGTTACGTTACACTCGCTAAGCTGCTCATCCTGCAAGCGATCTTTAATAATATTTCGCACCAAGTTCTCAATTTTTTCCGGAGTCGGATTGGACATTGACCTTACGGCTGCTTCTACACTATCAGCTATGCAAATAACCGCCGCTTCTTTCGACTGAGGCTTTGGTCCAGGATAACGATATTCTTTTTCATCAATTTTTTCTTCTGTTTGTTCAAGTGCCTTATGATAGAAAAACTTAAGCAGAGTCGTTCCGTGATGCTGCTCTGCAATATCTACAATCTCTTTTGGAAACTTGTGATTTCGCAAAATGGTAGCTCCATCTGTAGCATGTGCGATTATAATATTTTTACTAGTCTTCGGACTTAGTTTATCATGCGGATTGGTAATATTCATTTGATTTTCAATAAAATACTGCGGTCGCTTCGTTTTACCAATATCGTGATAATAGGCTCCCACTCTCGCTAATAAACCATTAGCTCCTATCGTTTCACACGCCGCTTCAGATAAATTTGCCACCATTACACTGTGATGATACGTTCCCGGTGTTTCCGTTAAAATTTTACGTAATAGCGGATGAGTAGGACTCGATAATTCAATTAGCTTCATCGTAGATAAAATGCCAAATCCACTTTCAAAAAACGGAAGCAATCCTATAGTTAAAACAGAAGCAATAACACCAGATGCAATTGACATCATACTGTAATAGCCTAGCTCTACAGTACCAATTTGACCATTTTTAATAAAAATAATAGCAAAGCTGATAATTACGTTCACCATAGCCACAAATAGACCTGCCTGCAAAATCCGTGAACGTCTGTGCTGCCTGCTTAAAAATAAAATAGCAGCAATATTGCTAATTAAAAAGTAGATCCCAATGTTCATATTAAACGAGGTTGTCAATTCACCATTAAAAATAATGCTTCCACAAATAGCAAATACAATGCTTGATAAAATAGCAATGCGTTCATCCATTAAAATTCGAATCAGCAAACCTCCCACCGCAACAGGAGCTAAGAAACCAATTTCCGATAAATCAATTTGCTGAAAAAAGCTTAGGATTTTCATGAGGCCAATCGTAATGGTTGCTACCAATACATATAACAACAAGGGCTGATATGTATTGGTGTGAAATTCACGCAAATAGTAAATGAGGCCCGCTATCATCATCACAATCAGCAAAGCTAATCCCGCAAAAGGCTGAATAGATCCTTTATTATTCAACAATCCCGCGAGCTGGAGCTGACGATATATATCAGGATTAATAAGCTGATTTTCTTCTACAATAATCTGACCTTGTTTGATTCGGACAGGCTCCACTTTTTCCACAGCTGCTTGACGGTTTTCAGCTGTTTTTTGCGGATCATAAATCACATTTGGAATGATAGCGAATTTAGCAATTGCATTCATTGAATCCTTTAGGGAGTTGCTGACATTGGTGTAAACGAGCTGACTTTCTACCTGATCTTTTTTCTCTTCTACATCGCTAATCTTCACTTGATCTTTCATCACATGATGAACAGCTGTGACCACGGCGTCTTTTGCAATCGATAAATCACTGTTAGAAGACTGAAGCAGCTGCTTAATGGTATCCTTTGGCAAGTTTTTTTGAATGTCTTCAGGAAGCTTGTCCTCTAGCATTTTTTGTTTGGTTTTTAATACAGCATCGATACTGTTATCTTCATGATCTTCTTTTTCATATTCCGTATTAACTTCCATCATCGCATCAAAAATAGATGCAACAAGATCGACTTGGTTCTGTGCGTATTCTGTTTTTTGTGTATACACATCTTCAACGGCTTGTTCTGCCTCTGCCCGCTTCTTCTCTGTGCTCTCTTTATCTTCAATGGTAACGGGCGAGTAAATTGTTTGCGGGGAAATAGACAGTAGTCTGAGATCTAATTCCTGCGGCTTTACATTGCTATACATAGACGCAAACATCATTACACCTAACAAGGCATATAACCCAATTTGAATTAACCGTAATCGCTCGATCTGTGCCATTGTTTGCTTGATTATCCGAAACGTTGACACAAACGTACCCCCTTTTACAAAAAATAGACCCTATTAAGAAAGGGTCTTTTGGTCAGCTTGTTCGTACGCTTGAATGATGCGTCCCACAAGTGGGTGGCGCACGACATCTGACTGTTCTAGATGAACAAACGAAATACCTTTAACATTGGTCAGGATTTTCGAGACAGCTGCTAAACCAGACTGAGCTCCTTTTGGTAAATCAATTTGTGAAATATCTCCTGTAATGACCATTTTAGACCCAAATCCTAGTCGTGTTAAAAACATCTTCATTTGCGCCATCGTGGTGTTTTGTGCTTCGTCTAAGATAACAAACGCATCATCTAGTGTACGACCTCGCATATAAGCAAGGGGTGCTATTTCAATAACTCCGCGTTCGATTAGGCGTTGCGTATGTTCTGTTCCTAATACATCATGTAATGCATCGTACAGAGGCCGCAAGTACGGATCTACTTTTTCTTTCAAATCTCCTGGCAAGAAGCCAAGACTTTCACCTGCTTCAACAGCAGGACGTGTTAAAATAATACGTTGTACGTGACCATTTTTTAGGGCATTAACGGCCATGACAACAGCTAAATACGTTTTCCCCGTACCAGCAGGACCAATTCCAAATACCAAATCGTTTTTCTTAATAGCAGAAATGTATTGACTTTGTCCTAATGTCTTAACACGAATGGTCTTACCCTTTACATTTTTACCAATCTCTTCTTCATATACATCTTCAAAAAACTCGAGAGAGTTTTTCTTAGCTAATTGAATCGCATACACAACATCTCGTTCAGATATGGAAATATTTTTTCGGATAATGTTCAGTAACTTTTTAAGCATTTCTTCTACTAGCTGAACATTTTCTGTACTTCCGGAGACTACAACAGTCTCACCTCTTGAAATGATAGAGACCTGCATTTCTTCTTCAATTCGCTTTAAATTCGCATCTTGTACGCCAAATAATGAAATGGCTTCGTTTGAATCATCAAGTTGTACGTTAATTGTTACTAGCTGTTCTGACATTCATCAATCTCCTTGAATAATTGGTTGAGTGTTCGCAATATTTTCTATAACTTGGTAATGTATTGATAATCTAACTTTACCATTGTCCTGTTCTTGGTGCAAAACTTTTTCACCTTTTATTTTAGCATCCTCACCTAAAGTTGATAGTAATTTTTTTCGACCGATTTCCAAAGCTTTTTCCACCGCCTCTTGTTTAGAATAGACGCGCTGAGAGTTCTGTTCTTCTCGCACAGCAACTTTCTCATACGACAGAGGTAATTTCCATTTTAAAAAATAGAGTGGATGCTCAACTTTTTCTGTCACCTTTGAGCCGTATTTCTCTTTGTTAAAAGCCCAAAGAGGCATTTTAAAAGCTTGAAAATCTAAATAGTGCTTCGTATATCCATTACCCGTTAATACCTGAAAATCAGTTTTTAAAGGCACTTCCACCTCAGACTTATACCATGTTTCACCGTAGACTTTCCCTTTAGCAGCTACTACCTTTTTATTTTTTTCGTTTCCAATAATACCGGAAACTAAGACCTCGCCTTCATTGACAAAATCATTAACCTTGACTAAAGGTTGTCCTTTTTCGACAAACAAATTCGTAATAATGGCTTTCTTTTTAGCAATTAAATGTTGGTAAGTTGTTTTTTGCTGAGGCTTGGGCTCATTTTTTTCAACCACTTGGAAGTGATAAGAAGTGCCGCGCACTTCTACACCCACCCAGGTAATATTGTTCATATTATCCGTTAAATAGCGCTGAATTTTTTCAGGACTCTCTAACAGAAATTGAAACTCTCCTCTTTTTACACCTATTTTGGCAAGCTGCTTAGTCATTTGATGTTCTGTTTGTGGTTCTGCACCGCTAATTTCCACTTTCCACACCATGTTGGAAAGCAAACCAAGAATAATAAAAAAAGAAAGAAAACCTAAAGCAAACCCACTATTTTTGATCACTCGTTTTGTTAAAAAAGGAAACCCTCTGCCTCTTATAAAATAAATTTTACAATCTGCGTTGCGAATTAGTATACGAATTTTCTTTATATCTTTCAATAATATCGTTGCTGTCGCTAGCTGACCGTCAACTTTATGGACATTCGAAATCATAATCTGTTGTCTCACACAATTATTTAAGAAACGTTCAATTCCTTTTCCAACAATTCGAATACGTACGGTACCAATAACAAAGTTTGTCCATCCATTCTTCATTTTTTTCCTCCTTGTGTTATTGTTCTAAATAAAGAACTTGATTGATTTTACCTTCTAAAACCAGTTCTTCTGGCAGTATTACTTTAATGACCAGTCCTTCACCTCGAATTAACATTTGTCCCTGTTTTAGTAACACGCGTATTTCAGTATCAGAAAAGGCTAATAAACCTTTATGATTTTCAATATAGATGTGTATTTGTCCAACTAACGTAATACGGGGAAGATCCATTAATACATCAGCGGGTAGTTCCATTGTTTTTGTCATCCATCTTTTCATTTGATGTCTCCACTTTTTGCTCATAAAAAGAACCCCCTTTCATCTCATGTTTATGAGAAAGGGGGTTAATGTATCACATCTATTTATCGTTTATATTTACGTTGTTTCGATTTTGGCGGCCCTAGAATTTCGGACCATATCACTCCTTGAACAGCTTCTTTACGAGAAATGGGCTTAAAAACGTTTTTCTCACCCGCGATTTTTGGTTCTTTAACTGTGATTTTCTTTTGAATAGACGGTTCATGATACGAACGGTTTTTTAGCTCTTCCAGTTTTTCTTGCAAAGGATTTGCTTCTGCTGAAGGAACGGTTTCTGGCTCCATACGAGCTGTTTTTGGCTCTTCTTTGACAGGGCGATATCTAGGTCTTTCCCGCCTTGAAGAATTGTTTACAGGAGGTATAGGAGCTCTTTTAGAACGCTGCTGTTCTTCCTCTTTTGACTGAGCCATAAAACGCTGCACAATGTTAAAAATAATCCCTCCAATGATGACAAAAATGAAAGCATTATTAATAATTAGTTTAATAAGCGTTTCAACGATATTCATTAGGAGAAAACCTCCTTGTTAAGCTGATTCATTATTTCTCATCGTCTTCTTTAGACATTTTTCCAATTGAATCACGCATATCCGTATCAGCAGTCAAGTTTTGAATGTTCATATAATCCATGACGCCAATATTGCCAGAGCGCAGAGCTTCTGCCATCGCTAACGGTACTTCTGCTTCTGCTTCTACTACTTTTGCACGCATTTCTTCTACTTTTGCACGCATTTCTTGTTCTTGAGCAACGGCCATTGCACGACGTTCTTCGGCTTTTGCTTGTGCAATATTTTTATCTGCTTCTGCTTGGTCTGTTTGAAGAACTGCCCCAATATTTTTACCAATATCGATGTCAGCAATATCAATAGATAGGATTTCAAACGCTGTCCCTGAATCCAACCCTTTTCCTAAAACGGTTTGAGAAATCATATCAGGATTTTCCAATACTTTTTTGTGATCTTTTTGTGAACCGATTGTAGAAACAATCCCCTCACCAACACGGGCAATAATCGTTTCTTCTCCAGCTCCCCCTACTAGTCGATCAATGTTTGCACGAACGGTAATTCGAGCTTTTGCTTTGACTTCAATTCCATCCATAGCCACCCCTGCAATAAAGGGTGTTTCAATAACTTTTGGATTAACGCTCATTTGTACAGCTTCTAGTACATCACGGCCCGCTAAGTCGATAGCTGCTCCCCGCTCAAATGTTAACTCAATATTTGCTCGATGCGCTGCAATCAACGCATTTACAACGCGGTCAACGTTACCGCCTGCTAAATAGTGGCTTTCTAATTGATTAATGGTAATACCTAAACCTGCTTTACTTGCTTTAATTAACGGGTTTACAACGCGAGATGGTATCACTCGACGAAGTCTCATTCCGACCAGTGTGAAAATACTAATACGAACGCCTGCTGCTAATGCTGAGATCCATAGCATAATCGGTACAAAAGTGAAAAAAACAGCTAAAGCAATAATTGCTAGACCAATAACTACAAAAAACAATACGCTACCTACTTCCATTAATTAAGGTCCTCCTTTTTCAAAGGCTCTGTGAGCTTCCGCACCACAACCCTTGATCCCTCTACTTTTATAATATTTACTAACACATCTTTGTCTAAATATCCGCCTTCAGTGACTACATCCACATACTCTTCATCGATGAGCACGGTACCTGAAGGACGCAGCGGTGTTGTTGTTTTACCTTGTTTTCCTATTAATTCATAACGATTTTGATTCGACACATAACCAGATTCGGTATTAAGTGAATCATTAAGCACCATTTTTTTGAAAGGTGTAAGCTTTCTTTTAAAAAATTTCATCATCACAAACGCACCTCCCAGTGCCACCACTATTGCAATTACAAGAGAAATTCCCATTTCGACATTATTATCTGTTGACATAAAAAAACTTAAAATGATAGCTCCAAGCCCTAGTAATCCTAAAACTCCGCCTGGTACTACAATCTCTAACAGAAGCAGTATAATCCCTGCTATAAATAAAACAAGCGCTTCCATTCCAGCTAATCCTGCTACCATATGACCATAGAAAAATAAAAGAAGTGAAGCTATTCCAATAGAGCCCGCAATACCAAATGAAGGCGTAAACAATTCAATTACAATTCCTAAAGCACCAATAGATAATAAAATAGGAACAACAAGCGGATGGGTAAGAAAACGAGCAATTTGTTCACTTACACTCATTTTCGCATACGTCAGTTTAGCATCTTCATAGCCAAGTACGCTCAGGAGGTCGTCTAAATTTTTTACAGTCCCTTCTGAATAACCAACTTGCTCGGCTTGCTTCGGAGTGAGCGTCAACAATTCGTTTCCTTTTAAGTTGAGCTCAGGTATTACCATCTTTGTATTTGCCATCGCTTCTGCATATTTAGGGTTTCGGTTATTTTGTTCTGCTGCGCTCTTCATAGCCGATAACCAGTAGGACTGAGCTTTTTTTCCTGCTGTATTTCCCTTTTGGTCAATCACAGCTGCCGATCCCATTGTAGAACCGGGTGTCATGTAAATTTGATCGGCGTTAAGTGCAATATACGCCCCGGCTGATAATGCTTTTTTATCGACAAAAGCAGCGGTAGGAATAGGTGTTGAGGTTAAGCTTTTAGCTATTTCAGAAGCTGCATCTACAGCTCCTCCAGGAGTATCTATGTCCAATATAATCAAATCTGCACCGTCATTTTCCGCATCTTCAATGGATCTGTTTAGAAAAGAAAGCAGTCCATTTTCTACCGTTTTATTTACAGGAATAACGTGTACGCGCTTCACATCAGCGGTGCTAATAGTGGGGAATAACCCAGTGGCTAAGATAAGAAAGCACACGAAAGAAAATAAGGTTTTCACCGAATACACTTCCCTCCTTCCATAGATAGTATGAGTATGTACCTGTATATACGAATAACTTTAACAATAGTTTCAAATTTTTTAAAATTTATCTATTTTATTCTTTGCAACAGAAAAAACAAAACTTAAGTTCGATTATTATCCATATAAAAAACACCTTACACAAGGTAAGGTGTTTTTTATGATAAGTGTTGAAGGACAAGCTTATTAACAAGAGAGCCATCCGCTTTGCCTTTTACTTTCGGCATAAGCGCTCCCATAACTTTCCCCATATCAGCTTTAGAGGAAGACTGCGTTTCTTCAATCGTCGTTTTAATAATTTCAGATAACTCTTCTTCAGTTAGCTGTTTAGGAGCGTAAACTTCTAAAACCGCTAATTCAGAATGAATTTTATCAACAAGATCTTGACGACCTGCTTTCTCAAATTCATGGAGGGAGTCTTTACGTTGTTTGAATTCGCGAGAAATAACCGTCAACTCGTCTGCTTCAGTTAGGTCAGTTCCTAACTTAATGGCTTCGTTTTGAAGAGATGCTTTGACCATACGAATGACCCCAAGCTTCTCTTTCTCTTTGTTTTTCATCGCTTGTTTCATATCACTATTTAAACGCTCGAGAAGACTCATAAATCCACCCTCTTATTAGAACTTGCGTTTTCTAGCAGCTTCAGATTTCTTCTTACGCTTTACGCTAGGCTTTTCATAGAATTCGCGCTTTCTTGCTTCTTGTAACGTACCAGTTTTTGAAACTGAACGTTTGAAGCGACGAAGAGCATCTTCAAGCGATTCGTTTTTACGAACAACTGTTCTTGACATTCTAATTCCCTCCCTCCGAACAAAACCACTAACATCATAATGAAATGACATGTTAGACATGTCTTTTGCAATTATAATATAATGATTCCTTAAGGTCAACCGCTTTACATAAAGTAATGCAGTTATTCCCTCTTTATTTTATGAACTTTCTTGATAAAACATTACTCGTTCAGCTTTTTTATACGTATGAAAAAAGCTGCGTAAACACGCAGCTTTTAAATAAGCATTATGAGCTCATTTTTACCTGATCTTGAAGATGAATATCATCTAACACACGGACAAACTCACCTTCGTTGTAAGGATATCCAGCTTTTGTAATTTTAACTTTTACAAGCTTTCCAACCATTTCTTCAGACGCTTTAAACACAACCTTTAAGTAGTTATCAGTATATCCTACATATAAACCACTTTCAGGTTCTTCTTTATATTTTTCTTCCGGAATTACTTCTAGTACTTCTCCTTCAAACGTTGAAGCATATTCTTTTGCCAATTGATTTGAAAGTTCAATTAAACGATGCACACGTTCATTTTTTACTTCTTCATCAATTTGGTCATTCATACGAGCTGCTGGCGTACCTGTACGTTTAGAATAAGGAAATACGTGAAGCTCCGAAAAACCGTGCTCTTTAATAAAGTTATACGTCTCCATAAACTCTTCTTCTGTCTCGCCTGGGAAGCCAACAATCACATCTGATGTAATCGCTAATCCAGGAAGAGCTTCTTTCAGACGGTTTAATCGCTCACCAAAGAACTCCATTGTGTACTTACGGCGCATACGCTTCAATACCGTATTTGAACCTGATTGAAGAGGAATATGCAAATGGCGGACAACCATTTCTGATTGATCTAGTACCTCAATAACTTCGTCCGTAATTTGACTTGCTTCAATTGATGAAATACGAATGCGTTTTAATCCTTTTACTTGAGACTCTAAATCACGAAGCAGCTGTGCAAGATTGTAATCTTTCATATCTTCTCCGTATCCACCAGTGTGAATACCTGTTAACACGATTTCTTTATATCCCGCATCCACTAGCTGCTGTGCTTGTGCTACTACTTCTTTAGGATCACGAGATCTCATTAAACCGCGTGCCCATGGAATAATACAGAATGTACAGAAGTTGTTACAGCCTTCTTGAATTTTTAACGAAGCACGCGTACGGTCTGTAAATGCCGGTACATCTAGCTCTTCATATACGCGTGTTTTCATAATGTTTCCTACACCGTTAATCGGTTGACGCTCTTTCTTAAATTGTTCAATATAATCAAGCATCTTGACACGATCTTGTGTACCTACTACGATATCAACACCAGGAATTTCCATAATTTCAGCAGGGGAAGTTTGGGCATAACATCCAGTAACGCAAATAACCGCATCTGGATTTTTTCGCACAGCTCTGCGAATAACTTGACGGCTTTTTTTATCTCCTGTATTTGTTACCGTACATGTATTAATTACATATACATCGGCAGTTTGTTCATATTCAACACGCTCATAGCCTTGGCCTTTGAACAATTGCCAGATTGCTTCTGTTTCATAGTGATTTACTTTACACCCTAGCGTGTGAAAAGCAACTGTTGACATAATCGTCACCTCATTAACTCAGTTTGATAGGATATAGCAGACAGCGCATATAAAGGGGCTGTTTCTGCTCGTAAAATTCGCGGACCAAATCCGCTTATTGTAAATTCATTTTCTTCTAATACTTCTACTTCCTGCTCGGTCAAACCACCTTCAGGGCCTACAACAACAAGCAAGGAATTGCCGGGCTTCAAAGATGAAAGAACAGCGTGTAGATGAGATGTTTCTCCTTGCTTTGCTCTTTCTTCATAGGCTACAACTTTATGAGTATAATCACCGCTAATTTCTATTAGTTTTTTAAAAGAAATTGGGGTTTCTACTGCTGGTACAATCGTACGATGAGATTGTTCTGCAGCCTCTTTAGCAATCTTGTTCCAGCGATCTAATTTTTTTTGACTCTTTTTATCATCCCATTTAACAACTGAACGAGCCGCAATAAAAGGGATAAACCTATACGCCCCAAGTTCTGTCCCTTTTTGGATAATAAGCTCGAGCTTATCCCCTTTAGGCAGACCGTTCACGATTGTAACATGGACTGGAAGCTCTTTTTCTTCGCTTATCCATTCTATAATAGATGCTTTCACTTCGTTAGCGGAAATATTTTCAATTTCACACAAAGCAGCTTGACCCTGTTCATTACAGGCAATAAACTGTGATCCTTCATTCATTCTCATGACACGTGAGATATGATGGGCATCATCACCTGTCACTATGACACTTTGCTCTTGAAATTGATCATTTGGTAGAAAATAACGTTGCATCTTGGCACCTTCTCACTTGTTAAGCTTGTTTTTGCGCAATAATTGCTACCCAGTCTTCCATAAGCGTTACTTCTTGAATAACAAAGCCCGCTCCCATTAACGCTTTTTTGACATCTTCTTTTTTCGCACTAATAATACCTGACGTAATGAACATGCCTCCTGGCTTTAATACCTTTGCAGCATCGTCTACAAAACGAACGATTACTTCAGCTAGAATATTCGCCACAACAATGTCAACCGGTCCTTCTATACCTTGCAATAAGTTGTTTTGACCTACTGTTACGATATTTCCAACTTGATTCAGTTCAATATTTTCGCGGGCAGAACGTACGGCTACTTCATCAAGGTCTAGGGCTTGTACATCACTTGCTCCTAACAGAGCTGCGCCAATACTCAGCACTCCTGAACCTGTACCCACGTCGATAACAGTATCTCCTGCTTTCACTGTTCTTTCCAATGCTTGAAGGGACATAACTGTCGTTGGATGTGTACCTGTACCAAAAGCCATTCCGGGATCAAGCTCAATAATCAACTCATCTGTGCTTACTTTTTCATAGTTTTCCCAAGTTGGTACAATCGTAAAACGCTCTGAAATTTTCACGGGGTGGTAATATTTTTTCCAAGCGGTGGCCCACTCTTCCTCGTTCACTTCACTGATTGTAACTTTGTTAGCTCCTAAATCAAAATCGTAAACAAGCAGTCCATTAATTTCTTTTTTGATACCATCCACAGTTTCTGCTAAAAAGCTGTTAACTGGAAGATATGCTTTAATCACGACACCTTCTTCTGGGTAGTCTTCTACGTTTAAATCGTAGATTTCACCAAAAGTTGTATCTCTGTCCTTCACTAAATCAGCAGGATCTTCAATGACTACCCCGCTAGCTCCTGATTCATGTAAAATATGAGAGATGGGTTCAATTGCTTCTTGCGCTGTATGAATACAAATTTCAGACCATTTCATTGCTACCAACTTCATCCTTTCTGCCTTCAGTAATATAAGATTTTAAATATGAACATGACAGATGACAGGTTGGCAAAGTACCTTTACCAACCTGTCTCTGTTTACTATGAAAGACAATTATTCTCCTTTAATTGCTCGTTTTACTTTTGCAAAAAAGGAATCATGCTGCTCATCAACGGCTTCTTGACCGCTCAGTTCAGCAAACTCACGCAATAATTGTTTTTGTTTTTCTGATATTTTTGTTGGAGTTACAACTCGAACGTGAATATGCTGATCTCCTTGACCATATCCTCGTACGTTTGCCACACCTTTTCCTTTTAAACGGAATTTTGTTCCCGTTTGTGTACCAGCAGGAATCTTTAGCTTCACCTTGCCATGTAGAGTTGGTACTTCTACTTCATCGCCTAGCGCTGCCTGAGCAAACGTTAAAGGCATTTCGCAGTAGATATCGTCTCCATCACGTTCAAAGAATTCATGAGTGCGCACGTGGAACACTACGTATAAATCTCCCGGAGGGCCACCATTTACCCCTGGTTCTCCTTGAGCACTTACGCGCAGCTGTTGACCATCATCTACACCAGCTGGGATTTTAACATTAATTTTACGTCGTTTTGTTACTTTACCGTCACCGTGGCACGTTGCACATTTGTCTTTAATGATTTTTCCCGTACCATTACAATGATGACATGCACGTCGATTTACCACGCGGCCAAACGGCGTGTTTTGTTCAACGTTTAACTGACCTGAACCATTACAGTGCGAACATGTATCGACTTTTGTTCCAGGTTTTGCACCTGAGCCGTGACATGTTTCACACGTTTCTTCACGTGGAATTTCAATTGTTGTTTCTTTTCCGAAAACAGCTTCCTCAAAAGAAAGTGTCATCGTATATTGTAAATCGGCACCTTGTCTCGGAGCATTAGGGTCACGTCTGCGACCACCACCACCAAAGATTGAACTGAAAATATCTTCAAAGCCGAAGCCGCCAAAGTCTGAACCGCCTCCACCAAAGCCGCCAAAGCCTTGATTTGGATCAGTATGACCAAATTGATCGTAATGTGCTTTTTTTTGGTCATCACTCAATACTTCATATGCTTCTTTTACTTCTTTAAATTTGTCAGCAGCATCTTCCGCTTTGTTAATATCTGGATGATATTGTTTAGAAAGCTTGCGGTATGCTTTTTTTATTTCATCTTTTGTAGCGCTCTTACTGATACCGAGTACTTCATAGTAATCTCGCTTACTCATCAATACTCACTCCCGAATCGTTTCACATAAACGTAATTGTATCATCATTAATAATTCCATAGCAACATAAAAGTTACTTTCCATTGCTCCCGTGCACGTAGAGAGCTAAGGGAAAAACTTTCCCTTTCGCTTTTCCACGTTAAAAAAGTCAAAGCCAAGAAATAAGCTTGACTTTGACTTTTAAAAAGATGTGAATCGCACCATGGCGTCATTCACGTTAGTCGTCAAGATGCATTATTTTTTGTCGTCGTTTACTTCTTCAAACTCTGCATCTACAACATCATCATTTTGAGCGCCTTGTTCACCTGCTTGCTGAGCTTGTTGAGCTTGCTCATACAATTTTACAGTTAACGCTTGAACGATTTCTTGAAGCTCATCTTTTTTCGCTTTGATTTCTTCAAGGTCATTCTTTTCAATCGCAGCTTTTAAAGCATCTTTTGCTTCGTTAGCTTTTGTTACTTCAGCTTCTTCTACTTTTCCTTCAAGATCTTTTAATGTTTTTTCAGTTGTGAACACTAATTGATCTGCTTCATTGCGTAGTTCCACTTCTTCTTTACGTTGCTTATCAGCATCTGCGTTTTCTTCCGCTTCTTTTACCATGCGGTCGATTTCGTCATCTGATAAACCTGTTGAAGATTTAATTGTAATAGCTTGCTCTTTGTTTGTACCTAAATCTTTTGCACGAACGTTTACGATACCGTTTTTGTCAATATCGAATGATACTTCGATTTGAGGTACTCCGCGTGGTGCAGGTGGAATATCTGTTAATTGGAAACGACCCAGTGTTTTGTTGTCTGCAGACATTGGACGCTCACCTTGAAGAACATGAATATCTACAGCCGTTTGGTTATCTGCAGCCGTTGAGAATACTTGTGATTTACTTGTTGGAATCGTCGTATTACGCTCAATTAGCTTTGTAAATACGCCACCCATTGTTTCGATACCTAGTGATAAAGGCGTTACGTCTAGTAATACAACGTCTTTTACATCACCAGTTAATACGCCACCTTGAATTGCTGCACCAAGTGCAACTACTTCATCAGGGTTTACACCTTTATGAGGATCTTGACCAGTTTCTTTTTTGATTGCTTCTTGTACCGCTGGGATACGAGTTGAACCACCAACTAAGATTACTTTATCAAGTTCGCTTGCAGAAAGACCTGCATCTTTTAAAGCTTGACGCACAGGAGCCATTGTACGCTCTACAAGGCCTGCTGATAACTCGTCAAATTTAGCACGTGATAAAGATACCTCTAAGTGAAGAGGACCAGCTTCTCCAGCAGTGATAAATGGTAAAGAAATTTGTGTAGATGTTACGCCTGATAAATCTTTTTTCGCTTTTTCAGCCGCATCTTTTAGACGTTGAAGCGCCATTTTATCTTTGCTTAAATCAACGCCGTTTTCTTTTTTGAATTCAGCTACTAAATAGTCGATGATCACTTGGTCAAAGTCGTCACCACCAAGGCGGTTGTCACCTGCAGTTGCGCGAACTTCAAATACGCCGTCGCCAAGTTCTAGAATAGATACGTCAAACGTACCGCCACCAAGGTCATAAACTAAAACCGTTTGATCTTCATCTGTTTTTTCTAATCCGTATGCAAGTGCTGCTGCAGTAGGCTCGTTAATAATACGCTCTACTTCTAAACCAGCAATTTTACCAGCATCTTTTGTTGCTTGACGCTCAGCATCATTGAAGTAAGCAGGAACTGTGATAACAGCTTTTGTTACAGGCTCACCTAAATACTCTTCAGCATAACCTTTTAAATGTTGAAGAATGATAGCTGACATTTCTTGAGGCGTGTATTGTTTGCCTTCAGCTTCCACCTTATGGTCTGTACCCATATGACGTTTAACTGAAATAATTGTGTTAGGGTTTGTAATAGCTTGACGTTTCGCTACTTCCCCAACTTGACGCTCACCGTTTTTGAATGCCACAACTGATGGCGTTGTACGGTTTCCTTCTGGATTTGGAATTACTTTTGGTTCGCCGCCTTCTAATACAGCGACACAAGAGTTAGTTGTACCTAAATCGATACCAATGATCTTACTCATTGACAATGACCTCCTTCATAATATGTAGTGTTATTGATTAACTTTAACCATCGCAGGGCGGATGATTTTATCTTTTAATTTATAACCTTTTTGAAGTTCTTCTACTACCGTGTTCGGTTCATATTCATCGTCCTCTACTTGCATCACTGCTTGATGCTCGTATGGATCGAATGTTTTCCCGACTGACTCAATTGCTTCAACACCTTCTTTTTGAAGTGCCTCTACCAATTGACGGTATACCATTTCTACACCTTGTAGCACAGATTTAGTTTGTTCGTCTGCTGTGTTAACTTGTAATGCACGTTCAAAGTTATCAAGTGCTGGTAAAATATCCGAAACCAATGATTGAGCACGGTATTTTTGAGCAGCTTCTGCATCGAGACGTGAACGACGACGGAAATTATCGAAATCAGCTTGTAGACGTAAGTAGCGATTCTCTTCTTCTTCAAGCTGTTGCTTTAATTGATCATTTTCTTGTTGAAGAGGGTTTACTTCCTCAGACGCCTCAGCTTCAGTTGCTTCAGCAGCTTCTGTTTGAACTTCTTCAACCACTTCTTCGTTTTGTTCTTCTACTTGCTTTTCGTTTGACAATTCATTCACCTCCCTTAAATGTTTACACACATTTTCACATTTTAAACAACGATTTTTATTTTATCACAGGGAAAGGATGGAAGTAATATATTCCACCCAATTCCTTTATTCTTTATACAAGTTTGTTAACATTTGAGACATATCTGATGACAGCAGTGTAAGCAAACTAATCACACGCGCATATTCCATGCGGGTCGGTCCTAGTATAGCAATTGTGCCAAGCTGTTCGTGACCAAATGAATAAGTAGCTGTAATTAAGCTGCACCCTACCATTTCATTCACTTTATTCTCATGACCAATCTTTACATGTATGCCAGCCTCGTTTGGGCTTAGCAGCTGATAAAACTGCTGTTCATGTTCAATAATGTTAAACAGCCCGCGAATTTTATTAAGATCATGAAATTCCGGCTGAGCAAACATATTCGTTTTGCCGCCAACTACTAATTTGCCATTCATGTTGAGCTTTAATGCATCATTGAGTATATCCATCGTCTGCTCATACCCTTGAATATGGCTTTTTAAGAGCGTCGCTACTTCTTTGTACATTTTATCATGTAAATCAGTAATACGGACGCCGATGAGCTTTTCGTTCAAAATGTTAACCATCTTTTCAATATCGGAAGGTTGAATACTGCTCGGTAGCGTAATCGTCCGACTTTCAACGTGTCCTGTATCTGTCACAATAATCGCAACAGCTGACTGAGCCGTTAAAGGTAAAATCTGCAGTTGTTTTAACTTATGGCTGACCGCTTTTGGTCCTAGCACAATGGACGTTAAACTCGTTAAATCAGATAAAATTTGCGCTGACTTTTGAACGAGCTGCTCCAGTTCTACAATGCGTTCAGCAAATACCGAACGTACCGTAGAAACATCGCTTGCTTTCAAGTGCTGCGGGGACACTAGATGATCAACATAATAACGATAACCTTTCTCAGACGGAACGCGCCCTGAAGAAGTATGAGTTTTTTCAATAAATCCAAGTTCTTCTAGGTCTGACATTTCATTACGAATCGTAGCCGAACTAAAATTAAACTCTTCTTTCTTAGATAATGTTCGAGAGCCTACCGGCTGCGCAGATCGAATGAAATCATCAATAATAACTTGTAAAATTAATAACTGTCGATCAGTAAGCACGCTTCATCACCTCTGTTAGCACTCTAAAACTCTGAGTGCTAAATCTAATAATAAATTACCAAATCACTATAGCGATGTCAACGATTTGATATTAGATTATCCCAATAAAGGCTTGAAAAACTTCATTCCCCAAAAATCGACCATTGTGTGTTAAAAAGACTGAGCTATTGTCTTCACCCAAAAGTCCTCTCTCTTTATATTCTTGAATAGGTTCTCCAAATACATCTTTTAATTCTCGATTGAATTTTCGCTTAAACTCCTCTTTTGAGACTCCTTTCGTTTTACGAAGGCCCAAAAACATTTCTTCTTCCATTTTTTCCGTTTCGGTCACACTTACTTCATTGAGATATGCATTTCCTGTTTGCTCGACTGAATCAATGTACTTTTTTAATGGTCCAATATTTGCTCGTCTTATTCCGTCAATATAGCTATGTGCTCCTGCGCCAATTCCGTAATAATCGTCGTTGTCCCAATATGTTAGGTTATGAATGCTCTCGTAGCCTAGCTTTGCGAAATTACTGATTTCATATTGATGAAACCCTTGTTTGTCCATTTCTTTCATAAGCAGCTCATACATAGCTGCTTCTTCTTCCTGAGCAGGCAGCGGCAGCTTCCCTTTGTTCATTAAATTATAAAATACCGTTTTAGGTTCAATAATTAACGAATAGGCAGACATATGCTCTACCTCTAATGAAAAAGCGGTTTGAAGCGTATCAGAGAAATCAGCTACCGTTTGTTCCGGCAAGCTATAAATTAAGTCTAAGCTTATATTCGACATTCCAATCTTTCTAGCTTGCTCAACACAATCAAATACCTGTCTATTTGAATGCACACGTCCAATTTTCTCCAATAATCTTTCATTAAACGTTTGCACACCAATGCTTAAACGATTCACGCCATAGTCATGGAGAAGCTGAAGCTTTTCTTTCGTCAATTCATTCGGATTCGCTTCAAATGTAAACTCACCTTTCTCGTCATAAGGAAGATACATACGAATGGATTCTAAAAAATACTCTAGCTGCTGTTCATCTAACGCTGTAGGCGTTCCACCTCCAACGAATATCGTGTTTAAATTGTTCGTGGGATAATGTTCAACTGTTTGTTTCATTTCTTCTCGCATGCTTTCTAAATACGGCATAACAGGCTGATTTTTGAAAAACACTTTATTAAAGTCACAATAGTGACAAATATGATGACAAAACGGGATATGCAGATATGCTGCCTTCACCATGGACTTTCACCTCAATCACATTTATAAATGATAAAAATACCGCAGAGTCTCTCTGCGGTATTTTTATCTATGTTCGTTCACACTTATTTACAGCGCTCAAAACTCTTTACTATCGTATCAGATTAGCTTCATTTTCAAAACTAATTTGACATGTTAAATAATAGAATTTCAGCTATTAATCTTCGTCCATGCGAAGCACAGCCATAAATGCTTCCTGCGGTACTTCAACAGAACCGACCTGCTTCATACGTTTTTTACCTTCTTTTTGCTTTTCAAGAAGTTTACGTTTACGAGAGATATCTCCGCCGTAACATTTTGCTAAAACGTTTTTGCGAATGGCTTTAATTGTTGAACGCGCCACAATTTTTTGACCGATTGCCGCTTGAATCGGCACTTCGAACTGTTGACGTGGAATAAGCTCTTTAAGCTTTTCTACAATGACTTTACCACGATCGTAAGCTGAATCTCTGTGAACGATAAACGACAGCGCATCGACCGTTTCACCGTTTAAGAGAATATCCATCTTCACAAGCTTCGAAGGCTGATATCCGATAAGCTCGTAATCAAACGACGCATAGCCTTTTGTATTTGATTTTAATTGATCAAAGAAATCATATACAATTTCAGCTAGCGGAATTTCGTATACAATACTAACGCGATTAGCATCCAAGTACTGCATATCAATAAAGTTACCTCGCTTCTTCTGACAAAGCTCCATCACAGCACCAACATAATCGTTTGGTACCATCATCGTTGCCTTCACATACGGTTCTTCCACACGTTCAATTTTTTGTGGGTCCGGCATATTAGAAGGGTTATCTACAGACAGATGAGTCTCGTCTGTTAAATACACGTCATAAATAACGCTTGGAGCTGTTGTAATTAAATCAATTTTAAATTCACGCTCAATACGCTCTTGGATAATTTCCATGTGAAGCAACCCTAAGAATCCACATCGGAAACCAAACCCTAAGGCCTGAGACGTCTCTGGTTCAAACTGAAGTGCAGAGTCATTTAGCTCTAACTTTTCTAGTGCTTCACGAAGATCGTTGTACTTCGCTGTATCAATCGGATACAGTCCGCAGTATACCATTGGATTCAGACGACGATAACCAGGAAGAGGTTCACTTGCTCCGTTTTTAGCAAGAGTAATCGTATCCCCTACTCGCGTATCTCCAACGTTTTTAATAGCTGCTGTTAAAAATCCTACGTCGCCAACAGAAAGTTCATCTTTAGCAACGGCTTTTGGCGTTAACACACCTAGCTCCGTTACCTCAAACTCTTTTCCTGTTGCCATCATTTTAATTTTGTCGCCTACTTTTACTCGTCCCTGTACGATACGAATAGATGCAACTACACCTCGGTATGCATCATAAAACGAATCAAAGATTAGTGCTTGAAGCGGTGCATCTGGATCGCCTTCAGGAGCAGGAACTTTTTCCACAATTTGTTCTAAAATCTCTTCAATTCCAATTCCTGCTTTAGCTGAAGCTAATACAGCTTCAGACGCATCTAGGCCAATTACGTCTTCAACCTCTTGGCGCACTCGCTCTGGCTCTGCGCTCGGCAGGTCAATCTTATTAATGACAGGTAAAATTTCAAGGTTGTTATCAAGCGCTAAATATACGTTTGCTAGTGTTTGGGCTTCAATACCTTGAGCTGCATCTACTACTAGAATAGCACCTTCACACGCGGCTAAACTTCGCGACACTTCATATGTAAAATCGACGTGTCCCGGTGTATCAATTAGATGAAAAGTATACTCTTCTCCATCTTTTGCTGTGTATTGAAGCTGCACAGCATTTAATTTAATGGTAATTCCACGTTCACGTTCTAAATCCATCGAATCTAAAAGCTGAGCTTTCATTTCTCGCTGTGTTAATGCATTTGTTTTTTCTAAAATACGGTCTGCTAATGTTGACTTACCGTGGTCTATATGAGCAATAATCGAAAAGTTTCTGATTTTCGATTGTCGTTTCAATCTTGCTTCTCTATCCATATTTTTTTCACTCCTACTGAAAATCGGCAAAATACACTAAATTAAATTATAACAACACATTCGTCAACATTCAATAAGCATTCCATTAGGGATTTTTCCATACAAAAAAGCAGAAAGAGATTCTGCTTTTAATTAAAAAGATGATGGATAGCCTCGAAAGCTTTTCCTATTGTACTTTTCACGCCTTCAGCTAGACTTTGACCTAGCGACGAGAAAAAGTTAAAAGCCTTTCGTTTTTCTAAAAACTGCTGTTTTTCATCGATGTTCACGACTTTTTTTGAACCTAAAATAGCAGCTTTCACCTGACCATTTGACGTTTTAGACACATTAATAACATGTTCAATAGAAGGATCATTATATCCCTTCATTTTAATTAACCCTTGCTGAGCCGTCTGCATTCCTAAAAACACGACACACAGTAAAAAAACGGTTAGCACTACTGATTTTAAAGTAAATTTAATCATATTATCAGGCCCCTTACTTCTCTATCTTCTGTAGGTACTAACCATTATGACTATATTCTGAAGAACTCATTCATCTAAAAGCGTATTAATGAGTATATGCCCCAAAGTTCTCTTGGTCCACTTCATGATGCAAAGCAGCGTTTAGCCCTCCTGCAACTACATTAGCCATATCTTCAATAAACATATCCACTTCTTTTGGCGTGACCATCAAATTATGACCTAAAGGTGCAAGCACTTCATGAATAAGACGTCTTTTTTCTTCATCGGGAAGAGTGCCAATCATACCGAGATACGTTTGACGCTGCTCTTCATTGGGTAAATCATCCTCCGTGAGCTTCTTTTTTTCTCCAAACGTCATACCAGACGGAAGCAGCGACTTAGACGGCTTTCCCTGCTCTTTCATTTCTCGGCCGAAATGTTTCAAGATAAAGTCAATTGTATCGCTTGTAATGGAGACAGCATCCACCACCGTTGGAATACCTATTGCGATAACTGGAATTCCAAGTGTTTCATAACTAATTTCTTTGCGCTTGTTTCCAACCCCAGATCCCGGATGAATACCTGAATCTGAAATTTGAATAGTAGCATTTACACGTTCAATCGAACGAGCGGCCAGCGCATCGATTGCAATAATAAAATCTGGATTCACTTTCTTTACAACACCAAAGATAATATCACTTGTCTCAATACCCGTCATTCCCATTACTCCCGGAACAATAGCACTAACGGGTCTAAAGCCGTCCTGCACGCTTTCAGGCTGCAACTCAAACAAATGTCTTGTAATCAACAAATTATCTACTGCCTTTGGTCCAAGCGCATCTGGTGTAACGCTTAAGTTTCCAAGACCCACTACAAGACAGCTAGCATCGTCTGGAATGTTGAGGCTTTTAATAAAAAAATTCAGTTCTTTAGCAAATACTTCTTCCATGGCCTCTTGCTTTTCAGTATCCTGCTCGCGAATGCCTACCGATTCAAGCGTTACATATCGGCCTTTTTTCTTACCGATTGCTTCTGCGCCCTCTTCCGTAATTTCTACCATTGAAATTTTGACACCTTGTTCTTCTTTTTCTTTCACAATTACGCCTTTGATTTCTGACTGGTTATTCGATTTAGGCTGGTTTTCTAGCGCTATGTCTTTTGCTTCGACAGCTAAATCCGTACGCACGCTATATTGACTCAAATCAAGTTCTTTTTCCATTTCTTAACCTCCTAGACAATCTTTGTTGAAATTATTGTCACCGAGGACTGGCAGATTCATGCATTTAAGAAATGAAAAGTAGAAGGAAGGGCGCAATATCAGCTACAAGCTTTTGAAGAGAGGTCTGTCATATAAAATTCCTTGTCAAGGCTATTGCATTCTGTCCTTGTGTTTGATAAAATATCTTTTGTTCTTATTGTGAAGAATGTCGAGTTCTATATAATCTCGATTGTTATCATTTCGGGAGGTGAAACGGATGCCAAACATTAAATCAGCTATCAAACGTGTAAAAACTACTGAAGCTCGCCGTGCTCATAACATTCAAGCTAAATCAGCTATGCGTACTGCAATCAAAAACTTTGAAGCTTTAGTTGAAAACAACGATGTAGATAACGCAAAAGCAGCATTTGCTGTTGCTTCTAAAAAATTAGACAAAGCTGCACAATCTGGTATTATCCACAAAAATGCTGCAGCTCGTCAAAAATCTCGCTTAGCAGTAAAACTTAACGGTTTATCAGCATAATTGAGACAAAAACGATCCCATTAGGATCGTTTTTTTATTGCGCTCTTTTTAATAAAAACAGCTGTAAAATAAGCGCTTTATCCATTTTTCCCGTCTTCATTTCATAATCTGCCTCTGCTAAATCCTTTAAAATTCCTTTAAGCTGCTGTTCCTCAAAACTTCTGCTCTGCTGCAAAGCAATTTTTACACGAAACGGATGAACCTTAATTGTTTGGGCAATTTGCTGCTGACCGTACCCTTGGCTAGACAGCTGCTTCGTATGATAAATCAAACGAAACTGCGTCGCTAACAAAGATAAAATTTTAATAGGCTCTTCGTTATTACGCAGTAAATCCTGATACATATTTAAAGCAGTAGAAACCTTTCGCTGAATAACAGCGTCAATAAGCGTAAATACATTTTGTTCAAGCGTTTTTGCCACAAGCTTAAGCACAACTTCTTTTGTAATGACTCCGCCTTGTCCAACGTATAACACCATTTTTTCAATTTCATTTGTCACAAGCGTTACATTAAGACCCACAAGCTGAATAAGCAACGTCACAGCATCTTCATCCATATTCACCTCATCTTTTGAAAGCAAATTATGAACCCACTGTTTCATTTCTTTTTCACCAAATTCGTTCGCTTCGATGTAAGCTGCTTGTTTTTTTAATAATTTTGTTATTTTTTTTCTTTCATCGAGCTTTTCATAAGGGGCTAGTAGAATTAACGTTGAAAAAGACGAGGGCTGCTCGACATATTGCTGAAGTTTTGCTAGATCATGTTCTACTTTATCTTTTGATTTTTCAGCCGTTAAAAATGCTGCATTTTTCGCAACCACTACACGCTTGTCTCCTAAAAAAGGAAGCGTTTCAGCATCTTCTAGAACTTGATCAATCGGTGTTTCTTCTAAATCGTATAGAGACAAGTTAAATTCTTTATCTTCTTCATCCAACGTATAGTCGACGATTTTATCTCTAATCTTTTTACTCATAAATGCATTGACCCCGTGTATTAAGTAAACGGGGGCTATATTATTTTTGGTAATACTTTTTAAGCTATCAACTGCCAACGTATATGCGCTCCTCTTTTTTTATTCATCTATGTTGATTATGTATAGTTATTGATAAACAAAATACAATTTCTATCGTAAAGGTGTTATGAGTTTTTGGCAACAATACAAAAGGAATTGCCTTAAAACGACAATTCCTCAGTTTATGATAAACATCAACAATATAAGCCCTAGGTTACTTAATTGTTAATGATTAAACCCTTATCTCTATTTTCTCCTCATGCTCGTAAAGTATAGTTGTTAACTGTTGTCAGTTTATGAAAACGCTTTTAAATTGTCTAGATTTTTAAAAAAAGTTAGATTATACTGTAAACAGGAGGGGTGTTAATGAACCAATTTGAAGAAAGTGTCCAAAGTAAACGCAACGACGCTGTCGATTCTGCCGTAGGATTTGGTGTTTCATTTGGCTTTTTCACTGCCTTATTTGTTATTGCAACTGTGATTCACTACTTAGGTTCGTAAAATTGCTTCAAGGCTGCTTCTTAGCAGTCTTTTTTAGTTCGTTTTTCTTACTATAGACTATGGAAGTTGCTGCGAAAACGTTCCTGACTTTTTTGTAAATTCATACATCACCCCCCCATCTTCATCTGTTCGATAAATATACACCCCGTAGCTTTTCAGAAGCTGTAAAATTTCTTGATGAGGATGACCATAACGATTTTTTTGCCCCGCTGAAACAAGCGCTACTTTAGGATTTAAATGTTGAACAAACTCTTCTGAAGTTGAGGTTTTACTGCCATGATGTCCAACTTTTAATACATCTGCTTTAAGGTTTGGAAAGTCTTTCAATATTCTTTGTTCTCCTTCTTTTTCTAAATCTCCGGTGAATAGCCATCTTAAATTTCCTAACTTAACGTCTATTACAATTGAGCCGTTGTTGCTCGTTTTTTCAAGACCTGTCGGAGAAATAATCTGAAATAAAATGCCTCCTTCTTGCCAACTATCTCCTTGTTGAACAATTTGAACAGGTACGCTTTGTTTTTGAGCAGCGATCATCAAGTCATTCTCCACATCATTTAATTCTGCTTTTTTCCCAAGTATCAGCTCTCCGACGCTCACTTTTGAAAATAAATGCTGTGCCGCACCTGCGTGATCATAATCACCGTGTGTGATAATCATTTTATCTACCTTTGTAATTCCTTTTGAATGCAAAAAGGGGACAAGCACATCTTCTCCCACGTCAAAAGAGGAACGACGCTTTTGCCATGGTTCTTTTGGAAATGAAACAGTTCCTCCGGTATCGATGATATACACACCTCTTCGATAAGGGAGCTCAATGATAAAGCAGTCTCCTTGTCCTACATCCACCATTGTAACCGTTCCTTTTGGATTCAAATAAGGATACATACATTGTGCGACTAACAAAGCCACGAGAAGAAACATATAGCGAAAGAAAAGTCTCCCTTCTTCGACCGCAACAAATAAAGCATAAATGCATAAGTACATGCCCAAAAACAGCAAAATGTGGGGTTTTCCTGTTACAAAATCAGCGGGAATCCACTCAAATAAGCCAAGCAATTTCTCACAAAAAAGTAAAAGAACATGAAGAATTTGCTCCAGCAATTCACTCACTCCCGGCAAGATGATACGAACAAAAAGAATGAGCAAACAAAGGGGTAACACAACAAGAGAAAACAACGGTACAAAAACCATATTTAATGGCAAACTGAGGAGAGATACTCCATAAAAATAATACAACAATAAAGGAAGTGAACTGACTTGTGCAATCGCTGAAACAGCCATGAGCTGGCTGAAAGAAGAATGAAAACGAGGTAAAATCGTCTGACTCGATAAAATCAATGCAAAACTAACAGCAAAAGAAAGCTGAAATCCTACATCAAATAAATAGTACGGTTTAAAAAGCAGCATGGCCATAAAAGCAAGACTGATGCTATCAACCAAAAGAATTTTCTTTTGTATTTTTATAGATATAAGCATCAGCATGCTCATAAAGACAGCTCGAACAACTGAAGCGCTGCCACCGGCCAAAACCATGTATACAGGAAGAAGCACAAGTAAAAGCGTAATAGCTCGCCCCCGCGTTATTCCAATCCGAATTAGCAAATAAAAACACATCGCTGTCAGCAGTCCAACATGAAGACCTGATATTGCAAGCAAGTGTATTAAACCAAATTGCTGATAGCGCTTGATACTTTCTTCTTCGATGCCGGTGCGCTCGCCGTAAATTAATGCCTGCATAAACCCAGCGCTTGGATTGGACATATTTTGTTGGATATAATTAATTCCTTTTTGACGAATAAAGGTAAGGTACGTAAGGGGAGTTAAAGTAGGGAGCTGACATTTTACCAAATCAAGTCTCTTGACGTTAAGCTGCCAATGAATAGACTGATGGTATAAATATTGCTGATAATCAAATGCATGAAGGTTGCGAGCAGGTGAAGGCGAAGTTAATTGCCCCGCTAGTTGACAAACTTGATGAATCGTTAGCTTTTCGAGCTGCTGTTTCTCTTCCAACGTTTTTAGTTTATAAAAAGCCATGACCTCTTCATTTTGAACCGTAAACCTAAAAGTAAGCTTGTCGCCATCACTATGCGGAACAGATGAAATTTCGCCTGTAAAAGTAGAAGAGTCAGCTAAAAGAACCGTTTTGTTATGCTTGTTTGTCTCAGCTAATAGATAGACGCAAAAAACACTCAACAGTGCAGAAGCAATAACTACTTTCCTCGGACATTGTAGCCATTGAAAAATGAAAAGCACGATTAGCAAAAACAAGCTTGTAGCGGAATGATTATCATATGCATATAAAGCTATCATCATGCTAAAAGCACAGTAAATATAATATCCTTTCACTTTTAGCTCCTTTCTTCTTAAAAAAAAGAGGCTTTTTACTGTTACCGAGTAAAAAACCTCTTTTACCTTTAATTTGCCGTAAACAAAGCGAGAGCTTCACGCTGTAAATTCATCACTTCTGCTTCGTCCTCTCCGCTTTTTTCTAAACGAGCGAGAACATCCGTCACAAATTGAAGCTTCTCTTTACTTTTTAAGTCAATGATTGCTTCATCAAGTTCAACTTTTGCTGTTTTCACTCCCGCCTGTTGAAATAACTCAACAGCATACGGATGATTTTTGTAATCATTAGCATAATATACTGTTTTAATTCCTGCTTGAATAAGGGCTTTACAGCAATTTAAACAAGGAAAATGCGTGACGTATACTTCCGCATCTTCTGTTTTTACGCCAAACTTAGCACACTGTAGCAGTGCATTCACTTCTGCATGGACAGTTCTTACACAGTGTCCATCAATCACATAACAGCCTTCGTCAGCACAATGCACCCCTCCGCTGATCGAGCCGTTATATCCTCCAGCTATAATACGTTTATCACGTACAACTGTAGCCCCAACAGCTAGACGTTCACAAGTGCTTCTCAAAGCTAGCAAATGGCTTTGTGCCATAAAATATTGATCCCATGAAATCCGGTTCATCTCATTCCCTACCTTTTTATTTAAAACTGAATGATTATAATTATACTTGTCTCTTTCATAGTGTAGCGTTTCTTTTCCTTTTTCGTCAATAAGTCTCTACTGTACCGTAATTTGAGCTTTAATTTTTTCTAGCGACTTCTCGCCAATACCTGATACTTGCCCCAAATCCTCTACCGTTTGAAACAAGCCATTTTCCTCTCGATATGAAACGATGGCACTCGCTTTTGAAGGTCCAATCCCATTCAACGTTTGAAGTTCATCAGTGTTCGCCGTATTGATATTAACAAGGGGCTGATTATTTGAAGTTCCTGAGGAAGACATTGAAGAAACAGGAGATGAAGGCGGGATTTCTTCTCCAGCAGCTGGAATATAAACAGCCATTTCATCTTGTAGCTTGCTAGCTAAATTGAGCTGTCTTAAGTCTGCTTCTTTCGTAGCACCTCCGGCTTGTGCTAAAGCATCTTTTACCCTTGCATCTTTCGGAAGCTGGTACACACCAGGCTTCTGAACAGCTCCTTTAATATCCACCATAACAAACGGGGAATCTTGGTTTGAAATTACTTGATTAGACGACTCTCCTTCTTTTTTTGTAGCGGAAGATTCTGCCTTTATCATATCCGAGGTTTGAAGAGAACTTTCCGGTTTCTCTCCACCTGTCCGATAGATATAAAAAGCCAATCCAACTGCTAAGCAAATACACCCAATTAGCCATTGTTTTTTTAAAAAAGTCAAATTGTACACTCCTTTGAATTTTGAAGTAACGTCATAAATTCCATCACGTCTTCATAGTGTTTAGAAGAAAAGGCTTTTGAAGGAGGGAATGAATCAGTGAACATAGGGTTTATCGGAACAGGAAACATGGGGAAAATATTAATTGATGCGTTTATTGAATCAAAAGCCGTACGTCCTTCTAAAATTACTATTATGAATCGCACAAAAAAAAGAGCCAAAGAGATTCAACAGCAGCATAAAAAAATTCATGTTGCTGATACAGCTGAAGAAGTTGTTCACGCATCCAAAGTCATTTTTATTTGTGTTAAGCCATTGGATATTCACCCCCTTTTAATAAAATTAGAACCACTGCTGACAAAAGATCACTGCATCGTATCCATTACCAGTCCAATCAGCGTAGAACAAATCGAACGCCTCATTCCGAGTCAAGCAGCTAGAATTATCCCTAGCATTACGAATCGGGCATTAGCAGGTGTTTCTCTTTTCACCTTTGGAGAAAGATGTACGCCTTTTTACCAAAATTATTTACATGAATTATTTTCATCTATGTCAAAACCTGTAGCCATTGATCAAACGATTACGCGTGTATCATCCGATATCGTAAGCTGCGGTCCTGCATTTTTCAGCTTTTTACTTCAACGCTTTATTGATGCAGCAGTTCAAGAAACAAATATTTCTGAAGAAGAAGCTACCGTCATGGCCAGTGATATGATTATTGGAATGGGAAAACTATTGGAAAAAGAAATATTTACGCTCCCTACCTTACAGGATAAAGTATGCGTAAAAGGTGGTGTAACCGGAGAAGGTATTAAAGTTTTAGAAGCTGAACTCGGAGAGATGTTTGTTCACGTATTTCAAAAAACACATGAAAAATTTGACGAAGACATTGAGCTTGTTCACAATCAGTTTGATAGTCTTATTCCATAATTTCTGTAGAAATCCTGCTTTGAAACAAAAAAAGAAGCCTCTACTCGGCTTCTTTTTTTTGCGCAGAGAAAAAGATGCGCTCACTGTTTGAAGTAGGCTTACTCGTTTTGAAATCTGCACTTACTTCTACATTTATAAAACCAGCTTCGCTCAGCCATAATTGATAATGATCAATCGACCAAGTGCGCTGAGCATGCACCTCATCAAATCGATGATATGCATCGATTTCCTCATCATAAGCAAAAAACGTAATATCATGCTCTACGCGGATATCCGTATCGTTATAGGCGCAATTCCAAATATATGACACGTCTTCATCTACGTAAGAAAAGGATTGATTTCCAAATACATGCTGCATCTTGTGCACCGAATGAACATCAAATATAAAGAGCCCACCCGGTTTTAAGTGCTTATATACACGTTGAATGGTTTCTTGAACTTCTTTATCACTTTGCAAATAGTTCAAAGAATCACAAAAGATTACTACACAGTCAAACTCTTTCAATAACTCAAGTTCTGCCATGTTTTGCTGAAAAAGAGATAGCGTTACCCCTTCCTCTGCTGCCTTTTCCTGAGCTACCATAAGCATATCGTCAGACAAATCAACGCCGACTACTGAGAAACCTTCTTTTGCAAATCGAACGGAGAGTTCTCCCGTGCCGCAGGCAAGATCTAATATACTAGCAGGCTTTGTTTTCGCTTTTGCTACCTGCTGATTAAAAAATTCAGTCCAATCGTCATACGGAACGTCTGCCATTAGCTGATCATATACGTAGGCAAATTCTCCGTACCTGCTCATAGCTGTAGCTCTTCTGAACTTACAAATGGTGCATCTCCCCATAAGCGTTCTAAGTTATAATATCCGCGTTCATCTTTATGGAAAATGTGAACCACAACATCTCCAAGGTCAACAAGAACCCATTTAGCCTGCTCAAATCCTTCTAAACGCTTCATAGAAATGCCATGTTCGTGTGCTTTTTCTTTAATTTCACGAGCGATTGCCTGGACTTGTTTATCTGAGTTACCGTGACAAATAACAAAATAATCTGCCACCAGTGAGATTCCTTCCATATTTAACGCTACGATATCTATTGCTTTTTTATCATCTGCTGCTTCTACAACAAGAGATAGCAATTCACGTTCAGTCATGTGTTTGACCTCCTAAGATTAAATCATTATATGTCATCATCGTATCGGGATAAACGGCCTGATGTTTGGTCATTAAAAAAGAAATAGTATTTTTTAATGATTGAATAAGTGCTGCATCTAAGTCGGTTTTAGCTAACTCACGCACTTCATCAACACCTGGAAATCTCCTTCCAGGTTCGATATAATCAGCAACGTACACAATTTTTTCAAGTAACGTCATACCAGGTCTTCCGGATGTATGGTAAGCAATTGCATCCAATACTTCCTTATCCGTAATCCCTACTTCATTTCTCACTAAAAACGCGCCTACTGGAGCATGCCATAATTCTGTATTGTATTCCAACAAAGAAGGATTCATGTTTTGATCAATAATAATTTGCTTCATCTCTTCCTTTGGACGAAATTTGGCATAGTCATGAAAAATAGCAGCCAGTTCTGCTTTTTTTTCGTCTGCTTCAAAACGCTTAGCTAATTCAATTGCTGTTTCCATTACCCCCACAGTATGAATATAACGACGTTCTGTTAACTGTTTCTTTACGATTTCTAATGCATCAGTTCGATTCATATAATTGGTTCTCCTCAATATATTGTTTAACACCAGAAGGTATAAAATAACGAATTGTTTCTTTCTTTACTACTCGTTCGCGAATAAAGGAAGAGGAGACATCAAACTGTGGAACTTCTACTTCTTTTATTGGGTAAGGGGACGTAATGGTATACCCCGGGCGCTTTACACCTACAAATGTAACCAAATTGACTAATTCATCAATTTCATACCACTTCGGCAAATATTCTACCATATCAGCACCAATGATGAAATGAAACTGATACGTTGGATATTTCTCTGTTAGTATTCTCATCGTATCATATGTATATGAAGGCTCTTTGCGCTCAAATTCAATCGGCTGCAGGGTAAATTGATCATGTTCTTTAATAGCTAGCTTTAGCATCTGTAAACGATGATATGGCTCAATAGGCTCTTTGATTGTTTTATGAGGTGGAATATACGACGGCATGAACCATATCTCATCTAATTTTAAGGCATGCAAAACCTCATTCGCCATCATTAAATGCCCCAAATGAGGCGGATTGAATGTTCCACCTAAAATTCCAATACTCTTCAACAATCCCCGACTCCTTTAATTTACTTCATTTTTAAATAGAGCGGGTTCCCCCGCTCTATTTTATTTCACTTATGGCAGCATTAGTTGCTTATTTTCGCGTGATTCTTTGTATAACACAATTGTATTTCCAATCACTTGTACAAGCTCTGCTTTTGTTCCTTTTGTTAATCGAGCAGCAACCGTGTCACGATCTTCATCACAGTTTTGCAGAATGCTCACTTTTAATAATTCTCTTGCTTCTAATGCATCAGCAATTTGACCAATCATATTTTCATTGACTCCACCTTTTCCCACTTGGAAAATTGGATTTAAATGATGTGCTTTTGAACGTAAAAAACGTTTTTGTTTACCTGTTAACATAAAAACCTCCGTTGTATCTTATCTCTTAGTTAGTGTTGAAAGAACAATGTGTTCCATTGCCTCTTCATCAGGACGGACGTTCGTCCATTTTTCAAATGCAAGTGCACCTTGCAGTACGAACATACCGACACCGTTATGAGTGCCTGCCCCTTTTGCTTCAGCCTCTTTCAAAAGCTTTGTTTTTAAAGGGTTGTAAATAATATCGCTGACTACCGCTTCTTTTTGCAATAAAGTAAGTGCTAAAGGCAGCTCATCAACGTTAGGATACATCCCCACTGAAGTGGTATTAATAATAATATCGAATGTATCTAGTTGTTTTTCTGCATCAGAAATAGACATTGCTTCCGTTTTTGTTGAAAAAGGCAGCTCGTTAGCTAGTACAGCTGCTTTTTCGACAGTACGATTGCATATCGCAATTACATCGGGAGTGTGCTGAGCTGCAATTGTATAAAAAATAGCTTTTGCAGCTCCTCCAGCTCCAATAATTAAAATTCTTTTTTGGGATAAGCCGCCTTCTACTGCTTTTAGTAAAGACGTCACATACCCCTCTCCGTCGGTATTGTATCCAATATAACGGCCATCTTGATTAACAACTGTATTTACAGCGCCAATTGCCTTTGCTAATGGATCGACTTCATCCAAATGATTCATAATATCAACTTTATACGGAATCGTGACATTAAATCCTTGAATATTTTTATCTTTTAGCTGCCCAATAGCTGATTCAAAATGAACAGGTTCAATTGGAAAAGCTTCATAATGAGCATCCATATTCAGACGTTTAAAGGCATCATTTTGCATCAATGGCGATAGTGAATGCCCAAGCGGATAACCAACTAGCCCATATAATGTACTCAAGATTTTTTCCCCTTTTTGTTTAAATTAAAGAATCGCGCACAAATACGCCGACTCCTTTTGGTGCATGTGCAACAACTTTTGAACCTGACTCATTAACCGTAACCCAGCCGAGTCCTGAAAAAACAATATCCGTTTTTTCATTTTTTATTGTAAATTCATGTGCAACGAGTTCAGGAAACTCACTCATTTGCTCGGGGCGCGGCGGCTGAAGCAGTTCACCTGCTTGCTTTTCATACAACTCATCTGCTTTTTCAAGCTTTGTACGATGGATATGCAAATCGTTCGATACATAACATGTTAATGACTTGCGTCCTCCCTGTACATAATCCAAGCGCGCTAGTCCTCCAAAGTATAAAGTTTGCCCTTCATTTAGTTGATAAACCTTCGGCTTTATTTCTTTTTTAGGAGAAATTAGCCTTAAGTCTCGTTTATCTACATAGTGAGCCATTTGATGATGATTAATAATGCCCGGCGTATCATATAAAGACGCGCCGTTATCAAGCGGGATATCAATCATATCCAACGTTGTACCAGGATATTGAGATGTAGTAATAATATCTTTTTCTCCCGTTACCTCTTTAATAATGGCATTAATAAATGTCGATTTACCAACGTTTGTACATCCAACAACATATACATCTTTACCTTCGCGATAATGTTCAATGGCTTCGGCAATTTCTCGAATTCCTTGTCCTTTTTGCGCGCTCATGAGGAACACATCCACTGATTTTAGCCCAAGCTCTTTCGCTTCTCGCTTCATCCAATGAATTAGTTTATTTTTCTTTATAGACTTTGGCAGTAAATCTGCTTTATTTCCCACTAAAAGAACCTTGTTATTTCCAACAAATCGATGCAAACCAGGTAACCAGCTGCCGTTAAAGTCAAAGATATCTACAACTTTTACAACCAAACCGTCCGTTTGACCAATTCCGTTTAAAATTTTTAAAAAATCATCGTCTGTTAAGGAAACATCTTGTACTTCATTATAATGTTTTAAACGAAAGCATCGCTGGCAAATAATAGCTTCTTTTTCTAATGCTGATTTTGGAGCGTAGCCAAGTTCATTCGGTCGTTCTATTTGAATCTCCACTCCGCATCCTACGCACTGTAATTTTTCTTCACTCACGTTTTAATCCTCCCAGTTAATCATACCTTTTCGTTTCATCCAACCTAGAATTCTTCGTTCCATTTTACGGTTAAATTTCGTTACAAATCCATCTGTTTGCGCAACTGGTACAACCAAAACCGTATATACGCCGAGACGATTTCCTCCTAATACATCCGTTAAAAGCTGGTCGCCAATAACTACAACCTCATCTTTTTGCAGCTCCATATCACGAAGAGCTCTTCTAAATGCTTTACGCATCGGTTTGCGTGCTTTATATACAAATGGAAGTCCAACTGGATCTGAAAACAGCTTGACTCGTTTCTCCACATTATTCGATACAATCGTAATTTTAATTCCACTATCTTTCATTAACTGAAACCACTCAATTAATTCCGGAGTGGCATCAGGGCGATCCCATTCTACCAACGTGTTATCTAAGTCGGTAATAATTCCTTTTATGCCGCGCTCTATCAAATCGTCTGGCTTAATTTGAAACACGTTTTTCACATGTTCATTTGGTAAAAAAAGTTTCAACACGTATCATGCACCTCGAATATATAGTTACATACTAAAATTAACGCCGTCTATCATTATAACGACTTCTTGTTATTTTCCAACCTAAAATTTTATTCTCTTCAAAAACAGGTCTTTTCTTAGTATAAAGGATATGCCTTGTGAATGCTTTAACTTTATACAGAAAGTTATTGACAAAAGGTAGTAAACCTACATTTGTTCGTGAGCTTACGATATATTCACCTACTGCAAACTTAAAATAAAAAATAGTGTAGAAAACGTTTACTACTTATCAAATAGGGTAAGTGGTAAACAAATTCTGTTAAAAGTTTTCGACAAAAATTGATATGCCCAATTATGTGGATAAGGTTATACACATTATCCTCTGTTATAGTTCAGCAATTAATGGTAATTATAAACAACATACCCACATTTTATCCACCGAAAGCTGTGGATAACAGAACGATTGTTCCTTTATTGGATTCATGTTAGATTATAAATAAGGAATTTATTAGCATTTAAATATAACTTTTTAGGATATTTATTTTAGTAGGAGGTGGCGGCAATCTTATGAGAAAATTATCAGATGAGCTGCTTATTGAGTCATACAGCAAAGCAACTGAACTGCAATTAAGCCCTGATTTTATAAAATTAATTGAAGAGGAAATTGAAAGAAGATCATTAAAGATTAGCATACAAATTCCTTCTTAACGAATAAAAGAGCCTTCTTAATAAAAGAAAGCTGCATCTTCATTTATCTATCTACTCTTTTATTATATAGGCTCTATTTTTTCAAATGGGCAATTGGTTCTCCACACTTTACATAAGAACCTGAGTGAACGTTAGAAGCAAAAGTGATTGAGTCCTTCTCAAATAATAAAATGACAGTCGAACCAAACGTGAAATAAGCTATTTCTTCCCCTTTTTCGACTACTTCTTTTTTAGAAACTGCTTCAATGCTATTGATAAACATGGCTCCTACTTTTACCATCAGCATGTGACCATTTTCAAATGTTAACTCCGTAAGCTTCCGAAAATTTTTCACAAGCGGTTCTTTCCCGTACTTGATTCCTAATGAATTTACTGGATAAGACTTTTGTCCAACAGTCCACGTATCCCCCACTTGGGCTTTAAGAGGACTGTGAATGCGATGATAGTCTTTCGGACTAAGATAGAGGATAATAAACTGTCCTTCTATATATTTTTCAAGAATGAGATTATTTGAAACCATTTCCTGTATAGAATAAGGTTTGTTTTTTACAATCATTTCTTTTTGAGGCGTAATGACTCCATATGCTTCTATCTTTGCATCTACAGGACTGACAACGCTGTCTTTCTGCTGATCGACCGGACGGGCAGAAGGTTTCAAACGGCGAATAAATAGCTCGTGTAAGTTTTGATAATGATGCAGAGGCTTGTCCATTTCTTCTTTATTTACTTTAAAAACTTTTGTATAGGAGGGTATAACAAACCGACTCCATTTAGAGAAAGTGAATTTTCGAATGAGCTTCGATGATCCTTGGTGATTAGTAAGCTCAATAAACGTTCGATACAGGTGCTGCAACAATAATTTTACCTCCACATACTGAATAGTTCTTTACTAGAATAAGGTTTGCGTCTACAATGAAATTACCATTATTTTTACCTTTAGTTCATTCCATCCTTTAAAGGAGTGAGGAAATTGTTTTTATTAGACTATCTAGATCATACAATTAAAAAGCTGAGATCCCAAGCGGCAAACTCCTTAACGATTGTTAATTTAAGTTTAGGAAGCTTTGCTATTTTATTTGTCATGAAAAATGAATTGAACTTAAGTTTATTACTAATTTTTTTAGCAGCATTAGCAGACCGATTCGACGGCATGGTAGCCAGAAAGCTGCAAATTGAATCTGAACTTGGAAAACAACTGGACTCCATGTGCGATATTATATCATTTGGCATCGCTCCAGCTCTACTACTTTATCAAAGTATTTTATCTCACTTTGGTGCTGCAGGTTCGATTGTTACCATCTGTTACATTGCTTGCGGAGCACTTCGTCTTGCCCGCTTTAACATCACAGAAAATACTGGGTATTTTACAGGGCTCCCTATTACCGCAGCAGGTTGTTTATTAACTCTTAGCTACTTGGGCGTCCCTTATTTGCCTTCACACTTTTATATGTTTTTAATTATCGTACTCGCTTGCTTGATGATTAGTACTTTCAAGCTAAAAAAAGTATAGAGCTCCATTTACCTTTACAGAGGAATATTATCGTCTTGCTTCTTTTCTTATTATAGAATAAGTCATCTTCTTTAAGAAACAAAGCGAAAATTCCATAAGAATTCTTAAAAATGAATGGTTCTATTCGGTAGGATATGTCATCTAAAAAAACTCATGCGCATGCATGAGTTTTTTTACCACCAGCAGCTAAACCAATAGAAGCTTCCGAAAATTAATAACAGGACAAACAGAACAATTAACAATCCAAGTCCCCACCCGAAGCCTCCTCCACATGGATAAGCTGGATAATTAGGATAACAGCAGCCTCCGTAACCGTACATATTCTCCCTCCTTATACTATGAACTACTACTAACGTATGTACATACTTTTTCGCTGTATAGGCTGGTAACTATCTCTAAAGAAAAATCTGTGGACTTTTTCAAACTCTCTTGTCCCTGCGGGGAATTTTAAACGTACAGGCAAAGACATCCTTCTTTTTACATATAGTGTAATGTTAGTCTCTCACAGGTTGATATCCCCTTATGGAGGTGAAGAGATGTCTGCATTATTTACCGCACTAGGCTATTTCTTTAAAGAATTGGTTTTCCTTGTTTCCTACGTAAAAAACAATGCATTTCCTCAACCCTTGTCTGCTGCTGAAGAAAAGAGATATTTATCTTTAATGGAACAGGGAGATCAAGAAGCGCGAAACCTTCTGATTGAACACAATCTCCGACTCGTTGCGCATATTGTTAAAAAGTTTGAAAACACGGGAGAGGATGCGGAAGATTTAATTTCAATTGGGACAATCGGTTTAATTAAAGCAATCGAAAGTTATTCTCAAGGAAAAGGGACAAAATTAGCTACTTATGCCGCACGCTGTATTGAAAATGAAATATTGATGCACTTGCGAGCACTCAAAAAAACAAAAAAAGATGTGTCGCTGCATGATCCAATTGGCCAGGATAAAGAAGGAAATGAAATCAGTTTGATTGATGTATTAAAATCAGAGTCAGACGATGTAATTGATATGATTCAACTAAATATGGAATTAGAAAAAATAAAAGAATATATCGATATCCTCGATGATCGAGAAAAAGAAGTAATTGTTGGCCGCTTCGGCTTGGATCTGCAGGATGAAAAAACCCAGCGAGAAATTGCAAAAGAATTAAATATTTCAAGAAGTTATGTTTCGAGAATTGAAAAGCGAGCGCTGATGAAAATGTTTCACGAATTTTACAGAGCCGAAAAAGAGAAAAAAAAGAGCGGAAAGAAGGAGAATTAATCCTTCTTTCCGCTCTTTTTTTAAAATAATTTCCAAATAATAATCCGTAGCAAACACATTATTACTCCCCCTACTAATCATTTAGGTGGAATCTTTCTCCACAAGCAGCCATACAACGATATATCCTTTTTGATTAATCATCATTCATCCACTCCTTTCCACTGTTCAAATTAGAAATGACGATAAAACTCATACTTGCGGTCTTTTATTTCTTCTTCTAATTGTCTTACATACTGTTCATGCTTAATTTCTGCCTCTGAGTATTGACGGGACTTTATGGTAATAGTTAAAAAGAAAATATTCAGTGTCATTACAATCACCTCCTTATACACAAAAAAAACACAGTAATGCATAAGCATCCTGTGGCTGAAAAATAATAAAAACCACAGGGCTACTATTCGCACCTGTGGTGAATTAACGTGTTTTAACGATCAAGGTAAGAAAGTTACTTGATACAGGAACACGGCCGAATAGTATACGTATATAGACGATTTTTGAACATAGTTGAAACTGGATGACCCATAACTGATAAACGTCTTAACATATGACTCGACCTCCTTTTAATAAAGTATTTTCCTTACAATGGTAATTATATCCATGAACTTATAAAAAGTAAACTGTTTTTTTGAAAAATAGGGAATTTTTTTATTTTTTAAACTCTCATAAAAAAAAGACGATGAATGATCGCCTTTTTATATCTATTATTCTTTTTCTTTCATTAGTTCTTTTTTTAGTTTTTTAGTTTGATAACTAAAATAAAAAGCAAGGGCGGCAAAAAGAATAACGATCGCTTCCATTATTCCAAGCTGCATATCACTTTTTTCACCTTGGCCAATCATAACACCAATGTACAAGAATGTACTTACGGCTAGAAGGACGTAAATAAAGCGGCTATAATCTTCAATTTTTGCTTTGATGTGTTGAGCTTTCATTCAATCACCTTCTCAGTAGAATGTTATAGCTCTACTCTATCATAGATCTATAGGTCTATAAAAATCCTATTTTTACCACCCTTATTCCAATGCCTTTTCTAAATCTTCAATTAAATCTTCTACATCTTCAAGGCCTACAGAAATACGAATTAATCCACCTGTAATTCCTAGCTCTTTACGTCGGTCACTCGGTATCGAAGCATGAGTCATTTTCGAAGGAATTGAAATAAGGCTTTCGATGGCTCCTAGACTTTCTGCTAATGTAAAATATTTCACTTTGCTCAGTACTTGTTCCGCTTTCTCTTCGCTTCCCACATCAAAAGAAACCATTCCCCCAAAACCTCTTGCTTGCTTTTTAGCAATGAGGTGGTTTGGGTGAGTTTTTAATCCTGGATAATATATTTTTGTAACAGCTGGATGAGCAAGTAAAAATTCTACTATTTTCCCAGTATTGAATTCATGTTCTTCCATTCGTATTCCTAATGTTTTAATCCCCCTCATTAAAAGCCAAGAATCTTGGGGTCCTAAAATGCCTCCAGTCGCATTTTGAATAAAATGAAGGTCTTCAGCTAATTTAGGGGAATTCACAACTGCTAGCCCTGCTACAACGTCACTGTGGCCACCTAAATACTTAGTTGCACTATGCAGAACAATATCTGCTCCTTTTTCGATAGGATTTTGCCAATAAGGCGTACTGAATGTGTTGTCAACGATGGTAAGTAAATGATGCTGTTTAGCTACTGAAGAAGCCTGCTGCAAGTCAGTAATTTTCAGGAGAGGGTTCGTTGGAGTTTCGATATAAATAGCTTTTGTGTTAGGGCGAATTTCTTTCTCAATATTTTCGATATCGCTTGTATCAATAAAAGTAGCCTCAATGCCAATACGACTCAGCACTTTTGTAATAACTCGATACGTTCCTCCGTATACGTCATCTGTAATTAACACATGATCTCCACTGTTGAACAGCATGAACACAGCAGTAGTAGCTGCCATACCAGACCCAAACGCAAATCCAGCATATCCTCCTTCAATTTCTTTGATAAGTTCTTCTAGGGCGTGTCGTGTAGGGTTACCGGTTCTCGAATACTCGTATCCTGTATGTTTTCCAGCTCCCTCTTGTTTATAGGTGCTCACTTGATAAATAGGAACAGAGACAGCACCCGTCTGTTCATCGCCAACAATTCCACCATGAATTAACTGTGTTTTACGTTTCATCTTATCTTCCTCCACTGTAAATATTTTTACTTAAGTACCGTTCGCTGCTATCGGGAAAAATCGTGACAATATGAGCGCCTTTTTCTGCATTTTTTGCTTCGAGCAGGGCTGCTTCAAAAGCTGCTCCTGAAGAACTTCCTACAAGTAACCCTTCTTTTAAAGCCAGTTCTTTTACTCTTTGAAAAGCATAAACATCTTCAACAGTATGAATAGCATTAAAATAAGACCGCTCCATATAATCAGGGATAAACTCCATTCCAATTCCTTCAGTTAAGTGAGGGCCGGATTTCCCTCCGTTTAAAATTGAACCTTCTGGCTCAACAATGACTGTTTTTAGAGAAGGATTTTTTTCTTTCAAAAATTTTGCTGTACCCATAAATGTTCCACCTGTACCTGCTCCAGCTACAAAGACGTCAATTTTTCCATCAAGCTGTTCATATATCTCTGGCCCTAAGGTTTTGTAATAAGTCATAGGGTTAGCCGGATTAGCAAACTGTTGAGGACAATAAGAACCAGGTATTTCACGCAGCAGCTCTTGAGCTTTGTTTATAGCACCTTTCATACCAGCTTCAGTAGGCGTTTGAACCACAGTTGCCCCCAAAGCCTTCATAAGCAGCTGTTTTTCAATACTGAATTTTTCTGGGACACATAATATGACGTTTATTCCATGCTGAAGAGCAGCTAAAGCCAGGCCAATTCCCGTATTCCCAGCAGTAGGCTCAATCACCGTTCCGCTTCGCTTCAGTCTTCCAGAACGAAGAGCTTCTTGCAGCAACTCTTTTCCTAAACGATCTTTTACACTTCCTCCTGGATTAAAATATTCCAGTTTGGCAAATATCCTGGTTTTTCTAGGTAAATCAAATTGTGTAATCTCAATCATAGGTGTGTTTCCAATCAATTCATGAACGTTTTTGGCTACCTTCATAATCTTGAACACCTCGCTATCAAAATAATAATATAACTTAACCTATAAATAAAGTCGGAATTAAAATAAAAATATAGTCTACACCCCATGTTATGACAAACGATGCAGAGTGTAGACGAAAACAAACTCTATATTTTATGAAAAGCTTATTTTAATTTTGTAATAAAATTCAATACTAATTTCGTTGAATTAACAGCTGCTTTTTCTAAAAATTGCTCAAAAGAAACATTTGATTCTTTGCCGGCGATGTCAGAAAGAGCACGAAGAATGACAAACGGTACACCAAATTGATAGCATACTTGAGCAACAGCCGCTGCTTCCATTTCAGCTGCGTACAGGTCTGGAAACTTAGAGCGAACAAACTCTACGCGCACAGGATCGTTCATGAACGAATCTCCTGTAGCAATTAATCCTTTTACAATTTTCATATCCGTTACTTCAAGAGCGCTTTCTTCAGCAAGACGAACTAGTTTTTCATCTGCTTTAAAAGCTGCAGGCAAGTTTGGCACTTGACCGTATTCATAGTTGAATACCGTTACATCTACATCATGATGACGAACTTCTGTTGAAATAACCGCATCGCCTACATTTAACTCTGGATGGAAGCCACCTGCTGATCCTGTGTTAATAACGTAATGAGGTTTGAACTTCTCCAATAAGATGGCTGTAGATAACGCCGCATTTACTTTTCCAATACCTGATTTTAACAATACAACCTCCACGCCGCTGATTGTTCCTGTCGAGTATTCACATCCTGCGATTACTGTTTCTTGACGATTCTCAATTTTATCGCGTAAAATCGTCACTTCTTCTTCCATTGCTCCAATGATTGCTACTTTCATTTTAAAACCTCTTTCTACTATTGTTTCGTTGCCTCCAATACCCACACAAAGTGATTAAATTGTGTAAAGGTTATGTGAAAACCATTGCTTTCAAAGATCTGCTTTAAGACGGGAATAGTTGTATAGTACTCCCTCTCTAGATCTTCTGCTAGTTGCGTATACCCTTTTTGTTTTGCCTGAACAATGGTATTAGCAAATGAATCCGCTGTTTCAAACATTGTATCAGCAAACACTATTTTACCACCGGTTTGAAGTAACTTTCCATAGTTTATCACAGCTTCTTCTTTTTCTTTATCTGTTAAATGATGAAATGCGTACGTACTAACTAAGCTCTCTGCTGGAAACAATGATGTATCAAATTGTAAAAAGTCTCCTGGCGTGACTAAAACATCTGCCCCTAATTTCTGATGTGCTAATTGTCTCATTGGCACTGACGGCTCAATTCCTACTACCGTAAGTTCTTTTTCTAAAAGTTTTTTTGTTAAGTTTCCAGTGCCTGTTCCAAATTCTATAACATGCCCTATTGAACGGTCTGCTACAAATTCTAAAATTTCATTATAATTGCGAAACACTTCTCTATACTGTTCATCTTTCCCGCTTACCGATGCATCATACTCATTAGCCCACTTTTCAAAGATATCTAAAAACTCTAGACCCATAAGAAACGCCTCCTCATAACTAATAATTCTTATGGATATAGTATGTTTTTAATTATCGTTTGTTCTTCATTTACAAATATTTTAAGCTTTTAACTTTCTATTTGCTATACTATAGTAATGAAGTAAGGAGGTCGTAGGATGAATTTTGAATTTGAAATGATTGAAGATAAAATAGAATTTTTTGAAGCGCCTGACGTCAAAATGCTTGAAAAACAAATTGCTGAAAAAATTGATCAAAATAAAGCGATTTTGCTTGAGGTGCATAGCGTATCTCATCAAATGTCTGTGGACTATGAACACGGCAAAAAACTTTACTCTGCAGTTGTTCATTTTAAATTAAAAAAGCAGCGCTAGCGCGCTGCTTTTCTTATTGAAGCTTATCCACTACTGCCGGCTTCCAGCCTTCTCCATCTACCCATTCAATTTGAACACGGTACTTTGTTGATGAGTTGCCTTTAGGACTAATCGTAGCTACAGCTTTACCTACACCACCGTTATTTCCTAAACGCCATACTGTCATATTGCTTGGGCTAATGCCTGATCCTTCGCCTACAGCTTTTAGCATTTCGTTCCAATCCGTTGATCCTTTTTTATATGTTGCTGCAGGTGCATCTTGTGACGTACCTACTGAATCCCATGAAGGATCTACCTTGCGTTCTGCCACGCCCGGCTCTGGATTTTTCTCTACTTCAGCCTGTGAATCTGAGTCGTTTGATTCTTCATCTGTTGCTTGATCATCTTCAGATGTTGACTGATCATCTTCAGAGCTTTGGTCCTCTTCCGAACTTTGATCGTCTGTTGCTTGATCATCTTTAGAAGAATCATCTTCTTTTTTAGCCGTCTTGTCCGTTTTTTGATCATTTGTTTGCGGATTAGTTTGATTTGTTTCCGCTTGGTTATCCGATTTATCCTTGTTTCCAAGAATCATTGTACCACCGACAAATACAATTAAAACTGCTACAACAGCAATTAACAGATTATATAATCGGTTTACTTTTTTTTCTTTGTTTTCATGCCTTGAAGAACGATTGTTATTCATTGCTACAATTTCCTCCAACTTTTATAATGCTTTATTCTAACATGTGTTTTCTTATACATGAAGCATCAAAATTTATTTGAAGTATATTTGTAATATTTTTTACAAATTCTTCTTGTTTTAACGTGTATTTAAGTCATACATCCCTTTAACAATATCATAAAATACGCTGTTTGTGGGAGATATCGCACTTTTTGTATTTAAATCCACTACTACCATTGCATATTTTGGATCATCTGCAGGAAAGTAACCCGCAAACCATTTATTGACGATATCGTCTTTCACATTGATTTCAGCAGTTCCTGACTTTCCTGCTACTTCATAAGGAAGCGTTTGAAATCTTCTTCCTGTTCCTTTTTCGCTCTGTACGACGTCTTTTAAAAGCTGCTGCATAGAAGCAGCTGTGGCTTCATTAATCGTATCTCCTTTTAGATCATGCCCTTTAAATGTATACAATGACGTGTTGTTTTTATACTCTAGGGCATCTACAGCTTTTACTTGCTTCTTTTCTCCTCCGCGTGCAATTGTCGCCATCATATTTGCTACTGCAAGCGGAGTCACTTTTACATCAAGCTGCCCAATTGCCGTTTGCGCTACAGCATTTGGTACTTTTTTTTCTCCTTCATTTGTCCAGACTCTTCCTGTTTTTTCTCCTAAAAACTGCTTAAAATGCTCAAAGTGAAACACGTCGCCCGTCCATCCTACAGGCTGAATAAGCCCTAATTTATCAGCGTATTGTTCAAGGGTATTTGGATTAGATGTTATCATTTCTTTTGCAAGCTGGGCAAACGTTGCATTGCAGCTTTGCGCGAAACTTTCTTCAAACGTCAGCTGCCCTTTTTGATGATCTTTTTCTACATTATTGCCATAAATACTTTTATCACAGTTATAGGTAAAAGAAGGCTGAATTTTATTTTGTTCAAGCGCTGCAGCTGCTGTTACGGTCTTAAATATAGATCCAGGAGTTTGTGGCGTTAACAAACGATTTTCTACGCTGTCTGAACCGTTTTGTTTTTTAAATGGATCTTTCTTATTAATGGAAGGTCTGCTGGCCATCGCAATAACTTTATTGTTTTTTATATCAATCAAGACGGCTCCTCCGTCTTTTAACTTATAATGATTTAATGTATCCTCCACTAGCTCCTGAGCAGACAAATCAAGCGTCGTACGCACGCTGACTGGATAATAAGGGTTAGCTGTGCCCGTATATTTTACATCGATGCCAAACATAGGCCCGCCTAGGCGATCAACATGATAAAGAAGCTTAGACTCCTGTTCAGGCAACAAAAACTCGTCAAAAGTCCTCTGCATCCCTGAGATACCTACAGGCGTAGTTGATTTAATTGCTCCATTTTTCAATTTGTCACTGTACTTCTCTTCAATTATTTGTTTGCTTTGTGCCTCTAGTCCGATTAAATGTTCAGCAAGAGGAACTGGACGCTCATCTTTCAAAGGAATTCCAAACACACCAGGTACCTTTAATGCATTTATTTTTTCGACTTGTGCAAGCGATAACTCTTTCGTAATAACAACCGGTGTTTTAGCATTCGCTAGTCTGTTAGTCAGTTCCTGTGGTTTCATTCCCACAATTTCGCTTACTTGCTGAACAGGCCACTTCATTTTTTCTAAAAATGGAAACAGGACTAAGCGATTATGCGTGATAGATGTTAAAGACTGTCCATTTTTATCTTCAAATTTCCCTCGCCCGTCGTCTACCACCATTTCCTGCGTACGCTGTTTTACGCTTCCTTCAATTAAATTAATATTTTTGTCGGTAAAAGATTCCGTGCTGACAAGCTGAAGTTGAACAAGCCTTGCTCCTAGTCCACTAATTAATAATAAAATAAAAATAAGAGTAATATAAATTCGCTTGTGAATTATTTTCATGACTACACCTCACTCTTTATAAGTGTCGACGTTGCCATTACTTTTAAAACCATTATCTTAAGAAATATTCATTCTTTTTTTCATTTCACAAAAAAACTTGCTGAAGCAGCAAGTTGTTATTATTAATTTTCCGTTAAAAATTGTTGAGTTGTTCTTAACTTTCCTATTTTCGGAAAGATGTAAGAAAGAGTTGCTTCATGTTCTTCTTTTGTAAATGTTGCCATGGCATCCGTGATAAAAATTTGGTTATACCCATATTGAAATGCTTCACGAGCAGTGCTTTCCACGCCAATATTTGTTGCAATTCCGCAAAGGACAATTGTATCAATTCCTCTTCGGCGAAGTTGAAGGTCTAAATCCGTCCCAAAAAATGCTCCCCACTGACGTTTTGTCACAATGTAATCGTGCTCTTGCACATTAAGTCGTGGATCGAATTCCGCCCAGTCTGCAGGTCTTTCTTGAGGAGCAGATGATTTTTGATCCGTTTCTGGCGTCAACGCATCTTTTCCATCTTGAAAATCTACTCGTACAAAGCTAATAAATCCATTTTGTTCGCGGAAACGATTCACAAGCTGAACAGATCGCTCCACAATTTCATCTCCGCCAATTGGAACAATCCCTTTTTGTAAATCAATTAAAACAAGCGCTGTTTTAGTAAAATCGATATCTTTCATCTTCATCTTTCCTTTCTTACATATCTTTTATATTCTCTCCGTTTTTTAAAATCATATAAAAAAAGCTGACGTGTGTCAGCTTTTTTACTTACAAGCATTCAGTAGAACGCTTCCAACCATATGTTTTACTTAACAGATACAATTTTCACTGACATATCTCCACCAGGAGTTTGAACAGTTACTTGATCTCCAATTTGTTTGCCCATTAGGCTTTTAGCAATTGGTGAATCATTTGAAATTTTCCCTTCAAATGGATCTGCTTCTGCACTACCTACAATTGTATATGTTTCTTCGTCACCATCTGGTAATTCTACAAACGTTACAGATTTACCTAATGATACAATAGAAGAATTTTCTACATCTTCTTCAATGATTTTCGCATTGCGAATCATATTCTCAAGCGTCGTAATACGGCCTTCAACGAAAGCCTGCTCGTCTTTTGCAGAATCGTACTCAGAGTTCTCCGATAAATCTCCAAAACTGCGGGCGATCTTGATACGCTCTACAACTTCTTTACGTTTTACTGTTTTTAAATATTCTAGCTCTTGCTCTAGCTTTAGCTTTCCTTCTTCTGTCATTGGAAATACTTTTTCTTGTGCCATAATCCCTTCACTCCTTCTTGAACTCAAAATCTCTAGTGTATACAGTCGATTTCTGTATGTACAAAAAATTTTCCACTCTGTGGAAAAATCAGTTAATAGAGAAATGACAGCTCCAAAATAGAAGCTGCTCGTTTCTCTATTCTTTATAATGTTTGTGTTTAGTTAGCAGAATATGTCTGCATTGTCTTCAAAAAAATTCCTGTATCTATGCTATGTTATTATAAAATGGCATTTTGTTCAAGAATTGTTTGAATTTTAGTGACCATCAAGTCAATCGCTACGTGGTTTTGACCGCCTTCAGGAATGATAATATCTGCATAACGTTTTGTTGGTTCAACAAACTGATTATGCATCGGGCGAACCACAGATACGTATTGATCAACAACGGACTCAAGCGTACGCTCTCGCTCTTTAATATCACGAAGCATACGACGAATGATACGAAGATCCGCATCTGTATCTACGTATAACTTGATATCCATTAAATTACGCAAGCGCTGATCTTCTAGTACAAGAATACCTTCTAAGATAATAACATCTTTTGGTTCTTCCCTAATTACCTTTTCAGAACGGGTATGAATTGCGTAATCATATACCGGTTTGTCAATGCTCTCATAATTTAATAAGTTTTGCAAGTGTTCAATCAGCAAATCATTATCAAATGCTAAAGGATGATCGTAGTTTGTTTGCAAACGCTGTTCGAACGGTACATCGCTTTGATCTTTATAATAATAGTCTTGCTCAAGAAGCATAATAGAATGCCCTTTAAAATACTCATAAATAGCTTTGGTTACAGTTGTTTTACCAGAACCGGATCCACCAGCGATACCGATTACAACGGGCTTTTTCCCCATTTTATACTTAAATCCCCTTTCGCATCATGTTATATGAAAATAGAGGTTGGTCCACTTTAAATTTCACAATTTGCAGCGGATGACGCGCAGCATCTAATTCATTGCCATCTTCGTCCCAAATTTTATCTATTTTTTGCGTAAAGTTTTTAATTTCCGGACCGAAAAATTCCACTTCTTCTCCCGGTTTAAAATAGTTACGCTGTTGCAATGTCACGATGCTTGTTTCTTCATCATAATTCAATACTAAACCAGCAAAATCAAATTTTGTTTTCTTGCCGTGTACGCCAAACATTTGCTCATCCACTCCAGGAACTCCTTCAAAAAAGGCAGGAGCCGTATCGCGGTTTGCACATTTGTCTAGTTCATCAAGCCATTCTTTTTGAATAACAAAATTCTCAGGATCTGCACAGTATGCGTCAATCACTTTACGATATACGCTCACCACTGTTGCAATATAGTGAATCGATTTCATACGTCCTTCAATTTTCAAGCTATCAATACCCAGCTCAATCATTTGAGGGATAGATTGAATTAAATTTAAGTCTTTTGGACTCATCGCAAACGGATCGTCTTGTTCATCAAATAAAGCCGTTTCCGTTTTGCCGTCTTCTACTTTAAATAAATCATAGTCCCAACGGCATGATTGACAGCAGCCTCCACGGTTTGAATCACGCGCTGTCATATGGTTACTTAGCACGCAGCGTCCTGAATAAGCAATACACATCGCTCCGTGAATAAAAGCTTCAATTTCAATATCCACTTTTTCTTTCATTTCGCGCATTTCTTCAGCACCCGTTTCACGAGCCAGCACAACACGTTCTAACCCTTCTTCTTTCCAGAACTGAACGGCCTTCCAGTTTGAGAGTGATTGCTGTGTACTTAAATGTACTTCAAGCTTAGGTGCAACGCGTCGACAGGTTTCAATGATTAACGGATCAGCTACGATGATTCCAGAAACACCAGCGCGCTCTAATCCCATTAAGTAGTCTTCAAGTCCGTCCATATTTTCATTGTGAGCAAAAATGTTTGTTGTAACATAAATACGCGCGCCGTATTTGTTTGCAAACTGAACACCTTCTGCCATTTCTTCAAATGTAAAGTTATCTGCATTTGAACGAAGGCCAAACTCTTTTCCTCCGATAAATACAGCATCTGCTCCATAGTGTACGGCAACTTTTAATTTTTCAAGGTTACCGGCTGGAGCTAACAACTCAGGCTTCTTAGTAATAACTCGTTTACCTTCTACTACAGTATCGATTTGAACAGCCATCGTTTGTACCTCCTTTGTTTATCTTTCTTTGCATGATTCTTAATATACCGTTTCTTTAAAGAAAAACCCTGTGTCTAACGGGCGGTTAATTGGCTGCAAGCTTTCAATTTCTTCTAACAAATCATCTTTAACGTTTTCGTATTCTTCACGGTCATCTACACATAAATCAATCGCTTGACGATATTTTTTTGTTACTTCTAAAATATATTGCGGTGACTTTAATACGCCGTCAATTTTGAATACATCTACTTCAGCGTCAATCATTTCTGACAGCTCATCAATAATACACATATCATTTGGACTCATAATATGCGTTCCATTTTCATCTTCGAAAATTGGATACTTATTGTTTCGCTCATTATCAAGTAAAAACATATCTTTTTCTACTTTACGATTTTCAATTTCCATGACTTTTCCTTGATACTCAAAGTAGTTGCCAAGAAGTGAACGTTTTGATTGGAACATACACGTCATGCCATGCACCTGAACTTCAATTTCCACTTCGGCTTTTTCTTTGATATCAATAATGCTATCCATGCTTAGCTCACGAGCAAGAACTGCACGCTTAGCTCCTTTACGACCCCAGTAGTTACATGAATACCAGTTTGTTCCCGTTGTTTCAGTACTCCAGTGCATCTTCATTTCTGGAGCTGTTTCACGCACTGCCATCAATACAGCAGGATCTCCAAATACAATCGCATCCACGCTTGCTTCTTTTAAGAATAAAATATATTCATTTAATTCGGCGATTTTATCATTGTGAAATAATCCGTTCATCGCTACGTAGACTTTTGCATCATGCTGATGAGCAATATTCACAGCTTCTACGATATCTTCACGTTTGAATTCACCTGCTAAACGCAAACCGTAGCGCTGTTCACCAACCATAATAGCTGTTGCTCCAGCTTGTAGTAATGATTCGATTTCCGAAACTGCAGTTGGTGTCACTAATAGTTCTGGTTTTTTCATTCTTGGTCACCTCTTTTAATACTAATCGCGATTCCGTCTCCAATAGGGAGAATAGTTGTATAATAATCGGGATGATTCATCAGCCACGTATTGTATGCCTGAATTTTTTTAATTAAGCTGCGGCGTCGACGTGTTTCTACTTCCGCCAAATCAGTCGCTACGTGACCTTTAAATAGTACGTTATCCGAAATAATCATTCCTTTAGAAGATAGCATCGGCTCATAATGTTCAAAAAAACGCTGATACTGACCTTTAGCTGCATCGATAAAGATTGCATCATAAGGACCATGACGTTCAATTTCATCTCTAAGCTCTAGTGCATCTCCAAACAACGACACAATTTTATCTTGTTTTCCTGCCCGTTCAATAAACTCTTGCGCTTTTTGGTAACGCTCTTCATTTCGTTCTACCGTAACCACTCGTGCCTCTGGAAGCGCATGGGTCATTCGAATAGACGAATATGCAATGGCTGTTCCAATTTCTAATATATATTTTGGCTGATGAAGACGAAGAATTTGCAATAGCGTTTCAACACCAATCAATTCCATAATCGGAACGTGATGTTCTTTTGCATAAGCTTCCATTTCTTCAATAAGCTCCTGGCGCTTAGGAATAAGCTGTTCGACATACTGCTCTACGTTTTGTAAAAGCAAAACACTTCCTCCGTTCTCAGAAGTACATTTTACATTATGTTTTCATAACGTTTCATTACTGCAAAATAGTAAGACAACTAGTCTATTATAAGTTTTTTTCGTTTTTACGTAAACCCGATATATTTTAACATAAAAGATGGGGAATGCGAAGTATCGCGATTCCCCAATTTTAAATTTCCAATTATTTTTCGGTATTTTGCTTCTCTTTGCCTGTAATATGCTTGACTTTTTCTTTATTATGTTCTTCTAACGTTTTTGTAAAAATAACTTTTCCTTCAGGTGTAGCCAAGAAGTATAAATAATCTGTATTGGCTGGATGTAACGCAGCTTTGATTGACATCAAACCAGAGCTGGCAATTGGTCCTGGAGGCAACCCTTTTACTTTATACGTATTGTAAGGAGAGTCCACTTCTAAATGCTTATAGAACACGCGGTCTTTATGCTCTCCTAAGGCATATAAGACGGTTGGATCCGTTTGAAGAGGCATATTTTTTTCAAGGCGATTATAAAAGACGCTGGCAATTTTTTCTCGGTCGACTTTCTCAGTCGCTTCCTCTTCAATTAGAGATGACATTGTTAACAGTTTATGTGCACTGAATTTTTTCTTCTCTATTTGCCCACTGTACTGACCTAATACATTATTTGTTTTCCCTACCATTTTATCCAATATTTCATCTAACGACACATTTTTATTATAAAAATCATACGTAACGGGATATAAATAACCTTCTAGCGGATGTTTAATATCTTTTTGCATCACTTCATCCGTTACTAAATCTGGATACTTTTCTTTCATTTTAGTGACGAATGCCTTATCGTCTAGCTTTTTCATGACTTCGTCTTTTGTAAACTTTGTATTTTTAGCAATAATATCAGCAATTTCGACAAGCTGGCGGCCTTCTGGAATGGTGACACGAATATCAGGTCGTTTTGAAACCTCGCCTTTTTCCATTTTTTCAACCATTTCTCCTAAGCTCATAGAAGGAGAAAATAAATACGTCCCGGCTTGAAATCCAGACACATGGGTTAATTTTACGTAATAGCGAAATGCACTTTTACTTTTAATTAAATCTTCTTTTTTCAATACCGTACCAATCGATTGGACGGAAGAACCTTGTGGAATGGTCACATTTACTTTTTTATTACTGTTTCGATCTACCGGAGTTAAACGGGATTGAGCATAGAAAAATACACCGCCAACAAGTAAAAGAAGTAAAATAATTGTAATAAAAATAACTCGTTTTTTTCTTGAACGATTAGGTGGTAAAAATGTTTGTTGCGACAAGCAGCTTCCTGGTTAAATCTACTTCTGTAAAAGAAGATACAACCAGTTTCACCTCTTTTCTTCTTGATTTTTTATAAGTATGAACAGAGAGGAGACATGAGATTGCGATTCATTCGTATCTCCTATAGGTGTGAGATGGTATCGCTTCCTTAAACTATCGCCTCTCCTAAAATTTTTCCATGATTTATGTTATTGTCTGCCCAAAGTCTAGTTTCATCCGTTCAAACAATGAATTCTTTTATTAAAATGCACTCTCACACGCAGGAATTATTATACTACAATTTATCTTATTTTTCGTCATTATCATACAATCTGCCCTAAGAATGCAAGGAAAAACCTTTTTATATCTAAAAAGAACAGCCACTATGTAAAAAAAAGCTGATAACGATTGTCATCAGCTTTTTCACTATAATTATTCGCCTTCTTCGTCAAGGAATGTGTTAACCATTTCCTCAACCATGTCCCACTCTTCTTCCGTTTCAATCGGTTGAAGCTCACCGTCTTGACCATCTTCACTTGGTGTGAAAGCAGATGCATGGATTTCAATTTCTTCTTCATCATCTTGGTCTGCTCCAATTGGATAGTAAATTACATATGATTTGTTATATTGATCAGAATCAAATGTGAATAAAATTTCGCATAGCTGCTCATTTCCATTCTCATCGACGATTGTAATTTTATTTTCTTCTACGCTCATGTTTGCACCTCATTTTATATTGTAAGCTCTTAGCTTAACTTTTTCTTCAGCGAAAAGCAAGCTGTTCAGTTATTTCACTTCCCTTTTACGTACAAAAGAATATGCAAAAGGGAAATTCATAACTTTTCAGCTTAGGCAAAGCCCGCTGCTTTTGTTATTGCTTGCTGTCTAAGTATCCTTGAAGAATCATAACAGCTGCCATTTTATCGATTACTTTTTTGCGTTTCTTGCGGCTCACATCGGCAGATAGCAGTACTCGCTCTGCTGCCATCGTCGACAAGCGCTCGTCCCACATCATCGTTTCAATGTTGAGTTTTTCTTTGACGTTGTCAGCAAACTCGATGCACGCTTCGCCTCGAGGGCCAATCGTACCATTCATATTTTTAGGAAGACCCACTACGATTTTCTCTACGGAATATTCGTCAATTAACTGCTGTAAACGAGGGTATGATTGCTCCATCTGTTCATCTGCAATTTTAATTGTTTCAATTCCTTGCGCTGTCCATCCCATTTCATCACTAACTGCCACACCAATTGTCTTGGTTCCTACATCTAATCCTAATACGCGCATTTATGAATCCTTTCGATGCTGTTGTAAATAAGATTTAACAAGTTCTTCAATGAGCTCGTCTCGCTCTAACTGGCGAATTGTGTTTCTCGCATCGTTATGACGAGGAATGTAAGCAGGGTCTCCTGATAACAAATACCCAACGATTTGGTTAATCGGGTTGTAGCCTTTTTCTTGCAGTGCGTCATAAACCGTAAACAATACTTCATGTACGTTTGTTTCAGCTGGCTCATCTTGAAAATTAAATTGCATGGTTTTATCAAATGAACTCACGGTCCCACCTCACTCTCTTAATTTGTGAACACATTGTGCACTATGCTAAGTCTTATTTATATTGTACACCAAGAAAGAGGAGAATTAAACGGATTTAACCCATTCTTCTACAGTGCCAAGTGCTTTTTCAATTTGGCTAGCGTCTTTCCCTCCAGCTTGCGCCATGTCAGGGCGTCCGCCTCCGCCTCCGCCGCAAATCGTCGCTACTTCTTTGACAAGTTTGCCAGCATGATGGCCTTTAGCAATTAAATCTTTTGTTACACCTGCAATAATATTTACCTTTTCACCTTGTGGAGAAGCTAATACGATCACAGCAGATTCTAATTTTTGTTTTAAATCGTCAACCATTGCACGAAGGTTATTCATATCTGTTGCATTCACTTTCGCTGCTAGTACATTCACACCATTAATGTTTTGCACGCGATCAACGAGATTTCCAGCTTCAATATTACCAAGCTTTGTAGATAGTGAATCATTTTCACGCTGAAGATTTCGAATTTCTTCTAGTAACCCTTCAACGCGCCCTACTAAATCACGCGGGTTTGATTTTACTTTTGCCGCAGCTTCTTTTAGTAAGCCTACTTGATCATTCATTAACTGATAGGCAGCTTTTCCAGTTACAGCTTCAATACGTCGAGTACCTGCACCGATTCCAGATTCTGATACAATTTTAAATAAACCGATAACAGATGTATTTGGCACGTGACATCCACCACATAATTCTAAGCTGTAGTCGCCTACTTGTACTACGCGCACGATATCTCCGTATTTCTCACCAAATAGCGCCATTGCACCCATTGCTTTTGCTTCGTCAATTGCTTTATTTTCGATTTGTACAGAGATGCTGTCCCAAATCTTTTCATTAACAATTTGTTCAATTTTCTCAAGCTCTTCTTGTGTCACTTGACCAAAGTGAGAGAAGTCAAAGCGCAAGCGATCCGCTGTTACTAAAGAACCTGCTTGATTAACATGCGTTCCTAACGTATCTTTTAATGCTTGATGCAATAAATGCGTTGCCGTATGGTTTTTCACAATAGCACTGCGATTTTCTTCATCAAGTGTCGCCGTGTATGTTGCACCTTTTATAAGCTCACCGCTTGTTACAGATACCGTTTGTACATTTTGGCCGTTTGGCGCTTTTTGAACGTCTTTTACTTCCGCTGTTCCTGTAGCGCTTTGGATAGTACCTTGATCCGCAATTTGACCGCCGCTTTCTGCGTAGAATGGCGTGTGGCTTAAGATGACTTGCGCTTCTGTTCCAGCTTCAGCGCGATCAACAAGCTCACCGCCTACAATAATTGCTTCAACAACTGTTTCTACTTCATTTTTATCATAGCCAACAAACTCACTTGCAACCGTTATTTCACCAAGTACGCCGCCTTGAACTTGCATAGAACTAGAATCTTGACGAGCAGCACGTGCACGCTCACGCTGCGCTTCCATTTCACGTTCAAAACCTGCATGATCAATTTTCATGTTTTCATCTTCTGCATATTCTTCTGTTAATTCAACAGGGAAGCCATACGTATCATATAAACGGAAAACGTCTTCGCCTTGTACCGTATCGCTGTTTTGCGTTTGTTCTTTTTTAATAACGGTTGCCAAAATAGCTAGTCCGTCATTTAACGTTTCGTGAAAACGCTCTTCTTCATTTTTTACTACGCGCTGGATAAAATCCGTTTTTTCCTTTACTTCCGGATAGAAATCAACCATGATTTCACCTACTACCGGCACTAGCTCGTACATGAACGGACGATTAATGTTTAACTTTTTAGCATAGCGAACTGCTCGGCGTAACAAACGGCGCAGCACATACCCACGGCCTTCATTTGAAGGAAGCGCACCATCACCAACAGCAAATGTTACCGTACGAATGTGGTCAGCAATGACTTTAAATGCCGTATCTTGCTCATTATTTGTACGATATTTAGCGCCTGAAATGTTCTCTGTTGCTTCAATAATTGGCATAAACAAATCTGTATCAAAGTTTGTTTGCACATCTTGAATAACAGAAACCATACGCTCTAAGCCCATTCCTGTATCGATGTTTTTCTTTGGAAGCGGCGTATACGTACCATCAGGATTGTGATTAAATTGAGAAAATACGAGGTTCCAAATTTCTAAATAACGCTCATTTTCTCCACCTGGATATAATTCCGGATCAGTTAGGTCATTTCCATATGCTTCTCCGCGATCATAAAAGATCTCTGTATTTGGACCACTAGGACCTTCTCCGATATCCCAGAAGTTACCTTCCAAACGAATGATGCGTTCTTTAGGCACGCCCATTTTTTCATTCCAGATTTTAAATGCTTCTTCATCTTCAGGGTGAATCGTTACAGATAGCTTATCTGCGTCGAAGCCAATCCATTTATCGCTTGTTAAGAATTCCCATGCCCATTGGATTGCTTCTTCTTTGAAATAATCACCGATAGAGAAGTTACCAAGCATTTCAAAAAACGTATGATGGCGAGCAGTTTTACCTACATTTTCGATATCGTTTGTACGAATAGACTTTTGCGCGTTACAAATACGCGGGTTTTGAGGAATAACACGACCATCAAAATATTTTTTTAATGTAGCTACTCCACTGTTGATCCATAATAAAGATGGATCTTCATGCGGAACTAAAGATGCGCTAGGTTCTACATCATGGCCTTTTTCTTTAAAGAAATCTAAATACATTTGACGAACTTGTGCTGACGTCAGTTTTTTCATGATTGGTCCTCCTTTAATACTCTTCCTATTTATAGACAAAAAAATGATGACATAAAAGCATCTATTTTCCTTGTGTCCAAAAGCAATTGCTAGTTATTTGCACACAAAAAAACTCTCATCCCTGTAGCAGGGACGAGAGTTGAACTCGCGGTACCACCCTGATTATAAATGCCAAAAGCATTTATCACCTTCATAGCGTTAACGTTGCTGACACGGCAGGTTTTAGCCTGCACTCTGGACTAGCGTTCAGTTGCTCTTTGTTTAGCGCTTCTTTCAGCCAAGGAAGCTCCTCTCTAAAAACCAGTGTGCAACGTACTCGATCCATCATTGTGTTCAAAATATGTAGCGTTTTCTTATGGCGATATTATGACAAATTAACCGCTCTTTGTCAATGTTTGAGCGTATAAGAGCGGATATGCAAAATGGATATTTTAATGATTGCTAAAATTGGCACAGCCAAAATCAATCCTAATACTCCTCCAAACTCTCCTCCTAGAAGAAGAGCAAGCATGATAAACAAAGGGTGAATATGAAGACTCTTTCCTACGATAAGCGGAGACAGAACATTTCCCTCTAGAAACTGCAGCACAAAAATAATAACAACAATGGTAATAACCAATTTTATCGAGATAGTAGCTGCAATAATAGCTGCTGGAACCGCACCAATAATTGGGCCAAAATACGGGATGATGTTCGTTACGCCAATAATAAAGCCTAAAAGAAGTGCATAAGGTACATGAAAGAACCATAGTGCCGCTGTAGCAATCACACCAATAATGAGACAAACAAAAAATTGCCCTCTAATGTAATTGCCGAGCGATTCATTCACATCTGATAAAAAACGTTTGCCTGGTTTGTGCCACTTTTTAGGTGTGACATAAGCTGTTGCTTTCTTAATGGAAGAAAAATCCTTCAGCATATAAAAAACAATAAATGGAATAATGATTAAAATCAAAAAAGAGGTAATCAATGATTTTAACCCTTCCGCCACTTTTGCGAGCCACACGTTGAGCGTAGCCTCTACATCATCAATGCTACCTTCAATTTTCTCATGTACACCGTTTGGAAGTGAAGTTGTACGATCATGAATCGATTCTACCCAATGTCTATATGTATTCGTAAAATGAGGCAGCTGTTCGTTTAAATCTTTTACTTGTTCGACAAAAATAGGGTACGACTTATAGGCTCCAAACCCGATTCCTCCAAAAAAGATGACGTAAATCAGTAAAATAGCTAGAGGACGAGGCACGCCTTTATCATGCGTTTTTTCAATAAGCGGATGAAGTAAATATGTAATAAATGCTGCAATAAAAAAAGGTAGCAGTGCTTTTAAAAACATGTAAATAACAGGCAACCATAAAAACTGGACTTTAAAAAAGACTAATATGCACAGCAGCGCTAATAACAGCAGTCCGAATCTATAGAACCATTTGAATGAACTATCTTTCAACGTAAACTCCTCCTCTCTTCTATTTTTTGATAAAGAAAGGAGTTTATACATGCAGTTGTATCTTCTGCCTGCAAAAAAGCACTATTGCAGCTCAGTGCAATAGTGCTTTTTTTATTAGTGAATAGCTTTCATCATACGTTTACGCATTTTTTTCATATTTCTTTTTGTAAACATCTCTCGATCATCTGCCATTTTAAATGCATAAGCTCCAAGACCGAAAGCGACTACTGACGGAATGATTCTGCCCATTGCTCTTCCTCCCGGTAAAAAAGAATTAGAAATTGATTGTGCGCTCGTCGTCTGAGAACAAATCATCAAGCGAGCTCAATGTTCCATCTTCTTCTACTTGGTGAGTATTAATTTGTCCTTTTGAAATAGTCATTTCAATAAAACAATTCCAGCAGTAATACTGATTTACACCAATTTTGCCAACGTCAATACTTTTACAGTTTGGACATTTAAACAAAGTCGACACCTCTTTATACGTTCTAATTATATAAACGCATTATGTCCACTTCTTTCCATGTCCATACTTTATTTTCTGACAATTAGCAAAGAAGGATGGTAACAAAGGAGTTTATTTAACTCTTTGTTAGCATGCGAAAGGTTACATGAAATCATACGGCGTAACGTTTTCCATCCCAATATTTGCATCTTTCATATATGGAATTTCGGGATCTTCTATATCGTTATCCAAATTTTCTCGAAGCAGGGGCTGTAAATTCGTTTGTCGAACGCTGTCTTCATTTCGGCTGACTCCAAGCTGAAACGCTTCGTCTTCTCCGCATAAAATTAAAAACTGTTTGCTTCGCGTAACGGCGGTATAAAGTAAATTGCGTCGGAGCATCCGGTAATAGCTTTTGACAATTGGAAGTACGACAATGGGAAATTCACTTCCTTGTGATTTATGGATGGAACAGCAGTATGCATGGGTTATTTGATTAAAGTCTTGCTTTGTGTAAGTCACTTCATTTCCTTCATATGAAATAACCAGCATATCCTGTTTTTCCGTATTTTCTTTGGCAAAGAAAACTGAGACGATTTCCCCCATGTCTCCGTTAAATACGTTGCTATCCGGCTGATTTACAAGCTGCAGCACTTTATCTCCTATTCGGTACGTAATATCTCCGTGCTTAAGCTCTCTTCTTTGCTCAGAAGCCGGGTTAAATAATTCCTGAAGAACTTCATTCAATTTATCAATCCCTGCAGGACCTTTATACATAGGAGCTAGAACTTGAATGTCTTTAGCCGTATACCCTTTTTTTAACGCATTCCCGCAAACTTGTTGGACCACGTTCGTGATGTGCTGTCCTTGACAACGAATGAAGGAACGATCTCCTTGCTGCCTAGATAAATCTTCCGGAAGCTTTCCTTTTTTTATTTCATGAGCCAAATCAATAATCGATGATCCTTCCGCTTGCCGGTATACATCTGTCAGGCGGACGGTAGGAACTACTTCTGAATTCAGTAAATCTTTTAACACCTGTCCCGGACCTACTGAAGGAAGCTGGTCTTCGTCTCCCACGAGAATAACCTGTAAATTAGCAGGAAGAGATTTAAACAGCTGATGAGCAAGCCACAAATCTACCATCGATACCTCATCCACAATCAGTAATTTTCCCTCAATTGGATTCTCCTCATTATGATCAAATCCTTCTTGTCCGTTCCATTTTAATAATCTGTGAATTGTAACTGCCGGAAGTCCCGTCGCTTCGCTCATTCGTTTAGCAGCACGTCCAGTAGGCGCCACAAGTAAAACAGGAAAAGCTTCATCTTTTTTATAGTCTCCTGGATTTAACGAACATCCGTGAAGTTCTGCATAGAGTTCAACTATTCCTTTAATAACCGTCGTTTTCCCTGTACCTGGTCCACCTGTTAAAAGAAGCATTGGAGACATTAAAGCGGTTTGTATTCCTTTGCGCTGAGACGGTGCATACTGCACGTCTAATCGCTCTTCTAGCTCACCCAGAGCTAATAAGAATTCTGATTCTGGAAACTGCTCTTCGTACTGCGTTTGAGCCATAATTTTTTGAATAGCTTTAACCAGCCCTTTTTCAGCATAGAAAAGGGGAGGGAAATAAATTTTTTCGTCTTGAATAATAAGCTTTTTATCTACTTTTAACGCGTCCACTTCTCTTGTAAGATCCATTTCAGACAGATTCTCATGCCTGCTTTTTCGAAGAAGCTCGGCTGTTTTTCCGTACAGCTGATCTGCCGTAACGTATACATGTCCCATTTGATTGCATTCTTGCTCAATGACATATAAAATACCTGCACGCAAACGATCAGGATGATTTGTTGCCATACCAAGCCTCTTTCCAAGTTCATCGGCCCGGCTAAAACCAATACCTTGAATATCTTCTACGAGCTGATAAGGATTATTTTGAACAATTTCAAGCGCTTCTTGTTTGTACGCTTGGAAAATCTTCATCGAAAGCTGCGGTCCAAACCCGAGGTCTGTCAGCTTTACCATTACTTCTTCTAACCCTTGATGTTCACGAAGCTGCGTGACTAAAGCTTCTGCCTTGTCGGCTGAAAGCCTCGGAACCTCTTTTAGCACAGACTCATTTTGCAAAATACGAAAAATAGCGCGTTCTCCTAAAGCGTCCACAATATTTTCAGCGGTTTTTTTACCGATTCCGTGGAATAAATCGCTAGATAGGTACTGAACAACCCCTTGCCTTGATTGCGGAAGTTCTTTTTTAAACTGTTCAACATGAAACTGCAGACCAAACTTTGGATGCTCTTTGAAGTCCCCGTAAAACGTGTATACTTCATCTTCATTAAGCTTAGGAAAATAACCTGTGACGACTGTTTCTTTATCTTCAATCTCTAAATTTGTTTTTTTAATCCGTATCCGCGTAACGTTATATAAGTTTTCTTCGTTATGAAAGACCGTTACAATTGACGTGCCGCTTATATAATGACGTTCTGGCTGTGAAGGGTTCACTAGTTCTTCGTTCATGTTATCCTTCCTTTACCCGCTTTCTTAATGTTCTAATGTAGACAGAACTTGTTTGGCATTTGCTGCCATTACGTGATCTGGCTGCACTTTTAAAGCTTCATCTAACATCTCAATCGCCTTGTCTTTGTCATCTTTCATGGCATAAGCTACGCCTAAATTATAAAAAGCATCGGCATGTTCTGGCTCTTGATTTACTACCTTAAGAAATTCAGCAATCGCTTCATCTACCATTTCGAGCTGTGCTAAACAAAGACCGTACTGAAATTTTGCTTCTACATCATGTTCGTTTAGTTCTACCGCCCGCTGAAGATAAGGCATCGCAAAACGAATTTCTTCCATATGAAACAGCGTTAAACCAAGCATAAAGTACGCATCGGATGAATCTAAGCCTTTTTTGATTGCTAAATCAAAGTAGTGCTTTGCCTGCTCAAGCTGCTCTGCGTTAAAGTAAATGTTTCCTGCTCCGTAATAAGCTGTTGCCGTTTCTTCATCTAATTCAATCGCACGTTCATAAAATTTTAAAGCACGATCCATCTCACTAACAGCCGCTAACAAATTGCCAAAATTCACATACACAATCGGATCTTTTGGATTATCTTCAATTGCTTCTGAAAATGTTTTAGCTGCCTCTTCAAATTTCCCTTCCTGCATATACTGAATTCCTAGCTGATTTTTATCTGTCATTTTTTCGTTCACTCCACTGTTTTTAGTTATGATTTAAAAGATTTTCACATCATGAAAATCTAGAATATGTAAGTTATTAGTTTACCCAATAATTAAAGTATATCATAGAAAAACCTCAGCTATATACGGCCGAGGTTTTTCGTTCTTGCTTATATGAATTATACGTACCAGATTTGCTCTTCTTCTTGAAATACTTTGTCAATTGTTGCTCCACCAAGACATTCATCATCTTTGTAAAACACAACTGCTTGACCTGGTGTAATTGCGCGAACAGGTTCAGCAAAAATAACTTTAATTGTATCAGCATCGACTTTTTCAACGGTTACTGCTGAATCAGTTTGACGATAGCGGAATTTTGCTGTGCACGTCATTGGCGACGACCAGTCACGGTCGCTTACCCAGCTGACATTGGTTGCTGTAAGAGATGTAGAATAGAGCAGCTCATTGTGAAAGCCTTGATCGACGTACAAAACATTTTTTTCTAAATCTTTTCCGACTACAAACCAAGGTTCACCGCTGCCTCCGATGCCTAAACCATGGCGTTGACCAATTGTATAGTACATGAGACCGTCATGCTTGCCTTTCACTTCGCCGTCAAGCGTTTGCATCATACCTGGCTGAGCAGGAAGATACTGACTTAAAAATTCTTTGAAGTTGCGTTCACCAATAAAGCAAATACCTGTGCTATCTTTTTTCGTTGCTGTAGCAAGGCCTGCTTCTTTCGCAATTTCACGCACTTTTGATTTCTCAATTTCACCAATCGGGAACATTACTTTGGACAGCTGATCTTGTCCTAATTGATTTAAGAAATACGTTTGATCTTTATTTCCATCCACGCCTCGAAGCATTTTATACTCCCCGTCACGATACGCAACGCGTGCATAATGTCCTGTCGCTAGATAGTCTGCTCCTAGCGTCATTGCATGCTCTAAAAAGGCTTTGAATTTAATTTCTTTATTACACATTACATCAGGATTCGGTGTGCGACCTGCTTTATATTCATCTAAAAAGTAGGTAAATACTTTATCCCAATATTGTTTTTCAAAGTTGACTGCATAGTAGGGAATACCAATTTGATTACATACGCGAATAACATCGTTATAATCTTCAGTCGCAGTACAAACGCCATTTTCATCCGTATCGTCCCAGTTTTTCATAAAGATTCCGATCACATCGTATCCTTGTTGTTTTAATAAAAGAGCTGCTACAGATGAATCAACGCCTCCGCTCATTCCGACTACTACACGTGTATCTTTAGGTGATTTTGTCAACTTCGCCACCTCCGTTTTCTTCATTTTAATTAAATTGTTCGCTAAAAAGCGAAAGAAACGACACAAACCATCAGTGAGGGATGAAGACCCTACTGATGGCTGCTATTTACATCGTTAGTCGCTTAACGATGTTTGCTGTTTGACGTGCGGTTTTTTCAATTTGCTCAGCTGAGTTTCCTAAGCCAAAGCTAAATCGAATAGAAGTTGTTAAACGTTCAGAACCTTTTCCAAACATAGCAACAAGCACATGAGAAGGATCAATTGCTCCCGCTGTGCAAGCTGAACCACTCGATGCTGCAATTCCTGCTAAGTCTAAATTTACCAGCATCGATTCAACATTTGTTTTTGGAAATGATAAATTTAACACATGTGGCAGAGAATTTTCAAGATGTCCGTTAATTTCAAATGAAATACCTTCTTCTTTCAACACAGCTACCATTATTTCTTTGTATCTTCTATATTCATCTGCACGTGTTTGCAGCGTTTGTTGCGAAATTTTCACAGCTTCTTCAAACCCGACGATACTTGTCATGTTCTCTGTTCCAGCTCGTCGTTTGCGCTCTTGTTCTCCTCCAAATAGCAAAGGAGACAGAGAAACGTGAGCAGCTGCATATAAAAAGCCAATCCCTTTTGGTCCGTTAATTTTATGAGCCGAAACGGATAAAAGATCGACACCTAATTGTTGCACATTTAACGGAATTAATCCATAAGCTTGCACTGCATCCGTGTGGAAATATGCTCCATGCTCTTTTAATAGAGTCCCAATTTCTTCAATTGGCTGAATAGCACCTACTTCATTATTTCCAAACATCACCGAAACAAGAATTGTTCGATCCGTTAGGGCTGATTTTATTTCATCCACAGACACTTGTCCGTACTTGTTAACAGGCAAATACGTCACTTCAAAACCCTGTGTCTCTAAGTATTCACACGTATGAAGCACAGCGTGGTGTTCAATTTGCGTGGTAATAATATGATTTCCTTTATGGCGGTTTCCAAGAGCTACTCCGATCAGTGCCATATTATCTGCTTCTGTTCCACCACTTGTAAAAATAAGTTCATTTTCTTGTGCTCCAATACTTGCTGCAATCGTTTGGCGAGCTTCATCTAAATAGCGTCGACTTTCTCGCCCGTAGTGATGAATACTAGACGGATTCCCAAAGTACTCATGCATAAAAGTCGTCATTTTTTCAACGACTGCTGGATGTATTGGAGACGTTGCTGCATGATCAACATAAATACGTTCCAAAATAAACGCCTCCTAGCTCATTATTAAATATAAAACATATAAGACGCTTGATCATCATCAGAATGATTCGCTAAATCCTCAAGCGTTGTACTATCTAATACTTCTTTAACTGCATCTCGAATACGAATCCACAGCTCGCGTTTTGCAGGCTCTTCATCTTCAATTCCTTCTACAGGACTAATAGGACCTTCTAAAACAGAAATAATATCACCAGAAGTAATATTAGCAGGTTCATTTGCTAAGATGTAACCTCCATAAGCTCCGCGCACGCTTTTTACAAGTCCGGCGTTACGCAGTGGTGAAATAAGCTGCTCTAAATAATGTTCAGATAAGTCGTGCGTTTGAGCAATGGTTTTAAGCGAGATAGGGCCTTCGCCAAAGCGCTTCGCAAGCTCAATCATAATCGTTAAACCGTAGCGTCCTTTTGTTGAAATTTTCATACGATACACTCCTTCAATACACTTTTTTTATTTATGAAAAAAATAAGACTCTCACGTTGTCACTGAATGCTGTGATGAGTCGTTTTTTACTAAGCTATATGAACTTCTCTCTACACGTTTCTTGCAAATGCAACTGTTGATATTATAGCATACTATGCCTATAAGATAAATTTTGACCAACTATTCACCTCTTATGATACAGTGAAAGAAAAGAAAGGAGACAAACATGGCTACAAAACCTCTCGCATTTCGAATGCGTCCCACTTATTTAGATGACGTCATTGGACAGCAGCATTTAGTTGGCAAAGATAAAATGATTTATCGAATGGTAAAAGCAAACCATTTAAGCTCAATGATTTTATATGGACCTCCAGGTGTTGGAAAGACAACAATTGCCACAGCTATTGCTAAAACAACCAACACGGCTTTTCGTCAGTTAAATGCCGTTGTAAACAATAAAAAAGATATGGAAATTGTTGCTGAGGAAGCTAAAATGTCAGGCAAAGTGATTCTGCTGTTAGATGAAGTTCATCGTCTTGACAAAGCCAAGCAAGACTTTTTGCTTCCTTATTTAGAAAATGGCATGATTATTTTAATCGGAGCGACAACTAGCAATCCTTATCACGCGATTAACCCTGCTATTCGAAGCAGATGCCAAATCTTCGAATTAAAATCCCTTACACCAAATGATATCAAAATGGCGTTAACAAGAGCGCTCAACGATTCATCTAACGGATTTGGCGACAGAAAAATTGTCGTAGAAAATGACGCCATGAACCACTTTGCCAACAGCTGTAATGGTGACGTGCGCTCAGCTTTGAATGCTCTTGAACTGGCTGTTTTATCAACAAGTGAAAGCGATGGTAAAATCGTTATCACCTTACAAACGGCGGAAGAATGTCTGCAGCAAAAATATTTTTCACATGATAAAAATGGTGACGCTCACTATGATGTATTATCCGCTTTTCAAAAATCGATTCGCGGCAGCGACGTAAATGCCGCTCTTCACTATTTGGGACGGCTGCTTGAAGCAGGAGACTTGATCAGCATCAATCGTCGCCTTTTAGTCATTGCCTATGAAGACATTGGACTAGCTGATCCGGATGCTGGCATGAGAACTCTAGCAGCTATTCAAGCAACTGAGCGATTAGGACTTCCAGAAGCACGTATCCCGCTTGCAAACGCCGTTATTGAGCTTTGCCTATCACCGAAGTCCAACGCTGCTTACAAAGCATTAGATAAAGCCATAAGTGATATTAAAAAAGGTATGTCCGGCAACGTTCCCCCTCATTTGAAGGATGCTCATTACAAAGGAGCAGAGAACCTTGGCCGAGGCGTTGAATATCAATACCCGCATGATTTTGAGAACGGATGGGTCCCTCAACAGTATTTACCGGATCGCATCAAAAACAAACAATATTTTCATCCTAAACAAAATGGACAAGAAAAATACTTTTCAAAAGTTTTCAATCGTTTAGAGACATTAAAAAAAGAAAATGGCTGAAACTGATGCTCAGTTTCAAAGCCATTTTCTTTTTTGTCTTTATATATTAAGCTGCACTTTTAACGTCTTTTCGTTTTTTCGTTTTTGTTGAACCTTTAAAATAGCTGTCTAAAAGTTTCGCGACTAAACGAGCGACTATGTTAAACAACAGAACCATAATGATTAGAATAGCAGCTGACTTTGTTGCAATCAATCTTGCATCAGGTACGATTCCTTCCGAGTTTAATTTCCAAATGTGGACGGCAAGCGTCTCTGCTGGTCGAAAAATATTAAACGGGTTTACAGGGCTTGTTAAGTCGGCGTTTGAATTTAACATTGGCGTCGTTAAGCCAGCCGTATAAATCAACGCAGCTGCCTCTCCAAAGATTCGTCCCGCTGTTAAAATAACGCCTGTGATAATTTGTTGAATCGCTGATGGAATGACTACTTTGACAATTGTTTGCCATTTAGTCGCACCCAAACCTAAACTCGCTTCTTTTACACTCGCAGGAACAGATGCAATCGCACTTTCACATACGCGCGTTAAACCCGGTAAATTTAAAATCGTAATCACAAGTGCTCCGCCGATAAGCGTATAGCCCCAGCCTGAAAATGTTACGAAAATTAATAATCCAAATAAACCAACTACAATGGACGGTAATGACGCCATTGTCTCAATACATAAGCGGACGAAATTTAAGAAACGACCTTGCTTCGCGTACTCCGCTAAATAAATTCCGGCTCCTAAACCAAGAGGAATTGAAATGATCAGGGTTAAAACAAGCATGTAGAACGAGTTAAATAGCTGCGGTCCGATACCGCCTCCTGCCATCGTATTGCTTGGCTTTCCAAATAAAAAGTTCGGATCCCAAAACCCCCAGCCCTTGGCGATAATTTCAACAACTAAATACACTAATAGCACAACAACTAGAGCGGCAATGCCATAAAAAATACCTGTCCATATATTATTTACTGTGCGCGCATTTTTATTTCTCATTGATGAGCACCTCGTTTCCCAATTGCTCGGATAATTAAAATGAACACGAAAGAAATAAGCAGTAAAATCATGGCTAACGTCCACAATGCGTTATTCCATGCCGTTCCGTTTAACGTATTAGACATATCCATTGTTAAAATGCCTGTTAATGTTGCCGTTGGGCTATATAAGCTTTCAGGAAGCTTAACCGTATTTCCGATAACCATTTGAACAGCTAGCGCTTCTCCGAATGCGCGGGCAAGCCCTAACACGATACCTGTTAAAATACCTGTTTTAGCAGATGGAATAATCACTCGGCTAATTGCCTGCCATCTTGTTGAACCTAATCCATAAGAAGCTTCTAAATATTCAGGTGCTACACTTCGAATTGCATCGTCAGCAATACTTGCAATTGTCGGAAGAATCATGACGCTTAGAACAATAATTCCGGCAATCAAACTAAAGCCCACTCCGCCGAAGTTATCGCGAAGAAGCGGCACTAAGATTGTAACCCCTAAAAGACCGTATACCACCGAAGGAACTCCAACTAAAAGTTCTAAAACCGGTCGTAAAACCGTTGAACCAAATTTAGGCGAAATATAGTTGTTAAAAATGGCGATAGCAATTCCAATTGGAGCGCTTATAATAACGGCTCCGATTGATACAAGCATGGAACCCAGAATAAATACAAGTGCCCCGTATTCTTTGTTGTTCGGGCTCCATTTTGTTGAAGTCAACATTTCACCGATTGATATATTGCTTTGTAAAAATGACTGTATGCCTTTTTCACAAATAAATACGATAATAGCTAACGTAACAAGTACAATTAAAATACCGCAAAATGTAGAAAGCGTACGGCCAATGTATTCGCTTTTTACATAATTAATGGATTTTTTCCCCTTCATCGCTCTGTCTCCTTACATATTCCGTATATATTCGCTTTTCTTTTTATTCGCTATATACTTTATTAACATTCAAATAGAATAAGACTGACTGTGTTAGTCAGCCCTATTCTTTTTAAAAACACTCTTATTTTTTGAACTCAGTCATTGGGATATAACCCATATCTTCTACTTGCTTAGCAAAGTCTTTACCAGCTACATAGTCAATGTACTCTTTTGCACCATCTTTTGGCTCACCGTTTGTAATCATGTACTCATAAGACCAGAACGGATATTTTTCAGAAACAATGTTTTCTGTTGTTGGCTCCACACCATCAATATTAAGCATTTTTAAACTTTCTTTTTTATCGCCAATTAAATACGACATAGCAAGGTAACTTACTGCTCCTGGCGTTGAGTTTACTGATTGCTCAACCGCTCCATTTGAATCTTGAGCTGTACCAACGCTGTCATTTACTTTTGCGTCACCCATTAATGTTTTCTCAAATGTAGCACGTGTACCAGATGATGCTGGACGGTTGATTACGTTGATTTTTTCGTCGTTTCCGCCAACTTCTTTCCAGTTTTTAATTTCACCAGAGAAAATCTTTTGAATTTGCTCTTTTGTTAACGATTCTACTTTTACATCTTTATTTACAACAAGTGCGAACCCAATGCCCGCTACTTTCGTATCGACAAGTTTATCTGCTTTTGATTTATCTTCGATTTTATCGGCTGCTGGAACATCAGAGTTTCCAATGTCAACTGCTCCTGATGCTACTTGGTTAACACCAGTTCCACTACCTCCACCTTGTACCGTTACTGAAAGGTTTGGATATTTTTCAGTAATTCCATTCGCTGCTTCTTCTGCAAGTGGTTGTAAAGCTGTAGATCCTGCCGCTGTTAACGTACCTGACACTTCTTCTTTGCTGCCCGAACCACTGTCGTTGCTTGCTCCCTCTTTACCACATGCTGCTAGTGCTCCTACCATTAAAAAAGCTGCTAATGTTACTTTAAAACCCTTTGTTTTCATTGCATTACCCTCCAATAAATGTATGTGTAATTAGTACTAGTCCTTTGTACTCGAACAACAGGTACAAGACACATTATACGAGTAGATTGTTGTCTTTATATAAAGTGAATTTTAAGTTACTGTAAACTTACTTATTTGGGGTTTATTTTTTCTTGTTTCTATCAAAACCCTTGATATATAAGGACTTCTGAATGTTACTGTATAAGATTCAAAAGAAAGAAAGCGAAAACGTAAATTTTATGTAAATACAGCGTTAAATAAATTTACATAAATCTCTTTTTTTAATACCGTGTAAATTCACCATCAATCCACATTTTTCAATTTATTAGTACTTTTTATATATATCACACAGAAGATTCCATCCAAAGCATAAATAGAACAGATATTTCCATAAAAAAAAGAAGGCTACAATAGCCTTCTTTTTATTCATCACCTACGCGACGAATCTTAATATCACTTAATAATTCATTGATAACATGACCGCCCATAATTAATCCTGCTACAGATGGAACAAAAGCATTAGAAGATGGGGGCATTTTCGCTTTGCGAATTTGCGCTTGATCATTTCCTACTTCTTTGCGAACTTCTTCGCGAATAACGATTGGACGTTCATCAGAAAAAACGACGTTAATTCCTTTGCGAATTCCTTCTTTACGCAGACGAGTGCGAACCACTTTTGCAATCGGATCTGTATGTGTCTTTGAAATGTCTGCAATTTTAAAACGTGTGGGATCCATTTTATTCGCAGCACCCATACTTGAAATAATCGGAATATCACGTTTTAAACATTCTTTCATTAAATGAATTTTATACGAAATCGTATCGGATGCATCCACTACAAAGTCCGGTTTATAACTAAAGAACTCTTCATACGTTTCTTCCGTATAAAACATTTGAAGAGAAACGACGTCACAGTCTGGGTTAATATCTAAAATACGCTTTTTCATTAATTCTGTCTTGGGCTGACCTACCGTAGAAAGCAGCGCGTGAATTTGACGATTTACGTTCGTAATATCAACATCGTCTTTATCTACAAGAATTAAACGCCCTACTCCTGACCGGGCCAAAGCCTCAGCAGAAAATGACCCTACTCCCCCTATCCCTAAGATAGCAACTGTGCTGCCTTTTAAAGTAGCTAGCCCTTCTTTTCCTATCGCCAGTTCATTACGCGAAAACTGATGCAACATTTTAAAACACTCCTCTATTAAATACACCATGGTGTATGAATAATTCAAATAAACAACGAAATTGACTATACCATATTTTTAGCAAAACGAACATGAGCATTCGTTATTTATCCATAAAAAAACTCTATGCAAATAATTACATAGAGGATTTCTTATATGTACGCTAGTCCCGATTGTGCCGTCTCGAGTGCCTTCGTTTTGAACCCGCTCTCGGCAGGTGGGTGCTCTGCTTTAACCATTGTAAGTCCTCGAGATGAGGCATGTACGCTCGTTAAAAACTCCGAGCTCCCAAGCAAAAAATTGTTCGGTCAAAACTGGATTAAGGACGAACACATCAGGACTATTTAGTTCTTGAAAGTATCTTATCACAGAAAAAATCACTTTGCAATTAATAAGTAAAACAAAAAAAATCGAGTCTGTCATGTTCAGGTGACAGGCTCGATTTAACAGACAGTTCAATCGATTATGCTTCTGTTTTTTGCTTTTTTATCTGCAAATGTAACTCGTCTAATTGCGCTTCACTTACTTCACCAGGTGCGTTTGTTAATAGACAACTTGCACTTGCTGTTTTAGGGAAGGCAATTGTATCACGCAAGTTTGTGCGTCCTGCTAGAAGCATAACTAAACGGTCAAGACCTAACGCAATTCCACCGTGAGGAGGAGTACCGTATTCAAATGCTTCGAGTAAGAAACCGAACTGCTCATATGCTTCTTCTAATGTAAATCCAAGCGTTTTAAACATTTTTTCTTGAATATCACGCTCATAAATACGTAGAGATCCTCCGCCAAGTTCGTAACCATTCAATACTAAGTCATATGCTTGTGCACGAACTTGCCCAGGATCGCTCTCTAACATTGGTAAATCTTCACGAACTGGCATTGTGAATGGATGATGAGCCGCGTAGTAACGGTTGTCTTCTTCGTCATGCTCAAGAAGAGGCCAATCTGTTACCCATAGGAAGTTAAATTTCGTTTCATCAATAATTCCTTGTTCTTTTGCAAGCTTTAGACGAAGAGCGCCAAGCGCATCTGCTACAACTGACTTTTTATCAGCTACAAATAAAAGTAAATCTCCTTCTTCTGTTTGAAGAGCTTCAGCAAATTGTTTTTGCTCATCTTCATTAAAGAATTTTGCAATTGGTCCTTTTAAGCCGTCTGCTTCAACTTTCAGCCATGCTAATCCTTTAGCTCCGTAAATTTTCACGAATTCTGTTAAGGCATCAATATCTTTACGTGAATAGCTAGACGCGGCACCTTTTACGTTAATCGCTTTTACTTCTCCGCCGTTTTCAACTGCTGCGCTAAATACTTTGAACCCGCAGTCTTTTACAAGCTCTGATAAGTTAACTAGTTCCATTTCAAAACGTGTATCCGGCTTATCTGAACCGTAGCGACTCATCGCTTCATCATATGACATCCGTGGGAAAGGAGTCGTTACATCTAAATCTTTTACACGCTTCATTACTTTAGACATCATTTCTTCTGTCATTGTCATGATGTCCTCTTGAGATAAAAATGATGTTTCAATATCGATTTGAGTGAATTCAGGCTGACGATCTGCACGCAAGTCCTCATCACGGAAGCAGCGAGCAATTTGATAATAACGCTCAACTCCGCTTACCATTAGCAGCTGCTTAAAGATTTGCGGTGATTGAGGAAGAGCATAAAATTCACCTTCGTGCACGCGGCTTGGCACAAGATAATCACGTGCGCCTTCTGGCGTGCTTTTCGTTAAAATAGGTGTTTCAACATCTAAAAAGTCATTTTGATCTAAGAAGTCACGAATTGTTTTTGTAATGTCATTGCGCATTTTAAGCGTATTGAACATTTCAGAACGTCGAAGGTCTAAATAACGATATTTTAATCGAACATCTTCTGATACTTCCGTTTGATCCGCAATTGCAAAAGGAGGTGTTTTGGCTTTGTTTAACACCGTAATCTGCTCAGCGTGAACTTCAATTTTACCTGTTTTTAAGTTCGGATTAACGGTTCCCTCTTCACGAGCTACCACAGTTCCTTGCACTTCTAGTACGAACTCATTACGTACATCTTCAGCAATTTTTAGCGCTTCAGCAGATTTTTCAGGATTAAATACAACTTGTACAACTCCGCCGCGGTCGCGTAAATCAATAAAGATTAATCCCCCTAAATCACGGCGTTTTTGAACCCATCCTTTTAATAGAACTGTTTCGCCAGTTGCTTGTTCTGTTACATCTCCACAGTAGTATGAACGTTTTGTCATCATGGTTCCCCCTTATACTTGTTCTTGCAAATAGCTAACCAATTGATCAATTGATACTTCTTGCTGTTCGCCAGATTCCATATTCTTTACGTTTACAACTTGTTTTGCTAGCTCATCTTCACCTAGAACAACAACAAATTTTGCTTGTACACGATCAGCTGCTTTGAACTGAGCTTTCATTTTTTTATCTTGATAATCTTTATCCGCTACAAAGCCTGCGCGTCGAAGCGTATTTACAATTGAAACAGATTTCTCTTTCGCTTCATCGCCCATAGTCACTACATAGCAATCTACGCCTGTTTCTACCGGAAGCTCAATTCCTTCTGCTTCCAATGCAGATAATAAGCGTTCGATACTTAGAGCGAATCCGATACCCGGTGTTTCAGGTCCGCCGATTTCTTGAATCAACCCATTATAACGACCTCCGCCGCAAAGAGTTGTAATGGCGCCAAACCCTTCTGCTTCACTCATTAGTTCAAATGCTGTGTGATTATAATAATCTAACCCGCGGACTAGCGTCGGATCTACAACATAGTCAATGTCTAAATCGGTTAAGTACTGCTGTACTTTTTCAAAATATTCTTTTGAATAGTCGTTTAAATAATCAAGAATAGACGGCGCTGTAGCCATCAGTTCATGATCACGATCTTTTTTACAGTCTAAAATACGAAGAGGATTTTTCTCCAATCGGCTTTGACAGTCGCTGCAAAACTCTCCGATGCGAGGTGCGAAGTAATCGATAAGCGCCTGACGGTGAGCTTGACGACTTTCTGTATCTCCTAAACTGTTAACAACCAACTTTAATTTTTTCAATCCAAGCGATTGGTAAAAGCTCATTAACAGTGCAAGAACTTCAGCATCAATAGCTGGATCATTTACTCCTAATGCTTCTACACCAAACTGAACGAATTGACGGAAACGTCCCGCTTGAGGTCGTTCATAACGAAACATAGGACCAATATAAAACAGCTTTGTTGGCTGCGTTGGATTTCCAAACATTTTATTTGAAACAAATGAGCGTCCAACTGCAGCTGTTCCTTCTGGACGAAGCGTTAAGCTGCGGTCACCGCGATCTTTAAATGTGTACATTTCTTTTTGCACGATATCCGTTGTTTCTCCCACTCCGCGTAAAAACAATTCCGTGTGTTCAAACATTGGCGTACGAATTTCTTGGTAGTTGAACGCACGGCAAATTTCTCTTGCTCGCTGTTCAACAAACTGCCAATATTCTACTTTTCCCGGTAAAATATCTTGTGTGCCTCTAGGTATTTGAACTGACATAACGTGATATGCCTCCTATATTTAAAATTTACAATACAAAAAAACTCTCGCCGCTACTATTTTTCCATAGTAGGGACGAGAGTTAATCTCACGTGGTACCACCCTAATTGAAACATATGACATGTTTCCACTCATTTCGTTAACGCACGAACACGTTCATCTCCTACTAAGTTTCCCTTTTCAGAGTGAAACCTCCTGAGTGTTCTTTCATAAAGTCATCATGTAGAAATGCTTTCAGCCTAAGACATTTCCTCTCTAGCCATGTGTCATCTTTACTACTTTTCTCGATCTTTGGCTTATCATTATAAAAATGTTATACATTCATTTTAATTTAGCAATTGCTTTCTATATTACGAATGAAATGAGCAGTTGTCAAGCACCTTTCGCGTTAAGAACGGTCTAACTGTTTTCTTAGTTTCTGAATATCTCGAAGTGTTAAACCAAATTCAGAAGCCAATTCAAGGGATGAAGCTTCACTTTCTCTATCAATAAAATCATGAAAATGAATGCCAAATACCGGATTTACCTGCTGAAATGATTGTTCACCTTTTTCACTAAACTTCATCGTTTCTTCCTCCCTGCCTACACTTACTTATCCTTTTATTAGCATTGCCCAAAAAAGAGGTTTTTACATAAAAGAGAGGATTTTTTTTATTTTCATCGAATACTCTATTTTGTTATAAAAAGGAGGTCTATTTATTCGCTATCTAAACATGAAGTCTGTATCTACTTTGGCTGCAAGTATCCTTTTGTTACTGTGCTCTTCCTCATTTGAGCGTCCAAACCTACCGGTGCATCAACCCATTGCTGTAACAGCTGACTCTCTTTATGTACGGAGCGGTCCAGGACGTTCATTTTCAATTACGAATAAATTGACAAAGGATACAAGACTATCAGTTTCAGACCGTCAAGGAGATTGGTACTATGTAGAAAGCTCGGACATTCAAGGCTGGGTGTTTAAAAAATTCACGAAGACAGTAGCGCTTCGCAGCGTTCAGCCTAGCATGCAAGTAGCACAGCGCCAGCCTGTTTATACGCTGAGTAAAAGCTTACGGCACCTAAAGGGCAAAATAATTATTGTTGATGCAGGCCATGGAGGAAAAGACAAGGGAGCCATCGGCACACAAGGCACATATGAAAAAGACCTCACTCTCCGAACAGCACTTATTTTACAAAACAAACTTCAAAAAGAAGGCGCACACGTCATTTTAACCCGCAGCCATGATGAGTACCTTCTACTTTCACAGCGCACGCTACAATCAACTAAAGCAGATGCTTTTATAAGCATTCACTACAACAGTACGAACAGCTCACAGCTAACTGGCCTTATGACGTATTATTACCATCAGCATCAGGACAGTCCACTCACACATTCTATTCATCAGTCACTTATTAATCATGCAAACTTGAAAGACAAAGGAGAACGTTTTGGAAACTATTATGTTCTTCGCGAAAATACACGTCCGAGTACATTAATTGAACTGGGCTTTTTAAGCAACGAGCGAGAAGAAACGTATATTAATTCCATCAGTTATCAGCAAATGATTACATCCGCTATCGCTGAAGGATTAAATCACTACTTTCAAAGCAAAGAAAAAACGCAGACTCATCTGTGAGCCTGCGTTTTTTCTTTGCTTTCTACAATAAGTGTGACTGGTCCGTCATTTGTAAATGATACGTCCATCATTTCGCCAAATGCGCCGGTTTCTACTCGAATATTTTTTTCTGATAATACTTTATTAAAATAGTTGTAAATCGTTAAAGCATGATCTGGCCTAGCAGCTTCCATAAAGTTTGGTCTTCTGCCTTTTCGGCAATCTCCGTACAGCGTAAATTGAGATACCGATAAAATTTCCCCTTCTACATCTAGAAGCGACAAATTCATTTTGCCAGACTCATCTTCAAACACTCGCAAATTTACAATTTTGTCCGCTACATACTCTGCATCGGCTTCAATATCCTCATGGGTAATACCGACTAAAAGCATATACCCATGCTTAATCTCACCGACCGTCTCACCTGCAACAGTTACTTTTGCATCTTTTGCTCTTTGTACGACTACTCTCATGTATAACGACCTTTCTTAATGCATAATTCGGCGCACAGAATAAATGTCTCGAAGCTGCTTAATGCGCTCGACCACTTTATGAAGATGACTAATGTTATGAATAGAAATTGACATATGAATCGTAGCCATTTTGTTTCGGTCCGATTTTCCTGAAACGGCTGAAATATTCGTTTTAGTCTCGTTTACAACCTGCAGAACTTCATTTAGTAAGCCTCGGCGGTCGTAGCCCGAAATTTCAATTTCCACGTTAAACTCTTTGCCTTCTTTAATATGTGTTTCCCACTCTACAGGAATAAGGCGGCTTTCAGCATCATCTGTGTGAACGTTTAAACAATCTGCTCTATGAACAGATACTCCTCGTCCCTTTGTAATAAATCCAACAATCTCATCTCCAGGAACTGGATTACAGCACTTAGACAAGCGAATCAGCATATTATCTACGCCTGGTACGATAACACCAGAATCTTTTCGTTTATGCTGGCGAACACGCTTAGCTGCAGTGTCGCGTGCAATATCATCAATTTGAATTTCCTGTTCTTGATCGCGCTGCTTTCTCCACTTCTCTGTTAAACGATTAGCTACTTGAGCCGCAGTTAATCCGTTATATCCAATAGCTGCATACATATCATCCTCATTTGAGAAATTAAATTTCTCCGCTACTCGCTTGATATTATCAGCTGTTAACACTTCTTTTAAGTCAAACTCCATTTGACGAATTTCTTTTTCAACCAGTTCTTTGCCTTTTTCAATATTTTCATCGCGGCTTTGCTTTTTAAAGAATTGGCGAATTTTATTTTTAGCTTGAGACGTTTGAGCAAGCTTTAACCAGTCCTTGCTTGGACCATACGAATGCTTAGACGTCAAGATTTCAATAATGTCCCCTGTTTTCAAACGGTAATCAAGCGTAACCATCTTGCCGTTGACTTTCGCTCCAATGGTTTTATTTCCGATTTCAGAATGAATACGATAGGAAAAATCAATTGGAACAGAACCCGAAGGAAGCTCAATTACGTCGCCTTTTGGCGTAAAGATGTAAACCATGTCAGAAAACAAATCAACTTTTAGAGATTCCATAAACTCTTCTGCATCATTTGCATCATTTTGAAATTCTAAAATTTCTCTAAACCATGTCAACTTCTCTTCAAATGAAGCATGCTCAGCTGTTTTTCCCTCTTTGTAAGCCCAGTGAGCAGCAATTCCATACTCAGCAATTTGGTGCATGTCAAACGTTCGAATTTGAACTTCTAACGGATCGCCTTTTGGTCCGATAACCGTCGTATGAAGAGACTGGTACATATTTTGTTTTGGCATCGCAATATAATCTTTGAAACGTCCTGGCATTGGCTTCCAGCACGTGTGAATAATTCCTAACACTGCATAGCAGTCTTTAATGCTATTTACAATAATGCGCACAGCTAGTAAATCGTAAATTTCATTAAACTGCTTGTTTTGCAGTGCCATTTTACGATAGATGGAATAAATATGTTTTGGACGTCCTGAAATTTCAACTTTAATCGACACTTCATCTACTTGCTCACGAACTTCATCAATAACTTCAGCCAAATATTGCTCGCGTTCCGCACGCTTTTTCTTCATCAAATTTACAATGCGATAATATTGCTGAGGATTTAAGTAACGTAAAGCTGTATCTTCAAGCTCCCACTTAATTTTTGAAATCCCAAGACGATGAGCAAGAGGAGCAAAAATTTCAAGCGTTTCATTTGAAATGCGTCGCTGCTTTTCCTGTGGTAAATGCTTGAGCGTACGCATGTTATGAAGACGATCCGCAAGTTTGATCAATATGACTCGAATATCTTGAGCCATTGCCACAAACATCTTACGGTGATTCTCAGCCTGCTGCTCTTCTTTAGACTTATATTTAATTTTTCCAAGTTTCGTTACGCCGTCTACTAACATTGCTACTTCTTCGTTAAAAGCTTTTTCTAAATCCTTTAGTGTTATCTCTGTATCTTCAACCACATCATGTAGAAACCCAGCTGCAATTGTTGCTGGATCCATATCTAGATCAACTAAAATTCCTGCGACTTGAATCGGATGGATAATATATGGTTCACCCGACTTGCGATATTGTTCTTTGTGAGCTTCTTTTGCAAAATCATATGCTTTTTGTACAAAAGCCACATCTTCTTCACTTAAATATCGCTTCGTATTGTCAATGACCTGTTCCGCTGTTAGGACTTGCTCATTTGCCATGAAATCACCTTTTATCAACTAGCATTTTTAATTCATATTGTAACTATTATCTTGAAAAAATCCAAGGATGTAAAGCCTTTGCGTCTAATTTATGAAATTTACATCATTTCCATTTTACGTATTAACGTTTTTTAACGAAAAAAGAGCACCTGTATCAGGTACTCTTTTTTATGTGATCGTTCTTCTTAATACGTCATTAATGTGAATACATCATAACCGTCTAGTTTGTCACGGCCGTCAAGGTAAGAAAGTTCAATTAAGAACGCAGCTCCAACAACAATTCCGCCTAATTCTTCGACAAGCTTAATTGTCGCTTCAATTGTACCGCCTGTTGCTAATAAATCATCTGTAATCAACACGCGCTGACCTGGCTTAATTGCATCTTTGTGAATCGTTAATACATCTTTACCGTATTCTAAACCGTAATCTACTTTGATTACTTCACGCGGTAATTTTCCTTCTTTACGAACAGGTGCAAAACCGATACCTAGCGCATACGCTACTGGACAACCAACGATAAATCCGCGAGCTTCCGGTCCTACAATAATATCAACTTGTTTATCCTTCGCATATTTTACAATCTCATCCGTTGCGGCACGGTATGCATCACCGTTATCCATTAATGTTGAGATATCTTTAAATGTAATACCTGGTTTTGGCCAGTCAGGTACAATTGTAATATAATCTTTAAAATTCATTCTAATGTTGCCTCCTCATTCAATCGAACGCTTAAAAATATCTTGAAATTGATTTTTAAGCTGTACATATGACGTATAAATAAAGTTTTTTTCTATTTCAATCTGCTGCTGCTTTTGGCGATAAGTCGCAGATTCTATTAAATCACGTTTCGCAGAATTTTTCACTAACGAAATTAAGCCATTGTTTATTGTAACAAATTCTAACTCAAAAAACACCTTTGCCATAAAATCAATCGTTTCTTTTGACCAGCCCTTATGAATCGCTAGATCTTCTTTGTAGCGTTTTAAATCAAAAGGACCCTTCTTCGCTAAAAAGCCGTAAAACCATTTAAAGTGATCGCGAGTTGGGATTGTATCAAAATAATGGTCTTCTTCCGTTAAGAAAATAGCGTATATTCTAGAAGGGATACCTTGGACAAACAAACATTCAAGCCACTTCTGTGAAGGAGGCAAATCTAATAAAACGATCTGTTCCCCTGCAAACATACATGCTTTTGCCTGTTCTTCATTTTTAATAAGAACAACATGCTCCATCGGCAGTAACGACTTGTATTTATCAATTGTTGAAGCGTGAAAAGCAACAACTTTCATTTGATCCGTAAATACCTGCTCAAAGAAACGTTTCACATCAAACGCACTGCGATAATCAAACATCTGCCATTCATCTACAGAAATATCTTCTACCATCAGCTGCGGCTTGCGCATATTGTTCCACTCATTAATAGATAGTTCACCTACTAATGACACCTTAGCTATAGGAGATACTTCATCTAATATATAGCCTAACCCAAATCCTACTGCATCAACCGATACACCGCTGTCTTCAAATACGAGTTTCAAATGATTCTTATTAGCGCCAATTTTCCGCATAGATGTTGTATGAACATCTTTAATGAGAACTTTTGGCTTCGGATTATGCATACCAAATGGAGCAAGAGCACTCATTTGTTCAATGTTTTCAAGCGTAATTTCCTCTGTTGTGCATACTGTATCAACTGATGTGATCGGAATAAAATCTTGTGCGGTTAACACGTTACTTGCTTGCTCATTTAGACGTCTGCGCAGCTCTTCTACATCATCGCTGTTTAATGTCATGCCGGCTGCCATTGGATGCCCTCCAAAATGCGGCAGAATGTCACGACATTTAGATAAGTTCGCGAATAAATCAAAGCCTTCAATACTTCTTGCTGAACCTTTGGCAATCCGGTTTTCTGAGTCAATACTTAGCACAATTGTTGGTCTGTAGAACTTTTCTACGAGCCTAGAAGCGACAATTCCAACAACTCCTGCATTCCAGCCTTCTCCCTCTACAATAAGAACGCTGTTTTCATCCGGAGGATACATATCTTCAACAAATTCAACGGCTTCTTCCGTAATATCGTTTACGATTTGCTGCCTTTCCTTGTTTAACGCATCAATTTCCTTAGCCAGAACTTTTGCTTCTTCAGCATTTGTTGTCATAAGCAAGTGGACAGCTGGATCAGCATCTTGAAGACGTCCTACTGCATTGATACGCGGAGCCATGGCAAATCCAATTGTATCTTCAGTAATTTCTTCGCGTTTTACTCCACATACACTCAGCAGCGCTTCAATTCCAGTGCGCTTCGTGAACTTCAGATAGTCAAGACCTTTGCGAGCAATTAAGCGGTTTTCGTCGACTAAAGGAACTAAGTCAGCAATCGTCCCAATCACTGCTAGTTCTAACAAATGTTCAGGAAGCTCTCCTAACAGCGCATGAGCGAGTTTAAAGGCGACTCCTACACCTGCTAGTTCTTTAAATGGATATGTAGTTCCCGGTAGCTTTGGATGAATAATTGCATAAGCATCCGGTAAAACCGGACCCGGCTCGTGGTGATCAGTAATAATTAAATCAAAATCTAATTCACGTGCATACGCCGTTTCTTCGACTGCCGAAATACCTGTGTCTACCGTAATCACGAGCTGATAGCCGCCTGCGTTTATTTTATCAAATGCTGCCTTATTCGGCCCATAACCTTCTGTAAAGCGATTAGGAATATAAAAATCAGCATCAGCGCCGAGCTGCTGTAAAGCAGATAACATAACAGAAGTACTGCTGACGCCGTCCGCATCGTAATCTCCATATATCATAATTTTTTCATTATGATCAATTGCTTGCTGAATACGAGCTACTGCTTTGTCCATATCGTGCAATAAAAACGGATCGTGGAATGTTTGTGCATCAACGTGTAAAAACTCACGTGCCGCTTCTACTGTTGTCATGCCTCTATTAAGTAATAACGAAGCTACTAGAGGTGTAATATTGAGGTTTTCTACAAATTCATTAACAAGTTGTTCATCACATTCTTGAACATTCCAACGTTTTTTTGACTGTAACATGTCTCTTCACCCCTTAACCCACATTATTATACTAGAGTGGATGAAATGGAGCAACGAAAGAAAATAAGCACATTTTTCTGACAGTGCGCCTTGATTTCTTATACACAAAAAAACGTGCGAACACTTCGCACGTTTTGGAATTACTTGCTTTCTACTTCTTTTTGTTCTTCGCGCTTCAACTGTTTTCCTTTCCACACAAGCCATAGCTGAGCAGCAATAAACACAGATGAATATGCACCAAGGATTAAACCTACTAACAGGGCAATTGAGAAGTTTTGAATCGATTCACTTCCGAATAGAAGAAGTGCTACAACTGCAATCACAACTGTTAACACGGTGTTCATCGAACGAGTAAACGTTTCACGCAAACTTAGATTTACGATAAACGCCAAATCGTCAAACGTTTTGGATTTAAATTTCTGCATATTTTCACGAATGCGGTCAAACGTAACGATCGTATCGTTAATTGAGTAACCAACAATTGTCAAGATAGCGGCAATGAAGGTTAAATCAACTTCTAATCTTGTTAAGCTGAAGACGGTAACGATAAAGAACGCATCATGTAACAGAGCAAGTACGGCTGCAAGCGCCATGTAAAACTCAAATCGGATGGTTACATAAATAATAATTCCGATTGAAGCAATCAGGATTGCAAGCATCGCATTTTTCGCCAGTTCTTTTCCAACTGTCGGCGAAACGGTGCTTACATTTGGTTCAGAACCGTATTTATCTTTAAAGTGATCTTTTAAATTTGCAATTTCTTTTTTATTCAAGACCCCAACTACACGTACAACACCCGTATCGTTACTTTTTCCTGTAATGACTACGTCATCCGTTTTGATATCGAGAGACTTCATTTCACGCTGTATCTCAGCCTGCGTAACGGTATGATTTGCCGGAATCTCTATGCGAGTTCCGCTCGTAAAGTCAATACCGAGGTTCAGCCTGAACACAGCAACCGATATAATACCGATAATCACGAGCACGCTTGAAAACGTGAAGAACGCTTTACGGTATTTAACAAAGTCAATTTTATCCCAACGCGTAGGTAAAACGGTTGTGCCGTCGTCCTTACTTAAATCGTGAATTTGCTCTTTCTTCACACCAAAGTAGCCTGGTCGTTTATTAAACCAGCGGCTGTTTACTAAAAGGCTCATTAATAAACGCGTACCATAAACAGCAGTCACAAAGCTTAGCACAATTCCGATCATTAATGTTGTTGCAAATCCTTTTACTGAACTTTGACCGTAAAAGAACAATACAAGAGCCGCTAACATCGTTGTAATATTGGCATCAAAAATGGTCGCAAGTGAGCGACGATTTCCTGCCCGGTAAGCCGATATAACAGACCTTCCTGTTTTCAGTTCATCTTTAATCCGCTCGTAGGTAATAATATTTGCATCTACTGCCATACCTACGCCGAGAATGAGAGCCGCGATACCTGGAAGCGTCATAACCACGTGCATCCAGTCAAATACAACTAAGTTTAAGTACACATAGAAGCTGAGTGTAATGACGGCAACAAGCCCCGGTAAACGATAGAAAAACAGCATGTAAAGGAAAATAATTCCAACGCCGATAATACCCGCTAATATAGTCGTGTGAAGAGCTTCTTCTCCAAACTGTGCTCCAACGGATGTAGAGTATAGCTCATCTAATTTAACTGGCAGCGACCCAGCATTTAGCAATTCCGCCAGCTGCGTTGCACTTTTTACTGTGAAGTTTCCACCTGAAATCTCAACATCTGGCTGTGTTAACACGCTGTTAACAGATGCTGCAGACAGATACTTCGGATTTTGTTTTGCGGCTTCTTTTTGGTACGAGTCTTTTCCTTCTTCATAATCCAGCCAAATGACAATTAAATTGTTAGGTGCTGGTTTTTGAGAAAGCTCTCGCGTGATCTTTTCAAATTTTTTCGCATTTTTTAACTTTAATGAGACGCTAGGCTGATTGCTTTGGTCAAACGATTGCTTTGCTCCGCCTTGCGCTAAGTCTGTACCATCCATCAGCACTTTGTCGTTCACATCACGGAACGTTAAGTTAGCTTGAGTTGATAACAGCTCTCTGGCTTGCTTTTGATTCGTGACACCTGCTAGCTGAACGCGGATGCGGTCGTCTCCTTCAATTTGAATGCTGGGCTCACTAACTCCCAGTACATCGACACGTTGACGCAGCGCTTCAACCGTGCTGTTAAGTGCCTTCTTGTCAATGACATCGCCTTTTTTAGCTGGACTGACTTTATATAAAATTTCAAATCCACCTTGAAGGTCGAGGCCAAGTTTAATATCTTTTGTAATTCCAGTCATCGTTGTTCCGATTGTACTAAACACAAGCAGTACTAAGAGGAAAAAGGCAACGATACGTCCTCTTTTAACCATCGACAAAAAATCCTCCTTCTTATGTAAAAAACATGAAATGATAACAATAGATAAATGACCAATCTAATTATCATTCATAACCTAATGTCTGTCAAATAAAGACCTTATCAAATTTTAATACATGTATTTTACAAACTCTACTTTAATAATTCTTTCCAGTCTTCTCCATTATTAACACTGGAGAACATATCAGATTTATAAGATTCAATGGTTACATAGCTCATCACCTGTGTGATCTTAACAGATAAAATATCATTTACAACTTGATGGAGAGATAGCTCCTTTTCTTTTTTCCATTTTTTCATTTCCAAATAACTCAATAAATCGTTCTCCGTTACTTCTTCATATCCAAGCATATGAAACTCTTCCATTTTGCTAGATACGACGGGCTGTATAAGTTCTTTCGAAGCTGAAATAAATGGATGTGCCATATCGATCCTCCTTTCCGTTTGACATTTTGCGTAAAATTTCTTTCTAGTCTAAGCAATACTTGTCATGCTTGGACACTGACAGCGCATATATTCACTGTATAAACCTCAAGAAAGCAGTGAGTATATGTCTAAATTTTTACAGGGAACTATTATTTTAATAATTGCTGGCTTAATTACACGTGTACTCGGGTTTGTCAATCGAATTGTGGTGGCTCGAATGATTGGAGACGAAGGTGTGGGACTTTATATGATGGCGGTCCCCACGCTGGTATTAGTAATCACCTTAACACAGCTTGGGCTACCGGTTGCCATTTCAAAGTTAGTGGCAGAAGCAGAAGCTTTAGGTGACAGGCATAAAATAAAAAAAATACTTGTCGTCTCTTTAAGTATTACGTGTACGCTGAGCGTTTTATTTACGCTCGGACTAATATTATTCGCTCCCGTTGTAGCAAAAACCTTCTTTACAGATTCACGTACGATCTATCCGCTGCTTGCGATTATCCCAGTTATTCCAATCATCGCCGTCTCGTCTGTCATCCGCGGATATTTTCAAGGAAAGCAGCAAATGAAGCCTGCTGCTTATTCTCAAATTATCGAACAAGTGGTGCGCATTACGTTAATTGCCGTATGTACAAAAGCGTTTTTGCCTTATGGAATTCAGTACGCCGCGGCTGGCGCTATGCTATCTTCAGTATTTGGAGAGCTGGCTTCACTGTTTTATATGGTGTTTATGTTCAAGCGAAAAAAGAAAATCACGGTAAGACGAAAATTTTTTGCCTCTTTACATGCAGGCAAAGATACGTTCTTTGACTTGATGCGAATCGCTCTTCCCACGACAGGAAGCCGCATGATTGGATCAATTTCTTGGTTTTTAGAACCGATTGTAGTAGCTCAAAGTTTAGCAATTGCAGGAGTAGCGACGGCTGTAGCAACGAAGCAGTACGGAGAATTAACAGGCTTTGCACTCCCTCTCCTGATGCTGCCTTCTTTTGTAACGGTGTCTCTATCCACTTCCTTAGTTCCGGCAATTAGTGAATCTCTTGCACAGAATCAAATGAAACAAATCGAATATCGGCTTCATCAAGCTCTCCGCTTGTCGTTTGTAACAGGCGGACTGGCCGTTGTTGTTCTTTATGTATTTGCTAATCCGGTAATGGAATTGATGTATGGTTCTGACAAAGCAGCTATTTTTGTCAAAGTAATGGCGCCTTTTTTTATCTTTTATTATTTCCAAGGACCTCTTCAAGCTGTTCTGCAGGCGCTAGACCTTGCAAAAGCTGCCATGATTAACAGTTTTATAGGAGCAGCGGTCAAAACATCTCTTATCTTCTTACTCGCAACTCAGCCCAATCTAGGCATTATGGGAGCTGGCCTTGCAATCGTTGTTGGAATGATGCTTGTCACTCTTTTACACCTGTCTACAGTCATGAAAAAAATTACGTATAAGCTTCATGTGTTTGAATATCTTCGCAGCTTTGCTGTAATGGGAATATCAGGTTTCACCGGACATTTTGCTTATATGAACCTTTTCACTTCCATTCCTTTAAGCTTACGAACCGTTTTATCGATTGCACTTACAAGCTTTGTATATGTCCTGTTTTTACTGCTTTTTAGACTGATAACAAAAGAAGAATTAAACCGTTTTTCTGTGTTACGTTATTTTAAACGAAAATAAAACGCGGAGCAATCCGCGTTTTATTGTTTTACATCTACCAAATCTATAAAAAACTTTCCGTTGTCATAGCTGCAATATGAAATCTTATCTAAGTTTGAATATCCAAGCTTCGCTAGCTCTGTTCTTAGCCATTCCGTTGTTTTGTGTTCATGCAACAGATGCTCTTCTTGAATAATGCCGTCAATGATAAAAGGCAAATTTAAATTACCTTTTTTACCTGTTTGCTGATCTTTTTCAAACACGGATAGCTTTCCTGAAGATTCTAAAATAGCAAATTCGACATCTGCTACATTTTTTACATTTTTATCACGCAGCTGCACGAGCAAGTCATTGAAGTTATATCGCTGCCTTTTCATTTCATGTTCGTTTATTTTTCCATTTTCAATGATAATACTAGGTTTGCCATCAATAAAATTTCGCATTCGATTGCTTTTAAGAGACCATATAGCTAAGCCGATTTGAATAATAAGAAGCGTTAACATCGGAAGAATTGAATACAGCAAAGGATCTTTTGGGTTTTCAATAGCCATTACTGCCATTTCGGCAATCATAATGAAGACAACTAAATCCAAAATGCTCAGCTCTCCTATTTCCCTTTTACCCATAACGCGAAAAATAATTAAAACGACTACGTATAAAAGCACGGTTCGCGCAACCATGATCAATAGCTCCACTGCAAAGACCTCCTTTATGTATTCCCTTGTAGTTTGTACCATTTATTTTAAAATAGCCTTACTTTTATGCGTCTATTTTGAAGTCCTGCCGAATATGCTCGTACTAAGGGTACGCCTATCTTTTTATTTCATGAGGGGGAAACAAGTTGGGTGCAAAACGAATGAGCAACGCTGTATTTGCAGGAGTAGCAACAATCTTAGTGATGGCTTTAGCGATTAGCATTATCTTTTCGCTTATTTTAAAATTCACATCGCTTGAAGAACAGTCGGTACGTTTATTTTTACTCATTCTCTCATTTATTACACTGTTTATCGGAGGATTTATCGCGGGAGGACGAAACGGTTCAAAGGGACTTCTTGTTGGAGGGGCCACTGGTATTTCTTATTCCTTTTTAATGTTTTTGCTACAATTCCTCGGCTATAGTCATCTGTTTTCTGCACAACAGCTTTTATTTCACGCTGGATTTATTGGAGTCGCTATTCTCGGGGGAATTGTTGGCGTAAACATTGCCGGTTCACGAGAAGCATAAAAAAACGTCACGTACATGTACGTGACGTTTTTTTATTAATCTACGCTTCTTACTTCACGAATAGCATTACGGTCAAATGTTAATTTTGAACCGTCAGTGCTGCGAACCACAACTTGTGACTCATCAATTGCGTCTACCAAACCGTGCATACCGCCAATCGTTACAATCTTATCACCTTTTTTAAGTGTTGATTGCATTTGCTGTACGTTTTTTTGACGTTTTTGCTGTGGACGGATTAGCAAGAAATAGAAAATGACAAACATTAAAAGTAATGGCCAAATATTTTGTAAAACACCCATGAAAACTCCTCCTTTTATTTATATTATCAACAGGCACTCATTCATAAATTTGATGAAAATTCCTGTAGTGACCTAGAAATTCTTTGCGTCTGGACCGTTAAACCCATATTTTTCAAAGAACTCATCACGGAAATCGCCAAGTCGGTCTTCGCGAATGGCTTCACGGACTTGCTCCATTAAGTTTAGCAGAAAATATAAGTTATGGTAAGATGTTAAACGAATTCCAAACGTTTCATTACAACGAATTAAGTGGCGAATATACGCTCTTGAATAATTTTGACATGTGTAGCAGTCACAGTTTGGATCAATTGGACCGAAGTCTTCTGCATATTTTGCATTTTTAACAACAAGACGACCTTCGCTTGTCATAAGCGTTCCGTTACGTGCAATACGCGTGGGTAATACGCAATCAAACATATCAATTCCGCGAATCGCTCCATCAATTAACGAGTCAGGTGACCCTACTCCCATTAAATAACGAGGTTTGTCGGTTGGTAAGTATGGCGTCGTAAACTCAAGCACACGATTCATCACATCTTTTGGTTCTCCAACTGACAGGCCTCCTACAGCATAACCTGGGAAGTCCATTGAAACTAAATCAGCTGCACTTTGACGGCGTAAATCTTCAAACTCTCCGCCTTGAACAATCCCAAAAAGACCTTGGTCTTGAGGACGGCTATGAGCCTTAAGGCATCGCTCTGCCCAGCGGCTTGTGCGTTCAACTGAACGTTTTAAGTAGTCGTATTCTGCTGGATAAGGAGGGCATTCATCAAATGCCATCATAATATCAGACCCAAGCGCATTTTGAATGTCCATCGCCTTTTCTGGAGATAAGAAAAGCTTGTCTCCATTCAAATGGTTGCGGAAATGAACCCCTTCTTCTTCAATACGACGCAAATCGCTTAAACTAAAAACTTGGAAGCCGCCTGAATCCGTTAAGATGGGACGATCCCAGTTCATAAATTTATGCAGACCTCCCGCTTTTTTAACAATTTCATGACCTGGACGAAGCCATAAATGATACGTATTACTTAAAATAATGCCTGCCCCCATTGCTTTTAAATCTTCCGGAGACATTGTTTTTACTGTAGCTAATGTGCCTACTGGCATAAAAATAGGCGTTTCAAATGAGCCATGAGGCGTGTGGACAATCCCTAAACGCGCTCCTGTTTGTTTACAAGTTTTTATATGTTCGTAACGAATTGCTGTCATTGATGTATTCCTTTCATGTTAAATTACACGATTAGCATCGCGTCGCCGAAGCTGAAAAAGCGATACTTCTCTGCTACAGCTTGTTCATAGGCAGAAATTACGTTTTCTCTTCCTGCTAAGGCACTTACAAGCATAATGAGCGTAGATTTTGGAAGATGGAAATTGGTAATCATTCCATCAATTGCTTTAAATTCATACCCTGGGAAGATAAAAATATTGGTCCAGCCTGAAGAAGCAACAAATTTGCCGTTATGCTCAGTTGCAATCGTTTCAAGGGTACGGGTAGAAGTTGTGCCTACTGAAATAATACGACCGCCTTTTTCGCGTACGCTGTTTAGTAAAGCAGCGGTTCCTTCACTCACTTGATAAAACTCTGAGTGCATATCGTGCTCTTCTAAGTCGTCAACGCTGACTGGACGGAATGTACCCAATCCGACATGAAGCGTTAAAAATGCAATATGCACACCTTTTGTTTTTAACTGTTCAAGCATCTCTTCTGTAAAGTGAAGACCTGCTGTTGGCGCTGCTGCAGAACCTTGTTCGCGAGCAAAAACCGTTTGATAGCGCTCTTGATCATCCAAGCGTTCTTTAATATAAGGCGGCAGCGGCATTTCTCCCAGTTGTTCCAGCACCTCATAAAAGATGCCTTGATAGTTGAATTCTAACAAACGTCCGCCTTGATCGCTCGTTTCTTTACATACAGCTGTCAGACGTCCGTCACCAAACGAAATAACCGTGCCTTCTTTTACTCGCTTAGCCGGTTTTACAAGCGTCTCCCACGTATCGCCTTGTGTTTGTTTTAAAAGCAATACTTCAATATTAGCACCTGTATCTTCTTTTGTCCCAAATAACCGTGCAGGAAGAACACGCGTGTCGTTTAACACTAAACAATCTCCTTCTTGCACATAATCAAGAAGGTCATGAAACATATGATGCTTCACACTTCCTGTTTCTTTGTTTAATACCATGAGTCTTGACGCATCTCGCTGCTCAAGCGGTGTTTGGGCAATCAATTCTTCTGGTAAATGAAAATCAAATAAATCTACTTTCAAAATGTTCACCTGTTTCTACTTAATTATTTAAATCTGCCAATTACATAAAAAATAAGTGATAACACAACGCTTACTAGAATACATGTCACAATCGGGAAATAAAAGGTTGTATTTCCTTTTTTGATAAAAATATCGCCAGGAAGCTTGCCAACGAACTGCCATAACAGCCCAATGACTACTAAAATGCCCCCTAATGTGATAAGCATCTTAGGCATATCATTCACTGATCAGGCACCTCCAGCTGAAAATGATCATAAACCAAAGGAGTCACAATTCTTCCTCGCGGCGTTCGCTGCAAAAAGCCAATTTGCAATAGATACGGCTCGTATACGTCTTCAATTGTGTGAGACTCTTCACCAATAGTAGCCGATATTGTGTCTAACCCTACAGGTCCGCCTCTAAATTTTTCGATAATCCCTCTTAATAATTTATGGTCAATATGATCAAGACCTAAACGGTCCACCTGCAACATTTCTAATGCTTCGGTGGCAAGCCTTTCGGTTATGGCTCCATCTCCTTTGACCTGGGCAAAATCTCTTACTCTTCGAAGCAAGCGATTCGCAATACGCGGAGTTCCCCTGGCACGCCTAGCCATCTCAAACGTAGCTTTCTGATCAATCTCTACATCTAAAATAGCGGCTGTCCTTTCTACTATCGAAGCAAGATCTTCTTCTTGGTAGTATTCTAAACGGCTTAAAACGCCGAAGCGATCACGCAAAGGAGAAGATAAAAGCCCTGCTCTTGTCGTTGCACCTACTAGCGTAAACGGAGGCAAATCCAGACGGACGGAACGTGCACTAGGTCCTTTTCCAATAACAATATCCAAACAGAAATCTTCCATTGCTGGGTATAGTACTTCTTCAACCGAACGATTTAATCGATGAATTTCATCAATAAAAAGCACATCTCCAGGCTCTAAGCTGGTTAAAACTGCAGCTAAGTCGCCTGGACGCTCAATGGCTGGCCCTGAGGTCGTTCGGATTTGCACGCCCATTTCATTAGCGATAATAGTAGCAAGGGTTGTTTTCCCCAATCCTGGAGGACCATATAAGAGCACGTGATCTAACGTTTCGCTTCGCATTTTGGCAGCTTTAATAAAAATGTCAAGGTGGGATTTTACTTTATGCTGACCAATATACTGCTGTAAAGTTTGCGGCCGCAAACTTTGCTCGATGATTTCTTCTTCACCAAGAACATCTCCCGTTACAATACGATCGTCCATTTTACTCCTCCCTTACTTATTGTTTCAATAATCGTTTTAGCGCTTCTTTAATATACTGATCCGTTGTCATCGTTTCCTTCATTAAAGCCGGAACAATTTTTTTGATTTCTCTTTCTGCATAACCTAATACTTTAAGTGCTTCAATCGCTTCATCAAGTGCTTCTGAACTTTGAGATTTGACTTCTTGTGCGTCCAAATCTGCAAATAAAGAAGGAACGGCATCTGGTACAATATCATGCAGCTTTCCTTTTAAGTCTAGAATCATCTGTCGAGCTGTTTTTTTACCTACTCCTGGAAACTTAACTAAAAACTTCTCGTCTTCCTCTTCCACAGCTTGGACAACCTGCGCTGGATTACCTGACGCTAAAATAGCTAAACCGCCTTTTGGACCGATTCCTGACACGCTAATTAACTTCATAAATAAATCCTTTTGTTCTCGCGAAGCAAACCCGTAAAGTGCAATTACGTCTTCTCTTACATATTGATAGGTGTAAACCGTCTTTGGTTGTTCATCAATTGAAAATACATATGGATTCGGCGTAAAGACTTGATAGCCTATTCCGTTGTTTTCAATTACTACATACTCAGGATTTATATATGTAACAGTGCCTTTGATATAATCAAACAATAAGCTCTCTCCTTAATCACGTACGCGCGGGCAGTGACCTTCAACTTTGCCTACGAAGAATCCTGCCCGCATCGTTCTCTATTTTCCTTTAAAGTTGCTGTTTAAAAAGACGTTCAAGAGAATGTTTGCCTCTTTTCATCTTTATCTATCCATTTTTACAATATATACAAAAAATAGAACCGCCCACTTTTATTGATGAATGACCTTTTAAGGTATATACAATACTAGACTGCTGAATACCATTTTAACATATCGCCAAAAGCAAATAGAAGCAATTTAGAATGTTGAATTCAATAATTATTTTACCATACTAAAAAACGGCTGCTTTATGGAAAGCGGCCGCTGCTGGAGCTGATAGATTTTATAGAAATTAATGAGGGAAAGATATTCATCTTTTGATTGAACGCGAATACCTTTCTTTAATTGTTCATGCTGATAGCTTTCAAGCCTTTTGATGTCAATTTGAAAAAACGATTGTATAATGTGCTGCGACGAAGCTGGTTTGCCCTCAAATGCTGAGAGGATACCGTTAACAGAAAGCCCTACGTAGCCGTTCTCTTTTAAAATAGGTGAAATATCGTCTATACTTGTTCTAAAAACTAGCTCTTGATCCGTTTCTTTAAGCAGTCGCCAATTTTTATATTTTTTCATTAATTGTTTTTTTGTCATAGAAGGGCTTTTAATCATCTCTTGACTTACGACTCCATCCACATACACGCGCTCAAGAAATAATGTCATCGGCTCCTTTTCATTCGCATCTGCACGGTATGGCATTATACAAAGCACAATACTTACTAGCATTAAAAAAGCTGCTTGATGAATGACTTTCTTCACTCACCTTCACCTCACACGTTAATCATACTCTTTTTAGTATTATCTAAAAAGGTTTTGTGAAAATCTACACTAATAGTTTGACCTACTTATTTTCTTTTATCCTCTTATTTTATTAAGCACATCCCTTTCACAACATTATGTTAAGAAAACATGGAGTATTTGTTACATTTGCACACTATTTGTAAAATTTTCTCTTGAACGTTTTAATTAAATTTTCGCAGGGTATGTACATAGTGGAAGTAATTGTAAGGACTTCTATTATCTATTTTCATAAAAAAGGGAGCTGAAGTAATGAGAATGAATAAACGTGTAGTCGGAACTTTTTTTTCAGAGAAAGAAGCTTTAGATGTTATCCATAATTTAAAACGTCAAGGTTATCGAGAAACAGACATTATGGTTATTTCCAACAGTAAAAGCAATACATTTCAAATAGGTCATGATACAAATGTAATTATTGAAGCTGGTTCACCTGCTGTAAGTTCATTAGCTGGCGTCATGATGGATAACTTTTTTACCATGATGACAGGCGGCATGGGGCTCAAACAAGGAAACGGCTTGAAATCAAAATTAATCCGCATGGGCATACCAGACATCTCAGCCGTGCAGTGCGAAACGGATGTAGCTGCTGGTAAAATTCTAATTTTGATAGATGCCGTAAGCTCTGAACAAACGCCAGCCTACGGAACCTATACGGAACACAACGAGCATAGAGCCGTCCAACTACGTGAAGAAAAATTAGATGTTTTAAAAGAACGCGTCCAAGTCGGTGAAGTAAAACTCCACAAAAAAGTAATAGAGGAAGAAAGAACTGTACACGTTCCTGTTACGAGAGAAGAGTTTTATATTGAACGCCGCCCTGTAATTGACGGAGACTATAACGCTGGGTCACTTACAGAAGATGAAATCATTCGTGTTCCAATCATGGAAGAACGAGTAGAAGTAACCAAAAGACCAGTTATCGTTGAAGAAGTAATTATAGGGAAGAAGCTTATTCAAGAAACAAAAGAATGGACTGAAACGATTAAGAAAGAAGAAGCAAGCGTAGAACCGGATGGACTCGCGAGCCCTGAAGTATACGAGAATATGATGAACTATACAGACCATACTTACGCTCAAGTTTCCGCAGCTCTAGCAAGCGACGTGGAAGCCGAATACGAAAATGGTCAGGCAACTAACAACGAGAAGCCAAACACACAAGCTAACAAGACAAGCTCTTCTGCAAAAAATTTAAAAAATACAAAGAGTGTCGCTACGGCATCAGCAGATACGAAAAAAAGAGAAGGTCGCCTCAAACAAAATGAAACTAACGCTCAAAAGGAAGAAGCGGAATCTAAAACAACAAGCACATCTGCTTCTAAGAAGAAAAATTAATAGTTACATGTTCGAGGAATAGCTGCCTGGCTTCAATGGCAGCTTTTTTATATGTATTCTCATCAAAAAAAACAGCCGTCCTTCACAGACAGCTGCTTCTTCATTTAACGATGTTTATGATTGACATTCTCATCGACTGATTCAAATAGACCATTGAAATTAGTTTGAATCGTATTTCGGTCTTTTCCATTTCGAATATCGGCATCAAGAGAACGAGCATTCATAAATACATCATGATCTACTTTTACTTGAACATTGTAGTCCTTTGCAATAGGCTTTACTTTATCGAGTACGTTTTGTTTTAAACGGCCGTTATTTATGTCTTTGGCAGGATCGACAGCAACTAATAGCTGATCTCCACGGACAACAGCGCGGCTATTTTCTACCCCTTTAACGCTGGCAGCCCGATCAGCCACTTTTTCCGTAAAATCTCTTGGATAATCTTCACCATAATACATATTAGCAATGCCATTTGTACGATCATTTATATTATTGATGTTTCCATAAGGGTTTGTCGGATTGTCAAAACGTCCATCACTTACGTTTAACGGATAATTAGGTGTTCCATTCCCATCTAAAACTTCAGTCATTGGACCTTTCGGATTATCTACGCGATGTTCATTTGCTTTTTCATTTGTATGATACCCAACAGGCTGTGTCGTATCTGTATAGCGCTGTTCCATACCTTGGTCTTTGTTATTACAAGCGCCAAGTCCCATCATACATGCAAAAGCTAAAGAAGTTGCTACATACCTATTCAACATAATCGCCCCCTAATTTAAGCTCTATTTATTCTGAGCTTACTCTTAGGATTAAAAGACGAGCCGTTTATTATTCGATGAAGTGTTTATAAACTCTTTACATGTCATGTAGGTTTTGTAAGTGCTGGTAAATCACTCGATAAAAACGTGTACGCTGTGACCATTCTTCAACTGATTGTTGCATTAACCTTTGGCGGTTTGCCCATGATAAAGCAGAGGCGTTTATATTCCAGTTTCTCATCAACATCGATGGAAATAGCAAAGAAGCAAGAAAAAAAGGCTGCTTGCTTAATTCTCTTATTTTCGAGTGTTGAAGTAATTCTTTCATCGACCACTGTACGTAAGGCAAAAAGCGCTGGACAAGCTGAATATAGTCATAAAGAGCAGGAGCTTTAGCCGATAAGTCAAAATCAATCATGACAATACCCAAGTGGTTCGTTTTCAAGAAATTATGCGAAGCAACGTCACCATGAATAATGGAATAGTCCAACTGACTATCTCTGAAACGCTCCATTAAGACTAAAGCTTTTTCTCCCCAAGTCACAATGTCTTTATACACATGAACTTGATTAAATTCTCTAAATATGTGAGATGCTTCTCGAAAAGATGAAAGTCGCTTTTTCCATTTTAAAATAAGATCATATTCAGGAAGCTTTGTAGACACGGCTATTTTCTTTTTATAAACTTCTCCATGATAGCGAATCAATGTTTGTAATACTCCTTCTCGATCCTGAGAACTTTCATACGTTATCTCTTTTACTTGCTTGACAAAAGGCATCATCGCCCAATACAAATGACGGTCCTTTATATAGAGTTCACCTTCTGAATAAGTTTCGAAGTTAACTGCATACCCTTGCTTAATCTGGGATAAAAAATGATAAACATGCTCAATTTTGCTTTTGTCTCTGTATGCTTTTATTACTTTTTTTCCTTTATTCGTATCCGCTATGATGACATGAGGCTTTTTCATACGATACGTCTCAACGTGAATACCTTTTCTTTTCAAATAGAGAAAGAGACGATTTAAATTAAAATCGTCTCGTGTATAATAATCAATCTTCATCTTCGTCATACTCATCATATTCTGGAATACTAAATGCATTTGGGTCAAATGCAGGATACGAAGGTACACCAATCATGCCATATGGGGCTGGGTAGGGTGCCCTTGGGTCCTGAAAGCCATAAGGTACCTGCTGTTGGTACTGTGGATAAGGCTGCTGTGGTGCATAGTCATAAGGTCTTGGTTCACCGCAGCCGCAGTCTCCTTGCTGCTGTGGTGCATAGTGCTGCCCATAGTTGTTATGCGCGTTTTCGAAACCATCGGAAGAACTTTCATAATGTCCACCTGTCATGGCTCCTTGCACTTGTGGATACATTGGTGCTTGATGATAGGCCGGATAAACTGGCTGCTGATATCCCCATGGAGGCGGACAAGGAGAGCATTGTACCGGTCCATAGCAGCTGTGTGGCATCATTGGATACATTGGCATCGGGGCCATATGAGCGCCCATTGCATGTTCTTCAAACGATTCGTTTTCATGACCGTGATGATACATTGGAGCCTGTTGATACATTGGCATTGGATATGAGTGCGGTGCATACATTGGCGGATGACACGGCATGTAATTAAATCCACAGCCCGGCATCACAGGCGATATTGGCATGATTGGGTAACATGGCATTTGCGGAGGCATTTCTATACTCTCCATCTCAGGACTTTCTGGCGATTCATGCTTGGGAAGTTCTTTTGGTGCTTCTTTTTTTGGAGCCTGCATCGCCATATTAACTGTGTAATAATTGTTAATATCAATCTCAGGTGCAATCGGCTTTAATTTAGGAAGCTTTGGTGCAACTGGCATTTCTTTTTTAGGCTGCGCAATTGGTGCTTCTTTTTTAGGCTGTGCGACCGGCGCTTCTTTCTTTGGCTGCGCAATCGGCGCTTCCTCTTTCGGTTGAGCAATCGGTGCTTCTTTCTTTGGCTGCGCAATTGGTGCTTCTTTTATCGGTTGCATAAACGGTGTTTGAGCAGGCTGATTAGCTGACTTTTGCTCATCTGGACTTTCATCAATTTCCGTTACTGGATAAGCTTTTGTGGATTGGTCACTATAAGGGTGTTGAACTTTAGGCATTTCTTTTATACCAGGTGAAGGAGCTCCTTCTTTTTGAACAGGCACTCCGCTTGTCGGCACTTTAATTTTCATTCCAGGCATGATCATGTCTGGATTGCTTAATTGAGAATTCGCTTTTTTTAACTCTTCAAAATTAACCCCATACTTTTCAGCGATTTTCCAAAGGGTATCCCCTTTTTGAACGATATGGATTTTCAACGTCATTCCCCTCCCGAGTAGAGTCTCTGCCATCTATATGTGCAAAATCAAAGTAAGTTCTGTTTGTTCATCACAAGATATGCCTTGAACCATTTTTTTATTCATTTTGCCAACAGTTTGGTTCAAGTTTTTACAATAAAGAAAAAAGACTTATCAACACAAACAATATGTCAATAAGTCTTCTTTTAGACCTTCTCTTTTTAATTGTCTTAAAAACCTTTATGCTCGTTCTAACATATTCGTTAGCGCTTTGATAGCACCTTCTGCTGTATGCCTATCCACCTTGATTTGATTCACTTCTATTCCTTCTTCAATGCTTTCTAAAGCCCACAGCAAGTGAGGCAAATCAATTCGGTTCATCGTCAAACAAGGACACATATAGGGATTAAGCGAAACAATTTCTTTATCCGGATGACTGTTAATAATCCGTTTCACTAAGTTCATTTCCGTACCAATGGCCCATTTAGAGCCTGAAGGAGCTTTTTCAATTGTATCAATAATATATTTTGTAGAACCTGCATAATCTGATTTTTGCACCACTTCATAGGAACACTCCGGATGAACAATAATATTCATCTCAGGTTGCTTCTCGCGTAAATAATCAATATTTTTAACCGTGAAATTTTCGTGCACAGAACAGTGACCTTTCCAAAGAATCACCTTGACGTTGTTCATATCCCCTTCGTATTCAAGCATTTCTTCAATAGGATTCCAAATGGCCATTTCATCTAGTCCAACACCTAAATCATAAGCTGTGTTTCTGCCCAAATGCTGATCTGGCAAAAAGAGAATGCGCTCTTTTTTAGAAAATGCCCACTCCACCATATTTTTTGCATTTGAAGATGTTACTGTTGCACCATCGTGTTCGCCTACAAAAGATTTAATTGCAGCTGTAGAATTCACATACGTAAGCGGAATAATCGTATCTCCGAAAAGATTCTGCAGGACAGGCCATGCCTTTTCTGTTTGCTGAATAGTAGCCATATCAGCCATTGAACAGCCAGCTCGCATATCAGGTAAAATGACTTTTTGATTTTCATCTGTTAAAATATCAGCTGTTTCTGCCATGAAATGAACGCCGCAAAACACAATATGCTCAGCTTCTCTATTTTCAGCTGCTATTTGAGCTAACTGTAAGGAGTCTCCTACCGCATCTGCAAATTCGTACACTTCGTCTTTTTGATAATGGTGGCCGAGCAGGAACAATTTGCTTCCGAGCTTTTTCTTAATCTCTATTACTCTTCTTTTCATTTCATTTTCTGTGAGCTCCGTATATTTAGCGGGTAGCGTTTGCTGCTGAAGCGTTTGTAATAAACTCATAATTTTCTGTTCCCCTTTCTGTTAATAAGTCCAAGCTGATATCGATAGACCCTGCTGAATGTGTTAAAGCTCCAAGTGAAATATAGTCCAATCCGCTGTCTCTAAAAGAATGGAGCATGTCAAGCGTAATCCCACCGGATGCTTCTGTGACAATATGAGCGGGAACCAGTGGTATCCAATCTTTAATGACTTCTGGAGAACAGTTATCAAACATAATGACATCTGCTCCTGCCTCTATTGCTTCTAGCAATTGACTTTTGGTTTCAATTTCTACTTCCACCTTAACCATATGTCCAACCTGCTGTCTTACTCTCACAACAGCGTCTAGGATAGATCCTGCATGTGCAATATGGTTATCTTTTAACATGACGCCATCGTACAATCCAAAACGATGATTATAACCTCCTCCAGCACGAACGGCATACTTCTCTAACATTCGCATACCAGGCGTTGTTTTTCGCGTGTCACATATGCGCGTATGTGAGCTGCTAAGCAGCGTTACGGCTTTGTGCGTCATCGTAGCAATACCACTCATTCTTTGAAGTAAGTTTAAAATTACCCGTTCACCGGTCAAAATAGATCGAACAGATCCTGAAACGGTAGCTATTTTATCTCCAGACTTAAGAACATCTCCATCTTTTTTCTCAAAATTCACTTTCACATTAGGGTCTATTAAATGGAATCCTTCTTTAATCAATTCAACTCCTGCGATAATACCTGATTGCTTTGCTGTGAACACAGCCTTCCCCTGGTCAGACGAAGAAAAAATAGCTTCACAGGTTATATCTCCATCTCCAATGTCTTCTATAAAAAAAGACTGCAATAGTTTTTGTAATTTTAAGGTGTTCATTGTGCTACCTTCCCCTTTCTTTTTAGGTTCCCTTGCTTATAAAATCAATGATTGTTTTGTTGAACTAGCAGACTGCTGAATAATTCGCTTATGCTCCCATTCTTGCTTTTCATGCGGAAAGTCACTTCGGTAATGACCTCCTCTACTTTCTTTTCTTGCAAGAGAGGACTCGGCAATAAGCAGACCTGCAGTTAGCATATTACAGATGGTTGCAGCTTCTTGAGAATATATAACTTCTTGATCAAGAGGTATTCCATCCAGATAATTTGTGAATTCATGCACAATAGTAGCCAATTCGTTTTCATGACGAATGATCCCTACACAATCCATCATTTTATGCTGAATTTGTCTTGTGGTAGGTAGTATTTTAGGCATGTCTTTATAGACGTAACGAACGGGGGTATAACGAGATACCGTTCTCGCTTTATGTAAAATATGACGCCCTGTCCGTTTTCCAAATACAAGACACTCTAACAATGAATTGCTTGCTAGACGATTTGCTCCATGAACGCCTGTAGAAGAAACTTCCCCCGCGGCATACAAGCCTTCAACACTTGTTTGTCCGTAAGCATCTACTTCAATTCCACCCATTAAAAAATGTGCGCCGGGAGTAACAGGTATTCGTTTTTTGTCCAGTTGAATTTTATACTTTTGACACAGTGCCGTAATCGTAGGAAACTTTTGTTCAAAATGAGCCACTTTTTCAATGTTTAAAAATACGGATCTTCCTTTTTTCATTTCATTAAAAATCGTTCTTGCTACAACATCTCGTGGTGCTAAATCCTTAAAGAGATGAACGCCTTCCATTATGCGTTCATTCCATTCATTTACCAGTACTCCACCTTCACCTCGTACCGCTTCGGATACTAGACCTTTCGCTTCCTTTTGATACAAAAGCGTCGGATGAAACTGAACAAATTCTAAGTCCGCTAATTTTGCTCCAGCCCTGTACGCAAGTGCTAACCCATCTCCTGTCGCAAGCGGCTGGTTAGATGTATGCTTGTACAAAGCGCCGATTCCTCCGGTAGCAATAACCGTTTGGTGAGCATGATATATAGTAATTTTGTTGTCTTTATCTTGTCCGATAGCACCTCTGCACGTTCCATCTACAGTCACTAAATGCTGAATCATTTCGTTTTCAATCACTGTAATATATGGCAGTACTTCTTTTTTCAAAAAAGCGAACAGTGCTTGTCCTGTTGCATCCCCACCTGCATGCAGAATACGATTCATACGATGGGCTCCTTCTTTTCCAAAATGCAGCGTACCATCTGGATTTTTATCAAACTTCATTCCTTTATGAATTAATTCATTTACCACAGCCGCACCTTCTTCCACTAAAGTGCGTACCGCTTGTTCATTGCAATGCTTATTGCCCGCAACCAACGTATCATAGAGATGTTCACTCCAGTGATCGCTGCTTCCAATAGCAGCTGCTACTCCGCCTTGAGCAAGAACTGAGTTATTGCGGTCGATTTTCCCTTTCGTTACCATTACAACTCTTTTATGACGACACAGTTCATAAGCTGCAGAAAACGCTGCTACTCCGCTTCCAATAATTAAAACATCCGTCTCTAACATTTTACACCTCTTTATTTACATGTGTCTTGACACCTATATTTACATATTATTAAATGAAAGACAAGAAGTTTTTTTATCGGAGGGAGAAAATGATTTATCTGGACTATGCAGCAACAACGCCAATGAGACAAGAAGCAATTGAGGTATATACTGAAGCGGCAACAACCTATTATGGAAATTCCAGCAGTCTTCACACACTTGGAACACAAGCGGAGAATCTACTCACGTTATGCAGAAAAAAATTAAGCTTGTTAGTAAATTGTCGAGAGGATGATCTTTTTTTTACAAGCGGAGGTACAGAAGCTAATTACTTAGCTATTCATTCTCTCTTAAAAGGAAAAACTGACGAAAGAAAACATTTAGTTACAACGAAGCTTGAACATTCTTCGGTTCTTCATACGTTGCAGCAGCTTGAAAAAGAAGGCTTTTCCCTATCTTACGTACCTGTAGATCAAAACGGAGTTGTGTCTGTAGATGACCTAAAACAGACTATTCGACCTGACACTGCGCTAGTAGCCATTCAGCATGTCAACCATGAGCTCGGTACGATCCAACCAATTGAGGATATTGGCCATTTTTTATCAGAAAAAGAAATTCTCTTTCACTGTGATTGTGTTCAATCTTTCGGTAAGCTTCCTATTGATGTTAAAAAGCTGAAAGCTGATAGCATCTCAGTCTCTAGTCATAAAATTTACGGACCAAAAGGTGTAGGAATGGTATACATGAATTCAAGTTCTTCTTGGAAGCCTATTTACCATAAAGCAGCTCATGAAAAAGGCTTTCGCCCTGGGACTGTAAATACAACGGGCATTGCTGCCTTTACTGCAGCAGCTGAGTGCGCATATGCAGAAATGAAGACAGCTCGAAGCCATTATGAGCACTTAAAATCGTACTTACTAGAAAAGCTAGAGCCTCTTGCTCCTTTTATAGAAGTAGAAGGCCTTGCGAACTCTCATTTTCCTGGAATTATTGGACTGACATTTTCAAACATACAGGGTCAATATGTTATGTTACAATGTAATCGTCACGGAATTGCTATATCTACGGGAAGTGCCTGCCATGTAAATCAGCAGGAACCATTAGCTTCTTTACTTGCGATTGGCAAATCGACTGCAAATGCTAAGAACTTTGTACGTATTTCATTCAGTCAACATTCAACGTTTAAGCATATTGATCGACTCATATCCGTTTTTCATTTATTACAGAAAGAATTTATGACAGTGTAAAAGGAGGGATGAAAGATGCCAGGAACTCAAAAGAAAATTCTTGGAGAAGAAAGAAGAGAACTTATTCTACAATGGTTAAAAACAGAGAATAAACCAATGACAGGCAGTGAGCTTTCTAAACGAACGAACGTTAGTCGCCAAGTCATTGTACAAGATATTTCGCTGCTTAAAGCTAAAAACGAGCCCATTATCGCAACAAGCCAAGGATATATTTATATTCAGAATCCATCTCAAACTACCTTGCACCAGCGAATTATTGCCTGTCAGCATACGCCAGAAGATGCTGAAAAGGAGCTTCTCCTGCTTGTTGACCACGGCGTTCTCGTAAAAGATGTAACCGTTGAACACCCTGTGTATGGTGAATTAACGGCTTCCGTTATGATTCAAACCCGAAAAGAAGTAGAAACGTTCATTGAAAAAATCCAAGAAACAAACGCAACTTATTTATCTCAGCTAACAGACGGGATTCACCTTCATACGATTGAAGCAGATACAATTGAAAAACTGAATGTTGCCTGCTTAGCTCTTGAAGCGGAAGGCTACTTAGTTTCGAATGAATAAAAAGTTGTTATAACAAAAAAAAATCCCGCTTTAAAGCGGGATTTCTGTTTCAAGTAGTGTATGGGGATAGCTTCCTAAAAGCTCTACGCTACAGCCTAGTGCCTCAAGTTCAGCCATAGCCCCAGGGATTAATACTTCATCCATTTTTTGTTCAATATCAACGATAAAGAAATAGTTTCCAAGCCCTGTTTTCATAGGACGGGATTCAATTTTAGACAGATTTAACTTACGCCAGGAGAAAGCTGAAAGCACTTGATGAAGCGCTCCTGCCTGATCAGATGGAAGTGTAATCATTAACGTTGTCTTACACCCGTTTCCAGCTAAAAATGGCACCTCTTGCACCCCATCTTTATGCAAAATAACAAATCTTGTTGTATTATGATCATAATCATGAATGTTCGGGCGGGCAATATGTAATTCATATTCATGCGCTGCTAATCCATTAGCAATAGCTCCAATATTAAGCTCAGGGTGTTCACTTACATACTTAGCAGCAAATGCCGTTGATGTCATCTCTTCTACTGCAGTTGACGTACATTCTCCGTGTAAAAATTTATGACACTGCGCAATTGCATGAGGATGAGAATAAATCGTTTCAATGTTTTTCCACTGTTCTGCACGAGATGGATGAACCATTAAATGCTGACGAATTGGAAGGACAATTTCCCCAACAATCGGCAGACGACGTTCATGAATAAGATAATCAAGTGTTAAATTTACAGATCCTTCAAGTGCATTTTCTAACGGTACAATTCCATACTCAATTTCTCCGTTATCCACTGCATCAATGCATGCTGGAATTGTTTTGTATGGAATATGGTCGTGCTGTTTAAATACGCCTTGGACGGCTACATGTGTAAATGTTGCCTTTGGTCCTAAATATCCTACTTTCCCCACAATCATGCCTCTCCTTATCTATATCTGTTTACCATTATGCCCCTGAACCAAGCACGTCCACTTTATCTACAAACTCTAAGCTTTTCAGTCTTCGCAGCATTTCATTTAATTCAACATTCATGCTTGCTGTATCTAATGAAAGAGTTACGTTGGCACGCCCTTGTAAAGGGATGGTTTGGTGAATCGTTAACACATTGCATCCCGATGATGCAACGGTGCTCAATAAATGTGATAAAGTTCCTGATCGATCTTCAATATGAAAAAATAGTGAAATAATACGCTGTTTGACAACCGTCTGAAACGGAAAAACTGTGTCGCGGTACTTATAAAAAGCACTGCGACTTAAGTCTACGGCTTGTACAGCATCTGCTACCGACTCAGCTTTTCCCCGTTCAATTAACAGCTTCGCATCCAATGTTTTTTTCATCGCTTCTGGTAATACATCTTCGCGAACTAAATAAAACTGCTTATCGCTCTTATGCAAGTAAAGCCCCTCCCCTTATCCTATGAACAACAATTAGTCAATAAATTCAAATTCATATTCAAACAGCTTTACAATATCGCCATCTTTTGCTCCTCGTTCACGAAGGGCTTCATCGACGCCCATGCCTCGAAGCTGGCGCGCAAATCGACGAACTGATTCTTCACGTGAGAAGTCAGTCATCTTGAATAATTTTTCAATTTTTTCACCGCTTAATACGTATGAGCCATCGCTATCACGCGTAATAACAAATTCCACTTCTTTCTTTTCATGCTTGTACAGCACGCGGTGCATAGATAGATCTTCCTCTTCTTGCATTGGGAATTCTGGCGTAGTTTCTACAAGATCAGCTACTGTAAATAACAGTTCGCGGATTCCATCACGTGTTGCTGCAGAAATTGGAAAGACTTTTACTTCGTCCCCTACTTTTTCTTTGAATGCAGCTAGATTCTCTTCCGCTTGCGGGATATCCATTTTATTTGCTACTACTACTTGCGGACGTTCTGTTAAACGCATATTATATTGACGCAGCTCTTCATTAATGGTTAAGTAATCTTCATATGGATCACGGCCTTCTAAACCAGACATATCGATTACATGGACAATAACGCGGGTACGTTCAATGTGACGTAAAAACTGATGACCTAATCCTACACCTTCATGTGCACCTTCGATTAGCCCTGGTAAATCCGCCATAACAAAACTGCGATTATCTTCTGTTTCAACTACTCCTAAATTCGGATTAATTGTTGTAAAATGATATTCAGCAATTTTTGGCTTTGCAGCAGACGTTACGGATAATAACGTTGACTTTCCAACACTCGGGAAACCAACTAATCCTACATCGGCTAATACTTTTAATTCAAGAATTACATTTCTCTCTTTACCTGGCTCTCCATTTTCTGAAAGCTCTGGTGCTGGATTTGCAGGTGTAGCAAAACGCGTATTCCCACGCCCTCCGCGTCCACCTTTAGCAATCACTGCGCGCTGGCCGTGTTCAACTAAATCAGCAATCGTTTCGTTCGTATCTTCATCTAACACAACGGTACCTGGTGGAACTTTTACAATCATCGGCTCAGCGTTACGTCCGTGCTGTCCTTTTGACATTCCATGTTCACCGCGGCTTGCTTTAAAGTGACGCTTATAGCGGAAATCCATCAGTGTACGTAATCCTTCTTCTACTTCAAAAATGACATCTGCACCGTGACCACCGTCACCACCTGCAGGGCCTCCTTTTGGTACGTACTTTTCGCGACGGAAGGCAACCATTCCATTTCCTCCGTCGCCACCTTTTACATATACCTTGACCTGATCTACAAACATTTCTTTTCCACTCCGTTCTATATCTTAGCTCTTGCAATAGCAAAAGCGCTGTTAACTTATTGTGAGCATAAGGCTAAATTCATCTTTAGACATATGCTGTTCAACCAATGCAACTCCTTGAGCGCACTCATAACATTGTAGCTTGTTTTGTAGCTTCTGTATATCTGTTAGTATTCCACTAAAGTCAAAAAAGAAACGAATTCCCTGTTCTTCAATGCATACTGAAATACTCAAATAGTTTTCTGCATGATAATCAACATACTGTTCGAGTGCTTCTGTCAAATAGCAACACCAGTTGTATACGAACTCATCGTATTGTGATAAATCCTTCAATTCTCCGAGCACTTCCACATCTAAGCGAACAGCATGGTTATTCCAATGATAGGTCATAACAAAGCTCGCAAACAGTCGCATATTGATGTTTGTTAACTTGGATTCATGTTTGGATTCATTTACAATTTCTTCAATGATTTCATTCGCTCGATCAAGCCGATTCAACGCTAGATTGCCTTTGATTAATTGCAGCTTATTTAACCAATCATGCCGCGCGTATCTTAATACTTCTACGACATCCCATTCTTTTTCCATCTTAGCACTCCTAACTTTGACTCGAGCATAAGTATTTCACAACGCTGACAAACATCTCGTATCAATCTTCTTAGATATGTTCGATTATAACAAATTCCAATGGGTAATAGGTGAAATATTCTACAAAAAGAAAACTCTAACCTACTTGGGTTAGAGTTTTCTTTTTGTATCTTATGCTTCTTGAGCAACAGGGTATACAGATACTTTTTTACGGTCACGACCGAAACGTTCAAATTTAACGATACCGTCGATTTGAGCGAATAAAGTATCATCTCCACCACGACCTACGTTTGCACCTGGGTAAATTTTAGTACCGCGTTGACGGTATAAAATTGAACCACCAGTTACGAATTGGCCATCAGCACGTTTAGCACCAAGACGTTTCGAGATTGAATCACGACCGTTTTTAGTACTACCTACTCCTTTTTTAGAAGCGAAGAATTGAAGGTCTAATCTTACTAACATGACATCCACCTCCTGTTTAGTTGTCGTTAATTTTTATATAGTTACTGTAATCTAATTCGATCGTTTTCAGTGAAACAACCATGCCTTCTAATAGCAATTGAATCTGTTCCAATGTGAACGAATCCACATCTTTTGGAATCTCACAACGGAGATACCCACCATCTCCACCTTGCTCTAAGTGCGGTTCAACCCCACTTATTGAAAAGATAGCATTAATTGTCCCAAATGAAACTGCAGATGCTCCCGCACAAACAAGATCTTTTCCGTGTTCGGAAAAGTCAGCATGTCCACTCATCGTGAACCCGTCAACTTTCTTATTTGCATCACGGTAAATCGTCACCTTAATCATTTGTTATAATTACGCGTTGATAGCGTCGATTACAACTTTTGTGTAAGGTTGACGGTGACCTTGCTTACGACGATAGTTTTTCTTTGCTTTGTATTTAAATACAGTGATCTTTTTAGCGCGACCTTGTTTTTCAACTTTAGCCGTAACTGTTGCACCTTCTACGAAAGGAACACCAACTTTCACGCTGTCGCCACCTACAAATAATACTTTGTCAAAAGTAACTGTTTCGCCTTGTTCACCAGCAAGTTTTTCAACGTAGATTGCTTGACCAGCCTCTACTTTAATTTGCTTACCACCAGTTTCAATAATTGCGTACATTCTCTGCACCTCCTCTAAAAACTAAGACTCGCCATCACAGGTGTTCAAGTGAACTTAAAACCTGTTCTGAGCGGTTGTAGCACGGGTGCTACAAACCAACATATTAAATCTTACTACAAATCAAAGGTTAGTGTCAATTGGAATTCATGTTTTCTTCTAAAATTTTATACAGAAGTAGAGACCCTTTTTTGAATCTGCTCATTCGACCCCAATTGACGCAAAACAAATGCGTTTGTATAATCATCGCTTGGCGTAAGATATACGGTTTTTTTAACCATTTTCTCTAAAGCTTTGAGAAATCCTTGAGCTTTCATTTCATTTATAACATCACTTCGTGTCTCAATCCAAATAGCCTCTTCTTCCACGCCGCGATGTTCCCAAATTACACGTTCAATTTGAAAAGCAACCGTTTTGGAATCAATCATTTTACCGGTTCCTTCACATACTTCACAAGGCATAGTTAATGTTGATCCAATACTATTGCGCACTTTCTTCCGCGTTAATTGCAATATGCCGAGCTCTGTAAAGCCAACTACATTCGTCCGCACTTCATCTTGTTCACATAGCTTTTTCATGTACCTTTCTACTTCTGTGCGATCTTCTTTATGAGGCATATTTATAAAATCAATTAAGATCATGCCGCCTAAGTGACGTAATTGCATCTGTTTGGACAATTCATACGCAGCTTCCATATTTGTTTGAAGCATTGTCTTTCGAATATTATCTTTTCCTGAAAACTTCCCCGTGTTCACGTCCACGACCGTCATCGCTTCCGTTTCGTCAATAACGATATAACCTCCGCTTTTGAGCCACACGATTCGCTTTAAAAGCTTCTCTATTTGCCGTTCCACATCATAAAAAGAGAAAATATTTTCATTTCCTTTATAGTACTCTATTGACGATTTAGGATAGGTAGTTCGAAGATGCTGATATAGATCGAAGTCATCTACTACTATCCCATCAATTCCTTGTTGAAGTGCAGCTTGCACTCTTGTTTCCAGAAAATCTTGTCCTTTGCTGACTAGGGCAGGAGCTTTCATTCCCTGTATCTGTCGTTCAAGACGCTCATATTTCTTCTGTAGCTCTTTTATTTTATGTTGGACCGCAGCTTCTGGTTTTTCTGAAATCGCTGTTCGAAATAAAAAGCCTTCCATCCCCTGTTTTAACCGCTCACCAAGCTGTTTCCACTGTTGGCGTTTTGGTTCAGCTATTTTTTTTGATACAGCGACATAGTTTCCGTGCGGTAAATATACAAGCTCATCAGAAGAAAATTCAATAATACCCGTCAGCTTCGGCCCTTTTGTCCCGATACCTTCTTTTACAACTTGAACCAATACTTTTTCTCCTTCACGAATAAAAGCAGACATCGGCTGCTGATCTTTGCTAGGATTCACTGCCTGCTGATAGGATACAAGTTCATTTCGATGAATAAATCCATTCATTGATAAACCGATATCGATAAAGGCTGCTTGCATATGTGGCAGTACTTTTACTACTTTACCCCAATATATATCACCAATAATTTGATTCTGGCTTTGTTCTTCTAAATATATTTTTTCTAGTGCTTTATCGCTTATCACGGCTATACGTTTTGAAGAAGTAGCCGCGTTAATGATACATACCTTCACATACATTGCCTCACTTTAATCTAAATTCATAGGAAAAAGTTCGGTCAATGCAACCGAACTTTTTTCACTCTATTCTATGTTACTAGAAATCAGTAAACTGTTACAAGTTCATCTAGTGGGCTATTTGTTCTTTTTTCTACAAAGTAAGCGTATAAAAGTTCATTTTCATCAATTTGTACATGTTCGCCCGTTTGAGATGTAGCAATAATCATATGCTTACAACCTCTTTGGAATTTTTGCAGGACTTGATGAAGTGTCTCACTGGTTGATACACTTAGCGTTTTTAAAGCTCCAATTGGATGCTCTTTTCCATGATACCTCTCTAGTAAAAAGCGCATGTAAACAAATTGCCTGCTCTTCCATTCCAAATATCCTGATATAATTAAAAATGAAATAACAATCCATAAGTGCAGCTGAAAAGGATGCATAATGACGGCATAGATAATACCAATAGCTAAAAAAAACGTTGATAACCGCAGCGCAAGCTTATGCGCTTCTAAAAATGGTAAAGAACGACTGCAAATTAAAAAAAGCAGCTTCCCTCCGTCCAATGGCCAAATGGGCAAGAGATTAAACAGTAAAATCACCATGCATTGAAACATAAATTGCTCATACGTTTCAAAAGACAACACATTTGTTTTCATTAATAAGAAAGCAGCTCCAAACATCCAAAGATGCTGAAGAGGTCCACTTATTGTCACGATGAACTCTTCTCGAAATGGACGATTCCCATGTTCATCTACTTCTGCTACCCCCCCAAAAGGTAAGAGCATAATTCTGCGAATCCGCCAAGAAAAACACTGAGCCGCTACGGCGTGGCCCAGTTCATGAATAATTACAATAATAAATAACAAAAAAAGCTGCTTTACCGTAGCCGTTAAGATACCAATTACGAAAATTCCCCAAAACAATGGATGAATGTGAATTTTCATCAATAACGAAAAAGCACTATTCAAATTGAATCACCTGACTAGGATCCACAAACTTATCGCCTTTTTTAATAGCAAAATAGAACGTTCCAGCATCGCCTTTTTTACTGTTTTCCACAATTCCTACTTCTTTGCCTTTATTCACAAAATCATACATACTAACGTTGATTTTTTTCAGCTGTCCATACCAAGTTTCAGTTCCATCGGCATGTTGAATAATAACGGTATTCCCCGTATCATCACGTTTTCCTACGTACCTTACAATACCTTCACTCATTGCTTCTACAACCGAATCCACTCCTGTTTGAACCGTCACGCCTTGCTTACTTTGAGCAAATGTTTCCGTTACTTTGCCTGAAGCTGGAGTAGCATATTCTCCGCTTACACTCTGCTCCGTTTTGCTAGAATCTTTATTCGGTAACAGCGTTAACGGCTTCCCAAACTTATCTTCATACCAGGAGGACACAGCTGCAAACTGAAACTCTTTATCCATTGTTTGTTGAACCACCACTCTGGCCTGTTCAAAAGTAGGAGAAGCGTTCTTGAACATAATTCCTACAATTAACACTAAGCAGGCTGAAGCTAAAATTTTAAATAAAAAGCGTTCTTTTCGAAATAAAGGATGATATTCTTTTGCTGATGGTGTGTATTCAACCGTAGAATAATCCATCGATCCATATTTTTCTTCTTCACTCATTAAGGACGTATGAAGAGGTTCTTGAGGAAGACGCTTCGTTGTATTTAATTGTTTTCGCTTACGCTCAGCAATTCGTTTACGGATTTCATCAGCACGTCGATTCATGATTCATCATTCTCCTTGTTCTTATCGTATAATCAACTATATGACTTGTCCGTGGAGCTTATGACAGCTTGACTCTACAAAATCACACAAATAAAAAAAGCTTCCTTTATCGGAAGCTTTTTTAAGAACGAACACCAAAGAATCGTTTAATACGTGCAAACATTCCCTTATCTTCTTCATCTAACGATTGAAGAGGAACCGTTTCACCTAGAATACGTCTTGCAATATTACGATATGCAATTGATGCTTTGCTTGATGGGTCCATGACAATTGGTTCACCGTTGTTAGAAGCACGGATAACATTTTCATCGTCAGCAACGATCCCAATTAAATCAACAGCCAGAAGCTGAGAAATTTCTTCCACGTCTAGCATGTCTCCATTTTTCATCATATGACTACGGATTCGGTTAATAACCAGTTTTGGAGACTCGATATCCTCTTGCTCCAATAATCCAATAATACGGTCAGCATCACGAACAGCTGAAACTTCCGGTGTTGTCACAACGAGTGCCTTATCAGCGCCAGCTACGGCATTCTTATAGCCTTGTTCAATACCAGCTGGGCAATCAATAACTACATAGTCATAGTCTTGCTTTAACTGAAGAACTAACTCTCGCATTTGTTCTGGTTGAACAGCTGTTTTGTCACTCGTTTGAGCAGCAGGAAGTAAGTACAAACATTCAAAACGCTTGTCCTTAATCAAGGCTTTTTGCGGTTGGCATCGACCTTCTACCACGTCTACAAGATCATAAATAATACGATTTTCAAGCCCCATTACAACATCCAAGTTGCGTAAGCCGATATCAGTGTCTACTAGACACACGCGCTTTCCAGCTAATGCTAGAGCAGTACCTAAATTGGCTGATGTCGTTGTTTTTCCAACTCCACCTTTACCAGACGTAACAACAATAGCCTCTCCCACTGTCAAATTCTCCTTTCTACCCTGGTCAAATTCGGTCTTAGATGCGATAAAGTTTGCACGCGATCTATCACCATTTGATCATTATCATCTAAGTATGCACATTCCATTATATTCTCTTCCTTCTCGTTGCGCTCTTCTTCTGATCGGGTAATAATATCAGCAATGCGCAGCTGTGAAGGTTTCATTAACGATGCAGCAATAACGGCGTTTTTATTGCCGCGATATCCTGCATGAGCAATCCCTTTTAAAGCACCTAATACAAATAGATTTCCTCCAGCTACAACTGTTCCTCCGGGATTTACGTCTCCGACTAGAAGCAAATCGCCTTCTACATGGAGAACCTGTCCTGAACGAACCACCTTTGTAACAGATACTAATTCACTTTCTTCTCTTACTCGGACCGCATCTTGCTTTAAAATAACGTTACTATCAATTTGTTTAACTACTAAATACTGATTTTCTTCTATGAGCGCCTTCAATTCGGTTTCCTGCTCTGTAGTTAAATAACGATTTCCGATTTTGACATACACTGTGACGATCTGATCGGCATCGCCATGCTTATTTGTCAAAAGCTTCGTCTTAAGTTCCGTCAAAAGCTCTGCAAATGAACATGTATCATTGAGATGCAACGTTAATCCATCTTTTGTTCCTTTAATTGTCACATTTTGTTGCTTTTGTTTATTCAAGACGCTCACCTCAACGAATATATAATTTCGACAGAGACTTACTCAATTCCTTTTTTTCGTTTCTTCAATCAGCATTTTTATCCTATCATGAACGAGAAGCGTAACATATTTTCGGATCAGCGTTCATCGATAAATTTAGCGAAATATTGAAAACATCTTTGAAGCGGAAATGCAAAAATAAGTGCAAATATGGCATTTAAAATGATGGTTGCGTAAAATCGCTCTTGCAAGAAGCGACCAATGGTCATATCGGATATATTAATAATGCTATTAATTCCATATACGTAAAACTCAATAATGGCTACAGCTAATAGCGACATGCAGATTACGATAAGCGTATTTTGCTGAAAAATCTTCATTAATTTTGATACGATATAGCATACGGCCGGCAGTCCAAGCGCGTATACTCCTAAGACATCCGTAAAGGCAATATCATACATGAATCCAAAGATTACCCCATATAGCATCGCTTGCTTTGGGTGATAATACACTGACATAAAAGCCAGTACCACTACAACAAAGTGAGGTGATAAGATCCAGTCTCGCCATGGTGATGCCATGGCGACAAAATTAACAAAAATACTTTCAAACATAAAAACGACAAGCACGAGAATAGGAAGGACAAACCGCTTCATCAGTTAGCCTCCTCCGCCCCTAAATCGTCTTCAGCAGCGGGCGCACTTCTTTTAGCTACAACTACGTTATCTAAGTCATACAAGTCAGCAGCAGGTTTGATATAAGCTTTTTTCGTTAATCCATATTCATCAGGCTCAATTTTTGTGATAACGCCAATTGGAAGATTGCTAGGGAAAATGCCGTCTTCTTGACCTAGACCCGACGTTACTACTTTTTGCTTTTCTTTAATATCAGCATCAAATGGAATACGACGCATAACAAGCGCCTGTTCTTTATCATCATAGCCTTCAATTAAACCAAACACTTCTTTTTTAGCCTGAATTTTAGCAGATACACGGTTTGTACGATCTGATGAACTAATTAACTGCACAGTAGATGTGAACTTAGATGCATGCTTCACTTTACCAATCAGCCCCTCAGGAGTCATAACAGCCATATTTTCCTGCACATTATGAACCGTCCCTTTATCAATGGCAATTACCTCATGCCAACGGTCCGGATTACGAGCAATCACTGTTGCTTCAATTGGGTTGTATTGACTTAAATCCGTTTTTTTGTCGAGCTGTGCTCTTAATTTTTTATTTTCTTGCTGCAAAGCGTTGGCTTTCGTTTCTAATTGCATGCGTTCGTCTAAACGAGCTTTTAATACCTCGTTTTCTTCGTATGTACGCTTTAAGTCACCTACATTCTGAAAGAAACCCGCTACAAATTGTGCGGGTTCATTAAAGGTAGCCTGAACAAGACCAACCGTATCTTTGACAAACTGTTCAGGCCACGTTACATTTTTACGACCATTTAACGAAAAACCAATCAATGCCACTAATACAATAATACTAACCAATAAAATAACTAAACGTTTATTTAAGAAAAATTGTGGCACGATCTACACCTCTTAATATTTAGCGATATGATTCGCTTGTACGATTTTTAAATAAATCAATGTGTTCTAACGCTTTACCCGTTCCAATTGCAACACAGTCAAGCGGATCTTCTGCGATGACAACCGGCATATTTGTTTCTTCACTAATAACTTTATCTAAATTACGTAGCAATGCGCCACCGCCTGTTAACACAATACCGCGATCCATAATATCCGCCGCAAGTTCAGGTGGTGTTTTTTCTAATGTGCTTTTTACTGAATCTACAATAGAAGCCACTGTATCTTTTAGCGCTTCTGCAATTTCTTCTGCTGAAATTTCGATTGTTTTCGGTAGACCTGTTAGTAAGTCACGTCCGCGAATTTCCATGTTTTCAATACCTTCTGGAATTCCGGCAGAACCGACTTCTACTTTTAATGCTTCTGACGTACGCTCACCAATCATTAAATTGTAATTCTTGCGAATATATTGAATAATCGCTTCATCCATCTCGTCACCAGCGATGCGGATTGACTGACATGTTACGATTCCGCCTAAAGAAATAATCGCAACTTCTGTTGTTCCTCCGCCAATATCTACTACCATACTTCCCGTCGGCTCCCAAACCGGTAGATTGGCGCCGATTGCTGCAGCAAACGGTTCTTCAATTGTATACGCATCACGCGCGCCAGCCTGACGAGTCGCATCAATAACGGCACGTTTCTCAACAGCTGTAATGCCAGAAGGTACACAAACCATTACATACGGCTTACCCGCAAACAAACTTTTTGTTTTTTGAGCTTGATTGATGTAATATTTCATCATCGTTGCAGTTGTTTCGTAATCTGCAATAACTCCATCTTTCATTGGACGAAGGGCTACTACGTTCCCAGGTGTACGACCAATCATATTTTTTGCATCGTTACCTACTGCAACGATTTGTTTTGTATCAGTTTGCAAAGCCACAACAGACGGCTCACGCACAACAATTCCTTTTCCTTTTACATAAACGAGCGTATTTGCAGTACCCAAATCTATTCCAAGGTCTCTAGTACCGATTCCAAACATGTGTCTCTTCCTTTCTCTTACCAAAATGCAAAGGTAAAAATTCCATAATTCAATTTCTTCATTTCATAAGTAACATTTTTTATTTTCTATACTTTTTTCATAGATGTCAACGCCAAATATTGTATGATAAAAAGTCATACTTTGTCTATTAATAACGAATGATTGTAAAGAACTTGTCATTTAAAATCATGACTACTATTATAACCCAAGGATTTTAAAAAGCATAGCCTTACATGTATCCTTTTTCTTTTAAACTAATATATTTTCGATCTCCGATAATTAAATGATCTAACAATTCAATTCCTATGATAAATCCGCACTCTTTTAAGCGCTTCGTTACCTCTATATCTTCTCTGCTGGGAGTAGGGTCGCCCGATGGATGATTATGAATACAAATAAGGGATGCAGCTGAACGACGAAAGGCTTCTTTAAACACTTCTCTTGGATGGACAATAGATGAATTGAGGCTTCCGATAAAAATGGTTTGCTTATGGAGAACTTGATTTTTCGTGTTGAGGTATAAACAGACGAAATGCTCTTGAGAAAGCACGCGCATTTCTTCCATCACATAATTAGCTCCGTCTTCAGGGCCATGAATGGTATATCGTTGACTAGATTTCCGCTGTACAATCCTCTTACCTATTTCAATAGCCGCTATAATTTGAATCGCTTTTGCAGGCCCGATACCTTTAATATTCATCATTTCATCAAGCGATGCATGCTGCAAAAGTTGAAGGCCTTCAAAATGCGTTAATATGCGGTTGGATAGCTGAAGAACAGATTCATCTTTGGTTCCAGTGCGCAGCAAAATAGCAATAAGCTCGTGGTTAGAAAGACTAGAAGCACCCATTGACACAAGGCGCTCTCGAGGTCTTTCATCTTGAGGAAAATCTTTAATTAGCAATGATTGATCCAATTTCGTCACTCCTTTTTAGTAGACGAAACCGTATTGTTTTAGCTTACGTATTGTTCGGGAGAGCGGCAAGCCCACCACCGAGAAATAGTCTCCTTCAATTTTTTTAACTAGCGCAGCACCGAGACCTTGAATTCCATAAGAACCTGCCTTATCCATAGGCTCTCCTGACTCTACGTACTGTACGATTTCATCTTGTTCAAGCGGCCAAAACTCTACATCTGTTTGTTCATAAAACGTATGAACTTTTGCATTTGATACCAACGCTACTCCAGTTAATACTTGATGTTTTTGACCTGACAGCATAGTAAGTGTTTCAATCGCTTCTTGTTTCGTTTTTGGCTTTCCTAAAATACGATTACCATATACGACAACTGTATCGGCACCTAGGACCATATCCTCTTTATGATGCGAAGCGACGTCCACTGCTTTTTGCCTAGCTAAATCTATTACTACCTCCGACGGAGTGTATGATGGATTGACGATTTCTTCAATTGTACTAACGTGAACGGTAAAGGGAATGTGAAGCTGCTGAAGTAATTCTTTTCGACGAGGAGAGCCTGAGGCTAAAATTAATGTTTGTTTCATACATCTCACCTTTGCATTTTGATTTAAAAAAGAAGGACACACCGTTATTTTAGCAATTTCATCTCCAAATGACAATAAACAAGTGAGGCAGCATTACACTACCTCACCTGTTAAGACGTTACAAGGCTTTCATACTGCTGAAGAGCTTTTAACACATATCGCTGAGCAAGCCAAGCATCTTTACTGCTTTTATTGTTTTCATATGAAGAAAGGGAAGCCGCAGCTTTTTGAAGGGTGCTCACCATGGTTTTAATGTCGTCATTTGACGCTTCTTTCTGAACTTTTGTTAGCTCTTTTTTCAAAGACTTGATATCGGCTACTCGCTGTCCTTCAATCGCTTTAACAGATTGATCTAAGAGATTAGCCATAAACGGCTGCGCTGTTGTTATAACCGTTTGATCTTTTTTCCTTAATTGGCTAGTGGGCTTAATTTCATAAGACTTTACATATACATCTTTACCTTGTTGTTTGTACGTTTTACTAAGTGCCTTCGCTTTTTCTTCTCCAGTGGCAGCACCAACTACAAGAGAGTAGGATTTAGGTGAAAAGATCTCGCCTGCTTTGTTCTCTTCTTTCCATTTATCCATTGCTTTATTTGCAGCAGCTTTTGATGAAAAAGCACCTGCTTGTACAATGTAAAAAGAAAAAGGCTCTAAAGTAGAAGCAGCAACTGACGTACCCTTCGATTCCTGTTCGCTTTTCTTTTCGGCTTTACCAACACTTTCAGTGGTAGACGCTGTTTGAGCAGCTTTTTCTTCTTTCGTTTGCTCACTCGTTTGTGCTTTGCTTACAGGCTGTTCGCTTCCTGTCATCATTTTTACACCAACCATACCGATGCCGCTGCCTATTCCGACTGCTAGCAATACAATCACAGCCGTTCGTTTGATCACACCGCTGTTTACCGTTTTAATCGAAACATTTTTAGGATGTAATCGCGGCTTTTTCTTTTTTTCATTTCTTACATCTTCAATAAACACCACTTTATTTTCTTCTACATGAGAATCTTTGGATGCTGGTTCCGGAAGAACCCAAGTAAATTCGTCTTTTTCTGGCGCTTGTTCTTCCTTCTCATCCTTGGATTGACCGTTGATTTTAATTGAAATTTTTCGTTCCTGCTTGTCCACTGCACCACCGCCTTTAGTTAACGTAGTCTTATTACCGGTTGCAAGCTGAGGTAAACCGACATAAAACATACACTTTTTTCCATGCTATCATAGAAGAAAAAAAAAATAACAAGACATTTGTCGTCTTGTTACAAAAGGTTTTCGCTATTTAGTTACAGAAATTTTAAATTTGTCGAAGGCTTAAAGCTCAATAAAAATAGTTGCTAAAATACCAATCTATCAATTCGTTTCCATGAAAATAAGCAACGATTGTCCCTATAAAAATAAAAGGAACGAAAGGAATGGGTACACCTACTTTTGCCTTTCTCATTAATAACGCTCCTATACTAACGGTTCCGCCTATTAATATAGCTAAAAAAAGCGATAGCAAGACGAGCTTTACTCCAAGTACAATTCCAATCAGACCATATAATTTGATATCTCCTTCTCCAAGACCTCCTCTACTAAGAAATGCAATTAAAAAAAGAAGGAAAAAAGCTATTCCTCCTCCCATTAAGGAGTCACTCCACGAAGTAAATGGAATGAAAAGACGCTCAAGAAGAAAGATAGGCAAAAAGAAAAGCAGCACCTTATTTGGTACAATCATATAGGCGATATCAGAGACAACTATAATTGTTAAGAAAGAAACAAATGTTAATATAACAATCAGTTCTAACGTCATATTTAATCTAAAAAAAGCATATACAAATAAACTTCCTGTCGAAAATTCTATGAATGGGTAGATGAAGGAAATTTTTTTGCGACACATACTACATTTTCCTGCATTTTTAATATAGGAGACTATGGGAATTAATTGTGGTGGAGAAAGAACGTATAAACAGTGTGGGCAATGAGATCTTGGAGATAGAATAGATTTTTGTTGTGGAATTCTAAAGCCTGCTACGTTATAAAATGAGCCTAGAGTGATACCTGAAACAAATAAATAGAGATAAATTAAACTCATACTATTTCTTCCATCTCAAGCGTGCAGTCTGCTAACTGCAGGTTTTCTTTTGAGTGAAGGAATGTATCTTTTTCTCTTAAATAGCTGCCAATAAACGGAATGAGAAAAGCTGCTAGAACACCTATTACGATAACTAGTACGATCACTTGCATTAGAGAAATTCCTTTATTTCTCGTTGATAGTTTATCCATTTAAACATCTCTCCTTTATTGATTAGTATCAAATAGTTACTTCATTAATAAACTGAATCAAAATACCCATAAAAGTCATATTCTGTATGCCTCCTTTCTCAAAACGCGCTTTTTATAGGTAATAAGGATTATAACACTAAAAAATAAAAACAACATTACAAAAAACGCCTGCCAAAGCAGACGTCTTTTAATAGTAAGGAGCCATAAATAAGTAGACAATTACACCTGTAAGACTTACATAAAGCCAGATTGGCATTGTCCATCGCACAATTTTTTTATGTTTTTCAACTTGCATTGTCCAGCCCCACACAAGTGCAAACAGTGCCAGCGGGACAATAATCGCTGCTAGAAAACTGTGTGTGATCAAAATAAAAAAGTAAATGGGACGAACGATTCCTTCTCCACCGAACGTAGCTGTTTCTGTGGAAATGTAATGGAACGTTAGATATGAAACTAAAAAGAGCAGTGTGGAAGTGAATGCTGCTAAAATAAAACCTTTATGAGCATTAATATTTTTCCTAAAAATTGAAATCAACGCTGCAACTAAAAAAATAAACGTAAAACTATTCAAAATAGCATTTAACCGTGGAAAGATAGTCAAATCAAAACTTACTTTTCCTTGATAGCCAATATTCGAAAAGAATAGCAGTAAAATAATAACATTCGCTATCACTGAAAAGGTAAGAATAATACCGGTAAAGTTTTTATTACTTTTCGGTACAATTTTTTCATTATTCTTACTCATGTTAACAATCTCCTTATTTAGTGATGTACATGTTTATTATATATCACTTACCTAGGGGGTGAAAGTGACAATACTTTGAACTTAGTGCTTGCTTATTATCAGTATCTCTTCCTTACATTGTGTTAAAAGCAGCAAGATTTCACTTGCTACTTTTGCTCATTTTAGAAGAAAAGCCCGCACTTCCGATATAAAATACAGAGACCCTGTAATTACGATCATGTCTTGTTCACCGGTCGCCTTTTCCTGTACGTAAGCAATCGCTTTTTTCCACTCTTCGTTCATATGTTTATCATGATGAGTACTCATCTCATAAAGCTCTTGAGCCGCGCGAGCACGAGGAAAATCAAACGATGTAAATGTAATACTTGCGGCGATTGTTTCAAGTTCCTGGACCATTCGATCAGCGCTTTTATCGTTTAAGCAACTAAAGACTAAATGAATGTTTCGACCTTCATAATGAAGGCGTAAAGTAGATAATAAGCTATCAATGCCTTCTGCATTATGAGCGCCATCAACAATCGTTAAAGGATGCTCATTCACCGTCTCAAAGCGGCCGTTCCACTTTGTATGCTGAATCCCTTTCATAATTTGCTCATTGAAGATAGAGAGCTTTTTCTTTTCTTTTAAATAACAAACGGCCATTACAGCCAAAGCTGCATTTTTAACTTGATGATAGCCAAGCATATTTAATTGCAAGTGTTCAAATGTTTCATACGGCGTTTTTAACGCAAAGCCTTCTCCATTTGCTAAGGGCTCATAGTTTTCAATTTCAAATTCTTTTCCTAACACAAATAACGAAGCCTGCTTCGACTTTGCCTCTTCTGTAATGACGTCAAGCGCCTTCACTTGCTCTGCACCAGTAATAATCGGGACTTCTTTTTTTATAATTCCCGCTTTTTCTGCTGCAATTTCTTCTACCGTATCACCTAGTATCGCCATGTGATCAAATCCAATGTTTGTAATAATACTCACCATAGGATTCACAACATTTGTTGAATCATATCGTCCACCCAGACCTGTTTCAAAGACAACATAGTCAACTGAATTATGATAGCCGAAATAAAGAAAAGCCATGATTGTAATCACTTCAAATTCCGTTGCTGACCCTAAGCTTGTATGTTCTAGTCGCTCCACCACAGGCTTTACTTCCTGAACAAGAGCGGTCATTGCTTCATTTGAAATAGGCTGTCCATTCACGCTAATCCGCTCATTAAATGTTTCGATATAAGGGGAAGTAAACGTTCCAACCTTATATCCTGCTTCTTCTAATATGTTTCGCAAATAAGAAACGGTAGAACCTTTACCATTGGTCCCAGCAACATGAATAGCATTTATATTTTGCTGCGGATAGTCAAGCTGCTCTAACATCCATTCCATTCGTTCTAACCCCGGCTTGATTCCAAAGCGAAGTCTGTTATGAATCCAATCAAGCGCTTCTTCATATGTCGTTATCATCTTTTATTCACCTTTCTTTTCCATCGCTATTATTATGTAAAGAAAAAGCGTCGCTATACAAGCCACGCTTTTTCTGTTAATTCATTAACCCATTGATTATCCGCGTAATTCAGCAATACGAGACTGAACAGCTTCACGTTTTTCAACGTAATCTTGCTCTTTTGCACGCTCTTCTTCTACTACTTTAGCAGGCGCTTTTGCAATAAAGCCTTGGTTGTTTAATTTCTTTTGTACACGTTCTACTTCTTTGTTTAACTTGTCGTATTCTTTTTCTAAACGCGCGATTTCTTCTTCGATATTAATTAAACCTTCAAGAGGTAAAATTAATTCTGCGCCTGTTACAACAGCAGTCATCGCTTTTTCATCTAATGAAACATCTGTTGAAATCACAAGCTCACTTGGATTACAGAAACGCTCTACATACGCACGATTCTTTTCAAGCTGGCTTTGAATATTTTCATCTTTAGCTTTGATAAATAATTTTACTTGTTTGCTCATCGGCGTATTCACTTCAGCACGAATGTTACGAACAGCGCGGATAATATCTACAAGTAAACGCATATCGTTAGCCGCTTCTTTATCAGAAAGCTCAGCGCGGACTTCCGGCCATTTAGCTACTGTAATCGATTCGCCTTCATGCGGCAAGCTTTGCCAAATTTCCTCGGTAATAAACGGCATGAATGGATGTAAAAGTCGCATTGTGTTATCAAGTACATAAGCTAAAATTGAGCGAGTTGTCTTTTTAGCTGCTTCATCTTCTCCGTAAAGAGGAAGTTTAGCCATTTCAATGTACCAATCGCAGAAATCATCCCAAATAAAGTTATAGAGAATGCGTCCAACTTCACCGAATTCATATTTATCAGCTAATTTTGTTACATGCTCAATCGTCTCATTTAAGCGCGTTAAAATCCATTTATCAGCAACAGATTTTTCGCCTGATAAATCAAGCTCTTCAAATGTGATACCGTCCATATTCATTAATGCAAAACGAGAAGCATTCCAAATCTTATTTGCAAAGTTCCACGTCGCTTCTACTTTTTCAAAGCTGAAGCGTAAATCTTGTCCTGGTGAGCTTCCTGTAGATAAGAAGTAGCGAAGAGAATCGGCACCGTATTTCTCGATTACTTCCATCGGATCTACACCGTTACCAAGTGATTTACTCATTTTACGACCTTCAGCATCTCGTACAAGACCGTGAATTAGTACATCGTCAAACGGACGTTTACCCGTAAATTCAAGACCTTGGAAAATCATACGAGATACCCAGAAGAAAATAATGTCGTAGCCTGTTACAAGCACGTTTGTTGGATAGTAGCGTTTGAAATCAGCTGCATCCACATCCGGCCAGCCCATTGTTGAGAAAGGCCATAGTGCCGAACTAAACCATGTGTCTAATACATCTGAATCCTGTTCCCAGTTTTCGATATCTGCTGGAGCTTCATGATCTACGTATACTTCTCCAGTTTCTTTATGGTACCAAGCTGGAATGCGGTGTCCCCACCAAAGCTGACGTGAAATACACCAGTCGCGAATATTTTCCATCCAGTGTAAATATGTCTTTTCAAAACGATCAGGTACAAAGTTTACTTTTTCTTCTTGTTTTTGAAGATCTACCGCTTTATCTGCTAACGGCTGCATTTTTACAAACCATTGAGTTGATAAATAAGGTTCAACAACGGCACCGCTTCGTTCACTATGACCTACTGAATGCATGTGGTCTTCAATGTTGAACAATACACCGGCTTCTTGAAGGTCTTTAACAATTTGCTTACGGCAAGCAAAACGGTCCATTCCTTCATATTTACCTGCTTTGTCATTCATCGTACCGTCTTGATTCATCACTAAAATACGCTCTAAATTATGACGGTTTCCAATTTCAAAATCGTTCGGGTCATGAGCAGGTGTAATTTTTACCGCACCAGAACCGAATTCCATATCGACATAATCATCGCCTACGATTGGAATTTCACGACCTACAATCGGAAGGACAACCTTTTTGCCGATTAAGTGCTTATAGCGATCATCTTCAGGGTGAACAGCTACAGCCGTATCTCCTAGCATTGTTTCAGGACGAGTTGTTGCGATTTCGATATGTCCAGAACCATCTGCCAACGGATAGCGCATATGATAAAACGCACCTTGTACATCTTTGTAAATAACCTCGATGTCTGAAAGAGCTGTTTTTGTAGCTGGATCCCAGTTAATAATATATTCTCCGCGATAGATTAACCCTTTTTTGTAAAGCGTTACGAATACTTCACGTACTGCTTTAGAAAGGCCTTCATCAAGCGTGAAGCGCTCGCGTGAATAGTCTAAGCCAAGTCCTAGCTTCGACCACTGCTGGCGAATAAAGCTTGCATATTCTTCTTTCCATTTCCACGTTTCAGCTACAAAGTTTTCGCGGCCTAGATCGTAGCGGCTTTTCCCTTCGCTGCGAAGCTTTTCTTCTACTTTTGCCTGCGTTGCAATCCCTGCATGGTCCATGCCAGGAAGCCATAGAACGTCATAGCCTTGCATGCGCTTCATACGCGTTAAAATGTCTTGTAACGTTGTATCCCAAGCGTGGCCTAAATGCAGCTTGCCCGTTACGTTCGGGGGTGGAATTACAATTGTGTATGGCTCTTTTTCAGGGTCGTTTGTTGCTTCAAAAAACTTTCCGTCTAACCAATACTGATAACGATTTTCTTCAACGGCTTTTGGATCATACTTCGTTGGAAGAGTCACTTCTTTTTCAGACATAATGTATACCTCCATAATATAAAGTTTCAGTCTTTAGAAACTGTGTAAACCTTTTATAAACATAAAAAAACTCCTTTCCTAATAAAAGGACGAAAGGAGTTGATTTCGCGGTACCACCTTTTTTTATAGACGTATCCCGTTTGATAAGCCTATACACTTCATTTCATAACGGTTGATTAACCGGCTTTTTCTACTGAGCTATGCAGCTGTTCAAAAAAGCTACTCATAGGCGACATTCCGAGTGCACATTCTTAAGAAATCTCACAGCAACTGATTTCTCTCTCTGAAAGACGAACATCCCGTACTCTTCCTATTCACTGTATTTATGTATGAATTTCTCTTAATTATACTATATGAAAAAATGTTGAATCGTCAATAATCTTCTCCACTTTTTTACGATAATATTCATAATTTTTTTGTTCTGCTCTTTATTTTTTCATTCACTCGCTAAATTTGGAAATAAAATGAAGAGTTTACTCAAAAAAATAGCACCATTCTTTTCTTTTTTCATATACTGACTTTAACCTGGGCACGTGGATTGAAAGGGGCATGTACAAATGAAGAAACGAATAAATGTAAATTCGTATCAGCTGCAGCGGTGGCTCAAAACAGCAGGAGCGGCTTGTGGACAGTTTATTGTTCCTTTAACAATTTTTCAAGGTATACGTACACTATTTTTTCCTACAACCTTTGATGTACTGTTGTTGGCACTGCTTGCCATACTAGCGGTTGCTTTATATTCCGACTGGATTTAAAAACCCAAGCGCTATTCGTTCGCTTGGGCTTGTGCAGCTGCTTCCGCTGCCATTTTTTTTTGCTGATCTACTTCAAATATTTTAATATTCAGCTGTTCAATATTTTTCGTCAGCCAGTATGCTCGAATAAATGACTGCATATGTTCAAGCTCCGTTTTACTTTCTTTATGATGCCTATATTGAACGATACACTGATACAGGGGTTCTGGAAACGCTAAATAACTGTGCAAAAGCAGCCTTTCCTCTTCTCTGAGAGCAAAATGTTTTTCATACGTGCTAAACCACTCATAGCTGTCATAGGTAGTTACTGGGTATGTGCGAAGAGTACGGAAATAAAATGAGACCAAATCATAAATAGGTGAAGCATCTTTTGCATGTTCAAAATTAATAAAAAACCCATTTCCCCGTTCGTCATAAATAAAATGTTTAGCCGATAGCTTTCCATGAGAAGTAACCAGCCGGATCTTTTCTTTTTCCTCCATTTCATCGTTCCACTGATCGAGCTTTCCAAACCCAAATTCAAGCGCTCTCGTCATTTCATAATAAAATGTACAGTAATGCAATTCAAACGGGGACATATAAACTTTCTTCTCACATTCTACTACGTATTGCTTCAGCTCTTCCTGACGTTTTTCCCACGTTTTTTTCATCGATGTGTAATGATTTTCTATATCTTCTTTTTTCACTTCTACTTCCTGCGCCGAAGCGCCGTGAAGCTTAGCAAGCTCTTGAAACAATTTATGATATCGAATATCACGCTCTTCGGTTGGATTATTTGGGAGCCACGGCATTAAGTAATACGAGCCGCTTTCATCTGAAACAATGGGCTGAGAACGTTTCGTTTGATAAATAGGGACAAAGCCCATCCACCCTTTTTGATACACGTTCTGCAGCTTTTGAATGAAGTTCTGATTTCGCTCTTGATAATTCGTCATTTCTTTAAGCGCAAATACGCCAGTTTTCGTATAGACTTTTTTTACTTTTCCATAGTCTTCGATAAAGTCAACATCTAAGTCATATTCTTTTAACAATACTTTGTAGTCTGCTACTGTCCGCTGCATCTATATTCTCCTTTCTCATAAAAAATAAAGAAAACAGTTAAGACATTATATGCGTCAAAACTGTTTTCTTTCCGACTTTAACGAACGGGAATATTTAAGATGCTTCCTTCTTCCAGTTCATATTCATCTTCTAAATTATTCACTCGTAAAATATTTTGCACATTCGTTTTATAGCGGTCTGCTATCGTATCAAGCGAATCTCCGTCTTGAACAATACAAAGCTTCCACGTTGAAAAAGCTTCTTCTTCCCGAGAAAAGAGCTTTGTTAAATAAAGGGCGTTTTCATTTCGTCCGCTTTCATTTTCTTCTTTACGAAATTCAACAATAATCTTTTCCTCTTCTTGCTCAGCTTCTTCTTGGACTTCAGCATACGCATTCAATTCACTAGCTTGCGATTCTTCTAAGCTTTCTTGCTCTTGACGAAGCTGAACAAGCTCAATCACGTTGTCTTCTCTTTCTTCCTCGATTTGCGCTTCTTTTTTCACTTCGACTTCAAATGGTTCATATGCTTCATCTTCGTATTCAACGACCGGCTCAGCACGAGCTTCTTTTTTAAATACAGATGAAAAATAACTAGGCGGCTCTTCTGAAGGATCTTCTTCACTAGCCTCTTCCTCTAGAAGTTCTGGAGCTTCACGGTAGCTTAAATCAAACTCTTCTTCTTTCTCTTCTTCTTCTAGAGCAAAGTTTTCAGTATATACCTCTTCAGCATCGTCCACTTCTTCATAGGATACGATGTGCTGTTCTTTCGCAAACTCTTCTTCTTCTTCACGTTCTTCATGCTGTTCTTCATGCTGTTCTTCCGCAAACTCTTCCTCTTCTTCACGTTCTTCATGCTGTTCTCCGTACAATCCTGTGATGGACAAGTCAGCCATTAGCTGCAGCTGATTTGTGCCTGGCAATTCATAATCAAATAAATCGATAGATACATATACGTCTTCAATACTTTGAATACGATTTTTAGGAATGGTAATATCAACAGGAAATTGATGTGATAATTCAGCCGTTCCGTCTTCACGGACAGAGATAGATTGCACTTGATTCTCATTTGTATATTCTCGTAACGAGTGCTCTCCCTCGTACGTTTCGTATTCACCTGTTAATTGTAATGCTCCTCGAATAGACACATATTGGTCATATTCTTGAATAGATACTTGAGGCTCTAAGGAGATAGACAAAAGTTGTGAGACTTCCTGTCCTTTTTGAAACCATACTGATTCTTCTACGGAAAAACGCAGACATGATAAATTATCCTGCGACAAATTGTTCTCCCCCTTCCAACACCCGCCAGGTAATAGCGCGGTCATTAAAGATGTATGAACAAATAAATTAAAATATGTCTTTAAAACTAAAAAAGCTTACGGAATCCTCCGTAAGCTTTGGTATAAAAGTCAATCTGATTTAGCTGTTTATCCACGTAACTTCGAAAAAGCTTTTTCAGCTGCAGCAATTGTATGTTCAATGTCTGCATCTGTATGAGAAGTTGATAAAAACATTCCTTCAAATTGAGAAGGAGGTAAAAACACGCCTTCATTAGCCATTTCACGATAGTAAGCTGCAAAATAATCTAAATTGGATGTTTTCGCTGTTTCGTAATTTATTACTTGTTCGTTTGTAAAAAAGAATCCAATCATTGAACCAGCTCGGTTTACCGTAAACGGCACATCATATTTTTCAGCTGCTGCCATCAATCCTTCTTCTAATCGATCTGCTTTACGAATGAACTCGTCGTAAGATTGAGGTGTCAGCTGCGTTAATGTCTCGTATCCAGCTGTCATCGCAAGTGGATTACCTGATAATGTACCTGCTTGATAAATTGGGCCGCTTGGTGCAACTCGCTCCATAATTTCAGCTTTACCACCGTAAGCACCTACTGGTAAACCACCACCGATTACTTTTCCTAAGCAAGTTAAGTCAGGCGTAATGTTGTAGTAGCCTTGTGCACAGTTGTACGCTACGCGGAACCCTGTCATTACTTCATCAAAAATGAGCAGTGAGCCATATTCTGATGTGATATCACGAAGCCCTTGTAAGAAACCTGGCTGAGGCGGTACCACACCCATATTTCCTGCTACCGGTTCAACGATTACTCCGGCAATGTCATCTCCGAATTCTTTAAAAGCATATTGTACGCTTTCTAAATCATTGTACGGCACTGTAATCGTATTTTTAGCGATTCCTTCAGGCACTCCTGGACTATCTGGTAGGCCTAACGTTGCTACGCCTGAGCCAGCTTTAATGAGAAGAGAGTCACCGTGTCCATGGTAGCACCCTTCAAATTTCAAAATTTTGTTGCGGCCCGTATAGCCACGTGCTAAACGCAGTGCGCTCATCGTTGCTTCCGTACCTGAACTCACCATACGGACGATTTCGATTGAAGGCACGCGCTCAATCACAACCTTGGCAAGCTCATTTTCAATTAACGTTGGTGCACCAAAGCTTGTACCAGATTCCGTTACTTTTTTTACTGCTTCAACTACTTGATCGTTGGAATGTCCGTGAATTAAAGGTCCCCATGATAGGACGTAGTCAATATATTTATTGCCGTCAATATCGTAAATCGTAGCGCCTTTTCCTCGTTCCATAAAGATAGGATCCATATCTACTGATTTAAATGCACGAACAGGACTGTTTACTCCACCCGGCATTAATTGCTGCGCTTCTAAAAAAGCTGCTTTTGACTTTTCATAACTTCTCATGTGTAAGCCTCCTTAATTACTTATCAGATAACCAGCGTGCTGCGTCTTTAGCATGATACGTTACAATTAAATCCGCTCCTGCACGCTTCATGCTAATTAATTTTTCAAGAACAATCTCTTTTTCATTTACCCAGCCGTTTTGAGCTGCCGCTTTAATCATTGAATATTCACCGCTCACATTATAAGCCACTACCGGTAAATTAAACGTATTTTTCACATCGCGCATAATATCTAAATAAGATAGAGCCGGTTTTACAATTAAGAAATCTGCTCCTTCTTCTACATCAGATTCTGCTTCTCGAAGTGCTTCTAAGCGATTGGCTGGGTCCATTTGATATGTTTTACGATCTCCAAATTGAGGAGAAGAATGCGCTGCATCGCGGAATGGTCCGTAAAAGGCAGATGCATATTTAACAGCATAAGACATCACAGGCACATCTTCAAATCCAGCTTCGTCTAGACCGTGGCGAATAGCCGCCACAAAACCGTCCATCATGTTTGAAGGCGCAATAATATCCGCTCCTGCTTCAGCTTGACTAACCGCTGTACGAGCTAATAAGTCAAGGCTAGGATCGTTTAAGATTTTTCCGTCTTCAATTACACCACAGTGGCCATGATCTGTGTATTGACATAAACATGTATCTGCAATAACAACAAAGTCTGGAAAGTTTTCTTTAATTTGACGAATACCTTTTTGGACAATTCCGTGGTCATGGTACGCCTGTGAGCCAACCGCATCTTTTTCAGCGGGAACACCAAATACCATAGCTGACTTGATTCCTAAATCGACTAACTCTTGGATTTCATCATTCAAGTAGTCTAAAGAAATTTGATCCACACCTGGCATTGATTTTACAGCATTTCTTTTTTGTTCACCTTCTACAATAAAAATAGGATATATAAAGTCTTCGGGATGTAAATAGGTTTCACGTACAAGCGCACGCATATTTACAGAATTACGAAGACGACGATGACGTGTAAATTGTAAATCTTTCATGTTAAAATCCTCCTTTATTATTTAAAACAACTAACCAACATATCTATCATACCATTTATTGTGTACGTGCTAGGAACAAGATGCTTAATTCCATATTCATTCGCTGTCTGACTTGTAATAGGACCAATACAAATAACTTTGGTTCTATTCACAAGCTCAAGCCAATTCGGAATGTCTTTAACTGACTCAACAAAAAATCTCACCGTAGAAGAACTTGTAAAAGTAATAGCATCAATTCCTATTTCTAAATGTTGCTTAACCAACCGTTCAGAGTCTTGATTTCGAATGGTCTGATATACGATTAAATCCGTTATCTCACACTCTTTTAACCCATCTTTTAAAACAGAGCGGGCTAATTGTCCTCGTACAAGGAGAACTCGCTCGTGATGTGAAACATTTGCTTTTAACGACTCAAGAAGTGATTCCGCAACGTATTCTTTTGGAACAAGTTGCACGTTAACATCGTGTTTTTCTAGCAATTTTGCGGTTTTTTCTCCCACCGCAGCCACTTTTAATCTTTTTAAAGCACTCCAACTGATATTTAACTCTTTTAGCCATTCGAAGAAAAAAGAAATGCCGTTTTGACTTGTAAAAACAACCCAATCAAACGAGCCAATCGACAGCAGGACATCTTCCACTTCTTGTTCATTGCTAGAACGTGCGAACGTGAGGACTGGTAAGCTTAAAGGTATCCCCCCCAGCTTTTTAATCTGTGTTGCAAATGAATGAGCCTGCTTCGCTTCTCTTGTAATCAAAACTTTTTTCAAAAAAAGAGGAGCCTCATGACTCATTACTTGTCCAGCTCCTCTTTTACATGATCAATTAAAAGCTTAGCTCCTTGAGATGTTAAGCGCTCAGCAGCTTCTGAACCGATAGCAACGGGGTCTTTTCCCGTAATTTGCTCTTTGTAAATCGTTTTGCCATCAGGAGAAGCGACTAGCGACGTTAGCTCAATGTTTCGATCGTCCAATATACGCCCATACCCCGCAATCGGCACTTGGCATCCGCCTTCCATCTCTTTTAAAAATATGCGTTCAGCTCTAACAGCACGAGCCGTTTCATCATGATTTAGAGCTTGAAGAAGCGATAATAATTCATGGTCATTTTCTCGGCATTCGATAGCTAAAGCTCCCTGTCCTACAGCAGGAACGCTTATTTCCGGCTCTAAGTACTGAGTGACCGTATCTTTCGACCAGCCCATACGAGATAACCCTGCAGCTGCCAAGATAATCGCATCGTAATCTTCATTTTTTAATTTCTCTAGGCGTGTGTCGATGTTTCCTCGAATCCATTTAATTTCGATATCTGGACGCATAGATAGAAGCTGTGCCCCTCGACGCAAGCTGCTTGTCCCAATCACAGCACCGCTTGGTAGCTCCTCAAATCGCTCACCATTTTTTGAAATAAGCGCATCACGATGATCTTCTCGTAAAGGAATACATCCAATCGTTAATCCTTCTGGCAAGACAGCCGGCATATCTTTCATACTATGAACGGCCATATCAATTTCTTCATCTAACATGGCTTGTTCAATTTCTTTTACAAAAAGACCTTTACCGCCCACTTTGGACAGCGTTACATTTAAAATTTGATCACCTTTTGTAACCATTTCTTTAATTTCAAACTCAAAAGGAAGACCTTGTTTTTTTAACTGTTCAATGACCCACTTAGTCTGTGTTAACGCAAGTTTGCTTCGACGAGAGCCGACAATAATTTTTCGCATGTTGTCCTCCTAATTACGAACCCCAAAAGTGAAAATTCGATAAACTGCCAAATAAAAAGAAATTAATAAGTAAGACTAAGAACAATCCGATATTCCACATCGCGATTGCCTTTCCTTGAATACCTCTACGCAGTCTAGCATACAAATACGCGCTGTATGCAACAAACATTAAAAATGAACCTAACACTTTTGTATCGTACCAATGAAAATCTACGTATTTAATATAAGCCCATATGATTCCTAAGATTAACGAAAGCAATAACAGCGGTACACCAATTAAAATTAATACATAGGACATGTAATCTAGCTTTGTTAAATCCTCAATTCTTAGCAAGCGCTTGCCCCATTTCTTCTTTTTCAATAAATTATACTGAACAAGATACAGAGCGGAAAAAACAAAAGAGACTGAAAAAGCGCCGTAAGATAAAATAGCCATGGTAATATGAATGATTAATAATTCTGACACAAGGCGCTCCGACTGGACAGCAGTGTATGTTTCAAGTGGAGCAAACGTATGAATAGCCATAATTAAGAAACCAATCACATTTGTAAAAAACACCATAAAATCAACGCGAAATAAGCGATTAATCACAAGTGAAAGAGTAATTAACACCCACGCGTAAAAATACAGCCCTTCAGAAACGGTAAGAATAGGAAACCTTCCCGTCTCAAACATTCGTAAGATTAAAAAGGCTGTTTGCAAAACCCACACAATAGAAAGTAACCAGAAGGCTATCGAATTTGCCTTCCGGTTATTTTGTACAAAATCAATAAAATATAATAAAACGCTCGCCGCGTATAAAATCACAATCAATTCATAGATTCTGGTTAATTCCATATCAACCATTATTCAATCCTCACTTAAGACTGATAAGCTACTGAATGAGACGTAATCGATGTATGAAGCTGCTCTTCTTTTTCTTTTTGCAAAGCAACTTCCTGTTCAATATTAAAAATCTTCATGAACAGCTCTAAAGACTCTTCAGCATGTTTCTCTCCAGCCAATTCTTTCGCGTGTAAAATTGGATCGCGAAGAAGTTGATTAATTATACTTTTTGTATGTTTATTTAAAACTTTGCGCTCACGCTCAGATAAATCTGGGAGCTTACGTTCAATGCTTTTCATCGTTTCAGCTTGAATGGTAAGTGCTTTTTGACGAAGTGCAGAAATAACAGGCACAACGCCTAATGTACCAAGCCAAGACTTGAAAGCAACAATTTCAGCTTCAACCATAATTTCAATTTCATCCGCAGCTTTTTGACGCTCTTGCAAGTTAGATTCTACAATCCCGTTTAAATCGTCGATATCGTATAAAAAGACCGTCTCTAGCTCGTCTAGTTCTGGATCTAAGTCACGCGGAACGGCGATGTCCACCATAAACAATGGGCGACCTTTACGCGTACGCTCAGCTTCACTCATCATTTGTTTCGTTACTACATAGTCATTAGCTCCTGTTGAACTAATTAAGATATCTGCTTCACTTAAAGCATGTTGAAGATCAGCAAATGGTTTGGCTTCTCCAGAAAAACGGTTTGCTAGCTCCTGTGCCTTTTCAAATGTTCGATTCACTACCGTTACTTTTTTAGCTCCGCTGCCATATAAATTCTGTACGGCAAGCTGACCCATTTTTCCCGCACCAAGAATCAATACGTGTTTGGATGATAAGTCTCCAAAAATCTTTTTAGCAAGCTCTACAGCTGCATAGCTGACAGAAACTGCATTCGCACCAATTTCTGTTTCATGATGAGCTTTTTTAGCTAATGTCACAGCTTGTTTAAACAGCTGATTAAAAACTGTACCAATTGTTTCTTCTTCTTGAGCAAGCAAAAAACTTGAACGCACTTGTCCAAGAATTTGTGTTTCGCCAATCACCATTGAATCCAATCCACATGCTACTCGGTATAAATGTTCGATGGCTCCATCATTTTCATAGATGGTTAAATAAGGCGAAAACTCTTCTTTATCTATTCCGAACCATTCAGCTAAAAATGCTTTTACATAATAACGGCCCGTGTGTAATTGATCAACAACAGCATAAATTTCCGTACGATTGCATGTTGAAACAATGATGTTCTCCAAAATACTTTTTTGGCCGCTTAACGTTTTCATGGCAGATGCTAGTTCTTGCTCATTAAAACTAAGCTTTTCTCTTATTTCAACAGGGGCTGTTCGAAAGTTTAAGCCGACTGCTATAATATGCATTTGTACATACCCCCTATAATTGAAATGTGCTTATTTATCCGAATTTTACGGGCAGTAACCCCTAAATTTTCAAAGAGCTACAGTGAGATAACTGCCCGTAAAATCCGGCGTTTTCCATTCTACTATTCGTAAAAAACGGCGGACGTTACACAGATGTAAGCTTCGCCTTATCTCTAACTATTATAACATGTTCTATAGATCATTCGAAAAAAAAATGTGAACAGTCTTTGAAAACATGTGTTAAGATATTAACTGTTATTCCGTAATAAATTGTATCAAAAAAGCAGCGTTTTATCACGTTTTCTGTTTTGAAACACCTGGAGGTTACTATGAAAAAGCAATCAATGTTTTTTGGTGTCTTACTAGTTGGATTTGGAATCTTTTTTTTACTGAATGAACTACATATGAGCATTGCAGCAAAGGTATACACGTGGCCTGTACTGTTAATTTTAATAGGAGCAGCACTGTTAACTGAGTCTGCTTTATCTCAAGATCATTCAAACTTGCTTGCAAGCTACATATTAATCACTTTAGGTATTCATTTCTATGTAAGTGAACAAATTTCCTTTTGGCCTACGAATATTAGCATGGTCGTTTTTATGGTGGCTATTAGCTTTTTACTCAGTGCTAGAAAAGCCAAATCAGGCTTTTTCCAAGGCGGCACCCTTTTAATTATTGCCATTTTAATGATGTTTTCAGACCGTCTTAAACTATTTTTGCCAAAAGTTGAAGACGGCGTAAATTATTTAACAACCTTCTGGCCTATTTTATTGTTACTAGTTGGGCTATATTTATTATTTTTCAAACGAAAGTAATCTATGTAAACAAGTTAAAAAATGGAACGTTTGACTCACTTCCTGTTAGAGTGATGATAAACGTTCCATTTTTTATGCTTCTATTACTTTGTTTAGTGAGTCATGCGATACTGCAAAGATTTCCACGCTTTATCTTTTCCTTCACCTGTTTCAGATGAGAAGTGAATTAATTCATCATTTGGATCTAAATCCAGCGTTTCTCTCACTACTTTTAAATGCTTTTGCCATTTTCCTTTAGGAATTTTATCAGCTTTCGTCGCAATGACCATAACAGGAATGTCATGGTGCTTCAAAAACTCATACATCATAACGTCATCCTTTGAAGGGGCATGGCGTAAATCAACAATCATTAACACAGCTTTAAGCTGGTCACGATTTGTTAAATACGTTTCAATCATTTTCCCCCATGCTTCACGCTCTTTTTTAGACACTTTTGCAAATCCGTAGCCAGGTACGTCTACAAAGTGAAGGATTTCATTAATTAAAAAGAAGTTAAGCGTTTGAGTTTTTCCAGGCTTAGACGACGTACGCGCTAAGCTTTTGCGATTGAGCATCTTATTAATAAAAGATGATTTTCCTACATTTGAACGGCCTGCTAAAGCAAATTCTGGCAGGTTTTCTTTAGGATATTGTTCAGGGCGTACGGCACTGATGACAATATCAGCTTGAGTTACTTTCATTTTACCTCTCCTACTAGCGCATGTTCCAATACTTGGTCCACATGTGACACAAGAACGATGTCTAATTCCTCTTGTACACTGTCAGGAATATCTTCAATATCACGTTCATTATCATGAGGGATTAATATTTTAGTTAATCCGGCACGATGTGCACTAAGTGACTTTTCTTTTAAACCACCGATTGGTAATACGCGACCTCTTAGTGTAATTTCTCCTGTCATTCCCACTTCTCTACGCACTGGTTTACCCGTCAGTGCCGATACTAGAGCAGTGGCAATGGTAATCCCTGCAGAAGGTCCATCTTTTGGTACAGCTCCTTCTGGAACATGGATATGGATATCATGTTTTTCATAAAACTTTTCATCAATTCCTAGTTTCTCTGCATTTGAACGCACGTAGCTAAATGCTGCCTGGGCTGATTCTTTCATCACGTCTCCAAGCTTTCCAGTTAGCACTAGTCTTCCTTTACCAGGGGACAAACTTACTTCAATGGCTAACGTGTCTCCTCCCACAGTTGTGTAAGCAAGACCTGTAGCAACGCCGACTTGATCTTCCGTCTCAGCCTGTCCGTAACGGAACCTAGGCTTGCCAAGGAATTCTTCAATCGTTTTGGCCGTCACCACCACGCGCTTTTTCTCACCAGAGACTACGATACGAGCTGCTTTTCGGCAAATTGAAGCAATTTCGCGTTCAAGGTTACGAACGCCAGCTTCTCTCGTATATAAACGAATGATTGCTGTTAACGCGTCATCGCGAATCTGCAAATTGCCCTTTTGCAATCCGTGATTTTCTAGCTGGCGCAGCAATAGGTGACGCTTCGCGATTTCAAGCTTTTCCAGCTCCGTGTAACCAGCAATTTGAATAATTTCCATTCGATCGCGCAGCGGCCCCGGAATCGTAGCTAAGTTATTAGCTGTAGCCACGAACATCACTTTTGATAAATCATATGTTTCTTCTATATAGTGATCGCTGAAATTATGGTTTTGTTCAGGATCCAATACTTCTAACAAAGCAGAAGACGGATCTCCTCGGAAATCATTTGACATTTTATCGATTTCATCAAGTAGAAACACCGGATTAATCGTTCCTGCTTTTTTCATTCCTTGAATAATGCGTCCAGGCATAGCTCCCACGTACGTGCGACGATGACCGCGAATTTCCGACTCATCTCTCACGCCTCCTAGAGATACTCGTACAAAATGACGGTCTAGAGACGTAGCAATTGAGCGGGCTAGGGACGTTTTCCCTACGCCAGGAGGTCCTGCTAAGCATAAAATAGGACCTTTAAGAGATTTTGTCAACTGCTGTACAGCTAGATATTCTAATACGCGTTCCTTCACTTTTTCAAGACCATAGTGCTCATCGTTCAGCACTTTTTCAGCATTATGAATATCGAGCGTATCTTCCGTTTCATTTGTCCAAGGTAGCGCAATCAACCATTCAATATAATTTCGAATGACTGAGCTTTCAGCGGAGGTAGCAGGAATTTTTTCATAGCGATCTAATTCTTTAAACGCAACTTGTTTGACATGGTCAGTCATCCCACTTGCTTCAATTTTTTCGCGAAGGGTTGCTACTTCTCCCGTCTTTCCTTCTTTGTCTCCAAGCTCTTTTTGAATCGCCTTCATTTGCTCGCGAAGATAATACTCTTTCTGGGTGCGTTCCATTGATTTCTTTACACGCTGTCCAATTTTTTTCTCCAGCTGCAAAACTTCTTGCTCGTCTTGAATATGAGAAATGATCGTATTTAATCTTTCTTTCACATCAGTTATTTCTAAAATTTCTTGTTTAAGCTGAATTTTTATTGGTAAATGAGAGGCTACAATATCTGCTAATCTTCCTGGTTCTTCAATGTCACTTACGGTTGAAAGAGTTTCAACGGACACCTTTTTGGAAAGTTTTATGTATTGTTCGAAATAGTCTAAAAGCGTGCGCATCAGCGCTTTATCTTCTACATCAACCTGATGTTCTTCGTTTTGCTTTTCCACGTGAACAACAAAATATTCTTCGCTGTCTTCAAATTCTGTAACGGTTACGCGATTTAGTCCTTCTACTAAGACTCGCATCGTTCCATTCGGCAGCTTTAGCATTTGTTTAATTTTTGCTAACGTACCGGTTCTATATAAATCCTCTTTCGTTGGTTCATCAATACCCATATCTTTTTGTGATACTAAACAAACTAAGTGATCATCCATCATTGCTTTTTCTAATGCTTGTACAGATTTGTCTCGTCCAACATCTAAATGAAGCACCATTGTCGGATAGACGATTAAACCTCGTAAAGGCAGTAGCGGCATTGTCATTTTTTCTTTTTCTGCCATGCAATGAACACCTCCAATGCTCGTCAATTAAAGTATGTAAAGTGTGAATTCTTTTAACAATTTTATCTCATTTGTATACACATGTCTAACAATAGTAATTATTAATTGTATCATGAGAAAGAATTAAAAGGCAAAACATATCTTTTTAAGCTCTTTTCATAAAAAAACGCCTTTTTCGTTGGCTGTGTATAAAGATTTTATACGCGAAAAAGGCGTGAATATTCATCTAACCATTAATTTTTAATTATCATGATAGGATTAGCTAGATTCTCTTTTTGAAATAGCAGAATCTACCGACAAATGTGCAACATGCTCATGTACAGGTAATAGTGCTTGTTCAAACACCTCTGTTAAATGATGGACAGGAATAATATCGATACCTTTTACCTTTTCTACCATTGCATTCATATTTTCCTTTGGCACAATCACCGTCTGAACTCCTGCTTGTTTTGCTGCCTTGATTTTTGGAATCACACCGCCAATTGGCTTTACATTACCGTGCAGACCAATTTCTCCTGTCATCGCCACGGTATGTTTAATTGGCACTTCATAAATCGCTGAGTAGATGCCTGTTGCCATAGCAATACCAGCGGAAGGTCCATCGATTGGCACGCCTCCCGGAAAGTTTACATGAATATCATACTCATCGGCTGGAACATCCATTGAGCGAAGAACGGTTATGACATTTTCAATGGAGCTTTTAGCCATACTTTTACGGCGAATAGACTTCCCTTGAGTCCCTATACTTTCCTCTTCAACGATACCCGTAATAATAATGTTCCCTTTCTCTTTTGCAGGAATCGCTTTGACTTCAATTTCTAAAAGAGCTCCAGAATTAGGCCCGTAAACCGCTAACCCATTAATAAGTCCCACTTTTTCCTCATCTGCAATTTTCGGATCGTGTCTCGGAGATAGTTGACTAGAATGAACAATCCATTCAATATCTTCATTTTTAATATCCGTTCGCTCCTCTGATATCGCTAATCCAGCCGCAATTTGCATCATATTAACCGTTTCACGTCCATTGCGTGCATATGTAGAAAAAAGAGACAAACCTTCTTCTGAAATATCCATTCTTACTTTATTTGCTGCTTTTTTAGCAACTGTAATAATTTCATCGCGATCAAGCTCACGGAAAAATACCTCTACGCATCTGGAACGAATGGCAGGCGGGATTTCATTAGGTGTTCTAGTCGTCGCACCAATCAAACGAAAGTCTGCTGGCAAACCATTTTGAAAAATATCGTGAATATGTGTTGGAATTTGTGTGTTTTCTTCGCTGTAATAGGCGCTTTCCATAAACACTTTTCGATCTTCTAGAACCTTTAACAGCTTGTTCATCTGAATAGGATGGAGCTCTCCAATTTCATCAATAAATAAAATTCCCCCGTGTGCATCTGTAACCGCTCCTTGTTTTGGCTGCGGAATTCCAGCTTGGCCCATGGCACCCGCTCCTTGGTAAATGGGATCATGAACAGACCCAATCAAAGGATCTGCAATGCCTCGCTCATCAAAACGCGCCGTAGTTGCATCTAACTCTACAAATACAGCCGATTGTTTAAAAGGTGATTTTTTATTCTTCTTTGCTTCTTCTAACACTAAACGTGCTGCTGCTGTTTTTCCTACTCCAGGCGGTCCGTATACAATAACATGCTGTGGATTAGGGCCGCAAAGGGCAGCCTTTAGTGATCGAATTCCATCTTCTTGTCCGACAATATCGGAGAAGCTAGACGGCCTTACACGTTCGGCAAGCGGCTCAGTTAAAGAGATGGCTCTCATTTTCTGCAATTGCTCCATTTCTTTCTTTGAATCCCGGTCAATTGAGACTTTTTGCGTACGTTGATTACGTAATAAATTCCAAAAATATAAGCCAATGATGATACCAAAAAAGAGTTGGACCATTAAGGCAATATTCGTCCAGTTCATAGATAAACCTCCTGCGCAGTTTAGTAAGATAATTATCAGTTATTATCTCCCTGCAGCAGTAGGAATAAACAAAATTCTAGTAAAAAGTAAAATTTAGTTGTCCTTCATCAACAGAAAAAAGCCGGGTACTCAAATTGAGCACCCGGCTTTTTTTATGCTGATGTTTTGCTACCTTCTTGAATTGTAGATCCGTCTTCTAATACGAACTTAGGCGCGGCTTGATCACGAACGGTTTCACCTGTGATAATACATTTTGTAATATCATCACGTGAAGGAAGATCAAACATTACATCTAACATAATACCTTCAATGATTGAACGTAGACCACGAGCACCTGTTTTACGCTCGATTGCTTTTTTAGAAATTTCTACTAAAGCCTCGTCTTCAAACTCAAGTTCAACGTCATCGAGTTCAAGCATTTTTTGATATTGTTTCACTAGTGCATTTTTCGGTTTTGTCAAAATCTCAACTAGCGCTTCTTCATCAAGAGGCACTAAGCTAGCAGTAACCGGTAAACGACCAATAAACTCTGGAATTAAACCAAATTTTAATAAATCTTCCGGTAATACTTTTGCTAGTAGCTCTTTTTCTGTAAAGTCTTGTTGTTTTGTTTCTGAACCGAATCCAATTACTTTTTTACCTAGGCGACGCTTAATAATAGGTTCGATTCCGTCAAATGCACCACCGCAAATAAATAAGATATTTGTTGTATCAATTTGAATAAATTCTTGATGAGGGTGTTTACGTCCCCCTTGAGGAGGAACACTTGCTACAGTACCTTCTAAGATTTTAAGAAGAGCCTGTTGCACACCTTCACCTGATACATCACGTGTGATAGATGGATTTTCAGACTTACGCGCTACTTTATCAATTTCATCGATGTAGATAATACCTTTTTCAGCTTTCTCCACATCGTAATCAGCTGATTGAATTAATTTTAATAAGATGTTTTCCACATCTTCCCCTACATAACCTGCTTCTGTTAGAGATGTTGCATCTGCAATCGCAAACGGTACGTTTAAAATACGAGCCAACGTTTGAGCTAGTAAAGTTTTACCGCTTCCTGTAGGTCCAATTAATGCAATATTACTTTTTGATAACTCAACGTCATCAATTTTACTGTTTGAATTGATTCGTTTGTAATGGTTGTATACTGCAACGGATAAGGATTTTTTCGCATCCTCTTGACCAATTACATACTCATCTAAAATGTCACGAATTTCTTTTGGTTTTGGTACATCTTTAAATTCTACTTCTTCTTCTGTACCTAACTCTTCTTCTACGATTTCCGTGCAAAGTTCAATACATTCATCGCATATGTAAACACCTGGACCCGCAACTAACTTGCGTACTTGTTCTTGTGTTTTACCACAAAATGAGCATTTTAACTGCCCTTTTTCATCGTTAAATTTAAACATAATTTTCACCCCTTGTAGTATTTACTAAAGTGCTCGAAGCTGATTTCTATCCGCGCTATAGCCCAACAACATGAACAACTCATCTATTTGTAGGTAAATGCCCTTCTTTATCACATAGTAAAAGCGCTATGAAAAGATTTGTATTGCATTTTACCATACATTTTCTTGAATAGATACTAAAACGTTTTATGTATATGTTATTGATGAGCATAACAGAATGGAGATCTGCTATTATATAGTGTCCTCTTATTGGGCCTATTTCATAACCACGGATTTCAAACAATGGGTTAAAGCTGCTTCTACGGTGTTGGTTATGATATAAAAAAACTATTGAAGTTTATAAAACAAGGCACGATCAAGTCGCGCCTTGTTTCTTACTTACTATTATGCAACAGCTTTGCTGTTTTCTACAAGAAATTCAACTGCTTTACGTACTTTCATGTCTTCTTTAATGCTATCAAGACTGCCAAGCACTTTCTTAATTTCTTCGACAGGCATGTTGTACATTCCTGCCATGTTTTCTAATTCTTTTTCTACTTCTTCTTCGCTTACTTCAAGATTTTCAGCTTTTGAAATAGCTTCTAGCGTTAAGTTGATTTTCACACGCTTTTCAGCATCTGGACGCATTTGGTCGCGAAGAGCTTTTTCATCTTGACCTGAGAATTGGAAGTAAAGTTCAAGGTTAAGGCCTTGCATTTGTAAACGTTGTTCAAACTCTTGCATCATACGATCCATTTCAGTGTTGAACATTGCTTCTGGAATTTCTACTTCAGCATTTTCAGCAGCTTTTTCTACTAAAGTGTCGCGAAGAGCTGATTCTGCTTGGTTCTCTTTATCGCTTTGTAATTTTTCTTTTGTTTTTGCTTTTAACGCTTCTAAAGTTTCTACTTCTTCATCTACGTCTTTTGCAAACTCATCGTCTAAAGCTGGAAGCTCTTTAGATTTGATTTCGTGTAATTTCACTTTGAATGTAGCAGCTTTACCAGCTAGCTCTTCAGCGTGATACTCTTCAGGGAATTTTACTTCCACTTCTTTTTCAGCGCCTACTTCAAGACCAACTAATTGCTCTTCAAAGCCAGGGATGAATGTGTTAGAACCGATTTCTAAAGAATAGTTTTCGCCTTTTCCGCCTTCAAATGCTTCGCCATCAACGAAACCTTCAAAGTCGATTACAGCTGTATCGCCTTCAGCTACTGTTCCTTCTTCTTTAACAACTAGCTCAGCGTGACGCTCTTGAAGTGTTTTTAATTCAGCTTCAACGTCTTCATCTGTTACAGTTGTATCTACTTTTTCTACTTCTAAGTTTTTGTATTCGCCTAATTTAACTTCAGGCTTAACAGTTACTTTAGCAGTAAAAACTAGAGGTTGTCCTTTTTCGATTGTTTCAACATCGATTTCTGGACGATCAACCGGCTCGATACCAGCTTCAACAATTGCATTGCTGTAAGCTTCAGGTAATAAGATGTCTAGTGCATCTTGGTATAAAGATTCTACGCCAAAACGTTTTTCGAAAAGTGGACGAGGCATTTTACCTTTACGGAACCCTGGTACGTTTACTTGTTTTACAACTTTTGTGAATGCTTTATCTAAGGCTTTATCAAACTCAGCAGCTTCAACTTCTACTGTTAAAACGCCTTGATTTCCTTCTTGTTTTTCCCATTTTGCAGACATGAATGTTTCCCTCCAAAATCATTTTAAGTAGTGATTTCTAAATTAGATAATGCAGATAGCCTATCAGTTCAAACCTCAACCATTATCTATTTAACTCCCTATTACTTTAAAGTAAGTAGGAATGTAATGTAAAGATGAAATTCTACTATACGTATTTAAGTGCATTTTACAACCATTATATTATAACATACAACAATGACGTTTCAACTAAACACCACATTTTATATAAAAGAAATTTCTTCAATTTCTTTTAGTTCTTTAATTGCCTTTCTTAATTCAGATACGGAGAAACTTCCGTCTTCCTCTGCTATAGCTGCATCTGACTCTTCTCCTTGCATCATCAGACTAACAGCATACACCGCTTCTGTCCAAAGTTTTACATTATCACCCGGTAGAAACGGAAATGTAATAAATAAATGCCGCTGCCATATCTCAATAGCAACCTGCAGCAATGTAGGGTTTTCATGCTCCAGCTTTTCCGTCAGCTGCTCTTCTACTTGCTCGGCAAACAGATACGGTGTTGTTTTTTGAAGCTGAAGCGCATTTACTTTTTTCGTCTCTCCAAACTTACTAATCATAAAATCAATATCTACTTCTTCTTCCATGACTGTTTTTAAAGCGACTGTTTTTACGATAGGGTGAACAGCTTCGGATGAAAATAGTTGTTCAAGGAAGAAGCGCTGTTTTTCAATTCTCTTTGTTTTTAATGAATGAACCCATTCAAGCTGATCTTGAATATTATCTAGAGCTGTGAACGATTTAAACTGCTCTAGCTGTTCTTCTTCTGTTTGTTCTTCTATGACTTGTTCTTGATTCATTCTATTCTTGCAGAATTCCAATAGCTGATAAAGCTGTTCAGCATGTTCAGAAGGGAGTTTGTGTTCTTGAATAACTGCTTGTAGAGTGACATATCCTTCATGATAGTGACCAAGCTGAATTAACACCATGAGGTACATTTGCAAATTATGATAATAATCGCCAATATCTTCTTTCAGCATTTGCTCACATAATTCCTTAGCTATGCCTGCATCACCGAGCTCCACGTGACAAATAACAAGGCCAAGCAAAATTTCATGGTGCTTATTATCAAGTTCGTAGGCCTGTTCAAATAAAGGAAGTGCTTCTTGAAATTGCTTGTGCTGCATATGATCTGTAGCTTTTTCAACCAACCGTTCTTTTAATAGAGGAAAAGCTACAATTTTGTTTTGTTGTTCATTCGACATGTTTTCTCCCCACTTCGCGGTCCATTTGCTTTACAGTTTAGCAATTCGATTAACGGAACGCAAAAAAATCGAGCAAAATGATGATTTTGCTCGATTTTTGGTTAATATCTTACCGTTTTTGCTTCATAAGCAGAAATGTCGTCTTCAAAAGAAAGCGTATAGCCAATTTCATCATATCCGTTAACAAGCATATATTTCCAATGGCCATTAATCTCAAACGTACGTTCAAAACCTGCTTCATCGGTAATTTTTTGCTGATAAAGATCAATTGTACAGGCGTAAGAAGCACTTTGAGACTCTTTCATTAAATAGGAAACATCTTCTTTTGGTAAAACAATAGGTAAAATACCATTTTTTAGACAGTTTTGTTTAAAAATATCTGCAAATGAAGGTGCGATAATGGCACGAAACCCGTAGTCTAAAAGCGCCCATGGAGCGTGTTCACGTGACGAACCACATCCGAAGTTCTCGTCAGCTACAAGAATTGTTGCTCCTTGATTTTGAGGCTGATTTAATTCAAACGTTTCATTTAACGTTTCATCTTCATTGTATCGCCAATCGAAAAATAGAAATTGGCCAAAGCCAGTACGCTCAATTCTTTTTAAAAATTGTTTTGGGATAATTTGATCAGTATCTACGTTTGCTCGGTCGAGACCTGCTACTTTCCCTGTATGGATTGTAAAAGCATTCATCTGTGTTCTCCTCCTTATCGCACCGCTTGTTCTTGTAGTTTGCGTACATCAACAAAATGTCCATATACCGCTGCCGCTGCTGCCATTACTGGGCTTACTAAATGCGTTCTAGCGCCTTTTCCTTGACGTCCTTCAAAGTTGCGGTTAGAAGTGGACGCACAGTGTTCGCCTTGTGGAACTAAGTCAGAGTTCATGCCTAGACACATGCTGCAGCCTGAGTCTCTCCATTCAAAACCTGCTTCAATAAAAATAGCAGATAACCCTTCTTCTTCAGCCACTCGCTTTACTTTTTGAGAACCTGGTACAATCATCGCTCGCACATCTGGTGACACTTTCTTTCCTTTAATAAAGGCTGCCACGTCACGAAGATCAGACAAACGAGCATTTGTACATGAACCGATAAACACATGCTGAACTGGGATCTCTTCTATTGCCATGCCAGGCTGTAAGCCCATATACTCAAGTGCTCGTGACAAAGACTTTCTCTCAGCTTCTGTTTTACACTCTTCTAATGTAGGAACTTGCTTGCTAACATAAGAACTCATTGCCGGGTTTGTTCCCCATGTTACAACAGGTTCAATTGTATCTGCATCAATTTCCAGCGTTTCATCATATGTTGCACCTTCATCTGTTGCTAAAGCTGCCCAAACTTCCACTGCTTTTTCAAACTGTTCTCCTTTAGGAGCATACTGACGCCCTTTAATATAAGAGAAAGTGACATCGTCTGGACTGATTAAACCAGCTTTTGCACCGGCTTCAATAGACATATTACAAATAGTCATGCGCTCTTCCATTGAAAGATCGCGAATACATTCGCCCGTAAATTCTACGATTGAACCTGTTCCAAAATTCACGCCGAATTTTTGAATAATTGCTAACACAATGTCCTTAGCATAAACGCCAGGCTGCTTTTTGCCATTTACTTTCACTTGTAGCGTTTTTGGTTTCGCTTGCCATAGCGTTTGTGTTGCTAAAACATGCTCTACCTCACTAGTTCCTATACCAAAAGCAAGCGCTCCAAATGCACCGTGAGTAGATGTATGGCTATCTCCGCACACAATGGTTTTTCCAGGCTGAGTTAATCCTAATTCCGGTCCAATGATATGCACAATTCCTTGCTCTTCACTTGTTAAATCTAAAAGCTTCACACCAAACTCATGACAGTTTTCAGATAGTTTGTCTACTTGTTTCTTGGCAATCGGATCTTTAATATTAAAACGGTCAACCGTTGGAATGTTGTGATCCATTGTAGCAAAAGTTAAATCTGGACGCTTCACTTGGCGATTTGCCACGCGGAGACCTTCAAATGCTTGAGGGGACGTTACTTCATGAATAAGATGAAGATCGATATATAATAAGTCCGGCTTCCCCTCTTCTCGACGTACAACATGTTGTTCCCAAAGCTTATCAATAATTGTTTTTGGTTTCATACTGCTCCTCCTTTCTGATTATGAAAAACGTTTCTCACAAAACGTGAGAAACGCATGATTAACTGTAAGCCGTCATAATGCTTGAAATGGCAGAATCATTGGCAATTACCGCAGTTATCGCATCCACCATTTTATCGGTACCTAAATAGTGATTACCGTCTGCTAAGTCAGCTGTTCGATGACCTGCATGTAATACACTTTCAACCGCTTGTTCAATCACTGCTGCTTCTTTTTCTAACCCAAATGAATGTCTAAGCAACATTGCTGCAGATAAAATAGCAGCAATCGGATTAGCTTTGTTTTGCCTAGCAATGTCTGGTGCAGAACCGTGAACCGGTTCGTATAAAGATGGACCATCAACCGTTAAGCTCGCAGATGGCAACATTCCTAACGATCCTGTCAGCATAGAAGCCTCATCACTCAAAATATCACCAAACATATTTTCAGTTACCACTACATCAAAATACTTAGGATTACGAATTAACTGCATAGCAGCTGAATCTACAAGCATATGTTCAAGCTCTACATCTGGGTAGTCTTTTGCTACTTCTTCAGCTACTTCACGCCACACTCGACTAGACTCGAGCACATTCGCTTTATCAACAGACGTTACTTTTTTACGTCGATTTACAGCCGTGTCAAATGCTTGGCGAATAATTCTTTCTATTTCTGTACGCTTATAAAATAATGTGTCGACAACTGTTTCTTCATTTCCTTCTGTTCGGCGCTCGCTAGGCTTACCAAAATATAAGCCTCCTGTTAGCTCACGGACGATAATGAAGTCAACACCTTCAATGTATTCTTTTTTCAGAGGAGAGGCATCTGCTAAGCTATCATAAAACGTTACCGGACGAAGGTTAGCATATAAATCCAGTTCTTTTCGAATAGCTAGCAAACCTTTTTCCGGTCGCAAATGTGAAGGATTACGATCCCATTTTGGACCTCCAACGGATCCAAGTAATACAGCATCCGCCTGCTTACAAGTCTCAATTGTACTTTCTGGAAGAGGTGTGCCCGCCTCATCAATTGCAGCTCCGCCAATTAGTCCATACGTAAACTCGAATTGATGATCAAAGCGCTCTCCAATTGCTTTTAAAACGGCAACAGCGCCTTTGGTTACTTCTGTTCCTACGCCGTCACCCGGTAATACAGCGACTTTTTTTGTCATGGTGGTCTCTCCCTTCAGTTCACATTACTTCTTGCTTTGTACGATGCTGCTGAATAGCGATTAAACGATTAATGGCGTTCAGATATGCTTTCGCTGACGATTCTAATACGTCAAATGCTACTCCGCGTCCGCTTGCTTCAGTTCCTTCGCTTTCAACCTTCACAAATACTTCAGCCAATGCATCCGGCCCACCGTTAATAGACTGAATACGATAGTCTAATAGTTTTACATCTTGTTCAACACAGCGCTGCAGCGTATTATAGATAGCTTCCACGCTTCCAGATCCCGTAGCTGCTTCTTGAATCTCTTCGCCGTTTTCTTTGCGAAGCGTAATCGTAGCCGTAGGAATATTGTTCGTACCATACTGAACCTGCAGACTTTCAAGCTTATATTCACTGTCTTTACTAACTTGCTTTTGAATGACTAATGCCAATAAATCATCGTCCGTAATGTCTTTTTTCTTATCTGCTAAGTCTTTAAACTTCTCAAAAAGAACGTTTGCTTCCGTATCTTCCAATGTGAATCCAAGCTCTACTAAGCGTGTACGGAACGCATGACGGCCTGAGTGTTTGCCAAGCACAATTGGATTTTGTTTAACACCCACAAGTTCTGGGGAAATAATCTCATATGTTAACGGATTTTTTAAGACGCCATCTTGGTGAATACCTGATTCATGAGCAAAAGCATTTTTTCCGACAATTGCTTTATTTGGTGCAATATTCATCCCAGTAAGCTTACTGATAATGTCACTCGTACGCTTGATTTCAGGTAAGATAAGACCTGTGCTCGCTTGATAGAAATCTTGACGGACATGAAGAGCAAGTGCTACTTCTTCAAGAGCAGCGTTACCCGCACGTTCTCCGATTCCGTTAATCGTTCCTTCAATTTGAGTAGCTCCTGCTTCAATAGCAGCCATTGAATTGGCAACAGCTAGCCCTAAGTCATCGTGACAATGAGCTGACAAATCAACTTTATGAATATTTGATACATGTTCTTTTAAGTAATTAAATACTGATTGATAGTCACCAGGAGTGATAAATCCTACTGTATCTGGAATATTAACGACTTTTGCACCAGCATCGATAACTGCTTCTACAATTCTAGCTAAAAACGGTAAATCTGTTCGACATGCATCTTCAGCAGACCATTGAACAACCGGGAATTTTTTACTTGCGTACTTCACCATTTCCACTGCTGTTTCAAGTACTTCATCAGGTGTTTTTTTCAATTTATGCTGCATATGAATTTCCGAAGTAGCGATAAAGACATGCAGTCTTGGTTCTGCACTTTCTTTTAACGCTTCCCATGCAATGTCAATATCTTTTGTAACAGACCTTGCAAGGCCTGTTACAGAAGAATTTTTGACAATAGACGCAATTTCTTTTACGGATTGAAAATCACCTTTTGAAGAAGCGGGAAATCCGGCTTCAATGATGTCGATACCTAATCGCTCTAACTGCTTAGCAATTTCAAGCTTTTCTTGTAGGTTCAAATTGACTCCAGGTGACTGTTCACCATCGCGTAGCGTCGTGTCAAATAGTTTAATTTTTTGCACTAGCGATCACCGCTTCTTTCTTTTGTTTTTTAACAAATGGCATCATTTCACGTAATTGAGCGCCAACTTTTTCAATTAAATGTTCGTTTTCACGGTTATTGATAGCTGTAAATTCTGGACGATTTGCTTGGTTTTCTAGGATCCATCCTTTTGCAAATTTACCTGTTTGGATATCTTCAAGCACTTTTTTCATTTGTTCTTTGGAACGCTCATCTACAACGCGTGGTCCTGAAACGAAGTCACCCCATTGAGCTGTATCAGAGATTGAATAACGCATGCCTTCCATTCCGCCTTCATACATAAGGTCAACAATTAATTTTAATTCATGTAAACACTCAAAATATGCAACTTCTGGTTGGTAGCCAGCTTCTACAAGCGTTTCAAAACCAGCTTTAACTAATGAAGTTAAACCGCCACAAAGTACTGCTTGCTCACCGAAAAGATCTGTTTCTGTTTCTTCTTTAAATGTTGTTTCTAATACACCCGCACGAGCTGAACCGATTGCTTTAGCATAAGCTAACGCTACGTCTTTTGCTTCGCCAGTTACATCTTGAAATACTGCGAATAATGCTGGTACGCCAGCTCCTTCTTCATATGTTCTTCTTACAAGGTGACCAGGACCTTTTGGAGCTACTAAGAATACGTCAACAAATTCAGGTGCTACGATTTGATTAAAGTGAATGTTGAAACCGTGAGCAAATACTAAAGATTTTCCTGGTTTTAATCCTGGAAGAATTTCCTCGTTATAAACCTTTGGCTGATGCTCATCTGGAAGTAATACCATTACTACTTCTGCTTGTTGAACTGCTTCTTTTACAGATAATACAGTGAAGCCGTCTTGTTCTGCTTGATCCCATGATTTACCTTTACGTAATCCTACTACCACGTTCACTCCGCTGTCGCGTAAGTTTTGTGCGTGAGCGTGACCTTGTGAACCATAACCTACGATTGCTACTGTTTTACCTTGTAATAATTGATCCTTTGCATCTCCGTTATAATATACCTTTGTCATAATAAATCTCTCCTCTTAGTTTATATAGTTTTATATAGTTTACTTTTTTAGTAACTAGCTAGAATTAAATGATTGATGAAAGTTTGGTTGCTGCTTTTTGCGTACCGCGTGGAACAGCTACTGTTCCAGTGCGCGTTACTTCTTTTAATCCATAAGGCTGAAGTAAATCAATCATCGCTTCAATCTTGCTGGATTCACCTGTTACTTGAATAATTAAGCTGTCGCGGCTTACATCAATGATGGTTGCACGGAAAGGCTCAATTACTGCATAAAGTTCGTTACGGCTCGCTGGTGTAGATGCTACTTTCATTAAAGCAAGCTCTCTTGACACCACCGCTTGATCCGTAATATCTTGAACTTTTAACACGTCGATCTGCTTATTTAACTGCTTAATCACTTGTTCAGCAGCGTTATCATGCTCTACGTTCACAACAAACGTCATGCGTGATACATCCTCAGATTCAGTGTGCCCTACCGAAATACTCTCAATATTGAAATTTCTTTTTGTAAATAACCCCGTCACGCGATTTAAAACGCCCGCACGGTTTAATACAGTTGCTGTAATAATTCGCTTCATGGTTTCACCCCTACCATTTCATGTAATCCTTTTCCAGGTGCAACCATTGGATATACGTTTTCTTTAGGTGCGACAAAGAAGTTTAGTAAAACAGGTCCATCTGTTTCCATTGCTTCTTTCAAAGCCGCATGCGCTTCTTCTTCAGTAGAGGCTTGTAAACCTTTAATGTCATAGGCTTCTGCAAGCTTCATTAAATTAGGCTGATTCGGAATTAAAGAGTGCGAGTAGCGTTCTTCATAGAAGATTTCCTGCCACTGACGAACCATTCCAAGCGACTGATTGTTAAGTACAACCACTTTTACAGGTAAATTTAATTCTCTAATAACCCCTAATTCTTGAAGCGTCATTTGAAATCCACCGTCACCAACGACTGCTACAACTGTTTTATCTTTATTTGCCAGCTGAGCGCCGATTGCAGAAGGTAATCCAAAGCCCATGGTGCCAAGACCACCTGAAGTTACCCATCGATCTGGATTATTAAATGTGTAGTATTGAGCTACCCACATTTGATGTTGCCCAACGTCCGTTGTAACAACGGCATCTCCATTTGTATACTTGTGAAGCAACTCAACTACTTTTTGTGGTTTTAACACGTCCGCTGAGTTCTGATACCATAATGGATATTCTTGTTTCCACGCCGCTAATTTCTCATGCCATTTCGTATAATCTCCAATTTCTCCTTCTTGCAAAAGCAATTGCTTCAATACTTCTTTTGCATCTCCAACAATTGGAATCTTGGTTGGAACATTCTTTCCAATTTCCGCTGGGTCGATGTCAATGTGAGCAATTTTTGCATTTGGTGCAAAATGCTTTAAGTTACCTGTTACTCGGTCATCAAAGCGTGCACCGATACTAATGAGAAGATCACTCTCATAAATTGCCATGTTCGCTGTGTACGTTCCATGCATGCCAGCCATTCCTAAATGAAGCGGATGATCCGCAGGAAAACAGCCTAATCCTAAAAGCGTATTAATAACCGGAATATTTTGACGTTCAGCATAATTTTTTAATTGTTCTGAACCTTTACTCAATAACACTCCCGCACCTGCTAAGATAACAGGTTTCTTTGCAGCTGCTACTGCGTCTGTTAATTTTTTAACCTGCAGCTGATTTGGAAAATAGGTTGGCTGATAGCCAGGTAAATCAATTTCTCCTTCGTAACTGAATGTTCCATCACCCTGTGCCATATCTTTTGGAATATCAATTAAGACTGGACCAGGTCTTCCTGTTGTCGCAATATGAAATGCCTCTTTGATGATTCTCGGCATATCGCTGATATTACGTACTTGATAGCTATGTTTCGTAATTGGCATTGTAATTCCTAGTACATCTGCTTCTTGAAACGCATCAGAACCAATTACACTTGAAGCTACTTGACCAGTAAAAACAACTAAAGGAAGTGAGTCAATCATCGCATCTGCCAAACCTGTTACGATATTTGTTGCACCAGGACCACTTGTTGCGATAACTACACCGGGTTTGCCTGAAATTCTTGCGTACCCTTCTGCTGCGTGAATTCCACCTTGTTCGTGACGAGCAAGTACGTGAAACATTCCTGAACCGTATAGCTTATCGTAAATCGGTAAAACGGCTCCCCCTGGGTAACCGAAGATGACGTCAACGTTTTCTCTTCTTAGAGATTCAATCAACATGTCAGCTCCATTCATTTGTGCCCCAGTGCCTACAGGTTCTTTCGTTTGCATATTGGCTCCCACTTTTCTCATCCTTTCGTTTTCTAGATAAAAGAAAAAAGACTTCTCACCCCTAAATAGACCCTATCAAATGATATAGGTCAAGGGGCGAAAAGTCTTTTGTACTTTACGCGGTACCACCCTCGTTTGTAATCATAATGATTACCTTATGAATGTATACTGTACATTCTTTTTGATAACGAGTGCTTTGGAAGTACACTCGGTCGCCCTTACTGAATTTCAGGGTGACACTCCGAGGTGAGTTCATTTTGAGTTGGTAACATCGGCTTCCAGCAACCCGACTCTCTGTTGATACCTAAACACCAAAACTACTTATCCTCTTCAACGTTTTAAAACGCTATATGCTTTTTGAATAATGCTTTGCATCATATTTTAAATTACTTATAATTAATTAAAATTTTTAGAAAACTTATATTTGAGGACTATCTTACGCCCATTTCTATGCATAGTCAACCACTTTTCGAGATTTTTTTAGACAATTTAGACTAAACAGAATATTTGAATGCGTTTTCATCATTGATGTAATGAGGGTTTGCAGCAGTTCAAAAAGTTTTTCTGAAACGTTCATTTGTACACACTGAATGAACAAACATTCACTTTTAAGGTGAATAAAAAATCCCGGCTTTTACTTTTTAGTAAAAGCCGGGATTTTTTGTTGGACGTCCCAGGAGAGATTCGAACTCCCGACCGACGGCTTAGAAGGCCGTTGCTCTATCCTGCTGAGCTACTGGGACATAATGTTAAAGTATATCAAAGACAATACTTATTATATTCAAATATAATTTAAAAGTCAACGTTTTTTTGAAATTTTATGAGAAGAGAGGTAAAAAACCTTCTCTTCTCCCTATATTTGGCTATACTATGCTGAAAGTGTACAGGTTAACTGCATGCTAGGAATATGTTTACCGCTTATATCGTAAAACTGCACGGTAGCTTCTGTACCATCCATTACTAGTATAGCATACGTACGTTCTTTTCTCATACGAGGAAGTAACATACTTCCCGGATTGATAAATAAAACTCCGTCCATGAGCTCAGCTCCCGCTATGTGAGAATGCCCAAAACAAACAACATTTGCTCCGACTTCTCTCGCTTTGTAATGCAAGTTCATCATAGACATTTTAACATTGTATAAGTGACCGTGTGTAACCAGACACGTAGCTTCTCCAAGCGACTCTACTCGATCATTGACGTAAGATGCATCGTAGTCACAATTTCCTCGAACGCCTAAAAATGCAGACATTTCTTTGCTGTCTTGCGGCAACTCAGAGTCGCCACAATGAATCATCTTATCTACATCAGCATGTCTCTCTCTGATAGTGAGCAGTTCTTCTTGTAACCCGTGGCTATCGCTTACAATTAATAGTTTCACACGTCATCACTCCTTCTAAAATTGCGCATCAATTAGCGGTGCTAGTTTTTGTAACGCATTTGCTCGGTGACTAATTTGATTTTTTTGTTCTTTAGACAATTCTGCCATGGAGCAGTTCCATTTTTCTACAAAGAAAATAGGATCGTACCCAAAACCGTTTTCTCCTTTTTTTTCCTCCAAGATGCGCCCTTCACACGTGCCTTCTACAATTTCTGGTCTCTTTCCAGGCACTGCAATAGCAAGAGCACAATGAAAGCGTGCCGTGCGCTTTTCAAACGGCACGCCATTTAATTTTTGAAGTACCTTCTCTATATTAGCATTATCATCTTTATTTTCACCAGCATAACGCGCGGAATAAACGCCTGGTTCTCCGTTTAAGGCATCAATAGCAAGCCCCGAGTCATCGGCAATGACCGGCTTATTTAATGCGGATGAAATGGTCTCTGCTTTTAGCGTCGCATTCTCTGCAAATGTAACGCCCGTTTCTTCCACGTCTTCAATCTCAGGAAAATCAAGGAGCGATTTTACTTTAAATCCCTTCGGTGAGAAAAGTGTTTCAAAATCTTTTACTTTGCCTGCATTTTTAGTTGCAATAATAATTTCACGCACGGGAATCCCTTACCTTTCTTTAACCGGAATGTAAGCAGCTAGATGATTAAGAACTTCCTTTTGCTGTTCAATCAATTGATAAATACCATTTCCCCCTAAATCCAGAAGATGATTTAACTGCTCTCTCGAAAAAGTCGATTCCTCTCCCGTTCCCTGCAGTTCTACAAACTGTCCGCTTCCTGTCATCACAATATTCATGTCAACTTCCGCTGTCGAATCTTCTTCATAATTTAAATCTAAAATCGCATTTTCTCCATGAACACCTACCGAAGTCGCAGCTAAGTAGTCACGAATAGGAATTTCTGTCAGCTTGTTCTCTTCAACCAGCTTTCCAAACGCTAAAACCATAGCCACAAAAGCACCTGTAATCGATGCTGTTCTTGTTCCACCATCTGCTTGAATAACATCGCAGTCAATCCAAATTGTCTTTTCTCCAACCTTTTCAAGATCGACTACAGAACGAAGAGCTCGTCCGATTAGACGCTGAATTTCCATTGTGCGTCCTGTAACTTTACCTTTTGTTGATTCACGTATATTTCTTTGTGCCGTTGCTCGAGGCAGCATAGAATATTCAGCTGTAATCCATCCTTTTCCTTGTCCACGCATAAAAGGAGGTACTCTGTCGTCTATGCTTGCTGTACAAATAACCTTTGTGTCTCCTACCGAAATTAATACAGATCCTTCTGGATGCTTTAAGTATGAAGTATGGAGAGATACAGGTCTCAATTCATTAAATTCTCTACCGTCCAAACGCATTAAGCATGTCCTCCTATTAATTCATTTATATGTATATAGCCTCTTCCATTTTAACTATAAAACAGCGGAAAGAGGTCGCTATTTCAGCAGACCTCTTTCTACTTAGTCTTTTACTAGTATAACAAAAATTTGTTTTTAAAAACTACCTGTGTTCACATTTTTAGGTCTTGCAACTGGTTCCGTTAACTTTTTCCCTTTTTCATCTTTTAGCGTTTTTTTACCGTCCACCTTAATTGCAACGCTGTCTACAGCTTTTTGTTCCGTCAGTGATAACACTAAGGAGTCGAGAACACGCTGAGAAATTTCGGTTCCTTTTAAATTTCCAAAGATGTTTTTATTAAAGTTCAGCGTTAACTCACCGTCTGCATACTTTGGAGCTGCTACTAGCTTTGCGTCAGGATTAAAGTCTGTCACTAAACCTGATGCGGGCGCAGGCCCTTCTACAAGCTCATTTACAATCGCAGTGTACATATCTTTGTCATCAGAAGCAATCCGTTTTGTGACAGGAACATAGTAAGTTTGTTTGCCCTCTTGAGCTAAGTAATAGATCGTAACTGGCTTCGTTTGGGTTACGTCAACTACTCCAGTATTATCAAAGTTAATGCCATCTGCTCTGCTCAAGCCTTTACTGATTGGCGTATGATTTACAGGCATCTCATCTTTATCATAGCCGTTAATGCGAATTTTAACTTTATTTACGCCTTCAAACTGCGTCAGCGTCCACGTGACGGCCTGCAAGATACGGAGTTCATCTTCTTTTTTATACTCAGCAAATTCAGGTGAAAAATCTGCCACCATCGTGCCGTCACTTTCCAGCTTTGTCCCTAAAACTCTTGTATCAGCAGGAAGAACCGCTCGGAAATTATTTGGCAATAAGTTTGTGACTGGTCCACCCTCTACTAAATATTCAAGAGACTGTTTAGCAACACCTTTTGATTTAGGAATTTCAAGCGTCTGGGGAACAACGTACCCGTTTTTATCAATTAAGTAGAGTTCTCTTTTGGTAGGCGCAGATGTTTCTGCCGCTTTACTTTGTTTTTTATTAGCTTCCATTACTTTCGCTTCAGTCGCTAATGATTTTTCATCTTTCACATAGGTGACATCCTTTGGCGGATCAATTTCCTTTGCTGCGTTATCCCCTCCGAAAAGTCCACAGCCGGATAACATTACAGATGTGGTCACCACGGCGGATATGAGAACAAATTGGGTCTTTTTGGACATTCCTTTCCCTCCTCAGACTGTTTGTACTACTATGTATACGAGCTTATTTGCATTTTAGACCAGCTCAAAGAAGTTTTTGTCCACAAAAAAACCGAGCATGATATGCACGGTTTTAAAGCTTGATATGTTCAACATTATATACAGGGTGCTCAAACCATTTAGATGCAATAGATTGAAACAGTTCTGTTGATCCTGTTGTAAAGAAGTAGTGTTCAGGCTCCATGTTTCTAGGAGCTAGTAAATTGCTATAAGAAAGAATGGCACTTACCTCTATTGCCGTTTCTTCGCCAGAACTGATTAACTGAACTCGAGGCCCAATTGCTTCTTGAATAACTGGCTTTAATAACGGATAATGCGTACATCCTAAAATAAGGGTATCCATATCTGTATGATAAAAAGGTTTTAATGTTTCTTTTACAATTCGCTGCGCTTCCGGTCCTTCATAATTACCGCTCTCTACAAGAGGTACAAACAAAGGGCATGCTAAATTTTCCACTTCCACTCTCGTATGAAGAGCGCGGAGTGCATGTGTATAGGCTTGACTTTTCACGGTTCCGTTTGTGCCGATTACGCCTATTTTATGATTTTTAGTTACTTTAAGCGCAGCGCGTGATCCTGGTTCAATGACGCCTATAACCGGAATATCGAGCTGTTCTTGAATTTCATCTAGTACAACTGCCGTAGCCGTATTGCACGCAATAACAAGCATTTTAATATCTTTATCCACTAAATAATTAGTCATCTCCCATGTGAAAGCTCGTACTTCTTCACTAGGACGAGGACCGTATGGGCAGCGGGCTGTATCTCCAATGTACATAATTTGTTCTTTCGGAAGCTGTCTCATAATTTCCTTTGCTACCGTTAATCCGCCCACACCTGAATCTATAACACCAATTGGTCTACTCAAAACAATCGCCTCATTTTTCTTTCATTTCATCATGCAATTTTCGTAACGTTACTCGTAAAACTTCCGTTTCACTAGGAGAGAAGTTTGCCAGTACGCCATTTAAATACGTTTGTCTCTTTTCGATTACTTCTTCGATAACACGCGCTCCTTCAGGAAGCAAATGAATACGCACTACGCGGCGGTCTTTTGGATCTTTCACCCGAACCACCAACTTATTTTTTTCCATACGATCTACTAAATCTGTCGTTGTACTACAAGCAAGAAAAATACGATTTGATAAATCGCCAATCGTCATATCTCCACGTTCAAACAACCACTGCAAAGCAATAAACTGAGGTGGCGTAATCGTATAGTCTTCTAAAATTTCTCTTCCTTTTTGCTTCACAATCGCTGCAATATGTCGAAGTGACTTTTCTAATTCTGCCACTGTATCCTCATTATTTTTTGCTGTCATACCGTAATCCTTTCCACCTATAAGTCTTATTTTCTATTATTTCTTTTAGTTAAACCCGTCTCTATTGTTTCTCTTTTCTATTTTATATTGTGCTCTTTTTTCGGTGATTTTTCAAGGTTAACATGAGGATTATACAACGTTCATCATAAGTCTACATACTCTCATTCAGCATCAAAAAACAGCTGCTCCATAAAAGAAGCAGCTGTTGCTATTAATTATTGATATACAGCTCGAAAACTGAGCTGAAATCTTTTGTTGTGTAGGCTGTTTTTTTATCTAATAACCAAGAAAACGCAGCTTCGTTAATTTCTTTAAATTCACCAGCAACACTTCCACTTGTATTTCTTGTACTGCTTAGCGTAGAAGAAGCTAGCTGAATGCTTTGTTTAGCAAAATCGAGCGCAACTTCATTTTCACGCGTTATTTCAGACATTTTAAACAGTGCTTTATATAAATCTTTTACCTCTTCTATATGCTTTTTGTGTACATCGATAGAAAAAGTCTCCGAGCCAATTTTAAATTTAATTTCCACATCTAAATCGACAGTTCCAGCCGTTTCTAGCATCACGTTTGAAAGGTGATTTGTGCTGTAGTTATAGCGGCGAAGCATTCGCTTTTTGCTTGTAGCACTTGTTCCATCAAGGTGAATGAGCGCTTTATTAGTAAAGCAATATTCATCTGACTTTGATTTGATTAGAAAATAAATCTTTTCTTGTTCTTCATGCATAACGTAATCGTCTGCATCTACCTTGTCATAATCAACTGGCTTAATAACAGAACCAATATCACTTAGCCCCAACACATCAGCAGCTACCTTTCCAAACATTTCCTCATCTCCCTTTTAAAAACGATTGTGTTATTTTCATGCTTTAAGTGTACTGTGCAAATGAGGGGATGTAAATAAAAAAAAGGAGCTTCTTTAAAAGAAGCTCCCCATTTATTAAAAGACCAAATTTAAAATCATATAGATAAGTGCAGCTAATGAAGCTGAAATTGGCAATGTGATAACCCATGTAATCACCATGCGCTGTGCAGTTCCCCATTTTACACCTTTCACTCGGTGAGCAGAACCTACACCTAAGATAGAAGATGAAATAACATGAGTAGTACTGACAGGTAGATGAATAAACGTTGCTCCAAAGATAATTGCAGCACCCGTTAAGTCCGCAGCTACTCCATTAACAGGACGAATTTTCATAATTTTACCGCCGACGGTTTTAATGATTTTCCATCCACCAATTGACGTTCCAAGCCCCATTGCAACCGCACAAGCCAGCTGTACCCACCACTGAATGTCAGTACCGCTTTGCATGTTGTTAGCAATAAGCGCTAGCGTAATGATACCCATTGCTTTTTGCGCATCATTCGTACCGTGTGTGTACGATTGTAGGGCTGCAGTCAGGATTTGAACGCGTCGAAAACGCTTATTCGTTTTCGTTAAGTTATGATTTTTAAACGTTAGTTTGATAATCGTATAGACAATATAACCTACTACAAAGGCTAGAACTGGTGAAATTAGAAGGGCTTCAATGATTTTGATAAAACCTTTATAATTTAAAGCACCAAATCCAGCGGCTGCAATAGCTGCTCCTGCAATCGATCCAATAATTGCATGAGAAGAACTACTCGGAATACCGAAATACCATGTGATTAGGTTCCACGCAATAGCAGAAATTAATGCAGCTAAAATAACGACAGAACCATTTTGAAGCGTATAAGGATCAACGATATCCTTTGTAATCGTTTTGGCTACGCCCGTAAACGTCATAGCACCGACAAAGTTCATGGTTGCGGCTAAAAGAATTGCATGTCGCGGTTTTAAAGCTTTGGTTGAAACAGAAGTCGCAATTGCATTAGCTGTATCGTGAAATCCGTTGATAAAGTCAAATCCAAGTGCACCCACTACAATTAGAATGGTTAATATTAGCATCGAATCCATTATAATATAGCCCCGTTACGCATTCTTCATAATAACTGATTCTAAGTTGTTCGCAACCGTTTGACAATAATCCGCAATTTCTTCTAGCGTTTCATAAATTTCTTTATATTGAATAACTTTAATTGGATCTTTACATGTTGCAAATAATTGTTTTAGTGCACGACGATATAATGTATCACAATGTGACTCATACTCTTTAATTTTAATTGCATGCTCACTAATTTGAAGAAGCTTTTTCTCAGACAACAAATTAATAGTAATTAAAATCTCTTCAGCACAGCCTTGAATATTTTTAACAAATTCAGCTACATATTCATCAAATTTCGTAATTGAATGAATTTCCATTAAAGCAGCAAAGCTGTCGATGCCATCAAGTACATCATCCATGCTCATCGCTAGCTGTAGAATATCTTCACGCTCAATTGGAGTAATAAATGCTTTGTTCAACTCAGTAATCACTGTATGCACGTATTTATCACCTTTTGATTCATACGCTTTTAAAACGTTGGCAAATTCCTTTAGGTCAGATACATTTTGAAGTTCAAAGCTGCCTAAAAACTCCGCTGAGTCCTTAATATTTTGGGCAATGTCCATTAACATTTCAGAAAACTTGTCTTTTTTTCTTTTGATCACGTTGCAATCCTCCATCCAATTTATCGAAACTTTACCACTCGTTTTTCTCTCTATCTTCTTATATGTGTTCTAGTTTCTTTTTTCATTTAAAGTAATGGATAAAACTTAGCTGTTCATTACTATAACGAGAGAAACCACCTCTCTTGTGTATCAAAAAATTCTAAAAAAACAAACGTTCACCAGAGCAAAAGTCCCAAAAAGTGGTTCTTTTGCTTATAGGTTATGCGATTCATTTTTTTACGCCAAGTCAAAAATTACTCCTATTATTGTTAATTGTCAATAACTTTTCAAACACATTTTTTTAGGCCTCTTTACAATACATTAACAATAATACGTTGATTCCTTTTAAAATAAGGGTTTTTAGAGTTTGTATAAAACTGGGATTTACAAAAACTTAACATTACTCTCCTTGTGTAAATAATAAAAGCCAGTTCCTTTAGAACTGGCTTTTATTATTTACCTATTATATTGCTGAAATACATTTTTTACTTTTGGTACGACGTAATGACTTCCGCCTTTATCTTCTACTCCTTCAACCATCATTGAAACGAGTAGGTTTTTCTGTTTTGTGTCCACAGCTACAAACCAGCCGTTTTCTTGACCTTTTTCACCTTGACTTTTCTTTAACTCTGCCGTTCCAGTTTTTCCAGCCAAGGTTAACCCATCTATCTTTGCGGCATGACCCGTACCGTTTTTATCTTCAATGACATCAACTAAATCATTTTGAATTAATTGCGCCGTTGCTTTAGATATCACTTGTTTTTTCCATATCCCACTCTCGTCACCGTTCATAAGAGTAGGCTTTACTATGTTTCCATCGTTTACAATCGATGTATACATCAATGCTAAGTGGAGAGGGTTTACTTGCAGTTTCCCCTGGCCATAGCCAGAGTTTGCTAATACTCCTTCATCTTTAATATCTTGATCACCTGCAATTTTAGACGTTTCAAAAGGATAATTAACAGGCATTTTTTGATTGAATCCAAATTGTTTTAATCCACTGTTAAATTTGTCTAAACCTAGCTTCAATGCAGTCTGCGCAAAATAAATATTATCAGATGTGACATAAGCATCACGTAAATTAACATTCGGCTTGCTGCCCACTCGTGTTACGTAGAAATTCCCCCAGCTTTTATCCTTCTGCCATTTCTTTCCGCTGATTGATATACTTTCGTTTGGATTTAGCACGCCTTCATCAACAGCTAAAGCTCCCGTGACTAACTTAAATGTAGATCCCGGAGAATACGTTTTAGTAAAGCGATTCATTAAAGGCTTATTGGGATTCGTCGAAAGGGCTTGATACGTATTAGCATCGATTCCAAAAGAAAAGGAATTTGGGTCAAAAGCCGGCGTGCTTACAAGACCTAATATTTCTCCCGTTTTAGGTTGAAGAGCAGTAGCTACTCCTTTTTCATCTTTTAACTGTTCATAAAGGGATTTTTGAACGTTCATATCTACCGTAACTTGGACGCTTTCCCCGTCTTTTGGATTTAATTTCGCAATTTCACTCTTTTTATTACCATCTTTATCTACAGTGTAAATTGTGACACCGTCTCGAGCACGAAGCTTATCTTCATATAAAGATTCTAAGCCAACCATTCCAGCTTTAGACTGAGCATTATAACCTTCATCTTTATGCTCTTTTAAATATTCCGCTGTGACAGGTGCAACGTATCCAACTAAATGAGCACAAGCTTCTTCACAAGGATATACACGCGCATTTACCTTTTTCTGCTGAACGCCTTCTACATTTTTCAAAGAATTCTCTAAATTAGAGGCATCTTTTTGACTAACTGTTTTAATAGGAACGAATTGATTCTCTTTCACCCAAGAAGCACTCAGTGCTTGATTAATACTTTTTTCTGAAAGAGCAAGGGTCTTACTTAATTGTTGTATAGCTTGCTGTCCGCCTTTAGAAAACTGCTGGGGAACAACTCCAACTTGAATCGCTTCTCCGTTTTGAGCTAAATATTTCCCTGAACGATCCATAATTTCTCCACGCACAGCGGACTGAGTAGCTACTCTTACTTGCTCTCCTTGCTTAAGTCCTTTAAAAATCATATTAGGCTTCCAATTAATATACCAATTTTCTGCATCCCCTTGTTTTTCTTGAACCACAGCAGCATTTTCTTTAAATGAGATTTCACCCGCTACAGAATTCATGTTCACTTCAAAAGGTAACACAGCTTTATGCTCTTTTATTTCTAAGTCTTCTACTTTATTTGCCTTCACTTTAAGCTTGTCCGCTTCAATTGCATCATAGATATTTTTATATCGATTTACAAATTCTTTTTCTGAAATCGTCTTTTTAGCATCTTTAGACAAGTATCCGTACATGCCTTTAAAATCTTCTTTATTCCACATGGCTACATATTTAGCAAATCGGTCCTGTGCTTCCTGTTGATCATTTGAGCAACCGGCAGTTATTAATAAGAGAATTGCCATAGTAAAAAATAGCCACCCAATTCGTCTCATGATGATTTTCCCCCTTTTTTCAATACCATTCTTATCATATATAATTTTACATAAACTTTCCATTAGAAAGTTACAAACAGGAATTAATTGGTATTACAACCCGCTAGTTTTACATATTTACAAAAAAAATCAATAGGTAAATAAGAAAAAAAATGAACGTTTTGTGAATATTTTGTGTCTTTTTTGGAAAGTATTTGATATAATGATTGTAAGAAGAAAAAGAATAGGAGGCGACTAAAATGAGAAGATTCTTACAGTTTTACTTTATGTTTAGTTCTCTGTTCTGTTTTGGAAGCGTTTTCGTACTACTTATGTCTCAAGAATATTATTTTGCACCGTTATTTCTCACACTGGGCTGTTTAAATATTTTTCTCTTTAAAGTATATATTCAAGAAAGTCGAAAAGATAAACAAGCTGCACCTGAAAAACCAAAACCAACAATTTAACAAACTCGTTTCTCGGCTGAGATGAATGCAGAAGAAGAACCGGTGAAAAAATCACCGGTTCTTCTTTTACGACGTTGAAGCTTTTGGAAACCTATCGTTTGCAATAATCTCCCCTATGCTTTCACTCTTTCCTTCACCGTCATCAATATTTAAAAGCGGGAACAATAACTCCCCTACGTAATAAGCTTCTTCTAAATGGGGATAGCCTGATAAAATAAAAGATTCAATTCCTAAAGCTTCATATTCTTTTATTCGTTTCGCTATATTTTCAGCACTGCCTACTAGAGCAGTTCCTGCACCTCCCCGAACGAGCCCTACACCTGCCCATAAATTAGGGCTAATCGTAAGTTCCTCTCGGGTTCCCCTATGAAGGCTCGCCATTCGCTGCTGCCCGACTGAGTCATACCTGGCAAAAGTACGTTGTGCTGCTTGAATAGTGTCGTCGTCCAAATGCTGAATTAATCGATCGGCTGCTTGCCATGCCTCTTCTTCTGTTTCTCGTACAATAATATGCAAACGAATCCCAAACTTAACGGTTCTGCCTTCTGCTTCTGCTTGCTTTCTCACAGCCGTTATTTTTTCTCTTACTTGTTCAGGAGGTTCGCCCCACGTTAAATACACGTCTGAATGTTTTGCTGCCACTTTTTGTCCTGCGGGTGAAGACCCGCCAAAATAAATAGGTGGAGAAGGTTTTTGAACGGGTGGATACAACAGCTCACTATTCTCTACATGAATATGTTTTCCTTCATAATTAACCGTATCGCCAGCCAATAATCCTTTCCACACATCTAAAAATTCATCCGTAGCTGCATAACGCTCATCATGTGATAAGAAAAGGCCGTCTCCGGCTAATTCAGCTGGATCTCCTCCTGCTACTACGTTGACTAGTAAACGACCGTTTGAAATTCGATCAAGAGTTGAAGTCATGCGCGCTGCCACGGAAGGAGCCATAATACCGGGGCGTACAGCTACTAAAAATTTTAGACGCTCTGTCTCAGGTATAAGTGAAGCAGCCAATAGCCACGGGTCTTCGCATGATTTCCCCGTTGGAATCAGCACTCCTTCAAACCCTAATCGGTCAGCTGCTTGAGCAACTTGCCGGAAATATGAATAGTCTGCTGAACGACCTCCTCGATTTGTCCCTAAATATCTTCCATCTCCATGGGAAGGAATAAACCATAACATTTTCATGATTCAACACTCCTTTTCGTTTGTTCTAAATGATATCCTAGCTCTTTTAATGAACGTTTAATTCTCGCTTCCGCTTCTTCCGCAATAAACTCAATTTCATTTTCTTTCGTATAGGCCACCTCTGAATCAACAATATAAACTCCATGAATAAGAGCAGTAGCTCCTAAAACGGATAAAGTTGGCTTAAATACATAATCGAGAGCTAACAGATGAGCAATGGTTCCCCCTGTAGCTATTGGAAGCACCGTTTTATTGTGTAAACCTTTTTCAGGTATTAAATCTAAAAATGTTTTTAAGATTCCCGTGTAGCTAGCTTTATAGATTGGGCTGACAATAATAACGGCATCAGCATCTGCCACTTTCTTTTGAGCTTCTTGAATCGCAGGGCTAGAAAAGTTAGCATATACTAAGTCTTCAGCGGGTAGATCGCGGACATGCACGGTTTTCACTTCATATTTTTCATCTTGTAGGTTTGCTGCAATATAATCGCTTAAAGCAGTTGACCTTGATTGTTTTGAAGGACTTCCTGTAATAATTGTAACCTGGCTCATCATCATCTCTCCTTTTAACTTATAAAACCGATATATTTACAAGGATTAATACGTATATAAATCCTTATTTTATTTGTCACCTGCGTAGCTGTCTCTCCATTTGAGAAGACGATTTTCTAATATTCGGACAAATGAATCCGTTAATTTCCCTACAACAGCAAAAATGATAATTCCAACAAAAACTACGTCCGTTTGAGAAAACTGTCTAGCATCCATAATCATATATCCTACACCTTCACTTGCTCCCATTAATTCTGCTACTACCAGTCCGAGCCATGCAATACCTAAAGACAATCGGACACCCAGTAAAATATTAGGAAGAGCGGCTGGTAAAATGAGTTTTGTTATTTGTTTCCATTTACTAAATTGAAGAACACGAGCAACATCAAACAATTTCGAGTCAACGCCGCGAATGCCTAGATACGTATTAACATAGATTGGAAAAAATGCACCATTTGCAATTAACAATACTTTTGAAATTTCCCCAAAGCCAAACCATAAGATAAATAAAGGCGCCAATGCAAGGTGCGGAACGGTTCTAAGCATTTGAATAGAAGGATCCATATAGTGCTCCGTTTTCTTTGAGAAACCGACAATAACACCGAATAGTAACCCTAGACCAGCTCCAATGGCAAAACCTATAGCAGCACGCAAAATACTGATTTGAAGGTTAGCGCCGAGTTCCCCCGATACGATTAGCTGTTTAAAAGAAAGTACAATATCAACAGGGGTAGGAAGAACAGTTTTGGATACATAGCCCGCAGAACCAATGATTTGCCACACGACGATAAGTAGAATTGGCACGACAAGAGAACGAAGGAAAATTCCATGCTTATTTTTCGTTTCTTCTTTTCTTTTTTTCACTTTTTGCAAGTGAGCTACTGAAGACTGAACATGCCCTGACACCACAGATGTTTTACTCATTTTCATCACCTCATTTTTCTTTTAATGCTTTTTCAATAAATGAATTATCAACGACATCCCCAGTATCAATTTTCTTTTTAATAATGCCTAAAGATTGTTGAAAATCAGCTGTTCGCTGTTGTTCTGCAATAATTTCTTTAGAAGTTGGGCGATTATAGACAGGATTATTTTTTAATACTTGTCTTACTACGTCTTTATCTAGATTTTTTTGCTTTGCTAAAATATCCACAGATTCTTCAAAATGTTCGTTTTGCCACTGGAGCGCTTTTTGATAAACTTGTAAAAACTTAACGACTAACTCTGGATGATCTTTTGCGAAGCCTTCTCTTACAATAGTAAAACTTGGTGAAGCAACCTTTAACGAATCGCCGTCTGCTAAAATACGCGCTTCATTTTTTAAGTTTTGCAGTGAGACAAATGGTTCCCAAATTGACCATGCATCAACTGACCCATTTTCAAATGCTGGCTGAGCTTCGTCTGGCTGAAGCTGAATAATCTTTACATCACTTGGCTTCAAGCCATTTTGGTCAAGAGCTCTGTACAATAAATTAAAACCACTGCTTCCTTTCGCAACCGCAATCTTTTTACCTTTTAAATCTTTTACGCTTTTAATCTTGCTGTTTTTCCCTACTAAAATGGCATTTCCTTTTAATCCGTCGCTGGAATTAGCAATTTCTAAAAACGGAATATCTGCGCCTTGACCAGAAATAACCGGTGAATTTCCAACTTGACCGAAATCCAAGTGTCCAGATGCTAAACCTTCAAATTGCGGAGGACCGCTTTGAAACTCGGTCCATTTGACATTTACACCTATTTTTTTAAATTCTTTTTCAAACCATTTTTGGTTTTGTGCCAGCATTAAAGGTCCTAGGCTTTGTTGGATACCAATATTGATCGTAACGTTTTTCGAATCTTCTCCGCTCGCTTTTTCTTTCGTCCCGCACCCAGCCAATGCGAGAACAAGTACAATAGCTGCAGTTAAAAGTAGCTTTTTCATCTGTTCTATCTCCTTCTCTGTCTTATTGAATCTTTAATGTTCTCCTGCTTCTTCAAATTCTTTCAGTACTTGCTGCCTTAGTTGCTGAAATGGTAATTCTGTCTTTTTTCGCGGATGACTAATTTCTACTGGCACGACCCGGCTAATTTCTCCTGGTCTGGCACTCATAATCACAATTTTAGTCCCCAAGTAAATGGATTCATCTAAATCATGCGTAACAAAAATCATGGTTGTTTTTTCTTTTTTCCATATATCTAGCAGCACATCTTGCAAATGAGTGCGGGTGAAAGCATCTAACGCACCAAACGGTTCATCTAATAATAAAACCTCTGGATTTCTTAAAAGAGCACGCGCAATAGCAACTCGTTGAGACATCCCTCCAGATAGTTCTCGAGGATAAGCTTTTTCAAATCCTTTCAGCCTGACAATATCAATTAGCTCATCTACGCGGCGCCGAACGTTCGAATCTTTCAGCGATAAGTCAGCTGCTATATTTTGTTCAACATTAAGCCACGGGAACAAGCGGTGTTCTTGAAAAATCATTCCTTGTTTAATGCTAGGGCCGGCTATGTGCTTCCCGTTGATTTCAATGCGCCCTTCATAATCCATATCAAGTCCTGCGATCATTTTAAGCAGTGTACTTTTCCCGCATCCGCTCGGACCAATAACGGTTATAAATTCACCTTTATTAATAGTAAGATTTACATTTCGCAATGCTTGAGTTACTTGTTCTCCTTTTTGGAATGAGCGGTTAACCGATTGAATCATGACACTCACAGCAATTCCTCCTTCGTTAATTTTTAAATCAGAAACTATTTCACTTAAAAACACAAAAGCTCCTACCTGAAAAAGGTAGGAGCTTTCGGTTGACCGATCAGCCCGTTGCTATATTTAACTGATTTGTTATTGGATTATTTTGAATTTTATCATATTAATCCGATTTGTCAACTGCGTTTTATATATTTTATCCTTTTGATTCTTGAGGATTTGGTTTTTTCCATTTAAATACTCGGTTTAAAAATCCGTATATGTGCTTAGACTCCTTTGTTAACAAAGGACCAATAATAGCTAAAATCAATACGTAAAGCGCAGCGAATGGCTGAAGAATTGCAGATAATCCTCCTTCAATTCCAATGTTAGCCATAATGATAGAAAACTCGCCTCGTGACATAATCGTTAATCCAATGTTGGTAGAAGCCTTGTGTGACAGCCCGCTTTTTCTTCCTGAAATTATACCGGCTGTAAAGTTACCAATTATCGTAAGCGCAACTGCTCCAAGCGCAAGCCAGCCTGCATCCCATAACGTGAGAGGATCAATACTTAATCCGAAACTGAAGAAAAAGATGGCTCCAAAGAAATCACGAAACGGTACGACAAGATGTTCAATACGATCGCGATGTTCTGTTTCAGAAAATACAAGTCCAAGCAATAATGCGCCAATTGCTTCTGCCACGTGGATTGTTTCTGAGAAGCCTGCCACGAAAAACAATACCGCAAAAACTACGATTATAAAGATTTCGTTTGATGAAATATTTAAAAGTTTATTTAGTAGCGGCGTGGCTTTTCGAGCAATGATAAAGAACAGCATCATATAGCCAAACGCAATTAAAATAGACGTTAAAGACCCAGCAAGCGATCCGTGGTCCCCAAGCACCAACCCTGAAACGACAGAAAGATAAACGGCTAAGAAAATATCTTCAAACATAATGATCCCTAATATCAGTTCCGTTTCTGGATTCGCTGTTCGTTTTAAATCAACCAATACTTTTGCGACAATCGCACTGGATGAAATCGTAATAATTCCAGCGATAATCAGCACTTCAAGAAGAGGGTTTCCTGTCAGGTATCCATACAATAATCCTAAAGTGAAGTTAATTAAAATATAAATAGACCCTCCCACCGCGATGGACCTACCTGATTTAATTAACTTTCCAACTGAAAATTCTAATCCTAAATAAAATAGTAAAAAGAGAACTCCAATTCTCCCCATAAATTCAATAATCTCTTGGCTTTCAATAAACTTTAAACTGAACGAGCCAAACTCAGGAGCATGGGGACCAACCGCCATGCCCAGCAGAATGAGGAATGGAATAATTGTAAATTTAAATTTATGTGCTAGTATAGCCGCTAAAGCGACTAGTAACAAAGCTGTCCCAACTTCAAATACTAAATGATCCAATTATGAACTACCTCCTTGTGAAAGCAATTCTTTAATGAGCGTTTTTAAATTTCCTCTTTCTCCAGAGATGACAAGCGTATCTCCTTCTTCAATTAACGTATCTGGTCCTGGAGTTGATAATTTTTTTTGCGTGTTTTTAATGACGGCGATGATGGTGACATCATAGTTACTGCGAACGTCAATTTCACCAATTGTTTTGCTGTGAGCTTTCGCCTGCTTTTCAACTTTGTACCATTCAATAACTAAGTCATTGAATGCCACTTCAATGGTTTCCATTGCTTTGGGCTTATAAATCATGCCACCTAAAATAGCAGCTAGCTGTCTTGATTCCGTATCTGTTAACGTAATGTCAAAAATGCTTTCTTCTAAATCTTTTTGATCGAAGTGGTAGATTTCACGTCGTCCATCATCATGAATGATAACGACTACGCGGCTTCCTCCGCTTGTCTCAATTTCAAATTTACGGCCGATTCCTGGTAATTCCGTTTCTTTAATCATCATTGAATGATCACTCCTATAAAGTTTTTAAGAAGAATTTTTAAATTTTATCGCATTATTTGTATAGAAAATCCGCATGACAAATAAACCTAAGAATAGTTGGTAATTTTAGGTTTGAAGAAAAGGCTGTTGAAATTTCAACCTTTTTTATTTAATTGAGGTAACTTGATTGAAAGATTTTTGGATAAAAAAGTGTTTTCTTGAGGATAAAATACGCAATTTGATGCGTCGGAATGATGATTTTGGCACCCACCCATACTAAAGCAAAAGTTAATATCACACTTTGTATAAGAGATCCTATTTGTTTGACGCTGTGCTTAGCTCCTGGAGACATGTGCACGATATCCGTGTAATGCTGAACCGAACTTTTTGTGACCTTTACTTTTTCAAAGTCGTTATCAATAAATTTATCTGGCAAACTCGCAAAAGGCAAACAGAATATCATACATAACAATACGCTCATCCATACATTTTTCATCATCTCACCTCTCTTTCTTCTGAACTAGTATCTCCTTACTTAAAAGTATACGTACTCTGAAATTCAATTTCAAGCAATAAGTTTTTTTTATAAAGATTTATCTTTTTTATAATATTTTCTTAACGTCATTCTTTCTAGATGCATATGCGACACTTAAAAAAATATACAAAAAGCTGGCTTTCTAAGAAGAAAGCCAGCTCATGTTATAGTTCAAGTTCTCCCATACGAAGGAGTTCTACGACTGCTTGAGAACGCCCCTTGACTCCAAGCTTTTGCATCGCATTAGAAATATGATTTCGAACTGTTTTTTCGCTAATGAATAGTTCACTCGCGATTTCTTTTGTTGTTTTGTCCTGTACTAAAAGCTCGAATACTTCTCGTTCACGCTTTGTAAGTAGCGGTTTAGGTTGAAACTCTTTTTCTTTCAATGTAACCCTCCTTGCCTGATCCTGAGTTGAACTATCGGATGGGTGTAAATTTAGTCAACATATCTTATGTGCGGTATGCCTACGCGGTTACTAGTTTTAAAAAAAAATATGCAAAAAACTCTTTTTCACCTTTAAAAAAGAAAAAAAGCCTGAAGAAAGAGCCTTCAAGCCATTTTCATATATTCGATAAACACCTTTTCATCTCTTCATTCCAAGGCACACTTTTTCCTGTTTCTTTAGAAATTTGCACCATTGTTCCTCTCCCCGTGAGTACAACCTCTCTTTGCTCATTTTGAACCATATAGTGTAAATCAACCGAAGAACGTCCGATTCTATGAGCTTTTACAAAAACAGATAGCATGTCGCCAAAATACACTTGTTTCACATAATCGCACTGCAAATCAGCCACCACCGGTATCGTTCCCTCATGCTCACTCGTCCACTTTTGCATAAAGCCAATATGGTGAAAGAATTCAGTACGTATCTGTTCAAAATAAACAAAAGGAACCGTATTATTTAAATGCCCAAACATATCTGTTTCCGAAAATCTTACCTTGATTTTCTGCTTAAACGAAAATGACTCTTTCCAGTGATCCATGTCCTCAATATACGAAATATTATTCATCTGTAATTCCTCCGTTCGTCATAGACAAAATAAAACCTCTCCGCGTGGAGAGGTTTTGAGTGATTATACTTGATCGCTACCAAAGAAACTTCTGAATGCTTGAATTGTTGTGTCGCGGTTCAAGGCTGCGATTGAAGTAGTCAATGGAATTCCTTTCGGACATGATTGAACGCAGTTTTGAGAGTTCCCACAGTTCGCTAGCCCTCCGTCACCCATAATAGTCTCTAAACGTTCTCCTTTATTTAACGCACCCGTTGGATGGGCATTAAACAAGCGAACTTGAGAAAGCGGTGCTGGACCGATGAAGTTTGACTTGTCGTTTACGTTTGGACAAGCTTCTAAGCAAACGCCGCATGTCATACACTTGGATAACTCATATGCCCACTGACGTTTCTTTTCTGGCATACGCGGTCCTGGTCCTAAATCGTATGTGCCATCGATTGGAACCCATGCTTTTACTTTTTTTAGTGAATCAAACATACGGCTGCGGTCTACCTGCAAATCACGAACAACAGGGAATGTTTTCATTGGCTGCAAGCGAATCGGCTGTTCTAGTTTATCAACAAGAGCTGTACATGACTGACGAGGTTTACCGTTGATAACCATTGAACAGGCTCCGCATACTTCCTCTAAACAGTTCATTTCCCAGTTTATCGGAGCAACCTCTTTACCTGAAGCATCAACAGGGTTACGTCTAATTTCCATCAGTGCTGAAATAACGTTCATATTCGGACGATACGGAATTTCAAACTCCTGATTGTAAGGAGCAGATTCAGCTGAATCTTGACGTGTAATAATGAAGCGCACTGTCTTTTGGACTGTTTGTTGTTCACTCATTGATTAACGAACCCCCTCTTGTTGTTTTTTGGGTTTTTCATCTTTTTTCTTTGTGTAGTCGCGCTTACGCGGTTTGATTAACGATACGTCTACCTCTTCATAATGGAAAGAAGGAGCCGTTTTCTTATCAACGAAAGATGCCATTGTTGTTTTTAAGAATTCTTCATCGTTACGATCTGGGAAATCCGGCTTATAATGAGCACCGCGACTCTCGTTACGGTTGTAAGCTCCTAGCGTTACAACACGTGAAAGCTGAAGCATGTTTTGCAGCTGACGAGTAAATGTTGCCGCTTGATTACTCCATTTGGCCGTGTCATTAATGTTAATACGATCATAACGTTCAATTAACTCTTGAATCTTTTCATCTGTTTTTAACAGTTTGTCATTGTATCGTACGACTGTCACGTTGTCAGTCATCCATTCCCCTAGCTCTTTATGAAGAACGTATGCATTTTCTGTACCTTGAAGATTCATGATATTGTTCCATTTCTCTTCTTCTTCTTTCACATGACGATCATATACGCTTGAAGAAATAGCATCTGCGCTCTTTTCTAAACCATTGATATATTCAACAGCTTTAGGACCCGCAACCATACCACCATAAATAGCTGATAATAATGAGTTTGCCCCTAAACGGTTCGCTCCGTGCTGTGAATAATCACACTCACCAGCTGCGAATAAGCCAGGAATATTTGTCATTTGATCGTAATCCACCCATAAACCGCCCATTGAATAGTGTACGGCTGGGAAAATTTTCATTGGTACCTTGCGTGGATCATCACCCATGAATTTTTCATAGATTTCAATGATACCTCCAAGTTTAATGTCTAGCTCTTTTGGATCTTTATGTGAAAGGTCAAGATAAACCATGTTCTCTCCGTTAATTCCTAACTTCTGCGCTACGCAGACGTCGAAAATTTCACGAGTTGCAATATCACGAGGTACCAAGTTACCGTATGCCGGATATTTTTCCTCTAAGAAATACCAAGGTTTACCGTCTTTATATGTCCAAACGCGTCCGCCTTCTCCCCGAGCAGATTCACTCATAAGACGAAGCTTGTCATCTCCCGGAATAGCAGTTGGATGAATTTGAATAAACTCTCCGTTTGAATAGTATGCACCTTGCTGATATACAATAGAGGCTGCTGAACCTGTATTAATAACCGAGTTTGTTGATTTTCCAAAGACAATCCCAGGTCCACCTGTAGCCATAATAACTGCATCAGCAGGGAACGTTTTGATTTCCATTGATTTTAAATTCTGTGCTGAAATTCCGCGACAGGTACGATCATCATCCAGTACAGCGCCTAGGAATTCCCATCCTTCGTACTTTGTCACAAGTCCGGCAACTTCATAACGGCGAACCTGTTCATCTAATGCGTATAGTAATTGTTGACCCGTTGTTGCTCCAGCAAAAGCCGTACGGTGATGCTGCGTACCGCCAAATCGTCTGAAGTCTAACAAACCCTCAGGAGTACGGTTAAACATAACACCCATGCGGTCAAGTAAGTGAATAATACCAGGAGCTGCTTCACACATTGCTTTTACAGGTGGCTGGTTGGCTAAAAAGTCGCCGCCATACACTGTGTCATCAAAGTGTTCCCATGGTGAATCCCCTTCACCTTTTGTATTTACGGCTCCGTTAATTCCACCTTGCGCGCAAACTGAGTGAGATCTTTTTACCGGAACTAGTGAAAATAAATCTACTTGCTTGCCAGACTCAGCAATTTTTATTGTTGCCATCAAGCCAGCTAAACCGCCACCGACTACGATGATTTTTCCGTTACTCATCGGAACCCCACTCCTTCGAAACCTTAATTTTATGCAAATGCGAATAATGTACGAACACCTACGAATGTAAGTGCTAAGAAGATTGCTAATGTCACATAAGTTGAAATTCTTTGAGAACGTGGTGTTACAGTTAACCCCCAGCTAACGCCAAATGACCATAGACCGTTTGCAAAGTGGAAGATTGTAGATACAACACCAACTATGTAGAATGCAAGCATTGCCGGGTTGCTTAAAATTTGTTCCATCATTTGAAAATCTACTTCTTTTCCAAGCGCAGCTTGTATTCTGGTTTCCCATACGTGCCATGTGATGAAGATAAGTGTGATTACACCTGAAACACGCTGAAGGATAAACATCCAGTTACGGAAAAATCCATAGTTGTTAACGTTTGTTTTAGCAGTGAATGCGATGTAAAGACCGTATATTGCGTGAAAAACGATTGGTAAGAAAATAATGAAAATTTCTAGAGCATAGCGGAAAGGTAAGCTCTCCATGAAGTGAGCTGCTTGATTAAATGATTCTTCTCCCTTTGTCGCGAAATGATTCACAACTAAATGCTGTGTTAAGAAAATCCCGATTGGTATTACTCCAAGTAATGAATGGATTCTCCGATATTGAAACTCTCTGTTTGCCGCCATCTGCGTAGACCCCCCTTAGTTAAATGAACATAGTTTGTGAAGAACTTTCTTACTCCCACTAGACAAATAGATTAATCGTGAATACAGGAAATGAAAACCTTTGCATTTCCTAATAAAGTATGTGACAGGTTAATTTTACTCCCATCGATTAAGAGCGTCAAGGCAAGATATTTAAATCTTCTATAAAATATAAATTTATAAAATTTTAAATTTGTTAACGCTTACTACATTGATGTTAAAGATTTTTTCTTTCTATTATATTATTGCTTGCCACAATTAAGTAAGCGTTTACTTTATGCTTTTATTGTAAACAAGTTCACAAAACATTTACACAGGTAAAAGTACCCTTTTAAAAGGAGTTTTATGGTTTTTTCATCTTTACATATAACTCTTTTTACCATAATAAAGATCCTCTTACAATTTATCAAAAAAATGCGTGAGAGGTTTTTTAGATTTGTATATAATAGTAGTAAAGAAAGAGGGGAAAGCATGAGCAATTTACAAACAGAATCACAGCAAGAACTTGAAGAGACGATGGAAACATCAGAACCTAATGTCGCAGCTGAAACAGGGAGAGCTCTTGATCACGTTCCATATTTCGGATACAGCCTTTTGCGCGACGTTTTAATTCCAGAGCTTCTTGGAGACGAAACGAATACGATCTCATACTGGGCAGGAAAACACCTTGCGCGTAAATATCCATTAAATACAATGGATGAAATCATCGCTTTTTTTAAAGCAGCCTCCTGGGGAACACTGACGCTTGCAAAAAAAGATAAATACTCATTAGAGCTTGAATTATCAGGTGATGTAGTCAGCAAAAGATTTCAGCAGGAAACTTGTTCGTTTCATCTTGAGTCAGGATTTGTAGCCGAACAGATTCAGCGGCAAAACAACTGCCTAACAGAAGCCTATTTAACGCCTAAAGAAAAGAACGGAAAAGTGCTGATTTCCGTGCAGTGGGATCGAAAAGATATCTTACCTACCGAAACACGTGCGGAGCGTTATAAAAAGTAAGAAATACTTATATATAAAAGACGTGGAGATACCACGTCTTTTTTCTATTCTTTATACTTGCACTGCTTGCTGCTCTTCTAGTTCAAATGCTACGTGAAGCGTCTCAACAGCTTTTACCATATCAGCATGCGGTACAACTGTAGATACTTTAATTTCAGACGTGCTGACCATCTTCACTTCAATTTTCTCTCCTGCCAGTACTTCAAACATTTCGGCTGCAACACCTGGATTAGAAATCATACCGGATCCGACAATTGATACTTTAGCCAGGCTGCTTTCATGTTCAATACGCGTATATCCTAAAGTAGATTTATACTCTTTTAAGACAGCAAGAGCAGCTTCTACGTCTACGGTTTTAATAGAAAATGAGATGGATAGACGATTATTAGCCGTTACGTTTTGAATAATAATATCCACATTTAACTGTTCTTTTGCTAATGCTGTAAAAATAGTAGAAAGAGTTTGTAACTCGTTGTTTAACCCTTCAATTGTCACCCGTGAAATATTATCTTCAAACGCAATTCCTCTTACGACTAAGTTTTGTTCCATTGAAACTTCCTCCTCAACAATCGTTCCATTCTCGTTTTCTAAGCTTGAGCGTACTTCTAGCGGTACCTGATAATTTTTTGCAAACTCAACAGCACGCGGATGCAGCACCCCTGCTCCCAAATTGGCTAATTCTAACATTTCGTCATATGAAATAGAGTGAAGCTTACGAGCATCTTCTACATAGCGCGGATCTGTCGTAAACACTCCTGTTACATCTGTATAAATATCACATTTTGCAGCTTTTAGTGCCGCGGCAAGAGCTACTGCCGTCGTGTCAGAGCCGCCTCGACCTAATGTTGTAATGCTTCCATCTTCTGAACAGCCTTGGAATCCAGCTACTACTACGATTCGTCCGCTATCTAACTGACGTTGAATACGAGTCGTGTCAATGTGCTGGATTCGTGCATTGCTGTGAACTGCTTCCGTCTGGATGCCAGCTTGCCAACCTGTTAGCGAAGTTGCTTCATACCCTTTGCATTGAAGAGCCATCGTTAACAGTGAAATCGTCACTTGTTCTCCAGTTGTAAGAAGCATATCCATTTCGCGTTTGCTTGGACTGTCCGTAATATCACTTGCTAATTTCACCAGTGCATCTGTGGTTTTGCCCATTGCGGATACAACAACGACTACTTGGTTACCGCGCTCTGCTTCTTGAATAACACGGTTTGCTACATGTTGAATACGTTCAACAGAACCAACAGATGTTCCACCAAATTTTTGAACGATTAATGCCATAATTTTGTTCATTCCTTTTCAATAAATTTGCATATGCAGGATGATGAGAAGCTAAATTTTTTTACTCAGACAATAAAAAAAGCAATGAGATGAGCTCTCATTGCTTAACGAACGAAAATTATAAAACATAACCGTCCACTGCCGTGAGATAGCTCTCCAAGAATCTACATCTTGACAATCCTACGTTTATTCAACGCAGAACCAGCAATCATTACTATGAGGTAATGTTCACTTCGGCAAATTTCCCTTTCCGCATCATTCATAAGGGCTCATACCCTTCCTGATACGTACTGATTAAATTTGCACCTCTATCTTCACTTCATTTGATGAAGTGTCGTATGAAATTAGTTAATAGCTTATCAAACATTTTCTATTATTTCAAGACTATTTTTGCAATGTTTCATAAATTTTTTCAGCGATGTTTTGAGGAACACCTGAATTTCGAATATCTTCAACCGTTGCTTCTTTCAATTTTTTCACGGAACCAAAATGCTTTAACAAAGCTTTTTTACGCTTTTCTCCCACTCCTGGAATGTTGTCCAGAACGGACTGAAAAGCGGACTTAGAGCGCACTTGACGGTGGAAGGTAATCGCAAAGCGGTGAACTTCATCTTGAATTCGCTGAAGCAAATAAAATTCTTGACTATTGCGTTCAAGCGGTATGATTTGAGGAGGCTCACCAATCATCAGATTGGAGGTTCTGTGCTTATCATCTTTGACAAGACCTGCTGTAGGCACTAAAAGTCCCAATTCGTTTTCGAGAACGTCCTGCACCGCAGCTAAATGCCCTTTGCCTCCATCTACGACAATTAAATCTGGAAGCGGAAGACCTTCTTTTAACGCTCTGGAATACCGTCTGCGAACTACTTCTTTCATGGAACTGTAATCATCTGGTCCCTGTACGGTCTTAATTTTATATTTGCGATATTCTTTCTTTTCCGGTTTCCCATCAACAAAAACAATCATCGCAGAAACTGGATCTGTCCCTTGAATATTTGAGTTATCAAATGCTTCAATCCGATAAGGAGCGGCAATTCCAAGCTCTTCTCCTAACCGTTCAACTGCGCCAACCGTGCGCTCTTCATCTCGTTCAATTAAATAGAATTTTTCACCGAGCGCAATTTTTGCATTTTTGCACGCAAGCTCTACTAATTCTTTCTTTTTGCCTCGCTTTGGATGCTGAACCTCTACTTCTACTAATTTCTCAGCTAACTCTGCATCAATCGTTGCTGGAACCATCACTTCTTTTGGCTTAATATTTTTGGCATAAAACTGACCGATAAAAGTTAAGAAATCTTCTTCTGGCTCTTTATAAAAAGGAAACATAGAAACTTCTCGCTCAATTAATTTCCCTTGGCGAATAAAGAAAACTTGAACACACATCCAGCCTTTATCATAAGAGTAGCCAAACACATCTCGATTAACAAAATCATTAAACGTTACTTTTTGCTTTTCCATTGTCGCTTCGATATGAGCAATTTGATCTCGATATTCTTTAGCCCGTTCAAAGTCAAGTTCTTCTGAAGCTTTTAACATTTTTTCGGTTAACTCTGTTTTGACATGCTCATATCCACCATTTAAAAACCGCGTGATATTTTCAATAATTTGTTTGTTTTGCTCTTCTTTTACTTCTTTTACGCAAGGAGCTAGACATTGTCCGATATGGTAATACAAACAAGGCCTGTCTGGCATGGTGGAGCACTTTCTTAATGGATAAATGCGATCAAGAAGCCGCTTTGTTTCATTTGCAGCTTGAACGTTAGGGTAAGGACCGAAGTATTTTCCTTTATCTTTTTTTATTTTTCTTGTAATAACAAGTCGGGGCTGTTTTTCAGCTGTAATCTTAATAAAGGGATAACCCTTATCATCTTTAAGCATGATATTGTATTTTGGATCATGCTTTTTAATTAAATTCATTTCTAAAATAAGCGCTTCTAAATTAGAAGATGTGACGATATATTCAAAATCGACAATGTCGTTTACAAGTCGAAGCGTCTTTCCGTCATGAGATCCGGTAAAGTAGGAGCGTACTCGATTTTTTAATACTTTTGCTTTTCCTACGTAAATGACCGTTCCATATTTATCTTTCATCAAGTAACAGCCGGGCTGATCCGGTAAAATAGCCAGCTTTTCTTTTAAATAATCGTTCATACTTTTCTCCTTCCTCTTCTCTTACTCTATCCATCTATACAATCGCTTATGAAGCGTAACCTACATTCTTTCTTGCCTTACAATACATGCACATAAGCCGGATTTATGACGGTGTTCCTTACATCTAGTATAAAACAAACGAACGCATATTCGCTAAATAAAAGTATTCCCAAAAGAGAAAAAGTGGAGAAAAAGAAAAAACCTAGCCTGAGCTAGGTTTTGACTTACGCGTGTTTATTAATTAATTCTGTTAATGCTTCTTTTGGTTGGAAACCAACTACTTGGTCAACTTTCTCTCCATCTTTGAATAATACTAAAGTTGGGATACTCATAACACCAAATTTTCCAGCTGTTTCTTGATTTTCATCAACGTCTACTTTCACGATTTTAACTTTATCGTTAAGTTCGCCATCAATTTCTTCAAGAACTGGAGCAATCATTTTACAAGGTCCACACCATGGTGCCCAAAAGTCAACAAGCACTAGGCCTGATTTAATTTCATCTGTAAAGTTTTTATCTGTAGCATGTGCAATAGCCATTTTAATTCCTCCTAAATATATGCAATATCCAAATTCTACTCACAGTATATCACCTTCAAATAAGGTTTGCTAACTTTTTGCTTACATTTATACTGTTTATTCTCCGCTCTAGTTTGTACAATTTGCCTAAAAACATGCGTAGAAAATTTCTTTTTCCATGTAAAAAAAGCCCTTTTAAATAAAAGGACTTTTACTATTTATGCAGACTGTACTTTCATCTTTTTGAATTCTTCTGTTAGAAGGGGTACTACTTCAAATAAATCTCCAACGATTCCGTAATCAGCTACTTTAAAAATGTTCGCTTCAGGATCTTTATTGATTGCAACAATAATTTTTGAATTTGACATGCCGGCCAAATGCTGAATGGCACCTGAGATTCCGCAGGCAATGTATAAATCTGGTGTGACTACTTTGCCCGTCTGACCGATTTGAAGAGAATAGTCGCAGTAATCTGCATCGCACGCTCCGCGAGATGCCCCGACAGCTCCATTTAACACGTCCGCTAGTTCTTGGAGAGGTCCAAAACCTTCCGTGCTTTTTACACCTCGACCACCTGCAATCACAACTTTTGCTTCGGATAAATCAACCCCTTGTGTTGCTTTACGTACAACTTCTTTTACAACTGTACGCAGGTTTTTGATTTCAACATTTAAATCCTCTACATTGCCTGTACGTCCCTCATCTTTTGCAAGCGGTGAAATATTATTTGGACGAATCGTGACAAACGTAAAAGCATCGGTCATGATTTTCTTTTCAAATGCTTTACCAGAATAAATTGGGCGAGTGAAGACTACTTGATCCCCTCCAACTTCTACATCCGTAACATCGGAGATAAGTCCCTTGTCTAAGCGAGCTGCCAGTTTTGGCGCTAGATCTTTTCCAAGAGCCGTATGTCCAAATACGATAGCTTCAGGCTGTTCACTTTCAATGATGGCTAATAACGCCTGAGCATAACCATCCGATGTGTAAGCAACTAAATCTTCATGCTCCGTCACAACAACTTTATTCGCTCCGTACGCAATAAGCTCTTCACTTAAAGCTTTTACGTCCTTTCCTACTAATGCTGCAACAATTTCTCCGCCGTCAGCTACAGTAGACGCTGCGGAAATCGCTTCAAACGATACGTTTCGTAATCCCCCATCACGTGCTTCTCCTAGAACTAACACTTTGCGTCCCATTACAATACCCCCATTGTTTTGACTTTTGACTTATTAAATGACTTTTGCTTCCTTATGCAGTAAATTTACCAGTTCTGTTACTTGATCTTTTATCTCCCCTTGTAATACGCGCCCTGCGTCTTTTTTCGGAGGTAAATAAATTTCAATTGTCTTTGTTTTTGCTTCTACATCATCTTCATCTAAATCTAAATCGTCCAATTCCACTTCAACCAACGGTTTCTTCTTCGCTTTCATAATCCCTGGAAGAGATGGATAGCGAGGTTCATTAAGTCCCTGCTGAGCTGTTACTAAAAGAGGCAGCGACGTTTCAATAACCTCCGAATCACCTTCCACATCACGTACAACTGTCACTTTTTCACCTTCGATATCCAGTTTTGTAATGGTCGTAATATAAGGGATTTCTAACTGTTCTGCTACGCGCGGCCCCACTTGGCCAGAACCTCCGTCAATCGCTACGTTTCCTGCCAAAATTAAGTCAGGAGATTGTTCTTTTAAGTACTGTGCCAGCAGCCTAGAAGTCGTGTACTGATCACCATCTTCTATGTCATCTTCTGTGTTGATTAAAACCGCCTTATCTGCCCCCATAGCCAGAGCTGTTCGGAGTTCTTTTTCAGATTCTTCCCCTCCTACACTCACGACCGTAATCTCCCCGCCATGCTTTTCCTTTAGCTGAATAGCTTCTTCAACCGCATACTCATCGTAAGGATTAATAATAAATTCAGCTCCATCTTCAACAATTTGACCATTTTTTAGTGAAAGTTTCTCCTCTGTATCGAATGTTCTTTTTACTAACACATAAATATTCATTCAATTCCCCTCCTAAGCTTATTTTCCTAAAAATTTAGGCTGGCGCTTTTCAATAAAAGCGGCTACGCCTTCTTGAGCATCACGGCTTTTGAATACGCTTCCAAAAAGCTGCGCTTCTTTTTTGATGCCGCTGTAATAAGCATCTGTTTTTACATGCTGAAGCAGTTGCAATGTAGCTTTAACAGAGATTGGACTTTTTTTGGCAATTTTTCTAGCAAGTAAAAATGTTTCATTGATAAGCTGACTTTCTTCAAAAGCTTCGTTTGCTAATCCTAACTCCACTGCCTCGCTTCCGGATATTGGATCACTTGTCAGCATCATCTCACAAGCCTTATGAACCCCTACATAACGCGGCAATCGCTGAGTTCCTCCAAACCCTGGTATAATTCCTAACTGAAGCTCAGGCAAGCCCAGCTTAGCATTTTCCGTTACCAAACGGATATGGCAGCTCATAGCAAGCTCCAATCCTCCGCCTAAAGCAGCTCCATGAATAGCTGCAATAACTGGTTTTGGGTAATTTTCAATATACTCAAAGAGCTCTTGACCATTAACAGCAAGCTTCTCGTATTCTTTTTTCTGCTGAAGTGATGTGAACTCTTTTATATCAGCTCCAGCACAAAAGAATTTCCCTTCGCCTTTAATGACGATAACCCTTGTCTCTTTACTATCTTCTAAATGTTTTAAAACACTTGAAAGATCTTTTAATAAATCTTGAGACAAAGCGTTAGCAGGTTGTCTATTCAACGTAATGAAGCTTATTGCATCAACAGTTTCAACTTGGATAATCTCCATTTGTTTCCGCCACCCTTTCTTTCTATTTTCATTACCTTGCGCTTTTCCCCTCGCAAGGGAGCAGCAGGCTCACTTACGATTATGAGCCACTGCAGCCGTTTAACAGCAAGGAATGGACTTTATCCACCGATTCTATTAGACCATATCGATGATCGTTCATTACCCATGTTGTGACAGTTTCATCAATCGTTCCAAAAATCATCTGTCGCGCAAGACGAATATCTATATTTTCAGAAAACTCACCCGTTTCGATTCCTGTCTGCAAAATAGAATCAATGAGAGTCAGATAATCTTTTAATACATCGTTAATTTTCAATCTTAAATCTTTGTTGGATTGACGCAGTTCGAGCTGTGTCACTGTAGCTAAATGATGATCCTCCGCTAGAAACGAAAAATGCTTGTCAATTAATACATGAAGTTTTTCTGCCGCGGTTTCAATTCCCGCCAGTTCTTCATAAATTTTTTCTACAAATTGTCCCATCTTCTCTTGAAATAAGGAAATCAAGACATCTTCTTTGTTTTTAAAATATAAATATATAGTACCGTCTGCAACTCCAGCCTGCTTAGCAATTTTAGAAACCTGAGCATTGTGGTATCCGTTTTCTGCTATTACTACTACAGCTGCATCGATAATCTGCTTATACTTTGGCTTATTTCTTCTCAATCTTATACGCTCCTTTAAAATATGAATGATTATTCATTCATATCTTTATAATAAAGAAACCGCAAGTATCTGTCAATTATGTTTCAGCAAAAAAATCAAAGGCGACGATCGATTACGTCGCCTTTTTATGCTTTTCATTTTCTTCTTCAATCAGCGCTCGTCGCAGAATCTTACCGACCGCTGTTTTGGGAAGCTCATTTCGAAATTCATAAAGGCGCGGAACTTTATAAGCAGCTAAATACTTTCTAGAAAACTCATTTAACTCTTCTTCAGTACATCTTACACCATTTTTCAATACAATGTAAGCCTTCACTGTTTCTCCTCTATATGGGTCAGGAACACCTACCACTACTGCTTCTTGAATTTTTTCATGCTCATATAATACTTCTTCAACTTCTCGAGGATAGATATTATATCCCCCAGCGATAATAATATCTTTCTTTCGATCTACTACATAAAAATAACCTTTATCATCCATATAGCCAACATCACCTGTTAGCAACCATCCGTCTCGCATAACAGCCTCCGTTTCTTCAGGCTGCTTCCAATATCCTTTCATTACCTGAGGACCTTTAACCGCAATTTCTCCTACTTCGTTTACAGCAGCTTCTTTGCCTGTTTCAAACGAGAGAATTTTGGCATCCGTGTCTGGCCAAGGCACTCCAATGCTTCCTGGTATTCTCTCTTTCCAAAGAAAATTAGCATGAGTAACAGGAGAGGTTTCCGTTAAGCCGTATCCTTCCACTAGTTTACCTCCGCTGAGCTTTTCAAACTGCTCCTGCACTTCCACAGGAAGAGGAGCCGAACCGCTCATACATGAATCAATGGAAGATAGGTTGTATTTTGCTAAATCAGGATGGTTTAATAATGCGATGTAAATTGTCGGAGCACCTGGAAATAAAGTCGGCTGCTGCTTATGAATGGTTTTGAGCGTCGTTTTTGCATCAAATTTAGGCAGAAGAACCATCTCATAGTTTTGCAAAACCGATAGAACAAGAACCGTTGTTAAACCATACACATGAAAAAACGGGATAATTCCAAGCACCTTTTCTTCTCCATGCTTGCAGCGGTATAACCAACGTGAACACATCGTTGCATTGGCTACCAAATTTTTATGAGTAAGCATGACTCCTTTTGGAAAACCTGTTGTTCCCCCAGTGTATTGTAAAATCGCGATATCTTCGTCTGAAATTCCCTCGGCATTACTTACTGCTGGAGAGGATTCATTTATAATACGTTTAAATAAATGAGTAGTCTCCGTATGACTCACATCCACGCTTATCTTCTGCTGTTTGCGCTGAATAAATGGATAGAGTATGTTTTTGGGAAATGGGAGATAATCTTGAATAGAAGTGATGACTACGTGCTCTACTTTTGTTAACGCTTTCATTTTTACTACACGCGGATATAGCAAATCGAGTGCAATAATCATGATCGCTTCTGAATCATTAAGCTGATACTCTAACTCTCTTTCCGTATACAAAGGGTTTGTTTGAACGACTACTCCTCCGGCAAGAAGAACAGCATAAAAGGAAATGACAGCTTGAGGGCAATTTGGAAGCATAATGGCTACTCTATCCCCTTTTTTTAATCCCAGTTCAATAAGGTAAGATGACAGCTTCAGAGAATCTTGATGCAGCTGGGAAAACGTCATTTTTTTCCCTAAAAAATAGATTGCGTTTTTTTTAGGATCTTTTTGAACTGCTTCTTCAAAAAGCTGTGCTAAATTTTTTTGTTCATAATGAAGCGTAGCAGGTATTTCATCTGGATATTGAGAAAGCCATATCTTTTCGGTGGATTCCACACGTATCCTCTCCCTCAAAAAAATAAAAAATTAGAATTTTCTAATTAAAATTATAGTTCATTCTTTTTTTAGATGCAATCGTTATTAAATGTTCTCTTTCCTACCTAATCACCCTTTCATCCTGCAGCGTAATAAATAAAAATTGAATTTACCCCTATACATTATCGGAATTTTTTGTATATAATAAAAATTAGATTTTTTTAAGGAGCTGTATGAATTGACAACAACATTGACTAAAGGACCGTTCAAAGCAGATCACGTTGGAAGCTTTTTGCGTCCTGAACGTATCAAGCAAGCACGATTACAAGTAGAAAACGGGAAAATGACAAAAGAACAGCTTCGAGCAATTGAAGATAAAGAAATTAGTAAGCTCGTAGAAAAGCAAAAAAAAATTGGATTAAAAGCCGTAACAGACGGTGAGTTTCGCCGTGCGTGGTGGCACTTTGATTTTCTATCAGAACTTGTTGGCGTAGAACTTTACGAAGCAGAGTCGGGAATTCAGTTTCACGGGGTCCAAACAAAAGCTCACGGTATAAAAGTGACTGGGAAACTAGATTTTAATCACCACCCTATGATTGAAGATTATAAATTTCTACATCAAGCTGCAGGAGAAAAACACGTGGCTAAGTTCACCATTCCAAGTCCCAATATGCTGTTTTTCAGAGGGCATATTGAAGAGTCTGCTTACTCGGATATGGATGTATTTTTTGCTGATTTAGTTAAAACATATCAAAAAGCCATTCAAGCATTTTATGATGCCGGATGCCGCTATTTACAGTTAGATGATACTGCTTGGGCGGTCTTTTTCTCAGAAAAAGGACAAGAACAAATCGCGTCAAAAGGATTTACGCCCCAAGAATTACTGAAACGTTTTACGGATGCGATCAATGAATCCATTGCGCATAAGCCAGATGATATGGTCATTACAATGCATATTTGCAGAGGGAATTTCCAGTCCACTTATACAGCGAGCGGCGGATATGAAAATGCGTCAAAAGCTATTTTCAGTCAGTTAAACGTAGATGGACTATTTTTAGAATTTGATGATGAACGCTCAGGAGGGTTTGAACCACTTCGACATGTAAAGCGAGATGATCTCCAGATTGTCCTTGGCCTTATCACATCAAAATTTGGAGATTTAGAAGATTCTGAAGCAGTGAAAAAACGAATTGCTGAAGCGGCAGAATTTGTTTCTCTTGATCAAATTTGTTTGAGTCCGCAGTGCGGCTTTGCTTCTACGGAAGAAGGAAATTTACTAACAGAAGAGCAGCAGTGGGATAAAGTAAAGCACGTGATTTCAATTGCTGAAGACGTATGGAAGTAATCATTAAAAAAAGCTGGCCTTAAAGCAGGCCAGCTTTTTTGCTATCATCACAATGTTAGGAAAAGCTATATAGATAAATAGATAAGACCAATAAGCATAAACACTCCGCATAAAACGAGTAAAATTTTCGCTAACTTCTCCATGACTCTCTCCTATCCTATCCCTGCTCCTATTACATAGGACATACCGATTGAAATAACAAGTGAAATAAACCCAACAGCTCTGTTATCTTGTTCAATTTCATCATCGATTCGAAATTTTGGCGTCAAAAATTCGAAAATAAAGTAGCTGACTAGTAAAAGAACGAACCCATATATTCCCCATCCGAGCATTCTTAACAAATTGTCGTTGTGCTCAATCGAATAGCGAAAAATATTAGCTAATCCAAATATTTTCCCACCTGTTGCCATCGCAACAGCCATATTTCCTTTTTGAATCTCTTCCCAATTCTTATACTTAGTAACGAGCTCAAACACAACAAGAAAGACGACAATGCTCAAGACAACCACGCTGTAATAAGCGGCGGATTCAATATATGGGTCTTTCCAAAAATCCCTCATTTTTGCATCACTCCTATTTTATATTACGCTCCACGTAATGAACTGACAGGTCTCTTTCATTTACTTGTATCATTCTCAAAAGAGATAGAAAATCCAGCATATTCCATGAGCCATGTCGGATTTTCTATCTTCATATATGCTTGTTCAACGCATCGACTGACACCTTTGTTTCAGCATTCTTTTATTTAAATTCCACAACCGTAACACCAGAACCTCCTTCAGAAGCTTCTCCGAAACGAATATTTTTAACAGAACGATGATTTTTCAAATATTCCTGTACACCTTTACGAAGAGCTCCAGTTCCTTTACCATGGATAATCGAAACACGCGGATAGTTGGCTAACAAAGCATCATCAATATATTTTTCAACTCGAATCAGCGCATTTTCATAGCGCTCTCCTCTTAAATCCAGTTCTAGATTTACATGATAATCTTTTCCTTTTACCGTAGCAAGCGGCTTCGTTTCTACAGGTTTTGGGGAACTGATATATTCGAGATCTTTTTCTTTCACCTTCATTTTCATGATTCCCATTTGTACTTGCCATTCATTATTGCTTACTCGTTCCACAAGCGTTCCTTTTTGTCCCCAGCTTAAGACTTTCACTTCATCTCCAGCTTGAAGAGTGCGCTCTTGTTTTTTCGGCACAGCCGGTTTCTTTTTACTTTTTTCAAGAGTTGGAACTGCATCTTCTAGACGCTTACGCGCTTCAATCAATTCATGCTCTTTTACAAGCGCATGATTTTTTTGACTCATTTTACGCAAGTCGCTAATGATTTTCTCAGCTTCTTCAGATGCTGCTTTAACTGTGGCTTGAGCTTTTTCTTCAGCTTTTTCGTACAGCTTATCTCGTTTTTCATTAAATTCAATAATCTGACTCTGTAATTCTTTATGAAGCTTCTGAGCCTCTTTTCTTAGCTCTTCAGCTTCTTCTAGCTCGTGTTCAGATTGGCGGCGGCTATCTTCAAGAGATGCAATCATATTTTCTACTTTATTTGTTTCTGAGCCAATATAGCCTTTGGCACGTTCAATTACTTCTGCACTTAACCCCAAACGTTTTGAAATCTCAAAAGCATTGCTTCGGCCCGGTACACCAATAAGCAGCTTGTAAGTAGGGCTCAATGTTTCAATATCGAACTCTACGCTAGCATTGACCACTCCTTCACGGTTATAGCCGTACGCTTTTAATTCAGGGTAGTGAGTAGTCGCAACTACGCGAGCGTCTTTTTCATACACTTGATCTAAAATCGAAATCGCAAGCGCTGCACCTTCTTGAGGATCTGTTCCTGCTCCTAATTCATCGAACAAAACCAGACTTTCATGATCTACTTTTTGTAAAATATCTACAATGTTGACCATATGAGATGAAAAGGTACTCAAACTTTGTTCAATCGACTGCTCATCTCCAATATCAGCAAATACATGTTTAAATACAGCCATTTCCGATCCATCCAGCGCAGGAATCTGCAGACCTGCTTGAGCCATTAACGTAAATAACCCAAGTGTTTTTAACGTTACGGTTTTACCGCCGGTATTTGGTCCTGTAATAACGATAGACGTATATTGTTCACCTAGCTCAATATCATTAGCAACGACATCTTCTTGCGCAATAAGAGGATGTTTTGCCTTTACTAATTTAATATAACCCCGGTCGTTCATTTTAGGTTTTGAAGCTTTTAGCTCATGGCTATAACGCCCTTTCGCAAACATGAAGTCCAGCTCACCTAATAGATAAACGTTTTGACGGAGTTCATTTGCCACTTCCGCTACCTGAACGGTTAAAGCAATGAGAATACGCTCAATTTCTTGCTTTTCTTTTACTTTTGCTTCTTGAAGCTCATTGTTTAACGTCACAATCGCCTGCGGCTCAATAAATAACGTTGCTCCAGATGAAGACTGATCGTGCACAATGCCTCCATACGCACTGCGATACTCTTGCTTAACAGGAATAACAAAACGTTCATTTCGAATGGTGACAATTGCATCTGACAACATTTTTTGAGCAGATGATGAGCGAATAAGACTTTCTAGCTTTTCGCGAATACGAGACTCCGTCGAGCGAAGTTTTTGACGAATGCCTCTTAGCTGGTCGCTTGCACCGTCTAGCACTGTACCATTCTCATCAATGCTCATTTTAATTGTTTGTTCTACCTCAGGAAGAGGCATTAGTTTTTCGATATGTTCAGTTATAATTGGGAGCTGTAAACCTTCGTCTTCTACTACTTGCTCGATAAATTGCTTTACTTGTCTTGCAGCATAAATAGTGCTTGCTACATCAAGAAGTTCATTAGAGCTTAGCGTTCCTCCAATTTCAGCGCGCTTTACGCTAGGGCGAACGTCAAAGATGCCCCCTAGCGGTACGTGGCCACGCAATCGCAGCACGGTTGTAGCTTCATCTGTTGCTTCCTGCCATTTGACTACTTCTTCATACTGAGTCGAGGGAATCAAATTCGCTACTTTTTCTCGGCCTAAAGAAGAAGCTACTTTTTTCTGAAGCTGTTCCTTAACTTTATTAAACTCTAGTACATGAAAAATACGTGATTGCAAAACTGATTCCTCCTGTTGCTTATTTATGTCGATTTAAAAAGGCGGTTAATTCTTCAAGGTTATACGTATTTAATACCGTTTCTGGTTTAAGCCAACCTTTAATTCCCGTAGATATTCCAATTTCCATATGCTCTAGCATGTCTAGGTTGTGAGCATCTGTATTAATCGCAATTTTAACTCCTGCTTCTTGTGCTTTTTTTATGTGCTCAGCGGCTAAATCTAAACGGTTTGGATTCGCGTTTAGTTCAAGAGCCGTTTGTGTTTCTTTAGCTAATTCAATTAGCATATCAATATCTACATCATATCCGTTGCGGCGGCCAATCAACCGCCCCGTCGGATGAGCGATTAAATCTACATGAACATTATTTAACGCTTGCTTTAAACGATTCATAATTTCTTCGCGAGATTGCGAAAAACTAGAGTGAATGGACGCAATAACAAAATCTAGCTCAGCTAGCATTTCATCATCATAATCAAGTGTTGCATCAGGCAAAATATCCATTTCAATTCCTGCTAATATTGTAAAATCATCGAACTGTGCGTTCAAACGATTAATTTCTTCACGCTGTTTACGAATGCGTTCAGGCGTTAGACCGTTAGCTACTTTTAAATACTGAGAATGGTCTGTAATCGCCATGTACTCATAGCCTCGCGCACGACATGCTTCCGCCATTTCTTCAATCGAATACGCCCCGTCGCTCCACGTGGAGTGCATATGCAAATCACCTTTTACGGCACCGTAGGTCACAAGCGTTTGAGGCTTTATAAATGCATCTACTTCCGTTCCATCTTCACGAAGTTCTGGCGGAATAAAAGACAGCCCAAAATGTTCATAGAATGCTTGTTCAGACTCAAAGGTCATGACTTCGCCTGTCTCCGCATTTTCAACGCCATACTCACTAATTTTCTCACCGCGTTCTTTTGCTAATTGACGCATGCGCACATTATGATCTTTTGATCCTGTAAAATGATGAAGCGTTGTGGCAAACGCTTTATCTTCTACGAGACGAAAATCTACCGAAACATCGTACTCATAGGCTAACGTTACCGATACTTTTGTATCTCCATTTGCAATGACATCCTTCACATTTGGCAGCGATACTAGCTGTTCGCGGACAGCATGAGGTTCAGCTGTTGAAATAATAAAATCAAGATCTTTTACTGTTTCCCTCATGCGGCGAATGCTCCCTGCTTGAGAAAAACGCTCAATGCTATGCATATGTTTAAGGGCTTCTAAAATTTCTTCCGCTATTGGAAGCATAAAAGCAAGAGGCAAACGATCAGGACGCTTCCCAAACTCTTCAATAGCAGCGATAATTTTCTCTTCTGTCTTTTTACCAAAACCGCTTAGTCCCTGCACTCGATTTTCCATACATGCCTGATGCAGTGATTCCATATCTCGAATATTTAGCTCTTTATATAATTTAGCGATTTTTTTACCTCCAAGTCCCGGCAGCTTGAGCAGAGGAATAAGTCCTTCAGGAACTTCTTGCTTTAGTTCTTCTAATACACTTGACTCATTTGTTTCCATATACTCTGTAATGACTGCAGCCGTTCCTTTTCCAATCCCTTGAAGCTTTGTAAAATCCTCAATCTCCGTCAGCGTTCTCTCGTCAGTTTCTAGCGCTGCAGCTGCTTTTCGAAAAGCAGAAATTTTAAAAGGGTTATCTCCCTTTAATTCCATATATGTAGCAATTATTTCTAACAATTTAATAATATCCTTTTTATTCATCTCTTTTCACCAGCCTATTATCATAATAACGAAACTTTCAAAAACATGATGAGTTACATATGTACTCTCTCAAATTTCCATACAGAAATACCTTTATCCTCGTGAGAGCCACAGATCAGACTGCGATAAAAAAAGAGGGTATCTCAAAAGTATTATGACACTTTCGACACACCCTCTCAACAAGCTATTGTAATTTCATTACATTACACCATACTGAGTCCACAAATCTTGAATCGCAGACGATAAATATGGAGTATTTTGTACGATATTGATTGCAATTGAAGACTGTTGAATGGGCGTTTGAATTTCACTTACAGGAATCACGGCCCCAATGTATAACAAAATAAAAACAATGATATACACTTCAACGAATCCAAGTGCACCTCCGCCCCATTTATTTAACTGGCGCAGAATTGGCAGTTCGGTTAAAGCCGTTAAAACAGAGCCCGCAAGGCGAAGTACAATGTGAGTAACAAAAAATAAAATCGCAAATGCAATCATTCGATAAAAAGCGTCTTCTATCGTTCCAGAATCAAATACAAATGATGCGACACTTTGCTGCTGAATATTGTCCGGAAACGGAATTAACAAGCGAAGTCGGCTTGCCAAATCTCCACTAAACATATAAGCGACGATAAACGAAACCGCAAAACTGACAATATGAATGAGCTGCAAAATAAATCCTCTTTTAAGACCTGTTACAAAGCCTAAAAGAAGCAACACAATTAAAATGATATTAAGCATTGACTCAGTCATTCCTCTTTTCCATAAAGTTTTTGTTCAAGTCTCTCATAATCTTCTTTCAGTTTTATATATTCGTGTACAGCATTCACAGCTGTTAATACTGCTAATTTATTGATATCTAAAGAAGGGTTTTTAGTACTGATTTCACGCATTTTTTCATCCACTATAGAGGCGACAAGTCGAATGTGGCTTGTACTTTCGCTACCGACGATGCTGTACTGCTGACCAAAGATGTCAACTGTCGCACGTGTTTTATCTTGTCTTGACACGAGAAAATCCTCCGTTCCACGAAAAATCCTAATCCCTATCATACCACGAAGAAGACTTCAATGGAAACATATCTATATTTAAGCTATCATAAGGGATAGTGCTTATAAAGTAAACTAAAATACCCCGAAAGGAGTGAAGCATTATGTCACATGCTGTTATTAAGGTATCAGCTGATCAAATAGCTAAAATGAAACTTCATTACACATCCTATTTGCAGCCTAAACTGCCGCAGGGAAGTATTTTTGCAGCTAAAACCCCCGGCTGTTCTATCACTGCGTACCGCTCTGGAAAAGTACTTTTTCAAGGAAAAGAAGCTGAAACAGAAGCGGCTAAATGGGGAGGCCCTTTAGATGCTGCCAAAAAGGTTCCTGCCTCACACCTCCCATCAAACTTCAGCTCACTATCCGTCATCGGTTCTGACGAAGTAGGGACAGGAGATTATTTTGGCCCTATGACCGTTGTTGCTGCCTATGTTCAAAAAGAGCAGCTTCCTTTGTTAAAAGAATTAGGAGTACGAGATTCAAAAGAGTTAACGGATGCTAAAATCATTGAAATTGCCAAGCAGCTTGTTTCGTTTATTCCCTACAGTTTGCTTGTCTTACATAACGAAAAGTATAATGCATTTCAAGAAAAAGGCATGTCACAAGGTAAAATGAAAGCACTGTTGCACAACAAGGCTTTATCCAACGTGTTAAAAAAATTGGATCCTGAAAAACCTGATGCCATCTTAATTGACCAGTTTGTTGAAAAAAACACCTATTATAAACACGTGGTAAAGGAAAAAGAGATTATCAAAGAAAATGTCTTTTTCAGTACAAAAGGAGAAAGCGTTCATTTATCTGTAGCTGCTGCTTCCATTATTGCCAGATACGCATTTTTAAAACAAATGGATTTGCTAACGGAAAAGACCGGGATGGTCATTCCTCGCGGAGCTGGAGCACAAGTTGATATCGCCGCTGCTAAAATTATTAAAAAACATGGCGTCAATGCGCTGAACTCTTTAGCTAAAATCCATTTTGCTAATACAGAAAAAGCTTTAAAATTAGCTAAAAAATAAGAGATGTGGAAATCCACATCTCTTTTTTTATTCTTATGAACGAAGCGTTGCACCAAATTCTTTTTCAACAGCTTCTAACACTGCACCGTGTGCTTTTGCTACTTCTTCATCTGTTAATGTACGTTCAGGATCTAAATAACGTAAAGAGAAAGCTACAGATTTCTTGCCTTCTTCCATACGCTCGCCTTCATATAGGTCAAACACCGTCACATCTTTTAAAAGTTCTCCGCCCGCTGCATAGATGACGCGCTGAACTTCTCCTGCAAGAACGTTTTTATCTACAACAAGTGCAATATCACGTGTAATAGATGGGAATCTTGGAATAGCTGAATAACGAACTTCTTCGACATCTGCAGCTAATAGCTCTTGAAGGTGTAATTCAAATACGTATGTTTCACGAAGACCATACTGTTTCTGAGCAACAGGATGAACTTGACCTACGTATCCAATTTCTTTTTCATCTAACCATACAGCCGCTGTACGTCCAGGGTGCATACCGTCTTTTTTAACGGGAGCATATGAGATTCTTTTCTCTAAACCAAGCTGTGCAAATAACCCTTCTAGTACACCTTTAATCACATAGAAATCAACGGCTTTCTTTTCACCTTGCCAGCCGTGAGTATGCCATAGACCCGTGATTGCACCAGCTACGCGCTCCTGCTCATCCGGCAATTCTCCTTCACCTTTAGATAAGAACACTGAGCCTGTTTCGTATAGCGCAATAGAATCCGATTGACGAGCATTATTATGCTTCACTGCTTCAAGTAAATGAGGCACTAAGCTTTGACGAAGGATGCTGCGATCTTCACTCATCGGCATTGCTAAACCAATCGTACTTGTTGCATTTAGTGCAAACTGAGTAGCTTTTTCAGTGCTCGTTAACGAATATGTTGTTGTTTGTGCTAGTCCCGCTCCCTCTAAGAAACGGCGAACTTTACGGCGTCCAAGCTGATACTCTGTTAATTTCCCTGGAGTTGCCACTGTTACAGGAAGCGTTGTAGGAAGGTTGTCATAGCCATACATACGCGCTACTTCCTCGACGATATCTTCTTCGATTGTAATATCACCTCTACGAGTTGGCACTGTTACAACAATTGTTTCGTCTTCCACTTTGTTTTCAAATTGAAGACGGTTCATAATATCTTGTACTTCTTCCATTGATAGCTCTGTACCAAGTACATCGTTAATACGTCCAAGTGACACAGCTACAACAGCAGGTTCCACAGTTAGTGTATCTACTTCTACAGTCCCGCTTACCACTTCACCTGAAGCGTATTCAGCCATTAATTCTGCTGCGCGGTCAGCAGCTACACGCGTACGGTTAGGATCAATTCCTTTTTCAAAACGAGCGCTTGCCTCACTGCGAAGACCGTGGTCTTTTGAAGCTTGGCGAACCGTTAAGCCTTTGAAGTAAGCTGATTCAATGAGAACATTTACCGTATCGTCTTTCACTTCAGAGTTTGCTCCGCCCATTACACCTGCAAGAGCTACTGGTTCACTTCCGTTTGTAATGACAAGCTGATTACCTTTTAACACGCGCTCTTGATCATCAAGTGTTACAAACTTCTCGCCTTCTGACGCATGACGTACAACAATTTCTTTTGAACCAATACGATCATAGTCAAAAGCATGCAGCGGCTGACCGTATTCAAGCAAAATATAGTTGGTAATATCAACAACGTTGTTATGAGGGCGAATACCAGCTGCCATTAAACGCGTTTGCATCCATAATGGTGACGGAGCAATTTTTACATTTTTTACAACGCGCGCTACATAAAGCGGATTGTCTTCTTTTGCTTCTACTTTAACGGAAATATAATCAGATGCTTGTTCATCAGACGTTTGCACGTTTACTGATGGATACTTCACTTCACGACGTAAAATAGCGGCTACTTCATGTGCTACGCCCAACATACTTAAGCAGTCTGAACGGTTTGGTGTTAGCCCTAGTTCTAATACTTCATCGTTTAAGTTTAATGCATCTAGTGCATCCGCTCCTACTTCAGCATCGCTTGGGAAGACGAAGATGCCTTCTTGATAATCTTTTGCCACAAGCTTGCTTTCAATGCCAAGCTCTTGAAGAGAACAAATCATACCGTTCGATTCTTCACCGCGAAGCTTAGCGCGCTTGATTTTAAAGTTACCTGGAAGTACAGCTCCCACTTTTGCAACCGCTACTTTTTGGCCTTGTGCCACGTTTGGTGCCCCGCACACGATTTGAACGATTTCTCCTTCACCAAGATCTACTTGACAGCGGCTTAATTTATCAGCATTTGGATGCTGTTCACGTTCTACAACGTGACCAATTACCACTCCGCTGATGCCTTTATTTAAGTTTTCTACACCTTCAACTTCAATTCCACTTTTTGTGATTTTATCAGCTAACTCTTCTGCCGTTACGCCTGATAAGTCAACATACTCTTGTAACCAACGATAAGATACAAACATCGTAGTCCCTCCTTTATACTTGTTTAAATTGATCTAAGAAACGAACATCATTTGTATAGAAATGACGAATATCATCCACGCCGTGTTTTAACATAGCAATACGCTCTACACCGATTCCAAAAGCAAAACCACGATATTTAGTTGAATCGTATCCAGCCATTTCAAGAACATTTGGATGAACCATGCCGGCTCCTAAAATTTCAATCCAGCCTGTTTGTTTACATACATTACAGCCTTTACCTCCACATTTTGCACACGATACGTCTACTTCTACAGACGGCTCAGTGAATGGGAAGAAACTTGGACGAAGACGAATTTCACGGTCTGCACCGAACATCTTTTTCACAAATACTTCAAGCGTGCCTTTTAAATCGCTCATACGAATATTTTCGTCTACTACAAGACCTTCAATTTGCATAAATTGATGAGAATGCGTAGCATCATCGTCGTCGCGGCGGTACACTTTACCTGGGCAAATAATTTTAACAGGTCCTTTGCCTTCATTCTTGTTCATAACACGAGCTTGAACAGTTGATGTATGTGTACGAAGAAGCGTTTCCTCCGTAATATAGAATGTATCTTGCATATCACGCGCTGGGTGACCTTTTGGCAAGTTCAGCGCTTCGAAATTATAGTAGTCCTGCTCTACTTCCGGTCCTTCTGCTACTTCATAGCCCATTCCTAAGAATAAATCTTCTACTTCTTCAACCACGCTTGTTAGCGGGTGATGCGTACCTGCTTTAACAGGGCGTCCTGGCAGCGTTACGTCGATTGTTTCTGAAGCAAGTTTACGCTCTACCTCGGCTGCTTCTAACGCCGTTTGTTTTTCTTCAATTTTAGATGCAATAGCTTCACGTACTTCATTTGCGAGTGCTCCCATTACGGGACGCTCTTCAGCTGAAAGTTTTCCCATACCGCGAAGTACTTCTGTGATAGGGCCTTTCTTTCCTAAATAAGCTACGCGTACGTCGTTTAATTCTTTTAAAGCACTTGCTGCTTCGACTTTTGCAATTGCTTCTTGTTGAAGTTCTTGTAAACGTTCTTTCATCACTTATTCCTCCTTTTAACGTAAAAAATGACAAATAAAAAAACCTCCTCCCAAAAAAGGGACGAGGATTAGTCGCGTTACCACCCTTGTTAACTATATACGCAGACGTATACAGTTCACTTCATTCAAGTTAACGGAATCTCCGGAACACCTTTACATCTATGTAAGATGGTCTAAGTGTCAACTCAAGAGGTGAATTCACTTATTACATTTATAAAAATGCTTTCAGTCACGGCATTTTCTCCCTGCATAAACGGACATAAGCTACTGCTCTCTTTCATCGTTTTTTACATATGTAACTATTGTATTATTATAGTGAAAACACGTTCTCGATGCAACTACATTCCGCGTAAATAATAAAGTAAGATTCCAGAAGCGATGGCAACATTTAGCGACTCGCTCTTTCCATAGATGGGAATGTACAGATTCTGATCCGTTTGTTTCAACACTTTCTCACTTACACCGCTTCCTTCATTTCCCACAATCAGCGCAAATTCGTTTGAAGGTTTTACGCTTGTATAGGCCTTTCCATTTTGTAACGACGTGCCGTAAACTGCTATTCCTTTTTCTTTTAACAGTGAAATCATTTCCAGTAAGTCACCTTTTACAATCGGAAGATGAAAAATAGCTCCTTGCGTTGAACGAACGACTTTTGGGTTATACACATCCACGCTGCCCTCTCCAACGACAATAGCGTCCACTCCGGCAGCATCAGCTGTTCGAATAATTGTGCCTAGGTTACCTGGATCTTGCACTGCATCTAAAAGCAATACTTTCTGTGCTGTATGAATGATTTCTGCATACTTCGTTTGAAAACACACAGCGATAATTCCTTGAGGTGCTTCTGTGTCAGATAATAATTTAATAATTGCTTCGTTTACAACGGTTATTTCTATACCCTCTATATTCCACTGTGCTGGCACTTCGGTCGATTCGCGTATAATGAGTTCCTTTACGCAATCGTTATTTTTGATAGCTTCTTCGACTAAATGAAAGCCTTCTACCATAAAAAGACCTTGTTTATCACGGTCTTTTTTATTATGCAGCTTTTTCCACGCTTTTACCTGCGGATTTTTAACTGAATCAATTTGTTTCACAAACATAACTCCTTTATCTATACAAAAATAAATAGTTCGATTACATTTTGCTCAATAATCATTAGATAAGTTTCACTTTATTGTACATAGAAATCGCAAAGAAAACAAAAACTATTGGTAACTTTACGATAGCTGAGGTGAAAATGATGGATCTTAATTTACGAAATGCTGTTATTGCAAACGTTTCAGGAAACTCAAAAGAAGAGCTTGAAGCTACAATTTCTGACGCTATTCAAAGCGGTGAAGAAAAAATGCTCCCTGGACTTGGTGTTTTATTTGAGGTGCTTTGGGAAAAGTCTCCAGAATCAGAAAAAGAAGAAATTCTGACAACGCTTGAAAACGGTTTAAAATAAATAGCCTTTTCCTATGTACAACAAAAAGCTCATTCTCCTAAGAGAATGAGCTTTTTTTAATTATACGTAATTGCGTTAACCGTATCTCGGTCTAAGCGTTTAATTACTTCGGCAATTAATTTAACTGCATTTTCATAATCATCACGATGAAGCATCGCTGCATGAGAATGGATATAACGAGTTGCAATTGTAATCGAAAGTGCTGGCACACCGTTAGCTGAAATATGGATAGAACCTGAGTCCGTACCGCCTCCAGCGATTGCATCAAATTGATACGGAATATTTAATTCATCTGCCACATCTACCACTGTATCTCGAAGTCCTTTATGAGAAACCATGGAAGCATCATATAAAATGATTTGCGGACCATCTCCCATTTTAGAAGATGCTTCTTTATCAGAAACGCCAGGTGTATCTCCAGCGATACCGACATCAACAGCAAATGCAATATCCGGTTCAATAAAGTTAGCGGATGTTTTTGCACCTCGAAGTCCAACTTCTTCTTGCACCGTTCCTACACCATACACAACATTTTCGTGTGTTTCATTCTTTAAAGCTTTTAATACATCAATAGCGATTGCACAGCCAATACGGTTATCCCAGGCTTTCGCTAGCAGCATCTTTTCGTTGTTCATAACCGTAAATTCGAAATAAGGCACAACCTGATCACCAGGTTTCACTCCCCACTCCGCTACTTCTTCTCTACTAGAGGCGCCAATATCGATGAACATATCTTTAATGTCAACTGGCTTTTTACGAACTTCTGGAGGCAGGATATGAGGAGGCTTCGAGCCAATAATCCCCGTTACCTCTCCTTTAGATGTAACGATGGTTACACGTTGAGCAAGCATGACTTGAGACCACCATCCGCCTACCGTTTGAAAACGAATAAAGCCGCGTTCATCAATTTGAGTCACCATAAAACCTACTTCATCTAAGTGACCGGCTACCATAATTTTAGGCCCTTGTTCGTTGCCCACTTTTTTCGCAATCAAACTGCCTAGTCCATCCGTCGTTACTTCATCTGCATAAGGTGCAATATATTTCTTCATAACCTCACGCGGTTCACGTTCATTGCCAGGAATTCCTTTTGCATCTGTTAGTGCTTTAAGCATCGTTAATGTTTCATCTAACTTTGTCATATGGATTACCCCTTTCATATGTATACCTCTATTATAGCTAAAAAGAGGTTGAATTAAAATTTCCCATCACTTTATTTCTAGTATCCTTGTTCTTGGCGTTTAAAATTCACTTCATTTTTTGAGATGTACGCCCCTTCAATATGTTCAGCGGAAAAACCAAACATATCGCCAAGCGCCATGTAAGATACGAACATGTTCACATAGCTTTCTTTCGACAGGTCCTGCTCGAAAGCAGAAACTTGTGCAAATACCTGTAAAAATTGTGCTGTTTTTGAATCACTTGCTTTTGCTTTTGGCAGCTCAGTCAAATCATCGTATCCTTTTTCAATACCTAAAGAAAGAATAAAATGTACGCCGTCCACAAATTCTTCTAAAATAACAGCATCTTCAGCGGGAGGTTTAACGCTCCAAAATTTGAAGCAGCGCGTTTCGTTTGCCAGCTCTCCCATTTCGACAAGCAGGGCTAAAAGCTTTCTCGGAACCAAGTCTTCCTTATGAAGCTGATGCTTATCCTCTATATGCTGATCCAGCTGGCGCTGCATGGTAAATAGCTGTTGTAAATTCAATGTAATCACTCCTGTAATTATGTATATCTTCTTCTTTTTAAACCAATAAAGAAATTATATCAAAAATCATGAAACTTTTTAGAGACTCGAACGTAAAGTAAGAAAACTGTGCCTTGTAAAGGAGGGAGCGTTATGTTTGTTATTGTTATCGTTCGCGTGTTCATTTTCGCGCTTGTTGCTTACACACTATTAAAATTGGTTCAGCATTTTCGCAGTCCAAAGCGGAAGCTTGTAGCAGCTCAGGAACATCAGCAATTTTTTGTCGTTGACGAAAAAACGAATATCCGCAAAAATTTTCTACTAACGTATAAAGGTATTTTATTTGAAGGAGAAAAATACAGCAATCCCAATGAACCAGAGTCTTTGTCAATTACAATGGTGTTAACAGATCCATCTCGATTACATGAACTGCAAAAACAAGATTTCAAGCTGCTGGAAAACCACGTACACGACATGTATCCAAATGCTCCTATTCGCTGGAAAAGCCCCGTTCGAGAATTTTTACACTGAGCACAAAATCATTTGTGCTCAGCTGATAACGAAAAAGAAAAGTAGATCAAGAGCGGAAAGAATAGGAAAACCTACTGTAAACGATGTGTGCTTCGTTTTATGACGATAGCAATACATACCAATCAGTCCTCCAATGGCTCCTCCGATAGCAGCTACCGTCCACAGTGTGCTTTCGGCAATTCTCCACTCATGTCTTTTCGCTTTTTGTTTATCTCTATACATCATTCCTATTCCTACTATATTAATGACAATAAAATAGGTAAGCAGCAGTTCATTCATGATATGTCCTCCGATAGCAAAAAAGCCTCATCATCTAAAGATGACGAGACTTTATATTAATTACTTATCTAAGCCTTTTTTAGCAGCAGTTGCTAATTCAGCAAATGCTTTTTCATCAGCTACAGCTAAGTCAGCAAGCATTTTGCGGTTAACTTCAATACCTGCTAATTTTAAACCGTGCATTAAACGGCTATAAGAAAGACCGTTCATACGAGCAGCTGCATTGATACGTGTGATCCATAATTTACGGAAGTCACGTTTTTTCTGACGACGGTCACGATAAGCATACATGTGAGATTTCATAACTTGCTGATTAGCAACTTTATATAATCTATGCTTCGAACCGAAGAAACCTTTAGCTAATTTTAAAACTTTTTTACGACGTTTGCGTGTTACTGTACCGCCTTTTACGCGTGGCATAATTGTTTACCTCCTGTATTGTTTCTATCTCAACCCAAATTACTTAATGTTATCTAATAAGTGACGGATACGTTTGAAGTCACCTTTGCTTACTAAAGAACCTTTACGTAATTTACGCTTTTGTTTTGTAGATTTGTTAGCGAATAAATGGCTTGTGTAAGCACGAGCACGTTTTAATTTACCGCTTCCAGTCTTTTTGAAACGCTTTGCAGCGCCACGATGTGTTTTCATTTTTGGCATGGGGTGTTCCTCCTCGTTCTATTACTTTTCGTTTTTAGGTGCCAAGACTAAGAACATGCTGCGGCCTTCCATTTTAGGAGCCGATTCAACTGAACTTACATCTTCGCAAGCTTGTGAAAAACGTTCAAGTACTTTTTGGCCAATCCCTTTATGAGTAATGGCACGACCTTTAAAGCGAATAGACGCTTTCACTTTGTCACCTTTTTCAAGGAACTTGCGTGCGTTACGAAGTTTAGTGTTAAAATCATGTTCATCAATTGTTGGACTTAAACGAACTTCTTTTAAGTTTACAACTTTTTGGTTTTTACGAGCTTCTCTTTCTTTACGTTGTTGCTCATAACGGAATTTACCGTAGTCCATAATACGACATACCGGCGGTTTCGCATTTGCAGCAACCATTACTAAGTCAAGATTTACTCGTGAAGCAATTTCTAATGCTTCATTTTTTGATTTAATTCCTAATTGTTCACCGTTTTGATCAATTAGACGAACTTCGCGAGCTCGAATGCCCTCGTTTACCATCATGTCCTTGCTAATAAGTAGCCACCTCCAAGGTTTAATGAGCGAATACGCTTGCTTAGACCGATTATTAACTCACACAAAAAAGTGTGAGTACATACTGCACCCACACTTCTATCGTTTTAATTAAGATACGATGTACCTGCTAACTGCTCTATGCGTCACTCAGGTGAGAAGCGGGTGCTTCTTCTTCTGTATAAACAAGTATTCAATTACTTAAGCTATTATAGTATCAACAAAGACAAAAGTCAATGATTTCGTTCTTTTTTCACAACAAAAGTTATTGTATCAAAGGAAAAACATTTATGCAACAGTTTTTTATAAATGTTAGATAAAAAAGCAGAGAATTTCGATTCTCTGCTTTTTCCATTAACGAGATGCTTCTGCTTTTACATTTTGTAAAAAGGCTTGGAAATTCACTGTTTCTGAATCCTGCTCACCATATTTACGTACGTTTACTGCTTTATCCTCTACTTCTTTATCCCCTACAACAAGCATGTAAGGAATTTTTTGCATTTGAGCCTCACGGATTTTATAGCCAATTTTCTCATCGCGAGAATCAAGTTCCACACGAATACCCGCAAGCTGAAGCTGTTCTTGCACTTCTTTTGCATACTCAAGGTGAACCGTAGGTGATACCGGAATCACTTGAACTTGTACAGGTGCTAACCACGTTGGGAAAGCTCCTTTGTATTCTTCGATTAAGAAAGCTACAAAGCGTTCCATTGTTGACACCACGCCGCGGTGAATAACAACAGGTCGATGTTGTTTTCCGTCTTCTCCTACATACGTTAAATCAAAGCGTTCAGGAAGTAAGAAATCCAATTGAACTGTAGATAGCGTCTCTTCTTTACCAAGAGCCGTTTTAACTTGAACATCTAGCTTTGGACCGTAGAATGCCGCTTCGCCTTCAACTTCATAATAATCAAGGTCAAGTTCATCCATTGCGTCTTTTAACATGCTTTGTGCTTTTTCCCACATTGCATCATCATCGAAGTATTTTTCTGTATCTTCAGGGTCACGGTAAGATAGACGGAATGAATAATTTTCAAATCCAAAATCTTTATAAACCGCTTCAACTAAGCGAACCACACGAATAAATTCTTCTTTGATTTGATCCGGTCGTACAAAGATATGCGCATCATTTAGCGTCATGCCTCGAACACGCTGAAGTCCTGATAATGCTCCTGACATTTCGTAGCGGTGCATCGTTCCAAGCTCAGCAATACGGATTGGAAGCTCACGATAGCTGTGAATACCTTGTTTGTAAACCATCATGTGATGAGGACAGTTCATTGGACGAAGAACCAGGTCCTCGTTATCCATTTCCATTGCAGGGAACATGTCATCTTGGTAGTGCTCCCAGTGGCCAGACGTTTTGTAAAGTTCTACACTTCCCAGCACTGGAGTGTAAACGTGCTGATAACCAAGGCTTACTTCTTTATCTACGATATAACGCTCGATAATACGGCGGATTGTCGCACCTTTTGGAAGCCATAAAGGCAGACCTTGTCCTACTTTTTGAGAGTTTGTAAATAAGTTTAACTCTTTACCAAGTTTACGGTGGTCACGTTCTTTTGCTTCTTCAAGAAGACGAAGATGCTCGTCTAAATCTGCTTTTGTAAAGAATGCTGTACCGTAAATACGCTGCAGCATTTGATTATCACTGTCTCCGCGCCAATAAGCACCAGCCACGCTTAATAGTTTAAATTCTTTAATTTTGCCTGTTGACGGCACGTGCACGCCTCGACAAAGGTCAAAGAATTCGCCTTGTTGGTAAATCGTAACCTTTTCACCTGCTGGAATCGCATCGATCAATTCAAGTTTTAGTTCATCGCCGACTTCTTTATAAAGTTGAATTGCTTCTTCCCGAGAAACTTCTTTTCGTTCAATTTCAATATTTGAATTAACGATTTTTTTCATTTCTTTTTCAATTTTACCTAAATCTTCAGGAGTAATTGAATCTTCCATATCGATATCATAGTAAAAACCATTTTCAATGACCGGTCCTACACCTAGCTGTACTTTTGCATCTTTGTATAAACGTTTGATTGCTTGAGCCATTAAATGCGCTGTACTATGACGCATAATTTCAAGCGCTTCAGGAGCATCTTGCGTAATGATTTCAAGACTGCCATCTTGTTCGATTGGCGTACGTAAATCCAGTAGCTCGCCGTTTACTTTACCTGCTAATGCTTTTTTCTTTAATCCCGGGCTAATAGAAGCCGCAATATCTTCTGTTGATGATCCTTTTGGATACTCTTTAACAGCTCCATCAGGAAATGTCATTTTGATTACTTCTGACACAACTTTCCACTCCTTTAACATAACTGAATAAACTTTTTGTAAAAACAAAAAACTCGTCCCTTATAAAAAGGGACGAGTTGTGTATACACGCGGTACCACCCTTGTTTCCTCTTCGTATCTTGGATAACCCAAAGAACCCGAAGCGGCTCGAGGTTTTATAACGGAAATTCCGTCAGTAATTACTAGAGACGCTGCTCGTTTACTACTGAAGTTTAGAGGTGGTAAGAATATATTCCGTGTTAGGAGATTTTCAGCCTAGATCTCCCTCTCTACAAACCGTAAATATACACTCATGTCCTCATCATAACTTGTAACATATAGCTGTTTTTCAATATGCATTTATTATATTCATTTTCAAAATAGAAATCAACCTTTCACGTTATATTTTGCTTTTGATCAAACGGAAATTCATTTTTTTCGTATAACATAACTTTTTCTTGGAAGATATTTTGAATGGTATAAACAAAATCATGATCATGCTGGTCGCTATACAGATGAATAGCAGCTGGAGATAAACTTAGCAAAGGCGCGATAATAGTTGAGTCTATGTATAATGATTCTTGTTCAGATAAAAAGGCCTCTGCTAGAGCTGCACATTCACGTTCAGGAACATATCTACTGCTGTGGTCGTACAATACAAACTTGTTTTTATTCAAGTGCATCACATACACATCACCTGTAGATGACTGTCTTTCATTAGCTGCTTGACGCAGCTGATGAATAAGAATTTGATAGTCTTGTTCAAGCTTATATTCATCAATCGCCAGCTCAGCATAATAGCGCAGCCGCTCTTGATATTCTTTTAAACGGAATTGGAGAAAAGACTCAAAGGTGAATGTTACATTATGAATGAAGAAGTCTTGAAGAGCCTGGCGGATAAGTAATTCTCTTGGAAGAGAAAATGTTTTTTGCGGAATTTCGCCTCTCTCTCCTTCCATAATCCCCCCCATAATTTGAAGCAGCAAATCTTGCTCTTCCTCTTCTGAATAGAAAAATTGTTCTTTTAATATGTTTACCATCATCTTTTTTTCTTTCTTTTTTAAAATCACGTGCGTTAATACCGGTATTACCATGTCTTGTAAAATGGCCTCTCTATTGTATGTCTCATCAATTACTAAAAGCTGATTATTCACCAACTTCAAGCACTGTGAACCATATGATAAAGCGCTTCGCTTAGCGCATAAAGACTCATATACAACGACTGCGTCTTCTACATATTTAAAGAATATTTTCATTCCTCATAGCCCCCCTTTGGACACGCTTTATTAATGTATATGGGGCAACATGCAAAAAAATGAGCAAGTCGTTACAAGAAATGTAAAACGACCTGCTCATCTATTTCGTTTATTCTCTCCATTCATTTCAACAGGAATGGCTAGAGACTTAATTCGTTCCATGACACGAGCGGCTTTGAGCTCTTCCTGCTCGCCTCTTTGTGTATAAGTCAAATGATGTTGAAGCTCTTTAAAATTTAAATTCGAACTAAAAAATGTCGGCAAATTTTCAAGCATGCGGAACTGCAAAATCGTGCCCAACACATCGTCTCTCATCCAGCTCGTTACGGATTCTGCTCCGAGATCATCAAGCATAAGAACCGGTACTTTTTTGACATACTCTATCTTCTCATTGAAGCTTTGATCTTGAAAAGAACCTTTTAACTCACGCAAAAACTCCGGGACATAAAGAATTGTAGATTTCACTTTCTTTTCGGCTAACGCATTGGCAATTGCTCCAAGAAAATAAGTTTTCCCCACACCAAACGAACCGTGTAAATATAAAGCTTTCATTTTCTTATTTGGCTCATATTCTCGCACAAAATCTCTTACTAGTTTAATGGCTTCAAATCTTCCCTGCTCAATTTCAATATCAGACATTGTTGCCTGTAAAATTTCTTTGGGCACATACATACACTGAATAAAAGATTCTTGTTCTTTTCGCTCCTCTTCTTGCACTTTCCTAGGACAGCGTTCATACTGCAAATCAATGTTACGGCCTTTCACAACCAGCTGAGGGTGGTATCCCTTCACCATGTTGACACAGCTTTGCAGAGAAGGGCATTTGTCACAGCATTTGCTTTGGTCAATAAATTCATGCATCTTCATCAAGCCTCGGTCAACCATTTGCTCATCTAACTCATGGCGATGCTCTTGCAGAAACGTTTTAACTTCGGAATTAGACAGGATACTGTTTTTTAATGCTTCTAAGCGTGCTTTAAAATCCTTTTTGTTCACTAACTGGTTTAGCGAATCATTGATAGGCTTCATCTTTTTCACCTCATCTCTATCATACCTGCTTTTTATTCTTTATGCTTTTGTTTTAACTCTTTATCTAACTGCTTCAGTTCTTCTTGTAGCTTTCGTTTTTCTTCTTCAAATCCGTCCACTTCTTTTGAAGGCTGCTTTTTCTCTTCTTTTTCTTCATCGTTCAGCCAATCTGGCACCATTTCTTTACGCACAATCTTTCGTCCGGCTGTTTTTTTATTTTGCTTTGCTTCCGTCCAATTTTGATATTCTTTCTGTTCATTTTTAGCTAAATTCATGGCATCTTGAACAGTTTGTACCTTTTTGCGTGCCCAGTGTCCAGCAATTTTCTCTACATAGCTCTTAGATAATTTCATATCGGATCTTAGCATAACATAGTAAATCAGAACATTTACTACCCCTGGTGAAAGCTTTTGATTAAACATCACTTCTTCAATCATTTGAAGGTCTGCTTTGGATGGCTCTGCTCCCCCTGAAAACTCAATCAACAGCTGTCGGGGGGAAGTCACTTCAAGCTGTTGAATGAGCTGCTCTTCCTTCGTCTGAGGCTGCTTTTCCTGCATGGTACGAAGCATAGGTGGCTGAATTTGTTCGCTTAGATTTGGAAGTGCTTCTCCATTCTCAAATTGGTAAAAGGACTGTGCTGCTTTTCTAAGCAATTCAACATCAACTTGATCGTTCTCATTTAGCGAATCGAGCACCACATTTTTCATTTGAAGAGGATCGATGCCGTATAAAAAGGCTAGCTTTTCAATCGCTTGTTTTACTTTAGATGTAATGGACCTTTTCGAAATCATTGAATCTGTTAGACCTGCTAAAAATAAGTCAAAATCAAAGGAATCCGGGCTCATCTCAATAGAAGCGCGTTTTGAGGAATCCATAAAGTCCGTTTGAGCATCAGGAGAAAATACCTCCTTGCTTTCAGACTGAAAACTTGGAGCCAGCTCCGTTGCTTTAACTGATTTAAATACATCGTTAAATGAATGCGTCACATCTTTGAACGATTGGTCATCAACGAGTGAATCCGAAAAATAATTTTTTACTTTTTGAAAGATAGATTTTCCTAGTCGGTTATATAAATATACATTTAACACGCCATCGTTAAAGAACTGATGGGGCGTAAGAGGAGGAATGAGCTCATAAATGAACACACGAACATCATCTTCTTCCTTAATATATGTTTTTAACAAACCAATGCCTTCTAATTTTAACCGCTCATGGTAAATAGCTTTCAAATTAATTTGCATCATTGACATTAGATGATGATGCGTGGACTCTTTTCCCCATAAACGATCTTGTTCCAGCTCGCTCCATAACGTCATATACAAACCAAAACACGTCGTACCCACCAACGGCTGATAGAGCATTGTTAAAATCTTTCGGTCGTATTCCTGCAGTATGCCGTTCGAACGAACAACATAACGATCGACCGGTATCATTTCTTTCCAGTGTTGTTCTTTCATGTCGTTCCCTACCTACTTTTAAAGTAATAGAAATGACAAAAAAAGAGCCTAAAGAATACTTCAATAGCTCTTTTACAGTCGTTCCTTCTTAATCAAATCTTTTAATTCATCAATAAATACATTGATGTCTTTAAATTGTCGGTATACAGAAGCAAATCGAACATAAGAGACTTCATCGATAGCAGCTAATCGCTCCATCACCATTTCTCCTACCACATCTGACTGCACCTCTGATGTACCCTGACTGCGCAGCTCCGTTTCAATATCGTGTACAGTATCTTCTAATTGTTTTAAGCTTACTTGGCGTTTTTCACACGCCTTAATTAACCCTCGAAGGATTTTGTCTTTGCTGAACTCTTCTCTCGCTCCATCTTTTTTTACAACAATTAACGGAAGTTCTTCTACTTTCTCAAAAGTTGTAAAACGATAGTGACACTCTTCGCATTCACGTCTTCTACGAATAGAGCGGCCTTCTTCTACAGGGCGCGAGTCCAGCACTCTCGTTCCATTGTAATGACAGGATGGGCACTTCATATTCTCAGCTCCAATAATAAACCTTGTTTTTCTTTTTATTTTCTCTCATATAAGTTAATTTTCATCTATGTTAGCCGGCTATTCGCCATTTATTATGATTGTTATCATCATTTCCTTTAACAAACAAGATGCTATATTAAAGGATTTACTTTATTCCATCTTATAGAAAACAAGGCTTGAATACAAGTAAAGGAAAAGGAATTTCCCCATTTTATTTCCTGAAATTCAAAAATGATAAGGAACTTACGAAGAAAGAGGAATAAGTTTTTGATCAAAGCTCTTATAAAGCGTACGTACAAGTTCTTTACTAAAACCAAAATCAACTGGCATCACTTTTGACTCTGTTGTAGCAGAAAAATCGATAGCGGTTTCAAGAGGACGTACGCTAATAATGGTAATGACAACAAAAGCTTTTCTTCCTTTTACAACGTTTAAGCTAATTTCTCCTCGCTCTTCATACGCAGCAAGTATCTCTATCCCTTGCATGTGCTTCAATACTTCATGAACTTGCTTAAATGCATTCCCAGCCGTTGTTTTGTAATAATGCGTTTTTAGAGTTGGATCTGAATGGTGATCGCTTGTTTCTACATGATTAGAAAATAAAGATTTAACTGCTTGTACTACCCCCATGTTGTTATCCCCTTTGTTTTTGCGTATTAAAAATGTATATACTAAAAAGAGGTGTGTAATACACCTCTTAACTTACGTAATCAATCAACACTATTAAAGTGCATTCACTTTAGTTTGTTTTACCTGAACAGGACCCATTCCACGTGGTAATTCAATTGTTTCACGTGTCTGTGCACTTAGAGCATCTGCAATATAATCTGCTGCGATTGTAGGATCTAAATGACCACAAGTATAAACATCAATACTTGCATAACCATGCTCTGGGAAGCTGTGAATCGTTAAATGTGATTCTGAAATAATAACAACGCCACTTACACCTTGAGGTGCAAATTTATGGAACGCTACTTCGCGAACTTCCGCACCAGATTTTAAAGCTGCATCAACAAACGTTTTTTCAATATAATCAATATCATTTAACTTATCGAAATCGCATCCCCATAATTCTGAGATGACATGACGACCCATTGTTTCCATAATGATATTTCCCCCTTTAACAATTTTTAATCGTTAAACATGAAGTTCTTTCGCCATATAGCATGTTAACTACCACGGGGGAAAGTTAGTCCAAAGAGGTCCTAACCCTTTAAGTAGCCACATCACCGAAAGGTACACAAGAAGTTCACGAAACATAGTATACTTTGTTTACATTTATTTTGCAATACGTGTTTTGATTTTATTAAAGATTGTTCTTGCAGATAGACCTATACAAATTACCCCTGTATTCTCGCGAGACAGTGTGTAAAAGCTGCTAAACGACTATTAATTTTTTATTAAAATTGAGGAAAAGAAACACCCCTTTGCATGCTTATCTTATTGCTTTTCCCTATTCTTTTGAATAAAAACAAAAAAAAACAGGGCGATAGCTCCCTGTTTTTTTAAAAGCAATCCATAGCTTTCTTAGCTTACTCTTATTTTTGATCCCTTACGCATTTCTGCAGCAATATATCTTACCAAATCGACTACGCGCTGAGAGTAGCCCCACTCGTTATCGTACCAAGCTAACACTTTAATTTTATGATCTTCCATTACGATCGTGGATAGTCCATCTACAATAGCTGAATGAGGGTTTGTATTAAAGTCAATTGATACGAGTGGTTCCATTGTTAAATTTAAAATATTCTTTAATGGTCCTTCAGCAGCTTTAATAAACGCTAAATTAACATCTTCCATCGTCACAGGTTTCCTTACATCCACAACTAAATCGACAAGTGATACGTTCGGCGTTGGCACGCGCAGCGCCATCCCATGAAGCTTTCCTTTCAAATGAGGAAGAACTAATGAAAGTGCCTTGGCTGCTCCAGTTGTTGTAGGAATAATTGATTGAGCACACGCACGGGCTCTTCGCAAGTCTTTATGCGGATTATCGATATTCTTTTGATCATTTGTATATGCATGAACGGTCGTCATTAAACCGTTTTCAATTGTGAACGCTTCGTCTAACACCTTGACAACTGGAGCTAGACAATTTGTCGTACAAGAGGCATTGGAAATAATGTTATGCTGATTCACATCAAACTCTCGTTCGTTTACGCCCATCACAATGGTAATATCTTCTTGTTTACCCGGTGCCGTTAAGACAACTTTTTTCGCACCTGCTTCAATATGTAACTGCGCTTTTTCTCTTGAATTAAATTTCCCTGTTGCTTCAACAACTAAATCAATCCCAAGCTCTTTCCAAGGTAAATTCAGCGGATCACGTGAATTTAATAGCTGAATTCTTTTACCGTTAACAATTAGCGCATCATCATCACATTTAACATCTCCATTAAATGGTCCGTGTATAGAGTCATATTTGATTAAATGTGCTAATGTTTCTGCTGGATAAGATGCATTTATTGCAATAATATTTAAATTCTCCTCTATAATCGCTGTGCGAAACACCATTCTTCCTATTCTCCCAAAACCATTAATGGCAATACGTGCTTTCATGGCTATACCCCTCTCTATATGTGTTATACTATTTAACTTTTTATATTGAATAGTATAACATAAATATTTAAAAAGTGAATAATATTAATTTTTTTTAATAAATTATTTTAATTAAGTTTTACTATATGTATATAGCGAGAACAGATATTTAACACATTCTTTTTTAGAAGCCCTTAAATATTCTCAATAAAAAAAGAGATTGAGACATACCTAAATCAATGGACTCTAAAGACAAACAAATTGGATAAACGATCTAGTATGGATCGCTTGTTACACGGCTGTTAATTTCCGTGCAAGGCTTCGCTTTCCGCGGGCGGCCGATGAGCCTCCTCGTCGCTTCCGCTCCTGCGGGGTCTCACCTATTCCGCTTTTCCCGCAGGAGTCTTCGCCTTGCTCTCCAATCAACAGCTAGAAGCACCTACATACATGAAACCTACGTTCACCCTACCAATGAAAAAATCCGAACGAGTTTGATTCTCCATCAAGAATCAAACTCGTTCGGATTTTCCTTCAACTAAAACACTTTTGTCTCAGCCTCTTTAATCTAGCCACAGGGCCAATATACTTAAAAGCTGTTGTTTTGTTTCCTCTACAGGTCCGTTGTTGTTGATCACCGCATCGGCTAAGGCTACTTTTTGAATTAAAGGCAGCTGTGAGTGGATACGTGCATAGGCATCCTCCGTCGAGAGATCATTACGAGACTTTAACCTTTCTAGCTGCACAGGCTCATCGACATATACAACCACTACTTTATCGACTAAGTGTGTCAAATCACTTTCAAACAGCAGCGGAATATCTAATACCACAGCATCGTATCCTTCCTCGATATACCTTTCCTTTTGAGAAAGCATTTCTTTTCTTACCGCAGGGTGTACAATTGCATTCAACTTTTTACGTTCTTCCTCTTGATAAAACACAATTTCCCCTAAAGCCGCTCGATTGATCTCCGCATTCTCGTGAAGAATGGCACGGCCGAATGTCTCTACAATTTGTTTGTATGCTTCTTTTCCTGGTTCGACGACTTCTTTTGCAATGTGGTCAGCATCGATTACTGGAATATTAATATCTCTCAGCATTCCGGTTACCGTGCTTTTTCCACTAGCAATTCCGCCCGTTAATCCAATTACAATTGACATTGGCCTCTCCTTTATCGCTTTATTTAAAATCTAAAAATACCTAAAATAATAAGCAGAACTCCCGGTAAAAAGGAAAACATTTTCATCCATGATAAACGTGAAAAAACCTTGCCAAACTGTATGCCAGCACTTAAAAAAAGTGAGCTCATAAGAGCTACAGCAATTGCTAAAGCATACGGCGAATAACCTAATAAAGCTGCTCCAAACCCTGCTCCAAATGCATCAAGAGATAATGCAATTCCAAGTATAAATGCTTCAATCCCAGTGATGGAACCTGAATTATCTAAATCTGCTGCCGTCGGTTTTTTCAATACGTTAATGACTAAGCCAATCGACTTAATTTCAATTTTCATTAATGTTTTTTCTTCTTTCACTCGAGATGAATCTGCCGGACAAAAAAACTGGTATAAAATCCACATTCCAAGTAGAACAAGAATACCTCCGCCTACTTTATTTAGTACATCCACCGAAAATAGATGCGTAAGTACTTTTCCTAAAAACATAGAAAACATTAAAGAAAATGCTGAGCAACATGAAATAATAAAAATGGATTTCAGCGGGATTTTCACCTTTCGAAGTCCGTATGTCAGGCCAACGCTAAAGCTGTCAAGACTTACGGCAAAAGCAAGAATAAGTAAAGAAAATGTTATCATGATGAGAGGACTCCTTTCCTTTCTGTCTATACGTAGTATATGAAAGGAGCCCATCCATTGTTATTTTTTAGCCGGCTGACAATTTGGGCAGATATGTGTTCCTCTACCGCCTACAACAAATTTTTCAATTGGGGTACCGCAAATTTTACAGGATTCGCCTTTTCTTCCGTACACGTAAAGCTGCTGCTGAAACATGCCTATTTGTCCCTGTGTGTTTACATACGTGCGAATTGTGCTGCCCCCTTGTTTCACAGCTTCTTGAAGGGTTGCTACAATTTCTTCATACAATTTTTCATACTCTTCGTCTGTTAATTGGCTGGCCACTCGTTCAGGATGAATTCCTGCGCGAAATAGTGCTTCATCTACATAAATATTCCCAAGCCCCACAACGACATTTTGATCGAGTAAAACCGGCTTGATTTTTCGAGACGTTTTGCCGATTCGCATTTTTAATTGACTTGGATTAAATGTTTCGTCAAACGGTTCAGGTCCAAGGCCAATAAGAGGAGGAAACAGATCTTCCTCTCCTTTTTTAAATAAGTGCATGGTACCAAACTTCCTTACATCCCGGTATCGCAATTCCGTTCCATCCGTGAAGTGAAAAAAGACGTGTACATGCTTATCTGGTTCTTCTGCATTCTCATGGAGAGCATATTTCCCTTCCATACGCAAATGAGAAACCATCGTATAATCATCGAGTACAATTTTCAAAAATTTACCTCTGCGTTCAACATCTCGAATGGTTTGTCCAACAAGCGCGTCACAAAACTGCTCAACTTGCTCAGGACGTTTGATAATATTAGGCCATTTAACGGTTACACGCTCAATGGTCTTACCACTGGCTAATTCAATCAACGTACGTCTGACGGTTTCAACTTCTGGTAATTCTGGCACGTTTGTCACATCCTTTTTCCACTACTTTGCTTCGTACCAAGTCTTTCCGTAAGAATAATCTACTTTCAACGGAACTTCTAGCTCTAAAGCGTGCTCCATTACTTCTGGTACGATTTTCTCTAAAATTTTAATTTCTTCTTCTGGGGCTTCAAAAATCAGCTCATCGTGTACTTGAAGCAGTAGCTTTGCCTGAAGATTTTCATCTTTTAAGCGCTTATCCATTTCAATCATTGCTTTTTTAATAATATCAGCTGCTGTCCCTTGGATAGGCGTATTCATAGCCGTACGCTCAGCGAAGCTGCGGAGGTTAAAGTTTCGGCTTGTGATTTCAGGCAAGTAACGTCGGCGATGCAAGAGCGTTGTTACATATCCCTTTTCTTTTGCATCGCGTACAATCGTATCCATATACTCCTGTACACCCGGGAAGCTTTTTAAATAGCGTTCAATAAAAGTAGCCGCTGCTTTTCTTGTAATTCCTAAACTTTGCGATAAACCGTAATCACTGATGCCGTAGACGATTCCAAAATTCACTGCTTTAGCCTGACGGCGCATATTCGACGTTACTTCTTCTCTTTCGACGTGAAACACATCCATCGCTGTTTTCGTATGAATATCTAAGTCATGCTTAAACGCATCAATTAGCTTTTCATCATCTGCAATATGAGCCAGTACGCGCAGCTCAATTTGTGAATAATCCGCCGCAAATATTAACCAATCAGGCTGTGAAGGTACGAATGCGCCTCTTATTTTTTTACCTTCTTCAAGACGAATCGGTATGTTTTGCAAGTTAGGATCTACTGAACTTAACCTTCCCGTTTGAGTTAACGTTTGATTAAAGCGTGTATGAACTTTTCCATCGCTTTCATGAATAACCTTTTTTAATCCCTCAATATACGTAGACTGTAATTTTCCTAGCTGACGGTACTGTAAAATCTCTGGGATAATATCATGGGTACTAGCTAATTGCTCTAATACATCAGCTGATGTGGAATAGCCTGTTTTTGTTTTCTTTATGACTGGAAGCTGCATTTTTTCAAAAAGAACAACTCCTAGCTGCTTTGGTGAATTAATATTGAATTCTTGTCCAGCATATTCGTAGATTTTCGCTTCAATTTTTTCAAGCTGTTCTCGGAGATCTTCGCCCATTTCATCCAAACGCGCACGGTCAATTTTCACCCCTTGATATTCCATATTAGCAAGGACAATGGCAAGAGGCATTTCAAGCTTTTCAAACAGCTCAAACTGTTCATTTTCAACTAATTCTTTTTCTAACATTTCTTTTAAATAAGCTACAGCGGCTGCTTTTCTTATAACATGCTCAGCTAGCTGATCAGCTTCCGCAATGCTTCGCTTAGCTCCCTTCCCATACACAGCTTCATCTGATTGCACTTGATGATATCCTTTTAATTTTGCAATTGTCGCTAGGTCATCATTTGCCTCAGCAGGATTTAAGATGTAAGAAGCAATCATTACATCATGTTCAATTCCTTTTATTTCATGACCCGCCCATTTTAACGATACAATCGTACGTTTTCCATTAAACACCGTCTTTTTTACACGTTCATCTTCTAACCATGCTTTAAATTTAGAAGATGAAAGGGCTGTATCTTTATCAATAAAATAGTGGCCATTTTTATTGCTGATTCCAAAACCGAGCAGCTGGTTGTGATGATAGTTTTCTTCATAACCTTCTACGATCAGAGCTGCTTCGCTTGTTAACATATCATCGTGAACTTCCTGCGCTATTTCAAACGTCAGTTCTTCAAAATCTACTTCCTCTTCTGCTGATTCACCAAATTTAGCAAGCAGAGAACTAAACCCAAGCTCTTTAAATAAAGAGATGACCTTTGAAGGTTCAAACCCGTCATACTTTACATCTTCTACAGATACTTCAAGAGGCGCTTCGCAATAAATAGTTGCAAGCTTTTTACTCATGATGGCTGATTCACGATTATCTTCTAGCTTTTCTTTTAATTTTTTACCGCTGACTTGATCGATAGATTGCAATACATTTTCAACCGTTTCAAACTCTTTTAATAGCTTTAAGGCTGTTTTTTCCCCGACTCCGGGCACACCTGGGATATTATCCGAGCTGTCCCCCATAAGACCTTTCATATCAATGATTTGTGCAGCCGTAATACCATACTTTTCATCAATGGCTGCAGGCGTATATGAATCGACATCTGTAATCCCTTTTCTCGTAATATCTACGGTTACATGCTCTGACACAAGCTGAAGTAAATCTTTATCCCCAGAAATGACTTTTACGGCCATTCCTTTTTGTTCAGCTTGCTTTGAAAGTGTACCGATAATATCATCTGCTTCATAATCAGGCAGTTCATAGCGCTTAATCCCATATGCATCTAATAACTCACGAATAAAGGGAAACTGCTCTGAAAGTTCAGGAGGTGTCTTTTGTCTGCCTCCTTTATATTCTGTAAATGTTTTGTGACGAAACGTTGTTTTCCCTGCATCAAAAGCCACCAGTAAATGCGTTGGCTTCTCTTCCTCTAAGATACGTGTCAGCATTGTGGTAAAGCCATATATGGCATTTGTATGTATTCCTTTATCATTGTTTAAAAGCGGCAAAGCAAAAAATGCACGGTAGGCAATACTATTCCCGTCAATTAATACTAGTTTTTGTGTCATTCATGTTCCTCCATTTCGCTCTCTTCTTATCTTACCTTTATTTTAGCAAACAATAAGCTTTAAGGACAAAAAGTACTCTTGAATTCAACGTTTTATTTTCATATGGTGATAAGATCTATACATCATAAAATAAAAACACCGCCTAGTCATTCTAGGCGGTGTAACATGTGAGTGGATAAAAATTGTCAAAAAGAATCGGCGAAAATAGCACGGTTAAAGCTATCTTCGCCTTACATATTGGCTCCTTGGATGAAGGGGTTTCCATGAAAAATTGTATCAATTATTTATTAAGCTACATTAAATAAATTGTAAAAGGAACGTAAACATTTTACATCTGCGGCAAATACTTGTGCAGCCTCACCGAAAAAGTTGTCCCTTTGTTGACTTCACTTTTCACTTCAATTTCCCCTTTATGAGCTTCAACAAGGTGTTTAACAATTGCTAACCCAAGACCTGTTCCTCCGGAATTACGGCTTCTTGCTTTATCTACTCGGTAAAAGCGCTCAAAAATACGTGAAATTTCATCGGCATCAATACCGATACCTGTATCTTGAATATGAACCGTAATCGTTGCTTCTTCCTCTTCAAGCGAAATGTGAACGGTTCCTCCAGGCATTGTATACATGAGCGCATTGCCAATTAAGTTAACAAACACTTGCATAAGGCGCTGACTGTCACCATCAATCCACGCTTCTTCAGGAAGCGTATCTAACGTTAGCGTGATTTCTTTTTCAGTCGCTCGGTTTGATAGCACTGTGGTGACTTCGTAAAGAAGTGTATTCAGATCTACTGAATGAATGCTTAGTTTAAACCCTTGCTGTTCAACTTTAGACAAATCTAAAAGATCTTGAATCAAACTCTCCATGCGCTGACTTTCCGTTAGAATAATAGATAGAAACTGCTGTCGCAGCTGCGGATCTTCCATGGCACCGTCTAATAATGTCTCACTAAACCCTTTAATGGATGTAATAGGGGTTTTTAGTTCATGAGACACATTCGCTACAAAGTCACGGCGAACTTGTTCTAGTTTTTTCAGCTCGGTAATATCATGGAAAACAAGCACAATGCCTTTCCATTCATCGTTTAAGCCAATAATCGGCGCTCCGTAAACATCAAAATACCTTCGTTCAATATTTAAAGGCAGAACCACTTGTTTTCGAACCTTTACTTCCGTCATAAATATCTTTTCCACAAGTTTAATGATTTCTTTGTGCTCAAATACCTCGTAATACAAATGATAAAGGAAGTCGTCCGGATGTATATGAAACTGCTCTTTATAAGCTCGATTCACTAAGTTTATATAGCCTCGACTATCGATGAGAAGCATGCCGCTTCCCATATTTTCAATTAGCGTGCGCAGCCTGTCCTGCTGCATTTCCTGATTAGTGATAGACTCTTGCAGATTACGAGCAAGTGCGTTAATAGACTGACTCAGCATACCCGTTTCATCTACATAATCTTCATATGTACGAGCTTTATAATTCCCTTTTGCAAGTTCCATAGCCACCTTGGTTGCCGATTCAATAGGACGGGTATAGCGCCCCATAATCTTTACACCTAAGAGTAAAATCACAATCAAAGCTAGACCTAAGCTTCCAATAAGAAGGCCCCAGATTTGCTGATTTACTTGTTTTAATGAATCAAACGATGTACTCAGCACAACAAATCCCTCTTGCTTACCTTCTATAATAAGCGGAATACCATAGTAATATAAGTCGTAATCTTCTTTAATTTGATCAAAGCTTTTTTTACTGTTTAACTGCTTTTTCAACACTTGTTGGATTACGATACTTTTTTCGATTCTTTGCTGCTTGCTACCTGGATTTGAGTCAACTAATATTTTTCCGTCTTTTTGAACGACAGTCGTTCGTACACTTAACGAATTGCTGATTTGATCAACTTTAGATTTTAAAGCAGGACTTGTGATGCCTTCTTCGCTAATATACATTTCCACAAGCTTTGCTTCTTTTTCCATTCGCTCTTGAAACGTCTGAAAATAAAAGTTTTTAAACAACTGCCCCAGCAGCAGGCCAAGACCTACTAATACAATAATGATAAGTACTAATAGAGCCAAAAGTAGCCTTGAACGAAATTTATTCATCTACCTTTGGTTCCTCCAGCTTATACCCTAATCCTCTAATCGTTTTTATATAAACAGGTTTTCGCGTGTTATGTTCAATTTTCTCACGCAAATGGCTGATGTGCACATCTACAATTCGCGTATCTCCGGCAAAATCATAATTCCACACTGCACTTAGCAGCTGATCACGAGTTAATACCCGCCCTTTGTATTTTGCCAAATATAATAATAACTCGAATTCTTTAGGAGTAAGCTCAAGCTGCTCTTGATTAAAATATGCCTCGTAATGATCTGGAAGAATTTTCAAATCACCAATCATGATGCGTTCGCCGTCTTCCTCTTGTTCATTTTCCTGAGCAATAATTTGTGTTCTGCGTAAAATGGCTTTTACACGCGCTACTACTTCTCGAGGGCTAAATGGTTTAGTCATGTAGTCATCTGCGCCAAGCTCTAACCCTAATACCTTGTCAAACTCATCGTCTTTTGCAGTTAACATTAAAATAGGCGTCATCACTTTTTGCTGACGAAGCTTTTTACAAACTTCAATTCCATCCATTTTAGGAAGCATCAAATCTAACACAATTAAATTCGGTTTTCCTTCTAGTGCTTTGTTGTATCCTTCTTCCCCGTCTTCAGCTGTTTCTACTGTAAAACCAGCTTGTTGTAAATTATATTGTAATAATGTTGAAATTGATTGTTCATCATCTACGACTAATAATTTCTTACTCATATTAACGATATAAGCCTCCATCTAGTTAAATTAAACCGCAGCTTCATCCAAATGATATTATTTTCTATTTATCTTCTCTTATCATACAATGTTTTAGCCTCGTTCTCCAATACATTTCAACATTTTCAGAAAATATGGCCAAAGAGTTTCTTCTATACTTATAAATATTTAAGGTGTTTTAAAAATTCTCAAAATCATGTGTTTCTACTGATGGAAGCCTAAACGGCGGATGCACAAGAAACTGTGCCGTTACTACTTTCTCTTTTTGCTCATTAACTGCTTCCACTTCAATCGTAACAGTTTTAGAAGAAATATCTACTTCTGTCACTTCGAATAAAAATTCGATTGTGCTATAATGATGAATTTTTTTAGGAAAGGCAACCGTATGTTCTGCAACGTGGCTTCCGGGTCCGGGTAAATACTTTGAAATGGCTGCTGTCATAATACCGGTAATCATAATGCTTGGTACAATAGGTTTTTTAAAAGGTGTCTGAGATGCGTAATCATGTTGAATGTATAAAGGGTTAGAATCATTTGTCAGTCCTAAGTACAACAAGATATCTTTATCTTCAATTCGTTCAGTCAGCGTTAACTTCTCTCCAACTTTGATGTCTTCAATACTTCGACCTATTTTTTGTTTTTTACCTAATACCATCATCATTCCACCTTTTGTATAAAGTAATAGATTTTCTTTCTCTGTATACAAGAAAAATTCGAGGTTTCCCTCGAATTTTCCTTGTGACTATTGTTTGAATATCTATAAAAACCTATACTCAAACCTATTTTATTGTATTAAGCTAATACACCCATGACAGTTTTGACTGATTTTGCTGATTGATCTAACGAAGCTTTTTCAGAATCAGTAAGTTCTAATTCAATTACTTGCTCAATTCCTGCAGCTCCTAATACGGTTGGAACACCTAAGTAGATGCCGTTATAACCATATTCACCCTCTAGGTAAGCAATCGCTGGTAAAATGCGACGCTGATCTTTTAAGATCGCTTCTGTCATTTCCACTAAAGAAGCAGCAGGAGCGTAGTACGCACTTCCGTTACCTAATAAGTTAACGATCTCGCCGCCGCCTTTGCGTGTTCTTTCAACAATTGCTTCAAGGCGCGCTTTTGGAATAAGCGTTTCAAGAGGAATACCGCCAGCATATGAGTAGCGTACAAGAGGTACCATGTCATCTCCATGTCCACCAAGTACAAAACCTGTGATATCTTTCACTGAAATGTTTAACTCCTGCGCTACAAACGTACGGAAACGTGCAGAATCTAATACGCCTGATTGACCGATTACGCGGTTTTTAGGAAAGCCAGATTCTTTAAATACTGTGTACGTCATAGCATCCACCGGATTTGTTAACACGATAATGTGACAGTTAGGTGAGTATTTAACAACTTCTTGAGTAACAGACTTCATGATTTTTTGGTTCGTTGTTACTAAATCATCGCGACTCATACCTGGCTTACGCGCGATACCAGCTGTAATAATGACAATGTCAGAATCAGCTGTGTCTTCGTAGTTGGCTGTTCCTGTAATGTTAGCATCAAAGCCTTGTACAGGACTTGCTTCTAACATATCCAGCGCTTTACCTTTAGCTGGATTTTCTAATTGCGGAATATCAACTAATACAACATCGGCTAATTCTTTTTGACCAATTAAAAAAGCAGTTGTAGCTCCCGTAAAGCCCGCTCCGATAACAGATACTTTTTTACGCATATTTGCCATTATAATTCCTCCCCTAAATGAATAGCTATTAAACTGTTACTTGTTTTCCTAGATTGCTAATTAATTCATCAGCAAACTCTGAACACTTCACTTCTGTTGCGCCGTCCATTAAACGTGCGAAATCATATGTTACTACTTTTGAAGCAATTGTTTTTTCCATTGATTTCATGATTAAATCCGCTGCTTCATTCCAGCCAAGGTGTTCAAGCATTAACACACCTGATAATAATACAGAAGATGGGTTTACTTTATCTAAACCAGCATATTTAGGTGCTGTACCGTGAGTTGCTTCAAAGATAGCATGTCCAGTTTCGTAGTTGATATTTGCTCCTGGAGCAATTCCGATACCGCCAACTTGTGCCGCTAATGCATCTGAAATGTAATCTCCATTTAAATTCATTGTTGCTACTACATCGAATTCACGTGGACGAGTTAAAATTTGTTGTAAGAAGATATCTGCAATTGAATCTTTTACAATAATTTTTCCTGCTGCTTCCGCTTCTGCTTGAGCTTTGTTTGCAGCCTGTGCACCTTCTTTTTCAACGATGCGGTCATATTGAGCCCAAGTAAATACTTTATCGCCGAATTCTTTTTCAGCTAGCTCATAGCCCCAATTTTTAAATGCGCCTTCTGTATATTTCATAATGTTACCTTTGTGTACCAGCGTAACAGACTTACGGCCTTGTTCAATTGCATAGTTGATTGCTGCACGCACAAGACGCTCTGTTCCTTCAGAAGAAATAGGCTTAATACCTAATCCAGAAGTTTCAGGGAAACGGATTTTATTTACGCCTAATTCCGTTTGTAGGAATGAAATAAGCTTTTGTACTTCTTCAGAACCCTTTGCATATTCAATACCAGCATAAATATCTTCAGTATTTTCACGGAAGATAACCATATCTGTATCTTCTGGGCGCTTAATTGGAGAAGGTACACCTTCAAAGTAACGAACAGGACGTAAGCATGTAAATAAGTCTAATTCTTGACGCAATGCCACGTTTAGAGAACGAATTCCACCGCCTACTGGTGTCGTTAATGGTCCTTTGATTGCAATTATGTATTCGCGAATTGCATCTAACGTTTCTTCCGGTAACCATTCGCCAGTTTGATTAAATGCTTTTTCACCTGCTAATACTTCTTTCCAAACGATTTCTTTTTCACCATTGTATGCTTTTGCAACTGCTGCTTCTAATACGCGGGAAGCTGCTGCCCAGATATCCGGACCAATTCCGTCACCTTCGATAAATGGAATAATTGGGTTATTTGGTACGTTTAAAACGCCGTTTGCTACAGAAATTTGTTCACCTTTTGTCATGAGAATGACCTCCTTAAAAAATTTGTCTACTTTCACTTATGGAAAAGTGCTCAACGAACGTGAGCACCTTCGTCACATTGTTTAGCTGCGCTCTTCAAGCGGAATGTACGTTTGTTTTCCAGGACCGATATAATCAGCTCTTGGACGAATCAAACGATTGTTTGAATACTGCTCTAAAACGTGAGCAATCCATCCTGATACGCGGCTTACGGCAAAAATCGGAGTAAATAAATCGTGATCAATACCTAAGCTGTGGTATACAGAAGCTGAATAGAAATCAACGTTTGGCGGAAGCTTTTTCTCGCCTGTTACGATTTCCTCAATTTTCACTGACATATCGTATAGCGTTGTATCTCCTGCTTGTTTTGTAAGTTTTTCAGACATTTCTTTCAAGTGCTTGGCACGAGGATCACCCTGCTGATACACACGATGTCCAAATCCCATAATCTTTTCTTTTTTCGCGAGCTTTTCGCGAATGTAAGGTTCTGCATTTTCAACTGTTTGAATGTCAGACAACATTTTCATAACAGCTTCATTCGCTCCTCCGTGAAGAGGACCCTTTAACGCCCCAATAGCGGCTGTAATTCCTGAATAAATATCGGATAATGTTGCCACACAGACACGCGCTGTAAAAGTTGAAGCATTTAGCTCATGGTCAGCGTGTAAGACAAGTGCTTTATCAAACGCTTCTACCTGGATATCAGTTGGCTCTTCGCCGGTTAACATATATAAAAAGTTAGCGGCAATGCTATAATTTTCGTTTGGCTCAATTGGCTCTAATCCGTTGCGAACTCTTGAAAAAGCAGTCACCACTGTTGGTAATTGTGCTTGCAAACGAACAGCTTTGCGATAATTTGCTTCTTCATCCATTAAATCAGCTTCAGGATCGTACAACCCCAATAGTGATACGACTGTTCTTAAAGCTGCCATTGGATGAACATCTTGAATTGGATAAGTTTTGAAATGATTTAAGACTTCTTGGGGTAATTTAGCGTTTTCTGCTAGTAATCTAGAAAACACAGATAATTCTTCTTTATTAGGTAATTTTCCGTGCCATAGTAAATACACCACTTCTTCAAATGTTGCATAATTCGCTAAATCATCAATATTGTAGCCTTGATATGTTAAAGTGTCATCAATAATTGAACTTACTGCTGACGTTGTAGCGACTACCCCTTCTAGACCTCGAGTTGCTGTCATAAATCTCCACTCCTTTACAGAAAAAATTCCCCATACCTTTCTGTGTAAAACGTGAAAAACAAAATTGAGCCTCTGCTCAACTAGACATTAAATGATATACGAAGCGCCTCTTTTGAATATATATCTTGGAAGAACATTCCTTCACCCCACGTAAAGAAAATGCTTACATTTCCATTTGTTTCAATAACACACAAAATTAAAACATCTGCATGTGTCATTGCTTTGTTACAGCCCTATAGGTAAAACATACAATTGTATGTAAAAAGATGCGGCCTCAAAATATATTATAAACAATTATCTGACTTTTGTGAATCAAAAGAGAGAAGAAATTTTAAAAAAATTATTATTATACAAAAATTTCTACGAAAAAAGTTCAGTTAATTTCATAAATAAATAAGCAATTCCAGCACCAATTAACGGACCTACTGCTACCCCTTGAAACAGCGCCACAGCAAGAATTGTGCCAAAAACTAAAGCGGTCGTAATATGCGGATCATCTTCTAAGAGCGTAAGCCCATATTTGGCAATAATTGCTACAGCGATTCCGGCTCCTAGAGCAATCCAAGCATAAGAAGATTTCACGGCTTCTCCTAATTGTTTGAACCCTATGTCTCCTGTTGCAATTGGCACAAGAACGGCAATTGTAATAACCGTTACTCCAATATTAATTCCTTTTGATTGTAAAAACGGAAAAACCTTACTGTCTAACCCGATTAATTTTAAAATAAGTAAAAATGCAACTGCAATGATTAATGATTGATTTTTAGCCACTAATCCAATTACGAGTAAAACAGCTAAAAAAAGCATAGGTTGTGAGAACATTTTACTCATCCTTTCTTTTTTATTGTGATAAATCTAAAGCGTATTACGTAAATATTTTATGAGTAGCTTTTTCTTTTGTTGACTATCGTTTACAAGGAGGCCTCTATTTATTGTGTACAAGCTTCATTTACATCGACTATTTCGCTTAGCTTGTGTGTTGGTAATTATTGCAGCATCTATATTTCTTAGTTATTATGTCTCTTCTCTCATATATCCATTTATTATCGCCTGCTGCATCGCTTTTTTTATAAATCCTATGGTTAATCTATTTGAATTGAAGCTGCGCTTACCCCGCTACTTAGCTGTTTTACTATCAATGGTTCTTATCTTCTCTCTTTTGGCCGGACTTATTACGTTACTTATCACAGAAATCATTGCAGGAAGTACGTATTTAGCAAAAGTTGTTCCCACAAATTTCAAAGAAGTGGTTATATTTATTGAAAATATTGCTACAGAACAAATACTTCCGTTTTATGAACGCATTACTTCTATGTTTAATAACTTAAATACCGGTCAGCAAGCAACTATTTTATCGAACATTAAAGGGGTAGGCAACCATATCGCTCAAACGGTGGGCGATTTTCTGCAAAATGTATTGCAAAGCATCCCTGTACTTTTATCTGTATTGCCTAATGCGGCTACTGTGATTATTTTTTCATTGCTGGCTACTTTTTTTATTAGTAAAGATTGGTACATGCTGATGACTAAAAGCAGTGTATTTATTCCTAAAAAAGTAAGAGAAAATGGACAAACAGTTGTTGTGGAGCTTAAAAATGCACTATTTGGTTTTATTAAAGCTCAGCTTACGCTTATTTCGATTACCACAATCATCGTTCTTTTTGGTTTACTTATTCTTAGGGTTGATTATGCTATTACAGTCGCTTTATTAATCGGCTTAGTAGATATTCTTCCTTACCTCGGAACAGGACTGATTTTCGTTCCTTGGATGATTTATGCGTTTGCAACGGATAACGTGTCATTTGCTGTAGGGCTTTCGGTACTATATGCTGTAGTACTTGTGCAGCGACAAATTATGGAACCCAAGATTCTGTCGTCAAGCATTGGTCTCGATCCTCTTGCTACATTAATTGCTTTATTTGTAGGATACCAATTGATTGGATTTTTTGGATTAATAGTTGGCCCTGTTATTCTTGTTATTCTAAAAACACTTCATACAACGGGGGTTTTTAAAGAAACGTGGCAATTTATTATAGGAAAATGAAGAAAGTGTGTGAAAGAAGCCTCTTTCACACACTTTCTAGTTAACGAATAATCGTCATTCGATTACGTCCTTGAAAAAATCTTCTTAACCACATTAAAAGAAAAGGCTTAACGATTCTGCGTGTAAACGGCAGTAAAAAGATAAAGCCTACAACATCTGTCAAGAAGCCTGGAAACAGCAGAAACAGCCCGCCAAATAGTACACACATACCATCAAGGATTTCACTGCTCGGAACATGTCCCTGGCTCATCTGACGCTGTGCTTTTTGAAAAAGAAATGTTCCTTGTTTTTTCGCTAGAAACGCACCAATAAAACTGGTAGCAATAATCAGTAAAAATGTTGACATTACACCAATGAGATGACTTGAATAAATCAAAATCATTACCTCAACAGCAGGTACAATAAGAAGGAGCGGAAGAAGCTTCCTCACCATCATCACCTCTTCGCTTATTGAATTGCCTAAACAAAAAGAGAAGGATTCCCCTTCTCTTTTTTCTATCATCTACGTGTTCTTACAGTACGCTTGCGTGTCCGTTGTATACAACACCACGTGAAGCATCAACTGTAATATCTTGATCTTCTGAGAATACGCTTGTTGCGTTTTCTACGCCTACAATGACAGGAATGCTTAAGTTTAATCCTACTACAGCTGCATGGCTTGTTAGACCGCCTTCTTCTGTAATAAGAGCCCCTGCTTTTTCAATTGCACTAATCATATCGCGATCTGTGCTGTTTGTAACAAGGATAGCACCTTCAGTCATTTTTGCATTTGCTTCTTCAGCATTTTTAGCAATAACTACTTTACCAACTGCTGCTTTACGACCGATTCCTTGTCCTTTAGCAAGAACGTCACCTACAACTTGAACTTTCATTAAGTTCGTTGCACCTGATTCTCCAACCGGAACACCAGCAGTAATAACAACTAAGTCGCCGTGTGCTACAACGCCTGTTTTTACTGCGTCATTTACAGCGTGATCTAACATATCGTCAATTGTACTTACGCGCTCACCAACAACTGGTGTAACACCCCATACTAGAGAAAGACGACGTGCAACAGAATCGTTTGCTGCAACAGCTACGATTGGAGATTGCGGACGATATTTAGAAACGATTTTCGCTGTATAACCACTTTCTGTTGGCGCTACGATTGCACTAGCATTTAAGTTAAGCGCTGTGTGTACAACAGATTGTCCGATTGCATCTGTAATAGATGGGCCAACTTGCTTGCTACGCTGTTGTAAAATCTCAGAGTAGTTTAGAGCTTGCTCAGCACGAGAAGCGATTGAATGCATTGTTTGTACAGCTTCAACTGGGTAAGAACCTGCAGCTGTTTCACCAGATAACATAATTGCATCTGTACCATCAAAGATGGCATTGGCAACGTCACTTGCTTCCGCACGAGTCGGGCGCGGGTTGCGTTGCATTGAATCAAGCATTTGTGTAGCTGTAATAACTGGTTTGCCAAGCGCGTTACATTGTTTGATTAGATCTTTTTGTACTAATGGTACTTCTTCAGCAGGAATTTCTACTCCTAAGTCACCACGAGCAACCATTAAGCCGTCTGAAACTTCAAGAATTTCTTTGATGTTATCTACGCCTTCTTGGTTTTCGATTTTTGAGATGATTTGAATGTGAGCTGCATTGTGTTTTTCTAGTAGTTCACGAATTTCTAATACATCAGATGCGCGACGCACAAAAGAAGCAGCGATAAAATCAATGCCTTGTTCGATACCGAATACAATATCGTTTGCATCTTTTTCAGTGATACCAGGAAGGTTTACACTTACGTTTGGCACGTTTACACCTTTTTTATTTTTTAATGTACCAGGGTTAAGTACTTTTGTTTTAATTTCACCATCAGTTTTATTGACGTCTAGTACTTCAAGACCGATTAAACCGTCATCTAAAAGAATTTTTGATCCTACGTGTACGTCATCAATTAGACCTGGATATGTAATTGAGAATTTTTCAGTTGTTCCCACTACTTCTGTCATAGAAACAATGATTTCAGAGCCTTCTTCTAACTCAATTGCACCATTTTCCATTGTGTTTGTACGAATTTCAGGTCCTTTTGTATCAAGTAAGATACCTACTGTTTTACCTGTTTGTTTCGCAGCTTCACGAATGTTAACAATACGTGCACCGTGCTCTTCAAAGTCACCGTGAGAGAAGTTTAGACGACAAACGTTTAAGCCTGAGTTAATTAGTTCAACTAATTTTTCTACACTTTCACTCGCTGGTCCAATAGTACATACAATTTTAGTTTTACGCATTCAAATTTCCTCCTATATATTTACTATTTACTCTTTAGGTAGGGCAAATAGCTATTTCCTTTACTAACCTTTTACTAGCAGGCTGTGAACAAATATTTTGTTACCTTAACTTGTCCACCTTGCTTTACATGTAGATTAACTTATGAAATACCTACGTAGCGCTGAATCAAATAGCAAACAAATACACAGCACTTTAACGATGAATTTCTTCATCGTTTGCTTCTTGTTTTACTATTCCCTGCAATTTATACAGCAATACTTGCTGCCTGATTTGTCTTATATATCTCACGTTTTAAAGAAAAAGACAAACGCTCGCACAGCTGCCAATAATCATAAGAAATTTTTAAAAACACTCTTTTTTCTCCTTTTACTTAAAGGTTTTTGCTGTCTATAAAATACCACGAAGAACTTGTAAACACAATAGAGAAGGGCTATACAAACAGCATAAAAACGCGCACCCTTATTTTTCAAGAGTGCACGTTTCTTTATTTTATAGTAATGGCATCGTTTTCAGCTGCAAATTGTCCGATTTTTTTGTATTTTAAATAACGCTCTTCCACTAGCTCTTCTTTTGATAAATTCAGCAGCTCTTTTAATGATTTCTTGATAATGCTCTCCATGTATCCAGCTTGTGCATCGATATCTCGGTGAGCTCCGCCTTTTACCTCTGAAACCACTTCATCTACAATACCCAGTTCTTTCAGATCTGGTGCTGTAATCTTCATCGTTTCAGCTGCTTTTTTCGCAAGAGAAGAATCTTTCCAAAGAATGGCTGCCGCTCCTTCTGGAGAAATAACTGAATACGTGGAGTTCTCAAGCATATGAAGGTGATTTCCCAAACCTAATGCCAAGGCTCCTCCGCTTCCTCCTTCTCCAATTACAATGCAAATAACAGGTACAGTTAAGCCAGCCATTTCGAAAAGATTTTTCGCAATAGCTTCACTTTGTCCGCGCTCTTCTGCCGCTTTCCCTGGATAAGCTCCTTTTGTATCAATAAAGCAAATAATTGGGCGGTTAAATTTCTCCGCTTGCTTCATTAGACGCAGTGCTTTACGGTAGCCTTCAGGATGAGGCATGCCAAAATTACGACGAATATTTTCTTTCGTGTCTTTACCTCTCTGATGTCCAATCACGGTAACAGGCACACCATTAAACTTGGCAATTCCTCCTACGATTGCTTCATCATCTCCATAAAAGCGATCTCCATGACACTCTAAAAAGTTTGTAAACAAGCGAGAAATATAATCAAGTGTTGTAGGACGCTCAGGGTGACGAGCAATTTGAACACGGTTCCACGGGCTTAGATGATTGTAAATATCGTTTTCTACTTTTTCTAAGCGATTTTCTAGCTTATCAATTTCGCTAGATAAATCCACTTCTGTATTTTTAGCAAACTCTTTAAGCTCTGCAATCTTGTTTCGCAACTCAACAATTGGACGTTCAAATTCTAATTCACTTACCACTCGATGTCACCTCCTGCTACGTGTATATCTAAAATAGTTGTTAACGTTTCTTTTAAATCGTGACGGTCAATAACTCCATCTAGCTGACCATGCTTCAACAGAAATTCCGACGTCTGAAAATCTTCTGGAAGCTCTTCTCTAATTGTTTGTTCAATAATACGTCTTCCAGCAAAGCCAATTAACGCGCCCGGCTCGGCTAGATTATAATCGCCTAATGAAGCAAAGCTTGCTGACACTCCTCCTGTAGTAGGATGTGTCATAATCGAAATGATTAAGCCGCCTCCATCACTGAACATTTTAAGAGCTGCGCTAGTTTTAGCCATTTGCATCAAGCTCAGAACACCTTCTTGCATACGTGCACCGCCTGAAGCTGTGAAAATAAGGAATGGAACATGCATTTCCTTCGCTTTTTCAATGGCACGAGTAATTTTCTCACCTACTACAGAGCCCATGCTTCCCATACGGAAATGTGAATCCATAACAGCAACCACTACTTTAATTCCTTCAATATCCCCTTCACCCGTAACAATCGCTTCACTTAAATTAGTTTTCTCACGATCTTTTTCAAGCTTTTCAAGATAGTCCGGGAACCCAAGAGGGTTTTCTGACGTCATATCTTTGTCATATTCAACAAACGTACCGTTGTCAATCAAGCTTTCAATACGCTCCGGTGCTGTCATTTGATGATGATACCCACAGTTTAAGCATACTTTTAAGTTTTTATTTAACTCTTTCGTATACATTATTTTTTTACACTTTTTACACTTGGTCATAATCCCTTCAGGTACATCTTGTCTCATATGCTCAGAAGGAATCGTAGCATATTTTCGTTTTTTTGGAGTTTTTGTGTTTTTTGTAAATAAATCTCGTAACAAGGTGTAACCTCCTTTTGGTTCTTTTCTTTACCATAAGAACCTTTATTCTTCCTCTTCTTCTACTACTTTACAAGTTGTGAAAGTCCGCCTCAAATACAAAACAAGCGACGGATAGACAAAAATTGGACGAATTGTTCGCTTCACTTTATTAGTTGCTATTTACTTTACTAGATGACTGTTTGATTTTGTGTAGAAAGATGGCATGTCTCTTTCGACAAATTCCTTCTTTCACACTTGTTTGTAGCATTGATGGTGAAGATTTAATACAGCTGCTTCATCTTTTTTAACTAACGCCTCTACTAATTCACTTATCAGAGTGTCGCTTGGCGCTGAGTTTTGTTGAAAAGTTTGAGAAAAGCGGCAAATAATCAGCCAGATTCGGTGTAATAGCCGATTAGGCTGCAAAGAAAACAAATAGTCAAACAAGCTCTTTAAACAATCGTCATTCTGTTTTTGAATTGCTTTCGAAACATTGATTTCGTGCTGTTCCGCTAAAACAGAAAACAAACAGCTCTTTTCAAGAATATATCTCGTCTGAATTAAATCTGATTTTGTTTTACCGTCTTGTACTAAAAAAGTAGCTAATAAATCAATAAATTGATGATCTCCTACTTCTTTAATAAACGTACCTTCACCTCTTCTAGTTTCAATCAACCCAATTAGCTCTAACGCTCTGAGCGCTTCTCGAACGGAAGAACGTCCTGCGCCTAACCGTTCAGAAAGCTCTCGTTCTGACGGGATTTTATCCCCCGTAGTTAAACGATCGTCTTCCATTAGCTGGCGAATTTGTTTTAGAATTTCTACATATACTTTTGAACGTTCATTCTTCAAGTTTACTACCACTCACTTTACATTACTTTAACAGGCATGCTTGAAGCATCATGCCTGTCAAAGAACAGTTGATGTAACCTTATTCAATAATCGCTAAGCGACGTGTATTTTCAGCTACGGCTTCTGGCTTTACTTTTATTCGGGCAACGCCTGTTTCCATAGCTGCCTTTGCAACAGCGGCCGCTACTGCAGGAGCCACTCGTGCATCAAAGGGACCTGGAATCACGTAGTCTGTATTCAAGTCCTCTTCCGTAATTAAATTAGCAATGGCCTCAACTGCAGCCATTTTCATTTTTTCATTAATATGAGTAGCACGCACATCTAGTGCACCTCGGAATATCCCCGGAAACGCTAAGACATTGTTCACTTGATTAGGAAAATCTGAACGTCCGGTGCCTATTACTTTCGCGCCAGCTTTTTTAGCTTCTTCTGGCATAATTTCAGGCACGGGATTTGCCATTGCAAAAATGATTGGGTCTGGATTCATCTTTGCAATCATCTCCGGTGTGAGTGCTCCTTCAACCGAAACTCCAATAAACACGTCAGCTTCTTCTAACGCATCAGCTAACGTCCCTTCTACTTTGCTTCGGTTTGTATAGGCTGCAACTTCATCTTTTATACGGTTCATGCCGTGAGGACGCTTGTCATAAATCGTTCCTTTGGAATCACACATAATGATATCGCGAACTCCATAGCTGTATAATAATTTAATAATAGCAATGCCAGCAGCTCCTGCTCCATTCGCTACCACTTTGATTTGTGACATTTTTCTTCCTGTCAGCTTCAGGGCATTAAGAAGACCCGCTACCGTAACAATAGCCGTTCCATGCTGATCATCATGAAAAACTGGGATATTTGTTTCCTTCTTCAACCGCTCTTCAATTTCAAAACAGTTAGGAGCCGCAATATCTTCTAAATTAACGCCTCCAAAAGTAGGTTCTAGCAATTTAACAGTTTCTATAATTTTGTCCACATCTGTCGTGTTTAAACAAATTGGGAATGCATCTACGCCGGCAAAACTTTTAAAAAGGACAGCTTTTCCTTCCATTACTGGCAGAGCAGCTTCAGGGCCTATATTGCCCAAGCCCAATACGGCAGTGCCATCAGATACAACAGCTACCATATTTCCTTTCATCGTATATTCATATACATTGTTTACATCATCATATATTTCTTTGCAAGGTTCTGCTACACCAGGGGAATAAGCAAGGCTTAAATCCTCGGCGTTTCGAACAGGAATTTTGGACTTTGATTCTAGTTTACCTTTGTTAATGCGGTGCATATGCAATGCTTCTTCACGTAAAGACAATGAATTTCACTCCCAATAAACAAAATGATAACAAATACTGCGCTTGAACCATGTTCTTTCCTATACTCATATGATGTTATAAATCCAATTGCATTTCATTTCAAGAAAAACGCATCTAATTCGTATATTTCATAAAAAAACGGTGGTCAGACCACTTTTTTAACTATTTTACCATATAACATCACATGAAATCTGTAAAGACTATATCTTCTTGAACACAACGTGCTTCTCTCCAAGCATTGCTTTTAAAGTCTTTATTAACTCGTCGCTTCGTTCAATAGAATAGTGAACGGGAAGCTTGACCAACTGACGTTCTGCCTCGTAATAAATTTTCACTGGGATTTTCCCTTTATGAGACTGAAAATGCTGGTAAATAGCATGCAGCTGCTTTTCTGTACCTTGTTTTGTTTCTATACGTAAGTATAATTCTTCTGACGGTAGTTTTTGAACCGCTTCGTTAGCAGCTTCAGCACGTTGACAAACAATTTGCTGCTGCCCATTTCTTTCATCTATCTTTCCTTGTATCAGTAAAACATTCCCTTGTTCAAACAGCAGACGGTTCTGCTCAAATACGCGGGGAAACGCAACAACTTCTCCTTCTCCACTTTCATCCGTGATGTACAAAAAGGCCATTTGCTCTCCTTTTTTCGTTCGAATGACGCGAATTCCCAACACAAATACTAAAAGAGAGACCGCTTTTCCTGAAGCGTATTCTTTCATATCGTGAAGAGGAACAATAGAATAAAAGGAATTCAGTGCTTCATACTGAGAAGCAGGGTGGCTTGATAAATAAAAACCTAGCATATCTTTTTCATACTGAAGCCGATCTTCTATTTTCAGTTCCTCTTTTTCTATATATTTAGGCTTTAACGAAAATTCAGTTCCAAATCCAAAGTCATCATCAGGGAGTACCAAGCTTGCATGTTCAAATGCCACATCAATCGTTGCTAATAAAGTAGCTCGATTTTCTCCAAACTCATCAAAGCCTCCAGACAGAATCAAAGCTTCAAGCGCCTTTTTATTGACGGCTTTTTGTGAAACCCGTGCACAAAAATCAAATAAGTCTTCGAATCTTTTTTTCTTTCGCTCTTCTGTTATTTCCTGCGTAGCTGCTGTACCAATATGTTTAATCGCTGCAAGGCTATACCTTATACTTTCACCTTCTACGTTAAACGAATACATGCTTTTGTTAATAGAAGGTGGGAGAACTTGTATTTTTTTCCTTTTTAGTTCATTAATATATTGAGCAATTTTCCCTTCGTTTCCAATAACACTCGTTAATAAAGCTGAAAAGAACTGTAGCGGATAATGTGCTTTCAAATAAGCTAACTGATAGGCTACCATACTGTAAGCAACGGCATGACTCCGGTTGAAACCATAATCAGCAAAACGCACAATAAGATCATACACCCGATTAGCAACGGATAAGTCATATCCTTTCTTCTCGCTTCCTTGAATAAAATGAGCTCGTTCACGATCAAGCACTGCTCGTTCTTTTTTACTAACTGCCCTTCTCAACAAATCTGCTTCCCCAAGAGAAAAACCAGCCATTTTTGAAGCAATCTGCATAATTTGCTCCTGATACACGATAACGCCATGCGTGGATTGTAAAATGTCTTTAAGCGTAGGATGATCATATATGACTCTCTCCACTCCATGCTTGCGCTTAATATAGGTTGGAATATTTTCCATCGGACCAGGTCTATACAGCGCGTTAACTGCTACAATATCTTCTAGCTCTGTAGGTTTTAATTGCTGAAGCACTCTTCTCATTCCATCTGACTCTAGTTGAAAAATCCCGGTCGTATCTCCTTTACTCAGCAGTTCAAAAGTTTTCTGATCGTTAAATGGTATATGAGACAGTGAAAGCTTTCGATTCATGTCCCGCTCGATTTTCTTTAAAATATGATCTAAAATGGTTAAGTTGCGCAAACCTAAAAAGTCCATTTTCAAAAGCCCAACGTCTTGCAGAGCTTCCATTGGATATTGAGTCAGATATACATCATCATGCCCTTCTTGTACAGCTACAGATTGCGTCAGCGGCTTCTCACTAATCACAACGCCTGCTGCATGCGTAGAAGTATGCCTTGGCAGTCCTTCTATCTTCATGGCAATGTTGTACCATTGTTTTCTGGCTTCATTTTCAGATAAATAGTCTTGAAGAACTCTTGAATCACGAAGAGCGCTTTTTAACGTTGTGCCTGGTTTAGTTGGAATCGCTTTGGACATTTTGTTTAACGCCTCTTGATCAAATCCCATCACTCTCCCTACATCACGTACGGCTGCTTTAGCTGCTAATGTTCCAAACGTAATGATTTGAGCCACATGCAGCGCTCCATATTTTTGAGCGACATATTGAATGACTTGATCTCGTTTATTATCAGGAAAATCAATATCAATATCAGGCATGGAAATACGTTCAGGGTTTAAAAACCGCTCAAATAGAAGCTGATGCTGAATTGGGTCAACATTTGTAATTCGTAAGGCGTATGAGACCAGTGAGCCTGCCGCTGAGCCACGACCTGGGCCCGTTAAAATACCGTGTTCATAAGCATAATTCATAAAATCCCACACGATAAGGAAGTAATCACTAAAGCGCATATTTTCAATAATGTTCAGCTCATAATCTAAGCGTTCCTGGTATTGTTCCGTGATCACTTGAACTCTTTCTTGCAATCCTTTTTCGCAGAGAGTGCGCAAGTAGGTTGATGATGTAACAGGCCGGGGAACAGGATATTTTGGAATGGACATTACGCCTAGAGAAATTTCAAGCTCACATCGTCTTGCGATTTTTATACTTTCTTCTATTAAAAAATGCTGATCATGAAAGAGAGCTTCCATTTCATGAGGTGATTTGAAATAGTACTCGCTGCTCTCTTCTTGCATCTGTTCATCGCTATGTAGTTTCTCTCCGTCTCGAATAGCAGCTAAACAATCATACGCATCCCGATCTTCTTTTTTTAAATACTTCACTTGGTTCGTTGCAACGAGCGGGATATTTTCCTCAGCAGCAAGTTCCGTTAACTGCTGATTTATAAAAGCTTCATCCTGTCCGTGGCGCTGTATCGATATATACAAAGACTGCGAATATATTTTTTTAAAGAATTGAAGCACTCGCTTAGCATCTTGAAGTCTGTTTTCTGCTAGCAAGGTTTCAACTTCTCCCGTTACACCGGGTGTAATAGCAATCAACCCGCTGCTGTAATGCTGGAGCCATTTTTTATTTACACCGTGTTTCTCCTTGGTTTGAACTAAACTGCTTAGTTTTAATAGATTTTCATATCCCTTATCATTTTCCGCTAACAAAACTAAAGGATATGCTCGCTCGCTTTCTTCATGTTCTAAGATTGATAATGTGAGCCCAATAATCGGCTTGATCCCCGCTTTCACGCAGGCTTTATAAAAAGGAATGACTCCGTACATCACGTTTTCATCAGTCAAAGCAATCGCTTCATAGTTCATTTTCTTAGCTGTTTCTACAAGTTCATGAATACGAACGGAACTGCTTAGTAAGCTATAAGAACTTTGAAGCTGCAAGTGAACAAAAGGCACAGGACTTCCCACCTTTCTTTAATTCTTTATTCTCATTATAAATTTTGTTGCCAGCGTAGACAAATTACATAACTCTGAGCGTTTGTCCATATATATGTAGGAAGCGTGATTCATTGATAAAATAGTAAAGGAGGACGCGTCATGACAAAAGAGCCTTTTATGTCTCTTTTCATTTGGAGTTACTTCACTTCATTAGGTATTATTTTAGGCGGTTCATTAATTGGAGCATTTGCGGGGTTTTTAATTGGAAAATCTCCTTTATACGTCATGCATACTCTCAGCAACAGCTTAAAAATCTGGGCAATTGTCGGAGCCATTGGAGGAACATTTGATACGTTTTACAGCTTTGAGCGAGGACTCTTTGAAGGAGCCACAAAAGATGTATTCAAACAAATTCTTTTAATTCTATCCGCTATGGGAGGAGCTCAGACCGGGGCTCTTATCATTAAGTGGTTAACTCAGGAGCATTTTGTATGAGGGTACCCAGTGAGCGAATGTTCAAGCGCTCCGACTGGCAGCGTTTTTTTGCCGGTATTGTCATTGGAGCAATTGTCAGCTGGGGAGTGTTTTTAACGATTTATGGCGTTTCAAGAGATAGAGAGCTAGAAGAGGTTCGGATTGCTAATGATAAGCTAGAAAAAGCAAATTTGCAAATTAGCGCATGGCAAGAAGATGTAAAAGCATTAAACAAGGAAATGAAACAGCATTTGATTATTCAAAATGTGAAAGTAAAATTAGTAAATGGCAATCGTTATAAAGTAAATTCTGTGGTTGAATATAATATTCAAAAAAGCGTCGATGAAGAAGCGCAGCACTTAATTGCCCAAGATATTGAAAGTGCATACCGAAGCCGGGATATCTTAAAAAAAGCAATTGAAAATAAAAAATACGAATTCGATAAAACGGTTTATGAAGTTGAAGTTCATCAAATTTATTTTTATACAACGCTTTCGATTGAAGTTCGAATTAAAAAGATGGAAAAAGTACTATAAAAAGCCGCTGATTTAAAATCAACGGCTTATTTTACAGATTACTTCTGACTGCAAAGCTCTTCTAAATCAAGCAGTAAAGGCTCTACTTCTTCCCATGAATAAATGGAAGCGCCGGACGCAAGAGGATGACCTCCTCCGTTGTATTTTCTAGCAATTGTATTAATGACAAGCTCTTTTGAACGAAGGCGAACACGAATTTGATTTTCTTCCTCCACAAAAAACACCCACGTTTTCACTCCATCAATTTGTCCTAACGAACCGACTAGCTGAGAGGCATCAGCTGGTGTCACATCATATTTGCGAAGAATTTCATTTGGAATTTTCATATGAGCAACTCCTGCTGGAGACATCGTGAAGTTTTGCAGCACATATCCATGTAAATGAGCGACGTTTTCTTTTGTTTTGTATAACTGGTCATATACATCTTTAAAATTAAAACCATACTGAATCAATTCACTTGCATAGCAGAACGTTTTTGGCTTTGTATTTGGAAATAAAAATCGGCCCGTATCTCCGACGATACCACTGAAGATCAGCTTTGCTCCTTCATCATTAAGAGATAACCCCTTTTCTTTTCCTTCCAAGTAAAATTCATAAATCATTTCGCTTGTTGAAGAAGCAGACGTCTCAACCCAAAGCAAATCACCGTAAGGAGTTTGGTTTGGGTGGTGATCAATTTTAATGACCATTTTTCCATTTACATAGCGCTGATCTGATACTCGTGCTTCATTAGCCGTATCACAAACAATGACAAGCGCATCCTCATAGGTGGCATCAACGATATCATCCATACGGTATAAAAATTTTAATGACTCCGCTTCTTCTCCCGTTACGTATACCTTCTTCTCTGGAAAAGATGTTTTTAACAATTCCGCTAACCCGCACTGAGATCCGTATGCATCTGGATCTGGACGAATGTGCCGATGAATAATAATAGTGTCAAACTGCTTAATAGCTTCTAATATTTGTGCTTTCATTCTCTCTCTCCTGTCAATACTATTCTTATTTTATGTATGTACCACATGCACTTACATTTCCACAGCGCTGTATCCATATTATTTATTAAATCATATCTATTCTCTTTTTTAAAAGAAGAATCAATTAATAGTAGAATTTTCTGTCATCGACCTGTAAAATAATAGATACTACTGTAAACACTTTCAACACTACCGATTACTAGCATCTAGAAACATTACGGATAGAAATACACCGGACTGGAGGGGCGTTTGTGCCATTTTTTATGATTTTAATCGTTGTGTCCTTTGTTTTCTACATGTATTTAAAAGTAAAATACGTACGTTCGAAACGTCCAATGGAACGAAAGTGGATTTCCGCTAAATCGAGTATTTGTCTCGGCTCTTTTGTATTGTTTTTTGGGATCAACCAATGGTTTATTTACGAGACAAACCTTTCGCTTATCATTGGCATATTATTTGTATTATTCGGTTCAGGCAGCATATTAGCAGGTGTCAAATCTTACAAGCACTATCAGCCTTATGCGATAAAAGAAGCAGATCAAATGTAAAAGAAGCTGCAAAGCAGCTTCTTTTTTTATACTCTTTCTAATAACTGAGCCATCATCATCGCTTTCCCTACTACAACCCCAGCATTGTAGACTTCTACATCTAATTTAGCAAACTTCCGACCAAGTTCTAATAGCTTAGGACGAATTTCAATTACACTTTCAATTTGAACCGGCTTAATAAAATAAACGGTGATGTTTTCAATAACCAAATCACCTTTTTTATATAAGCGAAGAACACGATTGGCGGCTTCCGTCACAATAGTAGTGAAAACTCCGTATGAAATAGTCCCCATATAATTCGTCATCTGCGGCGTTACTTCACAGCGATACACCGGTGCTTCTTTTGTCTCTTGTACGTCCATAAATTGATTTGTTACAATGTCGTCAATGGTTTCTCCTACCTGCGGTTGACGCTGAATCATTTGCAGCGCCTTTAAGACGTCTTGACGGCTGATAATGCCCTCTAGTCGGTGGTAATCATCCACTACAGGCAGCACTTCAATCCCTTCCCATACCATCATATGTGCAGAAGAAGCGACCGATGTTTTCCCGTGAACTGTCATCGGATTTTTCGTCATGACTTTTTCGATCGAAGTAGAAAGGTCATATCCAATAACATCTTTTGATGTGACCATACCATGAACTTTCATATGCTGATCCACTACAGGAAAACGACTGTGATGGGTCTTATCGTTACACTCATGCCATTTTTCAATTGTATCGGTTAACTGCAAGCTAACCGCTTCAGAGACGGGTGTTAAAATATCCTCTACAAGCACAATTTCTTTTTTTATCAGTTGATCATAAATAGCACGATTAATCATCGTTGCAACTGTAAACGTATCATAGCTCGTTGAAATAATAGGAAGCTTAAGATCATCCGCCAGCTTTTTGACCCATTCTTCCGTATCAAAGCCGCCTGTAATTAACACGGCTGCTCCTGCTTCAAGAGCTAATTCATGAGCGTTTACTCGATTCCCTACGATAAGAAGGTTTCCAGCCTCGGTATATCTCATCATAGCTTCAAGCTTCATCGCTCCAATAACAAACTTATTTAACGTTTTATGCAAGCCTTCACGTCCGCCCAGCACTTGTCCATCCACGATGTTTACTACTTCAGCAAACGTGAGCTTTTCAATGTTTTCTTTCTTCTTTCGCTCAATTCGAATGGTCCCAACTCGTTCAATCGTTGAAACATATCCTTTATTTTCTGCGTCTTTTATTGCTCGGTACGCCGTGCCTTCACTGACATTCAGTTCTTTGGCAATTTGGCGCACTGAAATTTTTTCACCAATTGGAAGCGAATCAATATACTGTAAAATTTGCTCATGTTTTGTCGCCACGTGTACTTCACCCTTCTAAAACGTTTTTACGTTTCATATGTCTTTTCTTTTATTATACGGGGGAAGTGAAATGGATTCAATCTAACCTCTTTGACGCAAAGGCTTTCTCGTACTATTTTTTTGAATACCGGTCTTTTTCCGACGCGGTGCATAAAGTAGTGATGACAAATTTCCTCCGGCTACAAAAAGAGCAAAGGTAAGCCAGCTTATACTAAAAATCCCTTGCAAACTCGAAGTTGTTAACACTAAGTGCGGCATTGCATAGTAAAGCATCACTCCGCATAGTAAAAGCGATAAAATAACTCGATTTTTTTCCATAACTCTCCCTCCTTATTATTACTATCGTATGCAGGGGAGTAAAAAAAGCAGAACGTTTCTTTACAAATAAAAAACACGATGCAGCTGCACCGTGTTCTCTTCTTTATGACTAAAAATCCAATCCTTCTCCAGCTTTTAATACTTTTCCTTCAATACCAGATAAAGACTCAACAAATTGATGAGGATCTTGCTTAATCACAGGAAATGTATTGTAGTGAATTGGCACAACAAGCTTTGCCTGCACCCATTCCGCTGCGATAGCCGCATCTTCAGGTCCCATTGTAAAGTTATCTCCAATTGGAAGAAACACTAAGTCGGGCTTATGACGACCAATTAATTTCAAATCAGAAAATAAAGCTGTATCTCCAGCATGATAAATCGTCTTACCTTCAATTGTTAAAAGCAAACCAGCCGGCATTCCTGTATAAATAATTTTTTCATTATTCTCTGTATAACTTGAACCGTGGAAAGCTTGTGTCAATTTCACCGTGCCAAAATCAAATGTATAGGCTCCGCCTATGCTCATTGGATGTACGTTTAAGCCTTGCCAGCTAAGATATGTAGCTAATTCTGCTACTGCCACAACAAGTGCACCGCTGCGCTTAGCAATTTCAACCGTGTCGCCTACATGGTCGTTATGGCCATGAGTCAGTAAAATCACATCTGCTTTTACATCTTCAGTATTTAAATCTGTTAATTCATTTCCAGTGATAAACGGGTCAATTAAAATTGTTTTTCCTTTTGTTTCAATTTTAACAATAGAATGTCCATGATAAGAAACGTGCATCATTTATTCTCTCCTTTTACACTAACCTTTTCTATATTCTACCCGTCTGTTTTGGTTACAAAACAAGTGAATACGCGGCTATCATATCACAAACAGCGCAAAAACATGCCTTATTATGCTTGCTCTAATAAAGTTGTTGCATCAGCGTAAGTTAGACCGTGCGCATCTGCCACAGCCGCATAAGCGACAAACCCGTTTAGTGTGTTGATACCTTGAAGAAGGGAAGGATTTTTTAAGCACGCTTTTTTATATCCCTGACTCGCTATTTGCAGAGCATAAGGCACCGTTACGTTGGTCAGTGCTAAGGTCGACGTGCGGGGAACAGCTCCTGGCATATTAGCAACAGCATAATGCAAGACCTCATGCTTCGAATAAGTTGGGTTATCGTGAGTGGTAATACGATCAGTTGTTTCAAAAATCCCGCCTTGATCAATGGCAATATCAACCACAACTGACCCTTTTGACATCGTTTGAACCATTTCCTCGGTGACAAGCTTTGGCGCTTTAGCTCCAGGTATGAGGACCGCTCCTATCACTAAATCTGACTCTTTTACAGATTGTGCGATATTGTAATGATTTGACATTAATGTCGTCACTTCTTTTCCAAATAAATCATCAAGCTGGCGAAGGCGATCAGCATTTAAATCAATTATTGTGACATCAGCCCCTAATCCAACCGCAATTTTAGCAGCGTTGGTTCCTGCTACTCCTCCTCCAATAATCGTTACTTTCCCTCTTTGCACGCCTGGAACTCCACTTAACAAAATCCCTTTGCCACCTTTGGTTTTCTCTAAAAATTGAGCTCCAATTTGAGAAGACATTCTTCCTGCAACTTCGCTCATCGGCGTTAACAGAGGCAAGCTTTTATTTGGAAGCTGTACGGTTTCATAAGCGATGCCCACTACCTTTTTATCAATCAATGCTTTCGTTAATGCTTCTTCAGCTGCCAAATGTAAATACGTAAACAAAATAAGTCCTTCACGAAAATATCCGTATTCTTCTGAAATCGGTTCTTTTACTTTCATAACCATTTCAGCATCCCATGCTTCTTTTGCAGTATTTACAATAGAAGCTCCTGCATTTGTGTAATCTTCATCATGAAATCCAGAGCCTTCTCCTGCCTGTGTTTCAATGTATACATCATGCCCACCGTTAACTAAAGCTGTGACACCAGCTGGAGTAATAGCCACGCGATTTTCATTGTTTTTTACTTCTTTCGGCACCCCAATTTTCACCTTTATCCCTCTTTTCTTATATCAGTGATTAACTGAAAAAAGAACGCCATACCAAATCCTTTAGAAAACCGGATTTACTATGACGTTACCTTTCGATAGAGCTCAGCATAATCCTGCTTTTCTTAGTCTATATACAGTATATGCATGTAGTTATTCATATAGTTCGTTATCACTCTGTGCTTCTGGATTTTCAACCACAGAAGCCATAGCATCGCCAATGACGCCGCTTGAATAAGAATCCATTAGCTGTCTTGATGTCTCTTTTTCTCCTTCAAAATCATATTCATATACATGCTGCGGGTGTTTTTTGTCTTTCATGTGTCACTTCTCCTTTTTCACTATATTTTCTTTATGAATGTGAACTTTACTTCATAATACCTTACATGATCTTTTCTATTTTCTTCTTAAATGCTCTAGTTATACCATTTATCTCACATCAAAAAACGCCCGCAGATTTTTCTGCGGACGTTTTGAGAACTTTTTTATATCGATGCTTTTTCGTGTAATTCATCTTTAGCTAGCTGAATTGCTTTTTTCACTTGTTCAAACCCTGTTCCTCCCGCGCTATTGCGACGATTAACAGCTGTTTTCGGACTTAATACATGATAGATGTCTTCCTCGAATAAATTTGACGCTTCCTTATATTGCTCGAGCGGCAAATCCATTAGGTAGATATTTTTCTGAATGCAAACGAGAACCAGTTTCCCAACCACTTCATGTGCTTCACGAAAAGGCATACCTTTTGAAGCAAGATAGTCAGCTAACTCCGTTGCATTTGAAAAATCTTGTTTCGTAGCTTTTTCCATAACATCTGTTTTTACTGTCATTGTTTCGATCATGCCAGCAAAAATTGTCAAACAGCCTTCAATCGTTGTAACCGTATCGAACATGCCTTCTTTATCTTCTTGTAAGTCTTTGTTGTATGTTAAAGGCGTGCCTTTTAACACAGTCAACAAGCTAAATAAATGACCATATACTCGTCCTGTTTTACCACGAATTAACTCCGCCATATCAGGATTTTTCTTTTGAGGCATAATACTGCTGCCTGTTGCGTACGTATCATCCATTTCAATAAATTGAAATTCTTGACTAGACCATAAAATTAACTCTTCACAAAAACGAGATAAATGCATCATTAAAATAGAACTGTTGCTTAAAAACTCTAAAATAAAGTCACGGTCGCTGACAGCATCCATACTGTTTTGATAAATCCCATTAAAGCCTAGAAGTTCCGCGCTGTAATGACGATCAATTGGGAATGTCGTACCAGCTAAAGCTCCTGCTCCTAAAGGAGATAAATCAATACGCTTTAGCGATTCCGCATAACGCTCAGCATCGCGCTTGAACATTGAAACATAAGCCATTAAATGATGAGCAAAAGAAACCGGCTGCGCGCGCTGTAAATGTGTGTAGCCTGGAAAAATGGTTTCGACATGCTGATCTGCTTTTGTAAGCAGTACATCTTCTAGATTTTCAATCAGCCCTACAATTTGCTGAACATGCTTTTTTAAATACAAGTGCATATCTGTGGCAACTTGATCATTACGGCTTCGACCCGTATGAAGCTTTCCTCCAACCGGCCCAATTTCATCAATCAATAACTTTTCTAAATTCAAATGAATATCTTCATATTGAGCAGAAAATGTTAATTCTTTCTTCTTAGCTTTTTCAAGCAGTGTTTGAAGACCTTTTTTAATTTGTGATGCTTCATCTCCAGAAAGAATGCTGCATTTTTCAAGCATTGTTACATGCGCTAAACTGCCTTCAATATCTTCTTCTACAAGATGCTGATCAAATGAGATTGACGCACCGAACTCGTCAATCCATTGTTCAGGGCGTTTCGTAAAACGCCCTCCCCAAAGTTTGGTCATACCGTTGTCACCTTCTTTTGATTTACCATGCTGCTCACTTGTGTTGGAAGACCCCATAATGAGATAAAGCCAACTGCTGCATTGTGATCAAATTCATCTTCTTTTGTATATGTTGCAAGTTTTTCATTGTATAAAGAATTAGGGGATTTACGTCCCTCTACGATAGCATGCCCTTTAAATAGTTTTACTCTCACTGTTCCGTTCACATATTGCTGCGTATCTTTTAAGAATGCAAGCAGTGAATTTGTTAATGGAGAGAACCATAAACCTTCATAAATAACTTCTGTTAATTTTTTCTCAATCACTGGTTTGAAGTGCGCTACTTCTTTCACTAATGTTAAATCTTCAAGCTCTTTATGTGCTTTAATTAATGTCATAGCAGCTGGACACTCATATACTTCACGTGATTTGATTCCCACAAGACGGTTTTCTACATGATCAATACGTCCGACTCCGTGCTTACCTGCAATTTCATTCAATTCTAGAATTAACTGAGCTAGCGTGTAAGATTGACCATTTAATGATACTGGAACACCTTCAACGAATTCAATTTCTACTACATCCGCTGTGTCAGGAGTGTTTTCAAGAGAAGCCGTTAGGTCATATGCTTCTTCAGGTGGAGCTGCCCAAGGATCTTCAAGAACGCCACACTCGTTACTTCTTCCCCATAAGTTTTGGTCAATTGAAAATGGACTGTCTAAGTTAATTGGAATTGGAATATTCTTTTCTTTTGCATACTCAATTTCTTCTTCACGAGACCATTTCCAGTCACGAACAGGAGCTAAAACTTCTAAGTGTGGATTTAATGCTTTAATTGATACTTCGAAACGCACTTGGTCATTTCCTTTTCCCGTACATCCATGTGCGACAGCTACTGCATTTTCTTGTTCTGCTACTTCTACAAGCTTTTTAGCGATTAGCGGTCTAGATAGTGCAGATACTAATGGATATTTTCCTTCATATAACGTGTGTGCTTGAAGTGCTGCTAATGCAAATGTATTGGCATATTCTTCTTTTGCATCAATCACATATGACGATACCGCTCCAACTGTTAATGCTTTTTCTTTAACGAATTTTAAATCTTTTCCTTCGCCTACGTCTAAACAGCAAGCTACCACATCGTACCCTTTTTCCTGTAACCATTTAATTGCAACTGATGTATCTAAACCTCCGGAATATGCTAAAACAACTTTTGGATTACTCATCATCTATTCCTCCTACAAATTTCATATATATTAATACAACCGTTTTAATTTTTATTCATTTAATCTACTATTACTTTAACAACTTTTTAATCTATTTTCAATAGTTATTCAAAAAAAAGTATATAAATTCACATTTATTTTAATTTAATAGGATAAAATCTCTTAAAATACTGTAAAAATAGACATGAGTGAATGTTCCTACCTTAAATACTGTGTATATTTATATGCATAAACCAAGTATAAATGATTTATTTTTTCACTTACAGTAGCTCTGGCTTTTGTCATTGTATAAAATGGAAGGGAAGAGGTGAAAAAATGGAGCGCTTTTTTACTTATGACAACAGACTCGGTATAAAAATTCCTGCTCTTGAAAGAGAATGGACATTCTATTCTGAAAAAGTTCAGCAGGATATCCTCCTAACGTGGGAATCCATTCGGGGGCAGATTCCAGACAAAATTCAATCTTTAGAAAAGAGTATTAATCAAAAACAAGCAGCATTAGAAGATGAGGCTAATTTTATCCGCTCCTGTGAATTAAATAGCGAGATAGGAGAACTTGCTTCTATTATTAATGATTTATGGCTTTGGTATCGAACGAATGAGGAAATATCAAAAAAAGTTCACGGATAGACAAAAAAACGAGTCTCATGAAAAATTAATGAGACTCGTTTTTCTTATCCAACAAATAGCGGTATTGGTAAAAGCGCTTCGCATAATCTGTCACTTGTTTGGCCATTCGATAATTCATCCCTCCGCCAACCATCATACTCACAATTGGCAAACGATTATAAACTTTTCGTTTCGCAGTAAATATAGCTAGCGTTTTCCCAATTTGCACAACGATTTTTTGCAGCCATGTCTTATCTACAATTTGATCAACACCTTCATAAAAATACGGGTCAAATTCTTGGCTTAACTCGCTCTTTAATTGATGCCACCCCTCAGCCTGAAGGTGTCTAGGTAACGTTGCTGCATGAAAAACTTTTAGCGTTAGCATAAGCTCTGAAGGAGTCTGAATATGATAACCGTAGCTCATTGCTGCCTGTTGCACTGCTTGAATATTCATGCATAAAACAGCGGGTATATCAATACCGACTAGCAGCGATTGTCCGGTTCCTGAAAGTGCTCCTTGACTTAGCGCATACAACCGAAGCTTGGCCATTTGCTGTTCGCATATATAAGAAAGCTGATCTACTTGAAGGGAATTCACTTCTGACAAATCTGTGATATCTTCTTTGAATACACGGGCTGTTTCAATAATTCGTTTTGTCGCTTGATTTTGCATTTCCGTACCTTGAATTAATGCAGTCAACTGAAAAAGTCCCTCATCAATTTTATGTAAATAGGTCTCACGAACAGAAGAAGGAATTAAGTTAATCCCTTTTTCTAACCATTCTTCGTATAATAACTCCATCTCAGTTGCTTCTACGCTCTGTAAGCTCTCTTCCCATTTGTAGATTTCTTCTAAAAGCTGTTCTTCGCGATTCGTTAGTATCATCATGTCACCCTTTCAAGAAATAAGTAATTTTATTTTTATTATAACAAATAATGCACCCGTTACATTTTCCTTCCTATATTATTTCTTTCTTCTATATGTTGTAAACCTTCTTTCAACCGTCAGCTGTTTACGCTATATAAAAAAGCTGATTTCCTAAGAAGGAAATCAGCTTTTAGTTAGTTTGCCTGACAATTTATGAGAATTCATTCATTGAAGAGGCACTTTATGAACTTAAATATTCGCTAAACGAGTAACGTCACGTGCAATCATAACTTCTTCGTCTGTAGGAATAACCATAACTTTAACTGGAGAATGAGGATAGCTAATAAATGCTTCTTCTCCTTGTACACTATTTAAAGCTGGATCCCAATAAACGCCCATAAACTCTAAACCACGAAGAACGCGAGCACGTACAACATCACTGTTTTCCCCAATACCTGCTGTGAAGATTATTGCATCTACACCAGACATACGAGCAGCATAAGAGCCGATATATTTATGAATACGGCTAGCAAATACTTCAAGTGCTGTTTCAGCGCGTTCATTGCCTTCAGCGCTTGCTTTGATTAGATCGCGTAGGTCACTAGAAATACCAGATACACCTAAAAGACCACTTTCTTTATTTAATACATTTAATACTTCATCCGCAGTTTTTCCTGTTTTCTCCATAATAAATGGAATTAATGCAGGGTCAATATTACCTGAACGAGTCCCCATTGCTACACCAGCTAATGGTGTGAAGCCCATTGATGTATCAATTGACTTGCCGCCTTCAATTGCAGCGATACTTGCACCGTTACCTAAGTGACAAGAGATTAAGCGCAATTGTTCAATTGGACGGCCAAGAAGCTCAGCTGCACGCTCAGAAACATATTTATGAGATGTGCCGTGGAAACCGTATTTACGAACGCCATACTTTTCATAGTACTCGTACGGTAAGCTGTACAAGAATGATTTTTCTGGCATTGTTTGATGGAATGCTGTATCGAAGACTGCTACAGCTGGAACATTTGGAAGAATATCTTGGAACGCTTTAATTCCCACAATGTTTGCTGGGTTGTGAAGCGGTGCTAAATCAGATAAAGCTTCAATTTCCGCTAGTGTTTCATCTGTGATTAAAACAGAATCAGCAAATTTCTCTCCGCCGTGTACTACACGGTGACCTACACCAGTGATTTCATCGTATGATTGAATGATGTTTTGAGAAAGTAACTTTTCAACTAAAATTTTAACTGCAACAGCATGGTCTGGGATTTCTGTAATATCCGTTTGTTTTTCACCATTTACCGAGATCGTGAAAACAGCGTTATCTAAACCAATTCGTTCTACTAAACCTTTTGTTAATACCGTCTCACTTGGCATTTCAAATAATTGAAACTTAAGTGAAGAACTGCCGGCGTTGATTGCCATGATTTTTGACATAAAAAAACAGCTCCTTCTTTATTATACGTGCATCATAAACATAACGAACAGAACATAAAAGTGTAATCTCTACAATATTCTATGCATTTCGACACGATTTCTATCCTTATTCATTTAATCATCCACGACAATAGATTTCAAGAGCTATACATCATGAAAACGCTACCGACAAATATTCATTATTTTCGAAAAAGACTTACTTTTTATTAACGCGGAACCATTGGTCCATTTGAGTCATAATATCACTCATTGCTTCTCGATTACTGAACTTCGGCAAATTCACAAGCAGCGCTTGATCAGGCGCTGTTACCCCTTCTCCCTGCTTTTGAAGGATGATGATACTCTTAGCAGCCTGTTCTTGTTTGAACAATGAAAGTGGCAGCTGAACGATTCCTTGAACGATTGCTTCCTCTTTTAGCAGCGGCTGTAATAAATGAGACTGTTCAGATTCGAACAAGTTATTTGGAATAAGGGCAACTACGTATCCTCCGTCTTTTACATGACGCAAGCTTTGTTCAATAAATAAGTGATGAGCATAGGTATGACCTTCTTCAGCTCTTACTTTATACTCTTTTGCCCCTTCATCGTTTGGATAATAACCAACCGGCAGGTCACAGACAACTAAATCAACAGGATCAATAAAAAGCGGCTGTAAGCTGTCTTGATTGAATAATTGAACGCCGTGCTTCTGTAGATTCGCATTTACATATGTCAATTGAAGTAATAAATCATCTACATCTACACCGTATACGTGTTCAATTGACGCAGCGTGTGTATTTAAAATTGTTGTTAATAAGTTCCCTGCTCCTACTGCTGGATCTAAAAGCGTATATTTATCTTTTCCTGCCATGAACTTTCCAACTAGATAGCTGACAAATAGTCCTACAGCATCAGGCGTCATTTGATGGTTAGGCTGAACTGCTTCTTTCATCCCTTTTAAAATAGCTAGCTGATACGCTTTTCGAATAGTTTCTTTCTCAAAATTATCAAGCGTGATTGAATCGTACTCTTTTTTTAAACGTTTTTTGGTTACCTCATCTAGTTCTTCTTGCAAAATAGTTCCTTGAAACAAGTTTTCTCCTGTTTCAGCTACTGCTTCTAAATATACGCAGTTTAGTTCTTTTCTTAAAATAATAGCTGTTTGATCAATTACACCAAATAGCTTTTCCATACTAGCTAACTGACTCATATTCTGCCTCCTGTGTAATGAAATAATATCTATATAAATGAGTAAACGTCCTATTTGGAACATCATATTTTATCATAAAAACTTCTTAAAACACAAAGAAGGCGAAAAACATTGTTTTCCGCCTTCTGCCGAACACCACCGACAATCTTACTTAGCTGTTTTAGCTGCTTCGATTGCTGCTTCGTAGTTCGGATGCTCAGTTACTTCTGGTAAGTACTCAACATACGTTACATTGTCATTTGAGTCTACTACAAAGATTGAACGAGCTAATAAGCGTAATTCTTGAATAGCTACACCATATGCTTCTCCGAAAGATAAGTCGCGGTGGTCAGATAAAGTTTGAACATTATCAATGCCATTAGCACCACACCAGCGCTTTTGAGCAAACGGTAAATCTACGCTTACTGTTAATACTTTTACGTTATCTAATTTAGCTGCTTCTTCATTAAAGCGGCGAGTTTGCGCATCACAAACTCCAGTATCAATAGAAGGAACTACACTGATTAGGCGAACAGAACCCTTTGTGCTGTCAAGCGTTATTTCTGATAAATCATTTGCTAAAACGGTAAAGTTTGGAGCCTTGTCTCCAACCTTCACTTGATTTCCTAATAATGTTACATCGTTACCTTTAAATTTAACCTTAGTCACGAATAATTCCTCCTTTAAATAAGTATGTACACTGTTCATATTAGCTTGTCTGTCTCTATATTGCAATTAAATGACATACAAAACATAGCGCTGCAAGCTAGAAAACAACCCCAACAAAATAAGCTTTGCTTGCTTCTTTGAATGGTAAAAGAAGCAAGCAAAGCTTTATTTTATCACTACAAATTAAAATCGTTTGCACTGTCATGATGCTGATTTTGTTGATTATGTTGATCCTGCTGATGATTGTTTCGTTTAAACATTTGCTGCACGCGTTCAATTGCTTGAGGTGCTGTATCTAAAATCTTTTCATATAAATGTGTACTTTCGTTAAGATGAAGCATTTTAATTCCGCTTCCACTCACAATTAAAAAGGCAATTGGCGTAATTGATACACCGCCACCGCTACCTCCGCCAAATGGATGACCTGATTCTTGCTGATGCTGCCCCGGAGAAGATGGTGCATGTCCTTCTACTCCAAACTCGCTTCCGCCCGCTGCAAAACCAAAACCTACTTTTGAGACAGTTAAAATAACACTGCCATCAGGTGTTTCTACAGGATCACCAATGATTGTATTAACATCAATCATTTCCTTTAAATTTTCCATAGCTGTCGACATTAAACTTTTAATTGGATGTTCTGCCATTAAGATAACCTCCTTATGTTTTCACAGAGTGTGTCTTGTTCTTATTTGACGACTTCCATCTTTTGCGACGCTTTTTGGACGTATGCCGCCAGTATCTCAAGGTCCGTAAACCTACTAGAATAGCTTGACCAACTCGAAAAGAAATTATGCACTCAAATACCGTTTCTGACCAAAGATGTTGAAATACAGGAGTAACGCTCATTACAGGCATATCTTTTAGTTTCATATAACGGCTGATTATACCAACTATGCTCCCCTTTGCAGACCATACAGCCCCGGTCAATACCCCTGTTAAGGCAGCATCACCTAAGCCGAAACGGCTGTGCCATCTAATATCACTTACCGTCACTTTCTGTAAGAAACGGCGGAAGATTTTATGAAAACCTACTACCTGTTCAAGGAATTGCTTCGCATTTTCTAACATACTTAGCCCATCCTCTACAGAATAATCACTCCATGAATTCTCGTCTTCTTTTCCTTGATCACCCATTCCTTTCTTCTTTTCAACAAGCAAACGCGGAGAATCTTTTTTCACTTTCACTACCGGAATTTCATATGTATAGCGAATAAGACCGAACCAAGCCCTGAGTCTCACTCTGTAATAATCGTTATCTCGGACATGATGAAGCTCTACAAATAGCGTAATTTTTGTCCATACAATAATTACAATAACAATTAAAAGTGCTAGCAATATCCATAAAAGCCATAGCACATCCTTCACTCCTTCTTAGCTTCACATTATCTCCAAAGCACAGAATATTAAACCTTATGAAAACAATAAAAAGAGCTATTCTCTTAGAGAACAGCTCTTTTTATTATCTGCTTATTGTACCTTCATGTATCACAGTTGTATCTGCGTAGTAATCATGTGCTCCTTGCTTCTTAGGTAAAAACGCAACTAATAAATAGCCAAGTAAAAAAACTGTTTTAGAAATATAACGTCCAACTCCTTCACGAAACAGCACAACAGGCCAAGTTAAAGTGGAGTCTTTCAATGATACTACTTTAAGCCCAAACACCATCTTTCCAAGCGTTTGTCCAAAATACTTGGTCATTAAAACAAAATAACCATAAAAGATAATAACCGTTACAATCGTATAGGGAGAAAAAAATCCATCTCCTTGAGGAATATCTGCTAAATGGAAAATAGGCTTGATCAGCAAGGAGTTCAAGCTAGCTACCACAGCTAGATCCAAAAGATATGCCCAAAAGCGCATCCAAAAGCCTGCATAGTGGAATTCACGACCTGTTGGAGCACTTACCACTGACTCATGTTTTATAGTGTCGTTTGATTCGGTTGAATGAGACTGATTTTCCATGTTCCCACCTCTATTCTGCATATAAATACATCAGGCGCGGAGAGCTTGGCTGCGCAAATGTTTTTAACATTGCGGTGACTTGTTCATCTCCACCTATTACTTTTTGCATGCTCATTGAAAGCCAAGAAGGCAGTCCGAATCCTTGATTGTATTGAATTACTTGTGCACCTTTTAACTTATAATCTTTCTCCATTCCTTTTACTGCATCTTCAAAATAGCCTAATTGATCGACCAGCTTCAGTTCTTTAGCCTGACGTCCATCGTACACTCGTCCATCTGCAATAGAACGCACTTTTTCTTTAGACAAGTGACGTCCTTCAGAGATAACATTGACAAAACCATCATATGAGTTGTCTACAAGTGTTTGCATAATTTCTTTTTCTTCTCCGGTCATTTCTCTTGTTGGAGACATAATATCTTTATGAGCTCCGCTTTTAATAACAACAGATTCTACTCCTAGTTTATCAGCCAGCTTGCCGTAATTGACGCTTTGCATAATTACGCCTAATGAACCTGTTAAAGTGTCCGGGATTGCATAGATTTTATTAGCAGCTGTTGAAATGTAGTAGCCTCCTGAAGCAGCCATTGATCCCATTGAAATATACACTGGCTTTTTCGTTTCTTTCTTCAGCTCTTCAATTTTTTTATGTATTTCAGCACTTTCAACGACGCCGCCGCCCGGTGAATTCACCTTAATAATGACTCCTTTGACTGCCTTATCATTTTTTGCAGCCTCTAACTGCTTTAAAAATGCTTGGTGGTTATAACCATTTTGGGACATAAGCGGAGAGGAACTGCTTCCTGTATCTTGAATCGTTCCATTGACCTCTAGCACTGCAATTTTCTTAGCTGCATTCCCTTTTTCGATAACTGTTTCTGATAGTTCACTGTCATCTCCTCCAAAGATGCCTGCCAAACCGTCATCTTTTTCTTCTTTGACTGAAAAACCAATATTAACAATCGCAGAAAAAATGAATAAGCAGGCCGCAATTAAAAGAGCAATCCACCTTTTTTTGTTCATGAAAATCCTCCTTTTTAGGTGTCAGAATTAAAAGATTATTCTTTTAATTCTTAAAGCAATAATGCTATAATTATTGTAACAAACTTTTTTTAAAAAGTTTACTTTATCGCTAATATTTTACATATCAGACAAACAAGGGGGAACTATCTATGCCAAATCGTCGCAACGTTTATTTCTTTCATCCAAAAAACCAGGAAACAAAGGCGCTTGTAAGTCCACTTATTGAACTTGCAAAACAATATGACTTTCAAGTAGTAGACCATTTCGCCAGCGCTAACATCATTGTAAGTATTGGCGGTGACGGAGCTTTCTTGCAGGCTGTCCGTCAATCTGGCTTTCGAGATGACTGCTTATATGCTGGTGTCACAACTTCAGATCAACTAAGCTTTTACTGCGATTTTCATATTGATGAAACGGATAAAATGATCGAAGCTATTACGACAGAAAATATAGAAGTACGTCGATTTCCCGTTTTACAAACTCAAATTGATCAAGGAACTTCTTTTTATTGCTTAAATGAATGTTCTATTCGATCAGGTGTTATAAAAACATTCAGTCTAGATGTTTTTATTAACAAAAATCACTTTGAAACATTCCGTGGGGATGGGATGATTATTTCAACACCAACAGGCAGTACTGCTTATAATAAATCGGTAAATGGAGCCGTAGTTGATCCGTTAATTCCTTGTATGCAAGTCAGCGAATTGGCATCGTTAAATAATAATAACTATCGTACATTAGGATCTTCATTCATTCTAAGCGCTGAGCATACGCTCACTTTAAAACTATCCAATGACAACAACCATAATCCAATTATTGGAATAGATAATGAAGCATTAAATGCACGTCAAGTTGATCAAGTTCAAATTCGTTTAAGCGACCGTCAAATTAAAACGGTTAAGCTGAAAGATAACTCTTTCTGGCAACGAGTTAAGCGTACATTTTTATAATAAAAAGCGCCCTTGGGCGCTTTTTATTTTTGATAGACAATTTCTCCATCAATAGCAGTCATCTGCACCTGTACCCCTGGGATATCATCTGCAGGTATTTCAAACAGATCTCTTTCTAATACGGTGAAATCAGCTACATAGCCCTTTTGAACATACCCTTTTTTATGCTCTTGATGAATGGCCTGCGCGCTTCCTAACGTAAACAGCTGAACAGCTTCAAATACAGTTAGTCGCTCAGACGGTATGTAAACGACCGAGCTGTTCGGAGAAGTTTTTCTAGAAACCGCTGCATGAATTGTTAACATTGGATTGATAGGTTCAATAGGAGCATCTGATCCCCCTGCACACATGACGCCCTCGTCCAATAACGTTTTCCACGCATAGCAATAGTCCAAATGCTCTTCTCCAATTTTTTCAATGACCCATGGAAAATCACTGGCTAAAAACCGAGGCTGAATATCCAACACAACAGGAAGTTTTTTTACACGATCAACTAAATCTTTTCGTAGAATTTGCGCATGAATAATACGATCTCTTTGCCCTGTTTGAGGAGGATATTGTTCAATGCTTTCTACTACATATTGAAACGCTAAATCACCAATCGCATGAACTGCAACGGTCATGCTCAATTCTCTCGCTTTCCTTACTAGCTGTTTTAATTCATCTAGTGATTGAATTGCTACACCTCTTGTAGAAGGGTCGCTTTTGTAAGGAAAGCTTAAAAGCGCAGATTGACTGCCGAGCGAACCATCAGCAAAAATCTTCATTGGTCCTATTTCAATAAAAGCCGATGTGTCTTTCTTTTCTTCAAAGTATGTATACATATCATCTACAGCTTCATGATGAACAAGTAAATGAGCACGAAACAGCTGCTTTTCTTTATGAATAACGTCTTGAAATGCTTGATATGTACGCAAAAAGCCTCCATAATAATTTAAATCTTCCGTATGTCCACCCGTTAATCCATGCTGAACACAATCTTTAATGGCTACTGAAAGCGCTTGTCGAATGTATCCTTCTGATACTTGAGGAATGTGAGCCGTTACTAATTCTTGCGCTTGATCAGCCAAAAAACCGGTAGGTTTTCCCGCTTCATCCCTTTGAATAATACCTCCTTCCGGATCGCGTGTTTCAGCTTTAATCCCGGCTATTTTAAGAGCAGTCCCGTTTACTACTAATCCGTGACGACAGACTCGTTTTAACATAATAGGATGTTCAGTTGAAAGATGATCAAGATCTTGATACTGAATCAAAGAGGAATCTTCCCACTGATTTTCATCCCAGCCTTCTCCAATTACCCATTCTCCTTTTGGTGTACTCTCTACTTTTTGCCGAACGCGCATCAACACGTCTTCCCGAGAAGTAGCTTGAGACAAATCAAGCCTAAGGAGCTTTTCGCCGTGACCAATTAAGTGAAGATGGCTATCCACAAAGCCCGGATACATTGTATATCCTTTGAGCTGTACTTCTTTTTCAATCACAGAACCCCATTTGTTTCTTAGGTCTCCTTCTGTACCTATATCTTGAATGAATCCTTTTTCAACATATACGCTTTCTACATGCTCATCTTCTTTTAGCATCGTATATATTTTGCCGCCGTAAAATAAAGTCCCCATCGCCAACATCTCCTTTACTTTATAAAGCTTGATCTTCTCTCTATTATACGTGACAAAACAAACAAGACAAAAGAGTGAGGTTTCCCCCACTCTTTTTAGCCATCATTATTTAATTAATATGACTTATTTACCACCAAGTTGTTGCTCAGCCATTTGAACTAAGCGTTTAGTGATTTCTCCACCAACAGATCCGTTAGCGCGAGCTGTTGCTTCTGGTCCAAGGTTTACACCGAATTCAGAAGCGATTTCGTATTTCATTTGGTCGATAGCAGCTGCTGAACCAGGAGCTACTAATTTGTTTGTGTTTGCCATGTGTTTTCACCTCCTTGTTGAATATAGATTGTGTCAAAACACATGGCTTCATACATTATCTTTTTGGTAATTTTATGAAACTTTACTTTTAAAACAAATCTTCTACATTGTCTGCCGTATTTGTAGCCGAAGAAGCTGTCATCTCAAGCGTTTCTACATTATTTACCGCTTCTTGAATTAATGTTTCAAAATCATAAAATTGTTCGTATCGATTGATTTTTTCACGCTTTGGCTTAGTTTTTGGTGAGCTTGGCGTAAAAATTGTACAGCAGTCTTCATACGGACGATTCGAAATTTCATGTGTATCAATTTTACGAGCAATTTCAACAATCTCCGTTTTATCCATTGTCACAAGCGGACGCAAAATAGGCGTATTGGTCACTTCATTAATCGCATACATGCTCTCAACCGTTTGGCTAGCTACTTGCCCTAAGCTGTCCCCAGTTACGATAGCTAACGATTCATTTTTTTCACGAATGAGGTCCGTAATTCGAAGCATCATACGGCGTGTAGAGGTCATTGTATAATTCTCTGGAATTTGTTTTTGAATCGCTTGCTGTACAGCTGTAAACGGTACAATGTGAAGCTTTACTTTTTCGTGATAAGCCGTTAATTTTTGCGTCAAATCAATTACTTTTTGCTTAGAACGTTCACTCGTAAAAGGCGGGCTATAAAAATGAACTGCTTCTATTTCCAAACCGCGCTTCATTGCTAAGTATCCTGCAACCGGACTGTCGATTCCTCCAGAAAGCATCAGCATCGCTTTTCCACTCGTACCGACTGGAAGACCTCCTGCTCCGCGATAATCAAAACATGTAATATACGTTGCTTCACTTCTCACTTCTACTCGTACATTTACGCTTGGTTCTTTTACGTTTACTTGTAGATGCTCCGTATTTCGAAGAACATGACTTCCTACTGCATAATTCAATTCGTTTGTATCAAGAGGAAATTGTTTGTACGCTCTCCGAGTAGATACTTTAAATGTTTTGCCTTCTATATCAAATTCTTTCATCGCTTCTAACGCTGCTTCTTGAATCGCTTCAAGTTCATTTTCAACTTTTAATGCTAAACTAAAGCTTTGAATACCAAAGATTTGCTGAAGACGTTCAATGATAGGCTCGTGATTTTCACCGTTTAAGTGAATATACATGCGGTCTCTCGTGTATTTTACGTGAATGTTTTGGAATGCACTAAGAGCCGTTACAATGTTTTTTCTTAGCTGTGCAACAAATTTTTTTCTGTTTTGTCCTTTAGTTGAGATTTCTCCGTACCGAATTAAAATATGGTTATATATCATTATCATTTACCTCATTACTTTCTTTAAATCTTCAATTACTGTGAAAATAGCATTTACAATGGGCGTTACTTCATTATAATCATTTAAGCCAGACAAGCTCAAACGAATGGACTGATCTGCTTCTTCATAATTTTTACCGATGGCTAAAAGCGTTTTACTTGGCTTTTTTCGCTTTGATGAGCAAGCAGATGTAGTGGATACAAACACTCCTTTTTCCTCAAGAGCGTGAACAAAAACCTCACCTTTAATACCTTGTGCTGTAAAATTTATAATATGGGGTGCCGAATGCTCGGCCGGCGTATTGATCGTGATTCTTTCGTGAGCAGAAAGTTTGTCCACCAGTTCTGCTTTTATTTTCTGCATTTTTTGCTGATTCTGAGCTGCATGTTCAAGTGTTAAACGAAGTGCTTTAGCAAATGCCACAATTCCCGGCACATTTTCCGTGCCTGATCGATGCTGCATTTCCTGAGAGCCTCCGCTAAGTAACGGATGAAGCTGAACTCCATTTCGTTTATATAAAATTCCCGTCCCTTTTAAGCCATGAATTTTGTGTCCTGATAATGTGCATAAATCAATTTTATGATCCGCTAAAGAAAGCGGAACTTTTCCAATCCCTTGCACATGATCGACATGAAAAAGCACCTTCGAATAGTTCGTCAGTATTTGTCCAATTTCTTCAATTGGCTGAATGGTGCCAATCTCATTATTTACATGCATAACAGATACTAAAATGGTTTCATCTGTCATAGCTGATTCAATAGCCGCAGGTGACACAAATCCACTTGAATCTACCGGAACATACGTAACGTTAAATCCTAGTGCTTCTAACTGCTTAAATGGTTCATGAACGGAATCATGTTCAATATTTGTCGTAATGATATGCTGACCTCGGCTTTTATATTGCATCGCTACGCCTTTAATAGCCAAATTATTCCCTTCCGTTCCTCCTGATGTAAAGATAATTTCATTTGACGATACGTGCAGCAATTCTGCTACTTGCTCACGTGAACGGCTCAACAAATTCTCCGCTTGTACGCCAAATTGATGGAGGGACGATGGGTTGCCATAATAAGTTGTAGCTACTTTCATAAAAGATTGTATTACTTCATTATAGGGTTTTGTTGTAGCGCTATTATCTAAATAAATCAAGGATTCGCGCCCCCTTCTTCATTTTTTCGGAACAACGTATTATCATACCATACCTTGCTACTTTTTTAAATTAGGCTTTGCCTTAGTAATCATAACAAGTATAGACGATCTTTTCAAAAACTATTTACCGCTTTATAACCGAGGTGTTGGCTGGCTCATTCCAACAGTTGCTGCCGCCTTCATAGGCTATATTATTAGCATTGCAAGAGGTATCCATCACACAGATAGTATACAAAGAAAAGCATCATAAAAAAGCTCGTGTCCTTTGGACACGAGCTTTTTAACTCTGTGAAGATACAATACGCTGTATACGATCAAGCGCACCAGGGTCTACTTGCTCAATAGCTGCAGATGCCTGTTTTAACGCTTCTTTGTATTCATAATGGCGAAATGCTTCTTCCGCTTCTTCTAAAGACTGTGCAATCCCGTGATGAGTACTTCTATAACGGTTACCGTATTGAATCACTCTTTCAACCAATCGCGCTTCTTCTAGCATTGCCTCTGTTTCATCAAATGTATCCTGAACAAAACCAACAGCATCTTCAAGTAAAGATTGAACAGCTTGAATATTAAGCGGTTTTTCTTTCAGCTTAGCGGTTACTTCATTTAAGATATGAACCGTTTTTTCAAGCTGCACTTTATATTCTTCAGGAACACCAGGAAGGTTGCTTTTTTGAATAAGGCGTCGTGCTTCAATCAACTGAGATTTCAGTTCTTCTATTTTGTCCTTAGCTGAGAGCTCATCTTTGCGAAGAGCTTGTAGCATATCGCTATAGGATTCCTGAGATTCTTTTAATTGGTTAAGCTGTTTGGAAACGTCTTCGAGTTCTTCTTGGATCACACTGTAGGCTAAATTATGCTCCGCTACCTTGTCCGAAATATTATAGTACAAGTTAGTTAATCGTTTTAGTTCGCGGTCCATTTTATAATATACGTCTAAATCGCGCTCTTTAAAATGATAGCTTTGCTGTACAAATAGCGTTTCTTCACGAAGTTCACGGTTTCGTTCTTGAAGCATACGAAGGAAGTTAGATACCGTATGAGATTCACGGTTCATTTTATGATAGGAGAAAACCTCATGCTCAAGTGAGTCATATAACTGCTCTAAGCGTTCGTTAACATCATCTAGTTTTTTAATCGCTTCTTCCACATATAATTCTTCAATATCTGCAATAATTTCAGCAGTTTCTTGTTTTAAAAGCTCTACCGTTTCTTCTACTTGCAGATGATCTAACACATATCCCTGCTCACTCATTTCGCGGAACCCGTCAAGCAGTTCATTGAACTGAACAGGAAGAGTGGTCTGACACTCAACTAACACTTTTGGAATTTGTTCTAAATACGAATCAATAGCTGTTAAATCAGTTTTTAATTGAAGAACAATCTCGCGTGCTTGAAGATAGTTTCCGTTAATCGTCTCTTCCTCGTATTTTTTAAACTGCTCTTTAGATGTATTAATTGCGTATTCTAACGTTTTTTCAGCATTTCCATAGGAATACCGATGTGCGAGCAATTTTTTCTTCACATGGCGGTGAAGCTGATTTAATTCCTCAATATCATATCGATTATCTTGTTCGCTACCAATTAAATTTTGAAGTTCCGTAAGTATGTTTTCAATATCTATCTTGGTTTGTTCTAAGGCTTGATCAATATGTATAGATAATTGCTTCGCTTTTTTAAATCGGTATTTATCCGCTGCTTCTTCCGTTTCAAACAGTTCTTTATCAATTTTCGGGAGATTAGTTGATATAATTTCATCCCACTGCTCACGCCAACGCTCAAATAGCTCTTCAGTTTGACCTGTCATGTTCAATTCTTTTACTTTTGAAATTTCCTCTGCAACTGGCGTATTTGCTAATTCGACTTTGATCGTTTCCAGGCGATCAATTTCTTGATAAATCTTTTTACGTGAAAACATTCCGTACACAACTAATCCGATAATAAGTATGATTAGTGCTATAATGAATTCCATACTAAGCCCCCTTACAGTGCGTTCTACATGACAAGTTTCTTATTTATAAAAAGGGTGAATTTAATCCTTTAAATTTTTTTGCGTCAATGTTTTTATGATACCATGTAAAGTCCAACTTTTGAGCAAAAAATTAAATTTTTTTATACAAAATATTGGCATGGAGTCACTTTGTGTCGTTACAATGGAAAAAGAAGAAAAAAGGAGGCATTTTTTATGAAAGTTGACAAACATATTCATACTCCATTTTGCCCACACGGTTCGCCTGATCCATTGCAACAATATGTTGAACAGGCGATTTCCCTGAACTTTGGCGAGATTTCGTTTACAGAGCATGCTCCATTACCAAAAAGCTTCAGTGATCCGACGCCTGATCGAGACAGCGGAATGGATCGTGACAAACTTGATCACTACATTCAAAGCGTACAGCAAGTTAAAAAAGAATTTGAGCGCGATATTCGTATTAATATCGGGTTAGAAGTTGACTTTATCGAAGGATTTGAACACGAAACAACAGATTTCTTAAACGAATATGGTCCTTATCTCGATGACAGCATCCTTTCTGTCCACTTCTTAAAATATGAAGAAGAGTATGACTGCCTGGATTTTAGCGCTGACGTATTTGCACATATTGTACAGAAATTTGGCAGCGTAAGCAAAGTATATGATAAGTATTACAACACGGTATTACGCTCTGTACAGGCCAATTTAGGCGTTTATAAGCCTAAGCGTATTGGTCATATGACACTGGTACATAAATTCCAAACTCGCTTTCCATATGAAGACACACTTTCCCCTATTATTTTATCAATACTCGATGAAATAAAAATGAAAGATCTGGCTTTGGATTATAATGGTGCAGGGTTGTTTAAACCTTTGTGCAAGGAAGCGTATCCAGCTCCATTTGTCGTAAAAGCAGCCCAACAGAAAAAAATCCCTCTCGTATATGGGTCAGATGCCCACTGTGCGAAGGATTTAGGCCAAGGCTATAGAGAGCTCTATTTAGGATAATTGAACGCGCAGTTTGTTTGTCCGTTCATATGGCAAACATACCGTTGTATGCACCCATCGCTCCAGCTCAATCGCATATTGCTGAACAAAATACGGTTCGTGAGGCAATATATGAAGAACTTCACTTAGATACTGAGGATGAAGATAAGGCATAGACAGCATTCCCTTAAGCTCAATGATTGTAAAAGAAACGTGCAGCTTTCGAAACTCCTTTTCTTTCATCCCTCTTTCAAGGATTGTTTTTAAGTAATATTTTTCCTTGGTTAAATACGTAGTCATGACTTCTCGAATTAAAATCGTGTCGAGAGAGATTTCTCTATATACGAGCCGTGCAATATGCCTATTTTCGTGCTGATAATATAAGATAGCTCGGATCATCACGATGATGCTTTCTGTTGAAGACAGCCTTTTCATTTCTTGAAATGCTTGCTCCAGCACCTGAATATAACCTTCAAAATAAGAAATCACTAAACTTTCAAGTAATCCTTCTTTGCTATGAAAATAATATGAAATATTCGCTACGTTCACTTTCGCTTTTCCTGCAATCTCGCGCACCGACGTACCATCAAAACCTTTTACGTTAAAAAGAGAAACAGCCGCATCAATAATTTTCTCTTTCGTTTTTGACTGTACAGCCATCTATCTACACCTCATTTCGATTTATTTTTACAAAACACATATGATTGCAAAATTGTGTAGAAATCGTTACAGTATTTAAAAAGGATTTTAGTAGCCTCTCTACATAATTCGTGATGGGCTCTTTAGTTCCTGTAATCTTTTATCGACAAAGTAGCGTTAAAACTGACGTTTCCTGATAAAAATTCATTAAATCTTATGTTGAATGGAGGAGAATACATTGTTTAATGTCGAAAACTACAGCGGCTCAAAACAAAAAGATTATGAATTAGTAATTAAGCAATTGAGCGCCTTATTAGAAGGAGAAAGCAATACAATTGCTAATCTAGCAAATGCTTCAGCTTTACTAAATCAATTTTTAAATGAAGTAAACTGGGTAGGTTTTTATTTAATGGAAGACGGGGAGTTAGTACTCGGCCCTTTCCAGGGACTGCCGGCTTGTGTTCGCATTCCACTTGGAAAAGGCGTATGCGGTACAGCAGCTCAAAATCAAAAGACAGAGCGAATCGAAGATGTTCATGCCTTTCCTGGTCACATTGCATGTGATGCTGCTTCTCAATCTGAAATCGTTGTACCAATTGTAAAAGACGGTCAGCTGCTAGGCGTTCTTGATATTGACAGCCCAATCAAAAATCGCTTTGATGAAATAGATCAACGCTATCTTGAAGAATTCGTCAAAGAACTCACCTCTTTTCTTTGAATATGAACAAGCAAACCCAGCCGCTTTGCAGCTGGGTTTGCTTGTTAAACAAACGTTTGATTAGTCCATCACCACCGTTTTCTTACGTTATTTCTTCTCCTTTTATACTTCAAATGAATATATCCTTTCTTTTACATTCTTTTAATCTTCAATCTTCCTTGACTTTATACGAGGAAACACCTATAATACTCGTTGTGTGAAATATTGCAGCTTATACAATCTTCTTTATGTTTTTCATTTTGTTCCTCATTAAAAGATTGTTTTACAGAAGTAGCAATTCTTTTAACAAGATGGTGTATCGTGTAACTCTCTGCTGCTAGAGCGATGGTACATGAAAACAAAATGAGCATATCGCTAGAATGTGTCTGTTTTTGTTTTGCATAAAATAAAAACACAAACAAGGAGGAGTCATCATGGCTCGTTATACAGGTCCAAGTTGGAAAATCTCTCGTCGCTTAGGTCTTTCTCTAAGTGGTACAGGTAAAGAATTAGAAAAACGCCCTTACGCTCCAGGTCCACATGGCCCAGGTCAACGTAAGAAAATTTCTGAGTACGGTTTACAATTACAAGAAAAGCAAAAATTACGCCACATGTATGGTGTAACTGAGCGTCAATTCCGTAACTTATTCGTTGCTGCTGGTAAATTAACTGGTAAGCACGGTGAGAACTTCATGATTCTTTTAGAAGCTCGTCTTGATAACTTAGTATACCGTATGGGTCTTGCACGCACTCGTCGTCAAGCTCGTCAATTAGTTAACCACGGTCACATTTTAGTTGACGGTAAACGCGTTGACATCCCATCTTACCGTGTACAACCTGGTCAAGTGATCGGTGTTCGCGAAAAATCTCGCAACCTTTCAATCGTGAAAGAAGCGCTTGAAGTTAACAACTTCGTACCAGACTACTTAACAGTAGACGCTGAGAAATTAGAAGGTACATTCACTCGCTTACCAGAGCGTTCTGAATTATCTGCTGAAATCAACGAAGCACTAATCGTAGAGTTCTACTCTCGTTAATAGTAAAAAGCCGTTCCCTATGGAGCGGCTTTTTTACTGTCTTTATATATAAAAAAGGCCTTTCGGCCTTTTTTTATGCGTATTGAATAAGCGTATATTTTTTCTTGCCTCGACGAATCACTGTGAATTGACCTTCAATACGGTCTTCTGCACCTACCATTTTTTGTAAATCTTGCTCACGCTCACCGTTTAAGTAAATCGCACCGTTTGAAATATCTTCACGTGCTTGACGTTTAGAAGGAGAGATTTTACTTTCTACAAGTAAATCAATTAAACCAATATCTTCACCTGTATGCATGTAAGAAGGCACATCCTTGAACCCTTGCTTAATTTCTTCCGCTGTTAACTCTGAAATACTTCCGCTAAATAAAGCTTGCGAAATACGAATTGCTTGCTCAAGAGCTTCTTCACTGTGTACAAGCGTAGTCATCGCTGCCGCTAGTGCTTTTTGTGCTTCACGTTTTTCAGGAGCTTCTTTTGCAGACGCTGCTAATTCATTAATTTCTTCGTGCGATAAGAATGTAAAGTATTTTAAATATTTTATAACATCGCGATCATCTGTATTAATCCAGAACTGGTAGAATTCATACGGACTTGTTTTTTCAGCGTCTAACCAAATTGCTCCGCCTTCTGTTTTACCGAACTTCGTGCCGTCTGCTTTTGTTACAAGCGGAACTGTTAATCCAAATGCTTTTGCATCTTCTTCTGATTTACGAATTAATTCTAAACCAGCCGTAATATTTCCCCATTGGTCGCTGCCGCCTATTTGAAGCTTACAGTTATATGTTTGGTATAAGTTCAAGAAATCATATGATTGTAAAATCATATAGCTAAATTCCGTAAATGAAATGCCTGATTCGATACGAGATTGAACAGAATCCTTCGCCATCATGTAGTTGATACCAAAGTTTTTACCGATATCTCGTAGGAATGTAATAACGTCTAATGAGCCAATCCAATCATAGTTATTCGCAATAACTGCTGCATTTTCACCTTCTTCGAAATCCAAGAAGCGTGAAAGCTGACCTTTAATGCGCTCACTAAACATGGCAACCGTTTCTTTTTCATTTAACGTACGCTCTGCTTTTTTACCGCTTGGATCTCCAATAAGACCCGTGCCTCCACCAACTAATGCAATCGGTTGGTGTCCAGCTTGTTGAAAGCGACGTAAAATTAAAACAGGAAGCATGTGGCCGATGTGAAGGCTGTCGGCTGTCGGATCGAATCCGCAGTACAAACGAACAGACTCTTTACTCAAAAGTTCACTTAAACCTTTTTCATCCGTTTGTTGGTTAATGAGCCCTCGAAACTCAAGATCTTGTAAAATATCCATGTTATATTCTCTCCTTTATCTAATTGCTCGTTACAATTTGTTGAACAACATAAAAAACGCCCCTTCTTAAAAAAGAAGGGACGAAAATATCGCGGTACCACCCTATTTGGAAATAAATTATTTCCCACTTAAATGATGTAACGGTCTACCCGTCTTTTGCTACTGTAAGTTCACAAAAGATGCTCAAGGACGTATTTCATATTTGTCTATGTACTGATTTTCAGCAACCATCAGCTCTCTTAAACAGGGAGACAAGTATTACTTCTTCCTATCACTGCAGTTTATTTTATTTAAAAGTTTACACCCCACAATTATGAATGATTTCATTTTAAAATTCAAGTCCAAAAAAAAGTTCAAACAGCTGACTGTTTGAACTTTATAAAAATCACTTATTTTCCCTACAAAGATTGAAACGTTTACTCCTTAGTCTTCCATCGTTGACAAATCGCCCGTTGGCAAATCTAATTCCCAAGCTTTTAAAACGCGACGCATAATTTTACCACTTCGTGTTTTAGGTAGCTTGTCTTTAAACTCGATTTCACGCGGGGCTGCATGAGCAGCTAACCCTTTTTTCACAAATTGACGAATATCTTCAATCAGTTCATCTGAAGGTTCATACCCATCCCTAAGTGCGATAAATGCTTTAATAATTTCCCCGCGCACAGGATCAGGCTTACCAATGACACCCGCTTCTGCTACAGCAGGGTGTTCAACAAGCTTACTTTCTACTTCAAATGGACCCACGCGTTCTCCTGCCGTCATAATAACATCATCAATTCGGCCTTGGAACCAAAAATAACCGTCTTCATCCATATACGCCGAATCACCTGATACGTACCAATCACCTGGCATAAAATATGACTCATACTTTTCTTTGTTGTTCCAAATCGTATGCATCATAGATGGCCAGCCTTTTTTAATTGCTAAGTTACCCATTCGATAAGGTGGAAGCTCCTGTCCTTGGTCGTCAATGATTGCTGCTTGTACACCCGGAATAGGTTTCCCCATAGATCCTGGCTTAATTTTCATAGACGGATAATTACAAATCGTCTGACCGCCAGTTTCAGTCATCCACCACGTGTCATGAATACGTTTTTGGAAAACCTTCATTCCCCAGCGTACCACTTCAGGATTTAATGGTTCTCCCACACTTAATACATGTCTGAGATTGCTTAAATCATAGCGTTTAACTAAGTCATCACCAGCTCCCATTAGCATACGAAATGCTGTAGGTGCACTGTACCAAACCGTTACGCCAAAATCCTCAAGTGCTTGATACCATGCATCTGGACTAAATCGTCCTCCTACAATCACATTTGTTGCTCCAGCAAGCCAAGGACCAAAAATTCCGTAGGAAGTCCCCGTTACCCAACCGGGATCTGCTGTACACCAATACACATCGTCATCTTTTAAGTCGAGCACCCACTTTGCGGTTTGATAGTGCTGAAGCATTGCGTTGTGAACATGAAGTACGCCTTTTGGTTTGCCGGTTGAACCTGATGTATAATGAAGCAGCATACCATCTGTTCTATTTACCCACTCAATTTCCACCTCTTTATTCGCCGCTTCTAATCGCTTGAGAAAATCTAGTTGAATGCCTTCTTCTTCTACATTTTCCCCTACAAGCAGAATGTGTTTTAAAGCTGGCAAATCTTTCACCGGAACGCGGCTCAGCAATTCAGGCGTTGTAATTAACACCTTTGCATCACTGTCTTGCAAACGATCTTTTACTGCACCTTCCATGAACGCTTCAAACAAAGGCCCAACAATAGCGCCAAGCTTCACCGCGCCTAACAATGCAAAATAAAGTTCCGGAGAGCGAGGCATAAAGATAAACACGCGATCTCCCTTCTCTACGTCTGCTTGTTTTAGCACGTTTGCGGCTTTGTTTGACCATTCTTTCATTTCTTTGAATGTATATTTTTCATTGCGCTGCGCATCTCGATAATAAAGCGCAACTTTATTTTTACGCGTAGAGTTTGCGTGCTTATCAATTGCTTCATAAGCTGCATTTAATTTCCCTGTTTCATGCCATGAAAATTCCTTCTCCACTTGTGACCAGTCAAAGGTTTGATACGTTTTATCATAGTCCTGTAAGTTGTATACCCCTTCAATTACAGGAAGCGCTTCCACCTTCATCACAAACTCCCCCTTATGTATAAAATTTACAAACCTATTATATAACAAAAATAGACTTTTCACAATTTTATAAAAATTATTTGTCGGAATTGGGATAATAGTCTCCCTTGTTATATGACAACCTCTATTATAGAAGTGTCGAATTAACAAGAATCTCTTTTAATTTTCTATTCTATGTTTTTTTAAAAACTCCTTTTCTTTTATTTAATTTTTTGAAAACGCTTTAATATAGAGTTTTTTTTGTATTATAATACAGATAAGACTGCTTGAAGGTGGTGATTCATGTGAAACATTCCCAAACATACAATATGAAAGAACTAAAAACAGCTGTTGGAGCAATTGTTATTGAAGGACCTGTCTCCTCACAGACCTTGCAACAACTTGATTTTCATGAGCAACTAACGGCCTTTCGTCCACCTGAACAGCAAAAAGAAGCATTGATCGAGATTGCCAACTTGCCTGAAGGTAGAATCATTATTGCTCGCCATCACCATACAATCATTGGTTACGTAACCTTTTTATATCCCGATCCTCTAGAACGATGGTCGGAAGGAAATATGGAGAATTTAATCGAATTAGGAGCTATAGAGGTAGCCGCTCCATTTCGCAGCTACGCTGTTGGTAAAAACTTGCTTATCGTATCTATGATGGATGATGCAATGGAAGATTATATTGTCATTACGACAGAATACTACTGGCATTGGGATTTAAAAGGAACAGGGCTAAATGTGTGGGATTACCGCAAAATTATGGAGAAAATGATGAATAAAGGCGGACTTACGTGGTTTGCCACAGATGATCCGGAGATTAGCTCCCACCCTGCTAATTGTTTGATGGTAAGAATCGGGAGCAGAGTCCCTCAAGAAAGCATGCAAGAATTTGACAACCTGCGCTTTCGAAATCGTTTTATGTATTAAGCTGACCTTTAAGAAAAGGAGCCGTGTCTGATGATTGTTGAAGAGATGATGAAAACCGATCTCGTTACCTTAACCCCCGACCATACGATTGCTGAAGCTATGAAACTTTTAGATACACATAAGATTAGACATATTCCCATCGTTAATGACCTTCATTACGTAGTTGGCATCATTTCTGATCGAGACGTAAGAGATGCAAGTCCATCTATTTTAGATAGCAATTATACATCTGCTCTTCTATCCGAACCCGTGCGGATGATTATGCAAACAGAAGTCATTACAGCTCACCCTCTTGATTTTGTTGAAGAAATTGCAAGTATTTTTTATGAACATCAAATCGGTTGTATTCCCGTCACAAGAAACAAGCGGTTAGTAGGCGTTGTGACCGAAAGAGATCTATTACATACGTTTATTCAGCTTACCGGCACCAATAAACCAGGTTCACAAATTGAAATAAAAGTAGAAAATAAGGCTGGCGTGCTCGCTGAAGTTACATCCCTCTTTGGTTCAAAGAGAACAAACATCTTAAGCGTACTTGTCTACCCTGATGTAGATGAACGATATAAAATCCTTGTGCTTCGCATTCAAGCTATTAATCCATTGATTAGTATAAATACATTAAAAGAAAACGGCTATGAGGTGTTATGGCCTAAATTACCGGAGATGACGTAATGACTAGTAATGCTGTATTTATTTATTCAGATGATATTCTTTCGTACAAATTCAGCAATAATCATCCGTTTAACCAGCTTCGTGTTCAACTAACATATGAACTGTTACGGGAATTTGGCGCTTTAGGCAATCAAGATATTGTATTACCGCGGATGGCATCTGATGAAGAACTTCAGCTTGTCCATGATACTAGCTATATTCAAGCGGTAAAATTAGCAGGAAGCGGCGAGCTTTCTGTTGAAAAAGCAGCGGATTTTGGTCTTGGAACAGAAGATACACCTATGTTTCCCAACATGCATGAAGCCAGTGCATTTTTAGTTGGGGGTACACTTACTGCTGTAGATTATGTTATGACTGGAAAAGCTAAGCATGCTCTAAATTTAGGAGGAGGATTGCACCACGGCTTTCGAGGAAAAGCTTCCGGCTTCTGTATTTATAACGATAGCGCGGTAGCCATTAAATATATGCAGCAAAAGTACAACGCGCGCGTTCTCTATGTCGATACAGATGCTCACCACGGTGACGGCGTGCAATGGACATTTTATGACGACCCTTCCGTTTGTACTCTTTCCATTCATGAAACGGGACGCTACTTGTTTCCAGGTACGGGAAACGTTAATGAACGCGGGCACAGTGAAGGCTATGGTTATTCATTTAACGTGCCTGTTGATGCTTATACCGAAGATGAGTCTTGGCTCGATGTTTATAAGACCTCTTTAAAAGAAGTAGCTGCTTTTTTTAAACCGGATGTTATCTTGACACAAAATGGAGCCGATTCTCATTATTACGATCCGCTCACTCATTTATGCGGCACCACGAAAATATACCGTGAGATTCCTAAAATTGCTCATGAAATTGCCCATGAATACTGTCAGGGAAGATGGGTTGCGGTTGGCGGAGGAGGTTATGATATTTGGCGAGTTGTTCCTCGGGCTTGGTCATTCATTTGGCTTGAAATGATTGAACGAAAGGCAGAAGGCATGCTTCCTCTGTCATGGCTTGAAAAATGGACAAAAGTATCCTCTCACCCCGTTTGCATGCAGTGGGATGATGAACTCAATATCTATCAGCCAATTCCAAGAAAACCAGAAATAACAGAAAAAAACGCTCAAACTCTTGAGCGCGCTCTTTATCCTATTCGTTCTCATACATCTCATTCTTAAAAAAGGCTATACAAGCGTATGGCCTTTTTCACTGTGCTTCGGGATCTGAAATAATAATTTCGACGCGTCTATTTTTTTGTAGATTGTCATTAGACGTGTTCGGAACAAGCGGCTTTGTATCTCCGTATCCAATTGCTTCAAAGCGGTTAGCAGAAAGAGAAAAATGGTTCGTTAAATAACGTATGACGCCGCTAGCACGCGCTGCCGATAGTTCCCAATTAGATGGATAACGATAGGTGTGAATGGGTCGATTGTCGGTATGACCTTCTACTTTAATATCATTTGGAATAGTACTGAATAACCTTCCTAATTCATCTAGAAAAGGGGTACCTCTTTTCAAAATGTCTGCTTGTCCTGTTTCAAACAGCACCTGTTCTTGTAAAATAAGCACAACTCCGCGTTCATCTCGCTTAGCAGTAATGACGTGCTGAAGCTTATTTTCCTGCAGGTAGTCCTGCACTTTTGCTAAAATGTTATCCAGCTTTTGAGACTGCTGGCTCTTGTTTTCTACAGAAGCTAAAGAATCACTGCGTGTAAGTGAATTGACAACGGTCTGAAACTTTTGATTATCAACGCTAGACATTGAAAATAGTAAAATAAAAAAAACTAATATTAACGTCACCAAATCAGCAAATGTTACCATCCATTTTGGCGACTGTGCCGAGTACCTTTTTCTTCTACGCTTCACGAATTTGCTCTCTCTTTTCTTCAAGCTTTCGTTTTTCAACAGGAACAAATACTTTTAGCTTAGCTTGCACAAAGCGAGAATTTTGGCCTGCCTGCAAGCCAATGACACCTTCAATAATCACTTCTTTAACAAAAAGCTCATGCTCCGTTTTACCAGCTAATTTAGCTGCGATTGGCTGAAAAAACAGGTTTGAAAGCAGCGACCCATACAATGTGGTCAAAAGAGCAATTGCCATATTAGGACCAAGCGATGAAGGAGTATTAAGGCTCTTTAGCATTAACACTAGTCCAACTAGCGTCCCAATCATTCCCCAAGCAGGGGCATAATCGGCTGCTTTTTCAAACATGTTTCGACCTCTCGCATGTCTTTCTTCTACTGCAGCTATTTCAGCTTCAAGCAGCTCTCGAATCATTTCTGGTTCTACTCCATCAATGGCTAGTAAAATACCTTTTTTCACAAATGAATCATCGATTTGTTCAAGCTCTGCTTCTAACGATAAAAGTCCTTCTCGACGCGCTTTTTCAGATAAATGTACAAATGTTCCTACAATTTCTTCTATGTTTATTTCTTTAGACTGAAACGCTTGTTTCCCTACTCTTCCCATGTTTTTTAATTGTTTTAATGGAAAGCTCACGCACAGCGTACCAAAAACGCCGCCCAGTACAATCAAAATCGATGGCACATCAATAAAAGCTAAAAAACCGCTCATTCCTCCACTTGAAATAACCCCAAACACAACCATAGAGATACCAATTAGTATCCCTATAGGTGTGAGCATATCAATTTTTTTCATATTCTATCTCCCCGTGTCTGAACTTTGGATTCGTTCTTATTCATTCACAGGTATTATTTTGTTGATTGTCTGAACTCGATGCGGTGAGGAAGCTGTACAATGCTGCTGTCGACCGTTTCTTTGTTCATGTATTTCGTTAATAGACGCATCGCTACTGCACCAATGTCATACATTGGCTGTACAACAGATGTTAGCTGAGGACGAACCATTGTTGAAAGTCTTGTGTTATCAAAACCGATAACTTCTAGATCGTTTGGTACATTCAGCCCTCGATCTTGTGCCCCGTGAATAACACCTAATGCCATTTCATCCGTTCCAACGAAAATAGCAGTTGGCTTTTCATCTTCTTCTAATAGTTTTTCAACAGCTTCAATACCTGAATCGTACGTGTAGTCTCCTTCTACAATATAAGAATCACGCACAGGCAATCTGCTTTCAGTAAGAGCACGCTTGTACCCTTTTACTTTTTTCGCATGATTGATTGGTTCTTCTAACGTACCTGAAACGAATGCAATATTTTTATGACCGCTGTCAATTAGCGATTGCACTGCATCAAAAGCTGCTTGTTCATAATCAATAGTTACAGATGGGATTTGATTGGTTGATTCGATCGATGCTGCAAGTACAACTGGAACCGGTGATTTTTTTAGCTCTTCTACGTGTTCTTCCGTAACATTCCCACTCATGAAGATGATTCCGTCTACTTGTTTACCAAGCATGTTATTTAAAAGGTGAAGTTCTTTATCTTGATTTTGATCGGAGTTACTTAAGATGATATTATACTTGTACATCGTTGCAATATCTTCGATTCCACGCGCTAATTCTGCATAAAAGATATTTGAAATATCCGGAATGATAACTCCTACTGTCGTTGTTTTTTTACTTGCTAATCCACGCGCTACAGCATTTGGACGATAGCCAAGTCTTTCAATTGTTTCTAATACTTTTTTTCTAGTTGATGGTTTTACATTTGGATTTCCGTTTACCACACGAGAAACCGTTGCCATCGACACGCTTGCTTCCCTTGCTACATCATAAATTGTTACGTTCACAACAAACACTCCTTATCGAAAAACATTTCGTTTATTTTATCCTTATTTCATTTCTTGTATTTACGTATATAAATCCATCTTCCTTTATAGAATGGCTATTTCTAGCTCCTTCACTCTTACATACAGCTTAGATACCCTGTATGCATCTAAATCATTCCTGTCATGTCCTTATTATTACGTGTGCAAAGACAATTTTACCAGTTTATATGTAACAATGTAAAAGACAGTGTATATTAAGTAAATAAAAAAAGTGAATTGCGAATTTATATCATATGCAATCACAGAATGATAGCGAATATCTGTAACTACTATACGATACTATGTGCTTCATCGCAACGTATTTACCGCCTTTTTCCGACAAGTTTCACGAGAATTTCATAAATTCTTGTTTTTTGGATTTGCACTTATTCTTTCCTATTTTGACAAAAGTTATCGACTGTTTTCAAAATACGTGATAATTTCGCGTATCTTTATTATAACGAAAGGCAAACAAGCTTGAAACCATTAAGTATCTCAAACTTGTCATAAAAGCATACGAATTTTTCATTTTCACGTTTTTTTATAACTTTAAGTTACATATAGGTTTGAGCTGCTTCATAAATTCAGTAAATTGCGGAATATCCATTTGCTGAGCTGAGTCAGAAAGTGCTACAGCAGGATCTGGATGAACTTCGGCCATAATTCCATCCGCACCAATGGCAAGAGCCGCTTTAGCGGTTGGAACAAGTAAATCTCGTCTCCCCGTTGAATGCGTGACGTCGACTAAAACAGGTAAATGAGTTTCTTGTTTTAAAATTGGAACGGCTGAAATATCTAGCGTATTTCGCGTTGCTCGCTCATACGTACGAATTCCTCGTTCACACAAAATCAGCTGATCATTTCCTTTTGACACAATGTATTCAGCAGCATTAATAAACTCATCAATCGTAGCAGCTAAGCCTCGCTTTAATAAGACAGGCTTCTTCATCGCACCCGCTTCTTTTAACAGCTCAAAGTTTTGCATATTACGAGCGCCAATTTGAATCACGTCTACGTATTCTAACGCCGTTTCAATATCAGCTGGGTTAACAATTTCACTAATAACGGCTAAATCATATTCATCAGCTACTCTTTTTAAGATTTGGAGTCCTTCTAAACCAAGGCCTTGAAAATCATAAGGAGACGTTCTTGGTTTGTACGCACCGCCTCTAAGCATCCGCACGCCTTGCTGCTTCACCGCTTTCGCTACGGCTGCTACTTGCTCATAGCTCTCAACTGAACAAGGACCTGCTACAAAACGCTGAAGTCCATCACCAATCGTTTCTCCTTTCACCGTAACAATTGTATTTTCCGGCTTCTTTTTACGAGATACAAGAAGTGCTTTACGATGATCATCTTCTTGAAGCTCTAAATGAGCTTTGAAAATCTCTTTGAAAATATGTTGAAGCGTAGACGTTTGAAACGGTCCTTCGTTTTCGTTCAGAATCGTGTCAAGCATTGCTCGTTCACGAACGGGATCAAACCGTTTGGTTGACTGCATGCCTTTTAACTTTCCTATTTCTTGAACAAGCTCTCCTCGTTCATTAATAAGCTTTAACAGTTTCATATTTACTTCGTCAATTTGAGATCGCAAATGCTGAAGATCTGAATTGGTCATGTACGTCCACCCTTTCACTGATTTTAAAAAATCCGTTTAGCAGGGTTACTACATAAGATGATAGATGATGGAGGATATGTGTAAGAGGCTTCTCTGCTTTTATGTGCTAAACTACATCTATTGTACGAAAAAGCAGATGAAACCGCAATCAGCACATAAAAAAAAGCGGTTGAGACATAACTAAATCAATCCCATCTAAAAACGAACAAATTGGAAAATGATCTAGTATGGATCACTTGTTACACCGCTGTTGATTTCCGTGCAAGACTTCGCTTTCCGCGGGCGGGCGATGAGCCTCCTCGTCGCTTCCGCTCCTGCAGGGTCTCACCTATTCCGCTTTTCCCTCAGGAGTCTTCGCCTTGCCCTCCAATCAACAGCTAGAAGCAACTACATATATGAAACCTACGTTCACCATACCCATGAAAAAATCCGAACGAGTTTGATTCTTCATCAAGAATCTCGATTCATCGTTCGGATCTTCCTTCAACTAAACTTTTTTTGTCCCAGCCTCTTTTCAATTAATGAGCTACGTTTTTCGCTAATTCTTCGTTAATGTTCCAATGAGAAGCGTGCCACTTTACTTTCCCATTTTCAAACAGAAGCGCTTGAGGTGATTCATGTTTTACTTCATACGTTTCAGCGATATAGTTAGATACATCACGTGAATCTTGAACATGAAGATAATAAGAAGGAATTTCTTCATGACTAGAAGCAAACGCTGAGAATGCCTCATGACCAGCTGCACTAATTGGACATGTTGTGCTGTGCTTTAAAAATAAAAAGCGGTTGTTTTCCTTTACAACTTGTTCGAACTCTTCCACTGTTGAAATCTTTTTCATTTTTTTCACCCTTTCTGTACTTACTCTTAAGTTTACATGGTTTGACCATTTCCATACAAAAAGAGTGCTCAGCTTTATGTATGAAACTCATCAGTTCATTTTAATAAAATTTATAGAAGACATGATTTTATAAGCACGTTTTTTAATTTCTTTTTCATTACAATCTTCTTGCGACTGACTACACTCTTCATAATAAACAGCTTCCACGCTTCCTTTTCCTTGAACCCGATAAATGATTCCTCCAAAACCGAATGCTCCTTCGTCTATTTGAAACGGCGCTACATATATGATGGTTTTATCTAAATTCACTTTTTGAAATGGTTCTGTTATATTTAGTTCACTCTTTAAAAGGTCTTTTGAGTCCTTCATGGTTGTACCATAATTAGATAACTCTTTATTAAATCGAATACGAAGTCGACCACCACTATTATCTTGATTAAGAATACCAGCTGTAAGAAATTCATTTGTATCTTTATTTCTTGTATAACTCATATCATCAATTTGTCCCCCAGCGGGAAACAGCATCTCATACTGATTCGTTTTAGAGTGAAATGTATAATAGCCCTTTTCTTCTTCTTTATTATGAAACGATCATTTACGTGCTGCTGGCCATCCTAAATTACATACAAAAAAAGCGTTCACCCTATCGGGTAAACGCTTTTTATTATTTATTATGGTCGTGGAACTGTACTTTCCACTTCATCTAGTGCTTTTTGAGCTTCTGTTAGCTTCTGCTGAACGTCTTGGTTGCTTTGAGACTCCACTTCATCAGCAAGCACTTCTAAGCTTGTTGGAGGTAATGCTTCGTGTTCAGGATCTACTTTACGGAAGTTTTTCACTTTGTCCACTACCTGCGAAGATTGCTCAGACAATGTTTGTGATAAACCAGCCGTTTTTTCTTTAGCCGTTTGAGCAAATCCTTGTCCTTTTTCAACAGCACTGTTTTTCGCTTGCTCTGTTTTTAAACGAACGTAGGCTGCTTGCTCATTTAAATCAGAACGGAACTCTTTACCTGATTTTGGAGCAAGTAATAATGCCGTTGCAGCTCCTACAACTCCTCCAATAACTGTTCCTACTAAAAAGCCTTTATTTGAAGTGTTGTTTGGTTTATTTGGTTTGTTTGACATATGCGTCTCCTCCTTTAAAGTTCATCCTTATGAAAATGAGCGTGAGCGTTGAACCGCTTTTTCTTTTACTTCAACAGGTACAGGCTCTGCGTCAATTTTTTTCTGTTTTCTTAATTTTATACGTTCCCATACGTCTAATGCAACATTGCTCCATTGAACGACTTGAGCAACAGTTTCTTTATTTTCTTCTACTTTTTCTGAAACGCTTGATGATACGCTTTTAATAGACTTATTTAGATCTTGGATTGAATCACCTACGCCTTTAACAGAATCCACCACTGTGTTCAGCGCTTCGGATTTACGCTGAATATCTTCAGCTAACAGATTAGTCTTATGTAAAAGTGCAGTTGTTTCGGCTGTGATTCCTGTCATTTGCTTTTCTACACCGTCTAAAGTACCTGCCACTGAATTTAATGTTTGCTGAACGGATTTCAATGTTTTGGACACGGAAACCACCAGGTAAAAAATTGCAATGGCAACAATAGCAGCGCTTAAATAAAGAATAATAACCATCTGTGCAAGGCACCTCCTATTTTCATCTCTCTTGTTATAACTACTTTCCCAATTTTATAAACAATTAAACCTTCTATTCCCTATAGATTCTTTAACTTTACCATATTCTCTCTGCTTTTATTCATAAAAAGGGAAGACTGCTACATTATTTCGCGATATATGAGTTATTTCCCTTCCTAAAGAAAAAAAGGAGTTTAAAGCATAAAAACAAACAAAATAAGCTCAGTGGGGTACAATAGAAAGTGAATCACCAATCATTGTTATTTTAAGGAGGCCCTATTTATGAAAGACCCTAGAATTGCAACATTAGCTAAAAATTTAATTAATTATTCTGTTCGCCTTCAAAAAGGTGAAAAAATATTAATCGAAAACTTTGGACTTCAGCGCGAACTTGTGACAGCCCTTGTAGATGAAGCGTACAAGGCGGGTGGCTATCCGTTTGTACTACTAAAAGATCATTCGGTAGACCGAGCTCTTTTAAATGGTGCACAAGAAGAGCAGTTCAATATGATGGCAGAATTCGAAGCAAATGTGATGAAAGAAATGAATGCTTATATTGGCTTGCGTTCTGGTTCAAACATTTTTGAACAATCAGATGTTCCGGCAGATAAAATGAAAATCCAAGGGAATACGATCGGTAAAAAAGTACATAGAGAAATTCGCGTTCCAAAAACAAAATGGGTCGTTCTTCGTTATCCAAATGATTCAATGGCTCAGCTTGCTAAAATGAGTACAGAAGCATTTGAAGATTTTTATTTTGATGTATGCAACTTAGACTATGGCAAAATGAGCAAAGCAATGGATGCTTTAGTTGAATTGATGAACCGTACGGACAAAGTGCGTTTAACAGGTGAGAATACGGATTTAACGTTCTCTATTAAAGATATTCCTGCAGTGAAGTGTGCCGGAGAAATGAATATTCCAGACGGTGAAGTATACACGGCTCCTGTGCGTGATTCTGTAAACGGAACAATTTCTTACAACACTCCTTCTAACTATCAAGGCTTTACGTTTGAGAATGTATCCTTAACATTTAAAAACGGTAAGATTGTTGAAGCAACCGCTAATGATACAGAACGCATCAACGGCATTTTCGATACGGATGAAGGCGCTCGTTTTGTTGGCGAATTTGCGATTGGCGTAAATCCGTATATTCAACATCCAATGCAAGATATTTTATTTGATGAAAAAATTGACGGAAGCTTCCACTTCACTCCTGGTGAGTGCTACGAAGATGCGTATAATGGAAACAAGTCAAATATTCACTGGGACATGGTGATGATTCAGCGCCCAGAATATGGCGGCGGCGAGATTTATTTTGATGACGTATTGATTCGTAAAGACGGGCTATTTGTGATTGAAGAATTAAAAGCGTTAAATCCTGAAAATTTAAAATAAGTTTTTGAAATAAAAAAAGGCACTCAGGAGAGTGCCTTTTTTTTATGATACGGTTTGCTGATATAGTTTTTCAAACTTTTGAATGTCTCCAGCACCCATAAATACTAATACAGCTTCATTATGGTCTTTTAACGATTCAATTGTTTCTTCATTAATCAATTCAGCTCCGCTGATTTTGCTTCGTAAATCTTCAATTGACAATTTCCCTTGATGCTCACGAGCTGATCCAAAAATGTCGCATAGATATACTTTATCAGCATGCTGTAAGCTTGCTGCAAAGTCCTCTAAGAACGTTTGTGTACGCGTAAATGTGTGCGGTTGGAAAACAGCCACAACTTCACGGTTTGGATACTTTTGACGAGCAGCTGAAATCGTTGCATTAATTTCCGTTGGATGGTGTGCATAATCATCGATTAGCACTTGTTTGCCAACGTTTTTTTCACTGAAACGACGTTTTACACCTTGATATGTTTTAAAACGCTCTTGTAGCACAGCAACGTCAATTTCTTCATAATGACAAAGTGCAATAACAGAAAGTGCATTTAAGATGTTATGATCGCCATACCCTGGAATTTCAAATGATGCATGGAATGTATTGCGAACGAACACATCAAATGATGTGCCTGTTGTACTTTTTACGATATTACGAGCTTGGAAATCATTTTCTTCGCCTAATCCGTAATAAAGAACGGGCACCTTCGCTTGAATTTGCTGCAGGTGTTCATCGTCACCACAGGCAATAATTCCTTTTTTGACTTGAAGTGCCATCTCTTGGAACGCACTGAATACATCATCGATATTAGCAAAATAATCAGGGTGATCAAAATCAATATTCGTCATGATTGCATAGTCTGGCGTATATGATAAGAAGTGGCGGCGATACTCACATGCCTCAAACGCAAAATACTTGCTGTCTTTTACCCCTTTACCCGTACCGTCTCCAATTAAATATGAAGTAGGTTCAGCTCCTTGAATCACATGCGCTAACATACCCGTTGTGGATGTTTTTCCGTGTGCTCCTGTTACGGCTACACTCGTATACTGTTTCATGAAGTCACCTAAGAAACGGTGATAGCGTACAAGCTTGACTCCTTCTTTTGAAGCTGCTTCTGTAATTTCTTCATGCGTATCAGGAAAAGCATTTCCTGCGATTACAGTCATGCCGTCTTTAATATTATTTTTATCAAATGGTAAAACAGGAATTCCCTGCTGTTCTAGTGCTTTTTGCGTAAAAATTTCTTTTTCAATATCCGATCCTTGAACTTGAAAGCCCATATCGTTTAGGATTTGCGCAAGCGCACTCATTCCTGTTCCTTTAATACCTACAAAATGGTAAACTGTCATATAAAGAACCTCCAACATTCGTCTATCTGTAAGACAGTATATGACGGTTATCTAGAATTGCTCTTACAAACGTATATAAATGTCGTTTGATTGCTGATTTCATGATAACATTCGTACATTATATCACTTCTTATAACATAACACCATGACTCCATTTCTACTCTCTTCCCTTGCGAAACGGCCTTTTATTTTGGCTTCATCACATATTGTATAGCCTGCTGTTTTAAAAACGAGCGCCATGTCATTGCATTTTTTTTGTCATTATATTGCGTTACTAACTGTTCAATGCGTTGTTTATGTCCTAAAAAGAAAGAGTCAATTAACACGTCATATCCGATTGATTTTATTTTTCGAATCCAAATTACTTGTTGTTCCTCTAAATTTGCAAATCTTCCTCTTACATCTTTGATGATAACCTGCTCATTTGTCAATGGGGTATATCCTTTTAAGAAAAACGAATTAGGTACTTTAGACACAATAATTGGCTCTAGTACACTCGTCAAAAAAAAGGCTCCTTGAATCAAAAACGGCTCTGTTTTCTGCTTCGCCTGATCAGCTAAAAAAAGCTGTAGCAGGGTTTTCCCCTGAATGGTTACATATTCAAATGCAAACCACTGAAAAAATAATTGTTCATGGGAATCAGACAGAGGCGCCTCATGAGGCAAGTTTACTAACTCTTTAAATATATGTGAAGCCCGCACTTTTTCTCGTATATTCGTGTAGCGGTTCACAAAAAAGAAATATTGATTGTAAAAGTCGCAAATAGCATTGTCAGACTGAAGCTGCTTTCGTTCACGAATTTCATTAAAGTTAATCAGTTCATGATTTTCTTCTGTCATTACTCTTCACTCGTACTCTAATTATTTTGGTTTGTCCTCTTTAAACATCTTCAGCTCATATGTTTCTACCGGTGAGACATGATAGCAAACTATCACATGCTAAAAAAGCAAAACACACATTATCCTTACATATAGTAAATCATTTTACTAGTTCTGACAAACCTTTTCCGTTTTTTCTTGATGGATTTCTTCCAAAATCTCTACTCAATTTCTGTATAAACAGACTTAAAGCAGGAAAAAAAGAGGCGGCGGATACAGTGACAAAGCGTTAGCTCACATAAAGCTGTATCCTGTTGAACTTGCATAGCCTCTTTTTTTAACCTACATGTAGAAAAACAGCTTAAAATGTAGAAGTGGCTGTTTGACTTTCCATTTCCTGAAGCTCGTTTTCAGTAATGAGCACATCTCTCGGCTTGCTTCCTCTTGCTTCTGAAATAATTCCTTGCTGCTCCATCATATCAATTAGGCGCGCAGCACGATTGTACCCCATTCTGAAGCGTCTTTGCAGACTGGAAGTAGATGCACCGCCTTGATCTAGCACAAACTCGCATGCTTCATAGAAAAGCTCATCTTCTTCATTTGGAGCAAAGCTTTGCTGCTTTTTCAACAAATCTTCTTGATCAAATAAGTATGTTGGTTTCATTTGTTTTTTGACATGATCTACAACGCGGTCAATTTCTTCATCTGAAACAAAGTTCCCTTGAATTCGAACGCTTTTAGAAGAGCCGTTTTCAAGAAGCAGCATATCACCTTTACCTAATAGCTTCTCTGCTCCCCCTGTGTCGATAATTGTACGTGAATCAACTTGCGAAGAAACAGAAAATGCAATACGCGTTGGCACATTCGCTTTAATTAAGCCTGTAATAACATCTACAGAAGGACGCTGCGTTGCAAGCAATAAGTGAATGCCACACGCTCTTGCCTTTTGAGCAATACGGCAAATAGCTTCCTCTACTTCTCCTGGAGATACCATCATTAAATCGGCAAGCTCATCAATGATAATAACTAGATATGGCAGCTCCCCGCTTTTTTCATTATGTTCTTTTACACGTTCATTGTATTTTTTAATATCACGTACGCCCGCATGCGCAAACAGTTCATAACGGCGCTCCATTTCCTCTACTGCCCATTTTAAAGCTGTAGTAGCTGCTTTAGCATCCGTGATAACCGGGCTGACTAAATGCGGAATACCGTTGTAAGGAGCTAGTTCAACCATTTTAGGATCAATTAACATAAGCTTGACTTCGTGTGGCGCAGCTTTATAAAGCAGGCTGACGATAATGGTATTAATACACACGCTTTTACCGGACCCTGTCGCTCCGGCAATCAAACCGTGAGGCATTTTGTTCAAGTCAGTCACAACCGGCGTGCCTGAAATATCTAACCCTAACGCCACCGTTAAAGAAGAGTTATCTTTTCTAAAAGAAGGATGTCTCAAAATTTCACGAATTAACACCGGCTTACTTTGACGGTTTGGCACTTCAATTCCAATCGTATTTTTCCCTGGAATTGGTGCTTCAATTCGGATATCACGCGCGGCTAGGCTCAGTTTAATATCATCTGTTAAATTCGTAATTTTGTTCACTTTCACACCGGGTTCAGGATGTACTTCAAATCTGGTCACGGTAGGACCTTGCGTGACGTTTACGACTTTAGCTCGAACATTAAAGTTTTTTAATGTCATATCCAACAGCTCACGCTGCTCATCCGCCCATTGATTATCTTCTTCAATAGCAGCCGGAGGAATGTTAAGCAAATTCATTCCAGGAAATGTATAAGGAGAAGAAGCCTTTACATTTACGGGTTCTTCAGCTTTTAACGAAGCTTGTGGAACCGCTTCTTGTGTTTTTTCACCATGAACTTCTTCTTGCCTACTTACTTCCGTTTTTTTTTGCAGAGCTTCTGGCTCCTGCCTTTGGTATGAACCTTGTGACGGCTGACTTTTTTCTCGGGCGCTGTTATCCATCTTTGTGCGGTCTTTTTTTAGCATCATCACGTTAAAAGGCACTAATCGCTTACCGCGAGCTCGTTCAGCATTCCCTGGATGTTCTGCAGGCACAAGAGGTTCTACAGCTGGCTCTTGCTGTACTTGTCCGTGTAACTCTTGACTTTCCTGTATACCGCTCTCTTCCTCTTTTATCACTGAATTTTCAAGCTCTTGGTGAACAACAGGGGCAGCCGCTTCTGGTTGCAATTCATCAGCTGTGGGTTGCGATGGATTTAAACTTTCAGAATTCAGCTCATGTTCTGCTTCAATATTCACACTGTTTGTTGGCTCTTCTAGAATGAAGTCACTTTCTTTCTCAGCAGCCGGAGCTTCTTCTATCTTTCTAGGCTTTAGTGCTTCTACTTCTTCTGCTGCTTGTAAAAGCGCTGCGCTTCCGTCCATCAACGTTTCTGCTTCTACCTCTTCAGCCTCATTTCCTGTCTCTTGTTGGAGAGAAGCTGAGGATTCAGACAGGCGGATTTCCTCTGAAATTGGAACTTCTTCTGCCACTGCCGTATCTTCCACTAAATCCCAGTCAAGAGTTTTCTCTTGTCCCACTAACGGTTCGACCGCGTGTGATTCTTCAAAAGCTTGAGCCTCTTCTTGTTCTTTTACGGCTACTGAAGAACTTGGCTTTTCTTCAGGAAATGATAGTTTCTCTTTTTGATTTTCCTCATATTGCTTCCACTGAGCAAAACGCTGAGAAGACTGTTGCTTCATTTCTTCCGTTTCTTGAATCGGTGCTTCTTCATCTACGGGCTTAAAGGCCGGTTTTCTTAGCGGCTCTACGACAGCCGTATTCATCGCTCGTCGGTAAATTTCATCTTCAAACGCTGCTTTTGATAATTGTGTACTCGGAAGCTCATATTCTACTACTTCCTCACTTCCGCTTTGTACAACATTAGAAGGACGCTTATTAAACCCATATACAGGTGAAGGAATTTCAGTCGGACGAAACGGACGTTTCCTTACTTGCGGAACCGCTTCTTTCTTTTCTGATACCGTTTTTAACGGCTGAGACACTGACTTAGGCTGCGTTAGCGCCGACTTGCGAACAGGCTCTTGATAAAATGGAGCCGGTGCCTTTCTTGTTACAGCTCTTGGTTCATTTTTAGGAACCGCTGCCTTTTTTGCTTCTCCCGTGTCCTCAATCAAAGGAAAGCGAAACGTTCCTTTTGGATATTGATAAGCTACTTTTGTATGAACATCTTGCTGTTCTTCACTGTAACTCCGCTTTTGCGGTCTGGTCGAATGTGAGACAGAAGGTTTTGGTGCTGCTTTCATCACTGGCTTTTGGTGCACTGACTGCATTTGTTTAGGCTTAAGCGCCTTCTTTTTAGGAATTGTTTTTTCTCTATTTAAAGGGTATTCTTCCGTTGTATTACCATGTTCGTCTACAACGATTTCTTTCACTTCGTATCCTAGTAAATAATCCATTACTTTTCGTACAAAACCCATTTTTATCACTCTTTCTATCAGACTATCTTACTTCGTTTAGCCTCTTATATCGCAGTGCCGCGACATTTACAAAAAGCTATCCATGCATCCTTTATTTACCTTTGGCCTCAAAGTATTCTCTGAGATGGATATATATACTATCTTTTCATTTATCATTCTATCACGTATGCTTGAACTCTTACTATAAAATCTACTATTTTGCTTCCCTTATTTATACAGTAAAATTCCTCTTTGCAAAAATATTTTTTCGCGTCTAGTTAGCACTAATAACTAAACGCAAAAAAGCCACTAGTATATACTAGTGGCTTTTAATTTTATCAAACCTTTTTAAGAATTGACAATTGCTTTTCAGCAACTGTAACGCTTTGAAATATACGTGTAAAAAAACATCATGCTTTTGCCCTATAAATCAGTATCGCACTCTGCTTTTATGCTTGAAAAGGTTGACCTACTTCATATTTGTCCTCAAGTACTAAAATTCCTTTTTCTTGAGGAGCGTTCGGAAGCGCCAGCTCTTTAGCAGAACAAATCATACCTGAAGAAGGTACACCGCGCAGTTCTGCATCTTTAATAATCATACCACTTGGCATAACCGCTCCTACTTTTGCTACCACGACTTTTTGACCTGCGTCTACATTTGGTGCTCCACATACAATTTGAAGTGTTTCTGTGCCAACATCTACTTTACAGATATTCAGCTTATCTGCATTTGGATGCTTCTCCTTCTCTTGAACATATCCCACTACAAATTTAGGAGATAAATCCACTTCAAGTTTACCTTCAAAACCGCTTTCGCTAAGTACACGATTTACTTCTTCCACCATTTCTTCTGTTAATTCAAGAGAACCATTTCCCTCTACTTTTAACTTAGAAGAAGCATGAAAGATGTTATAGCCAGCTGTTGTATTTGATTTTTGATCAAAGATACGCACAACGTCGCCTTTTGTTTCAAACGTTCGATTTTCGATTGCGATATCTTCTAGCTTGACGATTAACGTATCGCCGATGCCTTCTTTATTATAAAAAAGATTCATAATTAGTCCCGTCCTTTACTGCGATTTTTTCCTAGAATAAAAATAGGTTCTAGCTCACCGTTTTCGTATAAAAATGAAAGAGCCGTGATGGGTACACGTCCACTTGCAAAAAAGCTCATGGTCATCTGCGCAAGAATATCATAACCTGTTTCGTTTTGAATGTCAGCTAGAATCAGCACATCTTGGTGAGGTACTGCTACAGCCATTGTGCCCGAAACACTAGAAGCAAAATCCTGTAAAAATGCCTCGTTAAGAATTCGGCTTGCATCATATCCATCGTTCTGATTTACAAAATAAAAGTCATTGCCTGCTACCGTATCTTTTTTATGTGAAATCGGCAAAGAGCGAAGATTAAATTTAGCCATTTCCCGCACTGCGGATAGATCTAAATTTTCCTTACGAATTAGTTTCTCATCTAATAGACGATATGTATTGCCTAAATCAAGCGCATAATAAATGCGTGTTTCAGCTGTATGTTCATCATAAATCAACGGCACGTCTTCATTCGATTTATCCGGAAAAGACGTTGAGCGAATAACTGGATAAATGCGCTTTTCTTTTCCCGTTACCTGCTGTTCATCGTTCATAACACGAAGAGCTTCTTTTATATAATATACCATTTCATCTAGAGCTGCTTCCTTTTTTTCTTCCCATTTTGCAATTAGCCCAGGTAAAGAAATGGTTACACCTTTTTTCGTTTCCTGATGTTCAACGCGCAGCGTATCTTTTTCACGATCAAATAAAAACGACCAATCTGCACCCGTTAATCGCTCTTCTAGTAGTTTTCTCATCTTTTGACTATTCATTTTCGCCATATTTACGCCTCCTTTTCTCATTTTTATGTATGAAGACTGATAGCTGTAGATAGCTATCAGTCTTCACTTGATTTATGCATTTAAGCCGTTAATGAACTCTTCAATTTCTTCTTTTGTTTTACGGTCTTTGCTGACAAAACGCCCTGTTTCTTCTCCGTTGCTGTAACCAACGAAGCTCGGAATACCAAAGATGCTTAATTCTGCACAAAGATCGATAAAGTCGTCGCGATCGACATAGTGAAATGTATACTCGCTATGATTCGCCTCAATTTCTGGAAGCACAGGCTCGATTACTCGGCAATCTGGGCACCAGTCTGCTGAAAACATCATGATATGTTTTCCTTCTTTAATGATTTCTTTGTATTGTTCAATTGTTTGCATTTTTTCCATTTTTCTTTCCTCCACTTTTTCTTTTTCTTTCGTATTTAAACGGCTAAAGCCCTATACATTATTTAATCCTTCTACATCAAAACATAGTATATGAGTTGTTGCAACTATCATACACTGATGCTTTTCCATTATAAAGGTTTACAAAGAAATTTCCTACTGAACAGCTTGATTTGCCCTAAAATCCAGCTGGCCTTTTAGCATTAAAACAACCTGATAAAACATAGTGGTCCGATCTAAATTTCCATTGGTGAAAATACCAATTGCTCCTTCTTTTTTTCGAATGTTCTTTTGGTTTGTATACACTTCCATAGCTTCGGCTAATTCTTTTTTATCATGACGAAGCATATCGGCTACCGCTTCAGGAAGCTGAATACGGGCCCCTCCCGCTAAAACCGGTTCAAGGTCCTTAAAGGTAACAAGACTTCCCCAATTGCAAAGGAATAAGCCATGAGGCGTTTCTTGAACCCCTCCTTCAAGCCCAATGCCAATATCAGCACCTGTTTCTTTGACAGCAGCATGCGCGCGGTTAATCGCTCCTCGGATGGTTTCTTCATCAGAAAAAGGCTGTGGCGACACCCCAGACTGCACGTCTACCTCTACATATGTAAAAATATCTCCAAATACTTTTTTTACTGCATTTACTTTTGTTGGGTTCTTCGTTCCGATGGCAATTTTCATTTTTTTCTCCCGTCATTATAAAACAAAGCAACCGCAAAAGCAGCTGCTTTGTTCTTTTTTATCCGTTTTGCTTAATCGTATCAAGCGTTGTTTGATCTGTAGAACGCACAAGTTTGACTAATAATTCCTTTGCAGCTGCATAGTCATCTACATGAATCATAGATGCATGGGTATGAATATAACGTGAACATACGCCGATCACTGCAGAAGGAACTCCATTATTGGAAGTATGAACGCGCCCTGCATCCGTGCCTCCTGGGGAAACGAAGTATTGATAAGGAATGCTGTTTGTTTCAGCTGTATCTAAAATAAACTCTCTCATGCCTCTATGTGTGACCATCGTACGGTCAAAGATGCGAAGTAATACTCCTTTTCCCAATTGTCCAAATGCATTTTTATCGCCTGATGTATCGTTAGCAGGGCTAGCATCTAGCGCATAAAACAAATCTGGTTTAATCATATTAGCAGCTGATTGGGCACCTCGAAGTCCCACTTCTTCTTGAACAGTAGCTCCAGAGTACAAGATATTTGGCAGTTTTTCATTTTTTACTTCTTTTAATAATTCAATAGCAAGGCCGCACCCATAGCGGTTATCCCATGCTTTCGCCAGTATTTTCTTTTCATTTGCCATTGGCGTAAACGGACAAATCGGTACAATTTGATCGCCGGGACGAATGCCCATTTCTGCTATTTCCTGCTTGCTATCTGCGCCCACATCAATCATCATATTTTTAATAGCCATTGGTTTGTTGCGCTGTGATTCGTCTAATAAATGCGGAGGGATAGAAGCAATAACGCCGGTGATTGGACCTTTTTTTGTAACAACATGTACGCGTTGAGCTAGCAGTACTTGACCCCACCATCCTCCTAGAGTTTGGAAACGAAGCATTCCTTTATCTGTTACAGACGTAACCATAAATCCTACTTCGTCCATATGTCCTGCTACCATTACTTTAGGACCTTTTTCTTCATTATAGCGAACGCCGAATAAACTTCCTAACCCATCTTGAATGACTTCATCTACAAGGGGTTCAATTTGCGAGCGCATAAATGAACGTACTTGATGTTCGTTTCCAGCGGCACCTGGTAACTCCGTTAATGTTTTAAATAGAGATAGCGTTTCATTGTTCATATATACTCTCCTTTATGTACCTTTTTCTTTATTGTATCGAAAACCGGAAATAGTTGCTAGTTCCGTCCTTCTCTTCTATAACTCAACTTAACAAAGCATTCGACAATTTGATATAATGATGAAAACATATCCTTAAAAAGCAGGTGAATAACGTGAAATGGACTCAACTAATAACAGGAGCTGCAGTCGGATTTGCAAGCGCTTATATTATTCAAAAAAGAAAGTCGTCAATTTCCTCATCGGAAGCCCTTACGATTGTTAAAAGCGCTTTTAAACAAAATGGGGCAATCGACGGCTCATGGATTGAAACAACGACTAAAGTCATTCAAAAACATGGTCTCTCTTTTTATGGTTATACAGGTGGAATTATCCGAACACGTGATGCAAAACAAGAACATTACGAGTTTTTCGTTGATAAAAAAAGCGGCGCTATTATTGAATTGACGCTGAATGCATCCGTTTAATTTCGTCAACTATTTCTCCTTTATTATCCCATTTTACAGCTCGATAAAAAGCATCATGATAAAAACTTAGCCAAGCTTGATGCTCATAGGCATAAGCTAGCCACTGCTGCTTTTGTTCAATCGAAGTCATTGGATAATCATCATATGCCATTACCCATAAGACATTTTGATGTGCATGTGTTGGCAAAAGATCGCCCATGTGCACTAAGATGTCATTGTTTCCTTTTAATACAACTACAGCATGACCATCGCTGTGACCGCCGGTATGATGAACCGTTACTCCAGGCACAATTTCATCTTTGTGGCTAAATGTTGTTACTTGATGTTGAATAAATTCCCAATTCTGTTTCCAATACGTATTTTTAGAACGTATATTAGGATTTCTCATTTCATTCCACTCAATTTCACTAACAAAAATTCGTGCATTTGGAAAAGCAGAGGAAAAATGTCCGTTGATACATTTTGTTAAGCCTGACACATGATCAAAGTGAAGATGCGTCATAATGATATGAGTAATATCTTCGCACGTAAACCCTAACTTTTGTAAGTCTTCAGCAATAAATGATTCTTCAGTTACACCAAAATGAAGCTTTTTTTTCTCATCCAACATACCATTTCCTATGCCTGCATCAATTAACATGAGGTGTTTTTCAGTTTGAACGAGCAAAGGATCAGTCCTCATCGGAATTCGATTTCCTTCTGAGATGGGATATTTTTTTGTCCAAAGCTCTTTTGGAACAACACCAAACATTGCCCCTCCGTCTAAATGATTATTCCCTCCACGAAGCCATGTCACTTTTAATTTCCCTATTGTTAACGTTTCCATTTTACACCTCCATTATATTCCTTTTTATTTTATCACTATCTCCTTCTCTTTTTGAACAAAAAAAGACTGAGGGAATCAGTCTTTTTCATTCAAGTATTTTACTTCACAGCGGTAAATGCGGCTGCCTTTTTGTGAAAATTTCTCTTCATATTCCGTCATAACATTGCCTTCAAAATCGCTTTTATGCAAATCTAAGCTAATGTACTTAAGAAGAAGCCCATATTCTGAAAAACTTGTCAATGAATACTCAAATAGCCCTTGATTATCTGTTTTAAAGTGAATTTCTCCACCATCAACCAGCAGATTTTCATACATGCTTAAGAACGTTTTGTATGTTAAACGGCGCTTGGCATGTCTCTTTTTTGGCCATGGATCAGAGAAATTGAGATAAACGCGACCCACGTCATTTTTTGCAAAAAACTCACTAAGATGGTTAGCGTCTACATTCAACAGCTTTAAATTTGGAAGCTCTTCTTCAATCAATCGTTCTAGAGCACTTAAGATGACACTTTCATACATTTCAATTCCAATATAGTTGATATGCGGATTTTGTTTAGCCATCCCTACTAAAAATTGGCCTTTTCCTGTTCCTACTTCAATATGAACAGGGTTTTCATTTCCAAAAACCTCTTTCCAGTTCCCTTTATACTCTGCTGGGTTTGGAACCACGTAATGGGGATTTTCAGCAATTTTATCTTTTGCCCAAGGTTTGTTTCGTAATCTCATGTTGCACCTCTTTAATGTATTTTGACGCATTGAAAATGTCGGTTATTCGAAACAACCGACATTCTCATGCATAATTGTGTTTAGATAGAAAAAAATAAGAGCATCATACGAGAAAGGATGATGCTTAATGCCTTTAAATGCCGAACACCAAATGAATATATTAAAAGATATTTTATCTAATCATCAAAGTGATTGCTGCGGAACGGTTGCGGAATGTGAACAGGTTGAACGTTTAATTCAATCAATGCTAGCAAAAGGATATGCTAACACAGACATACAAGCAACACTACAAAACGTGTATAAATACACGCAAGATGCAAAAAGTGCTACTCATTTAGACGAACATATTCAAACCAATCAACAAAATTTATCACAATGGGTCCAAGAACTATCTACCTTGTCATAATCTTTGCTACTGTGCTTGAATATCATTGACGAGCAACATCCGAAGATATTCAAGCCAGTAATTCATTTCAGAATGTTCATTTTTCGAACGATGCCATTCAATGAATAAAATGGTTTGACTTATCACGTACCACTTCATTCTCTTTTTCAAGTTCTCAGTTAGTTCAATCCCATAATGCTCAAGCCATTCTTCCCACTGAGATGGATTGATGTACCAATAAAGCAATAAACCTAAATCAATAGCAGGATCTGCAATCATCGCTCCGTCCCAATCGATTAAATATAGCTGCGTATTCTCTCCAAGCATCCAGTTATTGTGATTCACATCACAGTGACACACAACATATTTATCTGTCTGAACGGACGGAAGCTCTGCTTGTAAATAACTAATTCCCTGCTCTACAATACTCTCTTTTTGAAGTCGTTCGTCCACGTTCTCTAGAATATCGGCTAGCACGTCTTCGGGAAGAAGCGGTGTTTTCCCTAACCTTTTCAACATATCTAATAACTCGTTTGAATGATGAATTTTACTAAGCAATTCTGTCACTCGACTCGAATTCATATCTTTTGGTTTTAATTCTCGACCATCTAGCCAGTGCTGAGCTGTGATCACATCTCCATTTTCCATTCGTCTTGTCCACACGAGCTTCGGTACAATTCCTTCAGCTGACAATACTGCTAAAAAAGGTGATGAATTACGCTTTAAAAAAAGCTTTCGGTCTTGAAATTTTGCAAAATAAGCTTCTCCTGTCGCTCCGCCAGCAGGAGTAATTTCCCATTCGCTTCCTAATATATCTTCCAACCAATTCACCTTCAATTTCAACACACACATTTCGTTTAAAAATTTCACTCAATAAAGCAATCTATTAAGACATCATGACGTTATTTTCTTAGTAAATAAAAAAGACGGCTATTGAGGATATGTATCAATAGCCATCCTTTATAAATATTATCTCCATCACACTTTTTTCGTCAAGTGGTTGAAGACAATAATTACGTTTGAAATAAAATAAGAACGCTAAGCTTTGAAACGTTTATAGCATTATCCTCTATAGTAGGATACCCATTTTTATATACTTTACAATGATCAAGTGCTATTTTCCATGGTCCTTCTGGCAAAACTACTTTTTCTTCCATTAGCCCTTGATTAAAAAACACGATAATATTCTTCCACGGACCGTAAGCCAATACATTTGATAAGCAATAGCCAATAACGGATTGCGGTGTGTTTAGGAAAGAGACATGCTGCCTGATCGCTGAAGCATCCCCCAAGCGAAATGCACCGTGCTGTTTGCGAATACGAATCAGCTCTTGAACCCAATTCACATCAGAAGAAAATTTGATTCTTCGATTCCAATCAAGTGCATTAATATCATCGGGTGAATTGTAGCTGTTCTCTACGCCTTTTTTAGTGCGGTAAAACTCTTGACCACTATGAAGAAACGGTATACCTTGCGAAAGAAGCACAATAGCAGTAGCAAGGCGGTGACGACTTCTACGAGTATCTTCGTCTTCTTCTCCGTTTGAATTCGTTAACTTATCCCACAGCGTATGATTATCATGTGATTCAACGTAATTAACTGACTGTGCTGGATTTATAAATAAAGCTCGACTGTCTTCTTTATCCAGAATGCTCCCCGCGATCACAGATTGCACCGCCTCTTTTTGATGAGAATTCCCGCTGATAAAACCTTTTTCATATACATCAAACGTGCTTCCTTTTACAGAATCTCGAAAGCGGTCATTAAAATAGCCGATTTGAGGCGTTTGGCGGGCATTCGCTATGATTGCTTTTTGATTGTAGGGAAGAGGAGTATTTAAATCCCAGCCTTCGCCAAAAACCAAAATAGTGGAATCAATTTCATTTATTTTTTCCCGAATGATTTTCATTGTTTCTATATCTAAAATCCCCATGAGGTCAAAGCGAAAACCATCAACACCGTACTCTTTTATCCAAAATAATACCGAATCAATAATAAACTTTTGTGCCATTTTCCGTTCAGAAGCAAAATCATTTCCTACTCCCGTCCCGTTCGAAGGCATCCCAAACTCATCGTGTCGAAAATAATAGCCTGGAACAATTTTTTCAAAAGGTGATTCTTCTCGTACAAATACGTGATTATAAACTACATCTATAATAACACGGAATCCCTGTTGATGAAGTGTTGATATTAATTGCTTCACTTCAACGATACGAGTGGTAGGGTTTGAAGGGGCAGCAGAGTAGCTTCCTTCTGGCACATTAAACAACAATGGATTATACCCCCAATTATAAGAAGCATGAGGATTTAATTCATCTACTCCTCCAAAGTCGTTAATAGGAAGAAATTCAAGGTGGGTCACTCCTAGTTCTTTTAAATAATGAAGCCCTGTTGTTTTGCCTGGCTGCCCGCTTGATTCAGTAACAGCTAGGTACGTACCTTTTTCTTCTATCCCGCTTGAAGGATGAATAGAAAAGTCTCGAACGTGCATTTCGTAAATAACGGCATCCGTTGGCTGAAGGAAAGGCGGCTTTTCATGGAGATGAACATAGGTTGTATGAAGATTTATAAGAACTCCGTATTCACTATTTGCTGTAGCTGCAACGGCATAAGGGTCCACCGCTTCATTTGTCCGGCCATTTACATCTATTAAAAATCGATAATAATACCCTTCTTTATCTAAGGGAAGTTCCTTTTCCCATACGCCTTTTCTTTGCCGAGTCATGACGTACAGTTCTTCTTCCCCACTATTTGCATGTATCAATTTTAAAACCACTGCTGATGCAGTCGGGGCCCAGATTTTTACCATAATATGATCTGAATAAAAGGCTGCACCCAAATCATTTTGATTATAATAAAATCTTTCATCAAACTCTTTGGTTCGTATAACAGCCCCTACCTGCAGCGGAACTTTCTCCCCGTAATTATCACAGATAACGTACGAATGTCCAATTTCTATGCTACCTTCAACCTTGCCTTCATATTTGATAAAACCTTCTAATTCATGTGCGTTTTCAATAGAGATGGTCCCATGCATTTGTGTACTTTTAATCACAAAAAAATCAATTTGACCTTCATGATAAGAAGTTGGAACTAAAAGAGTAATACGATCTATTTGATCTAAATAAGCCTGAAACTTATTATCACCAGTCATCCTTTTCTCCTCCTTATGCCTATTACCTCTTTAGTAGCATTATATGTAGCAAACGCAAAAACGAAAGCACTTTCATAACATGAATGTTCGTATTATTCACCTGCTTCGAATTCTCGGTCAAAATAAATACTCTGGCTGTGTTCAAGCAATACTTGAGCTGCTTTCATCTGTTTAAACTTTAAAGGCACTTTAGATTTCCGAAGTTCATAAAACCACTCTTCATACTTTCTAGCATCTACAAATTCAATCTGATAAGGCTCCGCAGCGTAATCAATGTATCCATTTCTGCTCAGTAATATTTTCTTTACGTTATGTTCGATATCGTGAGTACGATAGATGCTTCGGACAATTTGCTCCGTTCGATTTAACCCAATTAAAGGATTTAATATCTTTTTTTGATCTCTTCCTCTTAACTCTGCCCAAAAATTTTCTTTTGAATACTGAAAAACAGCGCTTTTATATGTTTCTATTAAACAAATACAGAGGGTTTCCGTTGGAGTAACAATAATGATATCCCCTTCTACTGGAGCTTTATTAAGCAGGAAAACAGGCTTGTACATCACGAGATACGTATCAGGAAAGCGCTGAATAAAATAACGGAGAGCTTCATCATGGTAATATTTCCGATCTGCTTGCGAGAACTCAAATAAAGTGGATGTAGCCCATTTCATTTGAAGATCAAATACATTTTCTAAAAACAATATTTTCAAATCTTCCGCTGTTTGTGGAAGAGTTGTAAATCTCAATAGCTCTTGATTTTCCACGCTATCGCTAGAGAACGCTTCTTCCACTTCAAACGTTTCTTTTTTTCTTGTAAATCGCTCTTTGGCTTTTTGAAAAAATGAACGTTGAGCTTTTGTTTCTTCTTGTACAGGTGGCTCATATAATAGCCCTTCTTCAAATAATTGCTTTGCTTGCTTCCAATTATGTTTTTTTAAATGATTAAACTGAGACGTATAGTGATAAACGTCATTTTCATAACGGGAAATATAATCTTGCACCTTAAGTAGCTGCGCCACGTTTACATCAATCCCCTAATTAAAATTCCTCTAAAACTTTGTATACCGATCGTTTCTCTATTATCATCGGCGTTTTCTTTCCTTTAATAAGAGTGATTTTTAAATAACCTCTCTCCATGTTTGTATGTTCATATGCTACTGTGACTGCAAGAAAAAAGATAGTATTTTTTTATATTTAGGTTTGCTAGCAGGATGAACTTCAAAAAGGGCAAACGAACTTACTTGAAACTGTTCTTCAATCGACGTTTGCTTTAACTGCTCTTCCAAAAGCCCAGCTTCCCCTCCCCACTTCTTTGCAATCGTAATATGAGGACGATAAGGACGTTTTTCGTATAAGCCGCTTAGGTCTTCCCATACGGACTGTATATCCCTTTGCAGATTCACAAGTTTATCATTTGGCCTAAGGCTTACATAAAGCACTCTAGGCTTGTTATAAGCACCGAACACATCGTACTGACCTGTCTGCAGTGAAAAACTTGAATGACGGGAGGCTACTTCTTTTAAGCGGTTAATCAGCTTTTCCTTTTTGTTACCTACAAATCCTAAAAATTGTAGCGTTATATGATAATCATCGGGGTATGTCCATTGTTTGAAAGGAAAAGGTGTTAATTCCTTTGCCCAATTTTCTGCCTGATGTGCAATGGAGACAGGCACGTTGATTCCAATAAAATAGTGTTTATCACCTTTCATCAAATCGCTCCTTTTCTTTTCATTAGCTTTTCCCAATTTGTTATGTTCAAAAAGAGCTAAATTTATTTTAAAGGTTTTTTGGATAAAATAGAGAGGTTTTTCTGAAAATTTGTCATGTGCTTAAAAAATAAGAATTTGTGTTATCATAGAAACAATACAGAGAATTTTTATAAGAAAAGGATGAGAAAAATGAAAGTTGTTAACAATATGGCTGATTTGATTGGCGAGACACCTCTTGTTAAATTGAATCGTCTTCAACCAGCAGATGGAGCATCCGTTTACTTAAAACTAGAATTTTTTAATCCGAGCCGTAGTGTAAAAGACCGTGCTGCTTTTAATATGATCGTGGAAGCTGAAAAAGCAGGCTTGCTCAATGAAAATTCAACCATTATTGAACCAACGAGCGGAAATACAGGTATTGGCTTAGCTATGAATGCAGCGGCAAGAGGTTATCGTTCTATTTTAGTCATGCCAGATACCATGACTCAAGAACGAATTAACTTGTTAAAAGCATATGGTGCTGAAGTTGTTCTAACACCGGGCGATGAGAAAATGCCTGGAGCAATCCGCAAAGCAGAAGAGCTTACAAAAGAAATTCCAAATGCATTTATGCCCATGCAGTTTGAAAATAATGCAAACCCTGACGCACATCGAAAAACGACTGCTAAGGAAATTATCGAGGCAATGAACGATTTAGGAAAAGACCTATCTGCTTTTGTTGCTACTGCTGGAACAGGCGGAACGATTACAGGCACCGGTGAAGTCCTAAGAGAAAACTACCCAAATATGACCGTTCATGTTGTGGAACCAGCTGGGTCTCCTGTATTATCTGGAGGAAGACCTGGAAAGCACAAGCTTGTAGGAACAAGCCCTGGATTTATTCCTGATACGCTTAATGTAGATGTTTACGACGAAATTTTAAAAATTAAAGATGAACAAGCCTACGATATTACGCGACGCTTGGCTTCTGAAGAAGGAATTTTAGTCGGTCCTTCATCTGGCGCTGCGTGCTATGCTGCTATCGAGGTAGCCAAAAAATTATCTCCTGATCAAGTGGTCGTATGTATTGCTTGCGATACAGGTGAACGTTATTTATCAAGCGACCTGTTCTCATTTGAATAATAAGAAAAGCGAACGCAAAGGCGTTCGCTTTTCTTATTTAGCTAATTCGTAAATAGCCTGTGCATAGATAGCTGTTGCACGAAGCAAATCTTCAATTACCATGTACTCGTCTTTTTCGTGCGCTACTTCTTCACGGCCTGGGAAAAGAGGTCCAAATGCCACACCGGCTTCTAATGCTCTTGCATATGTTCCTCCTCCGATTGAAATAAGTGTAGGTTCTTCATTTGTTTGTTCTTGATAAACCTTTTGAAGCGTTTGAATAAGCTCATGTTTTTGATCGACATGATGTGGTTTAGAATCTGTAAAATGTTTGATGGTCATTCGATAAGATTCACTTTTTTCTTTAATTGTATCAATAATGTTGTCAATATGAGCTGATACAGGATAGCGAATATTTAAACCAAAGTGCCCCGCTTCTTCTTGATTATAAGACATGATTCCCACATTTATCGTTAAATCACCAGTGACCTCATCTTTGCGATTTAAGCCCATTTTTTCTCCTAGTGAATCTTGGACTAAATACGCATTTGCATAACCTACAAACTGATTAGCTTGTTCATCAAGTTCTAATGTGTGTAAAAAGCGAAGAAGTGTAAGCCCAGCATTTTTCCCTTTATCAGGCACGCTGCCATGTGCTGAAACGCCTTCTAGAGTAAGTGTGTACACACCGCTCTTTTCTGTTATTGAACCTTTTAAGGACTGACCCTTTAAAAATTGATCATACTTATTTTTAATATCCGTTTCACTATGGAATTCAAGAACAGCTGTTGCAAGATCAGGAACCATATTATAGCGTCGCCCAGACACAAATGATGTGAGCTGGACGCTTCCCTTTGTTCCTTCAATTGGCTGCTGGCGAATTTCTACATCTGTAATGCCTTTTTCAGCATAGATGATGGGAAAATCAGCATCGGGCGCAAATCCCATAGTTGGCATCTCTTCATGATTGAAGTAGTGGTCCACACATCTCCAGTCACTTTCTTCATCCGTTCCAATAATCATTCGAACCCGTTTAGATAGAGGAAGCCCTAAATCTTTCACAATTTTCATCGCATAATAAGCAGCCATCGTCGGGCCTTTGTCATCGATTGCTCCTCTAGCAAAAATTTTCCCGTCTTTTATTTCACCGCCGTATGGATCAACCGACCACCCGTCTCCTTCAGGAACGACGTCTACGTGACAAAGAATGCCAAGAAGGTCTTTCCCTTCTCCTGCTTCAATATGACCTGCATATCCGTCTACGTTTTTGACGGAAAATCCGTCATTTTTTCCTTTATTTAAAAGGAAGTGAAGCGCTTGAGCAATTCCAGGTCCAAATGGCTCTTCTTGTTTTTCTGTGCTTGTCAAAACACTTTTAATTTGTAGAAAGCGCTGCGTCTCAGCTAGAATTTCAGCTTCTCTTTTTTGAACTTCCTCTTTCCAATTAATTGCCGTCATCTGTTTGTCTCCTTTGCCTGCTTTTACAGATTGTATCTATCATTACTATTGGTAAATTCAACTTTATCATACCTTTATATAGAAAGAAATAATTGTCTCTTTCCTTTCATATCAAAGGTTTACAGAGTCAAAATTCCGGGAAATAATTTGTAGGCACAATCGATAAAAACGGATTCTATTTGTTTATTGTTTACATATACTATAAAAAATGTGCAAATAGAGGAAGGAGATGTTACGAAAGGATTACATATTTATATCATTTTTTGTAAATATTGTGTTAATTTGCGTTTTCTCTTTTATTTTTCTGTCGATTTTGTGTACAATAAGTATAAGGACTGAAATAGTGCTTGACATCTCAGAGTTATAAAGAAGTTGTGCCTTACGAAAAACGAATAAGGAAGTGGTTTTTTGAAACCTTCAACTAATCGAATGCTAACTCGTATCAAATCGGTCTATATGTTCATTTGTAAAAATGGAACAGTTACAACGCAAGAGCTCGTAGACGAATTTGGTATTACACCAAGAACCATTCAGCGTGACTTGAATGTGTTAGCATATAATGATTTAGTTCGCAGCCCAAGTCGCGGTACATGGACGACTACGCAAAAGAAGGTCAAGATGTCATCCTAGTAAGTTTATTTCAAGGGTAGTAAGTGATTTATATATAGAGATAAAATTCTACGCAGTAGAAAGTCAAGACTTGGACGAGTGCATAGTCCCCCGCTCCATTTGTACGTCAAGCAGAGTTGGTACTCGTTTAAGTGCTTTAACGTGAAATGTTTCACTTGTCTAATAAAGTGGACAAAAAAAGGAACCATTTTAGACTTAGGTTCCTTTTTCTTTCGCCTCTTCTTAAGCATTTGATTTTTGCAATAAAGCTAGTTCTTCTTCCGTTAACTCCCTGTACTCTCCTAAATCTAACGACTCGTCTAATAGCAAAGCTCCCATAGATAAACGTTTTAAATACGTTACTTTTTTTCCTCTTGCTTCAAACATACGCTTCACTTGATGAAATTTCCCTTCAACGATCGTTAATTCAATTTCTGATTCCACACCACTTGTTAGTATCTTTAATTCTGCTGATTTTGTTACGTATCCATCATCAAGAGTGACGCCTTGTCTAAATGCTTCAGCATCTTCTTCAGTCACCGGTGCATTAATTTTTGCAAAATACGTTTTAGGAACGTGCTTTTTAGGAGATAGCAGCTGATGCGCAAGCTGACCGTCATTCGTCAGCAGCAAGAGCCCTTCTGTATCTTTGTCTAAACGCCCTACCGGAAATGGGTCATACACAGCATCGTCAATTTCCAGTAAGTCCAAAACTGTTTCATGAAGAGAATCTTCCGTCGCTGATATGACCCCTTGTGGCTTATGAAGCATAAAGTAAACAAATTCTCGATAAGAAACGGCTTCGCCATGCACAGTTATTTCTTGTTCATCTGGATTAACGTGTACTTTAGCATCTTTAACTGCTGTACCATCTACCTTAACAGCTCCAGTCTTTAAAAGACCTTTAACTTCTTTTCGGCTTCCGTACCCAATGGTAGAAAGCAATTTATCCAAACGCATGTAATATCCTCCTCTTTTTTGAAAAGAAGATGACTCTAATGAGTCATCTTCTTATGCACTGCGCTGTTTATTTCGGCGCAGTATCTTTCGTTCAATTGCACCTGTTACCCTCGCTCCCATTACTTTTTCAAGCAGGCTTGAACGATAGGTAATAATAAAGTAAATAAGGCCGCCTACTGCTGCTCCTACAATCGTAATAACAGTGGCAGAGAATCGTCCTGGCGTTGTAAACAGACCAATCACTGCTGCGACAATTTTTACACTGATTCCCATAATCGCAACAAAAATGAGAATGAGCACAGAGCGTTTTATAAACTCACTGTAGTTATATTTTGCGTGTTTTTGGATAAGCGCAAACATATAAACAAGAGATACGATATAGCCTAGTGCTGTCGCTAAAACTGAACCAATCTCGTGGAACATAAGAATAAATGGAACGTTCACGACAATTTTTACAATCAACCCAAATAATAGACTTAAAACAGCATATTTTTGTTTGTTGATTCCTTGTAAAATAGCTCCATTAACCGTAAAGAATGAAAACAATAAAGCTACCGGTGCATAATAAAGCAAGACATTCCCACCCGCATCCGATGCATCTGTTCCAAAGAAAAACGTATATGCTGGGCCAGCTAAAGCCATTAATCCTACAGATGCTGGCAGCACAAGAAACATAATGGTTTGATATGTTTGATCAATTTGCTTTTGAAGTACGTTATAATCTTTATTCACAAATGAACGTGTAATCGTTGGTACAAGAGTCAAACCAAACGCAGTAGCTAATGAAACGGGAATCATCACAAGCTTTGGAACATAAGACTGAACAATTCCGTTCATTGACTCCGCTATTTCTTTTTGTCCAGCCGCTACCATCGCACGATTAAATGTGAATTGATCCACATACTGATAAAGCGGAATAGCTAAGCTGACAAATACATATGGCAATGAATACGTAAGCAGTTCTTTAAAAATAGATACGGTAGAAATACGCGTAGGCGTTACCGTCTGCTCGTTCACCATTTTATCGAGATGAGGCTTTCGTTTTTTCCAGTACCAAATTAATACGGCCAGTCCAGCAAGAGCTCCTACAAAAGCCCCCATCGTAGCAAATCCAACGGCTAATGCAAGACTCCCATGTACAACTTTGATGACGATGTAGGTGGATGCCAATAAAAAGACAACCCGCACAAGCTGTTCAACTACTTGTGAAACAGCTGTCGGTCCCATAGACTGGTGCCCCTGGAAAAATCCTCGCATTAAACTCATCATCGGTACTACAATTAACGCAATACTAACCATTCGCATAACCATTACTACATCTTCTAAGGAGTTATTTAAATCAGAACCTCCCAGTGTAATTCTAGACATAACAGGAGCTAACGAATATAAAAGTAAAAATGCAAGAATTCCTGTGACAAGCATTAATTTCATGCCGGCCCGGTACATTCTTCTACTCGTATAATAATCACCGAGTGCATTATATTTTGACACAAATTTCGATACGGCCATTGGCATACCGGCTGTAGCAATACTTAAATAAATAGCATATTGGTTATATCCGTAACCAAACAGTGCTCCCCCTACGGTTCCAACAAGGATCGCAAATGGAAATAAATAAATCATTCCCAAGATTCGGGATACATAGGTGCCAAGCGTTAGCACAAAGGTCCCTCTTAACAATTTTGAATCAGACATACGTTTGCCTCCGATACTTAATGTTACATACTGATAATAATGATAGAATTGAAAAGAAGCAAGTGACAGTATACACTAAGAAAGGTCTTATACTCACTCGCACTCGTCAACAAACTAAAAAAACAAAGACTATAGCCCATTTTATCCAATGTTGAGAGATTTGTCAGTGAACAAACTAAAATTTTTTAAGAATAGACAGGTTGGTGAAAGTATGATATATGATGTAGTCGTAATCGGAGGAGGACCTTCTGGTTTGATGGCATCGATTGCAGCTGGTGAGTCAGGTGCAAACGTATTATTAATTGATAAAGGCAATAAACTTGGACGAAAGCTTGCCATTTCTGGAGGCGGACGCTGTAATGTGACAAACCGCCTTCCAATTGATGAACTTATTAAACACATTCCAGGAAACGGACGCTTTTTATACAGTGCGTTTTCTGTTTTTAATAACGAAGATATCATCTCCTATTTTGAAGGCCTTGGAATTAAATTAAAAGAAGAAGATCACGGGCGTATGTTTCCGGTCAGCAATAAAGCTCAATCTGTTGTTGATGCATTAATTAGCGAACTTCACCGTCTTCGTGTGACAATTCGCACAAACACAGCCGTTAAACGCGTAACCTATGAGAACAACACCGTGAAAGAAGTTGTGCTTCAAAATGGGGAAACAATCCAAACTAAAAGCGTTGTGATTGCAGTAGGTGGAAAATCAGTGCCTCATACAGGTTCGACAGGAGACGGTTATCAATGGGCAAAAGATGCGGGGCATAAAATTACTGAACTTTACCCAACAGAAGTTCCTATTACATCTAGCGAACCGTTTATTAAAACCAAAACGCTTCAAGGTCTATCGCTTCGTAATGTAGGATTAAGCGTGCTTAATAAAAAAGGAAAACCTGTCATTACTCATCAGATGGATATGATTTTCACTCACTTTGGCATTTCTGGTCCCGCCGCTCTTCGCTGCAGCCAATATGTCGTTAAAGAGTTAAAGAAACAAAAAAGCAACACTGTTCAAATGTCTCTTGATTTATTTCCTAGCCAAAATGAAGAAGAGATTTTTCAAAAATTAGCCAAAATGACAAAAGAAGAGCCGAAAAAAGCGATTAAAAATGTTTTAAAAGGTTTTGTATCTGAACGCTATCTATTATTTTTACTCGAGCAAGCAGACATTGATAGCCAAGCGCTAGCGGGACAGCTTCAGCATGAAAAACTGAGAGAATTTTCGAGACTGTGCAAACGATTTGAATTTGCTGTAAACGGCACACTTTCTTTAGAGAAAGCATTCGTCACAGGAGGCGGCGTATCAGTTAAAGAAATTCACCCAAAAGAAATGTCTTCGAAATTTATGCAAGGCCTTTACTTCTGCGGGGAAATTCTTGATATCCATGGATACACTGGAGGATACAATATCACTTCTGCTCTTGTAACAGGCCGTTTGGCTGGCAGTAATGCAGGAGAATTTGCAACAAGCCTAGCATAATATGCTAGGCTTTATACATAACCATGGCTGAAAAACAGTACACCTGCTCATCACGATCGACATCCACTGTCACCTGGTACTTAATATCAACGACGTCTTCATCCTCTAATTTCCGTAAAAATCGATTCACCGCAAATTCTAAATCTTTTTCATGCTCTTTATCAAACATTTTTACTTGTATCACAGCTTCTACCACCTTGTCCTATCAAATTTGTTTCAATCAGAATGGACTGCTTCTCTCGATGATGGCTTTCGTACTGATTTTCAATTTCTTCTTACCTCTATTTTTATGAAGACTTTTATAGATTTAGTCATCATTTGTTTTCCTACTATCATTTTAGTCGGATGGTAGAAGTTTAATTCAAAAAGAAAAAAGCGCCTGTCAAAGGCGCTTTTTTCTTATTTATTAACCGTTTTTCCTTCCCACTCTAACATACCGCCAACCATATTTGTTACTTTATATCCTTGTTCTTGAAGGTAGTAACATACGTTTTCACTGCGGCGGCCAGAACGGCAAATGAAAATATATTCTTTGTCTTTATCGAAATAATCCACATTAGTTGGAATATCATTCATGCGAATGTGTTTAGCAGTTGGAATCATTCCTTCTGCTACTTCCTCATCTTCGCGCACATCGACTAAATGAAGTTCTTCTCCATTTTCAACGCGTTTTTGAAGCTCTTCAGGCGTAATTACTTTTACTTCTTCCATCTTCGTCATCCCTCTCTATTCTTTCATTCAGCTTGCTATCGCTATTGTAGCAAATTCAAATACCTTTATGCCACTAAATAAGAAAAGCTTAAGCAGCTACCTGCCTAAGCTTTTCCAATCAGTAGTGATGCAACTTTAAAGGTTGGACTAAGCGCCTGATGTCAACCCCGAAAGGAAGACGCATTCGCTTAGGTCTAGAACAGGACCCCTGACTGCTTTTTAGTCAGGGGTCCTGTTCTACATCAATAGATTAATTAGCTACGATGTTTACTAATTTACCAGGCACAGCAATCACTTTGCGCACTGTCTTACCTTCAATGAACTCTTGAACGTCTTCATTAGCCATTGCAATATCTTGAAGTTCTTCGCGAGATGCCTCAGCAGGTACGTTTACTTTTGCACGTACTTTACCGTTAATTTGAACGACAATTTCCACTTCATCATCTACAAGTTTTGCTTCGTCAAACGCAGGCCAAGCCTCATATGAAATTGTATCTTCGTGACCTAGTTTGCTCCATAATTCCTCAGTCGTATGAGGACAAATTGGTGCTAATAGCTTCACAAATCCTTCTACGTATTGCTTTGGCAGCACATCAACTTTGTATGCGTCGTTGATGAATACCATTAGTTGAGAGATACCTGTATTAAAACGGAGACCTTCGTAATCTTCCGTTACTTTTTTCACCGTTTGGTGATACACGCGTTCAAGTGTAGTGTCATTGCTTTCTTGAACCTTGCTGCTTAATTCACCATTATCTTCAATAAGTAAACGCCATACGCGATCTAAGAAACGGCGTGCACCATCAAGCCCTTTTGTTGACCAAGCGATTGATGCATCTAAAGGTCCCATAAACATTTCGTAAAGGCGAAGCGTATCTGCACCGTGGCTTTCTACGATTTCGTCTGGGTTTACAACGTTACCTTTTGACTTACTCATTTTTTCGTTGTTTTCTCCAAGAATCATACCTTGGTTAAACAGTTTTTGGAATGGCTCTTTTGTTGGAACTACGCCGATATCATATAAAAACTTATGCCAGAAACGAGCATATAATAAGTGAAGAACAGCGTGTTCAGCTCCACCGATATAAATATCAACCGGCAACCATTCTTTTAATTTTTCTGCATCCGCTAACGCTTCACTGTTTGTTGGATCAATGTAACGTAAGTAATACCAGCAGCTACCTGCCCATTGAGGCATTGTATTTGTTTCGCGGCGCCCTTTTTTGCCCGTTTCCAGATCTACAACGTTCACCCAGTCATCAATGTTTGCTAACGGAGATTCACCTGTGCCTGACGGTTTGATTTCAGTCGTTTTTGGTAACACAAGCGGAAGCTGATCTTCAGGAACTGCAGTTGTTGTGCCATCTTCCCAGTGAATAACAGGAATTGGTTCACCCCAGTAGCGCTGACGGCTGAATAACCAGTCACGCAGACGGTATGTTACTTGTTTTTCACCTTTTTCATTTGCTTGAAGCCACTGAATCATATTTGAAATTGCTTCTTCTTTATCTAGACCATTTAAGAAGTCTGAATTAACGTGCTCGCCGTCGCCTGTATAAGCTTCTTTTGAAACGTCTCCGCCCGCTACCACTTCTTTAATCGGCAGTTCAAATTTAACAGCAAACTCATAATCGCGCTCATCATGAGCAGGAACAGCCATAATTGCACCTGTGCCATAGCTCATTAGAACATAGTCAGCAATCCAAATTGGCATTCTCTCGCCGTTTACAGGGTTAATTGCATAAGCACCGGTGAATACACCTGTTTTGTCTTTAGCTAAGTCTGTACGTTCTAAATCGCTTTTGCTTTTAATTTGATCTAAATAAGCTTCTACTGCTTCTTTTTGTTCGGCTGTTGTAATTTTTTCCACAAACGGATGTTCAGGTGCTAAAACGGCATACGTTGCCCCAAATAGCGTATCAGGACGCGTTGTGAACACAGTAAATGTGTCGTCATATCCATCGATTGTGAAGTGAACGTGAGCTCCTTCAGAGCGGCCAATCCAGTTGCGCTGCATTTCTTTAATACTTTCTGGCCAATCAAGATCATCTAAATCTTCTAGTAAACGATCTGCATAAGCTGTGATTTTAAGCATCCACTGCTTCATTGGACGACGCTCAACCGGATGTCCTCCACGCTCACTTTTGCCGTCAATAACTTCTTCGTTTGCAAGTACTGTTCCTAGAGCAGGACACCAGTTAACAGCTACTTCATCCACATAAGCTAAGCCCTTTTTATATAGCTGTAAGAAAATCCACTGCGTCCATTTGTAGTAGTTGGGGTCAGTTGTATTAATTTCACGCTCCCAATCGTAAGAGAAACCTAACGATTTGATTTGACGACGGAAATTATTAATGTTAAGTTCAGTGAATTCAGCCGGATCGTTTCCTGTATCTAATGCATACTGTTCAGCAGGTAGTCCGAATGCATCCCATCCCATCGGATGAAGTACATTGTATCCTTGCATACGCTTCATACGAGATAAAATATCCGTTGCTGTATAACCTTCTGGATGCCCAACGTGTAAACCTGCTCCAGATGGATAAGGGAACATATCTAATGCGTAAAATTTACGCTTTCCTTCATCTTCTGTTGTTCTAAATGTTTTATTTTCTTCCCAAATTTTTTGCCATTTTTGTTCGATCTTTTCATGATTAAAAGCCATACATAATCCTCCTTGTACGCTCCAGCTGTATTTAATTAAACTAAAAAACCCCTCATCCCTCAAACAAAGGGACGAGAGGTTGAATAAACTTCCCGCGGTACCACCCAAATTAGCACAATTATGTACTCACTCATTTTCCTTAACGCGGATAGACGGCAAATGTTACTTTACTTCACATTTACAACTCCAAGGTGAGTTCATGAACGCTCGTTTGCTGACTCGCACCACCCGTCAGCTCTCTTAGCTCGCTTCGTTCACTACTATTCCTTATCATAGTTTTTACATCATACTACCTTGTATTGTAAATAATATGTTCGCAAACTGCAAGTTGTTCAATGGATTTTGTAAAAGTTTCTACACTGCAGCACTGCTTTGTTGCTAAATCCTCTCTTTCATTCTTATATATGAACAACTTCTCCCAAAAACATACATGCAAGGCCAAACAAAAAAGCGAGCGTACTGGGGTACGCTCGCCTTTTACTTTCTTTAGCTATTATTATTAAATGCCAAATCCAAAAGAAAACAGAATAATCGCAAGTACAAGACCGACAAGCGGAACAATCACCGTCATTGCTGCAACCGATCCATACGCATCTTTATGAGTTTCTCCGCAAATAGAATTAATTGTTGTGACGACGTAACCATTATGAGGCAAAGAATCTAATACTCCAGACGAAATAGCCACTACGCGATGAAGAGCTTCTGGATTTACGCCAGCATCAAGATAGTGAGGCGCTAAAATTGGCAAAGCAATCGCCTGACCTCCTGAAGCCGAACCTGTCATCCCTGCGATAACACTAACAGCAATAGCTCCCCCAATTAACGGACTTCCTGGAATATGCGTCATGGCATCTACAGCCACTCCAAACGCAGGAACCGCCTTAGCCACTCCTCCAAAACCTACGACAGCGGCTGTATTTCCAATAGCAATTAACGCTCCGAGCGTTCCTTCTGAAGCTGCATTCCAAAACCCTTTAAAGTGCTTTTTGTTCACAATATAGGTGACAATGATGCCGCTTAAAAGTGCGACAATCAAAGCAGATTGCTGAAGTGACTCATGAAGCATAAAAGAAATAATGAGCACGACAACAAGCGGAAGCAAGCTTAATAGCGGATTAGGCAAAGACTGACTTTCTGTTACTACTGGATCTTTCTCACGTGATATAAAACGCTCTCCATTTTTAACTGCTTTGGAAATCAAACGCTTTAACCACCAATAGCCGAATACAGCCATCACTACCGCTACAATTAAACTAACTTCCCATCCTGCATACGGACTAGTCTTCAAATATTCAATCGGAATCCAGTTTTGGATTTCAGGCGAGCCAGCCGAAGTCATCGTAAATGTAACGGAACCAAACGCTAAAGCAGCAGGGATAAACCGCCTCGGCAAATCAGCTTGTTTGAATAAGCTTAAAGCCATTGGATAGACAGAGAATGCTACTACAAACAGACTGACTCCCCCGTATGTTAAGACAGCACAGGCAAGTACAATCGCCAACACTGCTCTTTTCATTCCAAGTTTACTGACAATCCAGCGAGAAACACTGTCAGCAGCCCCGCTGTCTTCCATCACTTTTCCAAAAACTGCGCCCAATAGAAACATTAAATACCAAGAAGCAATAAACCCTGTGAAACCAGACATGTAATTCCCAACAAAATTTGCTTCTCCTTCTTTCACAAGCTGTGGAAATAAAGGCATGCCGCTTGTTAAAGCAACAACTAAAGCACTGAGCGGACCTGCTATAAATAAATTCATGCCTCTCATCGTTAATACAATGAGCAACAATAATCCTCCAATTAATCCAATCATACTAAGCATGTTCTAGCCCCCCATGAAGTCATATAATTAGAAGACGCTTACATTTTTACAGGTATATACTCCTTTCTTTGCTTGTCACGGCCCTTACTATATTATTAAAGGAATACTGAAGACATTCCTACGTTTATTTAACAGTCAAAAATAAAACCACCTCTAATTTATTTAGAGATGGTTAGTGAACGCTGACGTTTTTCTTTTAATTTATAATCGTATATCCATGTTGTACACATGCTAAATAACAATAGCGCAATTAATAAATAACACAGGGTAGACATATTAAACGCATCGAAAATCACGCCTCCAAAGAGAGGACCAATCATTTTACCTGCAGTAGCCATACTGTTAACTACGCCTTGATAAAACCCTTCTTTTCCGGATGGAGCTAACTGACTTGCAACAGCTGGAATTGCTGGCCAAACGAACATTTCTCCAATTGTTAACACAACCATTGCTGTTAAGAATTGCGGAAATGTTGTTGCATTCACCACGATGATGAAAGAAGCCACAAAAATAACCGTCCCAATTAGAACCTGTACTTTTAATGTCTTTGCTACTTTTTGAATGATAGGTACAATCAAGGGCTGACCGACTACAATTAAAATACCATTAATTGTCCAAAGCAAACTGTAGCTTGAAAGAGGTATATTCAGCTCACGCGTATGCGTAGCAATCGTTGTTTGCCACTGAACATACGCGACCCAGCATAATACGTACCCTGTACATAAAATAAGAAGGGCCGTCAGCTTGGTTTTATGCTGAATACTACCGGCTTCATTAAGGACATTCGTTTGCCCAACTGTAACCGAAATATGACGATATGAAAAAATAGCAATAAGGAGAAAAATAACGTATAAAATTGTATTAGCTAAGAAAATATACGTAAATGAATAAGACGCTACAACGCCCCCTACCGCCGCGCCAATAGCCACTCCTGCATTTTGAGCAACGTACATCGCATTAAATGCTTTTCTTCCGCCTTGTGGCCAAACAGATCCTGCCATTGCATACATAGATGGAAACACAATACCAGATCCAAACCCTACAATAACCAAGAGAACAACGTATGTAGGCCAACCATGGAAAAATACCAGTCCCACTAATGCAATAAGGGTAATAATAATTCCTGATAAAATGGATTTATATCCTCCAATTTTGTCAAAAAGTGTTCCCCCAAGCAAATTACCCACTACGCTTGCAGCAGAATTCAACATAAGAACCACTCCTGCAACGGATAACGACTTTCCTAAATGTTCATTTATATAAATTGTATTGAGAGGCCATAAAAATGAAGCTCCCGTTACGTTTACAAGCATACCAATAATCAAAAACCAAAGTGATTTGGGCATTGATCTCCCCCCTATCTATTCGAATGCCAACGTACATTCTAGTCTTTTCTTAAGGGCTTCGCAATGCTTTTACATATAGACAATTTATTTGAAATTCGCTGACTATTTAAAAAGGTGATTTCACATGACAATATCATGCAAAATCACCTTTTTACGACTTATTTTCGCTTCGAACGAACCGGCTGTGCACGCTTGCTGTTTCGTGCTTTTAATTCTTTTACCGGATCAAAGTCTTTTCCAAGCTCAATATCGTTGCTGTTGACACCATTTTTTGTTTTTTGTTCTGGGTTATTTTGATTTGAACGAGTTGCCATAAAATCCTCTCCTTAATGCTGAGTTGTGATCAATTGATTTTGCAGCTGCTGAACTTGTAGGCGCATGCGATATAGCTGCTCTCTTTGCTGTGCATTTGCACTGTGAGAAAATTCTTCAATCTCTTTATAAGCATTTTCTAATTTTTCCTGTGCTTTTGTATATTCAGTGTCATTGTAATGTTCTTGTTTCATGCCTTCCTGTAACTGACCTTGTCCAAAGCGAATAGCATCTTCACACTGCTGCATAAGTTGATCCACTGCTTGACGAGTTGTCATTCTCTATTCCTCCTATTCGTTCATTTCGGTTTTATTTTGCGCAACTTTACTCTCCTTTACGACAAAAAGAACCTGTTAAATATAAGCATCCTTAAATTTGTTTGGCACTTTTTCACGTTTTTGATACAATTTGTTGATGTATATTGCATGTAAAAAGGAGGTTGCTGATTTGAATCAGACAAACCCATTTCCGTATAAATCTGAAAACAAACGTTATCATACCTGGAATTACCACTTACGTAACCACTTTGGCCATAAGGTATTTAAAGTAGCCTTAGATGGAGGATTTGATTGTCCAAACAGAGACGGCACGGCAGCTCACGGCGGCTGTACGTTTTGCAGCGCTGCCGGTTCAGGAGATTTTGCCGGAAACAGAGCGGATGATCTTGTCACACAATTTAATGAAATCCGTGAAAAAATGCATCATAAATGGAAAGACGGAAAATACGTTGCTTACTTTCAAGCATTCACTAACACTCATGCTCCTGTAGAGGAGCTTCGTGAAAAATATGAAGCTGTCTTAAAGCTTCCCGGAGTTGTTGGACTTTCTATCGCCACGCGCCCTGACTGTCTCCCCGACGATGTGGTGGAATACTTGGCTGAATTAAATGAACGAACTTATCTATGGGTAGAGCTTGGACTACAGACTGTTCACGAACGAACTTCACTGCTTATCAACCGGGCACATGATCATCAATGCTATATAGATGGTGTAGCAAAGCTTCGAAAACACAGTATTCGCGTTTGTTCTCATATCATTAATGGCTTGCCTTTAGAAACACCCGACATGATGATGAAAACGATACGGGAAGTAGCGAAATTAGATGTTCAAGGAATTAAGATTCACCTGCTTCATTTGCTAAAAGGAACTCCTATGGTCAAACAGTATGAAAAGGGCCTTGTTGAATTTCTTTCATTTGAAGAATACGTAAAACTTGTATGCGATCAGCTTGAAGTGATCCCTCCTGAGATGATTGTTCATCGTATTACAGGTGATGGACCGATAGACCTCATGATTGGACCGATGTGGAGCGTGAATAAGTGGAGCGTGTTAAATGCCATTGATCAAGAGCTCGAACGTCGCCAAAGCTATCAAGGAAAATATTACGAAAAAGAGTTGATGGAAAGATGAAAATAGAACGTATCCTGCCTTTTGCCCGCACGTTGCTCACTAATGCTGTGGCCGAAGGAGATGTCGCGATTGATGCCACAGCAGGAAATGGACATGATACATTGTTCTTAGCTAACTTAGTCGGAGATGCAGGTCATGTATATGGATTTGACATTCAACCCCAAGCAATTCAAGCAACTCACCAGAGACTGACAGAACACCATGTAGAAAACCGAGTAACGCTTATCCAAAAAAGCCACAGCAATATAAGCATGCTTCCTCGTTCTATTAATGGACAAGTCACAGGCGCTATCTTTAATTTAGGTTATTTGCCAGGTGGAGCTAAAGACATCGTCACCACTTCTGAAACAACAATCGCTGCCGTTGAACAGTTACTTGATTTGCTAGCATCTGAAGGAGTAATTGTGCTCGTTATTTATCATGGACACGATCAAGGGAAACAAGAAAGAGACGATTTACTAACGTATGTCCAAAATCTTGATCAAAAAGTCGTCCATGTTTTACAATATCGTTTCATGAATCAGCAAAACAATCCTCCGTTCATCATTGCTATTGAAAAAAGATAAGCCACGTACGGCTTATCTTTTTAACATTCGGTACAAGCGTCCGTTGATATAGAAAAAGTAGCTGAGCGCTCCCCCCGCTTTTATTAATCTACGTGCATTCACATGAACATGTTTTTGTGCCCGCACCTTTTGATCCGACAGATAAACGCCCAAGAGTCCTTTATAGATAAAGCAGTGAAAGTGATAATCCGGCAGTTTTTTAGCATATTCGTCCGCTTTTACGACAAAATGCAAAAAGCGATCCATCATTTGCTGATAGTGAGGATAATAAAAACAAAAGTTCAAATCTCCTCCTGCTTTATCTTCTTCTTGGTCAATTAAATAATCGAGTAAAATATGTAAGCCTTGAATATAAGGAAAATATCCCGTTTTTATTTTCTGCGTCATTTCTTCGGTCATCTCTTCTTGAAAGCTATAAGCGACCAAACAAAAAATTCCTAACGTTGAACCAGAGCACGCTGAAAATTCATACCACTCCATTTCAGGAACACTGTGCCGGTGAGCATCGAACCAATTCTCTAATCGTGGAACTCTTTCCTTGATTTCAACATGCTTATGTATTTGCAAATCACAATAATAATTAGCTAGTTCTAATAAATGTGAAGAGACTATATGGTAATTACAAGCTTTTCGCAAGGACTGCTGACAAGTCTGGACAAGTCCGGCTAAGTATCCTCCGTCGTCTTTATCCGTTCGAAAACGATAGTAATCGCCAAGAGGTGCATGAGGAGTCAACGCATCTGGCATCGATTCATGTAAGGCTGCAAAATCTTTAGGATCGAGCGAATTGCTGCGGTCACATAAGTTATCTAAGTAATCGCTGATTGTTTGGTAGGCAACAATAAATTTTACGCATTCAATCATGTTTTCTTTCGCTAAAATCGATAGGATACCGCCTCCTTCACAATGAAAAGTTTTTGTATCGATACTTGCCAATGCTTGAGTACGTAATTCTTTATTAGGAATCTTTTTTGCCCGTTCGCGCCAATAATTAAGCTCATGATGAACGACAGGAAACACTTCTCGATAAATTTTTCTCATTAATGAAATAGGATGAGACGGAATCTTCATTTATTTTCACCTCAATTTCTTACGGCACTCATTAAATGTGAAGATCAACAAAACTTTTCGCATATGTAAAAACGTATTCTCTTTCAGGCTCATTAAAGATTTCATGATACAGCTGAGACCATTCTTTGTAGATTTTTTCACTTAGCTCTATTTCATCAAACCACTGCCTAACAATCAACTTTTCAATAATTTTATCTTCTCCTGCCTGCATCACAAGAAGCGGGACATCAGGCAAACGATCGATATCTTTAAAAGCTAAGTTAACAGCTTGGATCAATTCTCGGTACCATCTTACAGAAACTTTTGTAACGTACAGTGAGTCGTTTTCATCTTCATCTCGAACTTCTTGGTTTCTTGTTGCTTTTTCAACAGTGAGACCCAAATCGAAAAGTTTGTTCGGCATGACTTTATTTAATCCTTTAGATAGCATATCTAAATAAGCCGGTACTTGCTCTTTTAATCCTAGACAAGGAGAGGAAAGAATCGCACCCCATATAGGGAGATTTTTTGTCTGCAGCGTACGAATAACCGCTAGTCCTCCCATACTGTGGCCTAACAGGAAAATAGGCAAATCATATTTTTGCGCTTCACGTACCCATTCTTCTACTTCATATACATATTCATCAAAGGATAGGATATGTCCTCTTCTTCTTGTTGTTAAGCCTTGGCCAGGAAGGTCTCCCATAATTACGTGCATTCCAACTGAACGCCACATCTCAATCAGCCAGCGATAGCGTCCGTGATGCTCCGCTGCTCCATGGACCATGACAATAACGCCTTTTGGATTTACTGCTTCCCATTTATGCATTTGAGTTACTCCTTCTTCCTTTTTTTGTTTACCTGCTTAAAAAACCTTTGTACACTTACATTAGAAGATTTACTACTTTTTTTCAACTAATAAAGGGAGATGATTTGATGATTTATCCGTATAAAGAAAAAATGCCTACCATTGCACCCAGCTGCTTTATCGCAGATTATGTCACGATTACTGGAGATGTCACCATTGGTGAAGAAAGCAGCATTTGGTTTAACACTGTTATTAGAGGAGATGTTTCACCTACTATTATCGGGAAACGAGTAAATATACAAGATCAATCAACACTCCATCAAAGCCCAAATGCTCCTTTGCTTATTGAAGATGATGTGACAGTAGGACATCAAGTCATTTTACATAGCTCCATCGTCCGCAAACGCGCGCTCATTGGCATGGGCTCTATTATTTTAGACGGCGCGGAAATTGGTGAAGGTGCTTTTATCGGTGCTGGAAGTTTAGTGCCTCCTGGTAAAAAAATACCGCCTAATACTCTCGCACTCGGCCGACCTGCTAAAGTGATCCGCGCTCTGACTGAAGAGGATTTAAAAGATATGCAGCGCATTCGTAAAGAATATGTAGAAAAAGGGCAGTATTATAAGTCTATTAAGAAATCTGATTCTTCATTATAAAGGAAACGTTCCCTCAGAAAGTCATACTGAGGGAATTTTTTTAGTATCTCCACAAACTCTCCAATCATGTTCTATTCTCCCCACAATTGTAAAGAAATTTCCATATTAATTTACATCGTTTTAGTACTGCCTCCACAATTAAAGATTAAACTGAATAATAAAGGCGTATTTATTGAAAAGGGAGCGACTCTATGAAAACCAAGTTAATTCAGTATGTATACGATGCCGAATGCCGATTATTCAAAAGTGTAAACCAACATTTTGATCGAAAGCACTTAAATAGATTTTTACGTTTACTAACTCACGCCGGCGGAGCCACGTTTACTATTGTGATAGCGTGCTTGCTGCTATTTCTGCACCCTTCATCCGTCGCTTACGCTTGTGCATTTTCTTTAGCCGTTAGTCATATTCCTGTCGCCATTGCTAAAAAACTATATCCGAGACAACGACCTTATATTCAATTAAAACATACAAAAGTATTAGAAAATCCATTAAAAGATCATTCATTTCCATCTGGGCATACAACAGCTATTTTTTCGTTGGTTACCCCTCTTATGATTGTTTATCCAGCCTTCGCTGCCGTTCTTTTGCCGCTTGCAGTAACGGTAGGAATTTCAAGAATTTATCTCGGTCTGCACTATCCGACGGATGTCATGGTAGGCCTGATACTGGGCATCTTTTCAGGTGCTGTTTCACTGAACATATTTTTAACATAATTGATAGGAGGAATACTAATGAGAATTGCTTTATTTACGGATACATTTGCTCCGGAAGTTAACGGTGCTGCTAAAACACTTTATCAATTTACTCAGTATGTCAATTCAAAGCAAATTCCCATCCAGGTATTTGCTCCTGAATTTGCTCATGACCGTTCATTTTCAACGTATGTTCACCGTTCGCCTAGCATGCCGTTTTTCCTTTATCCAAACAGCCGCTTTTCATTGCCAAACGTTCTAAAAATTAAAAAGCAGCTGCAGGAATTCAATCCTTCTCTTATTCATTTGGCCACTCCTTTTACAATGGGGCTTTGCGGCTCCTATTATGGAAAAAGATTAGGTGTTCCTCTTGTCGGCTCTTATCATACCAATTTTGATGATTATTTATCTCACTATGAACTTGAGAAGATGCGTGTACCACTGCAAAAATATATGAAATGGTTTTATAAACCTGTGCAAAAAATATTCGCTCCCTCTGAAGTGACCAAACAGCAGCTAGAAGAACAAGGGTTTCACAACGTAGCTATTTGGTCGCGAGGGGTAAATCACAAATTATTTCATCCCCACTATGACCGCTTTGATATTCGTATTAAATATAATATTAAAAAACCCTACATTTTAACGTATGTAGGAAGATTAGCTAAAGAAAAGAACGCTGATTTTTTACTGAAAATTGCACGATCTCTACCTGATCATATCCGCCATCAAATTCACTGGGTTATTGTGGGAGACGGCCCTTTAAAGGAACAAATGCAGCAGCAAGCATCTGAGCATATGACATTTACAGGCTTTCTTGAAGGTAAGCAACTTGCTCATATCTATTCATCATCTGATTTGTTTGTTTTTCCTTCAGAAACAGAAACCTTCGGAAATGTTGTACTGGAGTCTCTTGCTTCTGGAACTCCTGTGGTGGCAGCAAATGCAGGAGGAGTTAAACAGATGGTTCAGCACGGGCGAAATGGCTACCTTTGCAAACCTCACTCCTTAGAAGAATTCGGTTCGGCTATTACAGGTTTACTCGATGATTTGCACCAGCGGCTTCACTTTGGCCATGCAGCGAGACACTATGCTCTTACTCAATCATGGGATGCCATTTTTCAGCATTTGCTTTCAGAATATGAAGATGTCGTAGAAAAATCCGCTGAAGATATTCAATGGGCATAAAAAAAATCTCCGTTTTCACGGAGATTTTTTATTATTTAGCTAAAGCTTGAGTTTTTAATGTTTCAGCTTTGTCTGTGAACTCCCAAGGAAGCTCCACATCTGTACGACCAAAGTGACCGTAAGCTGCTGTTTGCTTATAAATCGGGCGACGTAAATCAAGCATTTTAATGATGCCTGCTGGACGTAGGTCAAAGTTTTTGCGTACTACATCTACTAGTACTTCTTCAGAAACTTTTCCTGTACCGAATGTATCAATTGAAATAGATACTGGTTGTGCAACACCAATTGCATATGCTAGTTGTACTTCACACTTATCAGCAAGATCAGCTGCTACAATGTTTTTCGCAACATAACGAGCTGCATAAGCTGCTGAACGGTCTACTTTTGTTGCGTCCTTACCAGAGAATGCACCGCCGCCGTGACGAGCATATCCGCCATAAGTATCAACGATAATTTTACGACCAGTTAAACCAGCATCTCCTTGAGGGCCGCCGATTACGAAACGTCCTGTTGGGTTAATGAAATACTTTGTATTTTCATCAATTAACTCGTTTGGCACAACTGGATTAATAACATATTCTTTTAAGTTACGTTGAATTTGCTCTAACGTTACTTCTGGGTGATGCTGAGTTGAAATAACAATTGTATCGATGCGAACAGGTTTGTTGTTTTCATCATATTCAACTGTTACTTGTGTTTTACCATCCGGGCGAAGGTAAGGAAGAATTTCTTCTTTACGTACTTCTGTTAGACGGCGAGCAAGTTTATGAGCTAATGAAATTGGAAGAGGCATTAATTCTTTTGTTTCGTTACATGCATAACCAAACATTAACCCTTGGTCTCCAGCTCCTATTGCTTCGATTTCTTCATCTGACATTTGACCTTCACGTGCTTCTAACGCTTGGTCTACACCAGCAGCGATATCAGCTGACTGCTCGTCGATAGATGTTAATACTGCACAAGTTTCAGCATCAAATCCGTATTTTGCACGAGTATAGCCAATTCCTTTAATTGTTTCACGAACTGTTTTAGGAATATCCACGTAAGTAGAAGTTGTAATTTCACCACTTACTAAAACTAAACCAGTTGTTACGCTTGTTTCACAAGCAACACGAGCATTTGGATCCTTTGCTAGGATAGCATCAAGAATTGAGTCAGAAATTTGGTCACAAATTTTATCGGGATGTCCCTCTGTAACAGATTCTGACGTGAACAGACGACGTTGTGTTGACATCAGTTTTCCTCCTTATAAATACGATACATTGTGATACGGTACTCATTCCCTTATTTTCATTACACGTTAAAAAATATAAAAAAACCTTTCCTTGTATCGAGGAAAGGTATCAAATTCTACATAAGCCTTTCACTCTTATCGATCAAGGTTGTGCCCTTGCATCAGGTTAGCACCTTATCGTCCACACAAAAAAATGACGATGGTTGCTGGGTTTCACAGGGCCTGTCCCTCCACCAGCTCGGGATAAGAGAGTATCCGTTCAAGGACATATAATACATGAAAAAGCGCTTCACTGTCAACAACATTCAAATGGAAATCATCTCTTTACGTTTGAATCTGTTTTAATGTAACATACTCAAATTTCAAAATAGTACACCTTATTAAGAATGATCACTAAGTTTGGTTAACAAGACAGATCAAAAAGAGACTTTCACTTGAAATAACTTCACTTTTTTCGCTTCTAGCACATATATATGTGTCTAAAATAGGTATAACGTACATTTTTTTATAATACACAAACATTTTTAGTTAAATAGTATAGAATAATTAAATAAATGTGTTATACTAATTATAAATTTCAAACATTAATGAATAAATAATAGCTAAAAAAGGAAGGTAGTGCACATGAGTACTGTTGATATGTCTATCGAATTAAATGGTTTGCTTCAATTAAAAACAACAAAACACCAATTATCTGTTCCACAACTTGTTGAAAAAATTCTAGCTCGACGCGAAGGAACGCTGACTTCTACAGGTGCTGTGTCAGTCGAAACCGGAAAATATACAGGTCGCTCTCCTTTGGATAAATTTATTGTAAGCGATGCTGTGTCTTCAAAAACGGTTGAATGGGGACCTGTCAATCAGCCAATTTCTGCTCAGCGATTCGATGCGCTATACAAAAAAGTCTTAACCCACTTAAAGAAGCAGGATGAACTTTTTGTTTTTAATGGATATGCTGGAGCTGATAAAAAGTATCAGTTACCAATTCAAGTAGTTAATGAATTTGCATGGCACAACCTATTCGCTCAGCAGTTATTCATTCGCCCTTCAGCTGAACAAAAAACAAATGATGATGTGAAGCCGTTTACAATTGTAGCAGCTCCAACATTCAAAGCTGATCCTGAAACAGACGGGACGAATTCTGAAACCTTCATTATTCTTTCATTAGAGCGGCGCATTGTGCTAATTGGAGGAACTGAGTACGCTGGTGAAATGAAAAAATCTATTTTCTCAGTGATGAACTTCTTGCTTCCTCAAAACAATATTCTATCCATGCACTGTTCTGCTAACGTAGGAGAAGAAGGTGACGTTGCATTATTCTTTGGTTTATCTGGAACGGGTAAAACAACGCTTTCTGCTGATGCAAATCGTCGTTTAATCGGAGATGACGAGCACGGTTGGTCAAGCTCTGGTGTATTTAATATTGAAGGAGGCTGCTACGCGAAATGCATTCAGCTTTCTGAAGAAAAAGAACCGCAAATTTTTAATGCAATTCGCTTCGGCGCCGTACTGGAAAATGTAGTGTTAAATCAAAATACGAAAGTAGCAGATTACAATGATAATAGTTTAACAGAGAATACTCGTGCCGCTTATTCAATTGACTCTATTGATAATACGGTATTGCCAAGCGTCGCTGGGCACCCTACAGCTATTGTCTTTTTAACTGCTGATGCCTTCGGCGTCTTGCCTCCAATCAGCAAGCTTACAAAAGAACAAGCGATGTACCATTTTCTGAGCGGATATACTAGTAAGTTAGCTGGAACAGAACGCGGCGTAACATCGCCGCAGGCTACTTTCTCTACATGCTTTGGTGAGCCTTTCTTACCTCTTGCTCCAACAACTTATGCAGAAATGCTAGGAAAGAAAATCGATGAACATAATGTAAATGTCTACCTTGTAAACACTGGATGGACCGGCGGTGAATACGGTGTGGGTGAACGAATGAAGTTAAGTTACACTCGAGCTATGGTTCAAGCAGCTCTTGAAGGAGAACTAGCTAATACCGAAACAGTAACAGATGCTATTTTTGGTTTATCGATTCCAACTCATGTTCCGGGAGTTCCTGATGAAGTGCTTCAGCCTTCTAAAGCATGGAACGATGCAACAGCTTATAACCAAAAAGCAACTGAGCTTGCCGCTAAATTCAAAGCTAATTTCAAGCGTTTTAATGATGTAGCATCTGACATTTCAACATTAGGCGGACCTAGAGTCTAATAAAAAACCGATCGTCTTATGGACGATCGGTTTTTTAGTTAGTCGAATATAATTTTGTCAGTTCATATGTGACAATGGTTTTTTCCTGCTCCATTTCTACCTTACGCACAACAGCAGTTCCAATACATTCTCCATTTTTCGTTTTGTGAATGTTTAATGGAATATCTAACGGATACAAACGATATCCTTTTTTCTCAATTTGAAAAATGTTATCCGTTACACGTTTTTCGTTGCCTTTTGTCACAATCATTGTATTTAATTCTAGTGGCATCCCCATTTTTTTCTCACTCCTCACTGTTATTCTACTTGTTTTTTCTATCGTAGCATATCTTTTATTGCGCTTTCATCCACTTTGTTAACTTCTTCACCGTTTCTCGATTTTCTTTTGGTGGAAAAGCATGTGGAAAGTTTTCAAAGTACCAGCTGGTAACTTTTTTATTGGACTCTTTTAGTTTGGATTCGAGCTGATAGGAATGATCAATCGACACGTTTTTATCTTCTAAACCATGAATGAGCAAGACCGGCGGCTCGACGAGATGAGCACGATGCAAAGGTGTCCTCCATTCGTATCTTTCAGGATATTTAGCAGGAGTTCCTCCAATCACCCGCTTCATCATTCTTCTTAAATCTTCCCTTTCTTCATATGTCAGCACCATATCCGTGACGCCTCCCCACAACACAAGAGAACGGCTGTCGTTTTTTTCAATTGCTGTGAGTAAAGCCATCACTCCCCCTCTTGAAAACCCAAAGATATGAATGCGGTCATGGTTAACGTTGGGCAGCTGCTTCAGTAAATCGTAAGCTGCAAAAGCATCGTAACGATCATCTCCTGCAAAATCTTCGTTTCCTTCTCCTCCTTGATTTCCCCTATAGAACGGAGCCATCACAATAAAACCTTGAGAAGCAAATTGAATGAGTCGAGCAGGACGAACGGTTCCTACGTTCTTAATACCTCCTCTTAAGTATAAAAAGCCGTCATACATCCCTTTTTCTTTTGGCTCTGCGAGCATTCCTTTAATCTTAAGCCCTTGACATGCATATGTAATCACCCACAGCGCCACGCGAGGGTTTGGTGATGGGAAACGCTGTTTATGAAGAATTGTTCCATCTTTCATTTTTTTCCTCCATTCTTTATATAACTAGCCTGTTTTCTCCCGCTAAGGTGTACTTTCAATCGTTGACTAATACTTCTTTGATTTTCCACATGTTATATAGGCACTCACCTTCTTCTACTTTCTTACATACATTATCATAAAATATTTTATTCTTTTAAGGAGGTTTGCTTTATGAAACCAATTAAATGGCTCTTTTCTTTGCTTGCTATTATGATTTTACTCATTCCACTAATTAGCTGCAGCAAAACAACATCTGTACAAACGGTTCGTGTTGGTGAAGTAACTCGCTCTATCTTTTATGCTCCCCAGTACATTGCTATTTCAAAAGGCTTTTTTGAAGAAGAAGGACTAAAGGTAGATTTAAAAACAACGTGGGGCGGAGATAAGACGATGACGTCACTTTTATCTGACGGCATCGACGTCGCCTTAGTCGGCTCCGAAACTTCAATCTACGTATATGCACAGGGGTCTAGTGATCCCGTCATCAACTTTGCACAGCTAACCCAAACCGACGGAACATTTCTAGTAGCGCGTAAAAAGGTTGATCAATTCTCATGGGATCAACTTAAAGGCAAAACGTTTCTTGGTCAGCGCAAAGGCGGCATGCCGCAAATGGTGGGGGAATATGTGCTGAAACAGCATAATATTGATCCTAAAAAAGATGTAAAACTCGTTCAAAACATTGATTTTGCTAACGTTGCGAATGCTTTTGCTTCTGGTACTGGAGATTACGTTCAATTATTTGAGCCAACGGCTAGTATTTTAGAGCAACAAGGAAAAGGACATATCGTTGCTTCCTTCGGAAAAGAATCAGGAACAGTTCCTTATACAACATTTATGGCCAAAGAAAGCTATTTAAAAGATAACCCTGAAGCAGCAGCTAAATTTACTCGAGCTATTTATAAAGCACAAAAATGGGTGGACACACATAGCACAGAAGAAATTGCTGAAGTGGTTGCACCGTATTTTGAAGATACACCTAAAGAAACGCTAAAAACTGTTATTGACCGCTATAAATCCCAAAAATCCTTTGCAACAAACCCTTTATTAGATCAAAAAGAGTGGGATCATTTACAAACAATCATGGATGAATCTGGAGAACTTCCAAGACACATTGATCACAACAAGTTAGTCAACACAAAATTCGCCAAAGATGCAATGAGTGAGTAATATGACAAAACTTCACATTCAAGATGTTCAGCATATGTATCTTACGACAAAGTCTGCTACCACTGCACTTGAACATATTAATTTGTCTATTGAAGAAGGAGAATTTGTTTCCTTTCTCGGCCCCAGCGGATGTGGAAAAACGACGCTTCTATCGATTATTGCAGGATTGATTGAACCAACGTCCGGCTTCGTCACAATAGACGGTGAAAATATCGGAACATCAGTCCCAAACATCGGTTATATGCTTCAACAAGATTATTTGTTTCCGTGGAAAACCATTAAAGAAAATATTTTACTTGGGCTTGAAATTCGCGGAGAGATAACAGATGAAACAGAGAGCAAAGCACTGTTACTCCTAAAAGAAATTGGTTTACAGGGCGTAGATAGCCTATATCCGCACCAGTTATCCGGAGGCATGAGACAACGCGTCGCTTTAGTCCGAACACTTGCCATTGATCCCGCTATTTTACTCTTAGATGAACCTTTTTCAGCACTTGATTTTCAAACAAAACTCAAGCTTGAAGAACTTGTCTCCAAAACGCTGATGACCTATAAAAAAACGGCCGTTTTGGTCACGCACGATATCGGCGAAGCTATTGCCATGAGCAGCCGAATCTTTTTATTCTCAGCCAAGCCGGGAAAAATCGCAAAAACATTTACGGTTCCTTCTATTTTACGAACCCTCTCTCCGTTTGAAGCACGACAGCACCCTGTCTATAACGACTTATTTATGGACATATGGAAGGAGCTTGATCAACTTGAAACCCACTAGCTCCCTAGATACTCTTCATGAAAGCTACCTTCGCAAGGTTCGAGTCGAAAAACGATTAGTACTGAGCGTGCAGCTGATAATTTTCTTAGCCTTTTTTAGCTTATGGGAACTGGCTTCTCGTTTAAAGTGGATTGACCCCTTAATCTTCAGTTCCCCTACTAAAGTATGGCATTTATTTTTAATTAAACTTGCCGACGGCTCGCTAGCAGAACATATTGGTTTTACGTTATTTGAAACGGTTCTTGGCTTCATTTTAGGCACAGTGCTAGGTATTTTACTTGCAACGGCTCTTTGGTATTCAACTAGGCTTGCACATATATTAGACCCTTACCTCGTTATTTTAAACGCCATGCCAAAAGTAGCGCTGGGCCCTATTTTAATTGTAGCTATCGGTCCAGGATTTTTCTCAATCTTAACGATGGGGGCGATTATATCAGTTATTATTACATCCATCGTCGTTTACACAGCATTTAAAGAAGTTGATACAAACTATATTAAATTACTAAAAAGCTTTGGAGCAACGAAAACCCGCTGTTTTAAAGAAGCAATTTTGCCAGCTTCCATGCCTGCTATTATTTCCACATTTAAAGTAAATGTCGGCTTATCTTGGGTAGGAGTCATCGTAGGAGAATTTTTAGTTTCTTCGAAAGGGCTTGGATATATGATTATTTATGGTTTCCAAGTCTTCAACTTTACTCTTGTTCTTCTCAGCTTATTATTAATTGCCATTTTCGCTACGATTATGTACCAAGGCGTTGCTTATTTAGAAAAAAAATTGATCAGACGCTCATAAAAAAATACCCCCGTACAAACGGGGGTATTTTCATTGATATGATGCTTTTACAAAAATGTTCGCTTTACATATTTCATTACATATTGCAAAACATTATCTTTCATGATGAAGCTGTACGCATCATCTTGTTGAATGCCCGAAGGTAGTTCATCAATCATTACGGGACCATCCGTTTCCATGTAGTCTTCTTTTTTAATTACATTTCCAATAGTAGCAAAATAAATATTTTTAATAATGGTCTTTCCTTTACTTACTACTTTATATTGCCCAATATAAGTTAAAGAAGAGACTTCTCCGCCTGTTTCTTCAAATACTTCTCGAACCGCTGCTTCTTCTGGTACTTCATTGCCTTCTAGTTTTCCTCCGGGAAATTCTAAACCTCGTTTTGAGTGATTCGTTAGCAACCATTGATTTTCATACCTGCATACGACCCAAACATGACGTGGAGTTTTCGAGAATGGATTTTTTTCAAATGATAAAAATACTTGATTATGATATGCATCCTTAAATGTGTACATGGTCTACTCAAACTCCATTTGATTTTTCCCTTATTTTATCATACATTACGGCCATACCTGATAAGAAAAGTATGCTCGTACTTTTTTTCTTTTCTTTTTACCCATTATTCCATTCTATCTAAAGATAAAATCTTCATTTGTTTGATATGTGATTTTGTTTCATCGTCTCCCAGCTGATAAAGCATGGCATATATTTCAACTGTCGTTTTATCGTACATATCATTTTGAGAATCATGATGATATTCCAGATACGGAATATGTGATCGCCAAAAGCTTGACCAATCGCTTGAAGCACGCTGATCTAAATACGTTCTCAGCTGCTCCACTTCTTCATCTGTTGCTTCAATCGCATAATTCCAATCTGAAGCAGTATTTGACTGATTGATTTCCCCTGAACTCAGAGATACATAATATTTTTTTGTCATGAAAGATATTCAGCTCCTTCTTTCTAGTGCCAACTTATCTTTCTTATTTGTATCTTATTCTTTTTTTATACACTCTACGATTTGAAGCGGTCTTTTAAAAACTCTATTGCTTTTTTTAACGGTTCTGGAATTGGAATTCCTACAATTCGTGCGTTTTCTGTAATTGAAATCATTTCGTTTAAAATATAGAACAAAATAGCTCCATCTCGAATAATATGACCGTTTTCCCAAAATACAGAATCGATAAAGTTTGCTATAGCAATCATGGCAAAAATATAAATCTTTTTGGCAATTCCTTTAAAACCTACTTTGCTAGATAAACGTTTATTTATAAAAGCTGCAATCGTGCCTGTCAAGTAATCCATTGCCACTAATGCTACTAAAGCCATTAGTAAATAGTCCCACTCTCCAAATAAAAAAAAAGCCAGTGAACCTAAACTTGAGATTATCAAGACAGAAAGCTTCTGCATATCCACTTTTTTCACCCTTTCAGCAGTCATATCCCTACAGTATATGCTGGTGAAAAAAAAGTGTTCGTCCATTTTCTCATAAAAAAACCTGCGATTACTCGCAGGTTTTAATTACTTACCTAGGAATGATTTTAACATCCACGTATGCTTTTCTAAGCTTTGATGAATGGCTAACAGCATGTCCCCTGTTGTTTCATCGCCCGCTTTACCGGCTGCGTCCATTCCTTCTTTTAATTCAGCAGTTAGCGTATCAAAATCGCTTACTAAAGAAGCAACCATATCTTTAGCCGTTTCACTTCCATCAGCTTCTTTAATAGAAGAAAGTTCTAACGATTCTTTCATTGTTGCCACAGGTTTTCCTTCTAATGCTAAAAGACGTTCTGCAAGGTCATCAATAATTGTAGCTGTTTCCGTATACAGCTCTTCAAACTTTTCATGAAGAGTGAAGAATTGTTCACCTTTTACGTACCAGTGAAAATTATGAAGTTTTATGTACATTACACTAAAATTTGCTACTTGTTTATTAACGATTTCATTTACATTTGCTGCCATATTGTTCGCTCCTTTGTGAACTCTTTGTATAGTATAATTGTACCCTTCTTTAGTTGATTAAAACATTTTTTCACAAAAAGAGACATTTCCCTTTCTTTAGACCTAGAGAAACTCTTTCATCTTTTTCCAAATAAAATAAGCAGCCCAGCGGACTGCTTATTTTTAGCCAAATACTTTTTCAAAATCTTCTTTGTCCTGTTCTAACCAGAATTTCATCAAGCGTTTTGCTCCTTCTAAATCGTGAAGTTTCGCTTGACCGCACTGCTTTTCATTTGCTGCTGGAATTTCAGTAATGTTAATTGCATCTTTTAACGTATCATCTAACAAATCAATAATTTCACGTACAGTCGGCTCACCGCTCACTACTAAGTAGTACCCTGTTTGACACCCCATAGGCGAAATATCAATAATATCAAAGTGATTGTATTTCTCTACATGAGTACGAATATTAAAAGCTAATAAATGCTCTAACGTATGAATAACGTCCGGCTTCATTGCTTGTTTGTTTGGTTGGCAAAAACGAATATCAAATTTATTTACAACGCCGTCGCTTCCCACTTTGTGAACACCGCAGTGTCTTACGTAAGGTGCTTTAACCGCATTATGGTCTAGCTCAAAACTTTCTACTGATGGCATAATACCACTCCTTTTTTCTTCTTTCATCTATCATAACATGCAATTCCGATATATTTCATCCATTTAATAACCTTTATTTCTTTTAGTTGCTTTTTATTCCTTCTATCCCTTATAGTATGAGCAAACACGAAAGAAAGAACGTGATAATAAATGATTGCAAAGCTTTTGCTTTTACTTATAAAAGGATATCAAAAAGGAATTTCACCTTTTCTTCCGGCAAGATGCCGGTTTTACCCTACCTGCTCACAGTACGGAGTTGAATCCATTAAACGCTTTGGTGCCTTAAAGGGCTCTTATTTGACTGTAAAACGCATTTTAAAATGCCACCCTTTCCATCCGGGTGGCATTGATGAAGTACCTGAGAAAAAATCACACTAAGCTTTATTTGTTTTCGATCGCTTCATATCCATTTACAACAACATCTAGCTTTCCCGTATTTGGATCAATAACTAGTCCATGTACAGGAATATCTTTTGAAAACAGAGGGTGATTACGAATTGTATCTACACTATGCTGAACAGTCTCTTCTACTGAATCAAAACCCGTTAACCATTTTTTTAAGTCCATACCAGAGTATTCAATGGTATTAATCACTTCGTCTGAGATGCCTTTTGCTCTTACTTTCTCTAAAAAAGGTTCCGCCTGAAGTTTACCTGCTCCGCAGTCATGGTGACCAATTACACATACCTCATCTGCTTGAAGCGCGTATACAGCTATTAAAATGCTTCGCATAATACTTCCAAATGGATGTGAAACAAGCGCTCCTGCGTTTTTAACAATCTTTACGTCTCCGTTGCGCAAATTTAAAGCATGTGGAAGCAATTCTACTAATCTTGTGTCCATACACGATAAAATAACCATTTTTTTATCAGGGAATTTGCTTGTTTCGTAAAGTTCATACTTTTTTTCTTCTACAAATTTTTGGTTGAATTCTAAAACATCTTGTAATAAGCTCATTTGCTGTCTTCTCCTTCATAAAAAAATTCTTTCTTGTATTATAATACTTTTTACTATAAGATGAAAAGTGTTAAATCGTAATCATTATTATTTATAGATAAGAAAGTAGGTTATAACAGTGAAAAAAATTCCCGTTACCGTCTTAAGCGGATACCTTGGTTCAGGTAAAACAACTCTTTTGAACCATATTTTAAAAAATAAAGAAGGTTTAAAGGTCGCGGTTATCGTCAATGACATGAGCGAAGTAAATATTGATGCAGATTTAGTTAAACAAGGCGGATTTTCTCGAACAGAAGAAAAACTAGTTGAAATGCAAAATGGCTGTATTTGCTGTACGCTTCGAGATGATTTAATGAAAGAAGTAGAACGCCTAGCTGATAATGGAGACATTGATTATATTGTAATTGAGTCATCTGGAATTAGCGAGCCTATCCCTGTTGCTCAAACATTTACTTATATTGATGAAGAGCTTGGCATTGATTTAACTCAGAAATGTTCGTTAGATACGATGGTGACTGTAGTAGATGCTAATCGCTTTTGGGAAGACTTTTCATCCGGCGAAAGCTTATTAGACCGCAAAGAAGGAACGGATGAAAACGATACGAGAGAAGTGGTTGATTTATTAATCGATCAAATTGAATTTGCAAACGTTATTTTGTTAAACAAAGTTGATTTGTTAACAAAAGATGATGCAAATGAGCTGCAAGCTGTTCTTCACAAATTAAACCCAGAAGCCACTATTATCCAAACGATTAATAGTGAGGTAAGCCTTGAGGCCATACTTCATACCAACTTATTTGACTTTGAAAAAGCTAGTCAAGGAGCCGGGTGGATTAAAGAACTAAATGAAGAACACCATACGCCTGAAACTGAAGAGTTTGGTATTTCTTCTTTTGTATACAGAAGGAATCGTCCCCTTCATCCTGAACGCTTTATGAAATGGCTAGAGAACTGGCCGGTTGATATTGTACGTGCAAAGGGATTTTTCTGGCTTGCTTCACGTAACCATATGGCAGGAATTCTTTCTCAAGCCGGTACGTCCATTATGATTCAAGCAGCGGGTGAATGGGTGGCGACGTACACAGCAGAGGAAAGAGAACAAATCTTAAAAGAAGAACCTGAATTACGTGCAAAATGGGATGAGCAATTTGGAGACCGTATTAACGAGCTTGTGTTCATTGGTATTGATATGAACGAAGCTGAAATTATTGAAACATTAGACGGTTGTTTGCTGACAAATGAGGAAATGAATCAAGATTGGGCTAGTCTCAAAGATCCTCTTCCGAAATTTACAGTAAGCGCGTAAATTTATAGTTTTCAAATCGTAATAATTACGATATAATAACATAGGTCATAAATGGTTACGATACGAACGGAAGGAGAAACATAATGAAATTCAAACCACTTTTAATGGTGCTTGCATTAGGAATTGGAACATCCCTTGCAGGGTGCAGTTCAAGCAGTGCAAATAACGCATCTGATAATAAAAACAAAAAATTAGAAGTTTATACAACAATTTACCCTTTACAGGACTTTACTGAAAAAATCGGTGGAAAATATGTAGAAGCTAAAAGTATTTTACCAACCGGTGTAGATGCTCACTCATTTGAACCTACAACAAAAACAATGGTCAAAATCGCAAACGCGGACGCATTCGTTTACTCAGGAATTGGACTTGAAGGTTTTGCAGATAAAGCACAATCTACACTAAAAAATGAAGATGTAGCTTTAGTAGAAGCTGCAAAAGGAATTGAATTAGCAAAGAGTTCTGAAGATGAGCATGCCCACGAGGACGAACATGCTCATGAAGAAGAGCATAACCACGGAGATACAGACCCTCACGTTTGGCTTGATCCTATTTTAGCTATTCAATTAGCAGAAAATATTAAAAATGAACTTGTTGAATTAAAACCGGATAAAAAAGCAGAATTTGAAAAGAACTTCCAAGCGTTAAAAGCTCAGCTTGAAGATGTAGACCAAGAGCTAAACACAACGATTGGCGACGCACCTCATAAAGAAATTTTAGTATCACATGCAGCTTACGGCTACTGGGAAAAAAGATACGGCTTAAAGCAAATTAGCGTAGCGGGTTTATCCCCTACAAATGAACCGTCTCAAAAACAATTAGAAAACATCGTAAAACAGGCAAAACAAGACAACATCAAATACTTTATTTTTGATCAAAATTTAAAACCTAAAGTGTCTACGCTTGTTAAAAACGAAGTGGGAGCTCAAGCTTTGACACTTCATAACTTAGAGTCATTAACGAAAGACGATGTTAAAAATAAGGAAGATTATTTCTCCATTATGCAACACAATATTGATACGTTGAAAAAAGCATTATATTAATAAAAAAAACTAGCCTCTCGGCTAGTTTTTTATTGTAATTTATATTTGTGCTTAAAGCGTTCTACACGGCCGCCTTTATCAGCAAATTTTTGTTTTCCTGTATAAAATGGATGTGTATCTGAACTGATTTCAACTTTTAAAAGCGGATATGTGTTGCCATCTTCCCATTGAACGGTCTCATTTGATTGTTTTGTAGAACCTGATAAAAATGATGTTCCGCTATTTGTATCCATAAATACAACTTTGCGATAGTCTGGATGAATATTTGTTTTCATAAAATATCTCTCCTTTAAAACAATATACCTTTATTATAATCGTAATGATTACTATTTTCAAGCGATATGTTTTACCAATTCCGATGCATAAAGCGTGGTAAAAAGTGGACAATAAGGTTTATCAATACTTTACTGGAAAGGTTGAAAAATGAATGGATCATTTAGTTACTGCACGTTCAATGTTTGGTCTAAACATGGGAGTACATATTATTTTTGCCACTCTTGGCGTCGGCATTCCTCTCATGATTTTATTGGCTGAAATTCTTTACTACAAAACAAAAGATAAAGATTATGAACTTATGGCACAGCGCTGGACAAAAGGAGCCGCTGTCCTCCTTGGAGTCGCAATTCCTACGGGAACGATTGCTGGTGTTCAATTAGCGTTGCTTTGGCCAGGTTTTATGGAAATCGTAGGAAAAGTAATGGCTCTTCCCTTTCAAATTGAAATTTATGCTTTCTTTATTGAAGCACTTTTCCTCTCTATTTATGTATACGCAGCGGACCGTATTTCTCGAAAAATGCGGATTATTAGTCTGATTTTAGTGGCAATAGGAGCTCTTGCCTCTGCCGTTTTAATTACAAACGTGCACGCATTTGAAGGAACACCTGCTGGATTTCGAATTTTAAATGGAGAAATTGCAAGCGTAGATCCTTGGGCAGCTTTCTTTAATCCTAGTTTCTTTGTAACGTCTGGCCACGTAGCCGTTTCTGCCTATACAACCGGAGGCTTTGTCATTGCTTCAGTGGCTGCCTTTAAAATGCTTCGTGCGCGAAAACATAATCCAAGAGAATATAAATTTCATCATAAAGCGTTGATGATGGGATTGGTAATTGGCGGAATCTTTTCTTTTGTGACGGCTTTGAATGGACATGAATCCATGCAAAAAGTATACGAATATCAACCTGAAAAACTTGCAGCGGCTGAAGGACTATTTGAAACGCAAGACCACGCTCCATTAGCTTTAGGGGGATTTACGGATGAAAAAGAACAGCGAGTCAAGTATGGGATTGAGTTTCCTTGGATGCTTAGCTTCTTGTCAGGTAATAGCTTTGGCACAGTGATTACTGGACTTAATGACTTCCCTAGAGATTATTGGCCGCCGCTTTTCGTGCATACTTTGTTTAACGGTATGGTAATTATCGGATCAATTTTAATTTTAGTGGCGCTAGTGGGCATTGTTTGGCACAAGTTTTTAAAGAAGAAAAGCTTCCCGGAAATTTTCATGTGGGCATTTGTCGCAACTGGCCCTCTCGCTATTATGGGCATTGAATTCGGCTGGATTTTTGCATGTACAGGAAGACAACCTTGGGTCATTTACCGCATCATGCGTACATCAGAAGCGGTTACCACTTCTGCTAATTTGCATATTTTATTTTTTTTATTTTTGCTTGTTTATATCGTACTCGTGGCCGCTGTGGCCCTTGTGCTGGTATTTTATTTCAGACGAAACCCGCTTTCTAAAGAGCTTGCTGCGCAAGCAGATTAAAAAGGATGTGAGAATATGGCTGATTCATTACTAGCAATTACTGTAATATGGGGCTTCATTTTTATCTATGCCGTAATGGGGACGATGGACTTTGGAGCTGGCTTTTGGTCGATGGTATATATTAATCGTACGAAAACAAATGCTACAGATGTAGCAAACAGATATCTATCGCCTACTTGGGAAGTAACCAATGTATTTATCGTTGCGATTGTTGTTGCGCTGTTTAGCTTTTTTCCTCGAGCTACATTTACGCTTGGAACAGTGTTACTAATACCCGGAAGTATCATTTTACTTCTCTTATCTATTCGAAGCGGTTTTTTAGTGTTTTCACATTATGCTAGCAGTTTTAAATATCGGAGAGCATTGGTTTATATATCCGGTATATCTGGCGTTTTAATTCCTGCTTTTTTAATCGCTGTACTGCCAGTAAGTCAAGGTGGATTTATTGATATAATTGACGGAACGCAGCAATTAAATTTAGCAAAAGTATTTTCAAGTCCACACGTTTATTCATTTATCGGATTTGCCATCAGTTCTTCGCTGTTTCTGTCGTCTTTGTTATTAGCAGATTACTCGAAGTCATCTGACGAAATGGAAGCTTATGCGGTCTATCGGCGTGATGCACTCATTACAGGACCTCTTTCGCTGCTAATGGCTATCTTTATTATGATTACAATGAAATCAGAAGCAAGCTGGTTATACGATAAAATGATGCAGTTTAAGCCCCTTCTTTACGGGTCTGTAGGTTTATTTGTAGTAGCTGGCATTGCCTTGCTCCTGCCTTCTCAAAGAGGAAAAGGAATGCCTCGTTTAGCCGTGGTATCCATTATCCTTCAATATTTCTTAGCAAGTTACGTATACGGGCGAAGCCATTTACCTTATGTTGTCTATCCAAACGTAACGATTGAGAATGGATTTACACATCCCGATGCGTTTCATTCTTTATTTATTGTGTATATTGTTGGCTTTGCTATTTTATTTCCTGGATTCTTTTATTTCTGGCGTCTATTTATGAAAGATAATAAAGAATATAGCAAAAAGAAGCCATATTAAAAAACCCGGTCAGCACATGACTGGGTTTTCTTATGAAGCAGCAGATTTTGCTACTACTTCAACAAAATCTCTAGCAAACATTTTACATTTTTCTACGTCTTCGCCAAACGGAGAGAGCTCGATTTTTAAACCAGGAACGATTACATTTCCATTTCGTTCCTTTATTTTTTCTTCAATCAAATCAACCGCTCCGCAAAAAATATCATATGATGAATCACCTGAACCAAAGACAGCCACCTGCTTTTGGCTGAAATCCATGTTATCCATTTCATCATAAAGATCTAAAAAATCATCTGGCAGCTCTCCGTCTCCCCACGTATAAGCTCCAAAGATAATAGATTCTGCGGATACAAGATCGGAAGCATCGATGTCATATACTTCTGCTCGTTTCACATGCAATCCACGTTTAACTAATTCTTCTTCAATCAAATCGGCTATCGCTTCTGTGTTGCCTGACATACTCGCATAGGCTAGTAAGATTTCCTTCATTTCAATGACGCTCCTTTACACCAGCAGTGTTGGCGGCACATCCCCTTCTTCAGCACATTCTTGTTTAAGAGGACAGTTTTCACACTCGCTGGATGCATAATTCTTCTGAAAATGTTTTGGTTCCATTAACACACTTTTGACAATATGTAGTTGAAGTATTGCTTTTTTATAATCGTCTGGTGCAATATGATAAGTTGTTGTTTTTCCCGTTAATAATGAATAAAAGCGGATTTGTTCAGGAACCTTTTTAAATGCTTGTCTGGAAAAAACGATGATAAAATCTTTCATCGCACTCTTCACTTCTTCATGGTCATCTAGAATAATCTTCGTTACCGTATAGGACTTCTCTGTCCATGCAGCAAAATCAATCGTTAGAGAAAGATTACTTTGAATTTCTTCTACATAAACACTGTATTTCTCAAACACAAAAAGTGGTAGCTCCACATGTGCTTTCTCTCCTAAAAACCTCAGTAAATAATCACTTACTTTAGCTAACACCTCGTAATAGTGGATGGGTGATGAAAACATATTTGGCTTTAGGCGCCAATATTTTTCAATAAGCTGTAAAACATAGAGGTTTGAGCGATACTGAACTGGCTTGCTATAGTATGTTTTAATAATTTGATGGACAGTTACTTGAACATGCTGTTTCCAATCTATAGATGTTTTTTTCAGAAGAAGCTGCTGCTGATAAAATTTGTACGGACATCGAATAAATTGTTCGATGTGGTCGTTGGAGAGTGTCTTTATATACACTTTTATCGGTTCCATCTATGCCTCACCACCCTAATTGAAATTCATTCTCAACAATAATTAAAAATTAAATCATGAAATCTGTTCAATCACTTTACGAATAGCACTCCATGAATGTTTGACAAAATAAATCGGTTTTTGCTGTTTTTTTGCTTTCTCTTTAATGACTTTTGCCATATTGTGATTAATAAAATCCGTAATAACTAATACAAACCCAATATGTTCAGGGATTTCTCTTTTAACCATATTGCTTTTACGTCCATCTAAATGAATCACTTCATTAAACCCTTCTCCCGCTAGACGATCTGTAATATGCTTTAACCTGTCTCCTCCTACAACCATAACTGATGACATGTTTGTTCCCTCCCAATTAATTATTCATTTAATGATTTGACAACAACCTGTATTCTTTACTATATACACAGTCTAATTGAGAATGATTCTCTTTGTCAATGTTTAATTGATAAAAATTCTCGATTAAAATGAAAGTCTACCATCTTTCTTATAAGTTATTTGAATTTTGACCATACTATAGCTATCACATACAAAGGAGGGTTAACGTTGGAACAAAACATTCTTTGTGAAGTAAATAACTGTCACTTTTGGAAAAATGGAAATCACTGCAGCGCAGAAGAAATTTACGTGGTAAGTCATAGCGGAAAACATGCAGCAAGCAGCTATGAAACAGACTGTAAAACGTTCAAGCCAACTGAAGCGTAACCCGCAAAAGGACAGCCTCTTGGTTGTCTTTTTGCTCTCTTCTAGATAATAAAAAAGGAGAATAATATGAAGACTGAACAGCTAATTCATTTTTTTAAAGAAGAAGCAATAAAAGCAAATAAACAAACCTTTCCCATCTATGTACAATCGTTTACTCATTTATGGACATACAAATGGGGAACACTTGAAAACATTCCAGAAGAAATTGATGACTTAATTACCACACGTGCGTTAGAACTTGGACTTATTCACTTAAAAAAAGCTGACTAATCAATAAAGAAATTAGTCAGCTTTTGTGTTTATAGATCATCAAATCCATTCGCATCTGATGCTTTTGTATATTGTCTTGATTTCTGTTCAAAGAAATCAGTTTTTCCTAAATCTACCTCTTGATAAGCAATAATCCAACGAAGAGGATTTTCAATCGGTGCTTCTGGGAAAGCAGCTCGACCGAAGCCTAACTGATTACAGCGTTTATTAGCCATATATTCAATATACTGCTGAAGCTCTTTCATGGTGATGCCGTCAAATTTTTCCCCAATAACAGATTCCGCCCATTCAATTTCAAGACGGGCTGCCTCTTGGAACGTTTCAACTACAAACGTTTCCAGCTCCTCTGTACGATAAGCTGGATTTTCATTTAGTACTTCCTTGAAAATCTTTTCAAATAACCCAACGTGCAGCTGTTCATCACGATTGATATAGTTAATCATCGTAGATGTCGCCACCATCTTTTGATTTCTCGCAAGATTATAGAAGAACGCAAATCCGCTATAGAAGAAAAGGCCTTCTAAAATAACATCATATACCATAGACTTCAAAAAGTTTTCAACCGTTGCTTCTTCGCTAAATGCTTTATATCCATTTGTAATAAAGTCATTTCGAGCTCGAAGCTTTTCATCTGTACGCCAGTATTCAAATACTTCATCTTGTTTTCCTTTTGGTACAAGACTTGATAATACATATGAATACGAATGATTATGAACCACTTCTTGCTGCGCTAAAATAATCATTAGAGCATTAATCGAAGAATCGGTTACATAGTCAGCTACTTTGCTAGCATAATCCGATTGAATACTGTCCAGTAGCGCAAGCAAGCCAATAATTTTCAAAAAGCTCTCTTGTTCGTCAGCCGTTAGCTGAGGGAACTGCTTAATATCTTGACCCATATTAATTTCAAACGGCGTCCAGAAATTAGCTAGCATACGCTTGTATTTAGGGAACGCCCATGAAAATCGGACGTCATCCCAGTTTAGAATATTTGAGCTCTTGCCGTTGATAATTCCTGTCGAGCGGTTCGGAGCTGTTTCGTTCATTAATTCTCGTTTTAACATGCTTGTCATCAATTATTCACTCCTTTTAACTATGACAGCTTTCACATTCTTCAATGACTTCACTTGATGTTGAACGTACGTAGTAGGTCGTTTTTAATTTTTCTTTCCATGCCGTCATATGAAGATCCAGTAACTCTTTTGCTCGGATATCGTTTTGTACATATAAGTTGAATGAAATGGATTGATCAATATGGCGCTGTCGCTTTGCATTTTGCTTAATGCTCCAGTGCTGATCAATTAAATAAACGGACTTATAATACCAGTTTGTTGCTGGTGATAAATCTGGTGCCGTCACCGGAATTTTATAATTTTTCTTTTCCTCTGAATAAAACTTACGGAAAATCGGATCAATACTTGCAGTAGAACCGGCGATAATAGATGTTGATGAATTAGGTGCTACAGCCATTAAGTATCCATTTCTTATCCCATTGCTTTGAACTTCGTTACGCAGTTCATTCCACGCCTCGCTTGTGTATTCACGTGTTTCAAAATAAGCGCCTGACTCAAAATCTGAGCCTTTAAATAATGGATATGCGCCTTTTTCTTTAGCTAAGTTCATGCTTGCCTGGACGGTTAAGTAAGAAATTTGTTCATACAATTCATCGCAATATGCTACCGCTTCATCTGTCTCCCATGCTATTTTCTTTAAGGCAAGCAAATGGTTCCAACCAAATGTGCCAAGCCCCACTGCGCGGTACTTTTGATTCGTTAGCTTTGCTTGAAGTACCGGCAAATCATTTAGCTCAATAACATTATCAAGCATGCGTACTTGAATTGGAATTAAACGTTCAAGCACATCTTCAGTTACGGCTCTAGCTAAGTTAATAGAAGAAAGATTACATACGACAAAATCGCCCGGATTCTTTGTAATGATAATTTTTCCGTCTTCCGTAATTTCCTCTGTTACTACCGTTGTACTTTGGTTTTGCGTGATTTCTGTACATAAGTTGCTGCAGTAAATCATGCCCGCGTGGCGGTTTTGATTAGCTCGGTTAACCGTATCACGATAGAACATATAAGGCGTTCCGGTTTCAAGCTGCGAAATCATAATGCGCTTGAAGATTTCAATAGCAGGTACTGTTTCTCTTGAAAGCTGTTCATTATTTACACACTCAGCGTAACGAGTGCGGAACGAACCGCTGCCTTCTTCTTCATCATAAAAATCTTCTAACGAGTAGCCCATCAGCGTACGAACTTCGTGAGGATCGAATAAATGCCAGTCTTCACGTGCTTCTACTTTTTCCATAAACAAATCTGGCAAACATACGCCAGTGAATAAATCATGCGTGCGCTGGCGTTCGTCACCATTGTTCAAACGCGCGTCTAAGAATGAAAAGATGTCTTTATGCCATACGTCTAAATATACGGCAATAGCTCCTTGTCGTTGACCTAGCTGATCGACACTTACAGCCGTATTATTTAGCTGTTTCATCCATGGAATTGTTCCTGATGATACGCCTTTAAAACCTTTTATATCACTTCCTCGGCTTCTAATATGACCGAGGTATACACCAATTCCGCCTCCATTTTTACTAAGTGTGGCCAAATCTGTATTGCTATCGTAAATACCGCGTAAGCTGTCATCAATCGTATCAATAAAGCAGCTAGATAGCTGTCCATAGCTCTTTCCTGCGTTTGAAAGTGTTGGGGTAGCAACCGTCATATATAGACTAGAAAGCGCCCAGTATGCTTCTTTTACTAATGCTGTTCGATTTTCTTTCTTTTCTTGAGACATCAGCGTCATAGCAATGATAAGAAAACGTTCTTGCGGTAGTTCGTATACGCGCTTATCATGCGATGTCGCTAAATAGCGATCTGCTAATGTCAACAATCCAATGTATGTAAATAAACGATCGCGTTCAGGAATAATGACTGAAGCAATTTCATTAATTTCTTCTTCTGTATATGTTTTTAATAGTTGTTTATTATAAATGCCGATTTTTGTTAATTCTTGAATAAGCTGATAAAACGAACCGTACTTCTCTTTTTTATCATAGCCTCGGTTGTCCGCTGCTTTTCGATATAGTTCGTTTAAGTAGACGTCTGCCGCTACGTACGTCCAATCTGGTTCTTCCATTGAAATACGCTCTAGGGCTGCCAAAATTAGTACGTTTGCAACCTTTTCGTCCGTCATATTTTCCTTTACTGTAACAGTTTGAATAACCTTTTCCTCATACAAAGAAAAATCAAGCTGCGTAAATTCTTTTTTTAAACGTTCAATATATGCAGTTAATTCATGTAGAATTGTAGGCTTTAATGTATTCACCATAAATATGGCTCCTCTCTTCACTTCAAAATAAAAAATCGCTCACCGTACCTCGGTGAGCGAATAGAACGAAGATAGAAGAAGACACTAAGTCTTTTCTCAATCCTCGCTCTACCCTCTCACCTCCCGAAGAAGATAAAACGACATAAAAAAGGCAGGTCTCCTGACTTATGCTTCTTTTTACTTTAAGGCCTTCCCATGATGTTTACTCACAGTGGATCTCCTTATTTCATCAGCATTCACAGTTGCGGGGACAGCTTTGGATTTTCACCAAATTCCCTTTTAAGTCTTTTTATCAGACACCTTTTTCACTGGAAAACACAAAATATAGTATTTTATCATCAATTCCAAAACAACATATTGTGTTATGTTATAAACACATTATATAGGACAACTTAGAAAACTATCAACCTATTTTCTAAAATAATTTTGTTTTTTACGATAAAACCCTTCGACTTTTTTCATCAAACTATTCCATCATAACATGTTTTGACACGCTTGATGGAACAATGTGCTCTTTTTAAAAAATTTGTCCTATTTTTCTACTAAACATTGACAACGTCAATAAAAAAAACCGTTTTTCATAAAAAAAACGGTTTTTAATTATTTGTATTCTTTTTCAAATGCTGTGATTTTTTTTATAAACTTTTTATCAATATCGTATCCTATCCCCGGTTTTGCCTTCACCTTTATTACTCCGGCTTCTACCTCTACTTCGGGCTTAATAATATCTTTTTCCCAATAGCGAGACGACGCAGAAATGTCACCTGGTATCGTGAAAGAAGGCAGTGTGGCAAGGGCGATGTTATGAGCTCGTGAAATCCCAGCTTCTAACATTCCTCCCACCCAAAGCCTTACACCGTGCTGGGCGCATAAATCATGAATCTGCTTTGCTACGGACATTCCGCCAACTCGACCGATTTTCACATTGATAATCTTACAGCTTTTTTGTTCGATTGCATGACGTGCATCTTCATAGCTCACAATACTTTCATCTAAGCAAATCGGCGTCTTCATTTGCTTTTGCAATAATCGATGATCAAGGATATCATCAGAACTTAACGGCTGTTCGATCATTATTAAATTCAATTCATCTAGTTTTTTCAATGAATCACTATCGCTTAACGTATAGGCTGAATTAGCATCAGCCATAAGAGGAATGGTTGGAAATTCATCCCGAATTTGTTTTAGTAACTCATAGTCAGCACCTGGCTTAATTTTCACTTTAAAGCGCTTATAGCCATCTTTCATGTAAGTCTTTATTTGTTCTTTCATTATGGAAATATCATTTAAGCCAACTACCACTCCAGCTTCTACAGCAGGCCTTACTCCGCCAATTACTTCAGCTAACGGCTTATTTTGCCGCTTTGCATACAAATCCCATACAGCACAGTCCAAAGCTGCTTTAGCCATGTTGTTTCGCTTTAGAGGTTTGAATAACTTTTGAACATCCTCTGGTTTTTGAACTTGCTGATGAAGAAGCGAAGGAATTAAAAAATCGTCTAACATATGAAAACATGTCTGAATCGTTTCTTCCGTATACCAAGGAGATGAAAAAGCAACGACTTCTCCCCACCCTGTAAATCCTTTTTCATCTTCTACTTCAAGCAAAATCAATTCTCGATCCTGCACCGTACCATAGCTTGTTGAAAAAGGGGAAAGAAGCTTCATGTCAATTTTATAAAGATGTACTTTTTTTATAATCATCGATTAATTCCCTTTCTGTATGAACGATGATAGCTTCCGGCGTATGATTTTATTAGAGGCCGTTCTTGGCAGTTCCTCTACTCGTACGAAATACTTTGGAAGTTTGTACTTTGCTAAAAATTGTTGAATGTGTAAAGATAACTCTTCATCTGAAACATCTTCATTTGTAACAATGCATGCTGCTGGAACTTGTCCCCATTTTTCATCGGCTACTCCTGTTACACCGGCCTCTTTAACAGTGGGATGCTTCAATAAAACATTTTCAATTTCAGCTGGATATACATTTTCTCCACCTGAAATAATGAGGTCCGAACGTCTGTCTAATACATATAGAAAGCCTTCTTCATCCACTTTCCCGATATCTCCTGTATAGAACCAACCTTGTTGAAGGGCTTTTTTAGTAGCTTCAGGTTTGTTTAAATATCCTTTTGTAACATTTGGACCTTTAACAATAATCTCTCCTGCTTCACGTGTTTCATTTCCATTCTCATCTACAATTTTCATTGCACATGGAAATAATGGTTTACCTGCTGATCCAAGTTTTCGCAAACTATCTTCAGGTGAGAGCGTAACGAACTGTGAAGATGTCTCTGTCATTCCATATGTTTGATAAACAGGAATCTCTTTAGTCACACAAGCCTCTAAAATGGTAAGCGGTGCGGGTCCCCCTCCTAAAAGCATACAGCGAAATGTATTTGGATATTTCCGTTCAGCTAATTCATCAAGCATATTGGATAGCATGGAAGTGACAACCGAAATAATCGTTACTCCTTTGTTTTCAATTGCTTCATTCACCGCTCTTGCTTCAAATCGTTCTTCTAAAATAATTTTCATTCCGTAAAAGACACTTCGCATTAAAATAGATAAGCCGCTAATATGAAACAAAGGAACTGCTATAAGCCAACAGTCTTTTTCATTTAATCCTAAATTAAGTGCTGAACCAACGGAACTCCACCAATGATTTCCATATGTCTGTAGCACCCCTTTTGGATTACCTGTTGTTCCAGACGTATACATAATGGTGAACGTCTCCTCGAGATTCCACGTTTTCTGAAAATCCGTTTCTGTTTCTGGAGAACTTTTTAAGGCAGATAAAATAAGCTGAGTGATGGAACTTTGGAATTCTCTAAGTAAAAATGCATCATCCGTAATAAGCAACGACACATCTGCATCTGTTAGCTGATAATTGATTTCTTCATTTGTCAAACGCATGTTGACGAGCAGCACCCGAGCACCAATATAAGAAACCGCATGTAAAATCTCAATAAACTCCAAGCTATTTTTCATGCATAAAGCAATGGTATCACCTTGCTTTACACCGTTAAACGAAAGCTGCTGTGCTACTTTTTGAACACGCTTATGAAGCTCTTGAAAAGTAAGAGACGTTTGCGGTGTTTCTACCGCCACTCGATTTGGCGTCAAATATGCTCTTTGCATAAGCCCATTAGGAATCGTTTGGCTACTCATGGATTTCTCTCCTTTTTATACTGATTAACTAAATCAAATTGAAAAAACAGCCTGATGATAATCACCAAGCTGTTTCAGCTGTTTAAGGGAAACGTGGGAACTGTTGGAAGTCTGGATTGCGTTTTTCCTTAAATGCATCGCGACCTTCTTTTGCCTCGTCCGTTGTGTAATAAAGAAGCGTTGCGTCACCCGCAAATTGCTGGATACCAGCTAAGCCATCCGTATCAGCATTAAATGCTGCTTTTAAGAAACGAAGAGCCGTTGGACTTTTTTCTAACATCTCTTCACACCATTGAATTGTTTCAGCTTCAAGCTGCTCTAATGGAACGACTGTGTTTACTAATCCCATGTCTAGTGCTTCTTGAGCGTTATACTGACGGCATAAGAACCAGATCTCACGCGCTTTCTTATGACCTACGATGCGAGCTAAGTAACCAGAGCCATATCCTGCATCGAAGCTTCCAACCTTAGGACCTGTTTGTCCAAAGACTGCGTTATCCGCTGCAATTGTTAAGTCACATACAACGTGAAGAACGTGACCTCCACCAATTGCATAGCCTGATACCATCGCGACAACCGGCTTTGGAATCACGCGAATTAAACGCTGTAAATCTAGAACGTTTAGACGTGGAATTTCGTCTTCTCCTACATAGCCGCCATGGCCACGAACTTTTTGGTCTCCGCCTGAACAAAATGCTTTATCTCCAGCACCTGCTAATACAATTACTCCAATGCTTGCATCGTCACGAGCATAAGCAAATGCATCGATTAATTCCATTACTGTTTTTGGACGGAATGCATTGTGCACTTCCGGACGGTTAATCGTAATTTTAGCGATTCCGTTATATGTTTCGTATAAAATGTCTTCATACTGACGTACTGATGTCCATTCAACTGTCATCTTTACTTCCTCCTAATTATGTAGTAGCTAAGAACTCACTTACTATTCTACCAAAAATCTCAGGTTGTTCCACGTGAATTGCATGACCTGTCCCTAAAATAATTTTAGAAGCAGCATTTGGTATTAATGTTTGCATTTCTTTGGAAATTAAACAAAACTTTTGATCTACTTCTCCTGTAATAAGCAAAACCGGCATCAACAGATCGTCTAGCTTCTCCCAAAGGGACGGCTGGACTCCTGTTCCCATTCCTTTCAAACTGTTGGAAAGGCCGATTTCTGTATGAGAAAGTCTTTCTTTACGCACCGCTTCTTGAACATGGCTAGGCAATTGCTTTTGAGAATCAAAAAGAGGGATTCCCTCCCAAAATTCAACAAATTCCTCAATCCCATTTTTCATAATGAAGCTCGCCAACTGCTCATCTTTTTCTTTTCTTAACTTTTGTTCTTCTCTCGTTTTTAAACCAGGCGATGCGCTTTCTAATACCAACTTTTTCACAAGGTGGGGATATCGCTGAGCAAATGAAAGAGCAAGCCTTCCTCCCATTGAATATCCAATTATATTTACTTGTGAAAGAGATAGTTGGTGAAGCAACTCATGCAGTGCTTCAACAACTGATTCCATTGAGTATGGTTCGATTTCTTTCGGAGGTGCTGATTGACCATGGCCAATAATATCAACAGCAATCACTCGATAATCTTTAACGTATTTCTTCATAAAGGTACGCCAGGTTTGAGAAGAACCGGTAAAGCCGTGAAGCAACAGCAGCGGTTCTCCTTTTCCCTCGGTGTGCACATAGTAAGATACACCATTTAATTGATACATCATTGCTTATTCCTCACCGTTTGACAAATTTATTTCCTCGGAAACAAGTTTCCACAAACTGCGATGAGTCTCTACATTTCCTGTACGAGTTGTACGAATCTCTACAACATGTAACCCGCCTTTTGTGAAAGCATGGTTCATTGCATGTCGAAATTCTTCCCAGCTGCTTGCTGAAGAAAATGTTCCATCATACAGACGAGTAGCATGCTCGAAATTTAATCCCGTTGGCGTACCAAATAAAAATTCAAAGTGCTTTTCTTGTTTTGACTGGGGTAAAAATGAAAAAATCCCTCCGCCATCATTGTTAACTAACACAACGGTTAAATTTAAATCATGCATTTTAGCTGCCAGCAGGCCATTTAAATCGTGATAAAACGATAAGTCACCAATAAATAAAACGGTGTGATCGTAAGCTGTACTTACGCCTAGAGCAGATGAAACCACACCATCAATTCCATTTGCTCCTCGGTTTACAAAGAGTGGAATATCTTTTTCCGTATTTAAAAAGAAAGAATCAATATCTCGAACAGGCATTGAATTTCCCGCAAACAAAGCCGTGCCTTCAGGTACTACATCAACAATTTCTTGAACCACTTGTCCTTCGAACCATTCCTGGCCAGAAGTTAATGTTCTCAGAGCCTGTGCAGTTTGAGCATTAATCTTTTTCCACAAGCTCAGCCATGAAGTAGACTCCTCTTGGTTCGCTGAAAGACGCTTGATCAGTTCTTCACAAAATAATGTTTCATCGGCTTCAATCATCACTGTTGAGCGCAAAGTAGGATCTCTCCAGCCTTTACCTTGGTCAACTACAAACATTTCTTTCGGTTCATGTGCTTTTAAAAATTGCAATAGCGGTTTCGATACCGGCATCGCGCCAAAACGAATGACAACTTCTGGATAAAAATGCTCATCAATCTTATCACTTTTTAAAAATGTATCATATGTCTCTATTATATTTTCTTTTGAATGCTTGCCGCTTCTTAATTGTGATAACGGATCTGCGAGCACTGGAAAGCTTAAACAGTCAGCTAAGCGGCATATGCTTTCTACTGCTTCTAAAGACATTTGATCTCCGCATATAATAAGTCCTTTTGCTGTTCCCTCTAAGCGCTTCGCAATTTCTTCGAATCCTTTTTCAGATAAAGATGCTTCTCCATGAATAGCAGCCACATATGATTTACCGCGTTTCCCCTGACTCCATAAATCTTCAATAGACAAATCTGGTACAATCGGTTCACGTAAAGGTACGTTAATGTGTACAGGACCGCTCGGTATAGTTTGAGCTGTATGAACAGCCCTTGAAGCTACTGTTCGAATATAACGATTCATTTCTGCACTTTCTTCTGGTAAAGCTGTATCTACAAACCACTTCGCATATTGACCGAAAAGATGATGCTGATTAATTGCCTGCGGCGCACCTATATCCCTTAACTCATGTGGTCGATCCGCTGTGATAACTACTAAAGGAATGCGCGAGTAGTGAGCTTCAATTACTGCCGGATAATAATTCGCTGCAGCTGTTCCAGATGTACATACAAGCGCCACTGGTTTTTTCTTTGCTTTTGCTATTCCTAGAGCAAAAAAGCCCGCGGACCGTTCATCAATGTTTAAGTGCACATGAATATCAGGGTGCTCAGCCATAAGCATCGCAATAGGTGTTGACCGTGACCCTGGACTGACCACTACTTCTTCAACATTTGCTTCTACTAATTCATCCACGAATGACGCAATATACGTTGTTAATGACTTAATGTGTTCCACGCATAATCCCTCCTAAAGCTGAAAGCATCGGGTTGAATTTAATTCTTGTTTCTTCATATTCACTTTCAGGCGTAGAATCTGCTACAATTCCACAGCCCGCAAATAAAACTGCTTCTTTTTGTTGAATAACAGCGGAGCGGATTCCTACTATAAATTCACCGTTTCCGTTGATATCCATCCATCCTAAAGGAGCTGCATACCACCCTCGGTCAAAGGACTCTAGTTTTCGAATAATAGGCAGGGCCTCCCGTTGAGGATATCCTCCTAGCGCTGGTGTTGGATGGAGCTTTTGAATAAATGAAAATAGCGTCACATCTTCCTTTATACGCCCTTTAACAGGTGTATATAAATGTTGAATATGCTTTGTTTTATATAAACTTGGCTTACTTGGAATTTCTACTTCATAACAATAAGAATTCATCGCTTCTTTAATCATATGAACAACAACATCGTGCTCAATTAAGTTCTTAGGATCTTGAAGCAATTCCTCACCTAGTTCATAATCTTCCTGCCTTGTCTTTCCTCTTGGAATCGAGCCCGCTAAACAAGTGGAAAACACATAATCTCCTTGTTTTTGCACTAGTCTCTCTGGGGAAGCGCCGATAAAATGCTGATGCTCTCCCTCTAAAATATATGTGTAGCTAGTTGGCTGTTCCTTTAACAGACGCTGAAGCACGTATTCAGTAGAAATATCTTCATTAAATTTTACTTTTAATTGCCGAGCAAGAACCACTTTCTCTATAGCCTGTTGCTTAATTAACGTAGTAGCTCTTTCAACATTTCCTTTAAATTTCTCTACCCCAATTTCCTCTTTTTCCAATAACAAAGGTGAAATATGAGACTCCCCGTCGTACTCTTCACAAAGAACAAGTTTTTGGATCTCTTCAAAATAATTGATGCGTTCTTTTACAGAATCTTGTCCTTTAATCATCATATTAACGGTAAGATATGCTTCTTTGTCTACCTGCGTATATAACACAGTTGGAATCATAAATTTTGAACTCAGGAAATCACTCCAATAGTTTTCTCGATACTGATTTGGGTCAAATGAAAATCCTCCAAATAAAAGAGGACCTGTCCCATCAGGGAAAATTTGGTTATTTTTATAAAAGTCTTCTTTTATAAAGCGCTTCCATTCGTTTTCAATGTGGAAATAACGTTCTTTTGCCGTATTGGTGCAAATAGTATGCGCATATCCTAATCCAACAAATGTATAATAACTGTTGGGATCTTTCCAAAAAAAGCGTTCTTTATAAAACTGGTCATGTCCGTTCGCATAAAAAATAAGGGGGTCAATAGGTCTTACTTTTTTCACTAAACTGACCAATTTTGGCTGATTTTCATTTTTTGCACACTCAATCGCATCTTTAATGTATTCTTGTACTAACTGTTCGGTCGTTGCAATCACACTACGTCCCCCCGTTCATCTTTTTTTCTTAAGTCTGTAACTAACTTATTATAAACTTTCAGTTCAAAAAAATCTAGCATCGTGATTCACGAGAAAAAATTAATTTCGCTTGTCTAAATTATGCCTTTTCATTAAATGAACCAAAAATCTTTATGATCTATTCAGTACTCCTTAGACCTCGATAACGTTGTTTTTATCATACCCCTTTGTACAACCTTTAACTTTCTTTAATTTTCCAATCCTTTTCTCTCTTAGCTTCATGGATACCCCAAATACTCCTAATATGAATCGTGTTTTTTTGAATTTTTAACACATACTACAAAAGCACAATAAATTTTTAAGGGGGAGCTTCATGACACTTTCAAAACAAGAAATCAGTCAGTTAAAACAAAATTTACAGCAGCAGCAGGCTGATATTCAATCGCACTTTGACCAAAATGATCATTTTGGTCTAACACGAAGCGACGCTCACGATGCTGTAGGAGAACTTTCAAGTTATGATAACCACCCTGGTGATACAGCGACGGAAACATACGAGCGTGAAAAAGACCTTGCACTAAATGAACATGCAAAACAAGAGCTACATGAAATAGAAGAAGCACTTCAGGCAATCGCTCACAACACGTATGGGACATGCAAAGTATGTGGAGCAGATATCTCGTTTGAAAGACTTCAGGCTGTACCAACTACTTTATACTGTAGAGAACATAGTCCATCACAGGATATTCCCACGCACAGACCTGTTGAAGAAAATGTTCTCCACCACCCATTTGGCCAATACGACTATGATGATACCGAAACGACAGGATATGACGCAGAAGATTCTTGGCAAGACGTTGCGCGTTACGGGACGTCTGAATCTCCTTCTGATTTTATAGAAGATACGTCTAACTATAGTGAAACCTATATTGAAGCAGATGAAGCTATTGGGTACGTTGAAGATTATGAAAACTTTGCCGCTACTGATTTATATGGACAGCCTCTTCCTGTTTACCCTTCAAAAGAGCATGAGCGATATGAAAATGCACTGGATGAAGAAGGTACGATGACCATATTTGGAGATTTACCGGCCTATGAGAAAGATCCATACACTGAAAAGGAGTAGTTCTTCATACTACTCCTTTTTTCTATTTTTAGTAGGAGCTATAGGAGATGACATCGAATAAGTAGGAGATTAGAATTAATAATGAGGTGAAAATATGAATGCACATGAAATTGATTATAAACTGTATGGAGATGACATGCAGTTTGTTGAAATTGAATTAGATCCTTCAGAAAGCGTTATAGCAGAAGCTGGAGGAATGATGATGATGGAAGATGATATTGAAATGGAAACCATTTTTGGTGATGGTTCTTCCTCCAACAGCAGCGGGCTTTTTAATAAACTAAAAGGAGCTGGGAAACGCGTATTAACTGGTGAAAGTTTATTCATGACGGTATATACAAATAACGGATATCACAAACGAAAGGTATCTTTCGCTTCACCTTTTCCAGGTAAGATTATTCCTGTTGATTTAGAGCAGTTGAATCATAAAATCATTTGTCAAAAAAGCTCTTTTTTATGCGCTGCCAAAGGCGTATCCGTTGGCATTGATTTTCAAAAAAAACTAGGAACGGGCTTCTTTGGCGGTGAAGGCTTTATTATGCAAAAATTAGAAGGTGACGGCCTGGCATTTTTACACGCAGGCGGTGCCATTCATAAGAGGCAGCTGCAACCGGGCGAACGTCTTCGTGTGGATACTGGATGTTTAGTGGCCATGACCCATGATGTAAACTACAACATCGAATATGTAGGGAAAATTAAAACCGCTCTGTTTGGAGGAGAAGGCATGTTTTTTGCTACTCTGTCAGGACCAGGAACAGTTTGGATTCAATCTCTTCCTTTTAGCCGACTAGCCGATCGCATTTTATCAAGTGCAGTTTCACCAACGGGAGGTAAAGGTGAAGGCAGTATCCTTGGCTCTTTAGGTGATTTCTTAAACGGTGACAACCGGTAAAATATAAAAGGTGTAGCCAAAGACTACACCTTTTATATTTATTGATTTAATAAATTTTTAGTGGAGCGAATTCCCCAAATATCAGATGCATATTCCTCAATCGTTCGATCACTAGAAAAAAAGCCGGAATGGGCAATGTTCGTCGCACTCATTTGAAGCCATTTATTTTCGTTTCTATAAGCTTCGTTTACTTTTTGCTGTGCCGTAACGTATGAGTCAAAGTCACGAAGTACATAGTATTCATCATTTTGCATTAATAATGAATCATATATAGGCTCGAATAAGTCATATGTGTCAGGTAAGAAACCGTTCGTAAGCTGCTCGAGCACTTGTCGAATCCGCTTATCATGATGATAATAATCATAGGCACGGTATCCTCCATTTTGCTGATAGCTCAGCACTTCTTCGGCTTTTAATCCAAAAATAAAGACATTATCTTTTCCTACTGCCTCGCTAATTTCGATATTTGCTCCATCCATGGTACCAAGAGTTAACGCTCCGTTCATCATGAATTTCATATTTCCCGTTCCTGAAGCTTCTTTGCTGGCGGTTGAAATCTGTTCACTGACATCGGCTGCTGGAAAGATATACTCAGCAAGCGACACTCGGTAGTTTTCTAAAAAAACGACTTTTAAAAACGGTGATGTTTGTGGATCATGATTGACAACATCAGCTACAGAATTAATTAACTTTATGACTTTTTTTGCATAATAATAGCCGGGAGAAGCTTTCGCACCAAAAATAAATGTACGAGGAACGATTTGAAAATTAGGGTCTTCTTTTAATCGATTGTACAAATACATAATGTGCAGTACATTTAAAAGCTGCCTTTTATAAGCATGAAGCCTTTTAACCTGTACATCAAAAATAGAATTTGAATCTATTTTAATTCCTGTTTGCTCTTGAATAATATCGGCAAGCAGCTTTTTACGCTGCTGTTTTACTGTTCTTAGTCCTTGTAAAAAGCTTGGATCCTCCACATACTCTTGGAGCTTTATAAGAGAATGCGGCTGTTTAATCCATTTATCTCCTATCACCTCGGTAATAAGGGAGGAAAGCTGCGGGTTAGCTTTTAATAACCAACGCCGGTGGGTAATTCCATTCGTTTTATTGTTAAATTTAGCAGGATAAAACTGATAGAAATCTTTCATTTCTCGTTCTTTTAAAATATCAGTATGAATTTTTGCCACGCCGTTTACTTTATAGCTTCCCACAATCGCTAAATGAGCCATCTTTACCAACCCGTGCGCTAAAATAGCCATATTTTCAATCCGCTGCCAGTCTCCCGGATATGCTTCCCATAATTCTTTGCAAAAGCGTTCATTAATTTCTTCAATAATCATATATACACGTGGGAGCAAAGGTTGAAATAAATCAATAGGCCATTTCTCAAGAGCTTCAGAAAGAGTCGTATGATTTGTGTATGATATGGTATTGGATGTAATATGCCATGCATCTTCCCATTCCATTTTTTCTTCATCTAGTAAAATTCTCATTAGCTCAGGAATCGCAAGTACAGGATGCGTATCATTAATATGAATGGCTACTTTTTCGTGAAAGTTTGTAAGTGTTTGATAGGTATTTCGATGCGCTCTGATAATACTTTGTAAGCTAGCTGACACAAGAAAATATTGCTGTTTCAATCTTAATATTTTGCCATCTTCGTGTGTATCATCCGGATATAAAAATTCTGATACAGCCTCTGTTTGACGCTTATACTCCATCACATCTTTATGTACTGGAAATGATGAAGGCTCCGCATTCCAAAGGCGAAGTGTATTCACTGTATCTGTTTCATACCCGATAACCGGGATATCATAAGGAACAGCGGAGACGGGTTCTCCTTTTACATGACGAAAAGAGAATTTTCCGTCTTCCTGTACCATTTCGACTTCGCCCCAAAAGTTCACTTCTATGGCTTGATCTAATTTGCGTACCTCCCATGAATTCCCGTGCCTTAACCACTGTTCTGGGAGCTCAATTTGAAAGCCGTTTACAATCTTTTGATCAAACAAACCATGTTTATAGCGAATGCCATAACCGTGGCCAGGAAGATTAAGTGAAGCAAGAGAATCTAAAAAACAAGCAGCTAGCCTGCCTAACCCGCCGTTTCCTAATCCTGCGTCTACTTCTATTTCCTCAATATTTTCAAGTGAAATATTCAGTTCACTTAATCCTTCTTTTACCACTTCTCGAATTCCTAAGTTCAACAGATTTTGACCCAATAGTCTGCCTAATAAAAATTCGATAGACAGATAATACACTTGCTTTGTATGTGAAGACCGATGAATTTCATTAGTTGAAATCCAATCGCTGCTAATATACTCTCGCACCATATTTCCTAATGTATGATAGTGATCTTGAACAGTAGATTCTTTAAAGCTCTTTCCATATGTCATTTCCAGCTTTTTTAAAAAAGTCTCTTGAAAGCTTTTTTTATCAGAGAACAATCTGCTCACCCTTTCACGATGGAGTAGATGTCAAATTTGAATACAATTGATTATATTTAAATGCTGATTGCCCCCAGCTATAATCCTGACTCATAGCATCCATCATTAATTTTTTCCATACATCTTTCTGGTGATAAAATGAAACAGCTCTTTCTAACGTATGAAGCATGTCATGAGCATTATAATTCTTAAAAGAGAAGCCATTGCCCTCTCCGCTATATTCATTATAAGCTTTGACCGTATCATTCAGGCCGCCCGTTTCACGTACCACTGGAATGGTTCCATATTTTAAGGCTATTAACTGTCCCAGTCCGCAAGGCTCAAAACGAGAAGGCATTAAAAATAAATCCGTACCGGCATAAACTTTATGAGCCAATTCCTCATTAAAACCAATAATTGCTTTTACTTGTTCTGGATACGTATCTTCCATCTCACGGAAAAACTGCTCAAACTCGTGTTCTCCAGTTCCTAAAATGACAATTTGGGCTCCTAAGTTAACCGTCTCATGGAAAACGCGCTTAACTAAATCCAATCCCTTCTGCTGAGTTAACCTTGTAACCATCGAAATAATTGGAACATCCTCATTTTCTTCTAATTCAAGATAGCGCTGTAGCTCTTTTTTATTTTTATATTTTCCTTTAATCTCTTCTGCCGAATAAGGGTAAGATATAAGCTGATCTGCGTCTGGGCTGTAAGCCTCTTCATCGATTCCATTTACAATCCCAATTAAATCTTGATTTCGTTGACGCAATAATCCGTCTAAACTTTCTCCGTAATATGGCATTTGAATTTCATCTCGATATGTAGGACTTACTGTGGTAATTTTATCAGCTGATACAAGAGCAGCTTTCATAAAATTAATATTTCCGTAAAACTCGAGCTGGCTTGTAGTAAAATAATATTCATTTAAATTTAATAACTCATACAAATTGCTCTTAGGGAAGATTCCTTGGAATTGCAAGTTATGAATCGTAAAGACCGTCTGAATATGATCATACATATCATAATTAGCACGAAGTAAAAATGGAATCATAGCCGTATGCCAGTCATGACAATGAATAATATCAGGCTCATTCTCTAAAAATGGGATAGCTTCAAGCACAGCTCTGCTGAAAAAAGCAAATCGTTCAGCGTCATCGTAGTGCCCATATAAGCTATCTCTTTTAAAATAATATTCATTATCAATGAAAATATATTTAACGCCATCCATCGTTAACGATTCAATTCCGCAGTATTGTCTTCTCCATCCAACCTGCACATGAATAACTTTTTCAAGAACCATTTCATCTTGATAATGTTGAGGAATCGTTCCGTACTTTGGCATGACTACACATACGTTCGTTCCTAACTTTTTTAATTCTTTAGGCAGAGCACCAGCTACGTCTGCTAATCCTCCTGTTTTAATAAAAGGTACACATTCTGATACAGCAAATAATACATTCACGACTTCATCAACGCTCCTTGAGTTGTTCCTTTAGCAATGACTCTAGGTAATCCTGACTCACCTAGCAACGTTTCATTACTTCCTATTTTCACATCTTTGTCTAAAACAACATTTTCTAATACACTATTTTCTAAAATAATGCCTTTTTGCATCACAATGCTATTCTTAACGACCGTACCTTTTCCAATTTTGACACCTCGGAAGATAATACTATTTTCCACATGCCCTTCAATCACGCATCCGTTTGCGATCATTGAGTTTTTCACAACCGCTTTTTTTGCGTAACGAGTAGGCGGTTCGTCTTTTACTTTAGTGAAAACAGGACGTTCGTTGATAAATAACTGCTTCCAAACATCTGGAGATAAAATCTCCATACTTGTTTTATAGTAGGCATCTAAGCTAGAAATTTCAGCCGTATATCCATGGTGCTCATACTTTTCTACATGATGAGATTGTGCCATATATCGAACCAGTTCTTTAATCGTATAAAAATCATGCGATTCATTTTGCAAAATATTAACAAGAATAGATTTATTAATAATATACATATTAAGCGATTTATCACCCTGCTTTATTTCAGTAATATCTGCATTTGAAGCAATATGACGTTGCAGTACGTGCTCAAAATCAACTGTACATATTGTATAACTATTGGCAATTAATACGTATTCCTGCTTACTTCTTAAGAAATAATCAATATGATAACGGAACTGCGTGAATAGTGATGGACTTTCTAAGTGTAAATCACTTGTCATAGGAGGAAAGATAAACAATCCATCTCGCTTCCGATCTAAATCCCATTCTTTACCTGAACCTATATGATCCATCAATGCGCGATAGCGATCACGAGGAAAAATGGCAACACTCGAAATTCCAGAGTTCACCATATTAGAGAGCATAAAATCGATTAATCTATAGCGCCCTGCAAAAGGAATCGCAGCAATCGACCTATAAAAGGTTAAAGGCTGCAGCGCTGTCGTGTTTGTACAAGCATCAATAATACCAAGCATTTGATTATTCAATGTCGTTCATCCTCTCTGTTCGTTAAATGCATTTAGCAACTGAGTCAATCAATTCTTGAGTAACAAGAATTACTTCTTCGCTTCCTTTGGTCGGTCGAATAATAGTACCGTCTGGAACTTCAATGTCCGATGGAACAATCGCGTTTTCAATGTATACGTTAGAACCTATCTTTGCAGTAGGCATGACAACCGTTTTCTTAACTTCGGAACCTGAGCCGATTTGTACACCTGGAAATAACACGGACTGCTCTACGTTTCCTTCAACAACACACCCTTCATTTACTAATGACTCCACCACGCAGGCGTTTGGCGCGATATATTGAGGAGGCTGATTAGGGTTAACAGAGTAAACTTTCCATGAAGAGTCAAATAAATTAAGCTCGTCTTTATCACACAATAAATCCATATTCGCTTCCCATAAGCTTTTTACAGTTCCTACATCTTTCCAATAACCTTGGAATGGGTATGCAATTAGCTTTTTCTTTTCATCTAGTAAAAGCGGAATAACATCTTTACCAAAATCATGGCTTGAGTATGGGTTGCGTGCATCCATTTCTAAATATTCTTTTAAAATACTCCATTTAAAAATATAAATCCCCATAGAAGCTAGATTATTTTTAGGACGCTGTGGTTTTTCGTCGAATTCCATTACGTCTAGATCACTATTTGTATTTAAAATACCAAAACGGCTCGCTTCTTCCCAAGGTACTTCAATAACAGAAATCGTTACATCTGCTTCTTTGTTTATATGATAATCAAGCATATTTTCATAGTTCATTTTATAAATGTGATCACCTGATAGAATTAGTACGTACTCAGGATCATATTGTGTCAAATAGTTTAAATTTTCATAAATAGCACTAGCCGTGCCTTTATACCACTTTACTCCATCTGACTCCGCATATGGAGGCAATACCGTGACGCCACCATTCCGTCGGTCCAAATCCCAAGCGCTTCCAATTCCAATGTATGAATTGAGAACTAGCGGTTGATATTGTGTTAATACACCTACTGTTTCAATACCCGAATTTGTACAATTACTTAAAGCAAAATCAATAATTCGATACTTTCCACCAAATGGTACAGCTGGCTTTGCTAGATTTTTTGTAAGTGAACTTAGCCGACTACCTTTTCCTCCTGCCAATAACATCGCTACGCATTTCTTTTTTAACATGTTGTTTTCTCTCCCCTCGTTTTCTCTTTGCTCGTAGTATACTAATGCCAAACGGCGGAATATTCATTTCAATGCAAAAAGGTTGACCGTGAAACGATTCATCCACTGATTTTAATGCCTTTTTATTTACAATGCCTGAACCGCCGTACACTTCGTCATCACTGTTAATAACTTCAATGTACTCTGTCTCAACTGGAACTCCAACTTTGTAAGAATGATATGGGTGCTCAGAAAAATTGCTAACAACTATAAAGATCTCTTGATTTTCTTTCGACTTACGAATAAAGGAGAAAATTTGTTGATGATGGTTGTTAACATCAATCCATTCAAACCCATCTGGATTATGATCTAATTCATATAAAGACTTGCTTCTCTTATAGATCTTGATTAGGTCCTTCATATATCCGTTAAGATTGCGATGCATGTCAAAGTCATAAAGCATCCAATCCAACTCCTCTAAATCTTTCCACTCGTCAAATTGACCAAACTCTCCGCCCATAAATAAAAGCTTTTTTCCAGGATGTGTAAAGAAGTATCCATATAGCAGTCGAAGCTGTGCAAACTTGCGCCAGTAATCACCTGGCATCTTATTAAGTAATGATTTTTTTCCATGTACAACTTCATCATGGGAAAGCGGCAAAATAAAGTTTTCGTTAAACGCATACATTAGTGAGAACGTCATTTTATCGTGAAGATAGGGACGTCTTTCTACGCCTGCTTCCATGTATGTTAAAACGTCATTCATCCATCCCATGTTCCACTTATAATTAAAGCCTAAACCGCCCTCATATGTAGGTGCTGTAACAAGGGGCCAATCCGTTGAATCTTCTGCCATCATTAATATAGTTTCATCAGATTTAAAAACAGCTTCATTTAACTTTTTTAAGAAGCTGACAGCTCCATCATTCACTGCTTTTCCAGAAGAATTTTGCCAATAAAGCATATTAGCTACAGCATCTACTCGAAATCCATCTATATGGAAGTACTCCAACCAAAATAAAGCGTTCGAAATGAGAAAACTTTGTACTTCAGGCTTTCCTAAATCGAAATTAGCTGTTCCCCAAACGTAGTTTTCACGATCCGGTTCTTTTTTGTATTCATAAGTAGGTTCTCCATCGAACATATACAGACCATGTTCATCCTTACAAAAATGCCCGGGTACCCAGTCTAAAATAACCCCTATGCTATTTTGATGACACTCATCTATAAAGTTCATCAACTCTTTAGGCGTACCATATCGACTTGTAGCAGAATAGTATCCAGTTCCTTGATATCCCCAGGATCGGTCGAGCGGATGCTCAATGACTGGTAATAACTCAATGTGTGTAAAACCTTGTTCAGCAATATAAGGAATAAGCTCCTGTGCTAATTCACTGTATGTATAAAGGCTGCCATCTTCATGAGTCCTCCAAGACCCTGCATGCAGCTCGTAAATACACAGTGGTCTTTCATATATATTTTGCTGTTTTTTCTTTCTACGCCAATATTGGTCGTTCCATTTGTACCCATCCAATGAGTAAACAATGGATGCAGTGTTTGGACGCACTTCACTGAAGAAAGCGTATGGATCTGCTTTTAATTTTTTCTGATTGCTTTGTGTGATGATTTCATATTTATAAATAATCCCTTGTTCTAATTCAGGGATAAATGTCATCCAAATACCTTCTTCATTAACTTTAACCATTGAATGCTGAAAACCGTTCCATTTATTAAAATCACCTACAACGCTTACACCCTTTGCATGAGGTGCCCACACGCAAAATCGTACGCCTTTAATTCCTTCTACCGTTACCTGATGCGCACCGAAAATAGAGTAACTGCGAAATAAGTTTCCTTCGTGATATAAATGAACATCAAATTCAGTAGGCTGAACCGCTAGATTCACTTTTGCCACCCCTTTAACTTCAAACATAATATACGCTTCTTACCTCTCATTCCCTTTTACAGTAAAAACATAAACATTTTCTACAAATATAATAGAATAAATGTTCTTTAAAATTACTCTTTGCCCCATACTCTTCATACCTTATGAATAATTCCATATGACATAGGAAAAATCCTGCTTAAAACTTACTTTTTATTCTGAAAATTCATGGTAATTATTCCTAATTATTATTTCTATTTACTTAATCTTTAAAAAAGCGCAAATAAAAAAAGGTTTGCATATATGCAAACCTTTTTAAGATGACCCGTACGGGATTCGAACCCGTGTTACCGCCGTGAAAGGGCGGTGTCTTAACCGCTTGACCAACGGGCCGTATTTAATTTAAAACGACTGGCGGAGAAGGAGGGATTTGAACCCTCGCGCCGCTTACACGACCTACACCCTTAGCAGGGGCGCCTCTTCAGCCACTTGAGTACTTCTCCATATGGCTCCACAGGTAGGACTCGAACCTACGACCG